>CAWIGC010000036.1:0-197431 GCA_963835555.1 uncultured Solibacteraceae bacterium | reverse complement strand
CCGCAGATGTATTGGCACGCACTGCTGTCCAAATTAGCGAGCTAACTGGATGTCGGCGGCGGAGGGCAGCGGAACAGTGAGAGGCTGAGCCCCTGATAGGCTGGATTGGGTTCCAGCAAGAACCAATTCAACCTCAGGAGACTCAACCTAATGAAAGTATGCAGTGTTTTCTCGCAGGTTTTGAAGCTGTTTTCGCGTGGGGAGTTCGAAAAGGCAGTCAAGGAGCACAAGGCCGAACGCAACGCCAGGGGCTTCACCAGTTGGGGCCAATTTGTGGCCATGCTGTTTTGCCAAGTGGGGCATGCGCATTCGTTGCGCGAAATTTGTGGGGTCTGGCGTGCTGCGAGGGACAGTTGAAGCATCTGGGCATCCGGTGGCGCCGAAGAAGTCCACCTTGGCCTATGCCAACGACAATCGGCCGTGGGAGTTGTACCAGACGGTGTTCATGCAGACTCTGGTCAAATGCCAGGAACTGGTGAGCCGGCAGGGCGCGCGCAAGAAGTTCCGTTTCAAAAACAAGCTGATGAGTCTGGATGGCAGCGTCATCGACCTGTCGCTGAGCATGTTTGACTGGGCGAAATTCCGGCAACCAAGGGTGCGATCAAGTTGCATCTGCTGCTGGACCACGACGGCTACTTGCCCTCGTTCGCGGTGGTGACGGAGGGCAAGTACAGCGAGATCAACGTAGCGCGCACTTGCGGTTCAATCCGGGCACGATTCTGGCGATTGATCGCGGCTACAACGATTTCGTGTGGTTCCGGGAACTGACGCAGGAAGGCGTGTTCTTTGTGACGCGGATGAAAACCAACACGGTCTACACGGTGGTGGAGGAGTGCGAGGTTCCAGAAGAATGGAAACGTGCTGAAGGATCAGATCATCTCGCTGCCGGCGCTGGCGAAAGGCGAGGAGGAGCCGGTGCTGTTCCGTCGCATCGAATACTGGAACGAGGACAAGTCAGGAAATCCTGGTCTTCTTCAGCAACCTGCTCCACCTGGCAGCCTCGACGATTGCGGCCATCTACAAGGACCGCTGGCAAGTGGAATTGTTTTTCAAGGCGCTGAAACAGACAGCAAAATCAAGACGTTTGTGGGGACCAGCGCCAATGCAGTTAAGACCCAGGTATGGACGGCGCTGATCGCGATGCTGGTCTTGAAGTACCTGCAAATGAAATCGAGTTTCGCCTGGTCGCTCTCGACTTGGCGGCTTTGCTGCGCCAGCAGTTGTTCTTCTTCGCGATTTGTGGGCATGGCTGGACGAGCCTTTTGCTGCGCCACCGGCGCTGGCCGGAGTGCACGACGACGCGCAACAGCTTGAGATCACGTGGTAGAGGCAGTTGGACAGCAGCAAAACGATTCTAAACAGGCGACATTGATTCCTGACGGCATAGGAGCAGATAACTCGGACAGCAGCGCGACGAGATAGCGGGAGACAGTTATTCCGGTCGGGGCCGACAGCGCGGGTGCGCTCCGGGTCAGAGCGGAGCTTTGGCCAACGTTATCAACATGGGCGGAAGGGACAAGGAGCTAATTGGGACGCGAGTGATAAAGGGTAATACAAACACTGATCGAGCCAAGACGTCCCGCTAGATATTGCTTGTCTGAGCCTACGCTACCGCACTGCCAAACTGTCACACAGCCACCCGGAAGCCGTAATCGGCGTAGCGGAATTCGGGCGGAATGCTGCTGCGGGCGGCGCAGCGGGCGATCTTGATTTGGTGCCTCCAGGCGCCCCCGCGTGAAGCCCGGCGGCTGCCAGCGGCCGGACCCTGCGGATTGTCCACCGGCGAGACGGCGTAATAGCCCGGGTCGTACCAATCGCTGCACCATTCGTGAACGTTCTCGCACATGTCGAACAGCCCGTAACCGTTGGGTTCGGTGCCACCCACGGGCTCCGGACCCTCGCGCCAGCGTTCGGCATATCCCGGACGCTCTGTGACCGGCCGGTCGCCCCACGGGTACAGTTTCTGCTCCAGACCGCCGCGCGCGGCGAATTCCCATTCGGCCTCAGCAGGCAGGCGGACAGTCAATCCCCACTCGCGGCCCAGCCACGCGCAGAAATCCACCGCATCGAACCAGCTCACGCTGGTTACCGGAAGTTCGGCACACGCGAACACAAACGGGCGAAATGCAGCGTACTGGGCGTTGGTCACCTGGTGGCGGCACAGGCGGAACGGCGCGACCGTGACCCGGTGGGCCGGACGCTCCTCATCGCGGCCGTCGTTTTGTCCCATGAGAAACGTTCCGCCGGGGATTTCCGCCAGCTCGCTTGGGTCGAGGAGTTTCATCTTCCAGAATTGAAAACTGCAGCTTCCGTTCGTTAGCATCCACGCGATCGAGCACCACGCGCACCTGGTCGCCGATGGAAAACTCACGGCGGGTGCGCCGGCCCACGATCTTGCGAATGTTCTCCTGATAAGTGTACTGGTCGCCGGGCAGGGTGTCGATAGGCACCAGGCCCTCGATAAACAGTTCGGCCAGTTCGACGAAGAGGCCGTATTTGGCGGTGCTGATGATCAGGGCGTCAAAATCCTGGCCCACGCGCTCGGCCATGAACTTCACCTTTTTCCACTCCACCAGTTCGCGCTCGGCATCGGCGGCGTGCCGCTCGGATTGCGAGCACTCTTCGGCAATGGCGCGCAGTTCCGGCTCCTGCGGCAAGGATGCGATGCGGTTTTCCATCACGCCGCGCAGCAGGCGGTGAATCTCCAGATCGGGATAGCGGCGGATGGGCGACGTGAAATGCGTGTAACTCCCGGCCGCCAGGGCGAAGTGGCCGGCGTTGTCCACGTGGTAGCGCGCTTGCCGCAAGGAGCGCAGCATCAGGTAGCTCAGGATGCGCTCTTCGGGTTTGCCTTCGATTTTGGCGACCAGCTTCTGATAGTGCCGCGACGAAATATTGGTCTGGCCCGGCAAAACGATTTCCTTCCGCTGTTTGCTGCCGTCGCGCCGCTTATCGGTGTAGCCGAACTTCTTCACCGGAATCGCGCCCACGCCCAGCGAATGCCCGAAGTGCGCCGCCACCTCTTCGAATTCCAGCACGCGGCGCGGATCGGGCAATTCGTGAATGCGGTAAATCGAAGCGATGCCGGCTGCTTCCAGATGCGCCGCCACGGCTTCATTGGCGGCCAGCATGAACTCTTCAATCAGGCGGTGGGCTATGTTGCGGGGCGCGCGGGAAACGCCGGTCATGGCGCCCCACTCGTCGAATTCGATGAGCGGCTCGGGCAGATCGAAATCGATGGAACCGCGGCGCACCCGCTTGCGGTTCAGAATCAGCGCCAGTTCCTGCATCAGTTCGAAGCGCTTCACCAGCGGGCGGTAGCGGTCCCGCAACCCGGCATCGCCTTCCAGCAGCAGGTGAACATTGGTATACGTCATCCGCTCCACGCTGCGGATAACGCCGGCGGTGAACTCCTGGCCGGCGACTTCGCCCTGGTGATCGATTTCGAGCAGCGCGGATAGCACCAGCCGGTCGGACTGCGGCACCAGTGAGCAGATATTGGTGGACAGCTCGAAGGGCAGCATGGGGACGGCGCGATCGGGAAAGTAGACGCTGGTGCCGCGCAGGCGGGCTTCGGAGTCGATGGGGGTGCCCGGGCGCACGTAGTGGCTGACATCGGCGATGTGGACCTGCAGGGCATAGTTGCCGTTGGGCAGGCGATCCACCCACACGGCGTCGTCGAAATCGCGCGCCGTTTCGCCGTCAATGGTCACGATATCCAGCGGGCGGAAATCGCGGCGGCCCTCCAACTCGGCGGAGGTAATTACGGAGGGCACGGCCTGCGCCTGCTCCAGGACCTCAGGCGGGAACTGGTGCGGCAGGTGATGTTTGCGAATGACGATTTCGACATCCACGCCAAAATCGTCGGGCCGGCCCAGAATCTCCATCACGCGGCCCACCGGGCTGCTGCCCTTCTCCGGGAATTCCAGCAGTTCCACGTTGACCACCATCCCGTTGAGATCTTCCACCGAATCGACCTTCGGCGCGGTCACACCGATGCGGTCCACCGGCACCGTCTCCGGCGGAAACTCCATGCCCTCGGGAATCTCGATCCACTGCTGGATGCGGTCGTCATGAGGCACCACGTAGCACCCGCGCCGCCCGATGTGAAATTCGCCGACCACCAGCGGATTGGCGCGGCGCAGCACCTTGACGATCTCCCCGTCCGCCCGGCCGTCGGCTTCGATGCGGGCGATGCGCACCACCACCCTGTCGCCATGCATGGCCTTGGCGGCCGAATCGGGCGGAATGAAGATGTCGCCGTTGAGACGCTCGATGGGGTGATCCGAAATGAGGAAGCCGTAGCCTTCCCTGTGCATGTTGAGGCGGCCCACCGCGAATTCGCGGCTGCGCGCCGTGACGGCAAAGTGACCGGAGCGCAGCTCGATCAGGTCGCCGCGCGCGGTCAGGCGGGCGAGCGCGGATTCCAGGCCGGCACGCTCGCCGCCCTTCGTCCCGAACTCCCGAACGAGCTGTTTAAAATTGGCCTTGGCATGGGGCAGGCCCGCAATGTGGTCCAAAAGGACGGCGTCCGTCACTCTTTGATTTTACTTACAACGCTTACAGAGGTATGCTCGTCAACATTGGCGGGTAGGTGTCATGAAACGGCTCACCCTCTTGTTGATTCCCGCGGCGCTCTTCGCGGGGCAGGTACGGTACGCCCGACTGGGCGAGTTTTCGGGCCCGGTGGAGGTGCAGCTTCACCCGGCGGATGACTGGATGCCGGCGGAGCGGAACCTGCCTTTGCCGGAATCGGCCTGGGTTCGCACCGGCGCCGGCGCGCGCGTCGAAATTGAACTGGACGATGGCGGCGTCTGCCGCCTCGGCCCCGAGTCGCAAGGCGAGTTGTCCGATTACTCCCAGCTTTCCACCGGCCAGCGAGTCACGCTGATTTCCCTGGATCACGGGGTGGCCTACTTCACCGGACGTCCGCAGGGCAGAGACGCCTTGACGCTGGCCGCACCCGGCATGCAGGTGATCCTGGTCAAGAGAGCGCGCATCCGCCTGGAAGCCGAAACGGCATGGACGCGGCTTTCCATACTCGAAGGGTCGGCACGATTTTCCTCGCCCACCGCCGAGATCGACCTGGTGCAGGGGCAGTACACCCGCGTGGAGCCGGAGAATCCCGCGCGTTTCGTGCTGGATCACGGAGTGGCCGAAATGGCCCTCGACACCTGGAACACCGAGCGTGACAAAGCGCTGGCCTCGCCCGCCAGCGCAGGGCACGTGATGGAGCGGTACGGTCTGGCCGATCTGGACGCGGCGGGCCAGTGGATCGAGACCGACGCCTACGGTACCGTCTGGCAGCCCAAAGCGGCGGCGGGCTGGGTACCCTTTCAGAACGGCCGCTGGCGCTGGTATTACGCCATGGGCTACACCTGGATCAGCAGCGACTCGTGGGGCTGGCTGCCGTTCCATTACGGCCGGTGGACACGCACCAGTGAGCTGGGCTGGATCTGGATCCCTTCGGTCAGCCAGGTATTTAAACCAGGCGACGTGTATTGGATGCGCGGGCAGAAGATCGCCGGGTGGGGACCGCTGGCCCCCGGCGAACAATGGGAGCCGCCCGCACAGCCGCAGGAGTTCCTGAACGTGCACACCACATGGGCCGCGTTTACCGCCGAAGCCGGGGCCATCGACCCGGCCGGATTCAAGGATCGTCCCAAGGAAGCGCTCACCGCCGCGGTGTTTCTGTCGTCGCTTCCCTCGCCTTCCTTCGTCACGGCGCGACTGGATGCCCTACGGCCGGTGGTGAAGGCCGGCAGCACGCGGATTGTGCCATCGCTAAGAGGCGTGAGCTTTCAGGACTTCGGCGACCCGCCGCCGCCCCAGCCAACCATCGTGATTACTCCTGCGCCGCCTCCGCCGGTCGTGGTCATCAACAATCCGCCGGCCGACCCGGAGCAGGTGGCTGTGCCCTACGCCGTACCCTATCCGGTGCTTGCGGGAACTTTCAGTATGACCACCTCGGGTGGCGTGAAGAAGCCGGCGCAGCCGCCCAAAACCTCGACGCCTGTCCCGGCCTCACCCGCGCCGCCCCAATCGGCGGGCAGAGGCGGAACTACCTCGGGGAGGCCCCAACCGCCCATCCTGAAGCCGAAGCGGCCGCGCGACGATGGCGAACGCGCCAGCTATAACCAGGTGCTGAAAGACGCCGCCGACCCAGCCAAACAACTCGTGGACCTCGATAACTGGTCCCGCCGCTATCGCGATTCGGATTACGAAGACGAGCGCCGCGTCCTGTACATGCAGGTCTTCAGCAAATTGAATCATCCCGACAAAGTTGTGGAAGAGGGCGCGAAACTGCTGGCCAAGGGCCTGGAGCGGACCTTTCCGGACCCGGCCGATGGGCCGACCGAGATTCTGAACGTCCTCTATCTGACTACCGTGAGCGGCCAGTTACTGACTAATCCGCATAAGCCGGAAGCCGCCACCATCACTGCCGCGGCGCGCAGGCTGCGCGAGTATCTGCCGGCCTTCTTTGCGCCGGAGCGGAAGCCCGCCAACCTAAGCGCCGAAAACTGGCAGCAGGCCCGCACGTTCATGGACGAAGCCGCCAAGAAGACGATGGCAACTGCGGCTCACTGGTCGCCAACGAACTAAGATGCCTGAAGCCAAAAACCCATGATGTTCCCCACTCCTGTCCCGGAAATTCCCGCGGCCAACGTCTCCAAAGCCGCGGCTTACTATGTCAACTCGCTGGGCTTCACCATGGATTGGGGAGACGACCAGGGCGGCATCGCAGGCATTTCAAGGGGCAATTGCAGGCTGTTTATCACCAACCGCTCCTTCCGCGAGTCCTACGGCAATACCGGCCCGATACTTTTCTGGCTCAATCTCGAGAGCAAGGCTGAGGTGGACGAACTCTACGCCGAGTGGAAGTCCGCGCAAGCCAAGATCGTTTCCGAGCCCGAGGACAAACCGTGGAAACTGCGCGAGTTTATCGCGGCCGATCTGGACGGTAACCTCATTCGGGTCTTCTACGATTTCCGGGGAGACAGCTAGCTTAGTTCCGCCAGTATTGCGTCCAGCCGGGCGGCATCGCCAACGCTGCCCTGCGCGATGCGCGCGGTACCGCCGCCACGTCCGCCATGAGCGGTGAGAGCAGCCTTCAGCACCTTGCCGGCATCGATTCCCGCATCTTCGGACACGGCCAGCAGGATGGACGCGGGATCCTGTAGAGCCGCCACGAAAACAGCCTTCGATCCTGCCGTGAAGTTTTGCGCGATGGCGCGCAACTCCTCCAGATTGCCACGCTCGGCCCGCCGCGAAACGCGGCGAATCCCGCCGGCCCCGGGCGCGGTGGCCGTGTACAGCTCCCGCCCCTGGTACGCCGCCAGATCGAGTTCCAGTTTGCGACGGGCCTTCTCCCCGGCGCGCGCCGTCTCCTGTGCCGCGGCGACCATGCCCGGCACCTCGTCCAGCGGCGCTGAAAAAAGCTGCGCGGTACGCGATAGAGCGTCGTAATCGGCGCGGGCGCGGCAGATGGCGCGGCCTCCGCAGAGGAATTCCACGCGCGAACTCTGCCGTACCTTTTCCACCTTGCGCAGCAGCACGGCGCCAATTTCTCCGGTAGCCCGCACATGGGTGCCGCCGCACGCGCTGCGGTCCACACCTTCGATAGAGACGATGCGCAGCGTGCCTTCGCGATCCGAGGGCTTGCGAAGCCCCTGGACTTCCGCGGCATGCTCGAACTGCACCGCCACCGGACGATTCTCCCAGATTGCCTCGTTGACGCGCCGCTCGGTATCGGCCAGCACGCGCGCATCCACCGCGCCGCCTTCCAGATCGATGGTGGAGCTGTCAACGCCCATGTGGAAGCTCACCGTCTTCAGGCGAAACAACTCCTCGAAGACGGCCGAAAGCAGATGCTGTCCAGTGTGCTGCTGCATATGATCGAAACGGCGCCGCCAATCGATGGCACATGCGACGGGCCCGGCGGCGACAGGCGCGGCGACCCTGTGGGCAACGCGCTCCTCCTCATCGTAGACCTCGGTCACGGCGATTCCGCCGATGGTGCCGAGATCGAACGGCTGTCCGCCCGAAGTAGGATAGAACGCGGTCCGGTCCAGGTAAACCACCCGGCCGTCCGGTGAAGTTTCGATCACGCGCGCGGAGAAATCGCGCAAATAGGAATCGGTGTAGTAGAGACGTTCAGACATACGGGCGCCCTACGCCGTTGCCGGCCGCAGATGCAAAGCCTCCAACAGACCCTTCCACTTCCGCAGCACCAGTTCGGCCAAATTCAGCAGAATTGCCAACGCCAGGAACAGCGGCCACAGATCCATCACCGTGGCAATGCTGCGCCCTGTGGCATCGAATACCTGCCGCGCCGCAGGATTGTAGCGCCCGCCCGTGGCCGACGCAATCTGCCGCAGCAGTTGCGGATTGTTGCCGTACTCCTGCATCTCGTCTTCCTGCCGGTAGAATCCCACCTCCGGAAACGCCGGCGAATCCGCCACCGGGCGCACCCGGAACAGCCCCTGGTTCTGGCCGATCGCGAGGCTCCCGCGATAGTGCCCCTCCGCCACTTTGCTCACCTTCAGCGGCTGTTGGAATCCGTTGGGCCCCATGGCGAAAATGTCCGGAATCGCCGCCGGTTCCGGCACGTTCTTCGAAAGGCGATAATCCACCACCAGCATCCCCGACGCGCGATCGTAATCCGCCGACGTCTCCGTCTGCGGCGCATGGGGCAGCAGATCGCGGAAAATATTCGCCCACAGTTTGTCGAAGCCCGGCCAGGTCACCCATTTCTCCGCCCAGCGATTCTTGGCATCGCTGCTGAACACCGCGCTCCTCCCCAGCCCATACTGCCACCGCACCAGCAGCGGGTCTCCCCGGTCCGCCTCCAGAATGGTATCCGACGTGGGCCGCGACTGGAATCGCACATATCCGCGCAGCACCGGAGCGGTCTCCATCCCCACGCCATCCAGAATCTCGGCCGCCTGCAGGATCCGCGGCGTGATCGATTTCTCCACCGCCGTCACGCCCGTGTGCTCTTCCACGTCGCGCAACAGAATCTGTTCCAGCCCGGATGGATCGTTCAAAAAATAGGATTTGCCCTCGGCCGAAGACGCCACCTTTTCCAGAAAAGCGCGGTTCACGTCCTGCCCCAGCCCCACCGTGGAAATGGTCACGTGATTGACCACCGCTTCTTTGGTGAGGTTCATGGTATCGCCTTCTTCGCTGATCCCGTCGGTCAGCAGCACGATGTGTTTATAGACCGCCGTCTGCGGCAGAATTCTCTGGTACGCCTCGGTCAATGCCGGGGCGATCTGCGTCCCGCCATCCGGCGTGATCCCCGCGATCAGCCGCTTGATGGCCCCGCGATCTTCCGCCTTCCGGATCGGCACCGCCCATTGAAACGAGTTGTCGAAGATCAGCACGCCCACCGTATCGATGGGCCGCAGGTTATCCACTACGCCGCTCGCCGCCAGCCGCGCCAGTTCGATCTTCCGCCCCTCCATGGAAGACGATTTGTCGATGATCAGCACCACGCTGGTCCCTTCCGGAGAACGCGGCGGCGCCAATTTCGCCGGCAGGGTCCGCTCCAACGCGTCTTCCGGCTGATTCTTCTTGTCCACGTAGATGTTGTGCTCGCCCGCGATCCACACCAGGCCGCCGCCCTTTTTGACGAATGCCTCCAGCGCCTCCTTGCGCGGCGCCGGAATGCTTTCCATGTCCCAGTTGTTGATCACGATCAGTTGATAATCGTCCAGCTTCTCGGGAATGCCCGTCTGCGAGTGCTCCACCTCGAACTGGTTCGCCTGCAAAGTACGCTGCAAGTGGACCTCGCTCGCCGGCGGATCGTTGGAGACTACCAGCACGCGCGGATGGCGCAGAATCACCGCGTCCTCGAATCGTGTCTCCCCCATCCCTTCGGCCGAGATCTTCCCCGCCAGCGCGATCGCGCCCACCGAATTTACGTTAGCTTCCAGGCGCAGATGATTGGTTCCCGCAGCCAGGGCCACCCTGCTCGATCCCAGTTGTTTTCCTTCCGCCGTCAGTTCCACCGCGGCCTGCGTGGCCGCCGGCGAGTCCAGCGTTACCTCAATCGGAAACCGCTCCCCGCTGAACACCTGCCCGGGAAACGAAACCGCCTGCAGCAGCAGGCCCGGTTTGGGCCGCCCTGTCACCGCCACCGTATCGATCGGCACCCCCAACTGCTGCGCCTGCCAGATCCCTCGCGCCACGCTCCCCAGGTTCTCGTTGCCGTCGCTCACCAGCACCAGTCGTGGCACCATCCCCGCCGGCAGCGAGGCCACACCATCGCGAATCGCTGCTTCCAGGTCCGTGCCGTGCCCCGGTGCGCCCGCCGTGTGCCGCAACTGCCAGCCTTTGCGTCCGTGCTCGTCCAGCGCCGTGTTCCGCGTGGTGCGCGCGAACGGAATCACGCGCATCCAATGACCGCCCCGGGCCCGCTCCATGCGGTCGGCCAGGCCCGACTCCGTTTGCAAATCATTCGAAGAGATGCTGGCCGATGTGTCCACCAGCAGCCCTACCGCCACTTTGCTCTGGTAGACCGTCAGCCGCGGCATAGAGAGCGCCAGCGCGATCGCGAGCAGCGTGCCGGCCTTCAAACCCAAAGCCAGCCGGCGGGAAGAACCACGCCACTCCCAGGCCGCCCACACCACCGGCAACAGCGCCAGCACCAGGGCCCACGGACGGTCGAACGTCATCGCCGCACCTCCGCCGTGGTTTGCGATTTGTGCCGCAGCAGCAGGGGGCGCAATGCCCGCCGGAAACTTCCGAAGAGCACCCATTCCGCCAGCAGGCACAAACCGCCCGCTACCGCCAGCCACGGCCATACATCGACGCTGCTGCTCAAGACCGCGGCGAAATGCGGTATGCCCTGCCGCGCATCTCCCGGCGGCACCCATTTCGAATCCCACAACTCCGGAATGGTCATCGCGTACATGTACTCACGATTGCCCGCCACTACCCGGACCGACCCCGGCGTCCCGGAGAAAAACTGCACGGTGCGATCATGCATCGTGAATGGCAGCGGCGCGCCGTTTTCGCCCGTCACCTGGATGTCCTTTTGCGGCGTATCCCGGTCCAGCGCCACCCTCACCGTACCCACGCTGCCGCCGGTAATTTCCCAGCGCTGGAAAATCTCCGGCGATACCCAGCGCAGCAGATTGGCAAACAGCAGCGGAGTCGCCAGTTCGTAGCGCATGGCCGACAGCGCCGGATGGAATCCCAGCACCACGATCTTCGGCTTGCCCTCGCGAGCGACAATCACCGGACCGGCCGCCACCTCGCCTACCAGTCCGTCGGTCGGCGCGGCTTCGAAGACCGAGACTTTTTCGAGTTTAAAGTCTTTGGTGCGCAAGCCCGCCGATGCCGGATGCTCCGGGTTCCAGCCCGCGAACGGCACATTCTCCACCGTCGTGCGAATCGGTATCGGGGAGCCCTGCGCCGGTGGATCGATCCAGATCGAATCCGCCGCGGGCCGCTGCGGCGGCACAAAGCGGTCCAGAATCACCAACCCCTGATCGTTCGCACGGTACTCCTCGGGCTTGCGAAAGATCGCCGTCACCCGGGGCGTAGCGGCCAGCACCGGCCGCAGCAGTTCCGGCTCGTTCGAATACACCGTTACCGCCAGCGCCGGCTGGCCCGGCAGCTCCATTTCCGCATGATCGTCGGCCGGGAACACATCGTGCGGCGTCAGATGCACGCCCAGCACTCCGGCGGCCGTGGTGCGGTATTGGAAGCTGGCTTCGCTATCGCCCCCCGGCGGCAGCGTCAGCCCCTGCGTGCCAATGGGCACCCGGCCCGCCTGTTGCGGCGTGCCGAACTCCAGCGACACCGTTACATTGCGCTGCGTGGTCCCGTAATTGTGCGCGGAAACGTAAATCTCCCACAGTGCGGGGTCCGTGGCCGAGCGGCGCATCCCGATTTTGCGCAGCCCGCAGTTCTCTACGTTATCGGCCACCGAAATCACACGCAAATTCCTGGGAGGCGCCGGTGCGCTCTCACCACTATCCGCCGTGCGTCCCGGACCGATGAACGCGATCTCCCCGGCCCTTCGCCCTTCCTGTAATTGAACGTGCCGCGCAAACGAAAGCGCCTGGTTCAGGTTCAGGGCGGTGGACCCCGGCTGCGATGCCAGTATCGCCGCATCCACCTTCCGGTGCGTGGGCTCGAACGCGGTCGCCGGTGTGGCCAGGGCATCCGCCCGCACCAGCATCACGCGGTCGCGCGCCGGCAGCGCCCGCAGATATTGACGGGCCCGCGCCTTCGCCACATCCATCAGGGTGCCCTTTCCCGAACGCGCCATCATCCATGAAGAAGTGTCCAGCACAATCACGTGATCCCGCCCCGCCAGCGCCGGGGTCCCGAAACGCAATTGCGCAATTGCCAGCAGCAACAGGCCCATGCCGATCAATTGCAGTAGCAGGCTCCACGGCTGGTTGATGTGCCGCCGCCGCGCCGCCACTGCCGGTTGCTCCGCCGCCACCCAGAACCGCAGAGTCGAAACCACCTGCTTGCGCCGCGACCGGTCCAGCAGATACAGCGCCACCGAAACCGCGCCGATCGATCCGAAGACCGCCAGGAACTGGAAGAGGGATAGGTTCAGCAGATACATGGTGAGCTCACGCGATTCCCCTGGCCCTGATCAAATCTCCGAAAATTACCGATTCCAGAGATTGTGAGGTGGCAATCCCCGCATACCGCCCGCCGCTACGGTACGCCATGGTCTGAATGGTGCTCGCGTATTCGTCGAACGCGCGCGTGTAGCGCTTCCGCGCATCGTCGTCGAAATCCAGCTTCAGTCCCGCGCCCGTCTCCGCATCGCGCAGTTCCAGTTCCCCCGTCCACGGCGGCGTCCGGTCCTCGTCGCTCCACACCTGCAGCAGCATCAATTCGTGGCCGAAATCCGCCAGATACTGCAGCGCCCTTTCGCAACCCTGATCGTCCAGGAAATCTGAAATTACAATTACCAGCCCACGCTGCGAATAGCTGCCGATGAAGTCGCGCACCACCGCGTTGTAATCCGTCTTGCCCGAGGCCGCTAGCGCGCCCAGGGAATCCATTACGCTGGGGAAGCGATGCCGTCCCCCGGTGGCGAAGATACGCTGCGCCATGCGGCCCGAAAACCCGTGGATCTCGATCGTGTCCAGCCGCACCAGACCCACATAGCACAACGACGCCGCCAACTTGCGCGCATAGTCGAACTTCTGCCCGCCGTATGCCGCCATGGACTCGCTGACGTCCAATAGCATGCGCACCGGCACGCGCGGTTCCACCTGGAACATTTTGAGAAACAGCTTCTCGAGGCGCAGGTACGCGCGCCAGTTCACCGCACGCAGATCGTCGCCGTGATGAAAATTCCGATGGTCCAGGAATTCCTGCCCGGCGCCGGCAAAGCGGGACATGTTATGCCCGCCCACCAGGCCGGCAAATGATTTTTGCCAGTGGATGGTCAACCGTTCCAGCTTTTCCAGGAATTCCCGGTCCAACAACGGGGCGGGCATACGTTTCCTACGCTACCGAGGCTTTGGCGGTTACACCTTTGATGACTGCCTGTAGAATCGTTTCCGGCGTCTGCCCGTCGGCATGCGCGTCGAAGTTCAAAATGATGCGATGACGCAGCACCGCCGGCGCCACATGCACGATGTCTTCGGTGGCCAGGTGGAAGCGCCCGCGCATCAGAGCCAGCACTCGTCCGCACTCGACCAGCGCCTGCGCCCCGCGCGGCGAACTGCCGTAGCGCACATACTTCCGCGTCAGTTCGTGCGCCTCGGGCTGATCCGGCTGGGTGGACATCACCAGTTGAATTGCGAAATCCTGCACGTGCGGCGCCACCAGCACTTCGCGGCAAACCGAACGCACCTGCGCGATTGCGTCCCGGTCCATCACCGGCACCGGGACCTGCTCCTCCCGCTGAATCGTGCGCTCCACGATGCGGCTCAGTTCATCCCGGCTGGGATAGGTCACCAGGATCTTCATCAGGAAGCGGTCCAACTGCGCCTCGGGCAGGGGATAGGTGCCCTCCATCTCGATCGGGTTCTGCGTCGCCATCACCAGGAACGGCATCTCCAGCGTATGCGTCGTGGTGCCGCTGGTTACCGTTCGTTCCTGCATCGCCTCCAGCAGCGCCGATTGCGTCTTGGGCGTCGCGCGGTTGATCTCATCCGCCAGCACGAGGTTGGCGAAAATCGGCCCCGGCTGAAATCGCAGCGTCTTCCCTCCGCCGCGCTCTTCGGTATCGATGATCATGCTGCCCACGATATCCGCCGGCATCAGGTCCGGCGTGAACTGAATGCGCGAGTACTTCAGTTGCAGGGTCCGGGACAAGGTGCGCAGCAGCGTGGTCTTGCCTAACCCCGGCACTCCCTCCAGCAACACATGTCCGCTGGCCAGCAGGCAGATCAGCACGCCGTCCACCACGTCGTCCTGACCCACAATGATTTTGGCTATTTCCCGCCGCACGGCATCGAGCCGGTCTACGGCCGCTTGAAGAGTGGCTTGGGTTCCCATTTTTTACATTGTAGAGCACCCGGCCCGAACCCGTGCGGACTTCTGGCGCACCTTTCGTCAGGCGAGTATAAATAAGTGCGAGGAAAGGAGCTAAACGCCCGCTTGCTGGCCCATCTTCTGGACCAGAACATCCAGAACGGTCGCCATCTCCGTGAGTGCTTTGCGGGCCTGATCCGGCAGAATCATTCGGGTGGACCGGTAATACAACTGCATCACCTTGTAGTCCAACACCAGCAAGCGGTCTTCAAAGGAGGTCATCTCCAGACCTGCTGCATGCTCGATCAGGTAGGTCAGCATCTGGTAGTCGCGGTTCAAAGCGCTATGGAGCGGATCCAGCGTATCCCCGGTCTTCAGGCGCACCAGCACCTCACTGCATCCGAATCTGGTATCCCGCTCCGAAACCGGTGCAGCCACCTGCTCCGCTGCATTTCGTAGCAGGAGAATGCAGCTATATCGGAACCAGTAAACGAACAGTACGACCGAAAATGCGATAATCAGTATGCTTGCCAGCATCTTTAGTGTAGTACTAGATCAACCATGACGAGTCTACCACTCTCATTCGTTGACTGCAAGCCTTTTGATCGAGTACTATGCGACCATTTTCACAGAATTGGCCGCCCATGCCGAGTTGCCGGCTAGCGTACTAGTTCGCCGCTAAGGCCGCCGCGATATCCCTTCCAGGATATTCATAATCCAGCAGTTTTCCCGAAAGGTAGCTCTCATAAGACCCCAGGTCGAAGTGCCCGTGCCCGCTGAGACAGAACAAAATTACCTTAGACCGCCCTTCCTCCCGGGCCATCAGTGCTTCATCCACCGCCGCACGTATCGCGTGAGCCGATTCCGGCGCCGGCAGAATCCCCTCCGCACGCGTAAACTGCAGGGCTGCTTCGAATACGGGCGTTTGCGGATACGATTTGGCCTCGATATACCCCAGTTTCATCAGGTGGCTCAGCAGCGGCGATGCCCCGTGGTAGCGCAGTCCGCCCGCGTGGATCCCCGGCGGCACGAAATCGTGGCCCAACGTGTACATCTTAATGAGCGGCGTCAGCTTGGCCGTGTCTCCAAAGTCATACGCGAAGGTCCCTTTAGTCAGACTCGGACAGGCCGAAGGCTCCACCGCCAGAATTCGTGGCCCCTTACCCGCCAAACGGTCCAGGACGTACGGTAACGACAATCCCCCAAAATTACTACCCCCGCCAAAACAGCCGATCAGCACCTCCGGCTCTTCGCCCGCCATCGCCATCTGTAGCTTCGCCTCCTGCCCGATCACTGTCTGGTGCAGCATCACATGATTTAGTACGCTGCCCAGCGCGTAATTCGTGTCGGCGTGAGTCGCGGCATCTTCCACCGCCTCGCTGATGGCGATTCCCAGGCTGCCCGGCGAATCCGGGGATTCCGCCAGCACCGCCCGCCCCGAATTGGTTCGATCGCTGGGACTCGGGAAGACCTCCCCGCCCCAGGCATGCATCATCATCCGCCGGTACGGCTTCTGGTCGTAGCTGATCCGCACCATGTAGACGGTGCACTCCAGCCCGAACAGCCTGCACGCCAGCGAAAGCGCGCTGCCCCACTGTCCCGCGCCCGTCTCCGTGGCCAACCGCCGGATTCCCGCCCGCTTGTTGTAATACGCCTGCGCCACCGCCGTATTGGGCTTGTGACTGCCCGCCGGGCTGGTCCCCTCGTATTTGTAGTAGATGTGAGCCGGGGTGTCCAAGCGCCTTTTCCAGGCGGCGCGCCCGGAACAGCGGCGTGGCCCGCCACAGCCTGTAAATATCCATCACCTCGCCGGGGATATCGATGGTCGCGTGGGGGGAGAATTCCTGCTCGATCAGTTCCATCGGAAAGATCGGCGTCAGGTCCTGCGGCGTCAGCGGCGCGCGGGTCTGCGGATTCAGCGGCGGGGCCAGCGGCTCCGGCAGAGAGGGCAGCACATTGATCCAGGCCGTCGGGATCTGGCTGTCGGACAGAAGAAACTTGCAGCTTTCAGACATGGAAGGCTTATTGTAACCGCAAGCGGCACGGAACAATTGCGCCCCGCCCTGCGTAGGCACGGGAGAGACAGGATTCACATGACTATCCGATTGCTGTTGACTCTTGGCGCTTTGAGTCTCACCGGTTGCGTGATCACGCACGAACCGGCCGGACCGACACAGTACAGTTCGCAGGCCATTGAGCGCGATAGCGCTAAGGAAGTGACCGTGCACCTCGATATGGGCGCCGGCCAGTTGAAAGTGGGCAGCGGCACGCATAAGTTGATGCAGGGCTACTTCACTTACAACCTGCCGTCCTGGAAGCCCGAGCTAAACTACGCTTCCGGCGACCTCACGTTGGCCCAGCCCAAAACGCATAACGTGCACCTGGGCAATAACAAGTACGAGTGGGATCTCCGCTTTGCGCAGGACATCCCCCTGAACTTCCATATCAATTTCGGAGCCGGGGAAGCCCAACTCGATCTCGGCAGCCTGACCCTGCGCCACGTCGATGTGCAAATGGGAGTCGGCAGCATCAAGCTCGACCTGCGCGGCGTTCCCAAACAGGATTACGACGTCACCATCGACGGCGGAGTCGGCGAAGCCGTGGTGCATCTGCCTGCCAGCGTCGGCATCTACGCCGAAGCCTCCGGCGGTATCGGCGAAATCAGCGCCCGCGGCCTGGAAAAACGCGACGGTCACTGGACCAATGAAGCTTACAACCAGCCCGGCCCCAAAATCCACCTCAGCGTCCACGGAGGCATCGGCTCCATCTCGCTGATCGCAGACTGATCGCCCGGCCGCGGAGCCTTTGGGTGGCGATCCGCATCCGCCCTCCGGGGTGCGCTTCCCGCGGGACGATGCGTACCGAGGAACAGGGCCTTGTTCCGTTCATCCACAGCGGCGAGCTTTCCAGGTCGCGCGCAGCACTGCCGCACCACCATGCCTCGACCGGCCGCCATCCGGATCAAAACCGGCATAGTGCCCGGGTTTCGGATCCTCCTCCACCCCCGGCAGAAACACCGGCTCCGCCGGATCAGCATACCCTCACCCGCTTTTTCATAATCGGCATCATAGAAATTATTCGTGACGGGCCGGCTTGCCGTTCTGGCATACTGTGCCTGAGATCGTGGGGCACGCGGTTCCGCCTGCCAGCCGTCTTTTCAACAGGAGACCTGTATCCGATGAGCCATACCTCTATCCTGTGGGAGGAATCTGTCCAGCCGGCCGCGAGCTGGTCCCACGTGTTGAAGCGCGGCACCCTGCTGCGCATCACGGACGTCGCAGGCGGCGCCAACGTGGGCGCCCTGTTCTACAACTTCGAATGCCCGGTGGAGCGCTACAACATGCCGGACACGTTGAAAGCGCAGCACATCGCGCGTCTCACCAAGGGCCTGGTGCTGTATTCCGACATGGGCCGCATTCTCTGCTCCGTGGTGCAAGACACCGTGGGCTGGCACGACCCGCTGGGCGGCTGTTCCAACGCCGCCATGGTGCGCGCCCAATATGGCGAAGGCGCCTACCAGCAACTGCGCAACGACTATTACCGTAACGGGCACGACAGCTTCCTGGTGGAGTTGGGAAAGTGGGGACTGGGTCCGCGCGACCTGGCGCCCAACGTAAACTTTTTCAGCCGCGTGGACGTGGGCGCGGACGGCGCCATGGCCTGGCACGCAGGCAATTCCCCGGCCGGCTCGTACGTGGAACTGCGCGCCGAAATGAACGTCCTCACGGTTCTCAACACCTGCCCCCACCCGCTGGACCCCTCGCCCGAATACCGGCCCAAACCGGTAAGCCTCTCCATCCGGCACGCGCCCCCGGTGGCCGCCGATGACCCCTGCCGCCTTTCCCGACCCGAAAACGGCCGCGGATTCACTCTCACGGAGCGCTACTTCCTATGACCGCCGACGCCTACAGCTTCGTCATCCCCGGGGGCGAACCCTGGGTCCACGAAATCAAAAAGGGCCAGCATTTCCGCATCGTGGACCTGCATGGCAATCAGGCCGTCGATACCCTCTTTTACAACGCGCACGATTATGCCGACCGCTACAGCGCCCAGGACACCATTCGCCACCAGCGCAACATCTACCTCACCACCGGAACGCAGCTCATGTCCACCGGCGGCAATGTCCTGCTGACTATCGTGGCCGATACCTGCGGACGCCACGACACGCTGGGCGGCGCCTGCGCCAACGAAAGCAACATGGTCCGCTACGCCATCGAGAAACGCTTCATGCACGCCTGCCGCAGTAGTTTCCTGAAAGGCGTCATCGAATGGGACCACGGCATGACCAAGCGCGATATCACGTGCAACATCAATTTCTTCATGAATGTGCCCGTGACCCCCGAAGGCGGACTCACCTTTGAAGACGGCATCTCCGAGCCCGGCAAATACGTGGAAATGCGCGCCGAAATGGACGTTCTGGCGCTCATCAGCAACTGCCCGCAGCTCAACAATCCCTGCAACGCCTATAACCCGACTCCCGTTCAGGTGCTGATCTGGTAATGTTCCGCAAGGTCCTCATCGCGAATCGCGGCGCCATTGCCTGCCGCATTGTGAGGACCTTACGAAAAATGGGTGTAGGCTCCGTGGCCGTTTATGCCGACCCCGACCGGTACGCGCTGCACGTGCGCCAGGCCGATGAGGCGGTGCGCGTGGAAAGCTATCTCTCCATCCCCGCGCTGCTCGATGCCGCTCGCGGTACCGGTGCGGAAGCGATCCATCCGGGCTACGGATTCCTCAGCGAGAATGCGGACTTCGCCGAAGCCTGCGATACGGCGGGCATCGTTTTCCTGGGACCCACCCCCGCCCAGATGCGCGCCTTCGGTTTGAAGCACACCGCCCGGAGCATCGCCGCCGAAAACGGCGCTGCCGCTGCTGCCCGGCACCGGGCTCCTGGATTCGGTGGCGGAGGCACTCGCCGCCGCGGACGCCATCGGCTATCCGGTGATGCTCAAGAGCACCGCCGGCGGAGGCGGCATCGGCATGCGCCTGTGCGGATCGGCGGGCGAACTGAGCGAATCCTACGCCGCCGTGCAGCACTTGAGCCAGTCCAGTTTCGGCACCGGCGGCCTGTACCTGGAAAAGTTCGTCGCCAACGCCCGGCACATCGAAGTCCAGCTCTTCGGCGATGTGGCACTAGGAGAGCGCGACTGCTCCGTCCAGCGGCGCAATCAGAAGGTGATCGAGGAAACGCCGGCTCCGGGCGTGGATTCTCGCGAACTGCTGGCTATCGCGGTCCGCCTCGCCAAAGCCGTCAATTATCAATCGGCCGGCACGGTCGAGTTCCTATACGACCAGGACACCGCCCGCTTCTACTTCCTGGAAGTCAACACCCGCCTGCAGGTGGAGCATGGAGTCACCGAAGAGGTCACCGGCATCGACCTGGTGGAGTGCATGGTCCGCCAGTCGCTCCCCGAGGCGCCGAAGCCCTGCGGCCATTCCATTCAGGTCCGCATCTATGCCGAGGATCCGGCGCGCAATTTTCAGCCCAGCGCCGGGCAACTCTCGCTTGTGGTCTGGCCTACGGATGCCCGCGTCGAAACGTGGGTGGAATCCGGCACCGAGGTCACGCCTTATTACGACCCGATGCTGGCCAAGATCATCGTGCGCGGCGCTACCCGCGCCGAGGCCGTTCAGAAAATGCGTGCCGCCCTGGACGCCACGCGCATCTACGGCATCGAGACCAATCTCGCGTACCTGCGCCAGGTGTGCGCGCACCCCGCCTTCGCCGCCGGCGGCATCACTACGTCGTTCCTGCGCGATTTTCCGTACCGGCGCGATGCCGTCGAAGTGCTCGAGCCCGGAACCCAGACCACCGTGCAGGATTATCCTGGCCGGCTGGGCTACTGGCATGTGGGCGTGCCCCCTTCCGGCCCCATGGATTCGCTCTCCTTCCGCCTGGCCAACCGGCTGGTGGGCAATCCGGAAAGCGCCGCGGGCCTGGAAATCACCGTCACCGGCCCCACCCTCCGCTTCACCAGCGACACCACCATCGCGCTCACCGGCGCCAGGCTTGACGCGCCTCACTGCCGGGCCATCCGGGTAAAGGCGGGAGAGACGCTGGAACTCGGCCCCATCGCCGGTCCCGGCGCCCGCGCCTACCTGGCCATCGCCGGAGGCCTCGACGTTCCCGAATATCTCGGCAGCCGCAGCACTTTCATCCTGGGCAAATTCGGCAGTCCCCTCCGAGTGGGACAGGCGATCGATTTTCGTCGCCTGTCGCCTTCCCCCGTTTCTTCCTGCACTCCTCCGCCCCTGACCCACGACTGGCAGATCGCCGTGATGTACGGCCCTCACGGAGCGCCCGATTTCTTCACGCCGGAAGACATCGAAACGTTCTTCTCCACCGCCTGGAAAGTCCACCACAATTCCGACCGCACTGGCGTCCGCCTCATCGGCCCGAAGCCCACCTGGGCCCGCCGCGACGGCGGTGAAGCCGGCCTCCACCCCTCCAACATTCACGACAACGCCTACGCCATCGGCACCATCGATTTCACCGGCGACATGCCCGTCATCCTCGGCCCCGACGGCCCCAGCCTGGGAGGCTTCGTCTGCCCCGCCACCGTTATCGCCGCCGACCTCTGGAAAATCGGCCAGCTTCAACCCGGAGACCCGTCCGCTTCACCGCCGTTTCCGAAGCCCAAGCCAAGACCATGGAAGCCCAGCTAGATCAAGCCCTGGCCACCCTAAACGGAAACTGGCCCGCCATTCCGGCTGTCCCGCTCCGCGAAGAGCCCGTTCTAAATGCGAGCGAAGCGAGCCACCAATCCCCGGCCCGCGGCCCCCGGCCCCCGGCCCCCGCAGTCGTCCGTCGCTCCGACGGCGACAAGTACCTGCTCATCGAATACGGCCCCAACGTCCTCGACCTCAACCTGCGCTTCCGCGTCCACGCCCTGGAATCCGGCCTCCGCGCCGAAAACCTCGCCGGCATCATCGATATCACGCCCGGCGTCCGCTCCCTCCATATCCACTACGACAGCCGCCGTCTCCCCCGCGAGACCCTCCTCGCCGCGCTGGATTCCGTCGAGCGCCGCATCCCCGATCTCGACGATATCGTGGTGCCCTCCCGCATCGTCCACCTGCCGCTCTCCTGGGACGACCCCGCCACCCAACTGGCCATCCGCAAATACACGCAGTCCGTCCGCCCCGACGCGCCCTGGGCCCCAGCAACATCGAATTCATCCGCCGCATCAACGGCCTCGACTCCATCGACGACGTCCACCGCATCGTCTTCGACGCCAGTTACCTGGTGCTCGGCCTGGGCGATGTCTACCTGGGCGCGCCCGTCGCCACCCCCATCGACCCGCGCCACCGCCTGGTCACCACCAAGTACAATCCGGCGCGCACCTGGACGCCCGAAAATGCCGTCGGTATCGGCGGCGCTTACCTGTGCGTTTATGGCATGGAGGGTCCCGGCGGCTACCAGTTCGTCGGCCGCACCCTGCAGATGTGGAACACCTACCACGCCGACCCGCCCGTGGCTGCTCCGCTTCTTCGATCAGATCCGCTTTTACCCGGTCTCCGCCGCAGAACTGCTCGAGATCCGCGACGCCTTCCCGCATGGCGGCTATCCGCTTCGCATCGAGAGCCAGGATTTCCGCCTGCGCGATTATCACGCCTTCCTGCGCTCCATCGAAGCCGGTTCCGCCAGCTTCAAGCGGACCCAGCAGGAGGCATTCCTGGCCGAGCGCGAGCGCTGGGCTGCATCCGGCCTGGACACCTACCGCGAGCCGCCCGACGTCGCCGCACCCGCAGGCTCCGGTGACGCCGTCCCCGAAGGCTGCCGCGCGGTTACCTCGCCTGTCACCGCCAGCGTCTGGAACATCGCCGTTGCGCCCGGCCAGCGCGTCGAGGCCGGCGACCGGCTCCTGGTGCTGGAGGCCATGAAGATGGAAATTGCCGTGGCCGCTCCGTTTCCCGGCACCGTCGAAACATTGCATTGCGCAGCCGGCGCCCTGGTCTTCGCCGGCCAGAATCTGGTCACGGTGCGCCAGGAGGTAGCGGCATGACGCCGAACATCGCCCTCAACCTGGGCGCGCTCCGCGAACTGTACCGCTCGCGCGAAGCCCGCCCGTCCGAAGTGGTCGCCGAAGTCTATCGCCGTATTCATGCGCGGTCCGCTCGAGCCCGTCTGGATCTCTCTGGTGCCGCGCGAAATCGCCATTGCCCGCGCACGCAAACTGGAAGCCGATTCGCTCGCCGCCGCCAAGCCGCTCTTCGGTGTGCCTTTCGCGGTCAAAGACAATATCGATGTGGCCGGACGTCGCCACCACCGCGGGTTGCCCCGCGTACTCGTATGCGCCCGGCGGCAACGCCACGGTAGTCCAGACCCTGGTGGATGCCGGCGCCATCCCCATCGGCAAAACCAATCTCGATCAGTTCGCCACGGGGCTGGTGGGCACGCGCACCCCCTATGGCGTCAATTCCAGCGTCTTCGACCCGCGCTACATCTCGGGCGGCTCCAGTGCGGGGTCGGCAGTCGCCGTCGCCGCCGGCCTGGTCAGCTTCGCCCTCGGGAGCGACACCGCCGGCTCCGGCCGCGTCCCCGCTGCATTCAACAATCTCATCGGCATTAAACCCACGCGCGGCCTGCTCAGTACGCTGGGATTGGTTCCCGCCTGCCGTACGCTGGACTGCATTTCCATTTTCGCCGGCACCTGTCACGACGCCCACACCATCCTGCAAGCCGCCCGGGGCTTCGATCCGCTGGATCCCTTTTCGCGCGCGCCTGCGCCCGGTCAGGACGCCGCCCCCTGGCTCGCCGGCACGTTCCGCTTCGGCGTCCCCGCCGCCAAACAGCTCGAATTCTTCGGCGATTACGAAGCCGCCGCCCTCTACCGGCAGTCGATCGCCGCCCTCCAGTCCCTGGGAGGGGAAAAGGTGGAAATCGATTTCGCCCCCTTCCGCGCCGCAGCCGACCTGCTCTATTCCGGCCCCTGGGTGGCCGAGCGCCTCGCCGAACTCCACGAGTTCCTGAGCGCCCATGCCGCCGGCATGGACCCCACCGTCCGCCAGATTATCGAAGGCGCCGGGCGTCACACCGCCGTCGATTCGTTCAAAGCCGTTTACCGCCTCGCCGAACTGCGCCGCGCCGCCGAAGCCGAATGGAAGCGCATGGACGTGCTGGTGCTCCCCACCACCGGCACCATCTACACCCACGAACAGGTGGCCGCCGACCCCATCCGCCTCAACACCAACCTGGGCTACTACACCAATTTCGTGAACCTGCTGGACCTGGCCGCCGTCGCCGTCCCCGCCGGTTTCCGACCCAACGGCCTGCCCTTCGGCATCTCCTTCATCGGCCCCGCCTTCTCGGACGAAGCCCTGCTCGCCGTTGCCGACCTCTACCATCGCTCCCGGACCGCTGTTCCCGGACCGCCCGTCGAATTGGAGCGTTTTCCGCCCGGCTGCGTGCCGCTCGCCGTGGTGGGCGCGCACCTGAGCGGCGAGCAACTCAACTGGCAGCTCACCGAGCGCGGCGCGCGCCGCATCAAATCCTGCCGCACCGCTCCGCCGTATCGTCTCTACGCCCTTGACCGCACCGTTCCGCCCAAGCCCGGACTGGTGCGCGACGACACGTTCCTGGGTCCCGGCATCGAAGTGGAAGTCTGGGCCGTGCCCGACGATCGCTTCGGCAGTTTCGTCGCCGACGTGCCTCCGCCCCTGGGCATCGGCAGCGTCATGCTGGATAACGGCGACACGGTCAAATGTTTTATCTGCGAACCCTACGCTATCGCCGGGGCCGCCGAAATCACCCGCTTCGGCGGATGGCGCGGCTACCTCTCCCACGCCACATCAATCCGGTAGGATAGACCTCCCGGTCTGTCCCCGTCTAAGTCCCGTCTATCGGCCCCATAAGAAACTATGAACCTGCCTCCGCTGCCTGCCATGATAGAATCCTGAAAAGCCTTGCCGTCGGCCGCGTCGCCACGGAGTTTCTAGTAACCACGTGGAAACGCGATGCGCACTCTGACGCTACTCTGCCTGATTGCTTTTTCCGCCCTGGCCCAGAAACCCACCTTCACCGTGGGCTGGAGCGTGTATGCCGGATGGACCCCTTATTACTACATGAACAAGGCCGGGATCCTCCACAAATGGGCCGATAAGTACGGCATCGCCATCAAGGTCCAACGCTTCGATTACGCGCCGTCCCTGGACGCCTTCGTGGCCCGCAACATCGATGCCTGCGCCATGACCAACATGGAAGCGCTCGATATGCCCGCCGCCTCCGGTGTACCGACAACCGTCGTCCTGATCGGCGATTACTCCAACGGCAATGACGCCCTGCTGGTACGCAACGATCTTCAGCTCAAGGATCTCGCCGGCAAGAAGCTTCTCCTCGTCCAGAAGACCGTCTCCGAGTACCTCTACGACCGCGCCATGACCCTCAACGGCCTGCGCGATCAAATCAAGCGCGTCCGTCTCATCAACACCTCCGATTCCGATATCGCCAACGCCTTCATCGGCGACGCTTCCGCCTCCGCCGTGGTCACCTGGAAGCCCATGGTGTCCCTGCTCCTCAAGCAGAAGGGCGTCACCTCCCTCTTCAATTCTTCCCAGATACCCGGCGAAATCATGGACCTTACCGTGGTCCGCACCGACATTCTGAATCGCCCCGATGGCTCCGGCCAGAAGTTCGCCAAGGCCCTTGCCGGCGCGTGGTTCGAGATGCTCTCCCAGATGTCCAACGATAAGATCCTGGCTGCCATTGCCGAAGGATCGCAGGACACCCTGGCGTCTTACAAAGAGCAACTCTCCACCACCAAAATGTTCTACACGCCGCAATCCGCGGTGGCCTTCGGCTCGTCCCCCGACCTGAAACAAAAAATGGCGCTGGTCCGCCAGTTCTGTTTCGAACACGGCCTGCTGGGCGCCGCCACCAAATCCGTTGACGACGTAGCCATTCGTTACCCCGATTCCACCATACAGGGCAAAACCGACCGCGTCCGCCTGGTCTTTGACCTGAATTACATGCAGATGGCCGCCCAAGGGAAGTTGTGATGTCCTTCGCACTGATTCACGCCAAACCCGGCCGCACCTGGTCCACACTCCTCTCGTGGACTCTCTTCGCCGCCGGCATCGCCGCCTACCTTTACGTTTCCCAGGCGCGCCACCGCGAGAATCCGGAAGACCGCGTCATGCCCACCGTCACCCAGATGATGCGCGGCATGTACGACGCCGCCATGCAGCCCGCCGAAGACGACGAGCAGACAGGTCAGCGGCAAATTCTTCAGCAGCATGCTCTGGAAAGACACCAAGGCCACTTCGCGCCGCTTCTTCTACAGCATGGTCCTGCTTTTTCCCGCCGTTCTGCTGGGCTTGCACATGGGCCTGTTCCCCTATGTCGGCGCCTTCTTCCTGCGCTTCGTCCTGTTCTTCGATAAGATCGTCGCGCTCTCCCTGCTGCCCATCCTGTTTATCGCCTTTGGCATCGATGAACTGGCCAAGGTCATGCTCATCGTGATCGGCGTGACTCCCACCATCATCCTGGACACGTTCAACCTCACTCGCGGAGTTCCCGCCGAGCAGACCGTCAAAGCCTTCACGCTGGGCGCGGGCGATTTCGACGTGGCCTACCGCGTGGTGCTCAAGCAGATTGCCCCGCGCGTCCTCAACAGCATCCGGCTCAATCTGAAAGCCGTAATGCTGTTCCTCTTCGCCGGCGAAATGATTGCCTCTACCGACGGCCTGGCATACCGCATCGCGCTGCTCCGCCGCCACATGGGCATGGACGTCATCATCCCTTACGTGCTGTGGGTCGCCCTGCTCCTCTTCCTGGTGGATTACGGCATGCGCCTGCTCAATCGCGTGCTGCACCCGTGGTTCCGGGAGTCCTGACCGCCATGCCGCTCATCCAGATCCACGACGTTTCCGTCCGCTACACTGCGCCCGTGTTGAGCGGCATCGATCTCGAGATCGAAGAAGGGGAATTCGTCTGCGTTCTGGGCCAAACCGGCTGCGGAAAATCTACCCTCCTGCGCCTCATCCTCGGCTCCGAAAAGCCGGCCGCCGGACGCATCCTGGTGGATGGCATCGAACACCACCAGCCCGACCGCACCCGCGGCTATGTCCCGCAAAAATACTCGCTGTTCCCGGATAAGACCGTCCTCGACAACATTACCTTCGGTCCCGAAGTCTCCGAGTTCAACCTGTTCGGCCGCTGCACGCCCCGCTTTTACCGCCGCCGCCGCGAATGGCGCGCCGAAGCGTTCGAGTACCTCCGCCGCATCGGACTGCGCGCCGACGATGCCCGCAAATATCCCGACCAGCTCTCCGGAGGCATGCAGCAGCGCGTGGCCATCGCCCAGGCGCTGGTCACGCGGCCGCAGATTCTGCTCATGGACGAAGCCTTCAGCGCCCTCGACCCGGGCACCCGCCGCGACATGCAGCAGTTAATCCGCGACCTCTGGCAGGCCACCGGCACCACCATACTGTTCGTCACCCACAACACCCGCGAAGCCCTCCGCCTGGGCACGCGTATCATCGTGCTGGCCAGAGAGTCCGCCGGTCAAGGTTCCCGCGTAATGCTGGATCTTCCGGTGCCGGAGCCCTGTCACGAGCACGAAATCCCCCACCTTATCGATCGCCTGGAAAACGTCCAGGTGGTAGCGTAGGTCGCGTCAGCGGTTGCTCGCCGAATGTGCCGGCCAACTCGGGCTTACCAACTCCGTGCGCCAGATCGGACTGCCGTCAAACAACGGTCCTTCCGATTTCAGGAACGTGGGAAAGCTTCCCGGCAGGACCCAAACCTGCGTATCCGGCGGCTGTTTTCCCACCACGGAAGCCACCACCCCGCGCAATCCCCCGATGTCCACTTTGATGTTAAAACGGGTGGCCTTATGGCTCGCGCCGCCGGTCGTAAACGAGTCCTCACCCTGCGGCGTGATCAGAAGCTTCACCAACATCGGCTTGGGCGTGGCGACCAGCATGGACAGTTCGGCCGATTGCGAGCCCAGATTCTTAAGCAAAACCGGAACCATGCCATTGGCCAAATCCGGCGGAAGATCCAGGTGCGTAGTTTCGGTCTTCTCTGCCGTGCGGACCGTCACCATGCCGGTCGCGCCGTTCACCGAGACATCCATGGGGTGTTTGAATACCGGCCCTTTCTGCACCAGGCGATCGCTGAGCAGACGGAAATGGCCCTTCTGCGAAAAGACTACCGTCTCGTCCTGTACGGACCCGTCCTTGAAGTGAAAAACCAGACGGTTGGTAACGCGGTCGCCCTTGGTCACCTGCATCGAATCGCCGTCCGCCACTATGGTGCCGTCCGCCGCCCGCAGCACCAGGAATCCGCGAACTTCGCCCTCCATGTGACGTACCGCCACAGGCGCTGCCCGCAGCGACGCCGCCAGGCAGGCAAGTAGAAAATAATTCCGAACCACGCCAGGGAGCTTGCAATCGGAGGGCCGGAGTGCCCGTTTCGCTCCGCTGCTTCAGACCCTCTGCCTCCGGCTTTCCAGCCGGCGGACGCTTTTCATGCTCGCCGTCCATCCCGGCCAGCGCTCCACGTCGCACAGCACCGCCCAGACGCGCTCGGGTGGCGCTTGAATCTCGACGGACGTGCGCAACTTCGTCACACTCCCAATTTACCCGCCTGAACTAAAACTCGAACCGCCCTGCGAACTGCATGACGCGCGCCGCCGTGCCGCCCAGCGTCGAAGTGATTTCCCCGAACGTCGTGGGATTGGCCATGTTCAGCGACGGGTTGCCGAAATTCTCGTGATTGAGCAGGTTGTAAGCCTCGGCGCGTACCTGCAAGTGCATCGTTTCCTTGTGCAGACGGAAGAATTTGCTTACCGCGAGGTCGTCATTCCACATCTTCAGGCCGCGGAACATCCCGCGCGTACCCACCTGCCCGGGATACCCGGCCACCACCGAATTCACCGCGCTGGGGTTGGCGAAAATGCTCGGCACGCCGGTGCTGTCGAACGTAAACCCGTTTGCCGGCAGGGGCGAGCCCGGCCTCACGATGCAGTACGCCGAAATATCGTAATTCACGTTGTATACGCCGGAGTCCGAGCAGGTCTGCGGCAGACCCGTCCGGAACGTGAACAGGGTGCTGACCTGCCATCCGCCCACGGCATAGTCCAGCCAGGTGGGCATGTGACCCAGCAGCGCCTTTCCTTTGCCGACCGGCAGATCCACCACCGCGTCCGCGGTAATCGTGTGGCGCGCGTCGAAATCCGAAGGTCCGCGGAATGCGTTCGGGTTGAAAGCATCCTGCAATGCTGCGCCGCCTGCCGTCTCCGACGCCGAACCGTTGTCCAGGCTGTGCGAGAACGTGTAGTTGAAGTCGTAGCCCCATCCGTGCGTAACCGGCCGGCGGATCACAATGGTGGCCGCGTGGTAGGCCGCCCGCCCAGCGTTCACGTAAGCGTCCAGGCCGGAATTCTGCAACGGGAAAAAGGTGTTGCACCCATAGACTGCGATGCACCCGCCCCCACTCTGGCGGATCCGGTCCATGTCGTTCAGACCGTCCAGAAAACTGCCGGAGTAATTGCCGAACACATCGTAAAAGAAGTTAGCGCTGGCGCTTCCGGTGATGTATTGGTTCTGCGCACCGGGGAATATGTTGGTGAAGAACGGCTGGTTAGGCACCAGGTTGGGGTTCGCCTTCACCTGCGCGGGCGTGACGCCGTTATTGAAGAGCTGCGCCAGCACCGTGCTGGCCTGCAGCCACGATTGCCTGGACTTCGGATCGGTGAACTTAGTCATAGGCTGCGCGAAATCCTGGTTCAGAATTCCCCGGTGAGACAACCGGCCCGCATATCCCAGTTCCAGGCTCATGCCGTGCGGCAGCGGCCGCGCATAGTTGGCGTTGATCACGTAAGAGTAGGGCGCCTTCAAATCGCTGGCTACGCCGCTGAAGGTAGTGAATCCGCCCTGAATCACCGGAGGCGTATAAGGAAATGCTCCCCCGCCCGATGCCGGCAGTGCCGGCAGCGCGCTCCCGGTGTAGCGGAACGCCGAGGTGAAGTTGGTATTTACCGGTTGGGCGACTGTAGTCGCCAGGCCCGGAGAGCCGGAAGATGCGAATTTAGCCACCATCGCGCTGCCGTAGTGATCGTAGACAATGGCGCCCCCGGACCGCAGCACGCTCCCTTTACCCAGAATCTTCTCGATCAGACTGCCCGATTCGGGCGAATACGCCAGGCTTGCCCGGGGAGCAAAATCCTTGGTGTCGGCGGGATAGTATCCCGGCCGCCCGTTCACCGGTCCGCCTAAGGCGTAAGTGATCATGGAACCTGGCAGGGCATAGGCCGGAATCCCCGCCAACTGGCCGCCGTTGCGCTCCGCAAAGAACTGGCTGAGCGGAGTCTGCCGGCACCACCTCCACGCCGTCTTTTTCAAACGGAACTCCAAACCGCGAGTACCGCAGGCCGTAATTCACCGTGAAGTTCCGTTTCCACTTAAAGCTATCCTGCACGTATCCTTCGTACTCATGGGCGGCGAAGTTAGTGGTCACGGGCTGGCCAAAAGGAATAGCCGCGCCATCTTTGCCGAAGTTATAAGTCGCGCCAAACTGGTTCACCAGTCCGAGTAGCGCGCCGAAGGCATTGGTCACATTGGTTCCGTTGGAAAGCGCAATGTTGGAGCCGTACATCGGCTGCAGGTAAGCCAGCACGTCCGCGTCGATATCGGCGCCCAGGCCCAGCAATGTATTGCGGTTGAAGCTGTAGTTGGGCACGTTGTTAAATGACATACGGTCGTTGTCGATGAAGCGGAAATTGATTCCGAATTGCACGTTATGGCGGCCCTTGGTCCAGGTCATGTCGTCGGCCAGATTCGTTGTGGGCGCGTCGCGCTGCGAGGGCCGCGCCGTGGGTTGCAGCGTGGTCATGACGAAACTGGGAAGCACGGTTTCATTGCCCGTCGAAGACGTTCCCAGGCGCGTGTATCCGTACGTCGCCAGGTTCACCAGTCGCGGATTGATCACCGCCGTATACCGCACCGATACGCCGCGGGAATTGTCCAGCGTCCGCGATGCCGCTGCCTGCCCCGGGAACTGCGCCAGCGTCGAATCCTGCCCCGCGCCATTCAGCGTTCCGCGTACCGACAGAGTATGCCTGCCCGCGTCATCGATGTTATAGTCCATGCGCCCTACCATCACATGGTTGTCCAAAGTGTTCGGCGCGTTGAAAAGCAGTTGGTTGAAATTGAGTCCCTTGTCGGTGGCTCCCAAAGGGTTGTTGCCGGCCGGATACTGCTTCATCAGGCTCAGCATGTACGGGCTCGCCCCAACGTGCAGCGGATCGATATTGATTACATCCTGCGGGCTTAGCGTCACCGTCCGCCCGTCCTTCAAGAGAACGTTGACGTTGCCCTGGGCGAACGATGCCTGTGGAACCGTGGCCGTCTTGGCGGAGGCGCTGCGGTCCTTGCGCCCTTCATAATTGAAAAAGAAGAACAGCTTGTTCTTCAGTACCGGCCCGCCTAGCGACGCGCCATACTGATTGCGGATCAGCGCGGGCCGCGGCGTGCCGGCGCGATTGCTGAACCAGTCGTTGGCCTCGGTCAGTGTGTTGCGATTGTACTCGTACGCCGACCCGTGAAACTGATTACTGCCGCCCTTGGTCACGATGGAAACCTGGCCGCCCCCCGACCGGCCCATATCGGCGCCTACGCCCGCGACGGTCGTCCGGAACTCCTGCACCGAATCCAGTGGAATCGGCAGCACCGAGTTGAATCCGTCGGCGCCCTGGTTATCGTTCACGTCCACGCCGTCCAGCAGCACGTTATTCTGGTCGGGCCGCGACCCCAGCACCTGACCTGTAGACGACACGCCCGCCTGCACGCCCAGCAGCGCCACCACGTTGCGCGTCTGCAGCGGGATCTCCTTCACCTGCGTCTCGGTGAAGGGGTTGCCCACCGCCGCGTTCTCCGTATTCACCAGCGCCACTTCGGCGCTCACATTCACAGACTCGTTCACCGCGCCCAGTTCCAGCTTCACGTTCATCGTGGCCGGCGTATTCACCTGCAACAGAATTTGCGCATTGTGCGTACGAAAGCCGGGCTTCTCCACGGTGACTCCGTAAGTGCCCGGCTGCATCTGCGCCATGTTGTATTCACCCAGGGAATTGGTGAGAGTTTTCCGGATCGCGGAGGTTTCCGCATTCTTAGCCGTTACCACAGCTTCCGGAACCGCAGCCCCCTGCGCGTCGGTTATTACCCCGAGCAGACTGGTCTGGGCCGCCAGAGGCAACACTCCCACCATGAGCGCAAAAGCGAATCGGTACATCGGGACCATCCTCCATTACGTAGACAGAATGCGGGGTTCAGGACCCTTGTCGACGAAGATATGGTCTCGACTAAGAGACGGTACAGGTCTTACTTACCGTTCAAAAAGGTGTTTGATGAAGTGTAAAGGAAAGAGGTATGGGAGTCAAATCAAAATGTCCTATACCCCCGATCAAACTTACGCGATCAGATCGTGCAACACGTTCCCCGCAACATCCGTCAACCGGAAATCCCGGCCGCTGTACCGGTAAGTCAATTTGGTGTGGTCGATGCCGAACAAATACAGGATTGTCGCGTGAATGTCGTGGACATGCACAGGCTTCTCCACCGCCTTGAAGCCGAAGTCGTCCGTGGCCCCGTAAATCGTGCCGCCTTTGACCGCGCCTCCGGCCAGCCACATGGTGATATCCGAATGGATTGTGATCGCGCCCGCGCTTGATTCCGGCTCCCGCGCCGCCGACTTCCCGGACAGGCGTTCTGCCGAATTCCGAGCCGCATACCACCAGCGTGTCCTTCCAGAGTCCGCGGCTCTTCAGGTCTTTGACTACCGCCGCGAATGCCTGGTCCGAGGCCTTGGCGTTGGTTTTGTGCGCGAAGATGTCCTGATGCGCATCCCATGGGTCGCCCTGCGAGTAATACACCTGGGTCATCCGCACGCCCTTCTGCGCCAGCCGTACCGCCGTCAGGCAGCCGCGTGCCACCGGCCCCGGCCCGTATAGATCCAGCGTGGCCTGCGATTCCTTACGCACATCGAAAACGTCCGGAGCCTCCGTCTGCATGCGGTAGGCAATTTCCATGGTCTTGATGGTAGCTTCCACCTGCTGGTCGGAGCCGGTCTGCTCTTCGCGCATCTTCTCCAGTTTCTCCAGCAGATCCATTTCGCGCCGCTGCTGGACCAGCGAGAACTTAGGGTTGTTCACATAGCTGACCAGTTTCTTGGGGTCGAAGCTGCGCTCGATCGTGACTTTCTTGAGCTTGTCTTTTTCGTCTTTCTCCTTGCCGTCGGACTTTGCTTCCGGCATGGGGTCGGCCTCCGGCATATCGGCGCCATCCTCGCCGGGCGCCGGTCCCACGCGGTTGGATATGAAAGTGCCCTGGTGGATTGCCGGAAGAAATCCGTTGCTCCACAGCGGTGGACCCACGGTGGTCGGCACCGTCGGACACAGCACCACGAAGCCCGGCAGATTCTGATTCTCCGTGCCCAGGCCGTAAGTGAGCCAAGCGCCCATGGAGGGCCGGCCCGCCTGGTTGGCGCCGGTATTCACCATCAGGCACGACGGCTCATGATTGGGAATATCGGTATATACCGACCGTACCCAGCAGATATCGTCCGCCACTTCGCCTAAGTGCGGCCACAGTTCACTTACTTCCATGCCGCACTGCCCGTACTTTTTGAACTTGAAACGGCGACTTCATCAGCTCGCCGGTCCGCCGTTCGGTCTTAACCGTCCCGCCGGGCAGGGGCTGGCCGTCGTATTTTTCCAGGGCCGGTTTGGGGTCGAAGCTATCGATGTGGGAGCAGCCTCCGTTCATGAACAGGAAGATCACCCGCTTCACCTTTTGCGGATAATCCAGCGTGGCTGCTCCACCGGGTGCGTCCACACCGGCTCTGGCCAGCGATTGGCCCACCATTCCCGCGAAACGCCATCATGCCGAAGCCGCTGCCCACCCGCCGCAACGCTTCCCGCCTGGTCAGCGGATTGGAAGACTTATGACCGAACATATACCCCTTTTAGTTGATAAACATAAATTCACTCGAACTGAACAGCATCTTGGCGTACCGGCCCCAGGCTGAAGCGTCGTACTTCACTTCCGCCGCCGCGCCACCGCGTCCACCGCGGCCGCCGCCCATCATCCCGCCCATCATGCCCATGCCCATCGGCATAGCCGCGGGCGCTCCATCGGCGCCGGCCGCACCAGTCGCGCCCTCATTGCCTTCCGGCGTATCGGCCGAAGGCGAATCCGTCGCCGGACCCCTTCGTCCGCCGCCCCGGCCGCCCTCGGGGGCCGCTTTCTTATTCTCTTCGTACTCCCGCATCGGCTCGGCGTGCAGATACTCGATTCCTAACTTGATTTCCTCTTCGCTGGGTTCGCGTCCATACGCCAGAAGGTAGGCCTTCCTAATGCGCGCCCGGTTGTCCGGCTCCGCCGCCACGCGTTTGGCCAGTTGCTCGGCCTCCACCTGAATGAAGTCGCTGTTCATCAGGAACAGGCGCTGCAGCGGCACCGTGGTGGTGAATCGCTTTTCCGCGCTGATGTTCGGGCTGCGGGAAAATCGAATAACTGGAGATACTCGTCCAGCTTGTAGCGGCTTACTTTGCCATACACCGTGCGGCGGGTGAACGCCGGAGTCAGATCCACGACTGGGCCGCCCAGCGAATTGTCCAGGTTGCCCGCCACCGATAGCACCGCGTCGCGCATTGCTCCGCGTCCATACGCTTGCGATCCATCCGCCAGTACAGGCGGTCGCCGGAATCCTTGGCATAGTTGGCCGGGTCGTTTTCGGTGCTGAACTGGTACACCGAGCTCAACATGATCGCCCGGTGCAGCTTCTTGATGGACATGCCGTTTTTCACGAAGTAACTGGCCAGATACTCCAGCAATTCCGGATTGGTGGGGCGTTCGCCGGTGACGCCGAAGTTGCTCGGAGTATCCACGATGCCCGTGCCGAAATGCCCTTTCCAGATCGCGGTTGACGATTACCCGCATGGCGATCGGCTGCTTCAGGATATCGTCCGCCAGTTCCAGGCGCCCGCTGCCCTTGCTGGAACGGAACTCGGGTCGCCCGTCGAGAGCATGCTCAGGAAATGCCGCGGCACTTCGGCGTCCGAGATTCTGCGGATTGCCGCGAATGCGCCAGCGGCAGATCGACCGGCTTCTGCGGCGTCCTCCACGCCGTGCATGAACGGATATGCGGGATCCAGCTTCTTGCGCGCTTCGTCCATGTCCGCCTTCACGGATGCCATACTGCGCCTGCGCTTCCGGCGCCCACGCGGCTCTCCAGGCCCCAGCCACGGAACAACAGGACGCCGGGCTTTGCCGCCGCGCCCGCCCGCCGCGATCATCGCTGCCGGATCGTCCGCATCCTTCAACTCGCGCTGGAAGATCTCGGTCCAGAAGTTATTCTCGTCCTCCGGCATGTTCTTGAGCCGCAGTCCGCATCCGGGGCAGAAATCGTCGTTGGTGATGAACTCGTTCGGCTTGTTGGCGCGCTTCTTTTTCTTGGTGCCTTCCAGCGACTTGGCCGTGATCACCTGGTTTTCTTCGTTCAATTCCTTGCGCGCCAGCATCACCTTAACCACGTTCGCCTGGAACTCCTCGGCCAGTTTCTTCACTTCGGGGTTGACGTTTCCGCCGCCACCGCCGCCACCGCCTGCGGCCTCCTCCGCCGCCCGCCTCCAAGACCGCCGCCGCGCCCGGCCTCCGCCGCCATGGGAGCCGCCACGGCCTTCTTCATCAGGGCCTGCCAGGCGTCCTTGTCGTGGTACTTATCGGTGGGCTTTTCCATGTATGCGATCCACCGCTCAGCAGCTCGTAATCCAGCTTCCGCGCCTCCACTACCGTCTCGGCCTCTTTCTTCTGTCCAGCCACTTCGTAGACGCCCTGCAGATAATTCGCCGTCTGGAAGGCCAGCGACTCCGACAAGCGACGCGCTCAAGTCCGTCTGCATCTCCTGCAGCATCTTCTGCTTCTTCTCCACCTCGCTTCGAACTTGGTGTATTGATCCGAAGTAGCCTTGGGGACGCGCGGATATTCGTGGTACGTCGTGTTCAGGAACACGCCAGCCAGCGAGTAATAGTCGGTCTGCGGAATCGGATCGTACTTGTGATCGTGGCAGCGCGCGCAGGCCACCGTCAGGCCGAGGAATCCGCGAGTCACCACGTCCACCCGATCGTGACGCTCATCGGCGCGCGTCACTTCCACCGCGCCGTTATCGTAATACCACGGGCCGAGGCCCAGGAATCCAGTAGCCGGCAGCATACTTGTAGCGAACCTTTTCATCCAGCAGGTCGCCGGCCAGTTGCGCCTTCACGAACTGGTCGTAAGGCATGTCGTCGTTGAACGCCTGGATCACCCAATCGCGATAGAGGTACGCGTTCGGGTACGGATAGTAGCCGCGCGGATTGGGGTTCAGGCTGCGGTAATCGTCTTCGCCGTAGCGCGCCACGTCCAGCCATACCCGGCCCCACCGTCTCGCCGTAATGCGGCGAGGCGAGCAGGCGGTCCACCACTTTCGCGAACGCGTCGGGCGAAGTGTCTTTCTCGAACGCCGCGATCTCTTCGGGCGTAGGCGGCAGTCCCGTCAGGTCCAGCGTGGCGCGGCGGAGCAGATCGTGTTTGCTCGCCGGACGCACCGGCTTCAGGCCCTGCTTTTCCAGGTGCGCCAGGATGAACCGGTCGATATCGCCGCTTCGCCCATTTCGCGTCCTTCACGGCCGGCGGCTGCAGGCTCCTTCAGCGGCAACAGCGACCAGAAGGTCTTCTGCTCCGGCGCGATGACGTACTTCGTCTCGTCTGCTTCGCCGCGGTGGGCGTTCGCTGCTTGGGCCACACCGCCCCCGCCTTCACCCACGCCACGATGTCCTCGATCTCCGCATCCTTCAGCTTGCCGCCCATCGGCATTTTCAGCTTGGCGTCGGTCTGGCGGACCGCTTTTACCAGCAGGCTCTTGTCGGGATCGCCAGGGACGAGCGCCGGACCGCGGCCGCCGCCTTTCAGCATGGCCTCGCGACTATCCAGACGCAGCCCGCCCAGCGCGGAATTGGTGTGGCAGGAGTAGCAGTTACCCGCCAGCATCGGCCGGACCTTCGTTTCGAAGAAATCGGGAGATGCCGCCTGCGATTGGGGCTCGGCGCCTCGCATCGCAGCAGTCAACAGGAAAACAGTTGCAAGTAGACGCATAGTTGCCTTGAGCACACTTTAGCGCCGACGGGGCGGGACACTACGGGCGGCACACGGCCCCTCTGAGAAACTATAGAGTTTGTAACATCGCCGGTACCGCTTGTCAATAGAAAGATTCTTCCGATGGAGCCGGTGTTTCGGGATATACTAAACCAAATCCGGCCAAGGCGCCGATCCGCCCCGTGGCTTTCATCACATAACCAGGAGAGGATTTTCATGCGTCCAGGGTCTTTGGGGTGCCTGTGTGTCGCCATTCTGGCGTGCTCTGCCACGGCCGCCCAACCTGTCGGTAAATCGGAAGGCGGCAAGCCGAAAAGAGAAACCGTTCGCCTGCTTGTTGGCCCGACCGCGGGGATCAAGACTCCCGGCGTCCAGATCCCTTTCGCCAGCCTCAAGCCGGATGCCGGGTTCGCCTCGACGGCCGAATGGTTGGCGTTCACCGATGCGCCGCTCCTGGCCGACTCAAAGAGCCTGTTCCACATCGACGCCAAAAAGAACGAGTTGGGCGCCCCTGTGGCCCCCTTGAACAAGCCTTGCGGCGGCGCAGCCAGCGCTTTCGCCAGCCTGTGGATTCCGGCTTGCGGCGACCAGGCTTTGGTGCGGCTCGATCCCAAAACCTGGAAAGTCACCGCGACCGTTGCCGGCGGTGGTTCCGCCAAACCGGCCGTCGCCGCCACTGCCGATAGCGTCTGGTTCCTCAGCGATAATCGCACCACGCTCTCCCGCGTCGATCCCGAACAGAATGCCATCGTGGCCGAGCTACGCCTGGCCGCCGGCTGCAATACCCTCACCTTCGGCGAGACTTCGTTGTGGGTCACCTGCCCTTCGGAAAATCATGTGGTCCGTGTGAATCCCAGCACCAACCTGGTGGACAAACGGATCGATGTTTCCGGCCAGCCAACCGCCCTCGCCATCGGCGAAAACTCCGTCTGGGTGTACTGCCGGAAAGACGGCAAGATCGACCGCATCGACCCCAAAACCAACAAAGTCACCAAGACCATCGACTTGGCCGTTCCCGGAGTGGAGGGCACGCTCGCCATCGGCCAGGGTTCGGTCTGGGCCAGTCTGGCGGGCTTCCCCTTGATGCGCATCGATCCGCAAACCGATAAGGTGGTTCAACAGTTTTGGGGACCCGGCGGCGGCGCAGTGTACTTCGGCCAGAATTCCCTGTGGCTCGCCAACCTGCCGGATGGCAAAGTCTGGCGCCTCGATCCCAAGCGCGTGCTCGCAACCCTGGCCGAGTAATCTTCTCATGCAGAAACTATCCGTTGCCGCCCTGCTGGCGGTCTCCCTACTTTCCGCGCAAGACGCGCCTCCGCCCAGGAAGAGCCGCCGTCCGCCGCCGCCGGGAGTCGCGACCCCGGGCGTGAAGCGGGACATGGCCTCCATCAAGCCGGACTTCGTCTTCCCCATCGAAGGCACGCCCGATTGGCAGGTGCTCACCGAAGATTCCGTATGGGTCACCAACGGCCCTAAGAACACCATCCATCGCATCAACGCCAAAACCAATCAGGTGGAAGCCGCCATTCCCGTGGGCAGGCGTCCCTGCTCCGGACTAGCCGCGGGCTTTGGAAGCATCTGGGTTCCCAACTGCGGCGATAAGACGGTCTCCCGCGTGGACATGAAGACGAATATGGTGGTCGCCACTATCCCCGTCGGACCCGCCGTGAGCGAAGGCGGAATCGCGGCCAGTCCCGACGCCGTCTGGCTTGTGACCGACCCCAAAGGTACGCTATCCCGCATCGACCCCGCTACTAATAAGGTAGCCGCCGAGATTGAAATTTCGCCCAATTCCGCATCTTGTTATTACGGCGAAGGCGCGGTCTGGGTCACTACGCCCGAAAAGAACCTGCTGACGCGCGTCGATCCCCTGACCGATAAGGTCACCGCCACCGTGGAGGTAGGCGCCGGTCCGCGCTTCCTCACCACCGGCGCCGGTTCGGTCTGGACGCTCAACCAGGGCGACGGCACCATCTCCCGCGTAGACGCCAAATCCGCCAGACTGATCGTCAACATCGCAGCCGGCATCCCCGGCAACGGCGGCGAGATCGCCTTCGGCGAAGGCCATGTCTGGGCCACCATTCCGCAGATTCCGCTCTCCGAAATCGACCCCGCCGGCAACCAGGTGATCCGCCAGTGGACCGGTCCCGGGGGCGATTCGGTACGCGTGGGGCACGGTTCGGTGTGGTTATCTAACCTGAGACAGCAGAACGTGTGGCGATTCAGTCCAAAACAGCCCTGATCCTTCCTGTATAATTGCCAGTGAGATTGCGCCGTGTTTGCGCGACTGCTGGCAGCGTTTTGCCTCATCAACCTCGCCGTTGTGCCCTGCCGTGCCGGGTCGGACGATCCGGCGAACTCAGAGCTGGTTCTTTACTTACGTACCGACCTGCCCCAATCGCCTCACACCGTGGACATCATGAAAAGTGAGGTCGCTTCCCTGATGCAGTCCGCGGCGTATCGTGTGGTGTGGCGCGACGCCCGGAGCAAACCCGATTCCACCGCGGCGAACCTCGTGGTGGTGCGCCTGCAAGGGGCTTGCGGCGTGCCCGCGGGTAGTTCTGTGTCCGATGGACCGGTCGCCGATACCCGGACTCTGGCTTTTACCGCCGTCTCCGACGACGTGGTGCTCCCCTTCAGCACGATCAATTGCGGAGCACTCTCGCGCGTGGTCTGGCCCTTGCTCGTGCAGGAACCCGGCGCGCGCCGCGACTTCCTGTATGGCCGCGCCATGGCCCGCCTGCTGGCGCACGAGTTGTACCACATCCTCGCCAACACCCGCGATCATGAACGCGAGGGCATCGCCAAGTCGCACTTCACCTTCACCGACCTGCTTACCGAGCGCTTCGAGTTCGAACACACGACGCTCGCTAAATTGCAGCGCCCCGCGCCGGAGGTTGTCACCGAAACCGTGGCCGATGCTCCTTCGGGCCGCTAAATCTCATATTCCGGCGGCTTGGGACGGCCAAAGCTGATGTGATTCCAAATGCGCTCGTGGACGAAATAGGCGCCGATCTTCAGGAACACGTCCAGGGCGCCGCCGATCAGCGAGAGCGTGGCGCGATCCGTCAGGATGTACAGGATCAGCCCCGTAGTCGCGGACCCCAGTAACCGGTAGCTGACGGCTTTTGCGATGCTGCGGGCGGTACTATCCATGCGCCTGTCCGCATTGTACCAAATCTAGATAGAGATTATGGTGATTGCTTTTCCATCCAAGCCATCATCACCTCGATCAGGCCCGTGTGGAACGGATGCGGCGTGTTTCCGCGCTGCACGTACTCCTGCTGCGAGGCGTACCGGTTCAAGTCGTGGCCCATCCCCGGCACTTCCGCGTACGTGGCGCGGCCGGGATGCATTCGATTGATCAGTTCAGCCAGATACCGGCACTGGTGCGCCGTGGTCACCGGCGAGGCGGCGCCGTAGATCACCAGCACCGGGAAATCGGCCTGCTTCCACTGCCGTCCCAGGCTGATATCGGCCACCGCCTGCATGTAGGTATAAGGCGTCCCTCCGAACGGCCGTGTGAACCCCTGGCAGGCGGGAGTTCGATCCAACTGCTGCGGCGTCTCCTTGCCAATATAAAAACGATAGGAGCAGCCGGTGTACTCGCGCATTTCGGCATCGACCTCATCGGGTGCTTTGCCCGCCAGCGCCGCCTGCACGCGCAGTCGCTCCAGGTCGTATTCGAACCAGCTTGTGCCCACGGTCTCCACGGCGATGAAGCCGCGCACAGGCTCTTGCGCAATGGCCAGCGAGCCAACCACCGGTCCCATGCTGTGGGCAAACACGAACACTTTTGCCGGGTCTACGAAATCGTACTGCTTCAGAGCCCGCAGACCGGCCACGTAGCCTTCCGCCTCCAGCGCCGGAAGGGCGGTCAAATTCGCGCAGGCGGGGCCCTCGCTATCGCCTTCGCCGGTCTTTTCCACCCGCATGGTGACGAAGCCGCGCTGCTCCAGTTCCTCGACTACCCGGCCGTAGCCGCTCTGGCGATCGGCGTTGTCCATGGAATAGCACCCTACGCCCTGCATGAGCAGGACGGCAGGCAGGCGGCCGGTTTTCCGCGGGCGCGTCACGATGGCGCGGCGCAGTGACCCGTGGACAGTCAAGCTGACGTACATCACGCCGGCATACGGGCTGGTCTCCAGCGGACGCGGCTTCAGCACCGCTGTCTTGACGCTGCCCTCGCCGCTCCGTAAGATCCCCACCTTCACGGCATCGCCGCCGAAGTGCCGGCCCACCGCGCGGACGAACTCATCGGTGCCGGCTACCGGAGCGCCATCCAGCGTCTGGATCAGGTCTCCCGCTTGGATCCCCGCAGCCGCCCCCGCGCCGCCCTCTGTAGCCGCTTTCACTTCGACCCGGTTCTGCGCGTCCGGACCCACCGAGAGCCCGATCATGCCGTGACGGCGCAACTGGTCCGCGCCCGGCAGCAGAGCGGCCAGCGAAACTACCGCGAGGACTACTCTCTTCATGAGAATTTGACGTCTCGCGAGGCGATCCATGCCGGATAAAATGCTGCGGCGAGCGAAACGGCGGAGAGAAACGCGAGCACCGCTCCCAGAATCGCCGGGTCGCGCGGCGATACGCCATAGAGCAGGTCCGATGCCCCCGTGCTCAGGGCGATGGCACAGGCGATACCTGCCGCTTCACCGGCCAGGACGAACGCCATGGCGGCCGATACGATGTCGCGGACCAGCCGCATCCGTCCTGCGCCGAGCGCGTTCCGGATGGCGATCTCGCGCCTCCGCGCCGCTACGCTTTCGGCAATCACGCTGTAGATTCCGGTGGCGGCCAGGACGGCCGCGCACGCCGCGAACCAGAGCAGCAGGATCATATTGAAGCGATGCCTGGCCGTGTTGCGATCGATCAGTTCGCCGAGGGTAGCCACGCCGGCAATAGCCTGGGTCGGATCGAGGTCAGCCAGGGTACGGCGCACCAGGGCGGCCAGTTCGGCGGCGGGCCGTGTTCCCCGGATCACGATGTAGTTTGTGGAAGCGCCGGCTTGCAGGTACGGCACGAAGAGATCGGCGCCGGTTTGCGTGATGTTGCGGTAGCGGGCGTCGCCGGCCACGCCGATCACCTTGAGCCAGCCGGAGGCCAGCCCGATCCGTACGCGGTATCCGAGAGGTTCGTATCCGGCCCGGCGAATCTGTTGCGCCAGCGCCCGGCTCACGATGAGGACGCCCTCCGCGCCTTCCGCATCGCGGTCGGTGAAGTCCCGGCCTTCCAGCAGGGGTGTGCCGACGGTCTGGAAATAGCCCGGCGTGATCACCTCGTAGTTCGCCTTGGGTAGATCCCGGCCCGGATCTTTGCCGGCCTCGAATTCGAACTGGTAAGGCACGTCCCATCCGATCGGCCCCTCCAGCGGACGCACCAGAACGCCGGCCGCTGAAATCACGCCGGACTGTTCCCGCAAGCGCTCCAGGAGGCGGGTGTAAAGAGCGCGGTGAGAAGGGCCGCGCACCGCCAGGTTCATCGACAGGGCATCGCGATTGGCAAACCCGGTATCGGCGTGCATCATGCAGCGGTAGCTCCACACCAGAAACGCCGACATAGAGAGCAGCGTTACCGTGACCGCGGCCTGCGCAAACAGGAAGGCGCGTTGCGGTGAGCGTTTGCCCCTCGGCGGCAGGGGCCGGGTGGAAAACCAGGCGGGCAAAACCGAGCAGGCCATCGCCGCCAGTACCGCCGCCACCGCCGCGAAACCGAAACTGCCCCAATGGAGCGCTGCCTGGGACAGCCTGGGGATATCGGCGGGCGCAAACTTCACCAGGAACCGGACGGCCGCCTGAGCCATCGCCAAGCCCCCCACGGCGGCGAAGAGTCCGGCCATCGCGCCCTCGGCGGCGAACAATCCGGCAATCTGTGTACGGTCCGCGCCGATGGCGATGCGGGTGGCGATCTCCTCCCGGCGGGCGATGGCCCGCGAGAGAAACAGGTTGCCGGCGGAGATGAGGGCCGCCACCAACAGCAGGCAGGAGGCCGCCAGCATGATCCACAGATGCAGGCGCGCGGAACCGGTCCAGTATGCGAATAGCGGCGTGACCACGCCCTGCTGCGATGGCGAATAGGCGTCGGGATGGTCTTTGGCAAGGCGCGTGAACAGCGCGTTTACCTGCGCGGGGATGCCGGCGGACGGCGCTCCGGGCCGGGTTCGGGCGATGGCTTGTAGAAAGGTGGCGCGGCGGCTTTCCACTACCCGGCGATCCACGCCCAGCGGAATCCACAGGCCCGCGCCGCGCGGAAATTCCACTCCGGGCGCCATCACGCCGATCACCATATGGCCCTGCCCGTTCAGTGCGATCAGGCGGCCGACAATGTGCGGGTCCCCGCCGAGTTGCTCGCGCCAGACGCGGCTGGATAACACCACTACCGGCGGCGCGCCCACCTGTTCGTCGGAGGCAGTGAAATCGCGCCCCATCGCGGGAGTGACGCCGAGCACGCGGAAGAAATCGTGCGACACGGGCGCGCCTTCGATCTGCACCGGCTCGCCTTTGGCGGTCCGCAGGATGCGACCGTACCCGTAGAGGCTGGTGGGCATCAGGGCCACGTATTGGAAGTCGCGGATGTTCTCCTGAAGGTCGCGCAGTTCGGGGTAGGCCAACTCCTCGACGTGCAGGCCGGCCGGAGGATCCTTCTTCCAGATCACCTGGATTGCGTCCTGGCGCGGGAACGGCAGCGGCCGGAGCAGCACCGCATCCACCAGCGAAAACATCGCGACGCTCATGCCGGTGCCGAGGGCCAGAATGGCGACCGGGAACAGATACGCGCTCCTCCGCCGGTAAAGCGTGGTGCAGGCCGCCTGCAAATAGTGAGCCGCGACGATCATTGGGAGACGGCGATGGTGGCGTCTTTGCGGGTGGTGATGCCGTTCATGAAAATTTGCACGGGCACGGCGTCGCCCGTCGGAGTGGCGGCGGCGACCACGATGTTGATCTGGTACACGCCGGGGAATTGCGGGCTGAGGCCGGAGAAGTACACCAGGGCGGGGATATTGCCCACCAGTACAATCGGTGTCGTCACCGTTCGGGCGAGCACGCCGGAGGCCGGGACATTGCCGCTGGCGACGGTCTGATCCACGGGGCCCAATCCCGTTGCCAGGATTACCAGCGTATCGCCGATTTTGATGGGATGTGACACAGCGCTGGCTGGTCCGGCGATGATGTGATCGGTATTGCCGTAGGCGATGGCTTGGCCGGGCCCGGAGCCCGTGGTGAAGATACCGGGAGAGGCGGTGGTGACGGCGACGTTGAAGGGGTCGGATGCGACTCCGTTGCGGGTCACCACCATGCGAACGCTGCCGTTGGTCGCCGGAGGCGTCAGCGCGACAGCTTCCCACGGAATCTGCACATTGAGCTGGTCGTAGGCGGGGCCGGGAGTCGCGCTGAGCATCGGCGCTTTCACTCCGTTGAAGGTCACCGAAGCGTCCGACAGGTTGTACGGCAGGGGAATGGCGCCGGCCGAAGCGCTGGCTGACACCAGATTATTGCCGTAGATGGAAACCAGCGAGCCGGGCGCCAGCGGCAGGCCGGTTTTGTCCGAACTTGCGGCATTCAAAACGCCGCCGGCCGCCACCACAGGCGTTTGTGTGAAGGCCGGCAGCGCGACCGAACACAGCAGGAGTATTGCCAAGGAAAGCCGCATAAGGGGGATTGTAACGCAGACGCACAGGGGAACCCCGCTTTGTTAGACTAGAGGAGGACTCCCCCGAATCAAATCTCATGAAATTTGGCGTCATTGTTTTTCCCGGAAGCAATTGCGACCACGACGCGTTTTACGCCACCTCCGCGGTCCTCGGTCAAAAGGCAGAGTACATCTGGCATGACTCTCATTCGCTGGGCAGCGTGGATGCCGTAATTCTGCCCGGAGGCTTCGCTTACGGCGACTACCTGCGGTGCGGTGCGATTGCGAAATTCTCGCCTGTGATGCAGGCGGTTAAACGGTTTGCCGGTGACGGCGGCCTGGTGCTGGGCGTCTGCAACGGCTTCCAGATTCTGGTTGAGGCCGGCCTGCTTCCCGGCGCGCTCATCCGCAACGCGGGCCTGAAGTTCGTGTGCCGCGATGTGCATCTGCGCGTGGAGACGGTGAATTCTCCGTTCACCAATGCGGCGGAAAAAGGGGAAATCCTGCGCGTGCCCATCGCCCACGGCGAAGGCTGCTACTACGCCGACGACCGCACCCTGGACGAGCTCCAGGCGGAGGACCGCATCGCCTTCCGCTACCTGGACAACCCCAACGGGTCGCTCCGCGATATCGCCGGCATACTGAACCGGCGGCGGAACGTGATGGGAATGATGCCGCATCCGGAGCGGGCTGCCGAGCCCCTGATGGGTTCCACCGACGGGCTCACGGTCTTCGAATCGATGCTGCGGGTGGCGCAGGCGGCTCGCGTGCCGGCGCCGGCGGTGCGCGCATGACGGCCATCATGACGCCCGAACTCATTGCCCAGCATCAACTCACTCCGGCCGAATATCAGAAAATCGTAGACATTCTGGGACGCGAACCCAGCTACACCGAGCTGGGCATTTTCAGCGTGATGTGGAGCGAGCATTGCTCCTACAAGAGCTCTCGCCTGCACCTGAAGAAGCTGCCGACGCGCGGCAAGCTGGTGGTGCAGGGTCCGGGTGAAAACGCCGGGATCATCGATATCGGCGGCGGCTATGTGATCGCCTTCAAGATCGAATCGCACAATCATCCCAGCTTCATCGAGCCGTTTCAGGGCGCCGCTACCGGAGTGGGCGGGATTCTGCGCGACATCTTCACCATGGGCGCCAGGCCCATTGCGGTGCTGGATTCGCTGCGCTTCGGCCGCTTGGACGATGCGGCTACCGGAGCGCGCAATCGCCGGATTCTGAGCGGCGTAGTGAGCGGCATCGCGCATTACGGCAACTGCTTCGGCGTGCCCACGGTGGGCGGCGAATGCATTTTCGAGCCGTGTTACGACGGCAACCCGCTGGTCAACGTGTTCGCCCTGGGCGTGTGCAGGAAAGAGGACGTGTTTTTCGCCAAGGCGGCGGGCGTGGGCAATCCGGTGATCTACGTGGGCGCGCGCACCGGGCGCGACGGCATCCACGGCGCCTCCATGGCCAGCGCGGAATTCACCGAGGAATCCAAGCAGAAGCGGCCCAACGTCCAAATGGGCGACCCCTTCATGGAAAAGCTACTGCTGGAAGCCTGCATCGAAGCCATGAAGACCGGCGCCATCGTCGGGATTCAGGACATGGGCGCGGCCGGCCTCACCTGTTCCACCTGCGAGATGGGGAGCCGCGGCGAAGTGGGCATCGAAATCGAACTGGACCGCGTGCCGCAGCGGGAAACCGGCATGACGCCGTACGAAATCATGCTCTCCGAATCCCAGGAGCGCATGCTGCTGGTGGCCGATAAAGGCCGCGAGGACGAAGTGTTCGCGGTGTTCCGCAAGTGGGGACTGGAAGCGGCCGAAGTAGGCATCGTAACCGGTGACGGCAAGCTGCGGGTGCGCCACCATGGCGAGATCGTTGCCGAAATTCCCAATCGCGAACTGGCGGATGAGGCTCCGCTGTATGACCGCCCGCACACCCGGCCTCCGGCGGTGGAGATTCCGCCTCCGCCCACGAGCGGCGAAGTGCAATCCGTGCTGCCGCAAATGCTGGCCGCCCCGGACCTTTGTTCCAAACGGTGGATCTGGCAGCAGTACGATTTTCAAGTCCGCACCAATACCATCGCAGGGCCCGAGGCCACCGATGCCGCCATCATCCGCATCAAGGAAACCGGCACGTCTATTGCGATGTCGCTGGACGGCAACGGACGGTATGCGTATCTTTCGCCGCGGGAAGGGGCCATGCTGGCGGTGGCGGAATGCTGCCGCAACCTCTCCACCGTGGGCGCGCTGCCGGTGGCGGCCACCAACTGTCTGAACTTCGGCAATCCCGAGCGGCCCGAGATCATGGCCCAACTCGTGGAGGCCATCGAGGGCCTGTCCGATGCCTGCCGGCTCTTCAATACGCCGATCACCGGCGGCAACGTGAGCCTTTATAACGAGACGCTCGGCGAAGGAATCTATCCCACGCCGGTCATCGGCATTGTGGGCTTGATGAAGACCGAAACGCCGGTTACGATTCCCTTCAAGAATGCCGGCCGCAGCGTGATTCTGCTGGGCGGCCTGGGCGCCTGCGACGATGTGCGTTTCGGCAGCAGCCAGTACGCTAAAGAAATTGTGAAGCGGCTTTGGGGCCTGCCGCCGGCGTTGGACGTGGACCGCGAACTGCGCCTGCAGGCGGCCCTGCGCGAGATTGTCTCCGAAGGCCTGCTGGAATCGGCGCACGACCTGAGCGATGGCGGGCTGGCCGTAACGCTGGCGGAATGCTCCTTCGGTCCGGCGGAGATCGGGGCCCAGATCGATATCGATTCGGATCTGCGTCCGGAGGTTCTGGCGTTTCATGAGGCTCCTTCGCGGGCCCTGCTTTCGACAGCCCTGCCCAAGCGGGTGATCGCGATTGCCGAACGGCATGGCATCGAAGCCCCGGTTGTGGGGGTTACAATTGAGAAGGGCATCGAAATCAGGCAGCGCACCATGACTTTGGGTTCCTGGGAAATCTCCTCTCTGAAGTCCGTCTACACCCATGCCCTCGAATCGCAATTGAAGGGTCCCACCACGGAAACCAATGCTCGATAAATTCCACGAAGAGTGCGGCGTGATGGCTATCTATGGCCATCCGGAAGCGGCCAAGCTGACCTACCTGGGCTTGTATTCGCTGCAGCACCGCGGGCAGGAGAGCGCGGGTATCTGCACCAGCGACGGCAAGGAGATTTACACCCACAAGTCCATGGGGCACGTGGCGGACATCTTCACCAAGCCCGTGCTGGCCACGCTGCCCGGTGAACTGGCGATCGGGCACACGCGCTATTCCACCACGGGCGATACGGTGCTGTTGAACGCCCAGCCGTTTTCGGTGGCCTGCAACAAGGGCAAAGTGGCGGTAGCCCACAACGGTAACATCACCAACGCCGGCGAACTGCGCGCACTGCTGGGAAAACGCGGCGCCATTTTCCAGGCGTCCAGCGATACCGAAGTGATCCTGCACCTGGTGGCGCACTCTTCGGAGCGAACGCTGGCGGGGGCGCTGCGCGATGCGCTCTTGCAACTGGAAGGCGCGTTTTCGCTGGTGTTTCTGGCGCAGGACCGCATCATCGTGGCGCGCGACCCGCACGGGTTCCGCCCGCTGGCGGTGGGCGAAATGGAAGTCTCCGGCGGCCGGAAATGCTACGTGTTCGCCTCGGAGAGCTGTGCATTCGACCTGATCGGCGCGGCTTACCTGCACGAAGTGGAGCCCGGCGAGATGGTGATTGTAGGCCCCGAAGGCATGACGCGGGAACGCTGGACCACCGAACAGCCGCGCTCGCAGTGCGTCTTCGAGCACGTCTATTTCGCGCGGCCGGATTCCATCGTATTCGGGCGTCCGGTGGCGGAGTCGCGGGAAAAGCTGGGGCGGCTTTTGGCGCGCGAGTGTCCCGCCGATGCCGACCTGGTAGTGCCGGTGCCCGATTCGGGCGTCGCTCCGGCCATTGGCTACGCGTCGGAATCGGGGCTGCCGTACCGGCAGGCGCTGATCCGCAACCACTATGTGGGCCGCACCTTCATCGAACCGAATCAGGCCATTCGCGATTTCGGAGTGAAGCTCAAGCTGAATCCGGTGCGCCATCTGCTGCAGGGGCAGCGCGTGGTGCTGGTGGACGATTCCATCGTGCGCGGCACCACCAGCCGCAAGATTGTGCGCATGGTGCGTCAGGCGGGGGCGCGGGAAGTGCACCTGCGCATTTCGTGCCCACCCACCATCTCGCCCTGCTTTTACGGCGTGGACACGCCCACCAAGAGCGAGCTGATTGCCTCCAACCACAGCGTGGAAGAGATTCGCCGGTTTGTGGAAGCCGACAGCGTGGGGTACCTTTCCCTGGGCTCTTTGCGTAAAGCGGTGGATGACGATCAGCGCCATGAGTATTGCTACGCCTGCTACACAGGCGACTATCCTACCGAACTGGTGAACATCGAAGAGTTGATTTCGGCGCGGCAGAAGCGGCAAGCTTAGTCATGCACCTGGACGGAAACAGCCTTACCGTTGAGGCTGTTGGAGTGATCGCTCGCGCGCGGACTGCAGATGTTTCCCTGACCGAAGCGGCGGTGGAGCGGATGAGCGCTTCGCGCGCCCTGATCGACCGGCTGGCCGCGGGCGACGAGCCTATTTATGCGGTCAACACCGGGGTGGGGCTGTTGGCCAATGTGCGCATTCCGCGCGAAGACCTGGACCAGTTGCAGCGCAACGTAATCCGTTCCCACTCGGTGGGTGTGGGCGACCCGATGGCGCGGGAAACGGTGCGCGCCATGATGCTGATCCGGGCCAACGTGGTGGCCAAGGGCTTCTCCGGCATTCGTCCGCTGGTGGCGCAGCGGTTGTGCGACCTGTTGAATCGCGGCGTGACTCCGGTGGTTCCGTCGCAGGGCAGCGTGGGTGCTTCCGGCGATCTGGCTCCGCTGGCGCACATGGCGCTGGTGCTGATCGGCGAAGGCGAGGCCGAATGCGAGGGCGCGGTGATCCCTGGCGCGGACGCCCTGGCGCGCGCCGGCATCGAGGCCATCGAACTGCATCCCAAGGAAGGCATCAGCCTGATCAACGGCACGCAGGCGATGCTGGCGATCGGCTGCCTGGAACTCGAGGCGGCGGAGGTGCTGGCGGCAACGGCGGAGGTAGTGGCGGCCATGACCCTGGACGCGCAGCGCGGCACGCCGCGCGCCTTCGACGAGCGCATTCAGGCGGCGCGCCCGCATCCGGGCCAATCCGAGAGCGCGGCGCGTCTGCGCGGCCTGCTGGAGGGCAGCCAGATTCGCGAATCGCACAGGGGGTGCGGCCGCGTGCAGGACGCGTACTCGCTGCGCTGCATTCCGCAGGTACACGGTCCGGTGCGCGAGGCCCTGGCGGAGGCGCGGCGCGTGTTCGCGATCGAGTTGAATTCGGCCACCGACAATCCCCTGGTGTTCGGCGAAGAGATCCTCTCGGGTGGGAATTTTCACGGAGAATCGCTGGCGTTTCAACTCGATTTTCTGGCCATCGCGCTGTCGGCGCTGGCGGGCATTTCGGAGCGGCGGATCGACCGGCTGGTGAATCCCGCGCTCAACGAACAGTTGCCGCCATTTCTGGCTGGCCACGCAGGGTTGGAGTCGGGCCTGATGATGGTGCAGGTCACGGCGGCGAGCCTGGTGGCGGAGAACCGGGTGCTGGCGCATCCGGCATCCACGGGATCCATCACCACCAGCGGAAACAAAGAGGATTTCGTGAGCATGGGGATGACCTCCGCCGTGAAGTTGCAGCGCATCGTGCGCAATACCCGCCTGGTGCTGGCCATCGAGGCTCTCACGGCCGCGCGGGCGCTGGATTTGCTGGCGCCGCTCAAAACAAGCCCGGCGCTGGAGGAAGCGCGCGCCAGGATCCGGCGTGTGAGTCCGCGGATCGAGGGCGACCGGCCTTTTTATAAGGACATCGCCGCCTTGGAAACGCTGATTGCCGCGGGCGAATTAAAGCAAATTTGACGGCATCAGGTGGAGTAGACCCCGACCCTGGTGACGGTACGGAAGCCCATGCGCTGATAGAGGCTGTAGCCGGCGGGTGTGGACTGCAGGATGGTGGATTCGATGCCGTGATGGCGGCGAAAATCCTCGAGGGCGCACCGCATGAGGGCTTCGCCGAAGCCCCTGCGCTGATACTGCGGCACGGTGGCCACGTTATAAACGCCCACGGCGCCGCCGCCCAGGACCAGCGCCGTGGTGGAGACCGGTTCGGAATCCACATAGCCCACGTACGAGGCGAATTGGCGGAACACCGTCAGATTGTCGAATACCTCGTGGAACCAGGCGAGCGGGACGTGGAAGCAGAGGGATCCGATGGCGCAGAAGGCATCGCGGGTAATCGGGTCGGTCACGCGCCGGACTTCGAGGTAAGGGAGTTTGTGCAGGGGCGGCGCGATGCGCTCGGCAACCATACCCGGAAGGTCAACCGAATGGCGCAGGCCCATCCGGTCCATGACGCTGCGCAGGCGGCGGCGGGCGCGCGGGGCGAGCCAGTCTTCACAGACCCAGTAGGCCCATTCCAGGCCGCGCGCATTGAAATGCATGCCGGGTAGGAGCACGCGCTGGCCAAGCTCGGCTTCGGTCAGCACCGGGCCGGCCAGGAAGGCGGCGTTGAACATCTGAAACGTGACGCCGGCGGAGGCGATACTGACGCCATGCAGTTCGCGTACTTCTCCGGAGGCGCGGCTGGCGGCGATGACGCGGAACGATTCGCGGAGGTTGTCGGCGACGTTCTCGAAGTTCACAGTAATCAGGGTAGCAGGGGCTCGCCACGAGGCGGGCAGGCAAGATACTTTTTCCTTGCGTGGGCCGCGCGATCCGCCTTAGAATTACCCCCATGATTAAAACCAGACTTACCGCCGCTGTCCTCGGTTCCGCCGTGCTGATCGGAGGCCTGGCATTCGCGCAGCCCAAGAGAAACGTGAATGCGGCCCGCCATCCGAACATCGCCGCCGCGCAGCGTCTGAGCCAGCAGGCATTTGAGAAGATCGTGGCCGCGCAACAGGCCAACGAATGGGATATGCAGGGGCACGCTCAAAAGGCGAAAGAACTGCTGGACCAAGCCAACAAGGAGTTGAGGGAAGCGGCCACGGCCGCCAATCGCGCCAGATAGTCAGTCGTTTTTTCGGACCACCCACGTAGTCATGCAGCGTTGATTCTGAACGACGGTGGTTTTCAAAGGGTCGGCCAGGACGCCGCCGAATTCGCCCGTCAGTTGGAGCAGGAGTGCCTCGTCCACCAGGTAGCGCTCCGATCCATCGGGCAGAAGAAAGCGGCGCCCGGCAATGCGATGCATCCGGTCCTCCATCCCGATGGTGGATGCCAGGCGGCAGAAGAGCAGACCGCCCGGTTTCAGCACGCGCCAGGTGCCGCGCAGCATGGCCAGGAAGTGGCTGTCGTCGCGCGCAAAGTGCAGCACGGCGCTGCTCAACACGACATCCGCCAAGGCATCCGGAAACGACATCTGTTCCACCGGTTCCACGCGAAAGTTGGCAGCGGGAAGGGACGGCGCCAGGCGGTGAACCGAGTCGATGGCCCGCGCGTCTGCGTCCACGCCAAACAGTTCGTAGCCTTCCCGGAAAAAATAGATCAGGTTGCGGCCGTAGCCGCACCCGGCATCCAGGATTCGCATGCCCGGCAGAATGCGGCCGCGCAATAATTGATCGAACAGGTAGATATCGATCTGGCCGAATTGTTCGCGGAGGTCTGTCATGGTTGCGCCTAGTTTGCGGCCGGCGCCTTCTCTATGTGGTCGATGACTATGGTATCCAACGGAAACCCCTTCGATTTTACGAGTTTCAGCCCGACTTGCTTTTGCAAGGCGGTGAAGAGATTCGGCAGGCCGCTGGGATCGCTGGGGGAACCCGAAGGCGAAGGGGCCTGCATTCCAGGTGCGACCACAACCGCGCTATCCGCGCCACGCGCATCGAATTTCAGAGCATAGTCATATTTTCCCGTGAGCCCGGTCTTGTCCGCGATGTGATTGGTCTGCGCACCGGTGGATTGCTGGAGGAAGGATCGAAGGTAGGGCTCAATCAGCTCCGCGATGGTGCAGTTCTGATACTTCGCATAGATGCCGTTCGCCGACATGCGGACACCCTTACCGTGACCGGGCGGCAAGAGGAGGAAGCCATCGTCGCCGGATTTGCCGGTGGCTCCGGAATCGGGGTCCGGGGCGTCCGGGTTCGCCGGTTCCTTGAGCTTTGGCCCGCCCGGCGCTACCACCAGCTCATAGCCGGGATAGGTTCGAGTTTCGTGGTGAAGGCGAATCCGGAATCGCTCCACCAGCAGATTCTGAAGCATCTCGTGGAACTGCTGCCTGGTCGTTCCCGGCGGCATGGTTGCGGTGATGTCGTAGAGGTCTGCGTCCTGGGCCGGGGCCTTGAGCCAGGCGGGACCGTCGATCCGGTAATACTCCATGTCCCAGGCTTTCATCAGAAGTTGCATCAGCGGGATTTGCGTGTAAGTGATGCGCCCGGGATCGCCGGTCCCGGGACCGCCGCTCATCTTAAACGTAACGCCGGGGATGAACCTCTTGCCGGCGACTTTCAGCGATGCCGCCTCGAAGGTAAGGGGTTGGCTGCCGGTCTGAGCGCCCGCCAGGCCGGTGCCAAGGACTAAGATTGGCAGCAGCTTCCTTCCCATTCTACGAACTCCCGATCAGAACGCCGGTAGCGAACACCAGAATGCCGCCGATTCCAACCTGCACCGCCGCGGACCACAACGTGGATTCCATGTAGCGATGGCGGATCCAGGATATGGCCGCCAGTTCCAGCACCACCACGACCATGGCCAGGGTCATCGCAGCCTGGAATCCAGGAATAAGGAACGGCAGAGTGTGGCCGATGCCGCCGACCGCGGTCATGGCGCCGCAAATGGCCCCGCGCACCCAGGGGTGGCCGCGGCCGGTCAGGCTGCCATCGTCGGATAGCGCCTCGGCGAAGCCCATGCTGATGCCCGCGCCCACGGAGGCGGCCAGTCCCACCAGGAAGGCGTCCCATGGCTTATGGGTGGCGAGGGCCGCGGCGAAGACCGGGGCCAGGGTCGAGACCGAGCCATCCATCAGGCCGGCCAGGCCCGGCTGCACGATTTGCAGCACGAACAGGCGGCGATTGGCCTTCTCCTCTTCGGCGCGCGTGTCGGGGCTGAGCTGATCTTTTTCCAGTTCGTCTGCGCGATGCTCGTGGGAGCGCTCTTCCTGCGCCAGGTCGTCGAGCAACTGGCGGATGTTGGGATCCTGCGCGCGCGCCGCGACGGTCTCGTAAAAGCGCCGCGTTTCCACCTCCATGGTGGAGACCTGCTTGCGAATGCGGTCCAGGTTCAGCGGCTGGGAGAGCCACAACGCCTGACGCTGCACGAAGCCCTTGACGTCCTGCCGGCGGATCAGCGGGATGTGATTGCCGAATCGCTCCTGAAACAGCGCGATCAGGCGGCGGCGATGGCCGGATTCCTCCTTACGCATGCCGTCGAACACGGCTGCCGTACCGGGAAAATCGTGGCGCAAGCCCTCGGCAAAATCGGCGTAAACGCGCTCGTCTTCTTCTTCCAGAGAAATGGCCAGGGCGAGCAGTTCCCGCTCAGTCAAGCTTTCAAAACTGCGCATAAACCTACAATAACTGGAAGCGAAGCAGGGAAACTGCCCGCTGTTTCACTCCGCGGACAGCACCTGGAGAAACTGGGCGAGCCACGCGGGATGCGCAGGCCATGCCGGCGCGGTGACCAGCTTTCCGCAGGTGTGGGCCTGATCCATGGCCAGCGATCGGTATGTTCCACCGGCGGCCGTGACTTCCGGAGATACCGCCGGATAACAACTGCATGACTTTCCCTGCAGCACTCCCGCCGCGGCCAGTATCTGCGCCCCGTGACAAATGGAAGCGATCGGTTTATCGGCATTCGCAAAGTGGCGGACCACGTCCAGCACGCGCGGATTCAGCCGCAAATACTCCGGCGCGCGGCCACCCGGAATCACCAGCGCATCGTAATCTTCCGGCCGGATCTCATCGAACGTCGCGTTCAATGCGAAATTGTGGCCGCGCTTTTCGCTGTACGTCTGGTCCCCTTCGAAATCATGGATCGCGGTGCGCACCGAATCGCCGGACCGCTTCCCGGGACACACGGCATGCACGGTGTGTCCCACCATCTGAAGCGCCTGGAAGGGAACCATCACTTCGTAATCTTCCACGTAATCGCCAACCAGCATCAACAGTTTCTTCGAAGCCATAAACTCCATGTTACTTCCCGGCCTGCAGGAACGTTCCCTTCTCCAGTTCCGAAAACGCCTCGCGTAGCTCTTCCTGCGTGTTCATCACGATGGGACCGTACCAGGCCACCGGCTCCTGCAAAGGCTGCCCCGATACCAGAAGAAAGCGGATACCGTCCTCGCCGGCGTGCACCATCACCTCATCGCCGCGGTCGAACAGAATCAGCGAACGGTCGCCGGCCTCCGAAGGCGGCTTGGTGTCCGCCCAGCCTACCGATTCCGTCGGCACTTCCAGCGGGCCCGAGGCGTTGCAGAACTTTCCGCCCCCTGCAAATACATAGGCGAACGAGTGGCGCGTCGTCTCTACGGGCAGACTCCGCTTCTGCCCCGGCGGCACCGAGACATCCAGGTAAATCGGATCGGCCGCGATGCCATCCACCGGACCCTTGGCGTTCCAGAAACTGCCGCACACCACGCGCACGCGTGTGCCGTCGTCGTCGGTGATCTCCGGGATATCGCGGGCCTTCACTTCCTGATATCGCGGCGCAGTCATTTTCAGGGACGCGGGGAGGTTGGCCCACAGTTGGAACCCGTGCATCCGGCCGGCGTCATCGCCTTTAGGCATCTCCTGGTGAATGATGCCGCTGCCCGCGGTCATCCATTGAATGTCGCCGGCGCCGATGGCTCCGTGGTTGCCCATGCTGTCGCCATGCTCCACGGTTCCCGCCAGAACGTACGTAATGGTTTCGATGCCGCGGTGCGGGTGCCACGGAAAGCCCGCCAGGTAATCCTCCGGAACGTCATTGCGGAAATCGTCCAGCAGCAGGAAGGGGTCGAAGTCGGTGGTATTGCCGAATCCGAACGCGCGGCGCAAATGCACACCGGCGCCCTCGATCGTGGGCTTGGACTTGATCACGCGTTTTACGGGGCGAAGCGACATAGGCTCCTCGTCTCCTTTATTTCTGCCAGAAGATCTGGCGGGCTTCCAGCGGCACGGCCGCGTCGGGGTGATAGGGAATGACGCGCGGCGTGAAATCGGCCGCGCTCCGATTATCCTCCACGCTGGCCGCGTAGACGTATCCGTTGCCGGCCAATTGTGCGGTGCGATCCATTGCCTTGAGGAACGGACCGTCGCCATTCCGGCCATTGGCAAACAGTTCCACGCGCACCGCGTCCGGGTCGAGTTCCCCCAGGTGTACCGGAACCTCGAACTCCAGTTGGCCGGCATTGCTCTTGACCGTGAGCGGCCCCATGGAAACGCCGTTCCACGCGGTAGCGATCTTCTGCCGCCACGATACCAGGCCGGCCGCGGCGCTCCCGTTCTGTGCGGCGCGCGCGGCGAAAGCGGCGGCTGCCGGAACATAGTGATTGGTGGTGTATTCGCGGACCGCGCGGTTCGCGGAATACTGCGGCGTCAAACGGGTCATGCTCTCGCGCATGCGCGCCACCCACTTCCGGGGAATCCCGGCCTCGTCGCGCTGATAAAATTCCGGGACAATCTCGCGCTCCAGCAAGTTGTAAAGCGCATCGGCCTCGGCGGCGTCCCACGCCGGATCGTCGCCATGCTCGCGCCCGTCGCCAATGGCCCAGCCCCACGTCCGGAGTGTAGGCTTCCACCCACCAACCGTCCAGCTCCGAAACGTTCAGGCCGCCGTTTACCAGTACCTTCATGCCGCTGGTGCCGCTGGCTTCCCACGGCCTGCGCGGGGTGTTGACCCAGAGATCGACGCCGCCCACCAGTTGCTCGGTCATCAGCATGTCGTAGTCGCCCAGAAAGACTACCGGCGAATTCAAGCCCCGGTCGCGGATGAAATTCGTCCATTGACGGATCAGGTCCTGCCCCGCGCCATCGTTGGGATGGGCTTTGCCCGCAATTACCAGTTGCACCGGGCGCTCGCGGTTGTAGAGAATCCGCAACAGCCGTTCCGGGTCGTGCAGTAGCAGGGTGGGGCGTTTGTAGGTGGCGAACCGGCGCGCGAAGCCAAGGGTCAGGGTCTCGGGATGGAACACCGCGGCGGCCGCCGTAACCTCCTCCTGCGACGCGCCTTGTACGGCGATCTGCCGCGAGTAATGCTTTCGAACGTAATCGATCAACGACTTTCTCGCGCGGGCCCGCATTCCCCAGAGCAAGCCGTCGGAGGTCTGCCGGAGCCTGGTCTCCATCTGGGTCAGGTCGCCGCGCCAGCATTTGTGGCCGCATATTTCGGCCCACAGGTTGTAGGACTCCTCGGAATCCCAGGTGGGAGCGTGGACTCCGTTGGTCACGTGCCCGACCGGCACCTCATCGGTCGCCCACCGCGGAAAGAGCGGCTGGAACAACTGCCGGCTGACGGCGCCGTGCAGGCGGCTGACGCCGTTCACCGCGCCGCTTCCGTGCAGCGCCAGAAACGCCATGTTGAAAGGTTCACCGCCATCGCCGGGGTTGCTTCGGCCCAGCGCCATCAGTTCGTCAAAAGAGATCCGCAGGCGGTCGGCGCAGTAGCGCGTGAAACAGGTCCGCATCAGGTCGGCGGAAAAGCGGTCGAAGCCTGCTTCCACGGGGGTGTGCGTGGTGAACAGATTGCCGGCGCGGGTTGCCGCCAGCGCCACGTCGAAAGGCTGGCCGGACTCCTCCATGAAGCTGGCCGCTCGCTCCAGCACCGCGAACGCGGCATGGCCCTCATTCAGATGACACACCTCGGGTTGAATCCCCAGGGCCTGCAGCAGGCGCCAGCCGCCGATTCCGAGCACCATCTCCTGCCGGATACGAAGTTCGGGTCCGCCGCCGTACAGTTCGCTGGTGACGGTGCGATACTCGGGATAGTTCGCCGGATCGTTGGTGTCCAAAAGATATAGCTTGGCCTGGCCCGACTTGGGCCTCCCACGCTCGGACCCACAGCTCGCAGCCAGGGAACGCCATCGAGAGGCGCAGCCAGTCTCCATCGGCCTTGCGCAGCGGACGGATGGGCAACTGGCCGGGATCGTTATACGGGAAAAGCGCCCGCTGGTCTCCGTTGCGGTCCACTACCTGGCGGAAGTAGCCCTGACTGTAAAGCAAGCCGATGCCGATGACGGGAACGCCCAGATCGTCCGCCGCCTTCAACTGATCGCCGGCCACATTGCCGAGTCCGCCGGAATAAATCGGCAAGCCCTCCGTCAACATGTATTCCATGCTGAAGTAAGCCACGGTCTTCAGCGCGGAATTTCCGTAGGTCCGCTGAAACCAGCGTTGCGCCCGCGCATCCTCGGCGCGTGCCTGCAGCAATTCGCCCAGCAGGGAGCGAAACTCCGGCCGCGAGGTGACCGCCTTCAGCTTCTCACTCGATACCGTTTGCAGCACCAGCCAGGGATTGCCCGTCCGTTCCCACAGGTCGGGGTTCAGTTGTCTCCACAAAGGGTCTGTGAAGCGGCTCCAATGCGCGCTGACGTCCAGTGCCAGTTCTGCCAGCGCATCTTCTTCTGGTGTTTCGGAAGGTAGATTCGTGTACCTGAGGTTGCCCATGCCGGCGCCCCGCCTTTCGATTGGGAGAACACTCACATAGATGCTTCGGCGTTGGAAAACGGTGCACTTACGGGTTGAAAATGCGGCGGGAGGAGGAGCGGAAGATTACCAGTATTCCTGCCAGTTCAGTTCGCCGGCAAGTTGGGAGGGAACCACCGTGCTCGCCGGGCCCAGTTCGCGGAAGACTCCGAATTCCACCGCGGCGGCGCGTGCGGCCCCTATTCCGCAACGCTCCGCCGCATACAGCGGTCGATTGTCTGACGCCCGGTGGACACGCAGGGTCCACCGGGCCGTTTCGCCTTCGACAAAGAAGGCCATGTCACGCCACTGGGCGCGGTACCCTCGACGAATCTGGCAGAGGTTGCCCATGCGTTTATCGCCCGATCTGAACCAAACGGGTGGATCGAGCCGGCGCAGGCTTGCTGAAGCGGCAATTCGCCACGCAGCCTTTGTTCTTACAGGTAAGGCATACACGCTTCTGAGTCATTTGAGAAAAAGATAACCTGAAAACGCGCTCAGACCCAAATGGTCTTATGCGGGCTACCCCCGACTACCCCACAGTGAGGGTAACGGCGCTACTCTGTATGGGTAAACGGAGAGAATCTCATGAAAAAGTCATGCCTCATCGCGGGTGCGCTCTCGCTGGCCGCCGTGCTGGGCGCTCTGCACGCCTACCAAACCGGGCCAGTGGCCGGCAAGGACGGCTGGATCAGCATGTTCGATGGCAAAACCCTCGATGGCTGGAAGACGGGTGACAATCCCGAGAGCTGGAAAGTAGTGGACGGCGCCATTACCGGCGACGGCGAACGCAGCCACCTGTTCTGGATGGTCCGCGAATGCGAGAATTGCGAGTTCCGGGCCGAGGTCAGGCTCAATCACAGCGGCAACTCCGGCATGTATACGCGCGCCGCATTCGGCCCCGGGTTCCCCAAAGGCTACGAATCCCAGGTAGAAAATACGTCACCCGACCCGCAGCGCACCGGCAGCCTCTACGGCATGTCCAAGGTTCTCGAGCAATTGATTCCCGACGATACCTGGTGGACCCAGCAGACCATCGTCCACGGCAATCACATCGTCATCCTGGTGAATGACAAAATGGTTACCGATTTTGTGGACCTGAAGAACACCTACACCAAAGGCTACCTGGCCCTGCAACAGCACAACAAGGGCAGCGTGGTGCAATACCGGAACCTGATGATGCGGCCCTTGTAGGCCGGCTCACAATTCGCCGACCACGTCGTTATCCACATAGCACCACACCCAGCTTTCGCCCGGTTCGATGGATCGCACCAGCGGATGATGGCTGCCGTGGAAATGCTTCGTGGCGTGTTTGTTCTTCGAAGAATCGCAACAACCCACGTGCCCGCATTCCAGGCATAAGCGCAGGTGGACCCATTTGTCGCCTGTCTTCACGCAGTCTTCACAGACATGTTTGTTGGTGGTCTTGAAGCGAATCTCGTCCAGGTGAGTGCATTGTTTCGCCATGTATTCCCCTCTATGCAACTTCCAGCGCGGCCCGGTCCCAGTGGCCGCGCTCGGCGGCGGCCGTATACACGCTGTCAAAAAATGCCCGCAGCGCCGCCGCCGGATCCTGCGCCTTGCGCACATCGTCGTATAGCAGGATGAACTCGCCAATCTGCTTGTTCCATCCGGCCGCCGCGGGCTGAATGCGGTCCCCCTCCAATCCCGCCGGATGCGGCGCGGCATAGGCGTAAAACGCCGGGGCGCCCAGTCCCGCTCCCGGCCAGAACCCCACCGCGACTTCTTCGTGGGTATTGCCCGTGATGCGCCCTTTGCGTGGAGGCACCGCCGGCCGCCCCGAAAATCGCACGCACGAAAGATCCATCGAACCCCAGAAAAATTGCACCGGGCTGCTCTTGCCCAGGTAGCTGGAGCGGAACTGCTGCATCACCTTTTCGGTGGAGACCAGAATATGGAAGAACCGCTGCGCGTACTCACGGTCGTACGACGCGTGCGTGAAGTCCTCCTCGAACGGAATGGGGTCGGGAATCTCCTGCGGTTTGGTATTGATCGAAACCTCGATGCCGAGGCCGCGCAGCGCTTCCATTACCCTGGCGTAGAACGCAGCCACGGATTCCGGTTGCAGGGGCAGCACCACGCCAGGTCCGCCGCAGGTCGCCACCTCCAACTGGTGCTCCAGAAAATTAAACTGGATTTCGAACACGCCATTGCCATACGGAATCGGCGAGGTGGAAAGTCCGCGCGCCGTCACGTAAAGCGTCACGTGCCACCAGTGGTTCAATGGCGTGCTCAACGCCATACGGATCTTACCCACCACTTGAAGCCACATGTGCAGGGTCTTACAGGTGTCCTGCCACTCGTCGAGGGGCAGAGGGGGCCATGGGTCGCCACTCAGCATCGCTTGCCTCCGTTACGAAAATGCCTTCACCAGGCCGCTGTGAGCCGCCTCGGCGGCGTCGTCCGCGGCCATGTGCCGCACCGCGTCGTTAAAAGGTTCGGCGCGCACCGGACCCTGGAAGCCAATCTTTTGCAGCGCGCCCAGGAAACTCTTCACGTCGATGACGCCTGTCGCCGCCGGCAGTTCCCGCTTGCCATCCACCATCTGGTCCTTGGGAACGCCCGTGGGCGCATCGTTCAGGTCCACCGAGACCACGTCTGAGGCGCGCAGCGCCAGAATGTCTGCCGCCTGATCGCCGGCGTGATACCAGTGCCAGCTATCGATCACCAGGCCGGTGTTGGGCAAGCCGATTTCGCCCAGCAATTCGCGCATCTCCGCCATAGTGTGAGCGAAAGGGTACCGCTGCGAGGCCCACAGAGTTTTGGGCGCCACATACTCCACGCCCAGACGCATACCGGCGTCGTGCAACACGCTGGCCGCCTGCCGCAGTCGCGCCGCGTGCAGTTTGAAATTCGCCAGGTACGCGTGCTCGTTGCTCATCGGCAGCACGTAAGTGGTGACCATGCGGACGCCCGCACGTTGCACCCCGCGCACGAAGGCCGGAAAGGCCGCGATACCGGTCGCGAACGTTGCCTCGTCGCGCCGGAAATCCACCGGCAGCCCGGCCATGGCCCAACCTACGCTCTTCGACTTCATGTATCCCAGCAGATCGCTCAGTTCGCCCGCGCCGAGCCCGCCCAGATACTTGCCGTCGGCATCCACCGCGTCGAACCCGTGCTTCGCCGCCAGATCGATCGCCTGCCGCTGGTTCGCGGCGATACCCAAAGCTCCGCAGCTCAGATGCAACTGCATGCCGCGCACTGCCGCGCGACCCGTCGCGGCCACCGCCGCCATTGCCAGAAATGCCCGCCTGTCCATGCTCGCCCGCCTGTCCATGCTCGTAGGATAGCCCCGCCGCTAGGGCAAAGGCACTTCCCGATGCAACAGGTGCAGAATGTTGCCATCGCAATCCGTAAAGAATGCGATGGTATTCCCGCCCTTGGTTTCCGGTTCCGTGAGAAACTTCACACCCGCTGCGCTCAGGCGGGCATAGGCCGCACCGAAGTCGTCCACGTCAATCGCCAGATGGCGCAGGCCGGCGTCGCGCATGTCCGTCGTGGTGCCGGAGTTTCGAGCTTCGATGATTTCAATCATGGAACCATTGGCCGCTTTGACGAAGACCGTCTTGCTGGATCCCGAGCGATAATTCACCACAAAGTCCAGGTAGTCTACGTACCATTGGGCCAACCGCTGCGGATCGGGTGAGGCGATAGCAGTATGCTCGATGCCTTTAACCATACTGGGGATTGTATCAGTTAAGAAGCGCCGAACCTCCGGCATCCTCCGGAGCGGCCCATTCCGACGGGTCGGGGACAACACGGTCATGTGACGTTTGCGTGCGGCGGCGTGCGGGACACTATAATACCTGTGGGGAGCGCACCATCGATGGAAACACCCTTGCCCGAATCAATTCCCGTCGCGCTGGGACAAGAGGACGACGGTCGTTGGTGGGCCGATATCGAATCCATGCCCGGGGTGATGGCCTACGGTTCGACTCGCGAGGCGGCAGTTGCAGCCGTCCGAGCGTTGGCTCTGCGAGTTGCCGCCGATTGCATCGATCATGGAGAGGACGTCCCGCCGCAGTTCGAGAAGGTCTTCTCCATCGCATGAGCCGTTGGCCATCGGTGAAGGCGAGGAGACTTTATCCGCCCTTATCCGAATCGGATGGACGATCGCATGGCAAAACGGATCCCACCGTCGGCTACAGCGACCTGGCTGGCCCAACTACACATTTGCCTTTCATGACAGCGAGGAAATCGGTCCTGGATTGCTCGCACAGATCGCGAAAAAGACCGGCTTGCGTCCCGAGGACGTGTAGCAGTTCTTCGCTGGATAACGGCGAAAGTCCGAACACCCTACAGCCGAAATCTGCCTCCACGTCTCTGCTTAAACAGAGACCGTCGGTCTGCGTCCCTAGCGGCGCTGAATACGCTAACGGACTAGTCGCCGTCCCAATCGTGAACGCTCGCGGACAACGCATCGCGTTCCTCCTTTTGATAAACGGGCGGCGCATCATCCAGGAAGCATTGAAACGCTTTTACAATCTGCGTTTCTTCGACGCGGTAGTACGGTTCAAATTGGTGTCCGCGCGAAACTCCTTAAATAAACTGCACCGGGGCGTTACGGTAGTCTCCATTCAAATCAGCCTCATTGATGTGGGTAGAGGAGTAGGGAATCGCCAACAGTTGGAGGTCAAGGACGCGAGTGACCTTGGCCATCAGCGCCGTTGCCCACTCATTTTCGATACCGCCTCGGTGAACAGATGACAGGAAGTTCTGGTCGAGATAGAGAATGCTCTTGCCCGTTTGATTGCCGGGCATCTGTTTGGTGACGCGCATTTGATCGAGGCACCTTCGGACCAGTCGAACTGCTCTTCTCTAATATTAGGGTGTACGAGCGCAGCGGCTGGCCGGTGAATTTTCCTGCGGCCATGGGCCAAGGCGTGCCCTTGCTCAGGGTTCCGCACGCGAGAAGCTCTCCGAAGTGACGCTCCAAGCGAAGTTGGGTGAGAGCGGTCAACTTGACCGCAAAACGCCCGACGATGAGATCTGGCATTCGGCCGAAGATCCCCCCTAACGCGCAGCGTTTACAAATCCAAGTTCTGTTTGTCCACTTCTCATCGCAGTCGCTGCTCCCGCCGAGTCGGTCCCCCGGACGGTGCCCTGACTCAACACATCCGTCTAGTCCAGCCACGCTTCCTGGCGGCGGATCCCGGGCACCGGCACCGCGCCGAATCGCCGCTCCCGGCAATGGAAGTCCTGGAGCGCCGAAGCCAGGTCCGCGGCGTCGAAATCCGGCCACATTCGCCGCGCAAACACCAGCTCCGCATAGGCGCATTCCCACAACATAAAGTCGCTGAGCCGCTGCTCGCCGCCGGTCCGGATCAGCAGGTCCACCGGCGGCCCCAGACGCGTTTCCAGCGATTCGCGCGAAAGCTGCGGCAGCCCGCGCGCCGCCGCCAGGATCGCATCCCGCGCGGAGTAGTCCACCGCGATCCGTAAACGCAGCGCCGAGCCTCCGGCCGTGGCGAGTTCCGCCTTCCCGATAGCCGCCAGCAGCTTCCGGCTCAAGCGATCGCGCCGGCCAATCACTTCCAGCCGGATTCCATTTTCCACGCAGCGTGCCGCCTCCCGTTCCAGATAGCAGGCGAACAGCCGCATCAACGCGGCCACTTCGTCCTTCGGGCGGCTCCAATTGTCCGAGGAGAATGCGAACAGCGTCAGCACCGCCACGCCGCATCCCGGCGCCGCCTCCACCACGCGATTCACCGCCTCGGCGCCCGCCTCGTGCCCAGCCAGCCGCGGCAGGCCCCGCGCCGTGGCCCAGCGGCCATTGCCATCCATGATGATCCCTACGTGCAGAGAACTTTGTAGTGTAAAGTAATCGCGCATAAAAAAAGACCCCTACCGCTCCCGCATCACCTGAATCAGCGATTCCATGTGATCCAGATACCGCTCCAGCGCGCGCCGCCCCGGCACCGTGATCCGGTATTCCGTCTTCGGCATGCGTCCCTCGAAGCTCTTCGAGCAGGAAATGTACCCCGCCTCTTCCAGTTTGCGGGCGTGGACGCTCAGATTGCCGTCGGTGGTCTCCAGCAGTTTTTTCAATTCGTTGAAGGCCAGGGAATCGTTTACCGAAAGGGCGCTTAGAATCCCCAGGCGGAGCCGCTCATGTACCAGGCGATCCAGTTTCTGCGCGCCCGCCGGAGCGCTCAGGCCGCCGGCAATTTCGGGCCCCCGCCGTTCTTTGCGCACTGAATTTTGTTTAGCCGCCATGTTTCACCGCAATCACCGTTCCGAACACAATATGAAGCCCGCCGAAGCCCGCCGCCAGCAGAACATCGCCGGGAAGATCGGGCATCGCCAGAGCCACCGTCCCGATGATCATGAAGCACAAACCCATCAGCGGTACGGCGCGGACCGATCCCCAGCCCGCTGAAAGCACGGCCGTCCCATACAGCAGCAGCCAGATTCCCGGCAGAAACCACGACAGATCGGCATCGTGGAAAACCAGCGTCAGCACCACGCCGGCAAGGATCGCGGGGGAAAACACGGCGATAAACTTGCGACCCGGCCCGCTCAGCAGCGGTGAATTCATCCGTCGCGCTTTCATGGCCGCGGCGGTGGCGCCGATCACGACTCCAATGGCGCATTCCACCGTCCAGACCGTCATCCAGTGGCCCGTCCGCGTCAACGAGGTCGCCAGCCATGCGGCCACCAGCGCGCTCGATCCCATCAGGACTCCGCCCAGCCCCGGCACCGCGGTGAATGAACCGGCCCGCTCCATGGTCCCGCGGATATACCGCAGATTGTCCATCGCATGGGCATGAAGTTCCACCGGTTGAGATCGGGGTGCTGCCATCTGCCTCCAGCATATCGCTTCTGTAACGCATACTTCAAGTACTTTTCGAGGCAAAGTGCGGTTCCGGTACTGCCCGCGGTTCGCTTTTGTTCCGTCCCGTTGCGCGTAAATACATTAAATCGTTTGGCATCCCTGTTAAAATGGGTCGGTGGCCCCGAAGGAGGAATACTCTCGCGCGGACGTCCGGCGGAAGTTCGGCGTCACGGAGCGGCAATTGAAGAGCTGGGAACAGCGGGAATGGATTCCCGCCTCTACCTCCTATGCCTTCTCCGACCTCATCGCCATTCAGACCCTCATCAAGCTGAACGAGAACCGCATTCGTTCTACGGAGATCGATAAGGCTCTGGCCAGCCTGCGGAAAAAGCTGGACTGGATCAAACAGCCTCTCAGCGAATTGCGTGTGGTTTCCGACGGAAAGAAAATCGCCGTGCACGTGGCCGGCCAGAAAATGGAGGCCATCAGCGGCCAGATTCTGTTCGATTTTGAAGCCGCCGGATTGAGCGGTGTGCGCGCGTTTCCGGATCGCCGCAAAACTGCCACGCGCATGCGCGAATCCGAGGCGTGGTTCCAAAAAGGGCTGGAACTGGAAGAGACCGGCGCGCCTGTCGATGAAGCCATCGATGCATATCGGAAGGTACTGGAACTGAATCCGGGAGCAGCCGGCGCGCTGGTCAACCTGGGCACCATCTTCTACCGTCAGCGCAAGTTCCCCGAAGCCGAGAAGTATTACCGGAATGCCATCGAGGTGGATGGCTCGTACCCGCTGGCGCAGTTCAATCTGGGCAATCTCTACGACGAGCAGGGGCGCGTCAAAGAGGCCCTGGACCACTATCGCAAGGCGCTGACCCTCAACCCCAACTACGCCGACGCGCACTTTAACCTGGCGCTGCTCTGCGAGCGTACCGGCGATACGCTCAAGGCCGTGCACCACTGGAAGACCTATCTGAAGCTCGACAGCTCCGGCCAGTGGGCCGAAATCGCACGGCGGCAGTTGGAACGTCTGCGGCAGGTGGTGATCCGATAGCGGACGGGCCGGAAGGGCGGCCAGGCGAGCCCTGTTATCCTAAAACATTGGAGTTATTGCATTGAACCGGATTTCTCTGGCATTTCGTTGTTTTTTCAACCTGTTGTTTGGCGGCGCGCTCTCCGATGAGACCCTCAGGGATCTGAAGCTCTCGCGGCGGGAAACGCCGGCGTCCAAGGCGGCTCCCGCTGCCGCGACCGCGCCTGCCGTCAAGACTTCCGACGGCGCCCTGCAGATGCTCGCCATCATGCAGCGCGATGCGCGCCTGGTGGATTTCCTCATGGAAGACATCTCCGGCTACCAGGACGATCAGATCGGCGCCGCCGTGCGCGAACTGCACGACCAGTGCCGCGATTCCATCGCTCGCTACGTCACCCTGCAACCGGTGATCGATGGCGTGGAAGGCACCTTCGCCAAGGCGCCCTCCAGCGACCCCAACCTGGTGAAGTTCATCGGCAACGTTCCCGCCAAGCCGCCGGCCGGCGGAACGCTGCGCCACAAAGGATGGCGCGTGGCCAAAGTCAATCTGCCCGCGCTTTCGGGTAAGCAGGACGTCACCATCGTCGCACCCGCGGAAATTGAAATTGAGTAAGAAAACCGCGGCCCCGCAATTCGTCATCGGCATTGACCTGGGCACCACCAATTCGGCCCTGGCGTATGCCCCCATCCAGCCGGATGCCGACCCGTTCGCTCCCGTCAACGTGCAACTGCTGGCCATCCCGCAACTGGTGAATCCCGGCGAAGTGCGCGAAGAGGGCCTGCTGCCGTCGTTCCTCTACCTGCCGGGCTCCTCGGATTTTCCGGCGGGCGCCATCGCCCTCCCCTGGGATGGCGCGCGGCAGTTCGTGGTGGGCCGGCTGGCGCAGAAGCGCGGCGTCGAAAACGTCGGGCGCCTGGTCTCTTCCGCCAAGTCGTGGCTCTCGCATTCCGGCGTGGACCGCACCTCTCCGCTGCTGCCCTTCCGCGCGCCCGAAGGCGTCGATAAGCTCTCGCCGGTGGAGGCCAGCCGCCGCTATCTGGAACATCTGCGCGAGGCCTGGGACCACCAGTTTCCCGACGCGCCCTTCGCCGGCCAGCAAGTGCTGGTGACCGTGCCGGCTTCGTTCGACGCCGTGGCGCGCGAGTTGACCCTGGAAGCGGCCAAGCAGGCCGGCTATCAGAACATCACCCTGCTGGAAGAGCCGCAGGCCGCCTTTTACGCCTGGATCGAACGGCATCCGGACTGGCGCGACCGCGTCCGCCTGGGCGACCTCATCCTGGTGGTGGATATCGGCGGCGGCACCACCGATTTCACCCTCATCGCCGTCACCGAAACCGGTGGCGAGCTCTCGCTCGAACCGCGTGGCGGTGGGCGAGCACATCCTGCTGGGCGGCGACAATATCGATCTCGCGCTGGCCGGCGTGGTGTCGCAGCGGCTGGCCGAAAAAGGCACGCGCATCGATAGCCGCCAGTTGCAGGCGCTCTGGAACAACTGCCGCGCCGCCAAGGAAAAGCTGCTCGAACCCGGCAATACCGCCACCGAGCAGCCCGTCACCATCCTCGGCAAAGGCAGCGGACTGGTGGGCGGCACCATCAAAGCCACGCTGCTGCGCAGCGATATCGAACAGGTGCTGCAACAGGGCTTCCTGCCTGCCACCGCCAGCACCGACATGCCCGCGCATCAGCGCCGCATGGGCCTGCAGGAGTTGGGCCTGCCCTACGCCGCGGACGCCGCAATCACGCGCCACATGGCGAAATTCCTGCGGCAGCAGGCCGCCCATACCGAACAGGGCGCGGTGCGCCGGGGTCCCAGCGGGCTGGCCTGCCCCACCCACGTGCTGTTCAACGGCGGCGTGCTGAATGCCTCGCTGGTGCGCGAGCGCATTCTCTCCACGCTGGATTCCTGGCTCGCCGAAGAAGGCCTGAGCCCCGTCAAACCGCTCTCCGGCGAGGATCTGATGCATGCCGTCTCGCGCGGCGCGGCTTACTACGGCGTGGCGCGCACCGGCCGCGGCGTGCGCATTCGCGGCGGCGTCCCGCGCACTTACTATGTCGCGGTGGAAAGCGCCATGCCTTCCATCCCCGGCTTCCCCGCGCCCTTGAAGGCTCTCACGGTGGTGCCGTTCGGCATGGAAGAAGGCACCGACATCCACATTCCCGGGCGCGAATTCGGCCTGGTGGTGGGCCAGCCCGCGGAGTTCCGCTTCTTCACCTCCGCCGTGCGCAAGAACGATCAGCCCGGCGACCTGATCGAAGATTTCGGCGAGGAACTGGCCGAGCTTTCCCCCATGGAGGTCAGCTTCGGCACCGGCGAAACGTCCAGCGAAGTGGTGCCGGTCACGTTTGAAACCGTGGTGACCGAGACCGGCGTGCTGCAGTTGTGGTGCGTGGCCCGCGATGGGCGCCGCTGGAAGCTGGAGTTCAATGTGCGGGAGAGCGTGGCCGGATGAAAGTCGGCATCGATCTAGGCACCACCAATTCCGCTCTGGCGTATATCGACGAACGCGAGGCCGAAGATCGCGATTTTCCGCCCGTCCACATTTTCGAAACGCCGCAACTGGTGGCCGCCGGCCGCGTCGAATCGCGCCGCACCCTGCCTTCGTTTCTGTTTCTGGAAGAGGGCGAGCCGGTAGGATTCTACGCGCGCGAGCAGGGAGCCATTGTGCCCACGCGCCTGGTGCACTCGGCCAAATCCTGGCTCTCTAATCCGGATGTGGATCGCACCGCGAAGATTCTGCCGTGGGACTCGCAGGAGACCGGGCGCGTGCTCTCGCCCGTGGAGGTCTCCTCGCGCTTCATCGCCAAGTTTCGCGACGAATGGGACAAGGCGCAAGGCGCGCCGCTGGCACAGCAGGATATCGTGCTCACCGTGCCCGCGTCGTTCGATGAAGAAGCGCGCGAACTCACCGTCATGGCCGCTCGCGATGCCGGTCTGGAAAAACTCACCCTGCTTGAAGAGCCGGCGGCGGCCTTCTATTCGTGGATCGCCAACAACCTGGCGCAATCGCGCAAGAAGCTCTTCGATGGCCAGACCGTGCTGGTCTGCGACGTAGGCGGCGGCACCAGCGATTTCAGCCTGATCAAAGTCTCGCGTGAAGGCGACCTGGTCAACTTCACCCGCACCGCCGTCGGCAAACACCTGCTGCTGGGCGGCGATAACCTGGATCTCACGCTGGCCTGGCTGGTGGAAACCAAGCTCAACGTGCCGCTCTCCATCCGCCAGCGTAGCGGTCTGCGGCGGCAATGTTCGGCGGCCAAGGAAAAGCTGCTCAACGATCCCAACCTCACGAGCGTCGAAATCACTGTGCTCGGCGCCGGCTCTTCGCTCATCGGCAAATCGCTGAAGAGCGAAATTCTGCGCGAAGAAGCGCTGGAGCTCGCGATGGAGGGCTTCCTGCCCTTCAGTGCGCGCGGCGAAGGGCCCAAGGACGAAAAGCGCAGCCTGTTCCGCGAGCTCGGTCTGCCCTATGTGTCCGACCCCGCCGTCACCCGCCATTTGAATGCGTTTCTGGAATCGGCGGGCGAAACTCCCGACGCCATTCTCTTCAACGGCGGCTTCTTCATTCCGCGCATTCTGCAGGAGCGTGTGGCGGACGTGGTGGGCCAGTGGTACGGCAAACGGCCGGAGATCCTGGAAAACAGCGAGTTGGATCTCGCCGTGGCGCGCGGAGCGGCATACTACTCGTACGTTCGCTCCACCGGCAGCGGCGTGTTGGTGCGCGGCGGTCTTCCGCGTACCTACTACATTGGACTCGGCGAGCCCAGGGATGGCAAATTTCCCGCCGTCTGCCTGGTGCCGCGCGGCGCCGAAGAAGGCTCGGCCATCGAAGTCGATAACGACGCCCTGCAACTGGTGGCCAACCGGCCCGTCACGTTCCGCCTGTACAGCTCTCTGACGCGCACCGAAGACAAATTGGGCGACGTGCTGGAGTTCGCCGCGGACGATACCGAACTGCACTCGCATGCCCCGTTGAACGCCGTGATCCGCTTCGGCAAGAAGGCCGAGGAGCGCCTGATTCCGGTGAAACTGGGCGCGCGTCTCACTGAAATCGGCACGCTGGATTCGTGGTGCGAATCCAAGATCAGCGACAATCGCTGGCGGCTGGAGTTCGAACTGCGCAAGCAGGCGGCGAGCGCGCCCGCTGAGCGCAAGGCCGCCGCCGTTGTCAGCGACCAGGCGCTCCAAGCCTCGCTGGACCTGGTCGCTCAGGTCTTCTCGACCACCGCCAAATCGCCCGTGGCGCCGGAGGAACTGCCGGCCAAACTCGAACAGACCATGGGGCTGGGCCGCAATTCCTGGCCGCTGGCGGCCATCCGCCAACTCGCGGACGCGTTCCTCGCCGCCGCCGACGGGCGCAAAAAAAGTCCGGCCTACGAGGTCCGCTGGCTGAATCTTTGCGGCTTCTGCCTGCGCCCTGGCTTCGGATTTCCCGGCGACGATTTTCGCATCGAGCAGGCGCGCCGCATCTATTCGGGCGGCCTCACCTACGGCAACCAGACGCAGAACGAGGTGGATTGGTGGATCTTCTGGGGACGCCTGGCGGGCGGTCTGAATCGCAATCAGCAGACCGATATTTACCAGCGGCTCTCCGGCGCGCTGCTGCCGCGAGGCTCAAAAAAGCCGCAGCGCATCAACGCCTCGCTGCACCGCGAAATGTGGCGCACCGCCTGCAGCCTGGAACTGCTGCCCCTCGGCACCAAAACCGAGTTGGGAGAAGCCCTCATCAAGCGCGTCAAAGCGGGGGATTTCAAGGAAAGTGAACTGTGGTGCCTTTCGCGCCTGGGCGCGCGCCAGTTGTTCTACGGACCCATGAATCTGGTGGCGCCGCCGGCTACCGCCACGCGATGGGCGGAATCCCTGATGAACGTGCCCATCGCCGGCGATGCCCTCGCCGCCCTGGGACGCCGCACCGAAGACCCCACGCGCGACCTGCCCGCGGCCACCCGCGAAAACATCAAACGGAAATTGCAAACCATGACCCACGCCGGCCGCCTCCTCGCCGTTTTCGAAGGAGAAGAGGAAGACGACCGTGCGCTCGGCCGCATTTTCGGCGAAGATCTCCCCTCGGGCCTCGTCCTGGTCGCCCACCGTATAATGAGATAGAGCGTGGGGAAATACTTCGTTCAAAATTTCGGATGCCGGGCCACGCAGGCCGATGGCGCCGCGCTGGAATCCCATGCTTGTCGGCCAAAGGATTGGAAGCCCGCCGGCGATCGCGCCTCGGCCGCCGACCTGGTGGTGCTGAACACCTGCACCGTCACCTCCTCGGCCGATGACGACGTGCGCCAGACCATCCGCCGCGTGCACCGCGAGAATCCCGCAGCGCGCATCCTGGTCACCGGCTGCTATGCGCAGCGCGCGCCCGAAGAACTGGCCGTCCATGCCCGGCGTCGAATGGGTGGTGGGCAATTCGCACAAGACCCAGATCGCCGACCTGGTGACCCTGCCAGCTCCGACGCCGGCCCCCTACCACGGCAACATCCACGTGGGCGATATCTTCGCCCAGCAGCGATTTTCTTTCCGCGCCGGTGGAAGATGCCGCCGGCGACCGCACCCGGCCCAATCTGAAGATTCAGGACGGCTGCAACAATCGCTGCTCCTTCTGCATCATCCCGTTCGTGCGCGGGCGCAGCCGCAGCGCGCCCGCCGGACAGGTGGTGGAACAGGTGCGCGGCCTGGCGCGGCGCTATCGCGAGAGTCGTGCTCAGCGGCATCAACCTGGGCCGTTGGGGCAGGGAACCGGGCAGCCGCCTGCGGCTGGCCGACCTGATCCGCCGCCTGCTCGCGGAAACCGACAGTCGAGCGGCTGCGCCTGAGTTCCGTCGAGCCGATGGATTTCTCCGACGACCTGCTGGGCCTGATGGCCGCCTCGCCGCGCATCGCCGCGCCACGTGCACGCGCCCTTGCAGAGCGGCTGCGACCGCACCCTGCGCCGCATGCACCGCAAGTATCGCCCGCGGCACTACGCCGACCGCATCCGCAAGGCGCGCGCCCTGATGCCCGACGCCGCCATCGGCGCCGACGTGATGGTGGGCTTTCCCGGCGAAACCGACGCCGATTTCGAAGAGAGCCGCGCAATTCATCGAAGCCCTGCCGTTCACTTACCTGCACGTGTTCACTTATTCGGAGCGGCCCGGCACGCCGGCGGCCGAACATCCCGGACTCCGTTCCGATGCCCGTGCGCAAGGAGCGCAACCGCGTGCTGCGCGAGTTGGCCGCCGCCAAGAACCTGGCGTTCCGCCGGCGCATGGTGGGCCGCACCCTCTCCGCCGTCACCCTGCACGAGTCCGGCGTCGCGCTCACCGAAAACTATCTGAAGGTGGAACTTGCTGCTTGCCGCGAGCCGAATCGGATCGTAAATTTACAGGTGGGTTCGCTGACTCCCGGCGGGCTGCGCGAATCCGTACAATAGACTAGGCTTATTCATGGTTCGACGCCGCTTCGAACGAATTGCCGCCGCGTTTGGCAATCTCTCTCTCACTGCCAAAGGTGTATCGGTGGTGGCGATTCCCGTGGCCGCGCTACTGGTCGCCATGGCAGTCTTCTACCTTTTGCAGCTGCAGACCCGCCAGGCGCAGGAGTGGGTTGAGCACACCTTTCGTGTGCGGGCCGAACTCGAAAGCGCCATGCAGTTGCTGGCCCGGGCTGAGACGGCGTCCGGCTACCGCGAGGCAGCCCGGGAACTGCCGCGGCACATGGCGGCGCTCCAGTTGCTCACTTCCGGCAATTCATTGCACTCCCGCCGTCTGGCCGCGTTGCAGCCGCGGATTGCCCGCGCGCTTGCGGAGGGCGAAGCCGCGCACCGCGTCGCGGACACCGGAGGGTTGCTCTCGGAACTGGAGGACTTGCGGGCCGACGAGGACCGCTTGTTGACAGAGCGCGCGGAACGCGAGCAACAGGCGCAACGCAAGTTTCAGGCGGCGCTCTTTGCCGGCGGTGTGATGGGCCTGATGGGCGGCGTACTTGCGGCCCTTTTGTTCGCTTCCGGCATCGTCCGGCGCGTGCGCCTGCTGGAAACTGCGGCGCAACAGATGGCCGGCGGAATCCCGGTCACCACCGAAATCCGCGGCCGCGACGACCTTGCACGCCTGGGACGCACACTGCGCGAGACCTCCGAATTGCTGGCGGCGCAACGCGAGCAACTGCGAACGGTCCACGCCCAACTCGAGCGCCGCGTCCAGGAACGCACCAGCGAATTGACCGCGGCCAACGAAGAACTGCATCGCGTCAATGAGGTGCGCCATGCCCTGCTACAATCGTCGCCGCTGGCCATCTGGGCACTGGACCGGGAAGGCAACGTGGTTTTCTGGAATCCCGCCGCCGCGCGCATCTTCGGATATAGCGAAGCCGAAGTGATCCATCGCCCCCCGCCCGTCATTCCGGCCGAACAACAGGCCGAATACGCCCAATGGATGGACTTGTTCCGCAGCGGCGGGTCGCTGTTCGCCGCCGAACGGGTCAGGCTCAAAAAAGACGGCTCCCGCATCGATGTCCTGATCTGGACCGCCCCGCTTCGCGATGCGCACGGAAACTTCAGCGCCACGCTCTTCATCGATAGCGACATTACCGATCGCAAACTGCTCGAGGAGCAGTTCCGGCAGTCGCAGAAACTGGAGGCCGTAGGACGCCTGGCCGGCGGCGTCGCCCACGATTTTAATAATCTCCTCACCGTGATCCTGGGTTACGTGGAGATCCTCAGCGGCGAAACTCGCGATGCCAATCTGCTGGAATACGCGGCCGAGATCCAAAACGCGGCCAGCCGGGCCGGCGGGCTCACCGCGCAACTCCTGGCCTTCAGCCGCCGCCAGATCAGCCAGCCCAGAGTGATTGACCTCAACGAGGTGATTTCCCGTTCCATGAAGATGCTGCAGCGAGTGATCGGCGAAGATATCGAGATTACGATTCACCTCGATCCCGCTCTCGGCAAGGTGAAGGCCGACCCGACTCACCTCGAACAGGTCCTCATGAACCTGGTGGTCAACGCCCGCGACGCCATGACGAAGGGCGGCAGAATTACCATCGAAACCGCCAACGTGGAACTCGACGATTATTATGTGGGCCGCCACATCGGAGTCGTGCCTGGCGTGTATGCCCAACTGGCTGTCAGCGACACCGGCTCGGGTATGACCGCGGAAACCAGGAACCGCATCTTTGAGCCCTTCTTCACCACCAAGGAAGCCGGCAAAGGCACCGGACTGGGACTTTCCATCGTGTACGGAGTGGTCAAGCAGAATGACGGAGAGATCATGGTGTACAGCGAGCCGGGCCACGGCACCACCTTCAAAATCTATCTGCCTCTTACCGAAATACCGGCCGAAATCACCGAGGCCCAAAGCCGCATCCTGCAGCCCGGCGGCACGGAGACCGTGCTGCTCTGCGAAGATGACGCGGCCATCCGCAGACTCGTGTTCTTCACCCTGGTAAAAAAGGGATACCATGTCCTGGAAGCCGAGACTCCGCAGCGTGCGCTGGAGATCTGCCGCCAGTATCCCGAGCGCATCGATCTGCTGCTCACCGATATTGTGATGCCGCAGATCAACGGCTTTGAAGTGGCCCGCGAAGTGGTTGCGATGCGATCTCAAATCAAGGTGCTCTACATGTCCGGTTACACCGATAATCGCCTGACCAACAGTTGGGTCTTCGAGCCTTCCACGCCTTTTTTGCAAAAGCCGTTCACCGTCACTCTCCTGGCGCAGAGAGTCCGCGAGGCCCTCTCGTCAAACGCGCACGCGAACGGATAAAGGAACCATGCCGGGTTCGCTGACCGATCTCACGAAGTACACCCTGCTGGTAGTGGGCGCGCTGTTTCCCATCGTCAACCCGGTCGGAAATACACCGATCTTTCTTTCCTTGACGCGCGGTCTGTCCGGCCATGGCCGGAAGGTGCTGGCTCGCATGATCGCCATGAACGGGTTGATTCTCATTCTGACCTCGATCTTCATCGGCACTCACATCCTGGCCTTTTTCGGCATCTCGCTGCCCGTCGTGCAGGTGGGCGGCGGACTGGTCGTCATTTCCACCGGCTGGGCCCTGCTGCGCCAACCCGACGAGGATGGAACGGATGGCAAAGGAGCCGTGCGCCAGTGTAATGAGATCGACTATTCCCGGCAGGCCTTCTATCCGTTGACCCTGCCGCTGACAGTGGGGCCAGGCTCGATTTCGGTCGCCATCGCCGTGGGCGCCAACCGCCCTGAAGGCTCCGAGTGGCGCTGGCCTTTGCTGGTCGGCATGCTGCTCGGTTCCCTGGTGATCGCCGCGTCCATCTACCTGAGCTACCGTTTCGCCGAGGGCATCGGCCGCACCCTCGGCGATTCGGCCATGAATGTGGTGATCCGCCTGTCGTCGTTCATCCTGGTCTGCATCGGAGTGCAGATTCTCTGGAACGGGCTAAGCACCCTGCTCCACACCGTGCTCCGGTAGCCTTCCTTTACTTCGGTTGCGAGGTCACCCGCAGGTAAGGCTTCAACGTTTTCCAGCCGCCCGGGAACATCTTCGCCGCCTCGTCGTTGGAGATTGCCGGAGGGATGATCACGTCCTCGCCGTTTTGCCAGTTCACCGGTGTGGCCACCTTGTGCGTGGCCGTCAGTTGCAGCGAATCCAGCACGCGTAATACCTCGTTGAAATTGCGGCCCGTGTTCATCGGATAAATCAGCATCAGCTTGATCTTCTTATCGGGACCGATCACGAAAACCGTCCGCACGGTGGCGTTGGTGGCGGCGGTGCGCCCTTCGGACGTGTCTCCGGCATCCGCCGGAAGCATCCCGTAGAGCTTGGCCACCTTCAGTTCGGGGTCGCCGATCATGGGGTAGTTCACTTTGTGCCCCTGCGTCTCTTCGATATCGGACGCCCACTTCCCGTGGCTGGTCACTGGATCCACGCTTAGTCCGATGATCTTGGTGTTGCGCTTGGCAAACTCCGGTTCCAGTCCGGCCATATAGCCCAACTCGGTGGTGCACACCGGAGTGAAATCTTTGGGATGCGAAAACAGAATCGCCCACCCGTTGCCGATCCACTCGTGAAAGTGGATGGTCCCCTGCGTCGTCTCGGCGGTGAAATCCGGCGCGGTATCATTTATTCGTAAAGACATTTTCCTCTCCTGTCTGGATGGTAAAAATTCTACCGCATTATCCCGATTGGCATACAGGGATTGTTGTCTTGACAGGGAATTTGCGAAGCTAGTACGCTGAAACGCACCTATGAGAGAGACCCTGGTCCGCGATGCCCTGTCTGCCGGCTGCGGCGTTGTGCGTCTGGCCCCCTGTTGGGTACCGCGATCGTTCCTCATGCCCGGCGGCCGTCTCAAGCTCGATCCGCGCGATCTCTATATCCTCGGCGGGCACCGCGGCGGTATTGACGAGCGCTGGTTTTCGTCCACCACCAAAGCCGCCAACGGACCCCTTACCGCGCCCGACGAAGGCCTGAGCTACATCGAGTTTCAGGGCAAAAAGGTGCTGCTCCAGGAAGCCATCGAGGCCGAAGGCGGCCGCTTCCTCGGCGACGACGTGATGCAGCGCGAAGGCGGCTGGAACCTGCTGTGCAAGTTCTTCGACAACCTGGGGCCCATTCCCCACCACCTGCACCAGAACGATGAGTTCGCCGCCCGCGTTGGCCGGCGCGGTAAACCCGAAGCATACTATTTTCCGCCCCAGTATAATCTCAAGGAGAACAACTTTCCGTATACCTTCATGGGCCTCGAGCCCGGCACTACGCGCGACGACGTACGCCGCTGCCTGGAGCGCTGGAATCAGGGCGACAACGGCATTCTCTATCACAGCCGCGCTTACAAATTGAAGCCCGGCACGGGCTGGCAGATCGATCCCGGCATTCTGCACGCGCCCGGCTCTCTGGTGACGTACGAGCCCCAGGTGAACTCCGACGTCTTCGCCATGTACCAGTCGCTGGTGGAAGGCCGCTCCGTGCCCTGGGACCTGCTGGTGAAAGACGTGCCCCCCGAACACGATCACGACCTGGACTATCTGCTGGACATGCTCGATTGGGACGCCAACCTGGATCCCAACTTCGCCTCACACCGCCTGTTCCAACCGGCGCCCGCGGCTCCGCTTGAAGCCATGGCGGATGCCGGATACTGCGAAAAATGGGTGGTCTACTCCACGCCCCATTACTCGGCGAAAGAGCTTACTGTCGCGCCGCGGCGTTCGGTGAAGGTGCACGATGCGGCCGCCTATGGCCTCATCCTGGTGCAGGGGTACGGCACGTTCGGCAGGCATGAAATCGAAACCCCCACGCTGATCCGCTACGGCCAGATGACCAAAGACGAACTCTTCGTCACCGCCGATGCCGCCCGGGAAGGCGTGGTCATCACCAACCGCAGCGATGCGGAGGATCTGGTGATGCTCAAGCACTTCGGTCCCGGAAATCCGCAGGCGCCCACCGGTAAACCATGAAACGCCTCCTCCTTTTCGCCGCGCTGCTCACTGCCGCGTGCAACACCGCCAAGCCGCCCGAGAAAAAGGCCGCCGCCGTGGAACCCCCGAAGCCGGTAGAGTACTTTCACGTAGACCCCGCTACCGCCGGAACCATCCACGGCAAAATCACTTACACCGGAGCCAGGCCGGAGCGCAAAACGATCGACATGGATTCCGACGCGGCGTGCCAGAAGGCCCATGCCGGCCATCCCGTCTACGATGAGTCGATTCTGACCGGAAAGTCCGGCGGGCTGGCCAACGTCTTCGTCTACATTCAGTCCGGCCTGGAAGGCAAGAAGTTCGAGCCGGCGGAAGGCTCCGTAGTTCTCAATCAGCACGGCTGCATGTTTCAGCCGCGCGTCTTCGGTATTCGCGCCGGCCAGACCATGGCCGTCCGCAACAGCGACACTGTCTCCCACAATATTCATCCCAAGCCCACCAACAACTACGACTGGAACCAGCAGCAGTCTCCCGGCGCGCCAGACCTGGAACACCGCTTCCCGCGCGCCGATGTGATGATTCCGGTAAAGTGCAACGTGCACTCCTGGATGCGCGCCTTTATCGGCGTAGTCGATCATCCGTATTTTGCGGTGACCGGCCCCGATGGCTCCTTTCAGTTGAAGAACGTGCCGCCCGGCGATTATACGCTGGCCGTGTGGCAGGAAAAACTGGGCGAGCAGAAACAGACGGTTCACCTTGCTCCTGCGGGCACCGCCGCTGTAAACTTCACCTATCCATGACCCACTTTACAAAGTTCGCGCTCCTCGTCCCGATCGCGCTGCTCGCCGGCTGCGGTCATTCCGGACCCTCGTACCACGTCTACATCAGCAACGAATCCTCGGGCGACCTCACCATCATCGACCCGGTCCGCATGGAAGCCACGGGCACCGTGCCTATCGGCAAACGCGCGCGCGGCATTCACCCCAGCGTGGATGGCAAGCTGATCTACATCGCGCTCAGCGGATCGCCGCTGGCCCCTCCCGGAGTGGATGAGAGCACCCTGCCGCCGCCGGACAAAAGCGCCGACGGCATCGGCGTCTACGATGTCGCGCAGAACAAACTGCTGCGCAAGATTCCCGGCGGGTCGGATCCCGAACAGTTCGCCGTGGGCCGCGACGGCACCCTTTACATCTCCAATGAAGATGCCGCGGGCGTCAGTTTCGTGGATCCCGTGAAGGGCGAGGTGCTGCACACCATCCCCACCGGAGAGGAACCCGAGGGAGTGACGGTGACGCCCGACGGCAAACTCATCTATGCCACCTCGGAAGACGCGGGCACCGTGACGGTAATCGACATCGCCACCGCCAAGGCTGTGAAGACCATCCATGTAGGGCGGCGTCCGCGCAACGTCACATTTCTTCCCGATGGCTCGCGCGCCTTCGTCAGCAACGAGAACGACGGCACCCTCTCGGTAATCGATACCGGCACCCAGGAAGCCATCCACACCATTTCCCTGGGCGAGGGACAGAAGCCCATGGGGCAGGCGATGTCGCGCGACGGGTCGCGGCTCTACGTCACTACCGGCCGCGGCAAGCAGGTGGTAATTGTGGAGCCTTCCACGGAGAAGATCCTGGCATCGTTTGAAGTGGGACAGCGCCCGTGGGGCATCGCGCTTTCACCGGACGAGAAACTTCTCTTCACCGCCAACGGGCCCTCCAACGATGTATCGATTGTCGATGTGGCGACCCATGCCGTAATCAAAAAGATCAAAGCCGGCAACCGTCCCTGGGGTGTGCTGGTACTAGGACAATAAGGCTATCGCCCGGTGTGCAGGTTGTTGTGGATGGCGTAGAGCGCCAGTTCCAGCCGGTCGGAGACGCCCAGTTTGTCGAAGATGTTGTGCAGATGGTTCTTCACCGTCTGCTCGCTGATGAACATCTTCTCGGCCATTTCCTTATTCTTGAACCCTTGGGCGACCAGGGCCACGATCTCCCGTTCCCGCTGGCTTAGAGGCGAGCGTTCGCGGTCCCGGGGCGCGGACTGCGGCGGTGGCGGCGGAGCATCGTCGTTCGCCACAAACTGCCGGATTACCGCCGCGGTGGTGTGGGAATCCAGCCAGATCTCTCCGGCATGGACTTTGCGGATGCTCTTGATCAGCAACTCCGTCGCGGTCTGCTTGAGGACGATGCCGGACGTGCCGAGTTTCATCGCCTGGACGAATTCGTTCTTATCGTCGGAAGCGGTCAGCACGATCACTCGAGTTTTGTTCTTAGCCACTTGCAGGCGCTGAAGGGTAGCCAGACCATCCAGCCCGGGCATCTTCAGATCCAGCAGGAGGATGTCCGGTTCGTGCTGTTGCAGCACGTCCAGCACCTGTCGCCCATCCTGTGCCTGAGCGACCACTTCAAAATCCTCTTCCAGCGCCAGCAATTTGCACAGGCCGTCCCGAAAGATGGGGTGGTCGTCCGCTACGACTATCCGAATTTTAGGCCGGAGAGGCGTTCCTGTACCGGACGAGGGCCCGTTAATTGCGGCATTGTTCTCTGACATACACTTCCCGCTAACCCTAATTGTATAGTTCTAATAGTACCAAGTCAAATTGAGGCAGAATTGCAAAACCGTTACGCTTGAAGTCCAGCTTCGGTCATTCTAGCGCAGGATGAGCTGCCTGACCTAAGGGTTTTCTCCCTGTAATGTTTGTCCACTTTCGGATCCCGGCCTTTGATAAGGTGAAAAGATTATGAGCGAAGAATTGGCCGAAGTTGATTTTCAACGGTTCTGGCGGCGGCTGCAGCAACTTGGGCTCAATGCTTACGAGTCGCGTTCGTACCTGGTGCTGCTCGGGCACCCGAAGTTCAAAGCCCTGGAACTGGCGGCCCGGGCGCACGTGCCGCGGCAGAAGATCTACGAAGTTCTGGACAGCCTGGTGGAGAAGGGTTTCGCCCAGGTGGTGCAGGAAAAGACCAAGCTGTTTTCGGCGGTCGAGCCCAGCCTGGCGATTCCCGGCTATCTGTCCCGCAAGCGGCAGACCCTGGAGCAGGAACTCACGGATAACGGGCGCGCCGGCACCGGGCTGATCGACGATCTGAAGTCGCTGTATTCCGAAGGCCAGGGCGGACGCGGCACGCTGGACTTTCTGCGGATTGTCACCGAACCGGCGCAAACCGGCGCCGAATACCGCCGCATGCTCGCCGAGGTGAAGCGCGAGTATCTGGAGTTCTCCCGGCCGCCGTACGCCGTGGATCCGCTGGACGAAAAGCTGGTGAAGCAGGCGGCCCTCGACGGCGCGGCCTGCCGCCTTCTGCTGGAAGCCTCGGCACTGGACGACGAACACCGCCAGCGCCTCAGCGAGTATGTGGCCGCGGGCGTGGAAGTGCGCGTGGCCGATTCCCTTCCCATGAAACTGGCCCTGTTCGACGGCCAGCACGGCATGATCGCGCTGCTCGACCCGGTGATCACCCGGCCCACGTGGACCGCCGTCGTATTCCAGCACGAAGGGATGGGCGAGGCCATGAAAGGTCTGTTCGAAGACCACTGGCGGCGCGGCACGGGGCTATAGGGTTCTTATCTGGTTCCGCCGGCGACGCCGCGCTGCTTGCGCGTGAGGATTTCGCGCACGGCGTAGATGCGGCGGTCCTGGCTCTCGAAGTACGTGCGCATCATCATTTCGCCGATCAGGCCGGTGCTGAACATCATCAGGCCGCCCAGCAGCAGCAGGCCGCCGGCGATCATCAGCGGGCCGTGCTCGATGACGATCTCGTAGCCCAGCAGTTTCTTGATCGCGCAGGTAGACCATGATGCCGCCGCCGAAACCGGTTCCCGCCAGCCCCAGCGTGCCGAAGAAATGCATCGGGCGGGTGAAGTACTTCAGCAGGAACTTGATGGTGAGGATGTCGAACAGCACCCGGAAGGTGCGGCCGATGCCGTAGTGCGAATCGCCCGCGGCGCGGGGCGTGTTGCGGATGGGCACTTCGGCGACGCGCGCGCCGTAGAAACTGGCCAGCGCCGGGATGAAGCGGTGCAGCTCGCCGTAGAGATTGACGTCCTTCAGGACTTCGGCGCGGTAGGCCTTGAAGGTGGTGCCGAAATCCCGCAGCTCCACGCCGGACGCCTTGGCCATCAGCCAGTTGGCGATGCGCGAAGGAATCTTGCGCATGATGGCGTTGTCCACGCGATGTTTGCGCCAGCCGCTGGCGATATCGAAGCCTTCGTCGATCTTCTGCGAGCAGCGCGGGAATGTCCTCGGGTGCGTGCTGCAGATCGCCGTCCATGGCGATGATGACGTCGCCCTTGGCTTCGTGGAAGCCGGCGGAAAGCGCGGCGGTCTGGCCGAAATTGCGGCGCAGGCGGATCACCTTCAGGTGGCCGTCGGTCTCCACCAGGTTGGCCAGCAGTTCGAAGCTGCGGTCGGTGGAAGCGTCGTCCACGAAGAGGATCTCGTAGGGCCGCTGCAACTGCTCCAGCACCGCGGTCAGGCGGTCGTAGAGCGGGAGGATCGAGTGCTCCTCGTTGTGAATCGGGATGACGATCGACAACATGGGCATCGAAATGTATTAGTTTAGCCATTCCTTGTTATGGATCGCATTCCTTTTCAGGCCACCAGCGCCGGAGCGCTCGTACGAAGGCATCGCGCGCGCTGCCGGTGGCGGTGCTGCTGGATAACGTGCGCAGCATGTATAACGTGGGCGCATTCTTCCGCACCGGCGACGCCGCCGGCATCGAAAAGCTGTACCTGTGCGGCATCACCGGCCGCCCGCCCAAGCACGCCATCAGCCAAAACCGCCCTGGGCGCCGAAGAGACGGTGCCGTGGGAGCACGCCTGGGACCCGGCCTGCCGCTGCTGCGCAGAGATGCGCGAGCGCGGGTACGAAATCGCCGCGGTGGAAACCACGCGTCCACGCGGTAGACCTGTTCGACTGGACGCCGCGTTTTCCGGTGTGCGTGGTCTTCGGCCATGAGGTGGATGGCATCCGGCCGGAAGTCTCGGAGCTCTGCGATACGCACGTCCGCATCCCCATGCTGGGCGCCAAGCACTCGCTGAACGTGGCCACTGCGGGCGGCGTGGTGATTTATGAACTGCTGCGCAAATACCGCTGGCTGTCTGCGCTACGATGAGATTTGTCGCATCCACTGCCCCGCTTGCGCATGACAGCCTGGACTTCATGCCGTCCCCCTCGCCGGACCATCCGGGACTGTTCATCCGCGATCCCTACCGCTTCTCCGACGCCATGCTGATCATTCCGCCGGTGCTGGTGGAGTGCCTGCAATGCTTCGACGGGCGGCAGACGGACCTGGACCTGCGTGCGGCGCTGGTGCGGATCACCGGCGAGCCTCGAAGTGGGCGACATCGGACAGCACCTGGTGAAGACGCTCAGCACCGCCGGGTTCCTGGAAGACGAAGCGTTCGAGCGAATGCAGGCGGAGCGCCGGCGCGAGTTCGCCGAAACGCCGGTGCGCGAACCGGCGCATGCGGGGTCGGCGTACCCGGAGGACGCCGGCGAATTGCGCGAAACCATGGGGCAGTACATGGACGGCGCAGCGGCCGGCGCGCAGGCCGACGGCAACCTGGTTCGCGCATCGCCGCGCCGCACGTCAGCCCGGAGGGCGGCTGGCAGTGCTACCGCGCGGCGTACGGCATGCTGCGACCCGAACACGCCGGACCGCACGTTCGTGATCCTGGCGACCTCGCACTACGGCGAGCCGGAAAACTTCGGGCTGACGCGCAAGAATTACCGCACGCCGCTGGGCGAGGCGCAGACCGACCAGCGGCTGGTGGACTGGCTGGCGGAGCGCGGCGGCCCGGGCGTCGAGATGGAAGATTACTGCCACTCCTTCGAGCACACCGTGGAACTGCAGGTGATCTTCCTGCAGCACATGCTGGGCGCCGGCGTGAAGATTCTGCCGATGCTGTGCGGGTCCGTTCGCGCGCAGCCTGTACCAGGGCGGCGATCCGGAAGACGACGACAGAGTGAAGGCGTTCTTCGAGGCGCTGGGCGAACTGCGCGAACGCGAAGGCGACAATCTGTTCTGGGTGCTGGGCGTGGACATGGCGCACATGGGCGCGCGCTATCAGGACCAGTTTCGCCGCGGTGGCGGGAGAGGGCGCGATGAGCGAAGTCGGGTCGCGCGACGAGGAACGCATCGCGCGCATCAACGCGCTGCGACGCCGAGGGCTTCTGGGACCTGGTGCGGGAGAATCACGACGACCTGAAGTGGTGCGGCTCGTCGCCCTTCTACACCTTCCTGAAGACCGCCCCCAAAGCGCGCGGCGAACTGCTTCGCTACGAGCAGTGGAACATCGACGAGCAGAGCGTGGTGAGTTTCGCGGGCATGGCTTTTTCCAAACCGGAGTGATGGCATGATATCGCGCAGGGAGATGCTGGCAGGAGCGGCCGCGGGAGCCGCACGGGCACTGTACGCCGCGCCCGCCCGTCCCAATGTGATACTTTTTCTGGCGGACGACCTGGGATGCCACGATGTGGGCGCCTGGGGCGCCACGGACCTGAAGACGCCGAACCTGGACGCGCTGGCGGCCGGCGGCGTCCGGTTCACGAACTGGTATGCGGCGGCGCCGGTATGCGCGCCTTCGCGCGCCGCGCTGCTCACGGGGCGATATCCAATCCGCGCCGGCGTGCCGGGTAACGGGCCGCCGCTGGCTGCCTCGGAGCAGACCATCGCACAGGTCCTGAAAACGGCCGGATATGCGACCGGACTGTTCGGCAAGTGGCACCTGGGCGATACGGAGGAGACCGACCCCAACGCGCACGGCTTCGACCGCTTCTTCGGATTTCACGCGGGCTGCATCGATTATTACTCGCATCGCTTCTACTGGGGCGAGCCGCGCGTGCCGAACTATCACGACCTGTGGCGCGACCGCACCGAAATTTTCGAAGACGGCCAATACACCACCGAGATGTTTGCCCGCGAGGCCGTGCAGTTCGTGCGCGATCACCGGACTGCTCCGTTCTTCGCCTACGTGCCGTTCAACGCGCCGCACTATCCCATGCATGTGCCGCAAAAGTATATGCAGCGCTTTCCCAACCTGGAGCGGGAGCGGCGGACCTACGCGGCCATGATTTCGGCACTGGACGACGGCGTAGGCCAGGTGCTGCATACGCTCCGCGAGTTGCACCTGGAGCAGAACACCCTGGTGCTGTTCGGCGCCGATAACGGCGCCACGCGCGAGGCGCGCGCGGGACTGAACGGGAAGCCCGCGACGGCGGGAAACAACGCGCCGTTCCGGGGCAACAAGTTCAGCGCGTTCGATGGCGGCATGCACGTGCCCATGATTATGAACTGGCCGGGCGTGATTCCCAAAGGCAAAGTGGTGCGCGAAGTGGGCAGCCACATGGACCTGCTGCCGACCATTGCCAAGGCGGCCGGCGCCACTCTTCCCGCCGACCGGACTTTCGATGGCAGCGACGCGCTGCCCATGGTGCTGGAGGATGCCAAATCCCGGCACGATGCCATCTTCTGGTCTTCCGGCGGCCAGTTGGCGGTGCGCCGCGGGAACTGGAAACTGGTGAAGGACGGCAAGGTCTTCGACGGCACACCGGACGGCAACAAAGCCCTGACCGGCGATGACGCGCTGTTCCTTTCGAATCTGGACAAGGACCCGGGCGAGAGCGTAAACCTGCGGCATCAGTTTCCCGCCGTGGTAGATGAACTTTCCACCATGATGCAGAAGTGGACCGAAGACGTGAAGCGGCGGTAAGAGAGACCGGCCCGGAGGCCGGTCTTACTCGATGGTTACCAGGACCTCGCCGGCGGTGACGGTGGCGCCTTCCTTGGCGCTTACCGCGAGCACGCGGCCAGGGCGGGCGGCTTTCATTTCGTTTTGCATCTTCATGGCTTCGACTACTACGAGCCCCTGTCCCGCTTCGACGGCGTCGCCGGGCTTGACCAGGACGCGCACCAGCTTACCGGGCATGGGCGCGGAGATGGTCTGGACGCCTTCCGCGCCGCGCCCGGCATGACGCCGTGAGAAGCGGCGCGGGTCATGCACATCGATGGCGAAGCGGAATCCATCGATGACCACCACCAGGCCTTCGGCAGTCACTTCGACGCGGGCTTCGTAGCTGCGCCCGTCCAGCAGAACGGAATACACGCAGGGCTCGGACAGTTCCACGTTGGCCTCGCGCTCGGGCCCCTGGTCCACGCGGAAGCGGCAGGACGGCCGTGGCGCGAGAATCTCGACGCGGCCGGGAGTGCCGTTGATGGTGAGATCCACCTTCATCGCAGCAGACGCCTCCGTCCTTCCGCCAGCCATGCGCTGCCATTGGACGTGGCAGGAGCGCCTGGCTGTCCGGCGCCGGCTATGGTGTGCAGCGCGGCTGCCAGGGCGGCGACGGCGGCGAGGTCCGCCGGCGGGCGCGGCTGGTCGTGGCGCAGGAAGAATTCCTCGATGAAACCGGTGTGCAGGCGGGCGGCGCGGAATTCCGGATCCTCCAGAATCTGGCGGAAGAACCCCAAATTCGTGCGGATGCCGCCCACGTCATATTCGCGGAGCGCGCGGATCATGCGTTCGGTGGCGTCCTCGCGATTGGCGGCCCACACCGCTAATTTCGCCAGCAGGGGATCGTACTCCATGGGGACCGTCCAGCCATCGTAGACGCAGCCATCCAGCCGGATTCCGGGGCCGAGGGGGCGGGTGAGGCGCGTGAGTTTCCCGGGGTAAGGGAGAAAATCGTTGTACGGGTCTTCGGCGTAGATGCGGCATTCGAGGGCGGACCCGCGCCAGGCGACCTGTTCCTGCGAGAAGGGTAAGCGCTCGCCCGCGGCGATTTCCACTTGCAGCTTCACCAGGTCCAAGCCGGTGACCAGTTCGGTCACGGGATGCTCCACCTGGAGGCGCGTGTTCATTTCCAGGAAGTAGAAGCGGCGCTCCTGGTCCACGAGGAATTCGACGGTGCCGGCATTGTAGTAGCCCGCGGCGCGCGCGGCGCGAATGGCCGCTTCGCCCATGGCGTGGCGCATTTCGGGGTGGAGGGCCACCAGGGGCGACGGGCACTCCTCCATGACCTTCTGGTGACGCCGCTGGATGGAGCACTCGCGCTCGCCCAGGTGCACCATATTGCCGTGCCGGTCGCCCAGGAGCTGGATTTCGATATGGCGGGGCCGCTCGATCAGCTTCTCGACGTAGATCTCGGAATTACGAAACGAACGCTCCGCTTCGCTGGCCGCATTACGGAACGCCGACTCCAGTTCGGGCTCCGAGTCGACGCGGCGCATGCCCTTGCCGCCGCCGCCGGACACGGCCTTCAACAGAATCGGGTAGCCATTTTCGTGCGCGAATCCGGCCGCTTCGGCAAGGGTGACGGAATGGTCGGTGCCGGGCACGACTGGGGCTCCGCCGGCAATCGCCACCTGGCGGGCCGCCGTCTTAGAGCCCATGGCGCGGATGGCGGCAGCGGAGGGCCCGATGAAGACCAGGCCGGCATCCTCGCAGGCGGCGGCGAAATCCGCGTTCTCGCTGAGGAAGCCATAGCCCGGGTGGATGGCCTCGGCGCCGTGCTTCCGGGCGGCGTCCAGAATTCGGTCGATGCGCAGATAGCTGTCGCTGGAGGGCGAGGGGCCGATGTGCTCCGCCTCGTCCGCCATACGGACGTGCAGGGAGGTGCGGTCGGCATCCGAATAAACGGCCACGGCGGCGATGCCCATTTCGCGCAGGGTGCGCATCACGCGAACGGCAATCTCGCCCCGGTTGGCAATGAGGACCTTACGGAACATGCAACAGGGATTGTAACAGCACGCGTCTGGCCGCCGAAAAAACAAATTGGCCGGGCGGGCGCGAGGCCGGCTTGCGCCGGGCGCGTGGACGTCGAAAAAACAAATGGGCGGGGTGTTCCGGCGGAACTCGCGCGGCACGCGATAGGGTGCTGAAAAAACAAATTTCCCACAACGCTCCGGCGGGGCGTGGAGAGGCTGGCTTGCGCCGGGCGCGTGGACGTCGAAAAAACAAACGGGCGGGGATGTTCCGGCGGAACTCGCGCGGCACGCGATAGGGTGCTGAAAAAACAAATTTCCCACAACGCTCCGGCGGGGCGTGGAGAGGCCGTCTTGCGCGGCGCGCGTCGGACGCCGAAAAAACAAATGGGCGGGGATGTTCCGGCCGAACTCGCGCGGCACGCGATAGGGTGCTGAAAAAACAAATGTCCCACAACGCTCCGGCGGGGCATGGAGAGGCCGGCTTGCGCCGGGCATCTGGACGGTGAAAAAACAAATGGGCCGGGACGTTCCGGCCGGGGCGGTGCGGGGCCACATCCGGCGATTGGGTGCTGAAAAAACAAATTACCCACAAGGTTCCGGAGGCGCCACGGCGCGATGCCCGTCTTGTGCCGCACGCGTCTGGCTGCTGAAAAATCAAAAGGTGGCGGTTCCGGGAAAGCGCAGAATCACGCGGGTTCCGGCCGAGGACTCGCGCGACAGGGTTCCATCCACCTGTTTCGCGAGAATGTTCACAATACGCAGGCCCAGGGATTTCCGGCCACAGCGCGCGATGGAGCCGGCGCAGCCGACGCCGTTGTCCTGTACGGCGAGTTCCAGGATGCCGGGTTGGTATTCTCCGAAGGTGATGGAAACTTCGCCGGTGCGTCCCGCCGGAAAGGCGTGCTTGAAGACGTTCATGAGCAGCTCATTGAGGATGAGCGCGCAGGGCACGGCGCGATGCACTCCGAGTGCGATGGGCGCGGCGTGGATGCGCACCGCGATGCTGGACGGGTCCGCAGCGAACGCGGCGTGCAGTTCCTGCACCAACTGGCGGGCGTACTCGGCGAAATCGATGCGGTCGAGGTGTTCGCTGCCATACAGGTATTCATGAATGAGGGCGATGGAGCGGACCCGCTGCTGGCTGTCTTCCAGGGCGAGCCGGACCTCGGGCTCGTCGGTGGCGTCGGCGCGCATGCTGAGCAGGCTGGAAATGACCGCGAGGTTGTTTTTCACGCGATGATGAATTTCCTTGAGAAGGACGGTCTTCTCGGTCAGGGCCTTTTCCAGTTCGCGCAGGATCTCCTGGCTGGCCTCTTCCGCGTGTTTGCGTCCGGTGATGTCCTGCACGCATATCAGAGCTTTAGTGCCATCCAACTCGACCGGGGCGGTGGAAATCAGAACGAAGCGGGATCCGTGGGGGCGGGGGTTCCCGGCCGGCACCCAGGCTTCGATGCCGCGATGGCTGACGCCATTGCGGAGCGTATCGAGCGCTGCCTGACGGATGGCGCAGCCGGCACAGCCTGGCGTGTGGCCGCATCCTTCGGGATCCGGCGCATTCACACAGCCCAGCGCGTTGCCGGGACAGACGGATTTCCGGCTCAGATCATTGCCGTTTGCCTTCTGGACCTGCAGTTGTTCGTTCACCAGGATGAGCGCTACCGGAGAATTGGCCAGGATGGCGGAGAGTTCGGAATTTGCGGCTCGTAAGCCGGCTTCGGCGCGGCGCAGCCGGGCGAAAAGTGCCGCCGCCACAACGCACCCGAGTAGAACACCGAAAGGAACAAGCCGGCTGAAGCTCATTTCCGCACCAGCGCCCGGACGCGCCGTTTTAGTTCCCCGATGGGGAATGGCTTCCGCAAGACGCCGGGATCCTCCGGCCGATCGTGCCGGTATCCGGAAAGGTACAGCGTTGCCGGGATATTGAAGCGTTCCGCCAAGGGCGCCGCGGCGGCTCCGCCGACCAGCAGGGCAAGCGGCAGACGATGCGCGGCCGCCACGGTTTCCGCGTCATCGGGGGTCCTGGCCGCGAGCACCTGGTAGCCTTCCTCATCCAGGCACCGCTCCATGGCGCGGCGGATCTGGTCCTCTTCCTCGATCAGCAGGATGGTGGGGATAGGATCATGGCTGCGCTCGCGGCCCACCAAACCGGCGATGCCGCGGTATGTTCCGATGCAGGGCCACAGGATTTCAAAAACGGCGCCGTTGCCGGGATCTCCGAAAGCCTGGATATGCCCGCCGCTCTGCACGACGATGCGGTGAGCGATGGCCAGGCCGAAGCGGCTGCCGGTGAAACGCGGTTCGAAGATTTCGGACAACCGGGCGGCATCGCTTTCCACATCCGGTTCAGTGAAGCGCAGCCGCACGAACCATTGACCGCGATAGCGGCGCGCGGCGGCTTCCCCGGCGTCCAAATCCAGGATCGCGGTTTCGATTCGCAGTGACGCCGCCCGGCATAGCCTCGCGCGCGTGCAGGGCCAGGTTGATCAAGACCTGCCGGAAGCGATCGGGGTCGGCCTGGATGAAACCGGAGCAGGTATGCAACGCGCACTCCAGCGCGATGTCCGGGCCCAGGCAGAGGGACAGCGCCCCGGCGGTTTCCCGGATGATCCGGTTCACGTCGATGCCTTCAAGGCGAGGCGGGTCGGGGCGGCTGAGCGCCGACAACTGGATGGCGAGGGTGGCCGTCCGGGATACCGTCTGGCGGATTCGTCCAGCCTGCTCGCGCTCCTCGCCGGAGAGTTGAGCATACAGGTCATCGACCTGTGCCTGGAGGTTGGTGAGGAGGCCATCGAAATCGCCCGCAATGCCGCCGGCCAGAGTGGCGACCGCGTCCATTCTCTGCGCCTGGATTTGAAGCGCCTCCCGCCCCATGCGGTCGCGGACGTCGCGGAGCGTCACGATGGCGCCGAGCAGTTCGCGGTCATCGCGATTCTCGAAACACTCGACCTCCACCGGCACAGGCTGGCCGGCTGGGGATTCCAGTTGATAGACGCGGGTCTCGTCAGGGAGCAGGTCGAACACGGGGTTGCGGGACGGCTCACCGGACGGCCGGTCCCGCAGGGCCAGGATCTCCATTAACGGACGGCCCTTGGCGTCTGCGGCAGTCCAACCGGTGAGACGCTCGGCGGCGGTGTTCAGGAAAGCGATATCGCCATTGGCGTCAACGGCGGCGATGCCATCGCCGATACTGCGGAGAGTGGTGGACAGCCAGGCCTCGCTGATACGAAGCCGGCATTCGAGTTCATGCTTGTAGAGCGCGATCTGTAAGGTGCTGCGGAGGTTGCCATCCGCAATCGGCTTGAGGATGTAGCCGAAGGGTTCGGTGGTGGTGGCGCGGCTGATGGTGTCCTGGTCGGCATGGGCGGTGAGGTAGACGACCGGCACGCGCCGGTCGCGTTGGAGTTGTTCGGCCACCGCGATTCCATCCATTTCGCCCTTTAGCCGGATGTCCATCAGGACCAGGTCGAAACTTTGAGTCCGGATCAACTCGAGGGCCTCGTCGCCGGAACTGGCAGTAGCGGGGACGGAGTAGCCGAGCCGCTCGAGCCTGCGGCGAATGTCGTCGGCGATTAAGCCTTCGTCCTCGACCACCAGGATCTGTTTCCGAGCCTTTGGCGTAGCTTGCATGTTCGATTCACCACCCAGGATTGTTATAACAGCGAGGTGCGGCGGATCCGGGTCGAAAAAACAAAAAGTCATTTAGAATCGGTGAGATAAAAAACGCGTGGAGGCGTGACCGTGCCGAGTGAAGAGCGCGGAAACTGGTGGCGTGGCCCAGGGCTACCAGCCGGTCGTAATTCCTGCCGCCATTTCCGCCGCCGTTAACCAGTGTAAGCGAGTCGAGTTTTTGATGGTAAAGAGTTCGTTGGCGCGCCAGCCTGGTCACACCTTTTACATATGTGCAGCGAGCTTGGCCGGTAGGATGAGGAGTGGGCGACAGCAACTAAGCGGCGGGGCCGGCTGACACGAACCGACCCCCACGCCGACGCGCCGGAAATCTATGCTCTCCAGGAAGATCGTCTTCTTCTTTCCCGCATTTTCGAGCCAGGAAGCCACAGCTCCTTTGGGGATTCTGGCTGTCTCGACTCCGCTTCTCCGGGCAGGCTACGAAGTCCGGATTATCGATTCCACAATCACTCCGAATTTCCAGCAGGCGGTTCTCGAAGAGCTGAAAGACAGCCTGTGCCTGGCAGTGTCTCTGGTCACCGGGCCGATGATTCGCGAAACCGTGCAGATAGCGAAAGCGGCAAAACGGATGTACCCGGGCAAGCCGGTAATCCTGGGAGGGTGGCATCCTTCGCTGCTGCCGGACCAGACCCTGGCGGCTGAATATGTGGATGCCGTGGTCAAAGGACAGGGTGAAGACGCCTTCCTCGAAATCGTGCAGCGGGTCGAAGCCGGGGAATCGTTAAAAGGCATCCCGGGCGTTGGCTATAAGGAAGGGGGGCGGCTGGTATTCAACTCCCCGCGCCCGCTGAAGCCGATTCGCGAGCTTCCGCCCAAAGCCTACCATCTTGCCGATTTCGATGCGTACCAGCGCGTTTGCGGCCGCCGCTGGGCCATGTACACCTCGAGCCTGGCGTGTCCATTCAATTGCGCGTACTGCACCAACGATGGTGTATACGGGCGGCAATGGAACGCGTTGGACGCGGAACAGGTAGTCGAAGAAACCACGGACCTGGTTACCCGCTACGGCTTGTCCTTGCTGTGGGTGGTGGACGACAACTTTCTGGTAGACCGGGAGCGCGCCGTAGGCATCGCCGAAGGGCTGGTGCGCAAGGGGGTTACTTTCGATTGGAGTATTCAGGCCTCCACGAATCTGGTGGTCCGGCTCTCAGTCGAGGAACTCAAGCTATTGCGAAGGGCCGGACTGTCCCAAGTTTCGCAAGGCGCCGATTCCGGTTCGCCCCGGGTGCTGCACCTGATGAACAAGGACTTTCAGAAGCTCGACACCATTTACGAGGCTGCCGACAAATTGAGCCAGGCCGGCATCCGGCCGTCGTTCAACATGATTTTCGGATTTCCGGGCGAGGGCGAAGCCGAGCGGCGCGAATCCATCCAGCTCATCATGAACGTCTGCCGGAAATATCCGGGAGCGGAGTTCTGGACCAATATCTTCACGCCTTACCCGGGCGCGCCGGTGATGCAACAAGCGTTTGAGCTGGGGATTCAGGTTCCCACTACGCTGGAAGGCTGGGTGGAGTTCTTTCCCCGCTATACCACTTTGCCGTGGCTGAAAGGAAAGGCGCACGAGCGCGTGCAAACCATGCGCGAGTATCTGCGGCTGGCCTTCACGCGCGTCCCCATTGGCGGCTACCGGAAGCATCCGCTCAACCAATGGATCAATGAACTGATTTCGCTTCCCGCCCGATGGCGGCTGGACCACGACGTTTACGGAATGCCATTCGAATTGTGGATGAAGAACGCGGCCAATCGGTGGTTGCCGCCAGTGAAGACAAAAGTGGACGCTCATCAACTGGAGGCCGAGGTGGTCACATGCTGACGCGAACGGGCGATCGCAAGATGCTGCTGTTCCTTCCTCCTTATGCCGGCAGCGTCTTCGGCCCGCCGCTGGGGCTGCTGAGCCTGGCTTCCTCGCTGCGGGAGGCCGGTTTCGAGCCGCGAATCGTGGACGGCGCAATCACCCCGGATTACCTTACAGCGATCGAGCGGGAACTCCCGGGGTGTCTGGCCTTCGGCGTCTCCCTGCTGACCGGGCCGATGATTGCCGATGCGATCGCCGCCAGCCAATTGGTTCGCCGGCTACGGCCAGAGCTGCCCATCGTTTATGGCGGCTGGCACCCCAGCCTGATGCCGGGTCAGACGCTGCGCGAGAGCTACGTCGATATCGTGGTGCTCCAACAGGGAGAGCAAACACTGGTGGAAGTGCTGCAGCGGCTGATGGCCGGCACGAGCCTCGATATGGTTGCGGGCTGCTGGTTCAAACAGGATGGACGCATCAGATCGAACACGACCGCGCCCTCCGTCACCGCTGTCGTCCTTGCCGATGCCGGCGTACGACCTGGCGGATTTCGACGCTTATGCCAGGCTCGGCGGATCGCGCAAGCTGCCTTATGCCACCAGCATTGGCTGCCCGTACGCGTGCAATTACTGCACCGACATGGTGTTCTATAACCGGCGCTTCAATCCCCTCGAGGCCGGGCGTATCGTAGAAGAAATTGCGGGACTCGTCGAGCGGCACCGGCTCGAAGAAATCGCCCTGGTCGATTCGAACTTCCTGGTGGATGTGCGGCGCGCGGTAGCGATTGCCCGGGGATTCCAGGAGCGCCGCCTGCGATTTCGCTGGACGTTCCAGGCGTCCACCGATCTGCTTTGCCGCATGAGCGACGAGGAGGTGGAACTGCTCGCTGCCAGCGGCGTAAGCCATATCGGCTTTGGAACCGAATCGGCGTCGCCCGAGGTCTTGCGCCGGATGAACAAGGCGCACCAGCACATTCCGGATATGTTCGAAGCGGCGCGAAAGTGTCAGCGCGCCGGCATCCGTACGACTTTTAACCTGATTTTCGGTTATCCAGGCGAAGAAGAAGCGGACCGGCGAGAGACGCTGCGCGTGATGGGCGAAATTGCCGGGCGGTTTGAAAACGTCACCTTCTCCCCGAATCTGTTTACGCCGTATCCCGGGCATCCCGATTTGGCCGGAACTGCGCAAGTTGGGACTCGATGAGCCGGACTCGCTGTCGGAATGGGCGTCGTTCGGACTAGGTGAGGCCGACTTGCCATGGCTGCGGGAGCAGGACCGACGGAGTTTGCATCGCGGCATGTCGTATTTTCTGTTGGACAACCACATGAAAAAAGTGCGGCGAAAGTCGCATTCCCAACTAGGACGATGGACGCTGGGCCTGATGCAGAAACCGCTCCACTGGCGTCTTCGCCATCACTGTTTCCGCTGGCCGTGGGAACTGTGGATTTCCATGGCGCGGCAGTGGCTGGTGGTGAAGCGTTCGCTGCTGACGGGCGCCGCACTGGGCCGCAGCCTGACGGAGGTGCGCTGATGGCGGAGGTCCTGCTCACGCACAGCAATCATCTGTTTCACGATCGCAAGCAGGTGGACAAGATGCAGCCGTATCCTCCGCTGCAGACGATTGTGGCCGCGGCCGTGCTGAGGCAAAGCGGCATCGACACGGCGCTATGCGACGTCACCTTCGACTGCCCCGAGGTCGCGCTCGATGAGGCGTTAGACGCCTGCTCGCCGCGCCTGCTGGTGGTCTGCGAGGACGATTTCAATTTTCTTTCCAAGATGTGTCTCGGCCGGAATCGCAAGCTGGCTTTTGCCATGGCGCAGGCGGCCAAAGAGCGCGGCATTCCCGCGGCGGCTCACGGACCCGACGCTTCCGATCATCCGGCCGCCTATCTCCAGGCGGGGTTCGACTACGTGTTGATCGGCGAAGTGGAGTCCACGCTGCTTGAACTGGCGCAGGGAAAGCCGACGGCAGACATCGCGGGACTGGCGTACCTCAACCGGGAAGGCGTACCCCAATACACGCAACCGCGAACCTTGCGGACGAACCTGGATTCGTTGCCCTCTCCCGCGTGGGACCTGATCGACATGAACCGCTACCGTGAGGCGTGGCAACAGGCGCACGGGTATTTCTCGCTGAACATGGTGTCCAGCCGCGGCTGCCCGTACCGGTGCAACTGGTGCGCCAAGCCAATCTGGGGAGATCAGTACCATGTGCGTTCGGCCCAACTCATGGCCGAAGAGATGCTGCAGATGAAGCGGCGCTATGGTCCCGATCGCATCTGGTTTGCCGACGATATTTTCGCCCTTTCCGGACAATGGACCGGGGAGTTCGCCAAAGCTGTTGCGAGCCTGGACGCCGCGATTCCGTTCAAGATACAATCACGCTGCGACCTGATGACCCGCGACACGGTCCGTGCTTTGCGGCAAGCCGGATGCGCCGAAGTCTGGATGGGCGCCGAATCCGGTTCGCAGCAGATTTTGGATGCCATGGAAAAAGGACTGCGCGTGGAACAGACCTATCACGCCAGGGAGAATCTGCGGCGTCACGGCATCCGCGCCTGTTTTTTCCTGCAGTTCGGATACCCGGGCGAAACCTGGGCGGAAATCGAAGCCACCATCCGCATGGTGCGGGAAACGCAGCCCGACGATATCGGAGTTTCGGTTTCGTATCCCCTGCCCGGCACCAGGTTTCATCAGGTGGTCTCCGCGCAGGTGGGCGCCAAAGCCAATTGGACCGATAGTGCGGACCTGGCCATGATGTTCCGGGGAGCCTACCCGAGCGAGTTTTACAGAGCGCTGGCCGATGCCTTGCACCTGGAAGTGCGCCAGCCCTCCCACACGGATGCCATTGCCGCGGCATGGGACCGGGTGTACGCGATGGAAGGCGCGGGCGAGCGGGCCCTGATTGCGTCATGAGACTACTGCTCACCCACGGATACTTCCTGCATGACGACCCCAAAGAACGGGAGATCATGAGGCCGTACGCCCCGCTGGGCATCCTGTACCTCTCCTCGCACCTGCGGCGCATGGGAATCGAACCGGAAATCTACGATTCCACTTTCGGATCGAAGGCGGAGTTGTTTCGCCTCCTCGAGACAGGAGAGCCCGGCGTAGTGGGGATCTATGGAACCCTGATGACGCGGCGCAACGTTCTCGACATCCTCCGGCACGCGGGTGAAGTGGGTTGGCAGGTGGTGCTGGGCGGGCCGGAGCCGGCGAATTATGCCGAAGAGTATCTGGCAGCCGGAGCCGGCGTCATCGTGTCCGGGGAAGGGGAGCGGGCGATCGAAAGCCTGGTTCGCGGAGAGATGAATCCGGCATTGTGGCCGGCGACGCCGGGCATCGTTTTCCGGCGGCAGGACGGTTCTCTTTGCCGCACCGCAGATACCGGGCTGATCGCCGATCTGGACAGCCAGCCGTGGCCGGACCGGGAACGGATCGACATGAACGCGTACCTCTCCGCGTGGCGGACGCATCACGGAATGGGATCCATCTCTTTAATCACGGCGCGCGGCTGCCCTTACCACTGCAACTGGTGCAGCCACTCGGTATATGGCAAGACGCACCGCCGGCGCTCACCCGGCGGCGTCGTGAACGAAGTGGAGTGGATCCTGGAGCGTTATCATCCGGAGATGCTGTGGCTCGCCGATGACGTTTTCACGATCCATCACGGCTGGCTCTTCGAATATGCGGCGGAGATGAAGCGGCGGAATATCCAGGTTCCCTTCGAATGCATCACGCGCGCCGACCGGGTGAATGAGAGGGTCGCAGAGACGCTGGCCGCGCTGGGATGCTTCCGCGTCTGGATCGGTTCGGAGAGCGGATCGCAGCGCATCCTGGACGCCATGGAACGGGGCGTAACTGTAGAACAGGTACAGAAAGCGGTGCGGCTGTGCAAGGCCAACGGCATCCAAACCGGGATGTTTTTGATGTGGGGGTACGAGGGCGAGGAGATCGAAGATGTGGAAGCCACGGTGGAGCACGCCAGGCGCTGCCGTCCGGATGTCTGCCTGACTACGGTGAGCTATCCCATACGCGGAACGCCGTACCACGACCGCGTCGCTTCGCGGCTGGTCCGCATCGGCGCCTGGACCGAGACCACCGATCGCGACCTGCGCATCGGCGGACGCCACTCGCGGCAATTCTACCGGCATGCGGACGACCTGCTGAAGAATACGCTGGCGGACCAGCCGGATGCCTCGAAAATCCATGCGGCGCGAACCGGTTTGCGAGCAACACTTCTGGAGGTGGAATCCTAAATGGCGGCGACCTCCGCAGTATTTGACAAGCTGGCCGAACATTACGATGTCTTGTGGTCGGATAGCCCCATCGGCCGGCACCAGAGGCAAGCCGTATGGCGGAGGCTCGACCCGCTCTTCCAACGGGGCGACCGGTTACTTGACGCCGGATGCGGCACCGGAACCGACGCCATGCACTTCACCGAACGCGGTGTCACCGTGCACGGTGTGGACGCGTCAGGCGAGATGGTACGCATCGCGCGGCGGCGCGGACTGGAGGTGCGCCACCTTACGATCGAAAGGCTGCACGAAATCGGCGGACGTTACGACGGCGTGCTCTCGAACTTCGGCGCGCTGAACTGCATTGCGAATCTGGAGCCCGTGGCCCGGACGCTGGCATTGCTGGTGCGCCCGCGCGGCCACCTGGCCATCTGCCTGGCGGGACCTTGCTGCGCGTGGGAGACGTTGTACTATCTGCGGCGCCTGCAACCCGGAAAAGCATTCCGGCGCTGGCATCCCGGCGGGTGCCCGACCTCGCTTGGGGTGCGAGTGCAGTACCCCACAATACGCCGTTTGGCGCGCACATTCCACCCGGAGTTCCGCCTGCGCCGCTGGTATGGAATCGGGCTCTTGGTCCCACCCTCCTATGTAGGAGGTTTACCCGAAAAGGCCATCGCGAGCCTGGCCGCGGCCGATTGCAAACTGGCGCATCTCCCCGTTTTGCGGGCGCTCTGCGACCATCGCTTACTGGTGTTCCAACGCATATGACGACGGAAGGCAACATACGGCAGCGTTTCCTGGAAGAATACCGGCAAATCCGGTACGCGGAAGGGCGGGGCTCGGACGATCCCGCCTATTACCGGGAACTGCCGTTCCGCGATCTGACCGGCAGGAATTCCGCCATGTGGCAGATGCGCGGCGCGACCTACCGGTATTTCGAGCGCCGCATTCTGGCTCCCCTCGAACGAACCGCCGCCCGGCCTTTGGACATCCTGGATTTGGGAGCGGGCAATGGCTGGATGTCGTACCGGCTGTCGCTGCGGCAGCACCGTCCCTGGCCGGTAGATATTTTCGTGGATCCGCGCGACGGCTTGCTGGCGGCACGGCATTATCCGCAAGCGTTACCCGCCGTCGCGGCCGAATTCGACCGGCTTCCTTTTGGCTCCGCCAGTTTCGACCTGGCCGTTTTCAATTCCTCGTTTCACTATTCCACCAGCTACGAGGTCACGCTGCGCGAGACGCGGCGGTGCCTGCGTCCCGGCGGGCTGCTGGTGATCCTGGACTCTCCGGTTTACCGCATGCGCCGGGACGGGGAGCGAATGGTTGCCGAGCGGCATGCCGATTTCGAGAAGCGCTACGGGTTTCGCTCGGATGCCATGCCGAGTATCGAGTTCCTGGATGAGCAGGGCTTGCGGGATCTGTCGCGTACGCTCGGTTTGCGCTGGACGATCTACCGGCCGTGGTACGGTTGGCGCTGGCATGTCCGCCCGTTGCGGGCATGGCTGCGGAGGAAGCGTCCGCCCTCGCGCTTCTGGATTCTGGCGGGCCGGTTTGGTGAGTCATGATTATCCTGCTGCATCCCCGCTCCACCAAACCGAAGAACCGCCGCTTTCCCCTGGCGGCGCTCTCACTGGCGGCCGTGGTGGAGGGCAGAGAAGATTACGCCATCGTGGATGGCAATGCCGACCCGCAGCCGGGAGACACGCTGGATCGCATCATGCGCGAAAACCCTGCCCGGCTGCTGGCGGTTTCGGTGATGCCCGGACCGCAGATGGCCGCCGCCATTCCGGTGTGCCGCGAGTTCCGGGCCAAGTATCCGGCGGTGCCGATCGTGTGGGGTGGATATTTCCCGTCGCTATATCCGGACGCGGCTCTCAATGCGCGCTACGTGGATTATGTGGTGCGCGGGCAGGGCGAAGAGACCTTCCTGGAGTTGCTCGACGCGCTGCCGGATCCGGCGAAGGTGCGAGCCATCCGCGGCCTCTCTTTCAAGGACCAGTTTGGACTTCGAGTGCACAATCCGGAGCGCCCGCTGCGGTCGCCGAACGATTTCCCCCTGCTGCCGTATCACCGGCTGCGGGAGCCGGAAAAATATATTGCGGCTACTTTTCTGGGGCGTCGCACGGCGGTCCACCAGGCCAGCATCGGGTGCCCGTTCCGCTGCAACTTCTGCGGCGTGGTGCCGATTTACCAGGCCCGGCAAAAGGCCGAGGCTCCGGAGCGTACCGCCGCGGTGCTCGCCGGGCTGCAGCGGCAGTTTGCAATCGACGCAGTTCAGTTTTACGACAACAACTTTTTTCTGAACGAGAGTCATACCGACGACTTAGCCGGCCGCCTGGTTCCGCTCCGGCTCCGCTGGTGGGCCGAGGGCCGGATCGACACCGTGCTGCGCTATTCCGACGAGACCTTGCGGCTGCTGAAACGGGCGGGCGCCACCATGATCTTCTTCGGCGCCGAATCCGGTTCCGATTGGGCCCTGGAGGAAATGAATAAAGGCATCACTACGGGACAGACCCTGGAACTGGCCGCCCGTCTGCGGCGTTTCGACATTGTGCCCGAGTTCTCGTTCGTGGTGGGCCATCCCAAGGCGCCGGAGCGGGACACGCGCGCTACCATCGCTTTTATCCGCCGCATCAAGAAGCTCAATCCCGCGGCCGAAATCATCGTACAGCACTATATTCCTACGCCTCACCCGGACGGAATGTACGGTGGCGTCGAGGGCCAGATTCAGTTCCCATCGACTCCGGAAGAGTGGGCCACCGAGCGGTGGTACAACTTCACCACGCGTCAGGATCCCCATCTGGACTGGCTCCCCGGCGCGATCCAGCGACGGATCGACAATTTCGAGTTAGTGGTGAACTCGCGCTGGCCGACGATCCAGGATATCCATCTTCCGGGGTGGGGCCGGGCCATGCTTAAGACGCTGAGCAGTTGGCGTTATTCCGTGGGCTTTTACGATTGGCCGCTCGAACTGCAATGGGCACAACGCCTGGTGGCCTTGCGCCGGCCGCGCATGGAGAGTCTGTAGATGCTGGTTTCGGCGCTGGAAGGACATCGCTTGTGGGCGTCTACGTACGACACCGCGCCGAATCCGCTGCTGGCATTGGAGAGCCGGCTGCTGCCGGAAGTAGTGGGACCGTTCGCGTCCAAACGCATCGTCGATGTAGCATGCGGAACGGGGCGTTGGATGCGGCGCATGGAAGCGGAAGGTGCTTCCGTAGCGGGAGTGGACTTCTGCGAGGAGATGGCCTGCCAGGTGGGCGGCCGGGTGGCATTGGGCGACGCGGCGCGTCTGCCGTTCGCGCCGGCCATCGCGGACATCACGATTTGCTGTCTGGCGATCGGTTATTTTCGGGATCTCGACTGCGTCGTCGGCGAGATGGCTCGAATCACGCGCCGCGGGGGCCGTGTAATCATCAGTGAGCTGGATCCGGCGGCGGTCGCGGCTGGATGGACCCGATCGTTTCGTACCGGCGGAGTGCGCTACGAGATGGAGCACTCCGCCTGGTCCACGCAACGGATTGGGGCGGCGGCCCGGCACGCGGGTCTGCACGCGGAAACGCAGCGGCAGGCGCCATTCGGCGAACCGGAGAGAGGCACCTTTTTGGCCGCGGGTAAAGGCGGGGCGTTCGAAGCCTACACGCGAATTCCGGCCCTCTGGATCGGGAGCTGGCGAAAGATATGATCCTGAAAGGCGCCAGGGTCGCACGGAATGCCACCGAAGCCTTGCCCCTGGATTTGAGCATCGAGGCCGGACGCGTCCGTCCTGGCGCTCACTCTGGATGCGGTCCTGTTTTGGACCTGAGTGGATTTTTGGTCCTGCCCGGCTTGATCAACGCCCACGACCATTTGGAATTCAATCTCTTTCCGCGCCTCGGCAGCGGCCCCTACGCTAATGCGACGGCATGGGCGGAGGATATCTACCGGCCGCACGAGTCGCCTGTGCGCGAGCATCTGCGGATCCCCAAAGAATTGCGGCTCCTGTGGGGAGGCATCAAAAATCTGCTGTCGGGCGTCACTACCGTGGCGCATCACAATCCATATGAGCCGGCGGTCTTCGAGCGGGATTTTCCGGTTCGCGTGATCCGGCGTATGGCATGGGCGCATTCTTTACGATTTGACGGAGACGTGGCGACCGCCTATGCCGGCCGGCCTTCCGGTGCGCCGTTCCTGATTCATGCGGGCGAGGGTACCGATGCCGGAGCGCGCGACGAAATTCACTGCCTGGACGCCGCCGGCGTTCTGGGGCCAACCACTATCGTTGTGCACGGGGTCGCACTGGACGCGGACGGGGTCGCCCTCATGCGGCAGCGCGGCGCCTCCCTGGTGTGGTGCCCAAGCTCCAACCTGTTCGTCCTGGGGCGGAGCCTGTCCACGGAAGTTCTACAGTCCGATCTCCCGATCGCCCTCGGAACGGACTCGGCGCTGACCGGCGCCGGCGATCTGATCGATGAGATCGAATGGGCGCGCCGCCAGGCCGGTATCGAACGCGTGTATCGAATGGTGACGGATATTCCTGCCCGAATGCTGCGACTGGAATGCGGAGAGGGGAGCATTCGCGCCGGCGGCATGGCCGACCTGGTGGTGACGCCCGACCACGGACAAACTCCGGCCGAGGCGCTGTTGGGAATGAATCCCGCCATGGTGCTGGTAGGAGGCCGGGTGAAATTGGTTACTGCGGCGATGGCTGCGCAGGTGGCCCCGCTGGTTGACGGACAGCTTCAGCCGATCGAAATGCAGGGGCGCGGCCGCTGGCAGGTTGCCTGTGATGTAGCCGCGCTGACGCGGTCCGCCGCGGAGGTTCTGGGCGATGACTTCCGGCTGGCAGGAAAGGGAGTTGCCGCATGAACCACGTGGTAGAGTCGCTGCCGGTAGTGGTGCTCTATCCGCACAGCCGCTGCAATTGCCGCTGCGTGATGTGCGACATCTGGAAAGCCACCGACGCGCGCGAAATCGGCGACCGCGAGTGGGAGCGCTACCTCGAAGATTTTCGGCGCCTGTCGGTGCGCTGGGTAGTGCTGTCGGGCGGAGAGCCGCTCATGCACTCGAACCTGTTCCCGTTGTGCGCGGCCCTGAGGAGTCTGGGAATCCGCACCACCATTCTGAGCACCGGATTGCTGCTGGAACGCGATGCCGCGAACATCGCGGAGCACGTGGACGATGCGATCGTGTCGCTCGACGGGCCGGCCCCGGTCCACGACCGCATTCGCCGCGTCATGGGGGCCTTCGACCGGCTTGCGGCGGGCGTCGCGGCCATCCATCGCGTGCGTCCCGGGTTTCCGATTCTCGCACGGTGCACCGTGCAGCGCGAGAATTTCCACTGCCTCCGCGCTACTGCGCGCGCGGCACGGGATATGGGCCTGGAATCGATTTCGTTTCTCGCCGCCGATGTGAGCTCCGGCGCATTCAACCGGCCCGAGGGATGGACTCCGTCGCGACAGGCCGAAATCGCTCCCGGCGCGGCGGAATTGCCTGCATTGGAGGCGGAGATCGAGGCGCTGCTGGAGGAGTGGGGCGGCGACCGGTTTCTGGCCGATACTGCGGACAAATTGCGCCGCATCGCGCTCCACTTTCGCGCCCGTGAGGGTTTGTGCCAACCGGAGGCTCCGCGGTGCAATGCGCCATGGGTATCGGCCGTGATCGAAAGCGATGGCCTGGTGCGTCCGTGCTTCTTCCACCGGCCCATTGGCCGCGTCGGGGATGACGGATTGGCCGCTGTGTTGAACGGCCCGGCGGGGCTGGAGTTCCGATCCCGGCTGGATGTCGCTACGGATCCCGTGTGCCAGCGCTGCGTGTGCTCGCTAAACTGGAAAGCGCCGGCGGAATGAGCCTCGAATCCAGCGACCCGCTTTCACCCTCTGCGCCGCAAGCTGCCTATTTCGACCGGCAGATGCAGGCATGGGTATTGAGCCGTTACGCGGATGTGCTCGCCGCCCTGCACGCTCCGCGCCTGTGGCCGGCCGGCGCGAAGCGCGCAGATTGCGCGAGCGTCGAGCACAGAGACCAGCAAGCCGGTTTGCGCGCCCGTACCCAGGTTGCGTTGTCCCGCGCCCGGCTCCTGGAATGGCAACAGGCGCTCGAGCCTGCAGCTCACCGCGGCATGAACGCCTTACCTGCGAATCGGGCGGTGGACCTGGTGGAAGAATTCGCGCGGCCGTGGTGTGCCGATTTGGCCCTTGCCGTTACCGGCGCGGATGCCGCGGATGCGGAACGGCTGATGGTTTTGGCGGAACAGATATCGGCGGCCGCCGCCAACCCCGACGATTCGCAACTGCAGAGCGCCGCCAGGGCAGCAAATCCGGAGCTGGAACGGAGCATTCCGGACAGAAACATTCCGATGGCTGCGGCGGCCTTCGTGGCGCTCTCCCAGACGCTGCCCTGCTTTCTGGCGACTGCCTGGCTGGCGCTGTTGCGCCATCCGGAGGAACTCGCCTGTCTCCGGTACAATCCGAACCTGCTGCCTTCGGCTATCGAAGAACTGCTTCGCTATGCCGGCCTGGCCCGGCGGATATTCCGTGTGGCTCTCGATGAGGTGACGATCGGTGAGGCGACCGTTGCCGAAGGCGAGCGAGCGGTGTTGCTTCTATGTTCCGCCAACCGCGACGGCGCTCAATTTCCGGAACCGAACCAGCTCCGTGTGACGCGTCACGCCGGGGCACACGTCGCCCTGGGCGCAGGGCCGCATGCATGCGCCGGCGCGTCCCTGATCCGCATGGCAGCCACGTTCGGGACTGCCGCGCTGGTCCGCAGATTGCCGACCCTTGAGCCGGTCGAACCGATAGAATGGCGGGGAGCTTCCGGGTTCCAGTGGCCGGCAGCTCTGTACGTGCGATTTCGCCAGTCCGATTGATGGCCGGCGGCGAGGGACCCGCGCAACGGTTGGCTGTTTCGATGGAGAGCCGCGGAACGTCGAGCCGGGAGACTCTATTGCCCTACTCTGTCCGCTACGTCGCGATGGGAATACTTCTTCCACATTGCCGGATCGGCGAGCATTTTCACGAACAGCCCGCCGACTACCGAGCGCGCCTGGAATCCCTGCTGTTTTCCTGTCACCGTGTCGTACCAGTCGGTGAGCGGAACGCGGCTCGGTGATTCGTTGGCGAACCGATAGGCCGGCGCCACGATCGCTTCGAAATCGGCGGCATCGCCGGCCAGCGTGGCCGTCCACAGAATCCAATCGAGCTTGGTGTAATCCTTGCGATTGTCGAGCGGCAGGCCGTACTTGTTCAGCTTGGTCTTGTAGAACGCGATCTCCTTGCGGGCCACCTCGGCGGGGAACAGGTTGAGGCCCAGCAGTTTGTCCCACACCAGGTTGTACTTCTGGCTCCAGGTGCCCGGCCTGGTCGAAGGCCAGTTTGTAGTGGTCGCCGTCGGCCGCCAGCTCCGACCCACTTCTTCGCGAACTCCTCCGCCGTCTTGCGATAGAGCGCGGCATCCTGCTTGTGGCCGGTCATCTCGGCCAGCATGCGCGTAAGCTCCCAGCGCCAGGATCGCCTTGATGGAGAGGTTGGCGTTGTGGGCCAGGTGGCCGGCGAAATCGTCGGTCGAAAGCTGGTTCTCGGGGTCCAGCCCTTTCTCCTTCAGATACTCGGCCCACTGCGTGAGCTGCGGCCAGTACTGCTCGGCAAAGGCGGCATTGCCCTGCACGCGCGCCAGCGCGGCCACCATGATCAGCATATTGCCGCTCTCCTCCACCGGCATCTGGTTCGTCTTCGGTGCGCTCGCCGCCGCCATAGACCTGCCCGTTGGCCTGCGGATAGGTGCCCAGGTCGTGCGGCGCGAAGGGCCATGGCCAGCGCGGCCATGCGGGCATAGTCCAGCACCGGCTGAAGCTGCGCCTGCAGCAATCGGGGCTGAACAGCAGGGTGAACGGCGAACTGGGATAGATGACGTCCACGGTGGCGATGCAGCCGTTGCTGAAATTCTCTTTGGGGAAGTACAGGGCGGTGCCATCGACGTCCGCCACCAGCTTGTGCGCGGCCAGCATCTGGCGGTAAGCCAGTGCTGCCAGGCGGGCGTACTTTTCGCCGCCCGCGCGCCGCAGATCCGCCATCAATTCGTCGTCGAAGGCCGTGCCGCGTTCCGCGAGCGAATCGTGCTCTTTGCGTGCCAGGCGGAGCAGGTCGCTCATCCCGGCGCCTTTGCGCCGCCACCAGGCACGTTCGCGCCGCTGGAAGTATTCGATGGAGTACAGATCGTCGTAGGCCAGCATTAAATATCGCGACACCGGCTGCGTGCCGACGCGTCCAAGATCGATGCTCATGGCAAGGACCTGTCCCGCACCCCGCCGCGGCGCCGGCCGCTCACTGAAATCGTCCGAATCCGGCAGGCGGCCACCGCTCCGGAAGGCCGCCATCGCTTCGCCGTGCGCCATGCCCACGGAGGTGATTCCTTCGGCGCGATCGGCCGCCAGGTACAGATAGCCCCAGTCAATCCGCAGGTCATCGCCCCGCTTGGCCAGGACCGCCTGCTCCCGCGATCCCATGCGCAGCACGGGCTGCCCATCCAGTTGATATCGCGACCAGATGACCGGTTGATCGGCGGTATTCACCACCAAGTCCGCGCCGGCATCGAAGTATGCGGCGACCTCGTGAGCATTGCCGTCCGCCGAAGAGACCCGCCACTCCAGGTAGGTAAGGGGGCGGGAAAGTACGTCGAGATCCTGGGGGAGCGCCGGCGTAAAGAACGTGAGGGCCAGGGTGACTCCCGCGCCGGCAAACTCGTAGATGGTGCGGGTCGGCAGCACCTCGACCCGGGTTTGCGGCAGAGGCTGAGCGCCCTGCCGTTCGCGCCCCATCACCTGGTAGGTCAGCCCGTCGATACGCAGCAGTCCGGTCAGGCTGTTCGGTTTGCCGGTCCAGTGTACGGTTCCGGCATCGTTGAGATGGTCGGTATTGGACCAGATGCTGAAGTAGGGATCGTGCGCCACCAGGGGCACCGCCGGCGGGCGCATTGGGGAAAGCCCCTGTGCCAGAGCGGCTGCGGCAAGCGCGGTTGCCAGCGTTGCGAGTCGAAATATGGGATGAGATTGCGTCATAGGTGTTTCCGTAAGAGTAGCTTTTGCCGGTTAAGGCAGGGGCGCCGCTTGAGTGGAACCTGACGCCGCCTTGCCGAACACGGTGAAATCCAGGACCGCCAGCGACCCGGTCTTGGGAAGAGCGGTAAGAGTCAGCTTCACATACCGGCAACGGACCGGCGGAAACTCTGCGAATTCTACATTTTGAACTTTCGCGATATGCGTGCGGTCCGCCACCGTGGTGTACGTCCTGTTATCCAGCGACACCTCGATTTTGTACGGGTAGGCGGCAGGGGCAATTCCGCGGCCGGCGCTGGGATACCAGCCTTTGTGCCCGTCCACGTTCAGTTCGGGATGCTCCGGCGGTGCGGCGTCGAGCAGAATCCGCACGGAATCGATCATGAACTCCTGATTCGGATCGGTGGGATTGCGGCAACCCAGGTCCAGCATAAGCCACGGCTGATTGTCCGTCCCGGCCGGCTGCCACCACGTCCTCACATTGTTGTCGAAGGCGTACATGGCGTCGCGACCCGGGCGGGAACTGCTGGCCGCCCAACTGTACCGGTTGAGGGACAGCGCGATTGAGCCGCTGTCGTTGCCCAGCCACGGTTTCGGCGCCGTCCCCGGCGCCCACTGCGGCGTCTCCGAAGGCCCGTGGACGAACATGTTCCCTTTTTCGTCGAAGCCCACCGGGTCCATGCCGATACGACGGTCGAAGACGCTCCAGTTGCGATACAGGATCGTATAGACGGCCCACAGGTTGCCATCGGGTCCTTCGACCACACTATGATGTCCGGTGCCGTTGATCATACCGTTCCGGTGTACCAGGATGGGGTTGCGCGGCGCATAAGTGAATGGACCCAGCGGATGCTTGCTGGTGTAAACGCCCACGGCATAGGTCTTCCACTCGGTACCCGGGGCGGAATACTGAAGATAGTAAGTGCCGTTGTGTTTGGTCATCCACGGCGCTTCGAGCCAGCTTACTTCGGCGCCTTCGTTGTTGTCTCCGTAGCGCTCCCAGACGTGCGCGGGGTTGAAGGTCCAGAGTTTTTGGACGGGTCCGGCAAACCGCGTGAGGTCTTTGCCATCGAGTTCCACGCCGTAAATGCCGTCGGTGTGGCCGCCTGAGTAGTACATGTAAATGCGGCCGCCGGTATCGGCGAACCCCATGGAATCGAACAGGAGGATCTTCCCGCCTTTGACGTCGTGAAAGTCGCCCAGGTATTCGTAAGGACCAAGCGGCCCTGGTCCGCGAAAGAGCCCGGTGTTATTCCCGGTGAGATAGAACTTTCCCTGGTAAGCGAAAGCATTCGGCGCAGTCACGCGACGGCCGCCCGGCAGGGTCAGGGGATGATGCTCCCAGTGCACCAGGTCGCCGGAGGTCCAGACGATTCCACCGGACAGGAACAGGTAGTATTTTCCTTCAAAGCGAATCGCAGTCGGATCCGCGATGCTGCGCGTGTCTTCGATGGAAAGCGGGTTGATGTAACGCACCTTGGCGGGCTGGCCGGGGATCAGCAGCGCGGCGGCCGGAATTGCTAATGCAAGCAGCGATATTTTTCTCACGGGATCTCCTGTTTCCTGGCGGCTTTCCGGTCCGGCTCTTCATACCGGAACTGCCGGCGTACCGTCCGGGTAAAGAATGCAGTGGAACCAGTTCTTGGGCTCCGGCGAACCGACGGGCCAGCGCCATGGGAAGTGATGTTGCGCGGTGCCCGCACACAGGCCCCAGATGTACCAGCCTACTCTTTCGCGCGCGAAATAGGGGAGGAAGCTCTCGAACGTATTGCCGAACGTGCGCTCCAGGCACTCCGTACACAGCAGCGGCCGCCCGGAATCGATGGCCTGCTTCAACTCCACATCGAAGGGCAGCAACTCGGGCTGTCCGCCGCGGGCGTTGCCGGGCTGACCGTAGGTATGAAAGCTGTAGACATCGGAGAGGTCGATAGCGCCGTCATCTCCCAGGTCTTGCACGACACTCCCCTGACGGTAGACTACGAACCGACCGTCCGCGAGTTCGTGATCCGGGACCGGACCAACAGTCGTATGATTGTGCCCGCCAAAGACGCAAACGGCGATTTTGTAGATGTCTACGGGCTGGTGACTGTCATCGACACCCGCGATTCGGATCGCGGCCGGCTGGGCACTGTGGTCTTTTCCGGCATCACGTCTGCCGGTACGCACGGAGCGGCCGAATACTGCGCGTCGGCGCGTTCGCTGCGCGATTTGCGGGCAATTTTCGCAGGCGAAGGCATTCGCGGGTTCCCGGTAGCTTACCAGGTGGTGGTGAAGTGCAAGTTCAGCCGTATGCTGCTAGTCTCCTACGAATACCATTCACACCGTATTCTGCAAAAAGAGTAGCGATCGCCGGCCGCTTTCGCAGCGCCGGATGTTATGCTGAGCGCCGGATGCCAACCGGCGCCGGCTGCCCCGTTTCCGGGATGCCGGCGCGAGTTCATGGATCATGCCCTCTTCACATTTGAATCGTCGCCAGTTTATGGGCGGGGCCGCAGCCGCACTCCCGCTCGCCGCCGCTTCGCCGGCCGTTGCCATCATTCTTAATTCCGATGACCCCGTGGCCGCCGCCGCGCCGTCCGTCTGGGCCGCAGAGGAACTGCGCAAAGCGCTTGCCTCGCGGGGCGTCAGCGTTAAGACCGGCAAGTCGCTTTCGGAGACCCGGGCGGAGGACTTCTGCATTCTGATTGCGGGCCGCGCGTCTGCTGCCGCCGTGGCCGTAGCCAAAACCGCGAATGTGACGGTGGCATCCCGCCCCGAGTCGCTGGGTCTCATCTCCGGCAAGAGCGGGGAAAGGAGCGTCCTTCTGGCATGCGGGCACGATACCCGCGGAGTGGTTTACGCGGTGCTCGAACTGGCCGACCGCGCACGCAATTCCCCGGATCCGGTAGCCGCTCTGGCCGTTCCGAAACCCGTTGTCGAAAGCCCCGCCAACCGCATTCGCAGCATCAACCGCGCCATTTGCAGCGACGTGGAAGACCTGCCCTGGTTCCGCGACCGCGCCATGTGGCCCGAGTACCTCACCATGCTCGCCACGCAGCGCTGGAACCGTTTCAACTTGACCCTGGGGCTCGGCTACGACGTCATGCGGCAGGTGCTGGACGGGTACTTCCTGTTCCCCTATCCGTTTCTGGTGAAGGTGCCCGGCTATGACGTGACCGTCACCGGCTTGTCCGATGGAGAGCGCGAAAGTAATTTGGAGATGCTGCGCTTCATTAGCAGCGAAGCGGCGCGGCGTGGATTGGATTTCCAACTGGGGCTGTGGACCCACGCGTACGAGTGGATCGACACTCCCCAATCGAATCATTTCATCCGCGGCGTGAATCCGCAAAACCACGCCCCTTATTGCCGCGACGCGCTGGCAGCGGTGCTCCAGGCGTGCCCCGCTATCACCGGCGTGAACATCCGCATCCACGGCGAGAGCGGTGTTGCCGAAGGCAGTTACGACTTCTGGAGAGTGCTGTTCGAGGGCATGCCTCTGTCCGGGCGCAAAATCGAGATCGAGATGCACGCCAAGGGAATCGACCGGCAGATGATCGATATCGCCCTGGACACCGGCCAGAAGGTAGTGGTCTCCCCGAAGTATTGGGCCGAGCATTTTGGATTGCCATACCATCAAGCCGACATCCGGAAGGCCGAGAAGGCGCGCTCCGGAGCTTCCGGCTCGGGCCTTTTCAAGCTCAGCAGCGGGGAGCGCAGTTTCATGCGCTACGGGTATGGCGACCTGTACAAGGAGAACCGCAAATACGGAATCATGTACCGGATGTTTCCCGGATCGCTGCGGCACCTGCTATGGGGCGACCCGCAGATTGCGTCCGGCTACGGGCGCATCTCGAGTTTTTGCGGCGCCGATGGCGTAGAACTGCAGGAACCTCTTTACTTCAAAGGACGCCGCGGCTCCGGTATGTCCGGAGGGCGACTGGCGTATGCCGATCCATCCCTGACTCCGCGTTGGGATTGGGAAAAATATCTTTACTACTATCGGATTTTCGGACGTCACCTATACAACCCGAAAGCGGAAGCGGACGTGTGGCGGCGCTGGCTGCGTCAGGAGTTCGGCGCGGCCGCGGCGGATGCCGAATTGGCCATGGCGAACGCCAGCCGCGTGATTCCCACATTCACTACGGCTCACGGCGCCTCCGCGGCACACAACTCCTACTGGGTCGAGATGTATGTGAACATGTCCCTGACAGACCCCAAAAAGCACCATTACAGCGACACCCCCGCGCCCAAGGTGTTCGGCAATGTCAGCCCGTTCGACCCACAACTGTTCTCCCGGATCAATGACTATGTGACCGAAATGTTGCACGGGGAACGGACGGGGAAGTATTCGCCGGTGGAAGTAGCTTGCTGGCTGGAGGATTACGCCGCTGCGGGTGCTACGCACCTGGCGGCTGCAAAGAAACTGGGCCCCAAGACGCCGGCGTTCCGCCGCTTCACGATCGATGCCGGCATCCACATCGGGCTCGGCCGGTTCTACGCCGCTAAATTGCGCGCCGGAACCTTGTTCGGCATCTTCGAACAGAGCGGCGACCGGACGGCGCTGGAAGCGGCCATCAAGCAATATCGCGCGGCCGGCGCCGCGTGGGCCGAATTCGCCCTGCCGCTGCGGGAGGTATACAAGCCGGATATCACTTACGGCGAGCAGAAATACCTGCGCGGCCATTGGGCGGACCGGATCGGGGCCATCGAGGACGACATCGCCTCGCTGGAGATACGGTTGGAGCAGGCCAGAGCGGGCGAGTCAGCGGACCGGGTGCGCCTGGCAATCCAGGAAGCGCTGGGGCGGCCAAAGCGCCCGTCTGTCGGGTGCCGTCACGCACCGCCGCGGATTTTTAAGCCCGGCCGGCCGGTCGAAGTCGAACTGCTGGCGGAGAGGCCGGTCACGGTCAAACTGCTTTATCGCCATGTAAACCAGGCAGAGAATTACATGATCGAGGAGATGCCGGCGGTAGGAAACAGGCATAAGATCACCATTCCGGGCGAGTACACGCAGACCGAATATCCGCTGCAGTACTACTTCGAGTTGCACGAAGGAGAGGCAGCCTGGCTATATCCCGGATTGAACGAGCAGCGGTCCAACCTGCCTTACTTCGTAATCCGGCAGGGTTAATTACTGGCCGTTCCACTAACTCCCCGCGGTGCGGCGGGCCAACCCGCGCAGGGAAAATACGCCGGCGAGGAGCACCACTGCCGCCATCTCGAATGCCGCCGCCAGCCCGATGCTTTCCTTCATCCACCCGGCGGCCGCCGCTCCGATGCCGCCGGCAAGACATCCCGCCAGATTGAGAACTCCGTACCCTGTGGCGCTGCGGTCGGGACCGGTGACGTTGAGCAGCAGCGGCATCGTATTACAGTCGAACAGTCCGCGCCCCAGGCCGAAAGCGATCAAGGCGGCGATCAGCACCGGCATCGATCCGGTGGCGCCGAGCACCGCCAAAAACGGAGCCGCCAGGGCGAGCCCCGCCATCTGTACCCAGGCGCGCGCGCGGCCGTCCCGGGCGGCCCAACGATCCGTCAGTACTCCCCCGGCGACCACCCCCAGATAGCTGGCCGCCTGAAGGTAAAACGTCGCGGAGAAGCCGGCTCCGGAGAGGCTGAGGTGATAGCGATTGAAGAGAAACAGAGGCAGCCAGGTGTAGACGATCCAGTTTGCCACGGCCATGGCCGTGAATGCTGCTGTGACCGCGAGAAAGCCCGGCAGACGAAGCAATTCCATCGGCCGCCCTTTCAATTTGCGTGCCGCGGAGTTGTCCCGCACCCCCCGTAGTGCGAGCACGACGATCCCCAGGTACGCCACTCCGGTGATTCCCAAAACAAAAAAAGCGGCGCGCCAGCCCGAGTGTTCGCCCATCCATCCTCCCCAGGCGCCGCCGAGCACCAGGCCGGTGTAGAGTCCGCTCTGGTGCAGGCCGGTGGCGAGGGACCGGGTCTTACTGGTGTGCAGATCGGCAATTAGCGCCAGGGCCGCGGGAAGGTAGAAGGCTTCGCTCGCTCCCATCAGGACCCGCGTCCACAGCATCCCTTGCATGGAGAGAACGTGGCCGGTCAGCCATGTAGCGATGCTCCAGATGGCCAGGCTCGCGACGATGACCGGGGTGCGGCCGAGACGGTCGGCGATCCAGCCCCCGAGTGGGCTGAGCAATCCGTACGTCCACAGGAACACGGTGCTGATCAGGCCCAACTGGAAAGCGGTCGCGTGCAAATCGCGCTGCAGGAGAGGCAGCAGCGAAAAGACTACCTGGCGATCCAGATAGTTGAGCAGCGCCACGCCCCACAGCACCGCGACAACCAGCCATTTCCAACCGGTCCAGCGGTTCACAGCGATGGAAACATTTCGAGGGCGGCGAGCGATGCGCGCAGTTCCGATTCCTGCGCGGCAGAGAGTCCGCCCCGGGGTCTGACCACACCACCGCACTCGATTCCTTCCCAGGTCAGCACCTGCTTCAGAGCCGGGAGGAACGGATACCGCAGCAGCACCCGAATCAGATCGTTGACGCGGTCCTGAACGGCCCGTGCCCCGGCCCAATTTCCCGCCACGGCGAGCCTCCGAAGTTCGACGAAGGATCCGGGTACCGCGTTGTAGATGCTGCCGATGCCGCCGCAGGCGCCCATCAGCAAGCCGGCGGCCAGCACTTCATCCCTGCCATTGAACACAGGGTAGCCGGCACGCACCAAAAGCGAGAGCGTGTAGAGGTCGTAGTCGGTATACTTCAGGCCGCCCACGCCCGGCAGTTCGCAGATCCCGGTAAGCTGATCCGCATTCAGAGATTCGCCCGTGGAGGCAGGGAAATAATACGCGAGCAGGGGAAGGCCGGTGGAGGCGGCCAGCAGGCGATACCAGGAAAGCATCTCCCCGTAGCTTACCGCGGGCGGCCGAATGCAACTGATCGCGGAAGCGTGTAGGCTTTCGGCGTGCCTGGCGAGACTCTCCGACACATCCAGCGACCATGCGCCCACATGCACGATTACGTGCTTTCCGCGCGGCGAGTGGCGCACGGCCGCCTCCACGATTCTGCGCCGGTCGGCCGCGTCCAGCAGCACACCTTCGCCCGTGCTGCCGCACACGTAGACGCCGTCCACGCCCGCTGTGTAAACGCGCTCCAAAAGCTGCTCCAAGGCGGCGGTATGCACGCTGCCATCCGCCGCAAGAGGTGTAACCAGTGCCGGAAAGATCCCGGCGAGTGTAGTTTCCATGTTATTTACCAGGTGAGCCGTTCCCCTGAGTTACCCAGGTTAGATTGAATCGCGCCAGCGTCAGATACTTTCCAGCCGATTCGTAGAAACAAAGAATGTCCCGATTTGGCAGCACCGCCAGGTCGCTGTAACCGGATCGCCCCGGGTCGATGACGCGCTTCACCGTCCAACTTTGTCCCTGGTCCCTGCTCAGCCGCACGGTAAGATTCTTCCGGTCCTTGCTGATCACGTCCTTCCCGTCGGCGCGCATCAGGTTATCGGGATTGCTGAACAGGAGCAGGCTGCCGCGGCGCTTCTCCAGGAGGCTGGCGAAGCCGGCTTCGCAGATGGGGTCCGGCAGATCTTCCTGATAATGAGGGGCGGACCAGTGGGAAGCGCCGTCCGGGCCGGTCACAATGACCCGCCGGTTGCGTGCCGAGGGCACGCGCGCGTTCAGCATCACGCGGCCATCGGCCAGTTGTACGGCAGCGGTTTCGTTGGGGCTCGGGAACTCGCTCGTGGCGGGAATCGCGATCTCGCCGCAGTGCCAGGTCTTGCCGTCATCGTCGCTATAGATGGTGGCGTCCGACGCCGGTCCGTGCCCGTTGCCCTGTGTTCCGAGCGCCAGCCAGATAGGGACCAGCAGGCGCCCGTTCCTCAACTGAATTCCATGTCCGGGGCCCGTCGCCACCACCCGCCAGGCATATGCGGGGCGGAACGCATCGAGCGCGCCGGTAATTTCCACGGGCGCGGTGAAGGTCTGGCCGTCGTCGTCGCTGCGCATATAGAATACGCGCATGTAATTGATGCAGAAAAGAAAGTGCACGACGCCGTTGCGGCCGGCGATGGCCACCGGATTGTTGTAAGTCACGTCCGTGGGTTTGCCCTGCCGCCGCTCGATCGCCACCGGGTTCCGCTCGATCGCTCCGGCGACCTGTCCAATCGTGCGGGCCGGTGAAAACGTCCGGCCCCGGTCCGTGCTGCGCCGCAACATCAGATCGATGGTGTCCCAGTCGCCGCCCGTGTACCGGCGCGCCTCGCAATACACCAGCACGGTGCCGCGATGGGTCACCACGATTCCCGGAATGCGATAGAGTTTATGTCCCCCATCGCCCGCCTGGAACAGATTGGCCTGCGTGAACGACGCCGCAGCGAAACTCAAGTGCGCTGCCGCCAGCGCTGCGAGGATGACGATAGATTTAGAATTCATATTTGAGGGCCAACTGGTAGGCGCGCGGAGCGCCGGCGCTGGTAATCAATCCGAAATTCGGATTGTTTAGCGTCGTATTCGGATTGCCGAAGGTCGTGTGGTTGAGGGTATTGAACGCTTCCAGCCGGAACGTGACGTGCTGCCTTTCGGTAATGTCGAAGGTCTTGTGCAACCCGGAATCCAGAGTGAACGCGGCAGGCCCGGTCAAAGCGTAAAAGCCGAGGTTGCCAAAGCGCTTCTGCGCCTTCACGCCCGCGATGCTGAACGCCGCGGCATTGAGCCACATCTGCGTATTGAGGTTTTCGATATATGGATCGCTGCCCGCCACTGCGTCGGGCCGCTGTCCGGCGCTGCGGCCGTTCCCGACGTAATCGGCGCCCGAGACTACGTTCAGCGGCACGCCGGAGCGCCATCCGAGAATTCCGCGCAGCGTCCAGCCGCCCAACACACCGCGCAGAAACGCGTTTTGAAAATGACCTCCCGGAATGGCGTAGCTGAACACCGACCGGAAGACCTTCTTCGGCAGCCCTTCGAGCGGCCCGACCGACCCGGCGATGTTATTGGGATCCTGCAAGCCGCTCCCCGTGAATGTGATGGTATCGTCCGGCGTATAGTAGCCCCTGGTGCTCGCCCAAGTGAAGTAAACATCGTAGCTCAGATTATGCCAGACGCGCTGATTGACCGATAACTCTAACGCGTTGTAAGTCATGTTAGCGGCGTTCTCTTCATAATTGATTTGTCCTAATGCCGGATCGGGGCGCTGTCCCGTCGCCGGATCCACCAGGTTCAACGGGCGGACGGAGATCAGCTTATCGGTGCGCTGGCCCACATAGGCGGCCTGTACCGCCAAAGTCCTGGATAGCTCCTGCTGCACGCTGAGGTTCCACATATTCACGTACGTATCGCGGCGGTTGTAATCCGCTACGCTGCGCGACAGGTGAATGCCCGAAGGCAGCAGTGAAGGGTTCTCTTCGAGAGCCGTCTGAAAGGGGAGGGCATTGGGATACACGAGGTAATTGGCGGGCACATCGGCGGCGGAAAACGAAGAGACCCCGGAGAGCTGGGGACTGATGTAGGCCATGTCGTAATAGAAAATGGGCTGCGGCATGACGTAGCTGATCGCGCCGCCGGCACGGACCACGGTATGCGGCGCGGCTGCGCCACACCAAGCCTGCGTGCGGCCCGAAATCATTGCCATCCGGTGCGAACATATTCGCCTGGGGCGCGTTGTACGGCCCGAAAGGATTACTGCTATCCACATTGAAGCCGCCGCGCAAGGGAGGGGAATAGTCATAACGCAGCCCCAGGTTCACTTGAATCCGGCTCGAGACCTGCCAGTCGTCCTGGAAGTAGAAGCCCTCGTTCGTCGTCCGGAGGCCCTTGCTCGTCGTAAAGGAAAGTCCCACGGTCTGCGGATCCCCGACCATGGCGTCCGCATAAGTGACATAGCTGTAGCTCGGAGGGCCGCCTTGAATCCGGACGCTGCGCACATCCCGCAAGTCCACTCCCATCTTCATCGAGTGCGCTCCCCGAATCAGCGTGAAGTTATCGGACAGCGAGTAAGTAGTCGGCACGAAGTGAATAAAGTTGGGCTGGGAAAATTTGATGGACTGGATGGTGAGATAAGCCGGGATGTTCTCATAGCCGGACGGGTTCCGGTTCAGATCCACGCGGCTGATGCCCACCCGCAGTTCGTTCAGCGCGCTGGAACTCAGCGACCACGTATCCTCCACCACCGCGTTTTGGTAAAGCAAAGGATACGTCGTGCGAATGCTTGGCTCCAGACTCGGCGAAGAGTACGTCTGATCGTTAAAGCTGTAGCGCACCGCAAGGCGATGCTGCCCGAGCAGCGCATCGACTTTGCCCATATAGGTGTTCTCGCTGTTTACCTGCTGATCGTCGCGCGTATGCAGGCCCACGTAAGGGCTCGACGTGGGCGCATAGGTCGCCGGCATGTACTTCGAAAGCACCGCGCTCATGGGCTGCGGCAGGGTGCTGAGCAGCGCCGGGGTCGGAACGTTGCCCGTAACCTGCGCCTGCTGCTTCACCTGTGCGCCTTCGTAATTGAAAAAGAAGAACAGTTTGTTCTTACGCAGAGGGCCGCCCAGGTTGCCTCCAAACTGATTCCAGCGGAGAGGCGATTTGCCGAGCCCGTTCTTGTTGGAAAAGAAGTCGTTCGCGTCCAGCGCATCGTTGCGCAGGAACTCGAACAACGTGCCATGAAAGTCGTTGGTACCCGAGCGCGTGACAATTGTGAGCACCCCGCCGCCGGCCCGTCCATATTCCGCCGAATAGGCGCTGGCCGTGGACTTGAACTCCTGGATGGCCTCCAGGCTGACTCCGTTGATCAGCGTCCGGCCGCCGCCCGCGCCCTGGAAACTGGCGGTGCTGTTCACCTCCCCAAAGGTCATATCCACACCATCCAGCAGGATGTTGGTGCCCAGCGCCGTCGAGCCGTTGAACGAGATGCCGCCCCGGCTGCCGGCGCTGTTCGAGGGCCCGCTGATCACCCCGGCTTGCAGATTTACCAGTTCCTGGAAGTTGCGGCCGTTCAACGGTAACTCGGCGATGCGGTCCCGTGGCATCACCACCCCGAGATCCGTAGTGGTGGTGTTGATCAGGGGCGCCGTCGCGGCCACTTCCACGGTCTGGTTGACCGACCCTACTTGCAGGGTCAGATCGATTCGCGGGCGCGTCCCGGTTGCGAGGTCGAACACCTCGCCTTGCACTTTTTCGAAGCCCTTCGCCTCCGCTGTGAGCCGGTAGTGGCCCGCCGGCAGCAGTGGAAATTCGTAATATCCGCCGGCATTGGTGGTTGCGGTGCGTTCTTCATTCGTTTCCTGGCTATGGACCGTGACTTTTACGCCAGGAATCGCGGCGCCGGTGGCGTCTTTGACGGTCCCGACGATGGAGCCTCCGCCAATCTGGGCAAGCAGCAGGGAAGTGAGTGATGCCAGGGCAATCATGGCGAGCCTGGCGAGCGATCTTGTGTTGAGCAACATTCGAATGCTCCTTCATGGCAAGCGGCAGCAATCCGGGCGGCCGCTTGAATCGATTGTATTATCGATAATATGAGCGATCAAATTATTGTGTCAAGAGTTTTTTCATGTTAAGCTTCGCCTTGGCCGATTTGCCGGAACCGACAATCCGAACCGACAAAGCCTCGGTAGTGGAGAAGCAGATCCGGGAGGAGATCATGAATGGATCTCTCATGCCCGGAACTCCTCTCCGGGAGTTGATGCTTGCCAAGCGGCTCGGTGTCAGCCAGGCAACTGTTCGCGAGACGCTGCAACGACTCGAATACGCCGGGCTGGTGACCCGAAAGCCCAACCTGGGCACGACCGTTACGCGGCTTTCGCCAAAGGACGTGCGGGAGAGGGTTGCAGTTCGGGTAGTCCTGGAATGCATGGCCGCGGAGGCTGCCGCCGAGCGCATGACCGATGCCGACCTGGAAGAACTCGAACGGCGGCTCAGGGTCCTTGGCGCCGCCGTCGAATCCAACAATTATTACGAAGCTGCCCAAGCCGATTTGGAATTCCACCGCCACGTTTGGCATTGCGCCGGCAACGATACACTAGGCCGCCTGCTCGAACTGGTAACCGTTCCGCTGTTCGCGTTCGCCGCGATGCTGCGCAGCCACGGATTACAAAAGCTGACCGCCGTGGTAGCCGAGCACAGTCCTTTGCTGGAGGCGCTACGGAGTAAGAACCCGGTGCAGATCCGGGACGCCTTCTACAAAGGCTCGACCAGCTCTTACGAGTCGTTTCTCGGCGAGTCCGGCGAAGCCGCCGTCGCAAAAGCCTTCGGCTTCCTGGAATCTCTCACGGGCCGTTAATTCTCGCTGGGGGTTTGCTCAGGCGGGCTCCGGTAGCGCCGACCGCCATCCCTGCTGCAGCAAGCCTCGCATTTTCGTTCCGATCTCTACGTGGGAGCGGTTCTCCGCGAGGTTGTGCAACTCGCCGGGATCCGCGGAATGATCGTAGATCTCCTCACCTTGTCTTCCGCCATCCCATGCCGTGAAGCGCCAGCGCTCACTGCGCACGGACCGGCCGAAAAACGAGATCTTCTCGGGCGCCTCCGCCAGTTCTTCCCCGCGGTCTGCCATGCAGAACGCGCCATGTTTCCATTTCCTCGCGGGCTCTTGTAACAAACGCACGAAACTCGTGCCCTCGAGGCCGGCGGGCGGGTCGAGGCCGCACAATTCGATCAGAGTGGGATAAAGATCCACGCTCTCAGTGAGGCGTGTGCAGGAGTGGCCGTTTCCCGCCTGACCGGGGGCGTACACGACCAATGGCACACGGGTGGAATTCTCGAAGAGGGACAGTTTATGCCACAGCCCGCCGTGATCCCCTAAATGGTAGCCATGGTCCGCACAGAATACCACGACGGTGTTCTTCCAGAGATCCAAGCGGTCCAGCGCAGCTGTACGCCATGCAGTTCGCGCACGAATGAGATCAGGCGCGGGGGCCGGCAGCCATTTTGACCGCCAGTTCCAGGGCGCAGACCAGGCTGCGGGTGGACGCGATTCCTTTCCACGCGATATCGAATGCAGTGCCATGATCGACAGACGTCCGGATGATGGGGAGGCCCAGCGCCACGTTCACGCCGCCTTCGAAATCCAGCAGCTTCAAAGGAACATGGCCCTGATCGTGGTACATGCACACGATGGCGTCATAGAGCCGGCGCCGCACCGCCATAAAGAACAGGGTATCGGGCGGCAGGGGCCCTTCGACGGGGAGGCCGTTCTTTCTCGCCCATTCCACCGCCGGGCGGATTTCGTCCAGCTCCTCCCGTCCGAAGAGGCCGTTTTCGCCCGCGTGCGGATTAAGCCCCGCCACGGCGATACGGGGCGTTTCCTTCAGGCGGGCGACGGCGTCGCAAGTCAGCTTGATGATGCGGCGGACGCGCGGCTGTTTTACCCGGTCGATGGCTTCGCGCAGGGAAACATGCGTGCTCACGTGGGTCACGATGAGCTGCTCGGAGACCAGCATGATGGTTACGTCGGAGGCGCCGCAGAGGGACCCGATCAGCTCCGTATGGCCTACAAACACAGGATCGGAAAGCTGCGTAGCCTCCTTATTCATGGGGAGCGTCACCATGGCGGCGATGTCGCCTGCGAGAGCCGCACGCGTAGCCGCGACCACGTATTCGCGGGCCGCGGCGCCCGAGGCCGCGCTGAGTTGTCCCGGCCGCACATCCTCGTCGCGGAGGATGGCGGAGTCGCACACGTTGAGGGAGCCTTCACGGTAATCGGCCGGGGCGGCGACGGCGCGCAACGGCACATCGTAATGGAGCGCGCGGTTGGCGCGCTGCAACACGGCCATGTCCCCATAGGCCACCAGGGGAACGCGCAATTCCCCGCTGCGCCAGGAATGCAGCAGGATCTCGGGGCCGACTCCGGAGGAATCGCCCATCGTAATACCGAAGATGTTCATCCGCGCTCCTACATCTATTGAACCAGTTCGCCGTTCCGGAACCGGTAGCTGCCCGTCTGGCGGCCGGAATAGTCCCACGCTGCGGCTTCGCCCTCGCAGCGCCCGTCTTTCCAACGCGATTCGTGCTTCCGGGCGCCGTTGGGCCAATACTGCGTCCACAAGGCGGAGCCATCCGGCCGGCGCGCCCATTCGGAGATCCTGGCGCCGGTCTCCGACCACCATGTTTCCGTGCCGGTCTTGACGCCATTGCGCCAGGTTGCCTGGTACTCGCGAGCGCCGCCCGGGGTGTACCAGGTTTCGACGCCGTCCAGCACGTAGCGGCCGCCGGCATCCTGTTTTCCGGACCAGCTCGCGCGCACACGGCCGTTCGGCCAGAGCTCGGTCTCGCTGATGGCAGTCCCCTTCGCCGCGGACGCGGGAGTCTCGGTTGTGCCTCCGGAGAGAATCCAGGTTTCGTTCATCTCCCAGTGCAGAGAGGGATGATTCATGCTGCTGATCAGATGAATCACTCCGTTGGGGGCCTGGGCGGCGACGGTATAGCCGAGGGTGCCTTCGCTATGGTAGGACCGGGACCAGCCAGGGCGCCGGAGCGTGACCGCTTCGTGCGGCAGGGTTCCGGGAAGGGTTTTCATGTTCCAGGTTTTGCCGTCATCATCAGAGAGCGCAACGAACGCGCCGCTCTGGGAGAATGCTGCCGGTTTTTTGCCTTCGCGGTTCTGCCAGTCGGCCGCGAAGAACAGTTGCTGCAGGGCTTCGAGCTCTGGGCCGGCATTCTCATCTGTCTCGGGTTCCTGCTGTTTCTGCCGCCGGGAGGGCCGCGGAAGCGCTCCATCTCGCCTGGGCGAATCACAAGATCTCGCTGGGAAGCATGCAGCCCGATCTAAGCAAGCCGACATTCCTGGTTCTTTCGCTTTACGGCTTCTTCTTTTACTTGCAGAAGTACACCGCGGACCAGACCATCGTGCAGCGCTACCTGGTGGCGAAGTCGGACCGCGCCGCATTGCGCGGCATCGCTCTGGGGGCCGTGTTGTGTGTTCCGGTATGGGCCTGTTCATGCTGATCGGCAGCTTATGCTGGTCGTTCTACCGCTCGACCGGCGAAGTGCTGCCGCCGGCCATCGCGAAAGCCGACCAGGTTTTCCGCACTTCATCACCACCCACGTTCCGGCCGGACTGGCCGGATTGTTCCTGGCGGCGCTGTTCGGCGCGGCAATGGCGAACCTCTCTTCGGATTTCAATAGCCTGTCCGCCATCGGCGTAGAAGACTACTATCGGATCTGGCGGCCCAACTCCACCACTGGCAGCGGCTGATCGTCGCCAAAGCGATTGTCGCCCTGTGCGGAGCGTTGTGCGTCATTGTCTCGACCGCTCTGGCGCATACCCACGGTACGGCGCTGTCGCTTTGGTACACGCTCTCGGCCATTGCTGCCGGGGGACTGGCGGGTCTGTTTCTGCCCGCCTTTCTTTTCGAGCGGGCCAGCCGCACCGGTGCGTATGCCGGGATCGCCGCGAGCCTGGTATTCACGACATGGGCCACCCTGATACTCGACGCTGGAAAAGTCTGGGACCTCGGCCGGTTGAATTTTCCCTTCCACAACTTCATGATTGGCGTAATCGGGCACGTCGTGCTGCTGATCACCGGCTACACGGCCATGTTTTCGTATTTCCGAATCATGACCCGCAATCGCGGGAACTCACTTTGGCCGGGTGGCGCCGCCGGACGGCGCGGCAGGCTGAAAATCAAACAGCCCCACAGGAGATCCGATGAATCGAATGCAGCAAGCTCTGGCAGGTCAAGGCGGCGGCCCCATATACGGAGCCGCGGCTTACCTTTACAATCCGACGTTCCTCGAAATGGCGGCGCTCATTGGATACTCAAAGCCGCGTGGATCGAAATGGACATACTTTCCTGACGTTCGCGCAGGCTGCCGATCTGTGCCGGATCGCATCGGGACTCGGGATGCTGACCATGATCCGGATACCAAATCCGAGCCGCACTACGGTACTGCAGGCTTGCGAGTGCGGTCCGGACACATTCTCGACCTGCCGATGGCCAATACTCGGGAGATGGTCGCGGAGTTTGTGGAGCACGCGCGCTTTCCTCCGGAGGGAGTGCGCGGCTTCTTCAGCGTGTCGCGCTCGGTGAAGTATGGCCTGGACGGTCCGGTGTGCGAGGAGCAGCGGAAGTTGAACCGGGAGCTGTGCCTGATGGCCCAGGTGGAGACCCGGGAAGCGGTGGATCGGGTGGACGGCTTTGCCGCGTACCGGGCCTGGACGCCGTTTTCATCGGTCCCGCGGACCTTTCCGCCAGCTTGGGCGTTCCCGGGCAAACCGGCCACAATGCGGTGTACGAAGCCGCGGCGCACATCGTGCAGACTGCCAGGTCGCACGGCAAACTCACGGCCGCCGGCATCGCCCCGCAGGATCTCCCGTTCTGGACGCGTCAGAATGTCGATCTGCTGTTTTGCACCAACGACATTGCCGCCATGAAACTGGGCGCGCAAAAGGCACTGGAACAGGCACGCGCCGTGAGTCATACCTGATTGCGTTTTGCGATGCCGGCAGGGTCCGGCCATGGGTGCATCGTCGCCGACCTAACCAGCCAGAACATCGAGGAGATGAAAGACGTCTTGCCTCGATCGGCCGTACGGAAATCGATTCCGCGGAAATGCGGGCTTCGTTTAGTCCGGTTATGCTCTTGCGGCGTTCACGCCGCTCAGACATCATAGTAAAAACGACTGGTTTGGTTCCGGCCGCGCCGGGTTAGGATCGGGAAGTGGATTCGCCTCAAGGCTACCGCGAGTATCGTCCGGCTGCCGCCTGGCAGCGGTGGGTGGAATGCGCCTGGTGTTCCGAGACCACTGGAGAGCCCCGCGGCTATGCCGTGAGGCCCGATGGCTGCCTGGACATCGTCTATTCGGCGGACGAAGGCCTGCGCATGGTGGGGACCATGACCGCGGCGCAGAAGTTTTACTATCCGGGCGGCTTGCAGATTGTGGGCGTGCGGTTTCATCCCGGGAAGGCCGGCACGTTTCTGGGCGTCGCGCCCTCGGATCTGACGGACGGGATCGCTGCCCTGGAAGGTGCATGGGGCGCGCGCGCACGCACACTGGAAGAACGCTTGCGACAGGCGCGGACCCCCAGGGAAACAATCCGGCTGCTGCTGGACGGCATCCCGCCGCCCAATAGCGCGCCCAACCCGGTGCAGCGGGCGATCGAGGCGATCTCGGCCGAGCACGGCGCCTGCGACCTGGAACTGGCTGCGCGGCAGGCGAACCTCAGCATGCGGCAGTTCCGCCGCCGGTGCCTGGAAGAGAGCGGCCTCACCCCAAAGCATCTGAGCCGGGTGCTGCGATTCCGGTACGCCTGTGAACTGGCCGGACGCGCGGAGCGGCCCCAATGGCCGGACATCGCGGCAGAGGCGGGATACTTCGACCAGGCGCACCTGATCCGCGATTTTCACGAATTTGCCGGCGGAGCGCCCGTGGCCGTTTTTTCCAATACGGCGGGCACCCCGCCCGGTTAGCATCGGGAGATGAAACTTACTCCTGTTTTGATGGTTGCGGAAATTGAGAAGTCGCTGCCGTTCTGGGTGGATCGCATGGGTTTCACTAAGACGGTGGAGGCGCCGGAAGGCGAACGTTTGGGCTTCGTGATCCTGGTGCGCGAGGGCGCCGAGGTGATGATGCAGACGATCGCCAGCGTGCAGAAGGACGAGCCCAAATTCGCGCCCAAAGGCGAGGCCAACACCGTCGGGCTATTCGTGGAAGTGGAAGACTTCGGCGATGTGCTGAAGCGCCTGGATGGCTACCCCATTACCATGCCGGAACGGACCACGTTCTACGGCATGAGGGAGATCGGGGTGCACGAACCGGGCGGGCACATCGTAGTGTTCGCGGCCAGGACGTAACCCGCCGGTCCGTCAGACGCCCCAGCAGTAGTCTTCCACGGCACGTTCGATGGAGGCGTCCTTTTCCAGGAGCCGCATCAGTTCCAGGCGGATGGCATCCACGAGGGCCTTCCAACTGGCCTCGATGACGTTGTCGGAGACGCCCACGGTGGACCAGCTTTTGCGGTGGTCGCTCCATTCGATGAGCACCCGGACATTGGCGGCGGTGCCTTTGCGGGAGTCCAGGACGCGGACTTTGTAGTCGGTCAGGCGTACTTCGGCGATCTGCGGATAGAGCTTGGAGAGGCACTTGCGCAGGCACAGGTGCAGGGCGTTGAACGGGCCATGTCCGCTTTCGGTAGCGGAATGGACGCCGTCCTGGGCGCGCAACGTCACGGTGGCGGTGGTGCGGGAAGGCCCGGTTCCGGCGGCGCGCGTGGTCACTTCGTAGCTATCCACGTCGAAGAATTGCATGCCCGGATTGAGCGCCTCGCGGACCAGCAATTCGAACGTGCCTTCGGCGGCCTCCAGTTCATAGCCTTCGTATTCCAGTTGCTTGATGCGCTCCAGCAGTTCGCGGCGCGCGTCTTCTCCCAGGCGATCGGCCAGCCCGTGTTGCTTGAGCTTATAAAGAATGTTGCCGCGACCGGAGAGGTCGCTTACCAGAACGCGCTGGCGGTTGCCAACGGTTTCCGGGGCGACATGCTCGTAAGTGTGGGAGTCCTTCAGGACGGCGCTGACGTGCACTCCGCCTTTGTGGGCGAAGGCGCTCTTACCCACGAAGGGCTGATCGTTACGCAACGGCAGATTGGCCAGCTCGGAAATAAAGCGGCAGACGGAGGAAAGGCCGGCCAACCGGTCGGCGCCCACCGTGGTGTGTCCCAGTTTTAGCTCCAGATTGGCGATGACCGATGCCAGGTTGGCATTGCCGCAGCGTTCGCCATAGCCGTTCATGCAGCCCTGCACGTGAGTGGCTCCGGCCTCTACGGCAGCCAGGGTGTTGGCCACCGCCACGTCGGAATCGTTGTGAGTGTGGATGCCGATCACGCCGTCAAAGCGCCTGCGGACCTCGGCGACCAGTTCTACCAGGCGCGCCGTGGGTGTGCCGCCATTCGTATCGCAAAGGCATAGCACGTAAGCGCCGGCCTGTTTGGCGGCTTCCAGCGTCTGCAAAGCATAAGCCGGATTGGCCAGGTACCCATCGAAGAAATGCTCGGCATCGTAGACCACTTCCTTGCCGTGATCTACCAGGTACTTGACGGTGTCTGAGATGAGGACGAGGTTCTCCGGCTCGGTGATGCCAAGGGCACGCTTCACGTGCAGGTCCCAGGTCTTGCCGAAGATGGAAACCACGGGCGTGCCGGCCTCCACCAGGGCGCGCACGTTGCGGTCCTCCTGTACGGGATTTTTGGCGAAGCGCGTGGAGCCGAAGGCGGTCAATTTGGCGTGCTTGAGATTGAGCTCGGCGGCCCGGCTGAAGAATTCCTTGTCCTTGGGGTTGGATCCGGGCCAGCCGCCCTCAATATAATCGATGCCCAGCTCATCCAGTTTCTGCGCAATGATAAGCTTGTCATCCACGGAGAAGGAGACGGCCTCGCCCTGCGTGCCGTCCCGGAGAGTGGTATCGAAGGTGAAGATTTTCATAAGAGAACCAAAAGGGAACAGGCCCGGAGGCCTGTCCTATGCTACGGGTACGCCTACTTCCTTTTTCTTTTTGAGGAAGGTCATCATTTCACGGAGTTCGCGGCCCACCTTTTCGATTGGCTGATCCTGCGCGGCTTCGCGCATGGCCAGGAACTTGTGACGGCCGGTCTTGTTTTCCTCAATCCACTGGCGGGCAAATTCGCCGGACTGAATCTCCGCGAGAATGCGCTTCATTTCGGCGCGGGTTTCGTCGTTCACTACACGCGGGCCGCGGGTATAATCGCCATACTCGGCGGTGTCGGAGACGGAGTAGCGCATGTAGCTGAGGCCGCCTTCCTGAATCAGGTCCACGATCAGTTTGAGCTCGTGCAGGCACTCGAAGTAGGCAATTTCGGGAGCGTAGCCCGCGGCGACCAGGGTTTCGAAACCTGCGCGGATCAGTTCCGCGGCGCCGCCGCAAAGCACGGCTTGCTCGCCGAAAAGATCGCTTTCGGTCTCTTCCCGAAAATTGGTTTCAATCACACCGGCCTTCAGGCAGCCTAGCGCCAGGGCATAGGCCAGCGCACGTTCGGTAGCCTGGCCGGACGCATCCTGGTGTACGGCGATGAGCGCGGGCACGCCCACGCCTTCCGTGTACAGTTCGCGGACGCGATGGCCGGGGGCCTTGGGGGCAACCATGGAAACATCCACGCCGGGCGGCGGCGCAATCTGCTGGAAATGGATATTGAAGCCGTGGGCGAACATCAGGGTCTTGCCCGTGGTCATATGCGGCGCGATCTCTTTGTTGTAGAGGTCCGCCTGAATGTGATCCGAGACCAGGATCATGACTACGTCGGCGGCCTTGGCGGCTTCGGCGACGGTCATTACTTTCAGTCCGGCGGCTTCGGCTTTGGCCCAGCTTTTGCTGCCGGGGTAGAGGCCCACCACCACATCGACTCCGGAATCGCGCAGGTTCAGCGCGTGGGCATGGCCCTGACTTCCATATCCGATGATGGCGACGGTGCGCCCCTTCAAATAATCCAGATTTCCATCTTTTTCGTAATAGCGTTTCGGCATCTTGGCTCCAGGAAAGTTAAGCAGTCTCAGAAGGGACGGGCCGCGAAGCCTGTCCCACGCTGGTCGGAACGGGGGGCTGCAGGCGCAGTTTTTTGCTGTCCAGAGCGATGGCCAGCGCGCCGGAGCGCGTGACATCGATCTCGCCGTAGCTGCGCATGACATCGACAAACTCGTCGAGCTTTTCGGGGTCGCCGGTGACTTCGATGGCAAAGCCCTCGGTGGAGGAGTCCACCACGCGGCCGCCGAAAATTTCGGCTTCCTTCAGTACCGTGGTGCGCGTCTCCTGCGCCATCCTGATGCGGACCAGCACCAGTTCGCGAATCACGGCCGGCGTTTCGGTGAGGTCCGTGGCCTGCAGGACGTTGATCAGTTTGTTGGCCTGTTTAATTACCTGTTGGCGTTGGGAGGCGTCCACGTCCACCACAATGGTCATGCGCGAGAGTTCGGGGTCCAGCGTTCGGGCCACGGTAAGGCTCTCGATGTTGTAGCCGCGTTGGGTAAGGAGTCCGGTGACGCGCATCAGCGCACCGGGCTTGTTCTCCAGAAGTAAGGATATGATCTGCAGCATGTTTGGACCCTCGCTATTTGGCCGGGACCGCCACCGGTTGGGGCGGGCCAAGCACCATTTCGTTGATGGCGCCGCCGGCCGGCACCATGGGATACACATTTTCGAACGGCGTCACCTTCACGTTGAGCAGGTACGGGCCGGGTTCGCGGACCGCCTCTTCCAGGGCGGACGCCAGTTCCCAGGGCTTGTCGATGGTCTTGCCCTTGAAGCCATAGGCGGCGGCCAGCTTTTCGGCATCGGGGAAATTGTCCAGTTCCACGGCGCTCAGGCGGTTGTTGTAAAACAGCGTCTGCCACTGGCGAACCATGCCCAGGTAGCCGTTGTTCATGATGATGATCTTGATGGGCAGGCCGTTGCTGGCCACCGTGCCCAGTTCCGGGATGGACATCTGGAAGCCGCCATCGCCCACCAGGGAGAAGACCAGCTTGTCCGGCCGCGCGAACTGGGCGCCGATGGCCGCGGGAAGTCCGAAGCCCATGGAGCCCAGACCGCCCGAGTTCACCCAGAGACGCGGCTCGCCGAAGCGGATCAATTGCGCGGCCCACATCTGGTGCTGGCCCACGTCTGAGGTGACGATGGCGCGGCCGCCGGAGAGCCGGTCGATCTCGCTCATCAGGTGCTGGGGCTTGATTTCGGTATCGCTGGTGGAGACCTGGAGGGGATGCTCCCGCTTCCACTCGCGGATCTGGTGCCACCAGGCGCGGCGGGCGGCGATATGTTTCTCGCCGGCGGCCGGCCTCTCTTCGGACGCCAGTTTGTTTAGCTTGGCCAACACGCGCTTGACGTCGCCCACGATGGGCACATCGGGGTTGCGGATCTTGCCGATCTCGGCCGGGTCAATATCCACGTGAATCACCTTGGCATGTGGCGCAAACGCGGCCAGGCGTCCAGTGACGCGATCGTCGAAGCGCACGCCGAGCGCGATGATCAGGTCGCAATTGGAAAACGCCATATTGGCGGCGTAGCTGCCGTGCATGCCGGGCATGCTGATGAAGTTGGGATGCTCCGAAGGCAGGCCGCCCAGGCCCATGAGAGTGTTGACCGTGGGCAGGTCGTTGCGTTCTACGAATTCGCGCAGATCGGCGGAGGCATCGGCGGCGATGATGCCTCCGCCCGAATAGACCAGCGGGCGCTCCGATTCCTGAATGATCTGCGCCGCGCGGCGGATCTGGCCGGTATGGCCTTCGGTGAAGACCTTATAGCCAGGCAGATGGATGGAGGTGACGGGCTGGTAGTGGCCCTGGCCCTGGAGAACGTCCTTGGTGATATCGACCAGGACCGGCCCGGGGCGTCCGGAGGCGGCAATGTAGAACGCTTCGTGGACTGCCGCGCCCAGGTCTTCCAGGCGCTTCACCAGGAAGTTATGTTTGGTGCAGGAGCGCGTGATGCCGAAGGTATCGGCTTCCTGGAAGGCGTCGCTGCCGATTAGCTTGGTGGGCACCTGGCCGGTGATGGCCACGATGGGAATGGAATCCATCAGGGCGTCCACCAGTCCCGTCGTGAGGTTGGTGGCGCCGGGGCCGGAGGTGGCGCAGCAGACTCCCACTCTGCCGGTGACGCGCGCATAGCCTTGCGCGGCGAACGCGGCGTTTTCTTCGTGCCGCACAAGCACATGGCGGATGTGGTGATCGTACAGGACGTCGTAAAAGGGAAGGGTGACGCCGCCGGGGTAGCCGAAGATGCAATCCACGCCTTCGCGTGCCAGGCATTCCAGCAACATTCGTGCGCCGCTCATCAACGTTGACATATGTTCTGCCTCGAAATAAGTCGTTACCTAACGAAAAAGGCCATCAGGGGGGCTTGTTTCGCCCCGCTGATGGCCTTGGGAACCGGGTTCCTGGCGGCCTAAGCGGGGCCGGATACGATGACCAGGAGAATAATAATAATGCTTACAGGAATGGCGCTGGGGAGAGTGCAGCGAAGCGGCCGGCCTGTGAAGCTGTTGAACATAACGTGAATTACGAGTCTACCCTAGAAGTTTCGCAAATGCAAGAGGCCATTGCTATTTAAAAAATTTATCCGCGCATTACGTAAGTACCGGGTTCCAAAGTGCCGGTGGGCGGACAGGAAGTAGAACCGGCCGGAGAGCCATCGTACGCTAATATACGAAAAGTTTAGCGCCTGACATGATAGACTCCGACCATGTTACTTCAGGGACGATTACTTATCATCGCTGTTACATTGCTCGGCTCGGCCAGTTTGTTATGTGCCGCCAATGGGAGTAATACTACTTATCTGGCACTTGGCGATTCGGTAGCATTCGGACTGAATCCTACGCTCTTGACGCAGCCCCCACCCTCTCCCAGCATCTTCACGGGATACCCGGAAATTATCGCCTCGTGGGAGCATTTGCTAAATCCCAAGAAGGAAGTCAACGCCGCCTGCCCGGGCGAGACCAGCGGCAGTTTTGTGGCGGCGGGCGTGCTGGATTATGGATGCAACAGCCCCGGGCCGCAGGGCCAGCCGCCCTTCAAGAGCTGGGTGGGTTTACATACCAATTATCCGGGAACACAACTGGAATTCGCCGTCTCCACGTTGACATCGAATAAGCAGATCAACCTGGTCACCCTGGGTATCGGCAGCAACGATGTTCTATTGTTATTGAGTCAATGCGGCACTAATCCCAGCCCCACGGTTTGCGTGAGTACGCAATTGCCCGGCGTCCTACAAACTTACGCGGCCAATCTCACGCGGATTCTGGCCGAAATTCGTTCCGCACCCTACCGGGGCCAGCTTGTGTTAGTGGGCTATTACGCGCCCTCCAGCGACCTGATACCGATTGCCCAGGCCCTGAACGCGACGATGCTGGCGGTGGGCGCGCAATTCCAGACGATCTATGCGGACGGCTTCACGGCCTTTCAAGTGGCCGCTACTCGTTACGGCGGCGACGCGTGCAAAGCCGGACTACTGGTCCGGTTGAGCCCAACTACGTGCGACATTCATCCGTCGCCATTGGGCAGGGATGTGCTTGCCGCCACCGTCCTGGCCGCGAAATCGGGAGTGAAAATTCACTAGGCGCGTCATCTGAACCATTGGCGAGCTCCTTGCACCAGTTCCGGCAGGGGGTGAGCGATGAGAACGGTGACGGCGGCTTTGTGTGGCCTGATACTCTTCGTTTGGCCGGCGGACGGGGTCGAACACCGCCCTCCTCCGGCCAGGCACCAACTCCTGCACCAGTACAGAAAGAAGATATTCACCCCGGAATCCGCCGCGCGGTCGGCGGTGACCGCCGGTATCAACACCGCTCGCAACTACCCGCACGAATGGGGTTCCGGTCCCGGTGGATTCGCCAGGAGGGTAGGGTCGTCCTTCGGTCAGCATGTCGTAAAGGGAACCATTGAAATGGGGGTAGGCGCGCTGCATCACGAGGATCTGAGCTTTCAGCGCTCGAACCTGCACGGAACGTGGCCGCGCCTGAAGTACGCGGTGAAGAGCACCTTTATTGTGCCGCGCACGAACCGGAGCGGGAAGACGCTGGCGATGGGCCGGATCGCCGGGAACATGGGGGCCGGTGTGATTTCGCGTGCGTGGCAGCCTGCCAGCGCGGCCGGTCTGGGCGCCGGTCTGGCCAGCGGTGGAATTGGCATGGGCGCCGATGTGGGCGTGCATGTGGCCCGTGAGTTCTGGCCGCGCGGAAAGCCGAAACAGAGAGCGGCACGATAGTCGGCTTACGACCAAATAGTGCAATCGAACCGGCGCTACTCGGGTTTGGTCGCGGCCGCCATCAGATTGGCGAGCATGCGGCCGTGCGGCGCCGCCAGGCAGCAGGGAGATGCTGGACCTTGCCGGCCAGGATGCGTTGCGTCTCCAGCACGTCGAACAGCGCCTCGGCGACCGCCGGTTCGCGGGCGATCTCCTGGAACGCCTGCCCCAGCGTGGCGGGGCGGATGGCCGCCGCTTTGGCGAACTCGACGGCGGCTTCGCGTTCCGCCGAACTGGTGATCACGCTCACCTGGTTGGCGCCGGCCTGCTTGATGGCGCGAGGTCACCTGGCGCAGGCGGTTCACCACCTTCTCCTCGATCTGCTGGATCATGCCGACATCGCGGAAGTGCACCTTGCGGATGTAGACCGAGCCCAGCTGGTAGCCCCACGCCTGCGACTTGCCGGTGACTTCGGCGCGCACCGTCTGGCTCATGTTGTGCCGGGTCTCCAGCATCTCCGCCAGCTGCATGTTGCTCAGGCAGCGCACGGTGGCGTTGCTGACGTTGGCGCGCAGCGAGCCGCGCGGGTCGGTGTTCTTGAACAGGATAGGCCACCGGATCGCTGATCCACATCTCGTACCAGATGCCGATGCCCATGGGCGCGCCTTCCTCGGAATTGACCGGCTGGCTGCGCAGGTACTCCTGGTCCAGCCGCAGATCCAGCACGTGGCAGTTGCCCAGGAAGTTGACGACGAACGCGGACGGCGCCGAGTTTGGCGGGCAGAAAGTGCAGGCCCGGTTCGTCCAGCACGCCGACCACCTTGCCGAACAGCACGTACACGCGGCAGGTGCGCTCCTGCACCATGGCGTAGATGCCGAAGATGCGGCGCGAGCCCGAGCAGCAGCGGCTCGGCCAGGAATGCCGCCACAAAGACGATCAGGGCAGCCGTCAGGATACCGGTAACCGGTAGATCGATCATTTGGCCGCCTCCAGGTAGATCTGCTGCGGCCTTGTCGTAGAGCGCCAGGCGCACGTTTCGCAGGTAGGCGCCCAGCACTGCCGGCCCGGCGCGATGCAGCGCCGCCAGTTCCGCGGCCAGGGCCTTGACGGGCTCCACCTCGGCCTGCGCCCGCAGGGTTTCGATCTCCACGGCGCGCCGGGATTGCACGACGCGCTGATCGGCGCGCGGCCTGCGCCAGGCTGATGTCGCTCGACACCTGGTTGTGGGCGGTGTTGATGGCGGCCAGCGCCGATTCCACTTCGGGCGGCGGGTCGATGCCGGTGATCAGCGAGGCGTCGAGGATCACGCCGTAGCGCGCCGGGGCGGAGCGGCACTCGTGGTCCATGTACTCGTTGAGGTCGCGCAGGTTCTTGCGCAGGTCGTTGATGGAGATGCCGGTCATCTCGCTGCCGGCCAGCGGCGATGACATCGGCGGCGCCGCGCCGCGCCTGCCGCAGCGGCGGCCAGCGGCCACGGGCTTGGCCTCGAAGTTGGCGATGCGCTGGCGCAGCACCGAGACGAAGTAGGCCATCACGTGGACGAAGGGCTTCTTGATGCCGAACAGGAAGGCGTACAGATTGGCTTCGCTCACGCGGTAGCGGATCTGGCCGGTGAGGCCGGTATTGAGTTGATCCTTGGTGACGGCCTCCAGGCGCGTGCCGCTCTCGTTGGCCGTGGGGTCTTCCGGGTCGAGCGCCATGTTGACGGTCATGGTGGCGATGGAGACCTTGTGGATCTTCTCCCAGGGCATCTTGAAATACGGCCCGCCGGGTGGGATCACGCGCACCTGCGGATAGGTGTAGCGCGCCCTCTCCTCGGGCGCGCAGGAACTTCGGCGATGGGATCGTCGAGGGTGGTTTTGCCGCCGGGCACGCGCACCGCGCGGCCGAAGCGCGTCTTTACGGCGCGTTCGTTCTGATCGACGGTGTACACGCCCATCACGAGGAAGCGCAGCACGAACCACGCCAGCAGTCCGATGGCGGCTCCAATCAGTATCTGCATCAGCTCACCTCTCCCCGTAGTATACGAGTTCCAGATGCGGCGGTCCTCTTACTGATTGGGAGTGCCGGCGTGCTTACTGGCGGGAACGGTGACCGGGTTGCCTGAAGTCGGAGTTGCAGGCGCCACTCGCAGGGAGGAGCGCGATCAGCCGATTGTCGGGGCGGGGATTCGGAAGAGTTTCTCAAATTCCTCCCGCGGCGTTCCCTTCTTCGGCTTCTCGGGAACGCGATGCATCAGGCGCAGTTGTTCGGGTGTTAAAAGGGGGCGTTTTTTCGGATCGTCATTTTGTTGCATTCGGTTCCGTCCTGTTCTCCCAATGTGTTACGAGCAGGTTTGCAGCACATCGGACAGCATTTGCATTGCCAACGTCAACGAACGTCCCAGGGCGCTTAAGAAGTAGTGCGTCGCAAGGGCAAATCGTTGCATGACCACAGGGTTTTCCCGATGCCGCAAGCCTTGCGGACGGGCCGTAGCGTACCCCTCTCAGTGACTAAAGTGCCGGGGCGGCTCCGTCCACCGGAAACACTTACCGCCGATGCAGGTCTTGTACCTCTCGCAGGTGATAATCGAGACGCTGTTCGCTCAAACCAGGCCTAGACCTCTTTCGGACCTTAGCGTGCAGGGAAACCTGCTATGAAATGGCTCTTCCTGTTCGCCGCGGTCTGGCAGGCACATTCCGCGGATGTCTGCGATCCGCGGAAGTTCCAGGGAGCCTACGGCGCGCAACTCTCCGGTGATACCACGATTTCGGGCACTCCCACACCGGTCGCGGCCATTGGTCGTCTGGAGTTCGACAGCCCGAACTCGGTAAGCGGCTACATGTCGGTGAATTTCGCGGGCTACCTGCTGGGCAATCCGGTGACCGGAAAGTACGATGCGCACTCCGATTGCAGCCTCAACTGGAGTCTCCAGGACGATTCCGGGGCCTACCAGCACTTCAGCGGAACCATGACCGGCGATCTCCTGCGCGTGCAATTTCGTCAGACGGACAAAGGCGGCGCCGATCACGGCGTCATGGTCAAGACGCCAAAAGTGTGCAGCACGGGCACGCTGCGCAAGCGTTATACCTTTACGATCTCGGGCAGCACCACTCCCATGCTGCCCGGAGAGACGGCACATGCGGTTTCGTCTAACGGAGCCATCGACGTTACGGGCACGGGCAATGTAACCCTGACGGCAGATGGTCCGCACGCGGCTACCGCGGGGACCGTGGAGGTGGACTCCGATTGCATTGTCAACATGCAGTTGACTCTCTCCGTCGGAGACTCCGACGCGACAGTCCCGATGAAACTGCGCGGCGTTCTGCTGGATGACGGCAAGGAAATCCGGGCCATTCAGACCGACCCCGGCACCACTGTAATTGCCAAGTTCACCTCCGGCCGGTAAGCGTGCTATAAACTTGCGGTGATGACTCTCAAACCGGCTTGCCTCAGTTTGCTGCTTTGCGCCGCGGCGCTGGCGCAGCCGCTAATTCCCCAACCCCTCACGGAAGCCGAGCGCGACTCGCTGGCCTATACCGTGGCGCACTATACGAAATACGAATACCGCATCCCGATGCGCGACGGCGTGCGCCTCTTCGCGGCAGTTTACGTACCTAAAGATGCGTCTCAGCCCTATCCCATCATCATGCAGCGGACGCCTTACAATGTGGGGCCATACGGCATCGATAACTACAAAACGCAGGTGGGTCCTTCGATGGCGGCGGAGAAGGAAGGCTTCATTTTCGCCTATGAAGACGTCCGCGGCCGGTACTTGTCCGAGGGCGTGTTTGTGGACGTGCGCCCGCACAAGACGCATTATGACGGCCCGAAGGATACGGACGAAAGCACTGACACGCTACGACACCATCGAGTGGCTGGTGAAGCACGTCCCGAACAATAACGGCAAGGTCGGAATGTGGGGAATCTCGTATCCCGGCTTCTTTGCGGCGCACGGTCTGATGAACGCGCATCCCGCGCTGAAGGCGGTATCGCCCCAGGCTCCCATGGGCGACGTGGGCAATGGCGACGATGGGTACCACAATGGCGCGTTTCACCTCGCCGCGAATTTCCGCTTTTACTCCAGCTTCCTGCCGCGCAAGCCGGAGCCCGAACGGCCAGCGCCCACCGTGCGCTTCGACCCGGGCACCATGGACGCCTACGATTTCTTCCTGCGCATGGGCCCGATCTCCAACGCCAACGAGAAGTATCTGAAACACACCAGCGTCTACTGGGACGATACCATCCGGCACACCGCTTACGACGAGTACTGGCAGACGCGCGCGCAGGCGCCGCACATGAAGAACGTCACTCCCGCGGTGATGTGGGTGGGCGGCTGGTTCGATGCCGAAGACCTGGCCGGCCCGCTGAAGCTTTTCGACTCGCTGGAGAAGAACGGCGCCAATGCGCCGGATACGCTGGTGATGGGCCCGTGGCGCCACGGCGGATGGGCGCGCGACCGCGGAGACACGCTCGGCAATCTGAATTTCAAGTCGAACACCTCCGAGTTCTTTCAGGAGCAACATCGAGCTGCCGTTCTTCGTGCAGAATCTGAAGGGCAAGGGCAACGGGCTGAAGGCCGCCGCGGACAGCGCGATTCCCAAGGCATATCTGTTCGAGACCGGGCGCAACGAGTGGCGCCGCTTCGACGCCTGGCCGCCGAAGAACGCCGCTGCCCGCTCCCTGTATTTCGATGCCGGCGGCAAGCTCTCCTGGAACGCGCCCGCCGCCGCGGGTTTCGACGAATATGCTCAGCGATCCCAACAAGCCTGTGCCCTCGCACCGGCGAGATCGCGCCCGGCATGGGCATGCCGGTGGACTATATGACGTTCGACCAGCGCTTCGCTTCCACGCGGCCCGATGTGCTGGCGTATCGAAACCGAACCGCTCGACCACGACGTGACCATCGCCGGGCCCATCACGCCGGTGCTGCACGTGTCCACTACCGGCACGGATTCGGATTTCGTGGTGAAGCTGATCGACGTCTACCCCAACGATTATCCCGATCCCGATCCCAACCCGAAGGGCGTGTACATGGGCGGCTATCAGCAACTGGTGCGGGGCGAACCGTTCCGCGGCAAGTTCCGCAACAGCCTCTCCAAGCCGGAGCCGTTCACGCCGGGCAAGCCGAAGAAGATCGAGTTCTGGATGCCGGATGTGCTGCACACCTTCCGCTCCGGCCACCGCATCATGGTGCAGATTCAGAGCTCCTGGTTCCCGCTGGTGGACCGCAATCCGCAGCAGTTTCTGGATATTCCCAACGCCAAGCCGGCGGATTTCAAAAAGGCCATGGAGCGGGTCTTCCGCGGAGGCGCGGAGGGCTCGCAGTTAAGGGTGCTTGTGATGGAATAAGTGCGCCACCCAAGCCGCCGCGGGCACCAGCATCGCGGCGCCCAGAATCGTGGCGAAGGTCCGCGGATTCACGCCGAGTCCAGGGCCACGCCCGCCAGGTAGCTGCTGGCCGAAATGCTGAGCATGCAGAGGCCGAATTCGGCCGCGAAGACGCGGCCGCGGAAACGGTCCTCGGTGTAGATCTGCAGCAGCGTGGTGGAGAAGACCCAGTTGGTGGAAGAGCCGGCGTGCGCCAGCACCACCGCCAGAGCGGCGCCCGCGAGCGAACCCGAGACGCCCAGCCAACAGGTATCCGGCCGCCGCGCACAGGAAGCCCACGGCGATGCCGGCCCGCAGGCGCGCCTGCCGTTCGCCCGCCCAGCGCACCGCGATCAAGCGGTCCGAGCAGCGCGCCGACGCCGCGAGCGCCCATCAGCAGGCTCATGCCGAGCATGGCGCCGCGGCGCGGCGTCCAGCCCGGCCAGTGTGCACCGGGAAAACGCGCTCGCCCAGAATCGGCAGCAGCACGTTGTTGGCGCCCAGGAGGCCGCCGCCCAGCTTTGACGAACACCGTGGCGAACAGGTCCGCGGTCGCGACCGGATGTAGCGGAACCCTCGCAGCGATCGGGCGTGAAATCCACCAGGTCGCGAGCGCGCAGCGGCGGCAGGCCGGCGGTATGCGGCTCGCTGAAACGCATCCGCCGGATCAGCCACGCCGAGACCAGAAAGGACAGCGCGTTGAGCATGAAAACCGCGTCGCGCCCGAGCAGCACGGCCACCACGCCGCCCAGCGACGCGCCGGCTGCCAGGCAGAACGACCACGTGACCGAAGCCAGCGCGTTGGCGGACAGGATCTCGCTTCCGGCGACGATGTTCGGGATCACGGCGCTGTGCGCCGGCTCGAAGAACGCCGCGCCCACGGTCTCGAGAAACAGCAGCGGGTACACCAGCCACACCATCCCCGGCGTGCGCACCAGCAGCATGCCCAGCACGATGAAGAAGCGCGCCACATCGGCGCCGATCATGATGGCCTTGCGGCTGAGGCGGTCGTTGATGACGCCGGCGGTGGGGGCGACGAAGGTCTGCGGGCAGCACCTGCAGCACCACGGCGAGGCCCACCGACTTGCGCCGGTTGTGCGGTGAGTTCCAGCAGCAGGCTGTAGACCGCCAGCGAGTAGAACCAGTCGCCCAGTTCGCTGACCACCTGCGCCAGCCACAGCAGCCGGTAGTTCCGGTTGTCGGCGCAGCAGGTAGGGGAGAGTATGCGGCGAGCACAGCAGGTTGCCTGTCTACGTGTACAGGCCCATGCGCTCTTTGACGAGCCGCACGGTGTCGTTGGCGATGGGCGCCACCCGCTCCGCGCCTTCGCGCAGCACGCCGGCCAGGTAGCCGGGCTCGGAGACGATCCGCCGGTAGCGCTCCTGGAACGGCTCCAGGTGCGAGACCACCATCTCGGCCACCTGCTTCTTGAGGTCGCCGTAGCGCATGCCGGTGAAGCTGCTGCTTCATGGCGTCGTCGGTGTCGCCGGAGAAAGCCTGGTAGATGGAGAGCAGGTTGAGCACGCCGGGGCCGGCGGTTTCGAAATCCACCGCGGGGTTGGAATCGGTGGTGGCGCGCATGATGGTCTTGCGGATCTTGGCCGGCGGATCGAGCAGCGCCACGGCGTGATTGGCGCCGGTGGCCGACTTGCTCATCTTCTGCGTCGGGATCGTCGAGCCCCATGATGCGCGCGCCGACCGCCGGCAGGCTGGTGCCGGGCACGACGAAGGTCTCGCCGTAGAGCGAATTGAAGCGCTGGGCGATGTCGCGCGTCAGTTCCAGGTGCTGCGCCTGGTCCTCGCCCACGGGCACGATGCCGGCCTGGTAGAGCAGGATGTCGGCGGCCATCAGCACGGGGTATTGCAGCAGGCCGTCGCCCACGGATTCCTGTTTGGCGGCCTTCACCTTGTACTGCGTCATGCGCTCCAGCCAGCCCACCGGCGTGACGCAGGTGAGCATCCAGGCCAGCTCGGCGTGCGCGGGCACGGCGGACTGCACCATGATGGAGCAGGCCTTGGGATCGATGCCGGCGGCCAGATAGAGCGCGGCGATCTCCTGGATTTTGGCGCGCAGCTCGGCGGGGTCCTGGTAGAGCGTGATGGCGTGCAGGTCGACGATGCAGAAGATGCACTCGTAATCGTGCTGGATGCGCACCCAGTTCTTGAGCGCGCCCAGGTAGTTTCCGATGTGCAGATTTCCGGACGGCTGCATGCCGGAAAAGACTCGTGTTTTCATGGTAAGGGAATGGAGGTAAATCTTATCGTAAGCAATTTCGAAGTGACGGTGGAGAAGCTGGTCTACGGCGGCGACGGCTCTGGCGCGCCTGGATGGGCGCGTGGTGCTGGCGCCGTTCGTGCTGCCGGGCGAGCGCGTCCAGCGTGCAAGCGGAGCGCGAAAAGCCCGGCCTGGTGCGCGCCGCGCACGCTGGAAGTGCTGGAGCCTGCGCCCGAGCGCGTGCCCGCGCCGTGCCCGGTATTCGGCCGCTGCGGCGGCTGCCACTACCAGCACGCGCCTTACGAATACCAGCTGGCAGCCAAGCGCGCCATTCTGGTGGAAGAGTTGCGGCGGCTGGGCAAGATCGAGCCGCCGGACGAGATCGCGGTGGTCGCGGGCGAGCCGTGGGGCTACCGCAATCGCGTGCAGTTGCACGTGGAGCGCGGCCGCCTGGGATATCGCGAGGCGCGGTCGCACAAGCTGTGCGCCATCGAGCGTGCCCCATCGCGTCGCCGAAGATCAACGAGACGATCGCGGCTTTGCTGGCGATGCTGCGCGATCCGCGCTGGCCGCGATTTCGTGCGATCGCTCGAAATCTTCACCGACGAGCAGCAGGTGCAGTTCAACGTGCTGGAGACGCGACCGCCCGGTGGCGCGCCGCTTCTTCGACTGGTGCGCGGAGACCATTCCGGGACTGGTGGAAGGCGCGCTCGACTACGGAGGCGCGCTTCCGCGTGAGCCGCAATTCGTTCTTCCAGGTGAACCGGTTCCTGGTGGATCGGCTGGTGGAGACGGCGCTCGATGCGAAGGCGCGCAGGCGAGACGGCGCTCGATCTGTATGCCGGGGTCGGCCTGTTTTCGCTCGCCGCTGGCGCGGCGCTTCGGCGCAGGTGACCGCGGTGGAGTCGGGCGCAGGCGCGGTCCGCGACCTGGAATTCAACGCGGAGCGCGCCGGGCTGGCCAATGTGCGCACGGCTGCGGGACTCCACGGAGGCGTACCTGGAAAAGCTGGAGGCCGCGCCCGATTTCGTGCTGCTGGATCCGCCGCGCGCCGGGCTTGGGCAAGGCGGCGGTGCGGCGCCTGCTGGAGTTGCAGCCGCGCCGCATGACCATCGTGGCCTGCGACCCGGCGACGCTGGCGCGCGACCTGGCCGCGCTGACCACCGGCGGCTATCGCATCGAGAAGATGACGATGGTCGATCTGTTCCCGCAGACCTATCACATCGAGACGGTGGTGCAGTTGGCAGCGGGGACGGGCGAGTAAGGAATGGCGACGTCCGCGAAGGACGCCGCCGCACCGCTAATTGGAGCCGGCCTTTGATACTGCGTCCATAATTACAGCCGCCACTCTCGCGGGCCGCGCGAGCATGATGACGTGGCTCGATGGAACTGTCGTTGTCGTCGCATGAATTCTCATTGCCTGGCTTGCTTCGAGAACAGGGGATATTGCGCGGTCATGTGCCGCAATGATGTACCATGACGGCTTCGACTTCCAGGCCGGCATGGTGACCGGACTCTTCATTGCCGCGACGTTGATGGGCCCCTGGGTCGCGTTCAGAATCGCAATCTCCCCGGGGGAAAGGTCCTGGGCGAAATCTTCCGCAACCCCTTTAGAAGTCAGTTTAAGGAACCCGCTCTGGTCGGGCCTTAGCTCGGACTCGATTGGCGTCGGCACACTCGCGATGAGTCCGAGAGCGGACTCCCCCACGTCCGGCGCGACCGCCGACACATAGACGAGTCCCTGCACCTTCGGGTCGTTCCCCGCTTCGGTAATGACGGCTCCGCCATAGGAATGACCGACAAGCAGGACCGGCCCATCCTCAAGGGCAATTGCCCTCTGAGTTGCTGCAACGTCGTCCGCAAAGGATGACAGCGGAATCTGCACGGCAACAACATGTAGCCCTTTGGCCTCGAGTAAGGGAATAACCTTCGACCAACTCGAGCCGTCGGCCCACGCCCCGTGAACAAGGATGACATTTTTTATTCCTGTAGCGGACTGCCCTTGTGCGGTCCCCTGAGTTGCAAGACTGGTGAACGCAAGTGCTACCGCACATGCGGGCAGTCCAGTTCGAAAAAGCGTAATCAGTTTCATGGTCTATCTCCTTTGATAAACAGAGGCATGCCGGGCGTTCGCCGCTCCCCTTCGATCTCACATTAGCCCGGGATGGAAAAAGCCTCTTGGCTGAAACGATCACGACCGGGCTATTTCTGCGGGATTCTCACAGATGCAAAAAGGGCTTCAATGAACCAAAACGCCGTGGGGAAGCATCCATAGGGCTGGGAAGGGAGCACATGGGAATATCCGTCGAGATCCCCGCGGTCTGGGATCGACTCGCCGAGACAATGTATCTCAAGGATTCGCCGACGGCGGAGGTGCAGATATCCAATGTGGCGTCGTTTTCGTTTGGGAGAGTTCGAAGCAAGAACGCTCTCCCGGAGGTTGCACAGCCGATCGTCGGTCAGAGCGGCTACATCGTTGCGCTCCAACTCAAAGCCATACCCTTCATAGAGCAATTCCTTGGTAAGAAGAAAGTGTCGAGCGGATCTTATCCGCTGGGGGCCGTTAGTGCAATCGATTTACGGGATGAGCCATCGTGTCTGCTACCGAATCCGTTCGACGCACTGGTCCTATACGTCACCCAAGCCGCTCTGGACGAGGTTGCCTATGCCCATCGGGCACCCGGAGTGGAGCGGCTGGATTGGCCGCAAGGGGCCTTCGATCCTATCGTCCATCACCTGGGACAGACCCTCGTTGCCTCTCTGGAGAACCCCGCTCGCATCTCGAAGATCTTTCTGGACCACATCCTTCACGCCTTGAACTGCCACCTTGCCAGTTCCTATGGCGGGGTGACCATCTCGCCCCCGAAATCTTGCGGGGGACTGTCTCCCTTGCAGATGCGAAGGGCGACTGAGTACCTGGAGGCGCATCTTGACGGCAATATTGTCCTCCGGCAGGTTGCGGAGGTTTGCGGATTATCGGTAAGCCACTTTGCTCGAGGATTCAAACAGACCTTTCGTGTGCCACCTCATAAATGGTTGACGGACCGCCGCGTGGATAGGGCCAAAGATCTCATGACGAATTCCGGCTTACCGCTTGCCGAGATTGCCATTCAGTGTGGGTTCGCCGATCAGTCGGCGCTCAACCGCTCGTTCAAGCGAATTCATGGATCACCACCCGGGATGTGGCGGCGGAAGACTGCTCGCGGTGCCGGCGGCCATGCAAGTTCAGCGGCTAAACCGGCAAGCTCCCCGCGAAAAATCGAAACCGGTAGGCACGCGAATACGGCGGAACGCTTGGAGTGGGAAGCAGTAGAACCGAGGCCGGAGCGGGCGATGGCGTCCACGAGATAGACACGCACCAGTTATGGGGGCTGTCCCCCCTCGTTTACTTCACCACGATGTTGACCAGTTTGTCCGGCACTGTGATGAGTTTGACCACCTGCGTGCCGGCGAGGAAGGGCTGAACCTTTTCATCGGAGTTTGCCGTTCACCTGGTTCACGATTTCGGCCTCGTCCTCTTTGGCGAGTTCGGGATCGAAGGCCGGCCAGCTTTGACGGAAGACAGGACCTTCCTTGCCCGGTTCTTCCCAGATCTCCTGCGCCAGGTAAGGCGCGAAGGGGGCGAGCAGCAGGGCCAGTTTTTGGTTCACTTCGGCGAGTAAGGCCGAACTGAGGTTCTTCTCTTCGGCGTACAGCACGTTGACCAGTTCCATTAAGCCTGCGATGCAGGTGTTGAAGTGCCAGCGAGTCTCGAAGTCTTCGGTGATCTTCTTCAGCGTCTGATGCAGCTTGCGGCGCACCTTCCTGTCACCGGCGTCCGAGTCGGCGCCGGTCCCTGTTGTCCGCGTCACAAAGCGATAGACACGGCCTAGGAAACGGTATGTGCCCTCGGCTCCTTCAAAGCGCCAATCCACTTCCTTTTCGGGGGGGCGTTGGAGAGTACGAAAATGCGCGCGGTATCGGCGCCGAACTTTTCGGCCAGCATATCCGCGCCCACCACGTTGCCCTTGGACTTGGACATCTTGGCGCCCTCGGCAATCACCATGCCTTGAGTGAACATGCGGCGCACCGGTTCGTTGTTGGCGATCAGGCCGAGGTCGCGCATCGTAGCGGTAGAAATACCAGGAGGAATCGATGAACGTATCCATGGTGTCGGTCTCGCGCCGGGCCGCGCCTCCGCACTGCGGACACGTGACATTGACGAACTCCGGGACGTTTTCGAGCGGCGAGCGGCCCGTGCCGGTGATTTCGATACGGTCGGGCAGCAGCACGGGAAGCTGCGATTCAGGGACGGGCGTCGCCTCAGCCGAATAGCTCACTATGAGAACCAAGACGCGCGAGACGTAAGGTGTTGGCGTCGGCCTTGCGGTAAACCAGGAGCAGGTCCGGTTTGAGATGGCATTCCCTGTAGCCCGCCCAGTCACCGCTCAGAGCATGGTATGATCGGACAGCAGGAGGGTTACGATCGTCGCGACAAGGGAATCGAGGTCTTTGGCGTGGCGCGGTGTTGCTTTCGCCCGTTTATAGTCCTTCCGGAATGCTGACGATCGTTCAATCGTCCGCATTCAGGTCGGCCATTAGTGCACCCACACTCTTGAAGCGTTTGCCTTTTCCGGCTTCCAGTTCCGCGATCGCTTTGCGGGTTGTTGCGTTGGGCACTTTGACTTCGAATGGTAACCGCCGTTCGTCGGCGACACGCAGCATCAGCAGGCGGATCGCGTCGGAAATGGAGAGTCCCATGGCTTCCAGAGCATCGGAGGCCCGCTGCTTAGTTGCGCTGTCGATTCGCGCCCGGACGTATGTGTCGGCGTGGTTCATTGCAGTTCCCCCTGGTTTCATTGTAGTCCCATTGTGACTACGACACAAACGGCTTACTTCACCACGATGTTGACCAGCTTGTCCGGCACGGTGATGAGCTTGACCACCTGCTTGCCGGCGAGGAAGGGCTGCACCTTTTCATCGGCGAGGGCGCGCTTTTCGAGTTCTTCTTTCGGCGTGCCGAAAGGCGCGGAGATGCGCGTGCGGAGTTTGCCGTTCACCTGCACGACGATTTCGGCCTCGTCCTCTTTGGCGAGTTCGGGGTCGAAGGCCGGCCAGGCTTGGCGGAAGACCGGGCCTTCCTTGCCCAGTTCTTCCCAGATCTCCTGCGCCAGGTAAGGCGCGAAGGGCGCCAGCATCAGCGCCAGTTTCTCGATGCACTTCGGCCAGTAGCGGCGAGCTGAGATGTCTGTCTCCTCGGCGTACAGCACGTTGACCAGTTCCATGATGGCGGCGATGCAGGTGTTGAAGTGCCAGCGCGTCTCGAAATCCTCGGTGATCTTCTGCAGCGTCTGGTGCAGCTTGCGGAGCACCTTGCTGGTCGGACTGGCGCCGCGAGCCGCCCGCGGGCCCGACGTTGCGCGTGGCGAAGCGGTAGACGCGGCCCAGGAAGCGGTAGATGCCCTCGGCGCCTTCGCCGCGCCAGTCCACTTCCTTTTCGGGCGGTGCGGCGAAGAGCACGAACATGCGCGCGGTATCGGCGCCGAACTTTTCGGCCAGCATGTCCGCGCCCACCACGTTGCCCTTGGACTTCGACATCTTGGCGCCCTCGGCGATCACCATGCCCTGGGTGAACATGCGGCGCACCGGTTCGTTGTTGGCGATCAGGCCGATGTCGCGCATCATCTTGGTGAAGAAGCGCGAGTAGATCAGGTGCAGGATGGCGTGCTCCACGCCGCCGATGTACTGATCGATCTCGAACCAGTAGGCGATCTTGGCGGAATCGAACGGCGCGGCGGTAGTTGTGCGGATCGCAGTAGCGGTAGAAATACCAGGAGCGAATCGATGAACGTGTCCATGGTATCGGTCTCGCGCCGGGCCGCGCCGCCGCACTGCGGACACGTCACGTTGACGAACTCGGGCACGTTCTTCGAGCGGCGAGCGGCCCGTGCCGGTGATCTCGATGCGGTCCGGCAGCACCACGGGCAGCTGCTCTTCCGGGCACCGGCACCACGCCGCACTTCGGGCAGTGGATCACCGGGATGGGCGTGCCCCAATAGCGCTGGCGCGAGATGCCCCAATCCTTGATGCGGAAGGTGACGGCGGCCTTGCCGAAGCCGTGCTCTTCGGCGTACGCGGCCATTTTCCGGCGCGCTTCTTCGCTGGCGAGGCCGGACCACGCGCCGGAATTCTCCACGATGCCGTATTCGGTGATAGGCGTTCGTGCATGCCCGGCTCGACCGCGAGTTCGCCATCCACGGGACGGATCACGGGCCGCACGGCGATGCCGTACTTGCGGCAGAATTCGAAATCGCGCTCATCGTGCGCGGGCACGGCCATGATGGCGCCGGTGCCGTAGCCCATCAGCACGAAGTTGCCGACCCAGATGGGCACCTGCTCGCCGCTGTACGGATTGACGGCGTAGTGGCCGGTGAAGAAGCCTTCCTTTTCGATATCGCCCGGATCCTGATTGGCGCGCGCGTCCACCATGGCCTTGGCGCTGGGCCTTGCCGGCGGCATCCAGCAGTTGTTCGTTGAGCGGATGCTCCGGCGCCAGAATCACGCAGGTGGCGCCGTAGATGGTGTCGACGCGCGTGGTGAAGACGCGGATCGGCTGGCCGGTTTCCGCCAGTTTGAAATCGATCTCGGCGCCTTCGGAGCGGCCGATCCAGTTGCGCTGCATGGTGAGCACGCGCTCGGGCCAGCCGCCTTCCAGACTGCGCGATGTCGTCGAGCAACTGGTCGGCGTAGGCGGTGATTTTGAGGAACCACTGTTCCAGCGCGCGCTGTTCCACGGGCGTGTCTTCGTGACGCCAGCAGCAGCCTTCCACCACCTGCTCGTTGGCCAGCACGGTGGCGCACTTCGGGCACCAGTTGACCAGCGCCTTCTTGCGGTAGGCCAGGCCGCGCTCGAGCATCTTGCAGGAAGAACCACTGGTTCCAGCGATAGTATTCGGGCTCGCAGGTGGAGACTTCGCGGTCCCAGTCGTAGCTGAAGGCGAAGCGGCGATGGGTCTTCTTCATGGCCGCGATGTTGCGCAGGGTCCACTCGCGCGGGGGCGTTTGTTGGCGATGGCGGCGTTTTCCGCCGGCAGGCCGAAGGCGTCCCAGCCCATGGGATGCAGCACGTTGAAGCCGCGCATCCACTTGTAGCGCGCCAGCGCGTCGCCGATGGAGTAGTTGCGGATGTGGCCGATGTGGAGCGTGCCGCTGGGGTAGGGCAGCATCTCCAGCACGTAGAACTTCGGCTTGGCGGAGTTCTCCTCGGCTTTGTAGAACTCGGCGTTCTGCCAACGCTCGTGCCACTTCAATTCGATCTGGGTATGGTCGTAGGGCTTTTCGGGCATAAAGGCTTCAGATGTTGGGCTAAATTCTATCGTAGCAAGCTAGCGGTCCGCGGATTTGCCGATCTGTTGCAGGCTCACGCTTTCCCGCGCACCTTCCACGATCTCAAGGCTTCGACCCAAGGCCTCGTAAGGCTTGACGAAGTCGGGATCGTACCGCACGGCGTTATAGTCCACGGCTTGCCAGGCGTACAGCCGGTAGCTTCCCGGGGCGATGCCGACAAGTTGGAAATGGCCACCCGCATCGGAAGCGGTCTGCTTGAAAAGATCGGTGCGCCGCGTGCCTTGGGCTACCAGCGTCACCGTGACGGTCTTGACCGGTTGACCCTGGTCGTCTACCACCTGGCCTTCGATTTGTCCGCCATTGGCGCTGAGGTCGATCGCAAGGTCGCAGCCAGCGCCTCCGGTCAAGTCCATCCCGGATTCAGTGACATCGGCGCGACCGCAGTGTATGCCTTTGACGAAGAGGTCTTCGGCCCCGCGGACAGTGGGGCGATAAATGTCCGGCGGCACATCGCGAAAGGTGAAAGTCCCGTCCTCCTTGACCCAAGCGGTGACTCCCTGCATTCCGACACTCAGTTGCGAAGGTTTGATGCTGGTCGCGCCCTCGATGTGAACCACGCCTTTCAAATCGACGAAGGGCGCAAGGTGCAATTCGATGCCATCGATGTCACTCGCGGCGACCTGAATGGGCTGTCGCGCCCTATAGGTCTTCTCGCCGGCCCCGCCATGGGCGGTCAGGATATAGACGCCCGGGGTCACGCTGCGCAATTCGAACGCGCCGGTCCGCTCGTCCACGCCTGTGCTGGTTATACCATTTTCATTGAGAGACACGACAATCCGGGACGCGCCTGAGGGCATGGCGACTTTCCCTCGAATGGTCCATGCGTGGGTCCGGTACAGCACGAGATCCTTGTCCCGCAACTCCTGTCCCGCGCCGAGTTCCAGGGGCGCCGCGCCGGAAGTATCCGTCGCGCCCGGGTAGTATGTGGCAGGGTAGATGTCGCCGGCGCCGGGTGTGGTGCGCTGTTCGGTTCTCAGGAAGTACTTACCGGCGACCAGGCCGAACAGACGATACTCACCGAGGTCGTTGGTCGTGGTGCTGCTCCGGGAGACCAACTGCCGGCCACCCGTGCGGTATTCGTAGACCATCGCGGTGACCTGGAGATTCGACAGGGGGTCGCCTTCTTCGGTCCGGACGTGCCCTGCGATGGCTCCGTAGGGCGTGATCCGGAGGACCAGATCCTTCTTCTCTTCGCCGGGCGCGAGGGTCAGCGGAGTGCCCGAATCGTTCAGGAAATTATCGCGGTGGGCTTCGATCCTGTACTCGCCGCCGGGAAGGTCTGTGAAGGCGAAATGGCCCTGCGCGTCGGTGAGGGCGCCGGTGGCCGCGAAGGCGCCGGACTGCGCGCGCAGTGTGACCCACGCCCTGGCCAGGGGATGCGAGGTGGCGGAGTTCAGGACTGTGCCTTCCACACGACCGCGCGGTTGCACGGACTCAGTTTGGGCCGATAACAGGCCCACGCATAACAGGATCGGGGCAAGGCGCGGGAACGCCAAAACAATACTCTCACCTCTGAATATACGCGAGCTGTTTCAGGGTGTCCAGGTTGCGCCGGTCGTCACCGGGCTCGTCGATGGGCGTTTCGAGGATGAAGGGTTTGACGCGGAGCTTGGGATGGCGCAGGATGCGGCGGAAGCCTTCCAGCCCGATGTGGCCTTTGCCGATGGATGCGTGGCGATCGACGCGCGAGCCGAGCGGCGTTTTGGAATCGTTGGCGTGAATCAGGTGGATGTTCTCGATGCCGAGCAGGTCGGCGGCACTACGGATCGTGGCGCGAAGACCCAGGGGTGTGGCGATATTGAAGCCCGCAGCCAGCAGATGGCAGGTGTCCAAACAATAGCCGATGCGCAAGTCGGTCCGCTCGCTCGCCAGCACGCGAATGTCGCGAAGTTCTTCGAACCGGCTGCCGAGGTTGGCGCCGCTTCCGGCAGTGTTTTCGAGCAGAACCGTGAGGTTACCAGGGACAAAGCCGTGGGCGGCTTCGCAGAAGGCTTCGGAGAAGCTGGATACGCCGTCTTCCGTGCGGCGCCCGCGGCAGTTGCCGGGATGGAGTACCAGGAATTCGGCGCCGATCGTCGCGGCACGCTCCAGTTCTCCGCGAAAACCGCCGATAGACTTAGTGCGGATCACAGGATCGATGGAGGCGAGATTGACCAGATAATTGACATGAATGGCAAGGGGATAGAGGTCGAAGCGTTCGCGGGCGGCGCGAAATTTCGACACCTGGGCAGGATCGGGCACACGAGCACGCCACATCCGCGGGCTGGCGGAGAAGATCTGAAACGTATTAGCGCCCAATTCCGACGCGGTGAGCGCGGCTTTCTCCAGGGATACGGCGGTAAAGGTGTGGATGCCCAGACGCAGAGCACCATCCTACCAGACTACTGGTAGAGCGAAACGGTAGAGTGTTGGAGTTCTGTTTGGGGCGCCCCGCTGGTAACTGGGCCGGTTCTGGTAACGACCGGTTCTTCCCATGCAACCGGGTACGTGCGTAAACATTGTGGACAAATGTAGCGGCCGTGAATCGGCCACATAGCCTTGCTGTGCATCTTTTTGCACCACAGGACTGCAATCCAATTCATCATAAAGCGTTTAACCTCCGAACTGCGAAGCCGCGAGAGACGAAGTGCGGCGACTGCTTAGTTTGGTGAGCAATTTCCGTGCCGCGTTTCATATCTCTTGACACCGTTCGATTCATACGTATAATTAAAACAGTCGTTTGAATTATGATCGATACCAAGGAAAAGATTCTAGACAGTGCACAACGCCTGATCGGCAGTCAGGGCTACGCCGCAACGTCAGTGCGCCACATCATTTCCGAAGCGGGCGTAAACCTGGCGGCCATCCATTATCACTTCGGCTCCAAAGAAGACCTCCTGGCCGCTCTAATCGAGCGCAAGGCTGTTGGCGTGAATGAGGTCCGTTTGAGGCTGCTGGACCGCGCGGAAGCGGAGGCGGGGCGCGGTCCATTATGTGTCAGGAAGGTGCTGGAGGCGTGGTTTCTTCCCATGGCGGAGGCAGCGGACGGCGACCCCAGCTTTGTTCTGCTCATGGGCCGGCTGATGGCGGAGGGGATGCTGCAAACCGTTGTGCAGAAGCACTTCCGGATACCCGCCGAGCGCATTACGGCAGCGCTGCGGAGGGCCCTTCCCGAACTGCCGGACGAGGAATTCCGCTGGAGGATGCATTTTATGTTCGGCGCCATGGCGTACACCATGTGCGGCAGGAACGAAATCACGGGGGTGGGCGGGGACACTCGCGATTTTAGCGGGCGCATCGACCGGCTCATCACGTTTCTGATCGCCGGATTTCAGGCGCCGGTGTCGTCTGCCGGAAGGAGTGAAGGGAAGCGATGAAATTTGCATGGATTATGACGCTGGCAATGCCGGTGGTGGCGATGGCCGCGGATCCGCCGGCCCGGCCGGTACTTTCCTTAAGCCTGAAGCGGGCCGTGGAGATTGCCACCTCGCCGGAAGGCAACGCCAATGTCCAACTGGCGGCCGAGGCAGTGAAACAGGCGCAGGCCCGAACCCTGGAGAGCCGCGCGGCCCTGCTGCCCGATGTGGAAAGCTCGGTGAATTACCAGAGCCGCACAACAAATCTTGCGGCGATGGGGATCAAGTTCAATATCCCGCCGGAATTTCCGTTTCAGATTCCGACGTTTGTGGGGCCGTTCAGCACCCTTGACGCCCGCGTTACGGCCTCGCAGACCATCTTCGACTTCAGCTCGATCCGCCGCTTTCAAGCCGCGAGGACCGGAGCGGCGGCGGCGCGCAGCGATGCCGAGAATGCCGGCGAGCAGGTAGCCGCGCAGGTGGCGCGCGCGTACCTGATGGCGATCAAGGCCGACGCCGATATGGACACGGCGCAATCCAACGTGACGTTAAGCCAGGCGCTGTTGGTGCAGGCGGGCAACGAGAAGACGGCGGGCACGGGGACAGGCATTGAGATCACGCGCGCCAAAGTGCAGTTGGCGAACGACCGGCAGCATCTGCTGGAGGTGCTGAACGCCCGGCGCAGCGCTCATTTGCGTCTGCTGCGGGCCATGGGCGCCAGTCTGGATACGGAACTGGAGCTGACCGATAAGCTGGGATATCTGCCGGTGGATGCGGTCGCACTCCAACAGGCCAAGACACAGGCATTGGCAACGCGGCCGGACTACCAGGCTCAGCGCGACCGCGAACAGAACGCACGGCTTTCGGCCAGTGCGACGAAGCTGGAGCGGCTGCCATCGGTGGCGGCATTTGGCGACTACGGTACCATCGGCGGCGGACTGGACAGTTCCCTGCCCACACGGACCATCGGTATTTCGCTGCGGGTGCCGCTATTCGACGGCGGAAAGCGGGATGCCCGCCGAGAGGAAGCGGCGTCGCAATACCGCGCGGAGAAGGTGCGCACCAACGATTTGAAAGAGCAGATCGAACTGGATGTGAGGCTGGCGCTGGACGCGCTGCAATCCTCCGATGACGAAGTAAAAGTGGCCAAAGAGGGCGTAGAGCTGTCGCAGAACGAACTGGCGCAGGCGCGGCGGCGTTACGCGGCAGGAGTTGCCACCAGTATCGAAGTTACCGATGCCCAGACGCGGCTGGAGCGGGCGCTGGATAACCAGACGACGGCGCTTTACGGTTACAACGTGGCCAGGATCGATCTGGCACAGTCCATGGGCAAGGTGAGGAGCACGGTGCAATGAAGAAACGAATTTTGATCGTGACTGTTCTGGCGGCCGGAGTGGTGGGTGTTTACGCTTATCGCGGGCGGAGCCGGCAGCCCGAGAACCGGATCGTGGTGTCCGGAAATATCGAACTGACCGAGGTGAATATCGCATTCAAGACGGCCGGGCGCCTGATCGAACGCACGGTGGACGAAGGGGATGCGGTGAAGAAGGGGCAGTTGATCGCGCGGTTGGACCGCGACCAACTGGTGGCGCAGCGTGCGGCGCAGGTGGCGGCTATCCAATCGGCCGAATCGCAACTGGCGCAGTCGCAGACCGCGGTGCAATGGCAGAAGGCCACGCTCTCGGCGGACATCGAGACGCGCAATGCCGATCTGGCTTCCAACCAGGCGCGGCTGGCGGAATTGCGGAATGGTTCGCGCCCCCAGGAGAAGCTGGATGCCAAGGCGGCGGTGGATGCGGCGCAATCGGAAGTGGAGCGGTCGCGGAAAGACTGGGAGCGCGCGCAGACATTATATAAGGACGATGACATCTCCACCGCGCAGTACGACCAATACCGCAACCGTTGGGAGAGCGCCGTGGCGGCATTGAACTCGACCAAGGAGCGTGAGGCTCTGGTGCTGGCGGGACCTCGGATCGAGCAGGTGAACGCGGCGAAGGGGCAGGTGGAGCGGGCGCAGGGCGCGCTGAAAACGGCCGAGGCGAACACGCTGGAGATGAAGCGGCGCGAGCAGGAGATCAGCCAGCGGCGGGCCGATATCGAGCGCGCCAAGGCGACGCTGGCGCTGATCGATTCGCAGCTTGCCGATACGGTGGCCGTGTCTCCCGTAGATGGCGTGGTGCTGGTGAAATCGGCGGATGTAGGAGAGATTCTGGCGCCGGGCACGACGGTGGTCACGGTGGGCGATATCGAGCATCCCTGGCTGCGGGGCTACATCAATGAGACCGACCTCGGCAAAGTGAAACTGGGCTCGGTGGTGCATGTGAAGACGGACTCGTATCCCGGCAAGACGTACAACGGGCGGGTGACATTTATCGCCTCGGAGGCGGAGTTCACGCCCAAGCAGATTCAGACCGAGCAGGAGCGGGTGAAACTGGTTTACCGCATCAAGATTGAGTTGGACAATGCCAGCCGCGAGTTGAAATCCAACATGCCCGCGGATGGGGAGATTGTTCTTCAATGACCGGGGGCCGGAAAAGCAGGGGTTGGGGGTGGGGGTTGGGGGTGGGGGAATAGTATGGAACCTATTATTGAAACTCGGGATTTGACCAGGCGCTTTGGCGCGCTCACGGCGGTGGACCATCTGAACCTTTCGGTGGCTAAGGGGGAGATCTTCGGGCTGGTGGGTCCGGACGGGGCGGGGAAGACGACCACCCTGCGGATGCTGTGCGGCCTGATGAACCCGAGCGAAGGCAGCGCGCGCGTGGCGGGACACGATGTGGTGCGGCAATCGCAGGCGGTCAAAGACCAGATTGGCTACATGGCGCAACGTTTCGGACTGTATGTCGATTTAACGGTGCAGGAAAACATGGATTTCTATGCCGACCTGTTCGATATCACCGGCGCCGAACGCCAGCGGCTGACTGTGGATCTGCTGCGCATGACCCGCATGGAGCCCTTTCGCGACCGGCAGGCGGGCCGTCTTTCGGGCGGGATGAAGCAGAAACTGGCGCTGATGTGTACGCTCCTGCACCGGCCGCAGATTCTGTTTCTGGACGAGCCGACCAATGGGGTGGATCCGGTTTCGCGCCGCGATTTCTGGGCCATTCTGTATCAACTGTTGAAGGATGGGATCACCATCTTTATGACTACGGCGTACCTGGACGAAGCCGAGCGCTGCAATCGTGTGGGCCTGATGCACAAGGGCAAACTAATCCGGTGCGCCGCGCCGGACGTGATGAAGCGGGACACCGGCTCGCCTACTTTGGAGGCGGCATTCGTGAAGACCATTCATGAAGTGGAGAGGGCGGCATGAACGGGAACGGATGGGCGGTAGAGATCGACGATATGGTGAAGGCGTTCGGATCCTTCGTAGCTGTGGATCACGTCACCTTGCAGGTTCCCAAGGGCGAGATCTTCGGCTTCCTGGGGCCCAATGGCGCCGGTAAATCGACGACGATCCGGATGCTCTGCGGGCTGTTGACTCCCACCAGCGGGCGCGGCGCTGTGAACGGATTCGACGTGGCCAAACAGCCCGAGGAAATCCGCCGCAGCATCGGGTACATGTCGCAGAAGTTTTCGCTGTACGACGATCTGACCGTGGAGGAGAATATCGATTTTTTCACCGGCATCTATGGGGTGCCGAAGGCGAAGCGGGCCGAACGGAAAGAGTACGTGGTGCAGATGGCGGGACTGACGGAGCGCCGCAGGGCCTTGACGAGCACGCTCTCCGGAGGCTGGAAACAGCGCCTGGCGCTGGGGTGCGCGATTCTGCACGATCCGCCGGTGTTGTTTCTGGACGAGCCTACGTCCGGCGTGGACCCGATTGCACGCGCCGCGTTCTGGGCGCTGATTCATGACCTGGCGAAGACCGGCCATACCATTTTCGTCAGCACGCATTACATGGATGAAGCGGAGTATTGCCACCGGCTGGCGCTGATGTACAAGGGCAGGGTGATTGCGCTCGGCACGCCGGCCGAACTCAAGCAAGGGCTCACGGCGTATACGCTGCTGCAACTGGATTCCGGGGATCCGCTGGAGAGCATGAAGGCGTTGGAAGGGCTTCCCGGCGTGCACGATGTGGCTGTATTCGGAAGCGGGCTGCACGTGACCGTGGACGAACTGGAAGCCGGACAATCGCGCATCCGGCAGGCGCTCGACGGGCGCGGCATTCCGGTGCGGCGGTTGGAACGGATCACGCCTTCCATGGAGGATGTGTTTGTGGCCATGATCGAAGCCGAAGACAGGAAGGCCGCATGAGTTATCGCAGACTGAAGGCGGTGCTGGTTAAAGAACTGCACCATATCACACGCGACGGCCGCAGCCTGGGGATGGCGCTGGCGGTCCCGCTGATGATGCTGCTGCTTTACGGCTACGCGCTCAGCCTGGACGTAGACAAGGTGCCGACGCTGGTGTATGACCAGGATGGCACGGAGGCCAGCCGCGACCTGGTGCGGCAGTTTCAGGGCTCGCGATTTTTCGATATTCGCGGCATGGTGAGCAACTACGGCCCCATCCAGCGCGGCATCGATTCCAACCGGATTTTGATGGGCGTGGTGATTCCGCGCGATTATTCCAGGCATATCGCGGAGGGCCGCGAGGCTCCCGTGCAGATTCTGCTGGACGGCAGCGATTCCAATACCGCCAGTATCGTGTTGGGCTACGCGGAGACAGTGACCCGCAATTATTCCCTGCAACTGCGCACAGATATGCTGAACCGCCGCGGCGGCGAGCATGGCGGCGCTCCGGTGGATGCCCGCCTGCGCGTCTGGTACAACAGTTCGCTGGAATCGAAGAACTACGTGGTGCCGGGGTTAATCGCGGTGATCCTGCAGATTATCGCCGCGCTGCTGACCTCTTTGACCATCGCGCGCGAATGGGAAATGGGGACCATGGAACAACTGCTCTCCACGCCGCTGCGCCCGGCGGAGTTGGTGCTGGGCAAGATGCTGGCCTATTTCGTGGTGGGGGTGGCGGACGCTTTGATGGCGGTGCTGATAGGACTGTTCGTCTTCGGCGTGCCTCTGCGCGGCAGCATTCCGTTGATGGCGGTGTCCCTCTGCGTATTCCTGGTAGGCGTGCTGCTCTGGGGCGTTTTCGTTTCGGCTGCGGCCAAGACGCAGTTGCAGGCGTACCAAATGGGAATTCTGAGTTCCTTTCTGCCGGCCTTTCTGCTGTCCGGATTCGTCTACGAGATACAGACCATGCCCAAGATCATTCAGGTGATCACGCACATCATTCCGGCGCGTTACGTGGTGACCCTGATGAAGGGCATTTTCCTGAAGGGGGTGGGGTTCGGCGTGCTGTGGGGCGAATTGGGGTTCCTGCTGCTGTATGCGGCCATTCTCTTTGTGCTGGCGACGTGGAAGGTGAATCAGAAGCTGGCGTGAATTATGTGGGAACGAATTCTAGTGATCTTGCGGAAAGAGCTGATTCAGGCATTGCGGGATCCGCGTATGCGCATCCTTCTGTTCCTGCCGCCGATGATTCAACTGTTGGTCTTCGGGTTCGCCGTCAACCTGGATGTGGACCACGCACGCATCGCCTGGATGGACATGGATCGCACGCCGCTGAGCCGCGATCTGCGGGAGCGGTTTGAAGGCTCGGCACGCTTCGACGTGGTGGCCATGCCGCGCAACGAAGTAGAGGTTCACCAGGTGCTGGACCGCGGAAATGCGGAAGCGGTGATCCGGGTGCTGCCGGATTTTGAGCGTGACATTCATCGCGGCAAAGCCACGGAAGTGCAGATTCTGATCGACGGGACAAACTCTAACACGGCTTCCATCGTCGGCAGCTACGCCGGCGAAATTATCGCGCAGTTTTCGAGCGATGTAACGGCCGGGCAGCAGAACGTGCGCATCCTGACGCGCAGTCCGAATTCGGCGGCGAACATGACGTTTCCCTCGGTGCCGGCGCGCACGCGTGTCTGGTTCAATCCGGACCTCCACAGCCGCAACTATTTCGTGCCAGGCGTGGTGGCCAACATCATCATGATGGTCACCCTGATGCTGACGGCGCTGGCGATTGTGAGGGAAAAGGAGATCGGCACCATGGAGCAATTGATGGTCACACCGATCCGGCCCATCGAGTTGATGCTGGGGAAGACTCTGCCGTTTGCCGTGGTGGGATTGCTGGACGTGGTGCTGATTACGGCGGCGGCGCTACTGGTGTTTCACATTCCGCTGCGCGGCAGTCCGCTGCTGCTGTTGTTCTGTTCAGTGCTGTTCCTCATGACGTCTTTGGGGGCCGGGCTTTTCCTTTCGACTGTTTCCCAAACGCAGCAGCAGGCCATGATGGCGAATTTCTTTTTTTCGACGCCGGCTTTTATGCTAAGCGGCTTCGCCTTTCCGATTCGAAACATGCCGGTGGCAGTGCAGTATCTGACCTACCTGAATCCGCTGCGCTACTTCATCGAAATTGTCCGCGGGATCTTTCTGAAAGGCGTAGGCGCTTCGGTGTTGTGGCCGCAGATGGTGGCGCTCTTCGTGTACGGCGTAACGGTGCTGGGGTTGAGCGCGCTGCGCTTCCACAAGACGCTGGATTAGGGTCACGACGGTTCGGATTGACTGCGCTCTCCAGCCTGAGGAGCGCTTCCGATTACACCGGCAGAATGTCGTGACGAAGCATATCCTCTTCGGTAAGACGGACAATGCCCGCACGACTTTGCCGCTCGGGCCCTGCTCCGCAATAGACGCTGACTGGGTATTGCCGGCAGCAACGCGCAGCGGTCACGGCTGTAACTGCCAATGATTTCACCCTAAAAAGAGCGGTTGCCGTCGTCGATTATGCCGTGTTGAATCCGAGGGGCGGACTGTCTACCGCTGGCGTTAGCGGAAAGGCTCGGACGACGGCGAGCAGGATAAGACGCCATCGCTCCACAGACTTCAACTGCTCCGTGATTGATCGAATATAACTCAGGAAGCCGGCCACGGCCTTCACCGCCGCCTGGATCTTGGTGGCCTCGGCGTGCAGGCTGGTCAACGTCACCGTGGATTGATTGCTGTGGCTGGTTTTGCGTCCGATGGCGTGCAGCAATAGCGGTCGTGTGGTAATCGCTTCGGCACGTTTGTTGGGATTCGACAGGCGTGTGAACAAACTCCACCAGTTGTAAACCAAAGCGACGAACAAGGTCATCATCTCGCTGCGCGCGTGATCGTGCGTCGTGAAGCCCAGCCAGCCCCACTGGTTCTTCAACTCGTCAAAATTGTTCTCCGCGTCGCCCCGGTCCCGGTAATGTTGGGCCAACGTGAAGATCTCGTCTTCCAGGGTCGTCACCAGCACGGCGTATTCATAGAGCACCGTGCCTCCTTGCATCCAACCCATTTCCAGTTCCAACTGCGCCTTACGGCGTCGGCCTTTCCCCTTCCGCCTCGCCACCACCAGGTCTTCCGGCAAGGGCCGGCGCAAGATAATTATCCGGCGCTTCTTCGTCCAGCCGGCCAACCGCACTTCGCTCCAAGTCCCCTCCCAGCCTTGGCCGGCAGATTCCCATTGGTCCATGGCGAAGCTGCCTGCCAGGAGTTCCTTGATCTTGGCGCTTTGGCGAATCTTGAATAAATACGGCTGGTCGCGCTGTTCGGCCTCCTGCATCATCCGCTCGCTTCCCCAACCGATATCGCCTCGCACAAAGACTGGTCGACACGCCTGTGGCAAGGTATCGAAATAGGCCCAGAAACCCGGCTGCGCGTGGCTGGACGCGGCTTCATTGCCCGCTTGCACTTCCGCCCCTAAAACCAAACGCAACTGGGCGATCAGGTAGGTGTGTACCACATGCGACGGCCGTCCTGGCTTGGTAGGGTTGTAGCCCTTCACAGCCTTCTCTTGTTTGCCATACAACGGCTTTACCGTACTGTCCAGATCCATCACCCAGGCATGTTCCAACAGGGGTTCATAGGTTTGCCGGAGATGCCGCCTTAACCATTGCAGCGTGTCCTCTGGCGGGGCCTGCTTAAACGCGCCTCGGGCCGAGTCTTCGCTCATCACCTTGCGCATCCCCAGCAATTCTGGATTGACCCCGTCCCCGCGCAGACCGGTGATGTGCGCATAGCGCGACTGTCCCGCCAGTACACTCATCAGCAACGTGCCCAGAACGTCCACCAGGCCCGGCGCGTTGGGGCTCGTATATCGTAACGGACAATCCGCCACCAATGCATCCCAGCGGCCGGAGGTCTTTAGGAAATCGATGAAGACCGGCATCTGGCCCATGGCCGTCACTGCCGCCGAGTCGTCCCAGCGGATCCGCACCTTGCCGGCGTAGGTTTCCACCGTGCAGTTCTCCGCTTCCGCTACCTCACCAGCTTTTTCAAGCTCACCCATTGGGTGAGTTGTTTCCACCGACTTGTCGAACGACATGTCCCTTTTTAACAAAGACTTGTGCTCTTATGCGCGGAATCCAACTGCGGTTTTTCGGTTCACAGATTTAGTTGGTCGGGGCGAGTGGCTTCGAACCACCGACCTTCTGGTCCCGAAGCAGGAAATGTCAATAACTTACGAGGGTCGTTTGCGGAAAACAAAAGCTTCCAAGTCTTCCATAAGGGCCGGGAACACGTGCATGGGTGTACACTCGTGATCGAGGAGGCCACGTCATGCGATCGAGTGTCTCGTCGAGTCGCAGGAATTGGGTTCTGATACTTTTGGCTATATTTCTGGCGTTTGTCTTCGGGGGGTACACCGCCGTGTTCGCATCGATCCGCGGCGGCGTTACCGAGACGGCGCGGTCAGCGATGGCGCAGTATCCCGGTGACCGCGTGGAAGCGCTTTCCGCTCTCGTCGCTTGCGAAGGTTGCAGTCTGAGCGGCCGTAATCGTGCCGTCTGGGCACTGGGCCAGTTGCGGGACCGTCGCGCCCTGCCGACCCTGAAGAAGTACTACACAGGCCAGGAATGCAATCACTCGTTGGGTCTGTGCCAATACGAGCTTGGGAAGGCAGTCAAGGCCATCGAATCTCGGCCGCTCCTGTGGTTGGGCTATCGCGACTTGGCTTTCCGATAGAGTCTCAACCGCAGGCACGAGCGGCATTCGCGAGACCAGCCCCGGTACACATCCGGGTCGGAGTAGGGTCCACGGCGGACCCTGTCGCTGCAATGAAATGTCTGTAAGTATTTGAGAAGGTTGGTCGGGGCGAGTGGATTCGAACCACCGACCTCCTGGTCCCGAAGCTTGCGGCCTTCGCTATCTCCTTGAGTACAAAGCAAATATTTTTGCAAAATACTTCATTTTAAGTACCAAAAGTACACTCGTGGGTGGGCAATTGGGTGGGTAGTTTATCAGGCGATCAGACCTCCAGGCACTCGCAAAGCGGGTCGGTTCGGGAACGCGGCGGCGAAGGGAGCTTGGGCGCGCGGCAAGAGTGACCCACGTCTGCTTTGCAAAACTGACCCAGGCGGTCTTTAGGCGGGTCTCGAAGGTGCAGGTCACGGATGGAAGTATCAAGTAGGGGGCTAAATGGATCCGCAGCGGGATCGGGAACGATGGACTATGGGAGAGTTACTGGGGGGACCCTGGAGCCGGCAGTCACTTCTCAGGGGCGACGCCGAGCAACTGGCCGGCGAGTGCCGCAATCACGCGGTTGTCGTCCACTTTGGCGGGATCCGCAAGCTTGGCGATTATCGCGTCGCGAAGGTAGGAACGTGTCTGGGAATCTACGTGTCCAGCCGCGCACAGAGCAGCATATCGAACTGAGACAGAGGGATCGAACAGCCGCTCCGAAAGGGCTCTCTGTGTCCGGGGCCGCCACGCGGTATTGCCGAGAGCCTCTGTTGCCATGTCTCGTGTGTACTCTTCTTCTGTGTCCAGAGCAGATGACACTCGGATGAATAGAGATTCGGCGCGCAATTCCCTTAGGTGCCAGAGGGTGTAGATGGCCTCCTGTCTGGCCGGCAATGGGTGGTTGCCCCCAGCGATCTGGATCAGTCGACGCGCGCCTCGCCGACTGCCGATTGTCGTGAGCGCAGACATGCACATCCACGACAACGCCTGCTGTCCTTCGGCTAGCCCTACCTTCGCGAGATGGAGCCAATTCGCTCCCGAACAGAGCTGTAAACATTGGACTCGGCGTGATTCTCTCCTAGATGAAAGAACATCGTAGAAACCCCGCCCTTTTGGACTACGAACCGCCTCAGAACGGCCTGATTTCGGTCACTATCCGGGCATGGGTGCTCGCGACCAGCGCCAAATGGCCGTCAAAACCAACCCATTTGGTTTATTGATCACATCGGCGGAGTACGCAACTATAGCCCGTTCCAGCAATGGCGGTGAGCTAATTTGGTCGACTTGACTAGTTCTTTCATCTAGTAATCACATGGCTCATGAGTGAGCGAACCAGCCATTTAACGGGCTTCTGAACGTTAGTCGTCCGTGCCGCAGCGCTCGCTCTTGCGAAGGTACCGCTAGGACCTCGATTAGGGGCCCGACCGCGTCTCTGCACCTCAACCCACGCAGAATTGCAGCAGCCTCAACACGTCTTTCTGCGTTTTCGGACTGATCTTGAAGGATCCCGATCACGTTCGAAAGCGAACTCGCGCCCAACTGCTGTGTCTTCTGTGCTGCTTCTTCCTGCTCGCGCATTCGGCTTTCGGCGGCCCGGCGTCGCTCAGCGTCGCTGGTCCCGTGTCGTCGGGCCCGGCCGAGGGCGAATCGTCATCGTCTATGCCCTCGGCTAGCCAACTAGGCCCGTGTTTTCCGAGCAGACCGATTGCTCTCGCAGCGAGACATCGTCGATGAACCGGAGTACGTGGGTCCTTCCACAGCGCCCTCGCGGCGGCAACATCAGCTGCGGCTGCCATTCTAAGGAATCGCTCCCCTTGGGCCTGCCTACGTGTGACGTTCCAATGTCTGCTCATCCCAGAATTGCTCCGTTAGTGAGCGGCGGTAATTTCCATGATGGCATTCCGCGTCGTTGCCCACACGGTCGCCGTAGCGCGGGCGTGGAACATCACCAAAACAGATGGCCTTTGAGTTAGAGTGTTGATTTCGTAATTGAGCCGGAGGTTTGCGCCCTGGAGAGGAGTGGATTCCCCTCCAGGGCAGGAGCTTCTGGGAGTCATCACCTCCCATGGGCCCTCCCGAGAATGCTACAGGTCATCCCGAAAATCAAGAGGGTCGGCGGAAGCGATTGCCGCGTCGGCCGCGGATGCGGTGCTGCCTGCTGAAAGGGTGCGAGGAGCGCTTCCATCCGCGGCAGGCGCGCCAGCGCTATTGCAGCGAAGAATGCCGGAAAGCGGCGCGGAAATGGTCGCGCTGGAAGGCGCAGGAAAAATACCGGGCGACCAGGGCCTGCAAGCAGCAACGGAACGCTCAAAGCCGACGCTACCGGGAGCGCGTGAAAAACCGGAAACCGCCAGAGCCAGGGGCGGTTCACGAGGCCGCGAGGGTCATCACTACAGAACATTTTTTTCGACTATTCGTGCGACCGGCCTGGCTGCTACGTGAGGTTCGTGCGTGCGCGGCGAAGTCCTTTACAACGCTTCTGCTCGCACGACTGCCGGTGTGCGCTAGAGCGCGTCCAGGAGCGGGAACGGCGTTGGAAACAGGCGCGCGATTTAATCCGGAGATATTGATCCGCCGGCGGCCGTGGCCTTACATTCATCCTGTCCGATGCAACTGGAGTTTCACCAACTCGATCGGCGTTGGGAGCACCTGCGAGTGCGCCACCCGGCGCGGCAGCGGCGACTGTTGGCGTCGCTGGCCGAAGTGGGCCAGCAAGCGCCGATCGTGGCAGTAGAGGCCGAAGACCAAGCGGACCGCTACGTCGTCATCGACGGCTATAAGCGGATCGCGGCGCTGGAGCAACTGGGCCGGGACACAGTGGAAGCCGTGGTGTGGCCGATGAAAGAGGCCGCGGCGGTGCTGCTGGACCGCTCGCTGCGACTGTCCGAACACGAGACCGCGTTGGAGGTGGGCTGGCTGCTGGCGGAGTTGGAGCGGCGCTTCCGCTATAGCCTCGGTGAGTTGGCGCGCCGGTTCGACCGCAGCGTGAGCTGGGTATCGCGGCGGCTGGCGCTGGCGGAGATTCTGCCGGAAGCGATCCAGCAGCAGGTGCGCGAGGGCAAGATTCTGGCGCAGGTAGCGATGAAGTTTCTGGTGCCGGTAGCCCGTCAAAGCCTGGAGGATTGCGAGCGGATGGCCGCCATCTTCACTGAACACCACTGCGATACGCGGGAAGCCGGCCAACTGTATGGCGCGTGGCGCAAAGGTTCGCCCGCAATCCGCAAACGGATTCTGGACGATCCCGCACTGTTTTTCAAAACGCAGCGGCAAGTGCAGGAGAAAGGTCCGGCCGGGACCGGGGCTGAGCTATTAGGCGATCTGGAAATGGTGGTGGCGATTGTGAACCGCGCGCAGCGGCGGCTGGCGGGCGCCGTTGTCACGGAGTTGGATGACCAGCAAGCGAAAGCCGCACGACACCAGATCGAACGCATTCAAAAGCAACTCCGCTGCATCGAGGAAGAAATACTACCGGAGAAGAAACCGCATGTTGAGCCAAGCGCAACGCACCGCGATTCTGGAACTGAACACGCAGCAAGTGAGCAAACGGGAGATCGCGCGGGTGCTGGGGATCTCGCGCGTGGCGGTGCGCAAAGTCCTCCGCTCGAACTCCAACGCGGTGCCGGAACTGCACCGAACCGAGAAGGCCGAACCTCACCGCCAACAGATCCTGGAGCTTTTCGACCGGTGCAAGGGGAATCTCGTGCGAGTCCATGAGGAGTTAGTATCGGGCGGCGCGCAGTTATCGTATACTGCGTTAACGGCGTTCTGCCGGCGGCATGGAATCGGATACGCGCCGCCCACACCGGCGGGCCAGTATGCGTTTGCGCCGGGTGAAGAGGTTCAGCACGACACGTCTCCCCACGAACTCGAACTGGGCGGCAGGAAAAGGAAAGTGCAGACCGCCTCGGCGGTGCTGTGCTATTCGCGGATGCTGTTCTTCCAGTGTTATCCAAACTTCCGACGTTTCGACTGCAAGGTTTTTCTCACCGAAGCGCTGCGGTACTTCGGCGGTGCGACCGGGCGGGTCATGATCGATAACACGCACGTGGTGGTGCTGCGCGGCAGCGGACGCGACATGGTGCCGGTGCCGGAGATGGCCGCCTTTGGAGAGCGTTTCGGCTTTCAGTTCGTGGCGCACGCGATTGGGAATGCGAACCGTTCGGCGCGCGTAGAACGGCCGTTCCATTTCATCGAGAACAACTTTCTGGCAGGGCGCACCTTCAGCAGTTGGGAGGATCTCAATCAGAGGGCGCGGGAGTGGTGCGATAAGGTCAACTCGACTTACAAGAAGCATATCCGCGCGGTTCCCCGTGAACTGTTCGCCGTCGAGCGACTGCATCTGAAGCCGTTGCCGGCATGGATTCCGGAAGTCTACCGGCTGCAGCAGCGCCTGGTCGATATCGAAGGATATGTGGCGCTGAACAGCAACCGCTACTCAGTCCCGGTGGACTGGATCGGCCGCCGCGTGGAGGTGCGCGAAACCAAGGACAAGATCGAGATTCAGCTCGATGCCCGCCGTCTGGTCACGCACCGGCGCATCGCCGAAGCCGAGCACCAGCGAGTGATGCTGGCCGAGCATCGTCCTCCGCGCGGCCAGAGAGACGCGCGGCCCGATCCGCATCCCGAAGAGAAGGCCATTGTCACGGCCGCGCCTGAGTTGGCCGACTATGTCGCTGGGTTGAAACAACGGAGCCGCAAGGTAGTCACGCTTGCCCTGCGGCAACTGTTACGTCTGGTGAGGGAGTATCCACGGGAACCGCTGTTGGGCGCCGTGCGCGAAGCCGGCCGTTATGGTCTTTACGATCTGGACCGGCTGGAACGGATGATCTTGCGCCGCGTGACCCGCGAATACTTTCTGCTCGAAGAGGAATCCGGCGATGACTGAAGAACTGGAACAACTGCTGAAGAATCTCAAGCTGCGGCGCATCCTGGAGATCTATGACGAACAGTTGCGCGCCGCCGACAAGGACGATATCAGTTACTCGGAGTTTGTCACGCGCCTGGTGCGCGCGCAGTTTCAGGCCAGGCAGGAGGGCGCGTTGGAGTGGCGAATCCGGCGCGCCAATCTGCCCGAGCGCTGGTCGCTGGAGACCTTCCCTTTTGCCCGCCAACCGGGCGTGAATCGCAAACAGATTCGTGGGTTTGCGGAACTGGAGTTCATCACCAAGGCGGAAAATATCGTGCTGGTCGGAGAAACCGGAAGAGGTAAAACCGGATTGGCTTGTAGCCTACTGCTGAAGGCGCTGGAGAACGGCTATCGCTGCCAATTCGTCAAGGCTCAGGACTTATTCGACGAGATGTATGCCTCGCTGGCGGATCGATCTTCGCGGCAGTTGCTCAAGCGCCTGGCGCGGTTGGACGTCCTCTTGATCGACGAATTTGGGTATTTGAATCTGAAACCGGAGCAGTCCAACATCTTTTTCAAGCTGATGGAGGAGCGTTACCGCCAGCATTCCACAATCATTACAACGAATCTGGTGTATGACGAGTGGCCGAACTTTCTGGGCAATCGCCCGATGGTGGAAGCGCTGCTGAGCCGTCTGCGGCACTACTGCCACACCGTGCACATTGACGGGCCGTCGCTGCGCCTGCCACAAAGTTGAGGAGTACCATCGTGGACGACGGCTGCGAAGAGTACATTCGCCAGGTTCTGGAGGCGTACCGCAAAACGCCGGGTACGATGGGAACGGTCCGTCGTGCAGATCGCATGCTGGCCGCGCAACTTTACCAGCGCGGTGTCTCCGCGAGCATAATCGAAAATGCATTCGTCCTGGCGGCGGCGCGTCGCCTGATGCGTCCCGTCGATGCCCCGCCGCTGGGCACGGTTCGCTCGCTGGCATATTTCCTGCCAGTGATCGAGGAAGTGCTCGACATGCGCGTCAGCCCGGAGTACTTCCAGCACGTACGCCGCAAACTCGAACGGATCTCCCCCGATCGATAGGCCACAAATACGCGCCTTGGCGCGGATGATGCAGCCCAACCCGCACGCCTTCGGCGTGGATAATGCCGCCTGCTCCTTTCACTCCCACAAAAACACGCCTTCGGCGTGGATGATAGCTCGCTGATCTCACTCCCGTTCCCGGTCCCGTTCTCAGAGTGGGTCGCTTCAGCCGGGCTCTACTGGTCTACTCTTGCCAAGCGCCCAAGGGCGAAGGGAGCTTGGCCCAGACTGCTGCAGCTCAGAAACCAATCCTTTACCGACCCCGCTTGGCCACACGTGGTCGGCGGAGGGCGGCCAATACTTCGGCACGATTGCGAACGACTACGCTACCGGCACAGGCGTTTGCGAGATACACTGCAACATTTCGGCCCACGCCTGTCGCAGACGGAAAAACGACACTGTCGATACCCTCTGAAATCCAGACGGCCGCCAATTCCTGCGAGACAGAATACCCCTTCCCCCGCAAACAGAGCCGAACGACGTTGGCCAGCTCCGGTGGAATCGTCGAGGCAAGATCAAGGTTTCGATTCGTCGCCACAGAGAGGACATAGGTCATCCGTGGATACTCTCCGACACCGATCTGGCCTCGACCTCCCAAAGCACTTTTTCGGATCGTCACTTCGCGCAGAGCGGTCTTCTCTTCGAGGCTCGCATAGACCACTCTCACACCTACCGGTACAAAGCGGCCGCCGTACAACCGAGTCCCTTCGCCACTGATCACATCGTCGGGGTGAAAATATCGAAATGCTACCGACCGGAAGAAATCGCCTCGGAGAGAAGTGGCTCCCGCGATCAACTCCGCGAGCTGCTTGCGCGCAGCACCTCCTAGCCTCAAGCTGGTTCACCAGCCTGAAGGCGCCGAAATTCGACAATGATGTCACGGGCTTTCCCGTCGTTCAGAAGCTCGATCGGACGTCGTCCTGCGAAGGCATCGCTTTCGGATCGCAGCCAAGCCGGAATATCCGAGTCCTTAATCGAGTCCTTCACAATGATCCATAGCTCTTCCAGATCCCGGAGCTGATGTGCGCGCCCAGCTACTCCGGCCCGCTCCCAATTCTGCACCGTTCGCAAGCTTACACCAAGGGCATGAGCCAACTCGGTTTGGGTCAGTCCAAAATGTTCACGCAACTGCCTGGTGCGATTAGCCGAAGACACCTTGCCACTTCGCGGACCGGAAGATCGCGAATGGCTCAGCACCGAGGCCGCCGCAGCTTTCGCCTCAAACAGAACGCTCGTGTGATTGGGACGCGTCTCGCCGACGAGTTTACCGAGCTGCGCGGCCTCCTGAGGTGCAAGGCGATTTGCGTAATAGATCACAACATCGGGACTGGCGGGCTTCAGAGCCCGTAGAAGCGAGCGCAGAGAATGATAGTCCGTTGTTGTCAAGAACACGAGGAGAGGTTGAACCGGCGCTCGGCGCCGGAGGTCCTCGAAGCTCTTCAGTTCCGCATCGCCGAGCACCTTCTCCGCGAAACGGCTCGCCTGCTGCCAACTGCCGGGTTCCGCACACACGACAATGCTTGCCACAATCTCCTCCTGCTCCATTATACGCAATATTGCGTATTGAAGACGCAGACTTGCGTTCACGCTGGCACGAAATAGGCAGGCAGCCAAAGTTCAGGCACCCGTGGCACCCTCTGCAAGCTGACCACTAGTCAGTCAGAGCTGGAAGCAGCGAAATTGATTCGAACCACCGACCTTTTGCTCCGGAGGCAATTGGGTCAGGCGTATCTGATCCTAAGAACGGCAGTGGCCCTCATGGATTGAACAGAGAAATGGTTATGATTGTTCAACATGAGCAAGGAAGAACAGGGCGTTCAGGCTCACCGGCAGGGTGAGGTCGAAATTGCAGGAAATCAGGGGCCAGAAACCGTTACCAGCCTGGACACGTTCGCGGGCAAGATTCGTGTGAAGTGGTCGCCGGAAGCCACGGTGAGCAGCCTGGGTCTGATGCCATTCTTCATCGAGTTTCTGAAGACCAGCGGCTTGTTCGACAAGTGGGTGGAGGATTGTCCGCTGCACTACACCAGTGCGAATGCGCCGGAGAAGCGGAATGTGCTGGGAACTCTGCTGCTGTGTTAGTGCCGATATAAAACACCCGCAGAATTGCCGATTTTGTCGTTGAGAATGCCGCCGGACGAGAACGCGAGACACACGAATGCGGCGGCGCGGAACATTGGCGGAACATGGGCTGCGTCTGGGATTGCGCGATGACGGACAGCCGAGAAGGTTAGCCGATAGGCGACCCTCCCGCACCGTCAACAGGAGCATGAGCATTGGAATGCCGTGAGTGCTTGGTGTCGAGCCGGACCGATTCGATCACGAGGTAGAGTTTGTCGGCGCTGTTGACCTTGCCTGCTACCGAGTAGGCCACTCCGGGCCGGAGGAGCAAGGTTTTGGTGAAGTCATAGAGCCGGTAAACGCGCTGCGTGTCGAGGTCCCGCAACAAGAACACCGCACACTTCTGGTATTCCGTCCGTGAGAGCAGGAACAGATGATTGGCGCTGAAGTTGAACATTTGAGGAGATGGTGCGAACGGGCGGGAACCGAAGCCCCCGCCCGCCTGGGCAGCGCCGTTGAGGGGTTACCCGGCGGACTCCTCCGGCCCGGGATATTGCCACAGCGCGGCGCTTGATCGGAGCCAGTGCAAACTACTCGGCTGGCGAATTCGGGTTTTTGGGCTTGCGGAGACTGTCGCCCCCGAACATGAAGATCTCGGAGTTCTCGACGAGCCGGTCGGCGATCGCCGTGGCGATGGTCGTATTGAAGAGAATGTTGCCCCAGTCGGAGAACGCTGTGTTGGTGGTTATGATTGTGGACCGCTTCTGGCTGTGGCGGGTGGAGATAACTTGGTAGAAGAGGTTCGACGACTGTTGGTCGAGGGCCAGATATCCAAGTTCGTCACAGATGAGCAGTGCGGGCTCGGTATAGGCCTTGAGTTTGCGGACAAGGGAATGATCGACCTGGGAGGCGAGCAGGTGATTGAGCATGTCCATGGCGGTAGTAAATAGGACACGCTGATTGGCCTGGCAGGCGCGCCAGCCCACGATCTTGGACAAGAAGGTTTTCCCGACGCCAGGATTTCCGATGAGAACCAGATTGGTGCCGTTGGCGATAAAGGTCAGGTCGAGCAGACGCAATACGCGATTCTTGTTCTGCGAGCGGCTCTTGTGATGAGAGAAGTGAAACGCATCGATGCTGGGCTGCGCCTGTAATTTCGAGCATTTGAAGCGGCGCTCGATGGCACGGCCGTGGCGCGCTTCCAGTTCCATGTCAGCGAGCCATTCCAGAGTCGCGGCCGCACTGAGATTCTTGCCTGCGGCCTCAGAGAGGGTCGTATCCAGACGGTGGCTCATCACCGTCAGATTCAGATCGAGGAGTTTCTGTTCCAGGGGTATCATCGGATTCCTTTTCGGATTGCAGAATGAAGGCGTCGTAAGCCAGCAGCGATAGCGGGTCGGTGGCGAGTTCGTTCAACCGCGGATCGCGGAGGCGAAGCGGTGGCTGTTCGCGGCGTGGGCACTGCTGCTGCCGGAGAATGTTGGCGACGTAATCGGCGCCGAAAGCGCGGGCGGCGGCGGCCTTCTCGATGGCGCCGGCCACAGCGTCGGGACCGTACTGGCGAATGAGTTCCAGCAGTTCCGTGATCTGGCGCGACAGGGAGCGATCACTGTCGGCAATATCGCGGAGATAGGCTTCCAACGCCGCTTTCGAACAGAGTCCATCGAGAAAAGCGAACAGCCGGTCTTGGGCGCGCGACCGCCGTGCGGCGGGCCGATACTCAGCCAGTTCGGCTTCGAATCGTTCAGCTCCGAAAGTCTGGCCCCGTCGCCACGAACGCGCATAGCTGACTACCTCGTGCACCCGATCATAGATGGTGACCGAACTGGAATCAGCCTTCAGAGTGAGCCGGCGACCGGTGAAGCGATGCGGCACGCAGTAGCGATTGCCGTCGAACTGCAAGCGCATGTCTTTGTGAACCAGCGCCTCGACAGTGTCGCGATAATCCGGCGTGATGACTGGCAGACAGCGGAGGGCATCTGGTTGGAAACGATCGATTGGGCGCTCTCGCGTTTCGCTGTGCATTCGCCGATTGGCGATCTGATCGAGCCATTCACGCGCCTGGCGGTTCACATCGTGGAGGTCGAGGAAATCGCGCAGCGGCCAGAAGTTCTGACGTACGTAACCGACGCCACCGCGTTCCACTTTCCCCTTCTCCCATCCGCTCGCCTGATTGCAGGCGCGCGGGTAGAAGTTGAACTCACGGGCAAAGGCCAGGAAGCGCGGATTGAAGCGAACTAATCGTCCATCGTGTTCGGCGACGGCTGTGGCGAGATTGTCATACCAGATCTCCCGGGCGATACCGTTCAGCTTCTGAAATGCGTGAACGTGACAACGGACAAAAGTCTCGAAACTCTGGCTGTGCGTGAACTCCAGATACTGCATCCGGCTGTGTCCGTCAACCAGGGCGAATGCGTAGAGTTTCCGCTGATCGCCTTGGTAGTCGAGCGAGTCGAAGTGCCCCCAGTCGGCCTCGAAGCGTTCGCCCGGCCTTGGTTCCATGCGCACGAAAGCTCGTTGCGGCTTCAACTGTGGGCGCACCTCGTGCACGTACTGGCGCAGAATGCTGCCGCCACCGTTGTAACCCAGTGGCTGGATCCGCTGTCCGATCACGGCGGCGCTGGCGGAAGGGTCCTTTTCGAGCAACTCTGCGATGGTGGCCTTATACGGATCGAGTTTGCTGGACCGGGGCCGTCCAGCGGGAGTCTGGGCCGGCATGTCCAGATACTTCTTGATCGTGTCCCAGCCCATGTGCAGGTGGCGCTCGATTTTGCGGATCGGCCAGTGGTCGGACCAGTACAGGCGATGCAAGTCGTTGATCTGTTCGGTCGTCAGCATGGGTTCGATCCTCATTTATACGCGCAGGACGTCGCTGGAACCAGAGCGATGTTCTTTACAAGATTCCGGGGGGAGGGGGATAACCCGTTGAAAGACCACGACTTCGGAGAAAGCTACGTTGTTCTTTACAAGCTCGGCCGCATCCGGCCCAACCAGCCAAACCTCTGCGGTGGAATGCTTTAGGTCCAGAGCTACGTTGTTCTTTACAAGCGAGGTGGCCCGGCGCTGCCGATTGAGTTGCCGTTGTCGCTGTCGGTTGCGCCCGGCGGCCTCGGGATGGGTGCGCCAGTAGGTCTTCTGATAATCGGCGTGCTCGGCGCGCCACTGCTTCTGGCTGTCCAATACCACCTGGGCATACACCGGGTCGGCTTGAATCTTGCGCCGGTGGTAATCAGCCCGCCGATGACGCTGGCATTCTGGCTGGCTGCAAACGAGCTGCTGGAGTCGATACGGGGATGGCTGAAAGCTTCGCCGGCAGTACGGACAGCAGCGGGTCTCGGTCAATGCGTCTCCTCAGAAATCGAAAGGGGTTCCAACTTCTGAGCAAAGCAGACAACGGGGTGTGAAAAGGAGAGATGTAGAAACTACTGTAGAGTACCTACCGCGTCCCCGCCCAGGCTGACGGCGGCCCGGATCGGCAAACCCGGCAAAATTGCGGGTGTTTTATCCCGGCACTGACAATAGAAAGCCGAAGAAGACGGATCCCGCGTAGCCACCCCAGAATGGTGACGCTCTGGAGCTGACAATCGAGACGTCGAGATCATTTAAATGAAAGAAGAGCAGACAAGACGTCACCAGGGTGAGTGCGCCGAGAGCGTGGCCGGCCCAGAACGTGTGCAGCAGTGCGACGGCCAGCAGAGTCAGTTCGGCAGCGAGAAAAACCCTGCGAGGGCGTGCAACACGGTGCGGCCAAGCCTTCACGTCCGTATTACAAGGAGACGCGGCAACGTCCGCCCACGTTGTGCTGTCAAAAGTAGCTGTAGCCATATTGAATAACGGGCATTGCCCGTATTAGAGAATGCGCTCCCCCGCGCGATAGCCGGTCGATCCGCTCTGTTTACCTGTAGCGGTCGCGGTCATGACCCACACTAGCAGGCAGGGTGTTCGGCCGTCTGTTCATAAGTGACCACCGGTACATCAATTTAGAGTGAGGTTGGGTCAGAGTGAGGGACGCCGTACACTGCCCTGATAATCGCCGTGAGATTTTGGCGCTAAGGGCTGCCTCAAAAATAAAACTAGACCGATAGTCGTTTATCTATCATAATCGATCCTCCCTGATGCGCGGTTCGGAGAAGGCCGAAGTAGCTCAGCGTACCGGTTCTATTGCTATTTGCCGTCCTAGAGGGACCGTGGCATACGTCGCGTAGATTTGTTATAGTTCCGAACATGAGGCCTAGTTAAGTCGGAACTATAACATTATGCGACCCCTCTCCTTTCGCCCCGATGCCCTGCGCACGCTTCTGCTGCGCAACAAAATCGCCACTCTGGATGAATTGAAACTCGCCCTTGGCACCTCTGTCGACGTCACCGTCTTCCGCAAACTCAAGCCGCTGGATTACCTCACCAGCTATTCGCATCGCGGCCGATACTATTCCCTCAGCGAAATCGCTCGCTTTGACGATCACGGACTGTGGTCGCAAGCAGAGGCTTGGTTTTCACGGTTCGGCACTCTGCTCGCCACCGCAGAGGGATTCGTTTATCGTTCCCCGCGCGGATACTTCGCCGATGAACTGGCTCCGCTGTTGCATGTCGAAGTGCAGGATGCTCTCCATCAATTGACTCAGCAAGGACGGGTTTCGCGTCAGATCGTCGCCGGCCGGTATCTGTGCACAGCTACCGATCCTGCCGTCCAACGGCGGCAACTGGTGGCGCGCCGTACCGTGGAGTTCCTGCCCACCGTCGTGGATCCCTCCGTGCTGGAGGTCTCTCCGGAGGAAGTGAAGGCCGCCATCCTGCTGTTCTACAGTCTGCTGGACGAGCAGCAGCGCCGTCTGTATGCCGGGCTGGAATCTCTCAAACTGGGCCGTGGTGGCGATCGTCAACTGGCCGGCTTCCTCGACCTGGATCCACACACCGTAGCCCGTGGGCGGTACCAGCTCCTTTCTCAGGATGTGGAAGTGGACCGCGCCCGCAAAGCCGGCGCTGGGCGCAAGCGCGTGGAAAAAAAACGCCCCAAATAATTGACGCCATCGAGATTCTTCTGGAGCACGACACCGCCGGGGACCCCATCACCGGGTTGAAGTGGACTCGCAAGACGACCGGGACGATCGCCGAGGTTCTCCAGCAGATCGATATCCCAGTCTCGGCCAATACGGTGGCTCGTCTTCTCTACCAAATGGATTTCTCTCTGCGCGTCAACCGCAAGCAGATTGCCACCACCTCCAGCCCGTACCGCGATCAGCAGTTCCAGCATATCTGCTCGCTGCGGACTCGCTTCCAGCGACAAGGCCTGCCCATCATCAGTGTCGACAGTAAGAAACGCGAAATGATCGGCAATTTCAAAAACGGCGGCGCCAAATGGGACCGCTCCCCGGTCCTGGTGAACGATCACGACTTCCGCTCCGATGCCAGCGGGGTGGGAATCTCCTATGGCATTTACGATCCGCCTCACAACCGCGGCACCGTCTGCGTCGGCATCTCTCACGACACGCCGGCCTTCGCGGCTCATTCGATTGCCACCTGGTGGAGACGGGAGGGCTCACGTAGCTATGGCCGCACGCCCAAACTTCTGATTTTGGCCGACTCCGGCGGCAGCAACAGTTGCAGTTCCTGGGCCTGGAAGATCGGAATTCAGACTCAGGTCTGCAATCCCTTCGGCATCGCCGTCACCATCGCTCACTACCCTACCGGAGCCTCCAAGTGGAATCCCATCGAGCACCGGTTGTTCTCCGAGATCTCCAAGAACTGGGCCGCCGAACCCCTCGACAGCTACGAAACAATGCTCAAGTTCATTCGCACGACCGATACTCAAACCGGGCTGGCCGTGACCGCGTATCTTGGCCGAAACGAGTATCCGACCCGTCTCAAGCCCTACCCACGGTTGGTCTCTTCACTCCGCCTCACCCCTGGCAAAGTACTCCCCCGATGGAACTACACGATCCAGCCGAATCTGTGAAGTTATTTTTGCGCCGCCCCTAAGGGGGGTAGCGGCAGTCGAAGCAGTGCGAGCATGATCCGTTTTGATCAGACTACCAACCGGTTCTCTTGTTATCTTGAACTCGGGCGTCCGGTTAGGCGAACGAGAAGTGAAGCTCCGAGACTGCTGAGGGTGACATGAGGCAACAAGCAGGTTGGAAAAGGGCCGCATCCGCAATACTTCTTTTCACGGCCGGCGCGGTGCTGGTCAAGGCGGCGGACAGTCCTAAGGCACCCGCACGCCCTGGTCCTGGTGAGGCCGAGTATCGCCTGGGTCCCGAGGATGTGATTGAAGTTTTCGTGTGGAAAGAGCCGGAATTGACGACCACGGTCACAGTACGGCCAGACGGCCGGATATCGCTCCCCCTGGCTAGCGAGCTTGAGGCCAGCGGCAAGACGGCGGCCGAACTTCAGCAGGAGATCACGGCGAAATTGAGCAAATATGTTGTGCTGCCGGTGGTCAATGTCATGGTCAAGCAGGTCAACAGCCTCAAAATTTCGGTCCTGGGTGAAGTTCGGAGGCCCGACGTGTACAGGATTAAGAATCGGGTGACCGTGCTGGACGCCATTGCGATGGCTGGGGGATTCACTGACCTCGCCCGGCCGAACAAAGTAATTGTACTGAGAAATACTCCGGCCGGGCAGCAGCGAATCAAAATCAACATCAAACAGCTAGTCGAAGACGAGAGCGGCGTGCCAGTGTTCCTTCAGACAATGGACACGGTCTATGTGGAGTAGATCCGTATGAGATACAGGGTCCTTTTGCCCGGAGTTGTTTCGGCTCTCGTCCTAATAGCTTCCGCGGAAGCCCAAGAACGGCCCAATGGGTTTTACCTTACTTCGCCGTTGGGCCTGAGTTACGGCTATGACGACAACTTTGTGACGGGCTCACAGCTGTTGGATGACAAAGTCGCGATTTTAACCTCACCGACGTTATCATGGACGAAAAGTACTCATCAGACCGCGTTCTCCGTGGATTACCAAGCTGAGTTTGAAATGTTTTCCCGTTATGAAAACCTGGACGCCTGGAACCACGCAGCGAATTTGCATCTCCGCCACCAGCTTACTTCCAGGCTGAGCATAGACGCCGCCGATTCGTTTCTCTCCACAATGGACCCGACGCGCCGGTTGACCAACAGCCTGCTTCTGTTGCCGCGAGGCCGCTATCAGGAAAACGCCTTTTACGCCCGTTTGGCCTACCGTTTGGACCACCGCACGGTATTCAGTATTCGTTTCGACAGCGCTTTCAGTACCATGGCCCTTCCGGAACCGTTGACCGGGCGGCTCGACCGCGCGGGCTTCGCCGGGACGGCCACTGTTGACCACATAATCAGCCGTCACCACGCACTTTCGGGCAGCTACGCATATCTGTACGTCCATCCGCTAGGCGGCGGCCCATCGGAGATCAACACTGGCGTGCAGAATGTCAATCTTGAGTACGTCTATACCGTCAATCCCGGCTTGACGGTCCGCGCGTCTGGCGGCGTCACGCGAGCCAACCAATCGTCGTTTACCGGCGCGGCGGCGGTGGATAAGAAAGTGGGCGGCGTTTGGTTGTCTGCAGGATACCAGCGGTACCTGGCTCTCTTTGGAGTTCTGGCGCCGATCGGCACTCCCATTGGGCCAATCCCCTTCATCGGTGGTTTGGCGCCCGACGCTGTTTACCAGGTGGCATCCCTGCGGGCTTGGGGAAGCCTGACCAATCGCCTCGGACTGGAAGGCAGCGTTCAAAGGGCACTTAACGGAGTTACGACGGACAACCGTGGTATCAAAAGCCTCGTCGCTCAGCTTCGTGTGAACTATAAACTCAACGATCGGGTTACCGCATACATGACCACAGAATTCTACGGGCAAAATATCAGCGAGTTCTCGCCATTCCCGCTATCGCGGTCGCGCTATTTTGGTGGTCTGGAGATCACTCTGACGCGGCCGCCGGAGCGGAGCGATGACCCCCATCGGCACAGCCCGCTCGCCCCGGGCTCATCCCAGTCCCAACAAGACGTGGCCCACCCTCCAGAGGAGCGATAAGCAATGGAAACAAATGAGAGTGGGAAGAAACATTCCGCATTTACCGTGCTGAAGATGCTCAAGCGGCGCTGGCTGTATCTGTTGGTGCCCATCGTTCTGGTCACGACTGCAGTTGCTATTTACACCGGCAGGCTGCCGAAACGATATCGGGCCAAAGCGCTGGTGGCTTCGACGACCCCTGTAGCAGATCCGTACTTAAACGGGAGAGTGGACGCCGTAGCCACCCTCGACGCGCAGGAGCATTTGCGAGCCGTCCGTGAAACGCTCTTTAGCCCGCCGGTGCTTGAGACGGTCATCCGCGAATTCAAGCTTTATGACGTCGCAGGGAAGCACGGGCCGGAAAAGGCGATTGACTCTTTAAAGTCGCAGATCCAGATCCAGGTCGACAGTCCCGATTCGTTTTATGTTGGCTTCGAGGGTGACCGGCCGGGCCAAGCGATGCGGGTGGCAAATCGCCTGGCGACCTTGTTCGTCGAGCGAACGTCGGACCTTCATGGAGAACACGTGGCACAGGTGGATGGGCTGCTGGACGCAGAGGTGGACCGCCTGAGGACGCAACTCCGGGAGCAGGAAGGCGGACTGATGAGTTTCAAGCAAAGTGTGGCGCCGGAACTCCCTGACCGTCTTGCAGCCAACCTCAAGTGGCTCGAAACCCTGCAGCAGCAAGCGCAAAGCAAGTCCGACCAGATAGGGGAGGCTCAGGCGCGGCGCCTCGCCGTTGTGGACGAGATGCTGGCGTTGAAGAACCAGGGCGCACTGGAGCCGGCGCCGCGCCAAAAGACCTTACACGAAACCGCGGTCGATGACTTACAGCTCAAGTTGAGACAACTTAAGACGCGGTATACTGCCGAGAATCCGGAGATCCAGCGAACCCAACAAGAGCTTCGCGACCTGGAGGCACTCGAAGGCCCCATCGGGGCTCGCTTCGAGCCGTCACTCTTGCATATGCGCTATATCGCATTGCAAGCCGAACTCACATCGATCGATCAACGGGTGAAGAGTTATCAGCAGGAACAAGCCGGGTTGACGGCCCAGATGGCGGGCTATGAACGTAGGGTCGACTCCTCCCCCGGACGCGAGACCACGCTTGCCCAGCGGATGAGGGACGCGGCAGTAACGCGGACCCAATATGAGTCCATGCTGGCCAAGCAACAGGCGCAGCAACTGGATCAGCGCGTAGAGAAGAGTAACAATCATGTTGCCTTCAAGGTGGTCGAGCCGGCGGAGTTGCCATCGACCCCCTACAGCCCGCAGCGCCAACGGCTCATTCTGATGGGCTTCCTGGCGAGCCTTGGGCTTGGGTTGGCCGCCATCGTCGTAGTCGAACAGATGGATACATCGTTCGAGACGATCGAAGAAGTCCGGGGTTTTACGAATCTCCAGGTTTTGTCCGCCATTCCAACAATAGGCACCAAACTGCCCAAGATCCGCCCGGAAAAGAGTCGAAACCACGGCTCGACTAAAACGGAAGGCATGACGCCCGCTGGAGAGACCATGTCTCCTGAAGCGCGGAGGCATTTTCAAGAGCACCGGCTGACCGTTATGAGCGATCCTCAATCCATTGCCTCGCAACAGTACTGCCTGTTGAAGTTGAAAGTGCAACGCTGGAGGGAACAAACCGGAGGTCGCGTGCTGGTTGTCACCAGCGCGGCGGGGGGCGAGGGGAAATCGCTGACAGCCTTGAACCTCAGCATGGCGCTCTCCTCGTCGATTGAAGGGCGAGTACTGCTGGTGGACTGCGACTTGAGGCGTCCCCAAGTGCATGGGCGATTGGGGCTCCACGATCCATCGGGTCTCAGCAATCTATTGGCTCTGGCTGACCGCGATATCAGCTCGTTTGTCTCGAAGGTGGGGAGTCTCTATGTGATCCCTGGCGGCACCCATTTGAGTGACCCGTCGGGACTTCTCTTTTCAAACCGGATGCCTGGGATTCTTAGCCGCCTGAGAAAAGAATATGACCTCATTGTGTTGGACAGCCCGCCCATCGTGCCAATTGCAGACAGCCACTTCCTCGCCGGAATGGCGGATGGTGTCATTCTGGTGGTTCGCGCCCGGCAAACGCGCCGCGAACTATTCCAACTCGCTGTCGAGAGCTTTGATGCCGCCAACATACTAGGTATTGTCCTGAACGACGTTGAGTACGGAGATACTCCCTACGCATCTGCTTACCGGTATTATCAGCGGCAGTACATGGGCCGGCGGTAGACCATCAGGACAACAGATTGGAAGCACATAATGGCCGAACTCATTTTCTGGACAGCATTCGGGTGTATCGTCTATGTCTACCTGGGATATCCGCTTTTGCTCATCCTCTGGCGGAAAGTGGTCCGGCGGCCGGTGCATAAGCAGTACCAAGAGTTGAGCGTTAGCCTGGTGATTGCGATGCACAACGAGAGTAACAACGTTCGGGCCAAGATCCAAAATTGCTTTGAGCTAGACTATCCGGCAGACAAGCTGCAGATCATCGTATCGCTGGATGCGCCGACAGACGGGACAGACGCCCTGCTACAGGACTACGCCGACCAGGGCGTGCATATTGTCCATTGCGCGGTCCGCCGAGGCAAGGCGGCCGCCCTGAACAGTGGCTTGGCTATCGCGCGAGGCGAGATTGTGATGTTTGCGGACGCTGAGCAGCGACTGGAGAAACCGGCCATTCGCGAACTGGTGGCGAATTTCGCGGATGAGTCTGTTGGCGCCGTTTCCGGAGCGCTTGTCTTACTGGACGCCGAGGCGAATGAAGCCAGCGATGGAGTGGGCCTGTATTGGCGTTACGAAAAGAAACTGCGCGCCATGGAGAGCGACATCCACTCTATGCCAGGAGCGACGGGCGCCATCTATGCGATTCGTCGCAATCTGTTCGCGCCATTATCGCCCGGAACTATCTTGGATGACGTCGTTGTTCCGATGAGGATCGTTCTCGGAGGAAAACGAGCGACTTTCGATCCGTCGGCGCGTGCATATAGTGCCGTGGCTCACAGTCTTGGCGGGGAGTATGAGAAAAAGAAGCGCACTCTGGCGGGCAACTATCAACTGTTCGTGGAGATGCCCGAATTGCTTGTCCCGTGGCGCAACCCGATCTTCGTGCAGATGGTGTCTCATAAGTTCGGTCGTCTGATCGTGCCGTATTGCCTCGCCGCGTTGCTCGTTTCAAACATGTTCATGCTTGAGGGCTTCTATCGCTTAGTCATGGTCCTTCAGGTCATGTGGTACCTCATGGCTTGCGTTGGCTGGTGGATTGCGTATCGCGGCGGCTTGAGCAGTAAACAGCTCCGCTCGGTGCGAGAGTAGGGGAAATATGAGTAAAACACTTGGAAAAGTCATCCTGATTCCGTACACCTTCGTGCTAATGAACTGGGCGCCAGTGGCGGGTCTTTATTACTTCTTGCAGGCGCGTTCTCTGGGCATCTGGAGCCCGGCGCACTTAAGGCCGCTCAGGAAGAACGTCTAGCATGATGCGCTCAGTGGCCGTATCGGAGTCTGTGGCGGGCCGGCGATCCGCCTCCGGCAAAGAGTGTCCGGAGGTAGACGCAGCAAGGCGGACGGAAGATCTCAGTGCCGAGACCATAACAGACTACCGGGCCTTTCTGGCTCTAGCGCCCATTTGGAGCGAAGTGGCGGAGGCCGCTGGACTGGACCATCCCTTTCTGGAGCACGCCTGGGTGCGCACCTGGTGGGAATCCTTCGGCGACGGAGCCACGCTCCACATTCTCGTGATTAGGGCGGGCGGGCGACCCATCGCCATCGCGCCGCTGATGCTTACACTGGTCCGGATTGGGGGATTCAAGGTACGGCGCTTGGGATTCCTATACAATGCGCACGTTCCGTGCGCGGACTTCCTTATCTCGGAACGGCCGAATGAGGTCTACCGCGTCATTTGGGATCACCTCTCTCAGAACCGGAGTTGGGACGTCTTACAACTCTGTCAACTGGCCGACGGCTCCGCGACTTTGGAGGAGGTACCTCAGTTGGCGGCGGCGGCCGGTTGTCAAACCGGAGTCTGGGTATCCGACGCTTCTCCGTACTTGCCGCTGAACTCATCCTGGGACGTTTACTTCGAGAGCCTGGCGGCGAAACACCGTTCGAATCTTCGAAATCGATTGAAGCGCCTCAAGGCGACAGGGCCGGTAGAAATCGAAACCATCACTTCGGCTGATGGGCTCGCGGAGGGACTGGAAGCCGGTCTGCATTTAGAGGCGGCGGCGTGGAAAGGTGCAGCCCAGACGGCCATCTCCTGCGATCCCGCTGTCTCCAGGTTCTACTCGATGCTGGCAGGCCGGGCCGCTGAACAAGGTTGGATTCGCTTGCACTTCCTGCAAGCGGGCCCGACGAGGGTTGCCTTCGACTACAGCCTCTTCTACAAGAACAAACTCCACCTGTTAAAGGTCGGATATGATCCGGCTTATGCGCCCTTCTCTCCCTCGAACCTATTGCTGTGCCTGGTCTTGCAGAACGCATTTGACCAGGGACTGGCGGAGTACGATTTCCTGGGAGCGGACGCCGCCTGGAAATTAAACTGGGCGAGGCAAGTCAGGCAGTATCAGTGGCTATTCGTTTTCCCCCCGACCTTTAAAGGACGTTTTCTATATCTGATTAAGTTTCAGTTGATTCCACGACTCAAAGGGCCCCGCCTCCGTGCTCTACGCGGATTCATTCAGCGAGTGACTGGTAACTGGCCCGACCGCGGCGTTCGAAGGAGAGACTGAGATGTATATCTCCTCCTGGCCGGGACTCACGCCGCATGACCTGCTTCCGCACGCCCATGAAGGCCGGCGTTTGCCCTATCCGCTCAATGCCGAGAACCGGCTGTCGTTTTGCGTCGCCCGCAGCGGCATCTATCACTTATTCCGGGCTCTGGAGTTCAAGAAGGGAGACATCGCCCTGGTCCCTGACTATCACAGTGGAAATGAAGTATCCGCGATCCAGGCAGCGGGGGCGACCATCGTGTACTACCCGATCCTCCGTAATCTGGAACCGGATCTGGACGCTCTGTCGCGCTTGGCTAAACTGAATCCGCGGGTTATTTATGTAATTCACTATCTGGGCTGGCCACAGCCTATGAAGGAGATTGCAACCCTGTGCAGGGAACAAGGCAGCATCCTGATCGAGGATTGCGCCCTTTCTCTACTCAGCGAACCGGGCGGCAAGCCGCTTGGCGCCTCTGGCGATTATTCGGTCTTCTGTTTGTACAAGACACTGCCCGTACCGAATGGCGGCCTTCTGGTGCAGAACCGTCAGGCTCTGGGAGGGCTAGCGGGCCTTCAACTGCGGCGATGCCCGCAAACGACAGCGATCGGCCGCAGCGCGGAACTGGCCCTGGAGGCCATGCGGTCGCGTGCGGATCGCATCGGCAAGGTCTTATTCGGAATCAAGAGGATTCTTGGCCGGATGCTGCGGGCGGCCGATGTACGTCAGATACCTATCGGCAATATCGGGTGGGACCTGGGCGACGTGAACGTTGCCATGTCGCCCATCTGTAACACAGTGATGAGAGGGCTTGACTATGACAGCATCCGCAGCAGACGAAGGGCTAACTTTCTTCTGTTGCGGCGGAAGCTGGAAGGACGCGTAACTATGTTACGGGAAGACTTGGATGAAGGCGTTTGCCCGTTGTTTTTTCCGATCCTGGTGCGGGACAAACACGCGGCAGCGAAGGCCCTGTGGAGGCGAGGCATCGGAGCGGTGGAGTTTTGGAACGAAGGCGGCGCCCCGGCACAGCAGGACAGTGGTCCCGGGGCGCAGTATCTGCGGGCGCACGTACTGGAGTTGCCGATTCATCAGGATGTCGGGCCGGCGCAGGTGGAATACATCGCGGAGCAGGTGCTTCGTCTGGAACTGAAGGTCGCATAAATGGGGGCCACTTTCACAACATTGCCGGCAAGGGGTTCGCTGACCACGGTGGAGACACTCACGGATGTGGCGAGATTCGAGGCGCTGCGGGAGGAGTGGAGTGAACTCCTGGAAGACGAGTGATTCCGATTGCGTATTTCTGACCTGGGAATGGCTCTATACCTGGTGGAAGCACCTTGCCGGCGACCGTCAGTTATCGATCTTAGTTGTCCGTCGCGGAGAGTGGCTGGTCGCACTTGCGCCGTTTTGTCTAAGGCCTGCCCGTCTGTTGCAGCCGGCGCCCACTTCCGGTGATGGAGTTTCTCGGAACGGGATGCGTCGGCTCCGACTATCTGGATTTCATTATCCGGCGGGGACACGAAGTGGAAGCCCGCCGGGCTTTCGCGGCATGTTTGGCGAAGCAGGAGCAGGTGCTCGATTGGACGCAACTACGGCGAGGGAAGCTGTGCGGCCGCCGGAGTCGCGGCGGACCTGGAGGAAAGGGGTTGGACCGCCTCAGAGACGCTGTCTAACACATGCCCTCTTATTCCGCTGGCAGGGATGTCCTGGGAGGCCTATCTGGCCACGCTGGGATGCCGAGCACCGCTATAACTTCAATCGTAAATGGAAGCACATCAATCGGGACTACTCGTGTGCGGTTCGCGCAGGCCGAGACCGAGGAGGAATGCCGCGAATCGATCGACCTGGTCATGGAACTGCACAATTTGCGTTGGCGCGATCGTGGTGGCTCCAACGCCTTTCACACCCCCAGTGCTGGTTGGGTTCCATCACGAAGTCACGCGCCTCGCGCTTAAGCGCGGATGGCTGCGGTTGTATGTGCTGCGTCTGAATGGAAGGCCGGCAGCGGGTCTGTATGGGTTCCTCTATGGCAGGACTTTCTATTTCTACCAATCGGGTTTCGATCGTTGCTTATCAGAAGCAGAGCGTCGGGCTGATTTCGATGGGCCTGGGCATCAAGAGCGCTATTGAGGAAGGCGCCAAGGAATACGACCTGTTGCACGGCAGTGAAGACTACAAGTCACACTGGAGCCGCGAGAGCCGGAGACTGTCCAGACTGGAATTATACCCGCCGGGCCGGGTCGGACGAATCTGCCGGAGTTCAGCGGAATTCGAGCGGGCATCGCGGCGGTTTGCCCGGCGCCTGCTGTCGAAAGTGTTCGCATGATTCGAAGCTGGATCAAAACCGGGGCCGCGGGAGCGATGAGCAGGACTGGCCTGGATCGAGCCGCCGGTTTCCTGGGAGGCTCCAGGGCGGGTCCCCTGGTGATTGGCTATCACCGGGTGGTGGAGGATTTCGGCGCCAGCGCCACGACCTCGATTCCATCCATGCTGGTGAGCTTGCCAAATGCTGGAACGGCAGTTGGATTGGCTTGGCCGCAGCTTCCGATTCGTCTCCCTGGATGAAGCAGGCGCGCGGCATCGATGGGAGCGATGCGATCGGAAGACCCGGTCGCGGCCATCACCTTTGACGACGGCTACCGCGATTTTTACGATTATGCGTTGCCGCTCTCGAAACGAAAGGGCATTCCCGCGGCGGTGTTCGTGGTGACAGACCTGGTAAGCACCACGCGCACGCAGATCCACGATAAGCTCTATCTTCTGCTGGCGAGGCGAGCCGCCGGCGATCTCTCACTGTTGCTGCGCGGCCTCGGGATCTCCATGCCGGGCAACGTTGCCAAGACTCCGTATCAGGCCACTCGGTCGCTGCTCGAAGCTTTGCCCCAGGAGAGCTTGCGAAGAAGTCGTCGCGGACCTGGAATCCGAAGCGCCGATTTCGGAAGACACCTTCAAACCCCTCTACTCTCTCACGTGGGAAATGCTGGACGCAATCCAGCGAGCCGGAATGACGGTCGGTTCCCACACCAGGACTCACGTTCTGATGACCAACGAGAGCGGACAGCGGGTAGCGGACGAAGCGACAGGGTCGCAGGGACGAGATCGAAAAGCGATTGGGGACCGCGCGTTCGGCATTTTGCCTATCCGAGCGGGCAGTTCAACACCGCTTCCGTGAATGCCGTAGCCCATGCCGGCTATCGCTTTGGCTACACCGTCTGCAGACACAGGGACGCCGGACACCCCCACTTGACGGTGCCGCGAACTCTTTTATGGGAGAATTCCTGCCGGGATTTCCGGGGCGCCTTCTCGGGGTCAATTCTGAGTTGCCAGGTCCACCGCGCTTTCGACGTGGTGAGCGGCTGCCGCCAGCGACACCGGATCGGCCAGGAGAGTGGATATGCCCGGCGATAACGGATCGCGCGTGGAGTCCCCAGTTCTACGCACCCGCCGTTCGTCCAAATCCGCTTCAACGGAGAGAAGCGCCGCGGCCACGCGGAGCGCCGGCCTCGTACTGGCTGCTGCTCGCGTTTCTCTTCCTTCTTTACGCGAATCTGCCCTTTGTGCTGCCGGCGACGGAAGTACTCCGCCCGGCCAAAGTCGTGGCTGGAGCCGCACTCGTGATGTTGCTCGCGGAGACCTTGCTCGGACGGAGGACGCTCTGCTTTCGCCTGGCCCGAAGGGTCGCTCCTGCTGGTCTTTGTGGGTGCTGCCGCAGTTTCATGCCTGACCGCATTGTGGCCGCGCCAGGCGGCCGAGTCGCTCTCCGACCTGGTGAAGATGGCCCTCGTCTATTTCTTTATTGTCAACTGCGCGAATACCGAGCGCCGCCTGCGGGGCGTCATGTGGACAGTCGTGATCGGCGGGCTGATACCGGCTGCGGGCACGTTGAGGAATTACTTACTGGGAAACTTAGTCGAAGGCACGGGCCTCCTGGCTGGGAATCTTTGCCAATCCCAACGAGGTGGCTTACAGCCTGGTCATCCTGCTGCCTCTGGCGGCGTTTCTGGCGCCGGCCTTGGTCTGCTGCCGCGCCTGGCGCTGCTGGGGATCTCGATTGTCTATATCGGCGCAATCTTTGTCACCTTCTCGCGCGGTGGGCTGGTGGCGTTGGCAGTGGTGGTCGCGCTCTACGCTTGGCGGAAGCGAAGACTATCTGGTCTGCGGCTGCGCTGCTTGCCTGGCGGCGGCCGCAGCTTTGATGTTCGGCGGCAGGCACTGGTCACGGGGTGAGGACTTCTCCGGGCTTAAGGGCGACGTAAGCTTCCGGCAGCGCCTGGCAACCTCGGAGGCGGGCCTGGCTATGTTTGCCGATCACCCGCTGCTCGGCGTGGGACTGGGATGCTCTGTGATTGCCTGGCCGCTCTATGCGCCCAAGGACCTCTACTCCCGCGGCGCATTAGTTACCCATAACACCGTCATTCAGCCATTGGGCGAAACCGGAGTATTCGGTTTCGTCCCATTCGTGTCGTTTGTGGGTTTCGGCATCTATTATGCGCGCAAACTGGCCCTGGACGCGTCGCGGCGGAGCCTGGCCAATCTGGGGCGGGGCTGGAGATCGCTGTCTGGGGATTTGTAGTCTGCGGGTTGTCCGGAGGATACGTGCTGACCTGGTTTCCGTACATTCTGGTCGGCATGGTGTCGTCAGCGGCTCGAATTCGGGGAGAGAACTGATGGCCTGCCGCACTCGTGATCGCTGCATCTCCGGCTATGGGTACAGAGTCGGTCTTCAAGCCGGCCTTACTGTTGATGTCCGGGCGCACGGTGGCATTCGCTGCGACATTCTTTATTCCCCTGGTTTTGGCGCGCGATGTTCGACCCGGCTCAGTTTGGTACGTACAAGCAGCTTTTTCTGATCTGGGGCACCGTATATTCCGTCGCACAGTTGGGGATGGCATCCAGTCTGTACTATTTCCTTCCGCGAGAACCTCGCCTGGCGGGTCCGTATGTCGCGAATGCCCTGCTATTCCTCGGCGGCACCGGGCTGTGTTGCCTTGGGGACCTTGGCGATAGCGGCGCCGATACTGGGCCGCTGGCTGAGCAATAACGAGTTGCCTCAATACCTGCCGTGGATCGGCCTGTATATCTGCATGACGATGTTCGCGATGGCTCTGGAGATCGTTCTGGTCTCGCAGGGCCGATACCTGTGGGCCGCGGCGTCGTATGCGCATTTCAGACATTGCGCGGGCGGCGGCGTTCATCCTGCCGGCGCTGTTGTTTCGCGACCTGGGTGGCTCCTGAAAGGCGCCGTGATTGTGGCTTGCCTGCGGGCGACCGTCACACTCTTCTATTTCCGCCGGGAGTTTCGTGGCAGCTTTCAGGCCGGATTGGGCGTTGCTCAGATACCAATTGGCGTACGCGCTACCCTTCGGCATGGCGGTTCTGGTCGAGATCGTGCAGACCAGCCTTCCTCAGTACGCCGTGTCGCACCTGTTCGACCCCGCTACCTTTGCCATTTTCGCCGTAGGGTGCCTGCAGATACCGCTAGTCGATTTCGCGGCCTCGCCGACCAGCGACGTCATGATGGTCAAAATGCAGGAGCGCCTGGCGGAAAGGCGGAAGCAGGCTGTGGTGGAGATCTGGCACGACACTACCTGGAAACTGGCCCTGCTGTTCTTTCCGCTGGCTGCCTTCCTGATGGTGGACGCCCGCGAGTTCATCGTGTTCCTGTTCACCCGGCGCTACATTGCGAGCGCTCCCATTTTCATGGTGTGGTCCGCGATGATCCTGCTCACCACCTTACAGGTGGACGGCGTGATGCGGGTATTCGCGCAGACCCGGTTTCTGCTGGTATTGAATCTGATGCGCCTGGCGATTATCGCGGGGCTGATTCGATGGTCTCTCGCTGAGTTTGGCCTGGCTGGGCGCTGTTTTGGTCACAGTGCTGGCAACGCTCCTCTTCAAGGCAGGAGCATTGATCCGGATGCGGAGACTGCTTGTGATCAGCGGCTACAATCTGCTGCCGTGGCGCGGCCTGGGCGGCTTGCTGGGTGCGTCGGGGTGTGGAGTGGTGGTGGTTCTCGCCGTCAAATCGCAGATCCATGTCGCCCCGCTCCCGTTGATTATGGCGACGGGCCTGCTTTTGCGTGCACATACGCGGGATTAGTCTGGCGTTTCGATTTGCTGAATGAGAGCGAGAGGCTGGCGATTGCCGGCTGGGTGCGAAGAACGCGGATCGCCACAGGTCTGGCGTTGGACTACGAGAAGGGATAGCGTACACGGACTATGTGCGGAATAGCGGGCATCGTCAGCTTGGAAGGCAAACCTGTTTTCGATCAGGAAGTGCGGGATATGTGTATGTCCATCGCCCACCGTGGTCCGGACGATGAAGGTTATTACTTCGGCGCGGGAGTTGGTTTGGGCATGCGGCGTCTGAGTATTATCGACATCGCTTCCGGCCGCCAGCCGGTTCGCAACGAAGACGGAACTGTCTGGGTGGTGTTCAACGGCGAAATCTACAACTTTCGGGAATTGCGCCGGAATCTGGAGGCGCCGCGGACACGTCTTCTATACGACACACCGACACGGAAACCATCGTCCACCTGTATGAGGAATACGGAAAGCGCGCCGGTAGATCACCTGCGCGGAATGTTTGCATTTGCGCTCTGGGACGAGCGAAAGAGGCAACTCCTCATCGCGCGGGACCGGGTGGGCATCAAGCCTCTCTACTACGCCGAGGCGGGCGGCAGGATTCTGTTCGCGTCCGAACTGAAGTCCATCCTGCAGGTTGCCGGACATGGAGCGGAACCTGAGCTGGAGCGCGATGTCTCATCTCTTCTCGTTCCTCTCCACTCCGCCTACGGAAGCCATTATCGAGGGCGTACACAAGCTGGAGCCCGGACATCTTCTGATCGCCACGCCGGGCCGGGCACCCATCGTCGAGCGCTACTGGGACCTGAAGTTCGAGCCGGACCTCTCCCGGAGCGCAGGCTATTTCGTGGATCGCGTGGGCGAACTTCTGGACGAATCGGTTTGCCTGCATATGGTGAGCGACGTCCCCGTGGGAGCGTTCCTCAGCGGCGGCATCGACTCCAGTGCGATCGTGGCCACGGCGGCCGAGCTGACCACTGCTCGCCGCTGAAGACTTTCTCGATCGGCTTCCGCGAGGCCGATTATGACGAGACTGGAACACGCGCGGGTGGTCGCCACGCGATTCCGGACGGACCATCACGAACTGACGCTCGGGCCGGACGGCCTGGACGAATTGGAGAACCTCGCGTGGCACCTCGACGAGCCCTTCGGCGATTCGTCCGCCATTCCCGACCTACATGGTTTCCAAGCTGGCGGCCAAGAACGTGAAGGTGGTGCTGTCCGGGGACGGCGGAGACGAGCTCTTTGCGGGATACGACAAGTACCTGGTGGAGGGGCGGGAGCGAGGCTACACACCGTTGCCGGCGGCCGCGCGGAGGGCGTTGGGAATAGTTAGCCGGACAATGCCCGACGGGATGCGCGGACGAAATTTCCTGCGCCACATGTCGCTGGCGGGCGCCGAGCGTTACCTGGATGCGTGCACGCTATTCCGGCGCGACGACATGAAGAAGCTGTTCCAGCCCGATGTCTTTCGAGTTGCTCGCGCCATATGAGCCCTGGCGTCCTAAGGCTGCTTGCATGGAATCGGGCAACGGCAACTGGCTTTCGGCCTTGCAACGACCTCGACATCAAGAGCTATCTGCCGCTGGACATTCTGACGAAGGTGGACCGGATGAGCATGGCTCATTCCATCGAGACTCGCGTGCCTTTGCTGGACCACAAGCTGGTGGAATTCGCAGCTACCATCCCGCCCGAGATGAATCTGCACAACGGGACCACCAAGTATGTCCTCAAGCAGGCGATGCGGGGGATTCTGCCCGATGGGATTATCGACCGGCCCAAACATGGATTTGCCGTTCCCCTAGGCTATTGGTTTCGGGGCAAGCTCGGCGCTTATGTTCGCGACCTGCTGCTGGGAGAAAGCGCAAAGCGTCGCGGATTATTCAATGCACCTACATCGAGAGCCTGGTGGCCCAGCACGAAAAGGGACGGAACCTCGATCTGCAGCTCTGGACTCTGATTTCGTTCGAGCTCTGGGCCAGAGTGTTCCTGGATCGAGCGGCCAGGCGACAGGCTTGCGAGGCGGCCTGACATGGCGCGAACGATGCAGTCGAAGAGAATCAAGCTGCTGCAGATGCTGACCAACTTCCACATTGGCGGGACGGAGAGGCAGGTCGCTAACCTGGCCTTGGGAATCGACTCTTCGCACTTCGATCTGCACCTGGCCTGTCTGTGCCATTCGGGGGAACTGCTGGCGGAACTGGAAACGCCTGCGAGTGCCCCGATCGGAATTTCGGATCGGCAGCCTGTACAGTCCGAGGACTTTCTGGCAAGGGATCCGGCTGGCGCGTTACGTCAGAAGGAATCTGATTCAGATCGTGCACAGCTATGGCTTCTATCCGAACGTCTTTACTGTTCCTTTCGCCCGGCTGGCGGGGGCATCGATTGTGGTCGCTTCGATCCGCAACACGGGCGACTTGTTGACTCCCATGCAGAGACGCGTGCAGAAAATGGTCTGCCGGATGGCCGATTGCGTCCTGGTGAACGCCGAAGCAATCCGCGACAACCTGCTCGAACAGGGATACGACCCGAGCAAGATTGTCGTGATCCGGAACGGCATCACGCTATCGAAGTTTGCCGCAAAGGAGCGGGGCGCCGGCCTTCGGCAGGAACTGGGATTGCCGCCTTCCGCCCGCCTGGTCGCGGTGTTTTCACGCCTCAACCGCATGAAGGGGGTGCAATACTTCCTCGATGCGGCAGCGGTTCTGGCCGGGAGATTTCCGGATGTGTATTTCCTCGTGGTCGGCGATGGAGGAAGCAAAAAGGAACTGGAAGAACAGGCTTCCGGCCTGGGGCTTGGGCGGCGGATTGTGTTTACCGGATTCCGGAGCGATGTTCCGGATCTGTTGTCCGAAGCCGCGATCTCGGTGCTCCCGTCTTTGAGCGAGGGCACTTCGAATACCTTGCTTGAATCCATGGCTGCCGGCATCCCGGTCATCGCTACCAGGGTGGGGGGCAATCCGGAGGTCATCGAAGACGGGGTCAGCGGCCTGCTCGTGCCGCCGCGGGATTCGGCCGCACTCGCCGCCGCCATCGGCCGCCTGCTGGAGGACGAAGACCTCGCCGTCAGGCTCGGCCAGGCGGGCATGCGGCGAGTATCCGAGCTCTTCTCCATCGAGGGCTCGGTACATGAGACGGAGCATCTCTACCAGCGGTCTGGTAGAGGCCAAGGGCCACGTATGAGAGTCCTGCTGATCGGTCCTCGTCCGCCTCCGCACGGGGGAATCTCGGTGCATGTGTCGGGAATCCACCGGCAGTTGACGGCCGCCGGCGTGACTTGCCGCGTCCTGGACATGAGCCTGGTTCGCCCCGGATGGAGCTTCGACTTGGACGGTGCTGCGCCATGCGCTTGCAGGGATGGACGCTGCACCTTCACACCAATGGACACAATTTGAAGAGCTGGCTGCTGGCGTTGGGATGTGGGCTGGCCGGGCAAGTCGCGTGGCGGCTGCATACTGACGCTGCACTCCGGCATGGTGCCCGGCTACCTGGAAAATGCTGCCTTCCTGGCGCCGGAGGCTGGCAGCGCTTCACTTGCTCGCTTTACAAGCAAGTGATCTGTGTCAGTCCGGAGATCCGAGAGCGCGCTTCTTTCACTCGGCCTGGAACCCGGGCGCATGGAGGTTTTGCCGGCCTTTCTGAGCACCGAAAGTCTCGCGACCGCGCCGGAACCGGACGTCCTGGCGTGGATCGGACGACATCGGCCCCTGTTTTCCACGGTGCTGTTCTTCCGGCCGGAGTATGGCTTCGATCTGCTGGTTGCCGGTCTCGCCCGGCTCAGGCGCCGTCCATCCTTCGTTTGGCTGCCTGGTGATGGGGAGCGGCGAGCAACGAGCGAAGCCGAGAAGCGAGTCCGTGAAGCGGGCCTGGAAGAAAACGTATCTCCTGCTCGGGGACGTGAGTCACGATGCCTGCCTGGCATTGATTTCGGTTTGCGACGTGTTCCTCCGCCCCACGCTTCGAGGACGGCGATTCGATTTCGGTGCGCGAAGCGCTCTCGCTGGGCGTCCCAGTGGTGGCGAGCCGGGTCGGCACGCGTCCCCCCGGCGCCATTCTGTTTCACCCGGGCGATGTGGATGAGATGCTCGCCAAGATTGAACAGGCTCTGGCTGCGAAGAGAGCCAACCAACTTCAGATGGCAGGCTGCCATGGATCGTTTGATGGAGATCTACCGGCAGGTGGATGGCTCCGAAGGCAGCTTATGTCTGAACTGATTGGCGAGTCTCAAAAACTCAAGCGGCTGGGTGACATGAGCTCCGCGGGAACTGGCGCACAGGGTTCGCGAGAAGGTGTACTCGGAAGTGGACCGGATCAGCCGCTGACAGGCACGGCAGAGGCTTCCGCTCTGTCCAGCCGGACTTCAAGAGCTATCTGGCCGGGGCGCCTGCCGGTCGTTTTTATTGCAGCCATCGCCAGGACCTGCGGTCATTCGTCAACGAGAATTTCCCGCAGTGGATCGACCGGGCTGTCGAACGACGCCGAGAGGCTCTGCCTGCACGAGGTCATGCTCCTCGGCTACGGACCGCTCGAACTTGGGACGCGAGATTGACTGGCACCGCGACCCAGTCACCGGCCAGATCTGGGAGCAGCGTTTTTGGGCCGACTACCGGCCGTTGCACGATAGCGAGGGGCGCGACTCCAAGATCATCCACGAGTTGAACCGCCACCAGCACCTTCCGCGGCTGGCGAAGGCATATCTCCTGACTGGAGACGAGCGCTACGCCGGCGAGGCAGTGGCGCAGCTCAATAGCTGGATCGATCAGAATCCGCCCGGCCGCGGTATCAATTGGCAGTCCAGCCTGGAAATTGGCAATCCGGGCGATCTCCTGGTTGTGGACGATCTTCCTCGCTTCTCCCTTCGCAGGTCGTTCGACGAGGCTTCCGCCCAACGCATCGGCGACTCGCTGTTTGCACAACTGGAGCATGTTCACCGGTACACGTCGGTCTTCACCAGCCCCAACACGCATCTGATCGGCGAGGCTGCGGCGCTCTACATTGCCGGACTGGTGTTTCGTGATCGGAAAGCGGCCCGCTGTCTGGCTTCGCCGGGCGGCCACTCTGCTGGCCGAAGCGGCGGAAAAGCAGGTTCTGGATGATGGCGTATATGGGGAGCTCTCTTCCTGTTACCACTGCTATGCGCTCGATTTCTTCCTGCAGGCAACGGTGCTGGCGGAGCAGAATGGGTTTCGCTTTCCGGAACCGGTTCCGCATAAAGTGCGCGGCATGCTGCAGTTTCTGATGCATCTGACGCGGCCCGACGGCACGCTCCCGTCGCTGGGAGACGACGATGGCGGCCGGGCGCTAGCGCTCGACAAAAGAGACTACCGCTCGTTCCAGGATGGGTTGTGCCTGGGAGCGATTCTCTACAGAAGGGGAGACTTCAAGCACCAGGCGGGCGCGTTTTGCGAAGAGGCGCTGTGGATGCTCGGCAAAGATGCCTGGGACTCTTACCGCCAATTGGAGAGCCGCGAACCGGCGGAGACCCAGGCGTACTTTTCCGTCCGCCGGATACCTGGTACAACGCTCCGGCTGGGGACCGTCTGCGAGTCACCTGGTGTTCGACTGCGGCGGGCTTGGCATGCTCACCGGCGGGCATGCTCACGCGGATGCGCTTGTCGTTCACCCTGTTCAGCGGGGACAGGGAACTGCTCGTGGACCCGGGAACTTTCGTCTACAACTGCGCTCCGGAATGGCGCAATTATTTTCGCTCCACGCGCGCTCATAACACCGTCGCGATCGATGGCCGGGACCAGGCCGAACAGGGAGGCACCTTTCACTGGAAGACCAGAATCGGCTCTCGAGCGGCGCGGGAACAATTACCCCACCTGGTATCGAGTATGCGGAAGGCGAACACGATGGGTACCGGCGGATGCCGCAAGGAGTCATCCATCGCCGGCGCCTCCTGTATGTCCCCCCGGAATCGTGGATCGTCGTGGATGATTTCCGCGGATGCGGGCGAGCACACGTTCGATTTCCACTACCACTTCGCCGGACGTCGAGGTATCGAGTCGACGGCGAGATCGGGTACGACTGGACATGGGGCTTGCTACGCTGTCGCTCCAGCGTGCTCGGCAGATCTCGCGGTGAAGACGGAGCGCATCGGAGGGTGGGTCGCGCGGATATGGCGAGAAGCGAGCCCGCTCCACCCTGCGCGCCACTCTTACCGGACCGGCGCCGGTCGCGGCGATGACTTTCTTGTGCTGACGCCGGACGGGGATCGAGAGCCGGTAATCCGGACGGCTGACGCTGAAAAGCGGCACCGGGATCGCCTGCTCTTACGAGCACCATGGATTCGAGGACATCGCCGTCCTTTCCACCGGCGATTCCGAGATGGCGGTCGCGAGACTTTCGCATGCGCGGCGAGTTCTTCTGGCTGCGGCTGGAAGGCGGCGTGCTGAAACAGGTCCTGGCAGTCCGGGCCTTGCGCCTGGATGCGGCGGCAGGTGCATCTTCCGAAGATCCGAGCCGGGACCTTATTCTGGCGTGATGGATGCCGGACGGGAGGAAGAACGCTTATGTGCGGAATTTGCGGGATCGTAAACTTCGTCGAGTCTGACCCTGTGGATCGGGCGGTGATCGAGCGGATGACCGGCGCTCTCGCCCATCGCGGGCCCGACGACGCCGGGTATTTCGTTGAGGGCCGGGTGGGGCTTGGGCATCGGCGGCTCAGCATCATCGACTTGAGCGGCGGCAGGCAGCCGATATTCAACGAGGACCGGTCGGCGGCCATCGTCTTCAACGGCGAGATCTACAACTATCGCGCCCTGGCAGCCGAATTGACCAGCTGCCGGCCACACCTTCAAGACCCGATCCGACACGGAGACGATTCTCCACGCCTATGAAGAATACGGCGACGACTGCGTTCACCAGCTCCGGGGAATGTTCGGCTTCGCAATCTGGGACCGCGGGAAACGGCGCCTTCTGCTGGCGCGAGACCGGCTGGGAGTGAAGCCGGTCTATTACTACCGCAACGGCCGCTTTCTTGCCTTCGCATCGGAGATCAAGTCTCTGCTCGAGATTCGCGTCGATTCCGCGGGAGGTGGATCCCGAAGCCCTCGACATGTACCTGTCGCTGCGGTATGTGCCGGGCCCTCGAACCATGTTCAAGAACATATTCCGGCTGCAACCCGGGCATATCCTCGTGGCCGATGACAACGGAGTTCGAACCACGAAGTACTGGGACATCGATTATCCGGACCCGGAACCGCGCTCGCCGGAGTATCTCCTCGACCGGTTCCGTGAGCTGCTCGAAGAGAGTGTGCGGATGCGCCTGCTCTCCGAGGTTCCACTCGGCGTGTTTCTGAGCGGCGGACTCGATTCCAGCGCGATCCTGGCCACGATGAGCAAGATCGCCGGCGGCGAAAGGGTGAAAACCTTCAGCGTCGGCTATGAGGCCTCGGGCGCCGAAGAGGAAGCGGCCAATGAGTTCGAGTACGCGCGTCTCGCGGCCGATGCGTTTGCCTCCGAGCATCACGAATACCGTCTGGACGCCAGGAACTTCGCGGATTTCGTACCCGATCTGGTGAGCTACCTCGATGAGCCCCTGGCCGATCCGAGTTGTATCCCTCTGTATTTCATTTCCAAATTGGCGCGCGAACATATTACGGTAGTCCTCTCGGGCGAAGGCGCGGATGAGATTCTCGCCGGCTACGGGATCTATGGCCGCATGCTGGCCCTCGACCGGATCCACGCAGCGCTCCGGGCCATTGGCCGGCTCGCGCCGTGGATCGCGCGGCTTACGCCCTCGGAAAAGCTTCGGCACTATGTGCGGATGTGCGGCCAGCCCCTGGAAACCCGCTACCGGGGCGTGTCCCGAGGATTTAGCGCCGAAGGCAAGCGGCGGCTGGTCGGCGCGGATCGGATGAAACAGTCCGAACAGCGATTGCAGGAGATCTTCGGCGGGTATTTCAAAGCCGTGGAGAATGCTTCGCCGCTGGACCAGATGCTCTATGTGGATGCCAAGGTGTGGCTGCCCGACGACCTGCTGATCAAGGCCGACAAAATGACCATGGCCAATGGGCTCGAACTGCGCGTTCCGTTTCTGGATCACAAGCTGGTGGAATTCGCCGCCACGCTGCCGAACGCTTCGAAGATCCACGGAAAGGGCGGAAAAACGCTGTTGCGCAGCGCCATGCGCGGGGTCTTGCCCGACGCCATCATCGACCGCCCGAAGAAGGGCTTTCCCATCCCGATCGGGTCCTGGCTCCGCACGTCTTTGCGGCAGTTCACGCGCGATCATCTGTTGGCCCGGGATTCGGCTTGCAGCCGCTATGTGGATCGCGACGAAACGGCCCGGCTCGTGCAAGAGCACGAGCAAGGTGGCGCGGACCGCTCCCAGGAGATTTGGACGCTGCTGGTGTTCGAGTTCTGGCATCGGCATTTCATTGAGAACCACCCTCGTCCGGCGGACGCGCAAGCGCACGCCATTTCTCGAGGCACAGCAAGCGAGCTGCGGAGAGCCGTCATGATTGAAGGAAACGACATCATCTGCTTCAGCAACGACTGGGACGGCGATCCGCTGAGCAAGAAGCACATCGCCTTGAGGCTCGCCCAGAAGAACCGGGTGCTGTGGGTCAACTCCACCGGAAACCGCAACCCCACGGCTTCGGTCCGGGACCTCCGGCGAGCATGGAAGAAACTGCGGCAATTCTTCCAGGGGTGCCGGGCTGTTGTCCAGGAACATCTCGGTGTTCTCGCCGCTGGTGATTCCCTTTCACGGCAACCGGGCGGCCAGGTGGGTGAACCGCCGGCTCCTGCGATGGAGCTTGCGCCGCGCCTGCCGCAAGCTCGGCTTTCAAGAACCCGATCACCTGGACCTTCGTGCCCAGCTCAGCCGATGTTGCAGGCTCCCTGGGTGAGCGGCTGGTCATCTATCACTGCGTGGACGAGTTCTCGAAGTTCACCGGCACCGACGAGACCGCGATTCTCGAGATGGAGCGCGGGCTCATGGAGAAGGCGGATATGGTGGTCGTCTCTTCCAGCCGGCTCTATCGAGACCAAGCAGCCGCTACAACCCGAACACTTTTCTGGTCACCCATGGCGTCGATGTCGCCCACTTCAGAAACGCTTGTCTGCAGGCGATTGCGCCGCCGGCGGATTGCGCAGAGTTGAAAGGGCCCGTGATCGGCTTCTTTGGCCTGATCGCCGATTGGGTGGATCTGGAGGTGGTTCGCTATCTTGCTTCCTCCCGGCCGGAGTGGTCGTTCCTGCTGATCGGAGAGGTTCAGACGGACACATCGGCTTTGCGCGATCTGCCCAATGTCCATCTCCTGGGAAGACGCAGTTATGATCCCTTCCGGCGTATTGCAAGGCTTTCGATGTCGCCATTCTCCCGTTCGTCGTCAACGAGCTCACGGTGGCGGCCAACCCCCTGAAGTTGCGCGAGTACCTGGCGGCGGGCCTGCCGGTGGTGGCAACGCCGCTGCCGGAGGTTCTCAAACTGGGTGCCCTGGTGCGCACGGCGGACAGCCCGAGGAGTTTCTCAACCAGATCGAAGCCCTGCTGAAGGAAGGCAAGCGCGGGCCGGACCCCGCCGTTTCCGCTCTCATGGAGCGGGAATCGTGGGATCAGAAAGTGGAAGAACTGAGCGGGATCATCGCGGGTCTGAATGGCGACGGACAAAGACGCGGCCGCCCCTGCCTGCGAGACGGGTGGCCTAGCCAGAGACTCTATGCCTTGACTGGTTCTGATTCTGTTTACGATGGCGGCCGCAGCTTTGGGCGCCGCCGTGGAGCCGCCGCAGCCGTTCATCTGGTGGACCACGCACCCTTTGGCGAAGGTCAAGCCTCTCGATCCCGTCCCCAGCGTGCCGGTGAAGAGCGTAGACCTCTATGCGGGGCGCAACGAGTTTGAGCCCTTCCAGATCGTCTTGCGGGCGAAATCCAAAGATCTCTCGGGTGTCGATATCGACTTTTCGGATTTCCGTACCGCGGAAGGCGCCGAGATCTCCCGAAACAACGTGACCGTCTATCTGGAGGAGTTCGTGAACCTGAATCGCCCCTCTTCCATCGAAGGCGGCGAGGGATTATGGCCCGATCCTCTGATTCCACGCGTGGATCGATATGCCAACGAGGCGCGCAACGCGTTTCCCTTCACCGTGCGGCGCGACCGCAATCAGCCCTTGTGGGTCGAGGTCTTCGTCCCGGCCGCCGCCCGTCCGGGAAAGTACACGGGCTCGGCGCGGGTCTCTCTGCGTGGAGCAGTGCAGTTTTCCGTGCCGATCAACCTGACCGTGTGGAGGTTCGTGCTCCCTTCCACTTCCACCTCAAGTCGTCATTCGGCCTGAGCGGAATCAACGCGCTGAAGCAGCATCGCGGCCGCTACACCAACGATGAAGATCTTCATTCCATCACCGGCCTGTACACCAAGGCGGCGCTGCTCCACCGCATCAGCACTCATGGAGGGACCATGCAGCCCCCGAAGTTCTCTTATGACGCAGGCAAGATGCAGTTGGATTGGCGCGAGTACGATGCCGAAGTCGGGCCGTTTCTGGACGGCGTCGCAATTCCCGAAGGGGAGCCCCTGTACGGCGCGCGGGCAACTTCGGCGGAGGTTCGCACGCCGCAAAGCCTTCGAAACCGAGGAGCAGGAGAAGCTTATTGGAGCGGAATGGGCCAGGCACTTCCAGCGAAAAGGTTTGGGGCGACCGGCTGTTCCTCTACTTGTGGGATGAACCGGCCAGCCGCGATTTCCCGGAGGTGCTCAAGCGCGGCAGGGTGTCGGCGCAGGCCGAGCCGAAGCTTCGGGATCTGGTGACCGTACCCTTCACCCGGAAATTGGAGGAAGTGGTTCAAATCTGGGTTCCCCTCGTCAATTGCCTGGAACCGAAGCCCGGCTTCGCGGATTTCTGTGATGAAACCCCGCCGCTCGACGCTTATGCCAGCCAGGCCAACAGGCAAGAGCCTGTGGTTCTATCAGTCCTGCGCCAGCCACGGGTGCAACATCGTGGGAGGACACTATTTTACTGGGTGGCCGAGTTACATGATCGATATGCCCGGAGCCGCCAACCGGGTCATGCAATGGCTGGCCTGGAAGTTCCGGATGGAAGGCGAGCTCTACTACAGCATGAATGAGGCGTATGGCCAGGATAACGATCCATGGGTGAACATCCGCCTCTCCGGGGGAAATGGCGACGGGACCTTGTTTTACCCGGGACGTCCGGATCGCATCGGCGGGCGGAGCGACATTCCCATCGAAAGCATCCGGCTCAAGCTGATCCGGGAAGGCATGGAAGATTACGAGTACCTGGCCCTGCTCGCCAAGCTGGACGGCCGGCAAGCCGCCGACCAATTCGCGGATCGAATCGTGAAGAAGCCCTATCTTTGGGAATCGCGACCGGAGGTCTTTCTCAAGGTGCGGCAGGAACTGGGTGAGGCGCTGGATCGGGCGGCAGCCAGGTCCGGCGGGACAATGTGATGGACAACAACGCCACCAGCCGAATGGTCTTGGAAGCCAAGGAGCCGCTGCTCGCGGCCTTGACCTCCTTGTCCCCCCATTCCTCAAAGATCCTCGTCGTCATGGCGTAAGCTGTTGAAGCGTTACAGACTGTGCGGCAAATACGCGGCCCTGCTTTCGGGACTTGCGTGTCGGGCCGCAACTTCGCGACCTGATCTTCGCGGACCCGCAGGCTTATAGGGAAAAGTCCGAGCGACAGGGCCAGGACCTGGCCCGCGGCGGAGTGCCCCCGGAGTGCGTCGCCGTCGCCGTGGCCCTCTACGTCGAAAGCTGCCTTCCATACCTGTTGTCCGGCGAATCCGGGAAAGTGGAATGGACCAGGGCTTTTGCCAGGTGGGCTTCGCATCTACCAGTTCTTTCTTCTGACCGGTTACGCCCAACATGGGGCCGTCGAGCGGCAGTCGCTTGGAGGAAAGAATCAGCCAGGCGGAGCGGCGGTCGCAAGACTTCTCCGTCCAACTTGGCGAGGCTTACGAGAAGGAGAGGCGCCGCCTGGCGCAGGACCTTCACGACGAAATCGGACACGACCTGATTGTTCTGAAGCTCTATACCGAAGTCATCGCACTCGACTTGAAGAAGGGCGATATCAGCCAGCTCCGGCGGAAACTGAAAGAATCGGTCACGTTGATCCAGCACGCGCTGAAGAGTGTCCGGCACCTTACTTTCGACTTGGGGCCGGCGGTCTGGAACGAGCAGGGCTTTGTACCAGCGGTTCGACTCTATGCGCGCCAGTTTGCCAATAGAACCGGAATCAAGGTTCGGCTTGACGCCGCCCGGATGCGGGCTCAACTTGCCCGCGCGCTGCGAGACGGCCCTGTACAAAGTGCTTCAGGGAGCGCTCTCCAATGTCGTCGCCCATGCCGATGCCCATAGCGTCAAAATCACTTTGGCGAGTGGGCAGGACTCCGTGGCGATGAAAATCGAGGATGACGGAAGGGGCTTCAATGTTGGGCGCAAGCTGGGCGTGCCCCGCCAATCCTATGGTCTGCGAGCCATGCGGGAGCGCGTTGAACTTCTGGGCGGAGCCATTCATTTTGTTTCCCGGCCGGCGCGCCTGCGGGCGGAGTGCCGCGGCACCACGATCGAAGCCCATCTGCCGCTGCAGGATAGCGAGATCGCATGAAGGAGAGAATCAAAGTCCTGCTCTGCGACGATCACACCTTGTTCCGCGAGGGAATCAAGGCGATCCTCAAGGACGAGCCTTCGATCGAGATCGTGGGGGAAGCCGCGGACGGGCGGCAGGCGGTCGCGAAGGCCCTGCAACTGCATCCGGATGTGGTGCTCGATGGATATCGCCATGCCGGATCTGAGCGGATTTGACGCAACGCGCCGCATCCTGCAATCTAACGCCAAGGCGAAGGTGATCATCCTCACCATGTACGAAGAAGAAGAGGTGATCAATCGCTGCCTCGGCGCCGGCGCCTCCGGCTATGTCCTCAAGGATGCTCCCCGGGCGCATCTGATTCATGCCATTGACGTCGTGAACAAAGGCGGGCAATACATGAGCTCGCGAGCCCTCAAGAAAGTGGTCAAACAGTATGTGAAGGGCGCCAAGAGCACCGCGACCGGCTATGAGCGGCTGAGCGACCGCGAGCGCGAAGTCCTGAATTGCTTGCCGACGGCTTGGCATTGAAGGAGATTGCGGTCAACTGGTGCTCAGTGTCAAGACGGTGGATGCGCACAAAACCAATCTGATGCGGAAGTTGGACCTGCACGATCGCTCGGAGCTGATCAAGTACGCCATCCAGCGCAAGCTGATCCG
>CAWIGC010000035.1:0-534904 GCA_963835555.1 uncultured Solibacteraceae bacterium | reverse complement strand
GCTGCACCTGGCGGAACACTACGACTTCACCCGCGACCGGAAATTTCTTGCCGACCGGGGTTATCCGCTCATGAAGGAAGCCACGCAGTTCTTTCTGGACTACCTCGTCCCGGATGGTAAGGGACACCTCGTAACCGGGCCCTCGATCTCGCCGGAGAATACATACAAGATGCCCTCGGGCGAGAGGGCCTCCCTCACCATGGGACCGACCATGGACACCGAGATCCTCTGGGCGCTCTTCGGCCGCGTAATCGAAGCCAGCGAGACTCTCGGCATCGACGCCGACTTCCGCGCCAAGGTGACGGCGGCCCGCGATAAGCTTCTGCCCCTGCGCATCGGCAAGTGGGGTCAGATCATGGAATGGCCCGAAGACTACGACGAAGTGGAGCCCGGCCACCGGCACATGTCGCAGCTATTCGCTCTGTACCCGGGCAACCAGATCACGCGCCAGAAGACGCCCGATCTGGCGAAAGCCGCCCGCGCCACCATCGAGCGCCGCCTGGCTAACGGCGGCGGCCACACCGGCTGGAGCCGAGCCTGGATCATCAACTTCTGGACCCGGCTGGCCGACAGCGACAAGGCGTACGAGAACCTGCTGGCGCTGTTCCGCAAGTCCACTCTGCCGAACCTGTTCGATAATCACCCGCCATTCCAGATCGACGGCAACTTCGGAGCTACGGCCGCCATCGCCGAAATGCTGCTGCAAAGCCACGCCGGCGAAATCGAGTTACTTCCTGCGCTGCCCAAGGCCTGGAATACGGGAAAGGTGAACGGACTTCGCGCCCGTGGCGGAGTGGAAGTCGACCTGGCCTGGAGCGGCGGCTTGCCCACCACCGCCACCTTGAAGGCCACCGTGGACAGCGCGCAGAACCTGAGGATCGCTCCCCCGGCGTCCGCATCCAGGCGAGCTCCGCGATGGCCGTCAGGCGCTTCGTTCCCCGCCGACGGTCCAGAACTCCATTGCGAAGCTCAACGTGAAAGCGGGCCACGTCTACACCATCCAATTCGAACGCGGCGGAGGATAGCTCGACTTAAATCATGCGGCCAAGCGCCTGGCAGACGACCGTAGCTCCTTTCTCAGCGTCGCATACGCAACGACTCCAGCGTCGACGGTGGCGTCGCGTCAGGGGTAACCCCTTAACGCTTGATCGATGCGGTGAGCGCGGTATTGCGTGAAGAGCCGCCGACGAAGAACTTATACTCTCCGGAGAGCAGTTCCCAATCGTCTTTCTGTTCGTTGAAGATGGAGAGGAACTTCGGCTCGAGTTTTACCGTCACGGTTCTTGCTTCGCCCGGGGCTAGCCGAATTTTCTCCCATCCGACCAACCGCTTGGGAGGTTCTTTCGCTTCGGCGGGCAGGCCCACATACACTTGCGCGATCTCCGCGCCAGCGCGTTTGCCCGTGTTGCGCACCGTGAAGGTGACGCTATCGATGCCGGCCTTCAACCCGGAGTAGGAGAAGGTAGTGTATGAGAGTCCGAAACCGAAGGGGAACAGGGGTTCCTTACCCTCGGCATCGAACCACTTGTAGCCAATCTTTAGACCTTCGGTGTAGTCGATATCGAAGGCGGCCATCATGCCTCGGCCTCCCCGGCCTCCTCGGCCTCCCGCGGGCGCCGGGGTTGCGGCTACCGGCGCGGGCGGCGGGCCGGGAACTTCGGGATGCGGCAAGTCCGCGTCCGACTTCGCGAAGGTGGCAGGCAGCTTGCCGCACGGGTTCACGTCGCCAAACAAAATGTCGGCGAGTGCTTCGGCGCCGCGGATTCCCGGGTACCAGATTTCGATCGCCGCACTCACTTTGCCGATCCAGGGCATGGCTGCGGGACCGCCCGTCTCCAGCACAACGATGGTGTGCGGGTTGGCGGCGGCAACGGCGCTGACGAGATCGTCCTGTTTGTCCGTAAGGTTCAGAGTGCGCATATCGCGGCCCTCGCTGGTCGGCTCATTCACAAACACAATGGCGATCTGCGATGCCTTCGCGAGCCGGGCGGCGGCTGCCGGGTCGGCGCCGTCGTTGTATTGCACCTTGGACTTGGCAGCTTTCTTGCTGATGGCTTTCAGCGGAGACGAAGGGAACCAGACCGGCGGCCCGCCAAATCGGCTGGCGCCACCGCCGGGAGGATCCACCTGCGCGGAACCGCCTCCCGAGAGCACGCTGGTATCGGCGTGCGATCCGATGATCGCAATGGAGGTGACCTGCGACGCGCTCAGCGGAAGCTGATTGGCCGCGTTCTTGAGCAGCACCGAGCCCTGCTCCGCGATAGTCTGCGCGGTATCCGCCCCGCGAAACGGGTCTACCACGCGGCCCTTCGGCGGATCGTCCACGATGCCCGTGGCGAATTCGGTCCTGACGATGCGGTGCGCGATGTCGTTGAGGCGCGCCATGGGCACCTCGCCGCTCTCGATGGCTTTCTTCAGGGCGTCGCCGAAGCGCGCGCGGACAACGTCCCCGCCCGGTTGTTCGTTATCCAAGCCGTTGATCGCTGCCTTCGCGGTGCTGTGAGTTGCGTTCCAGTCCGAGACAACAAATCCCCTGAAGCCCCAGGCCTTCTTCAGCAGATCGTTGAGGAGATAGCTGTTCTCGCACGCATAATCGCCGTTGACTTTGTTGTACGAGCACATGACCATGCCCGGCTGTCCTTCGGTGATCGCGATCTCGAAGGCAAGCAGGTCGGTCTCGCGCATGGTGCGCTTGTCCATCTTCACGTTATAAATGTTGCGGCCGTTCTCCTGGTCGTTAAACGCATAGTGCTTCACGTCGGAGATGACCTTCTGGGACTGCATCCCCTTTACCCACTCGGCCAGCATCTTTCCCGCCAGGATCGGGTCCTCGCCCATGTATTCGAAGTTGCGGCCGTTGCGCGGTTCGCGCATCAGGTCGACTCCGCCGCCGAGCGAGGCGTTATAGAGCTGGTCGCGCAACTCGCGGCCAATCAGTTCGCCATACTCGTAGGCAAGTTTGAGGTCCCAGGTGGCCGCGCCGCCGATCGTGGAGGGCAGCAGGGTGGCGTAGCGTCCCCGTTCGGCCGCGGCGCGTACGCCGACCGCGGAATCGGCGAGTTGCACGTCCGGCAACCCCAGCCTGGGTATGCCGGGGATCATGCCTGCGCCGCCGTTGGAGCGCGGGCCGGCAGCCTGGAAGCCGCCAGGGCCGTGCGCCAGCGAGATCTTCTCGTCCAGCGTCATCAGTTCCACGACCATATCGGCTCGCTGGTCGGGCGAAAGGTCTTTGTTCATCCACGGACCCGCGGGCGCCGCCTGCGGGGGGCGCTGCGCCGCAACGTGCGCAAGCGGCAACGTCATGAGAATCGCGACCGCGCCTGCGGTTATCGCCAGGCGGCCACGCCGATTTCCACTAGACATCTGAGAACTCCGTTCTTTGTCGCCGTTCATCGTGCGACTGGCGAGACCGTTACCACGCCCGTCGCCGCCAGCTTTTCGGCGTCTGCAGCCGTTAGCTTCCAGTTGCCGTCAAACCGGCCCTGAACCAGGATGTTGGTGGGTGTGTCCTTGTACAAAATGAAGTCTCCCCACTTGGTCAACGAGCGTTGCGCCGGGGCGAAGAAGTCGATCCCGAGCGAAATATCCTGGCGGACGAATCCAGCGCCTCCCGGAGCCCCGCCACCCCTCTCGCGTCCCCCGGGGGTCCGCGGCGCCGGGTCCGTAAGCGGAAACCACGGAGTGCCCGAACCGACCAGGAAGTAATGTCCGTTTACGGGATAGACGTAAACCAGCCCGTAACCCTCGGCCTTTGGGTCTAGATGCAGGGGCAACTGCTCCGCGAACTTCGCTATCACTGTGTTCGTTTCCTTCGTCCCGAACAGAAACAGGTCGGAACTCTGAAGGTCGCTCGGACGAACCTGCGTATCCGGGACGGCGCGCATGCCCAGAAGCAGGCGGCCGCTGCCGGCGCTGGTATTTCCCCACGCGGCCGCCCGATTCGCCATTTCGCGCCGCGCCAGCGCTTCTTCGCGCGCAGGACTGCCGGCCGTGCCGTAAACGTAAACGTGCCGCCGGTCGATGGCAGATCCCATGGGGCCTTCCAGTCCGGCGCGCTTGGCTGTCGGCTGGGGCTCGTATTTGGCGACTTTCCAGCCGCCGTTTTCCTTGACCAAGCCGATCGAATCACCGGTCGCCTTTAGGGACGCGCCGTCGATAGTGATTTCGACTTGGCGGCCCTTGGCATACTTCGGATGATCAGCGAGATTGACAGTGAAGGCGTCGAGATCGCTGGTGACGATCTCGATCCTGTTAGGCGCTTTGAACTGGGCGTCAATCCTGGCAAACGTGCCGGGTGTCAGCTTATCAAACTTTACCCAATAGGCGCCTCCGTACTGATAGGCGTCGGTCACGAACCGGACCCTGTCGGGGAACCTGTTGCGCTTGAACTGCCCGAACCATTTGAAGATAGCTTCACCTGCGTAAGCCTTCTCCCACGAGTTGTGCTGAACGCCCGGATATTCGACATACTCCACCTTCGTGCCCAGATCTTCCAGGCGCTTCCTCCACTGGCGGGTTCCCTCCGGGTTAACCACCGGGTCGGCGCCGCCCTGGAAGAAATGAACTGGAAAATTGAGCGCGTTGGGGGCGCGTTCCACCGTGCCAAACGGCGGCGCGGGGCAGACCGGAGCGATGGCAGCCCATACATCGGGGCGCGTGAGCCCGATCCAGAGGGTTCCGCCGCCACCCATCGAAAGTCCCGTGAGATAGGTGCGGTCCTCGTCGATATGGAACCGGCGCTTCACGTCCGCCACAACATCCCAGACGTCCTTTTCCGGTATTCCCTTGTAGCCCATGGTGCCGCGAGCTAATGGCGAAGCCACGATGTAATCCACGTCGGGCCACTGCTGGAAATAGCGGGTGGCTTCGAGATCGTTTTCGCCTTCCTGGTTGCTGAATCCGAAGACCCGCTTCAACGAGAGCCGGTGATTCGACTGTGCCCCGTGGAGCATGATCACCAGCGGATATTTCCTTTTCTCGTCGTAGTTTTTCGGGAGATAGAGCCCATAAGGCTGTTCCGAATCGTCAACATCGGAGAAGATGGTGAGGACCTGGGGGCCAGGCGCCAGACGCTGGGCATTTGCGGTCCGCCAAGGCGCGCAAAACGCGGCGACAGCCGCCAGCGCAAGAATCAGACTCGTGCGGTGAGACATGTTGTCCCTCCAAAAGAGACTCCACGGTACCGATGTTCCTGCGAAGTGTCAAGTTTATCTATAGACAAATTGAATTACTGCTATTCGAGAATTCAAAATGTGCAACCGTCCAGATCCCGGCATCACGGTAGAATGAGACTCACCATGTGCCGCATCGGGACGTGCCTGCTTTTCTTGGTCGCTTTGTCCGGCAATCCCACCTACGCGATGTCGTGCGAGAAGTTGACGGCGCTGGTGATTCCAGCGACAGCGATTACTTCGGCGGTGACAGTGCCTGCCGGACCGTTCTCGCCAGACGGCGCTGGCGGTAGAGGGGGCGCCCCGGCGCGTTCCTTCCCGGCAGTTTTGCCGTGTCACTGCTATCGCCACGCCAGTCCCGGATTCCGAAATTCACGTCGAAGTATGGCTGCCTGACAACGGCGCTTGGAACGGGAAACTGCTGGGCACGGGCAACGGAGGTTACTCGGGCGCAATCGGGTACAGCGACATGGCACGCGGCTTACGCCTGGGATACGCCGTCGCCGGTTCGGACACGGGCCACCAGGGCGGCGACCTGAAGTTCGGCGTGGGACACCCTGAGAAAATCAACGATTGGGCGTGGCGCGCCGTTCACGTCATGACGGAGACTGCCAAGTTGGTAGCACGCAGCTACTACGGACGATTCGCCGCGCATTCCTACTTCTCGGGTTGCTCGACGGGTGGACAGCAGGCCCTGACCGAAGCCCAACGCTATCCGGGCGATTATGACGGCATCCTGGCCGGCGATCCTGGAAACAACCGCGTACGGCTCAATATCGGGTTTCTTTGGTCTTGGCAGGCCGCCCATGCGGATGCTTCGGCGCCGCTGCCCGCTTCCAAACTGGGTCTGATCAACAAGGCGGCGATCGCCGCATGCGACGCGGCCGACGGCGTCAAAGACGGAATCATCGGCGATCCCGTGTCCTGCAAATTCGACCCTGCGGCTCTCCAATGTAACGGGGCGGATGGCACCGATTGCCTGACCAAATCGCAGGTGGCAGCGGTTCGCGCGATCTATGACGGGGCCAAGAACCCGCGCACCGGGGAACAGTTGTATTCCGGATGGGTGCGCGGCAGCGAAGCCGGCTGGTCAAGCCATTTCGTCGGACAGCAAGAACCGGCGCGCCTCGATTTTTGGCGGTACTGGGTTTTCCGCGACCCCAATTGGGATTTCCGCAGTTTCGATTTCGATCGGGACGCGACCTACGCAGACTCCCAAATGGAGTTTCTTACGGCCAACGATCCGGACCTCAGCCGCTTTTCGGGTCGCAATCTCACGCGTTAGTCCGGCATTTCACGGCAACGACCTCATCATCGGGGACATCGCGAATTCGGGCCAGCCGCACGATGGGGCGCGCATTATCGCGGTCAACCAGCAAACCGGAGCCCTCCATTGGGCCACGCAGGTGGAAAAGAATCCGGCGGCGATCATCACGGGTTCACCGGTGGTGGTGGGCGACACAATCGTGGTGGGGGTTTCCTCGAACGAAGAGGGGCTGGCCGACCAGCCGGGATATGTCTGCTGTTCCTTTCGGGGCAGCATGGTGGCCCTGGATGCCAATACCGGCAAGATCCTGTGGCAGACCTATACGGTGCCGGATAATGGCGGCCAGACCAGCGGATACAGCGGCGGCGCCATCTGGCAGCCGCCGGCCATCGATCGCGCGAAAGGCCTGATTTACACAGGCACGGGCAACAACTACACCGTCCCCGACGCCGTTGCGGCTTGTCAGAAAAAGACCAGCGCGGGGAACAGCACGTCATGCACGGACCCGGCGGATTACTTCGACTCGGCGCTGGCCCTGAATCTGAGTAACGGGGCCATTGTATGGAACAAACAATTGCACGGATACGACGTATGGACGGTAGCGTGCAGCAATTTCAAAACGGGAACCACTTGCCCTTCGCCGGCAGGCCCGGATTATGACTTCAGCGGGTCCGGGCCGAACCTGCTGCAGAACCTGGTGGGCTTCGGGCAGAAGAGCGGCGTCTTGTGGGGCCTGGATCCGGGAAGCGGCAACGTACTGTGGAGCGCGGTAGTGGGACCGGGCAGCACTCTTGGCGGAATCGAATGGGGAACCGCCAGCGATGGCGAGCGCATCTATGCGGCCATTTCCAACAACCTTCACGATTCATACGAACTGGCCCACCGCGGCCAGACGATTACGTGGGGTTCGTGGAGCGCCATCAATGCGAGGACCGGCAAGATTGTCTGGCAGACGGCCGACCCCACCAGGGGCGCCATCGACATGGGCGCGATGAGCGTCGCCAACGGCGTGGTCTATGCCGGGTCTAATTCCGGCCTGATGTATGCGCTGGACACCAGGACGGGCGAGATTTTGTGGAGCTACGATAGCGGCGGCTCGGTGGTGGATGGACCGGCGATCGCCGACGGGGTGGTCTATTGGGGCTCCGGGTATTCCCACATCGCGCCAGGTAAAGCGAACAACCAGGTGTTTGCGTTTGCTCCGGCGCAATAGCGGCCGGTCTTATACAATCGCTGAATGCGATTGCGGAGCGGCGCGTTTTTCCTGCTTGCCCTGGCGGCTTTCGGCCAGCGGCTGGTGATTCAGACGGGCACCATTCTCGACGGTAGGGGTGGAACCATTCACAACGCGCAGATCGTGGTGGACGGCACGAAGATTCTCAGCGTAGGCCCGGGCCACGCCGCGGCCGATTACGATTTGCGCGGGCTCACGGTGATGCCCGGATGGATCGACACCCACATTCATCTGAACTGGCACATGGACGAGCACAACATCAGCGTAGGCGGCACACGCAACCAGGCGGATGACGCGTTGTACTCCGAAGGCGATGCATGGATGACGCTGCAGGGCGGCTTCACCACGGTGCAGAGCGTGGGCGCGGCCATCGACGGGGTGGTGCGGGACCGGATCGCACAGGGACTGCTTCCGGGACCGCGCGTGCTCACTTCGCTGCGTCAGATACAGGCCAATGCGGGAGACCCGGAGGCGCTGCGGGAGCTGGTCCGGAAGACCAAGCAGGACGGCGCGGACGTGATCAAGCTGTTCGCCACATCGGGCCTGGGCGCGGGGGGCGGACAGACCATGACGGATGAGCAGATTCAGGCGGTGTGCGGCGAAGCGAAGGCGCTGAGCATCCGCGCGGTGGTGCATGCCATTGGCGATTCGGGGGCGCGGGCGGCGGTGCTGGCGGGTTGCACTTCGATCGAACACGGCACGTTCCTGACGAACGAAACGCTGGACCTGATGGCGCAGCGCGGCACCTACTTCGACCCGAACCTGCTGGTGCTGCACAACTACCTGGACAAACGCGCGAGCTTTACTTTTACGCCGGCGCAGCTCGACACGCTGGAAAAGGGCATCGCACCCACGATCGACGTGCTGCAACGGGCGCGCGCGCGAAACATCAAGATCATTTTCGGCACCGATGCCGTAGCGGGTGCGCACGGGCGCAACGCGGAGGAGTTCATCTACCGGGTGCGCGACGCCAAAGAGAAGCCGATGGATGCGATTGTGAGCGCGACTTCGCTTTCGGCGCAATCGCTGGGGCTGGGCGGCGAGATTGGCGCTATCGCGCCGGGTCTGGAGGCGGACCTGGTAGCGGTGGCGGGGAATCCGCTGGAGGATATTACGGCTGTGCGGCGCGTGGTTTTTGTGATGAAGGGCGGCAAGGTTTATAAGAATGTGCATCAGTAAGGTGGGCGGCAGTAACGCAGGCGGCCCTGGAGGCCAACGCCGCCACGCAGTACACTAATCCTCATGAAGTACGCGATTCTGCTTGTAGCTTTGTGTGCCACGGCACCGGCGGCGACTTTGCACCTGCTGCAAAAGCCGGCCATGAACAAAACCGAGATCGTCTTCTCCTATGCAGGCGATCTGTGGAGCGTCAGCCGCCAGGGCGGCGTGGCGCACGCGGCTGACCACGGGCCCGGGCGCGGAGAGCGATGCCGCCTTTTCGCCTGACGGCAACACCATCGCGTTCAGCGGCGAGTACGACGGCAACGTGGATGTGTTCACCGTGCCGGTGACGGGCGGCGTCCCCAAGCGCATCACCTATCACCCTGACGCCGACCGCGTGGTCGGGCTGGACGCCGGATGGCAAGCGATCCTGTTCCGCTCCAACCGCGACGCCTTTTCGCGCTACACGCAACTGTACACGGTGCCGGCGGACGGCGGACTTCCCGAGGTGCTGCCGCTGCCCATGGGTTATACCGGGAGCCTACTCGCCCGATGGCAAGCGCATGGTCTACCAGCCCCTGGACGGCGGGCAGTTCGCCAACGAAGGTCAACAATTTCGTCTCGTGGAGCGGTATCGCGGCGGGCGGGCCAGCTACATCTGGATGGTCAATTTCGCCGACCTTGACGACACAGAAGCTGCCGCGCACCGATTCCAACGATTTCGACCCCATGTGGATCGGCAACAAGATCTACTTCCTCTCGGACCGCAACGGCCCGGTGACGCTGTTCAGCTACGATCCGCAATCGAAGCAGGTGGCCAAGCTGATCGAGAACACGGGCAAGGACATTGTCAGTGCGAGCGCCGGGCCGGGCGGCATCGTTTACGAGCAGTTCGGACAGATCCACATCTTACGACCTCGCGACCGGCAAAGAGCACGCGGTGCCGATCGAGATCGCCGCGGACCTGACCGAAGTGCGCCCGCACTTCCAGAACGTCGCGCGCGAGATTCGCGATGCGCGCATTTCGCCCACCGGCGTGCGCGCGGTGTTCGAAGCGCACGGCGAGATCCTGACCGCGCCGGCCGAGAAGGGCGACATTCGCAACCTGACCAATACGCCGGGCGTCATGGACCGGACGCCGGCGTGGTCGCCGGACGGCCAGTCGATCGCGTATTTCTCCGACGAATCCGGCGAATACGCGCTGCACATCAAGCCGCAGAGCGGAGCGGGCGAAACGCGCAAGATCGCCGCTGGCCGGGAAATCGGCATTCTACTTCAACCCGCAAGTGGTCGCCGGACAGCAAGCACATCGCGTTCGACGACAATCAGCTCAACCTGTGGGATGTGGATGTCGCCGGCGGGCAAGCTGACCAAGGTGGATACCGACTACTTCTACGAAGCTGGCCGATGGAGTTCGCCTGGTCGCGGCGATTCGAAGTGGATCGCCTATTCGAAGTCCCTGCCGAACCGGCTGCACGCCATCTCCGTCGTATTCGCTGGAGAGCCGGCAAGAGCACGCAGGTCACCGACGGCATGAGCGATGCGCGGCATCCGGCGTTCGACCGCGACGGGCAGTATCTGTATTTCACGGCGAGCACCAACTACGGGCCCACCATCAGCGGGCTCGACATGACCAGCGATCGAGCACGAGGTGACCAGCAGCGTCTACCTGGCGGTGCTGCCGAACAATATTCCGTCGCCGCTGGCGCCGGAGAGCGATGAAGAGAAGGCGCGCCGAGCCCGCGGCGGACGGCGGCGCGGCGGCCGAAGGCGGCGGCGGGCGCGTGGAGGCACGCGGCGGCGCGGCGGCGCGCCGAACACGCCGCCCAAGCCGGTGCGCATCGATTTCGACAAGCTGGAGCAGCGCATCGTCGCGCTGCCGCTGCCGGCGCGCGCCTACCAGTCGCTCGACGGCGGGCAAGGCGGGCATGCTCTACATCGCTGGAAGCCGCGCGGGCGGCGGCGGCCGGGGCGGCGGCGGCGCCACGCTCTCGCGCTACGACCTGAAGGCGCGCAAGATCGAGAAGCTGGCCGACAGCGTCGCGTCGCTTCGACCTCTCCGCCAACGGCGAGAAGATGCTGCTGCGCATGGGCGGCGGCGGGCGGCGGGCGCGGGGGCGCGGCGGCGGCAGCGGCGCTCCGGCGGGTCCGCAGTACGTGATCGTGCTCGGCCACGGCGCCGGTGAAGGCGGGCGAAGGCGCGCTGCGGCTGGCCGACGTGGAAGTGAACGTGGACCCGATCGCCGAATGGAAGCAGATGTACCACGAGGTGTGGCGGATCGAGCGCAGCTACTTCTACGATCCCGAACCTGCACGGCGTCAACGTGGCCGATGCGGAGAAGGAATACGAGAAGTACCTGGATTCGCTCGGCTCGCGCGCGCGACCTGAACTACATCATCCACGACATGATCAGCGAGATGACGGTGGGCCACCTGCGCGGCGGCGGCGGCAATATCCCGCAGGCGCAAGACGGTGCCGGGCGGCCTGCTGGGCGCGGATTACGAAATCGCCAACGGCCGGTACCGCTTCAAGAAGATCTACACCGGGGAGAGTTGGAATCCGCAGTTGCAGGCGCCGCTGGCCGCAGCCGGGGCTGAACGTGCAATGCGGGCGACTACCTGCTGGCGGTGAACGGGCAGAACCTGAGCGGCAGGGACGACGTTTCGCGGCTGCTGGAAAACACCGCCGGCAAGCGCGTGATCGCTGCAGCATCGCGCGCCGATGCCTCGGGCGCGAACGCGCGCGAGATCACGGTGATCCCGGTTGCGAGCGAGACGGCAGTTGCGCAACGCAGGCGTGGATCGAAGGCAACCGCCGCAAGGTGGATGAGTTGAGCGGCGGCAAGCTGGCGCTACGTCTACATGCCCGATACGGCGCAGGGCGGCCTGACCAACTTCAACCGCTATTACTTCGCGCAGGTGGACAAGCAGGGCGCGATGATCGACGACCGTTTCAACAGCGGCGGGCAGGCGGCGGATTACGTCATCGACGTGATGAACCGGCCGCTGCAGGGCTGGTGGAGCCCGCGCTACGGCGCCATCTACCGCACGCCGGCGGCGGCGATGCTGGGGCCGAAGGTGATGATCATCAATGAATTCGCCGGCTCCGGCGGCGACATGATGCCCTGGATGTTCCACCATACCAAGACCGGGCACGCTGGTGGGCAAGCGCACCTGGGGCGGGCTGGTCGGCGTCTCGGCATACCCCACGCTGATGGATGGCGGCACGTGACTTCACCGAACTTCGGCTTCTTCAATCCCGAAGGGCCAGTGGGACGTGGAGAACAAGGGGACGCCGCCGGATGTGGAAGTGGAGCTGGATCCGAAAGCGGTGCATGAAGGGCACGATCCGCAACTGGAGCGCGCGGTCGCCGTGGCGCTGCAGCAATTGAAGGAGCACCCGGTACCGGAGCCGCAACGCCCGGCGTATCCGAATTATCAGCGGCCGGCGACGGGCGCGGGATCGGCCGCAGGCGGGGCGAAATAAATTTTGGTGTCGTACCGCAGGGTGACGCGGCCATCGACCTGCCAGGCGGCGAAGAGTTCGGCGAGGGCTTCGAGCATTTCCCGATGGCCGGGGGCGCCCTCCAGCGGCGCATAGGAAGAGGACGCGAGGCGGCCCTGCAGGCCTGCGAGGTCGTGCACCTGGCGATTTTCCAGTTGGACGAGGCGCCACGCGGACCCGCCGAAGACGCGGTCGATGTCCTGCTCGCGGATGCGGTTCACTTCCGGGGCATAACGGCGGACCAGGGCATCGTAGGCGGCCTGAAATCCGCCGCCTCCGGCGCGCTCATTCCAGACCAGGACAAGATGGCCGCCGGGTCTGAGGATGCGGGCGAACTCGAGGCGCGCGGCAGCAGGGTCGAACCAGTGGAAGGCCTGGCCGGCGGTGACAAAGTCCACGGCGGCGGCGGGCAGCGTGGTGGCTTCGGCCCGGCCCTCCACCGGGTGGAAGAGGGGATAGCCGTCCAGCAGGCGGGCACCGGTGGCGCGCATCTCGGCGTTCGGCTCGACTCCGAAGACTTCGCAGCCCAACTCGAGGAAGCGTTCCGCCAGTAGTCCCGTGCCGCAGCCGATATCGGCAACGTGCGATTCCGCACCGAGGCCGCACTCCTTTTGCAGCAACTCCGTGAGCCCAGGGGGGTACGACGGACGGTGGCGGGCGTACACATCGGCGCGGTATGAGAAGCGGCGGGTGGGATCGGTCTCCATGGAATGATGATAAATTAGTGCACCTATGAGCAGCGAGCCACACATCGTGGTAGTCGGCAGCGCCAATATCGATCTGACTACGTTCACCGACGAATTTCCGCGCCCGGGCGAGACAATTTTCGGGCGCGAATTTCACCTGGGATTCGGCGGGAAAGGCGCGAATCAGGCAGTGGCCGCGCGTCTTTGCGGGGCCCGGGTTTCCATGGTGGCGCGCGTGGGCGACGACCTATTCGGACCGGCCACCATTCAGAATCTCGCCGCGCGCGGCATCGATACCAGTCACGTGCAGATCACCAAGGGCGTCTCCAGCGGGGTAGCGCCGATCTTTGTGGACAGCGCGGGGCAGAACCGGATTCTGGTGGTGAAGGGCGCCAACGATGCGCTCCTGCCGGCGGACGTGGATGCCGCGGGGGATCTGCTGCGTACGGCCGACTGCATCGTAATGCAACTGGAGATCCCGCTCGAGACCGTTTACTACACGCTGCGGCTGGCGCGGGAGCACGGCATTCGCACGATTCTCAATCCCGCGCCGGGCCAGCGGCTCGACCTGACACAGCTTGCCGACGCCGATTACGTGGTGCCCAACGAGACAGAGGCCGAAGCTCTCAGCGGAGTCAAGGTGACAAACCTGCATGAGGCGCGCGACTGCGCGGTGGATCTGCTGCGCAATGGCCTGCGGCGGGTAATTGTCACGCTGGGCGCCAATGGCGCGCTGCTGGCGAACGAGGAAACGCTGGAGCATATCCAGCCGTATCGAGTGGACGCGGTGGATACTACGGGCGCCGGCGATGCCTTCATCGGGAGTTTCGCGTATTGCCTGGCGAGCGGGTATAGCGAAACGGAATCGATCGAGCGCGCCAACGTGTACGCCGCGCTTTCGACTCTGGGCATCGGCACGCAATCTTCGTTCGTCACCGCGGAGCGGTTCGAGGCGGTCTGGGCGGCGAAGTAAAAGACAGGCCGGAAAAGTAAGAGACAGGCCGGGAGGCCTGTCTTACTTCGCGGGCACGGTGACTGCCGGAACGTTCTGGTCGTGGACCATCTTGTTGAACGACGCGATATCCGTGGTGAGCAGGGTATTGAGGGCACGGATCTGCGAGTTGGTTTGCGACGCCACGTCTTCGTACACCTGGTACGACTGTGCCGTGGGTGCGTTGTCGGAGCCTTCCACCACACCCATCACGTAAGCCAGTTTGTTGTTCAGCTTGATGGGGAAATTCAGCGGATCTTCGGAAGCGCGGTTCTTGGTTTGGTATAGCTCCTCTTCCACCGTGGTCAGTTTCTTGAGCAGGGCGTTAGCGGCATCGGCCACGCGCTTATCGTCACGTTTGGCGTACTCTTCCAGTTGCTTGCGGACCTCGCGAATCTTCACCACGCCGCCGTTGGCTTCCGAGAGCTTGTCGCGAATCTGGAGCGCCAGGCTCAACTGTTTGGCGTAATCCTCGGGGGTGGTGGAGAGGCGCGGATCCTTCTTCAACTCGAACGTCTGGGTGTACGATTTTCCGTCCACCGTGAGTTTCGCGGTGTACATGCCGGGAGCGGCCACAGGGCCGGTCACGCTGCCGGCCCACATGATGAGGCCGGGGAACGTGGTGGCGTCGGGATAGCGCAAATTCCAAATGAACCGGTTCATCCCCTGCTGTGCCGGAATGCGCTGCGGGCCGGCGTTGAAGCGGAACGGATTGTCTTCGGAATCGGCGGGACCGGCAGCGGGCGCGGGCGCCGGCGCGCGGCTGGAAAATTTCTTGATGGAGGCGCCCTTGCTATCCAGGAACTCCAGGGTGATATCGCCCTGCGGCTTGCTCTTCAGCCAGTAATTGATCACGGCGCCGCCTGGAGGATTTTCACCGGCCGCGCCGCCGCCCCGGCCGCCGAAGCCGCGTCCTCCACCCATGCGATAGGGATCCTTCGGTTTGAAGAGGTGGGCATCCTCGCTGGCGATGCTGTCGTTCGCCTGGTAGAGGAACGGCACGTCATCCAGCACGTAGAAGGCGCGACCCTGCGTGGCGATCACCAGATCTTTCTCACGCTTGTTGAAGGCCACATCGGCGATGGGCACGATGGGCAGGTTCAGTTGGAAGGGCTTCCAATCCGCGCCGTCGTTGTAGGAAATGTACAGGCCGAATTCGGTTCCGGCGATCAACAGGCCCTTGTGGTTGGGATCTTCGCGCACGACGCGGGTGAAGTGATGCTCCGGGATTCCGTTCACGATCCGAGTCCACGTCTTGCCGTAGTCGCTGGTCTTGTAGAGATACGGCCGGAAGTCGTCGAGCTTATACGCGGTGGCGGCTACATAGCAAGTGCCGGCGTCGAACGCGGAAGCATCGATGGAATTGATCTGAATCCAGTCCGGCATGCCCTTGGGGGTGACGTTGTCCCAGTGCTTGCCGCCATCGCGCGTGATGTGGACGAGTCCGTCATCCGACCCGGCCCAGATCAGGTTGGCGGTGACGGGCGATTCCTGGAAGGTGAAGATGGTGTCGTAGTATTCGATGCTGGTGTTGTCCTGGGTGATGGGACCGCCGGAAGAGAGCTGCTTGGTTTTGTCATTGCGGGTGAGGTCTCCGCTGATGGTCTCCCAGTTCTGGCCGGCGTTGGTGGTCTTCATCATCACGTTGGAGCCGATGTAGAGGGTGTTGGGATCGTGCGGCGAAAACGCGATGGGGAAGCTCCACTGGAAGCGGTATTTCAATGCATCCGCGCCGTAGCCCATGGGATTATCGGGCCAGGCATTGATGTTGCGCATCTGCCCGGTGTGATGGTCCTGGCGGGTGATCAGGTTGCCGTAGGAGCCGGCGTAAACGATTTGGGAATCCTTGGGATCGGGCGCGATCCAGCCGCTTTCGCCGCCGCCGACGTCGTACCAATCCTTGTCGGTGATGCTGCCGCTGGTAGTACGGCTGGCGATGCGCACGGTGGAATTGTCCTGCTGGGCGCCGTAGATATGGTAGGGAAAATCATTGTCCATGGCGACGCGATAGAACTGGGCGGTGGGCTGATTGTCCTGCGTGGACCAGGAACGGCCGCCATCGCTGGTGATGGTGGCGCCGCCATCGTTGCCTTCGATCATGCGGCGCGGATTATCGGGGGCGATCCAGAGGGCGTGATTGTCGCCGTGCGGCGGACGAAAGGCGGTGAAGGTGCGGCCGGCATCGGAGGACTTGAAGGCGCCCACGTTCAGGACGTACACGGTGTCGGCGCTCTTGGGGTCGGCAAAGATGTGGCTGTAATACCAGGCGCGCTGGCGGAGGTCGTTCTCCTGGGCGAGGCGGATCCAGTTGCGGCCGCCGTTATCGGAGCGGTAGACGCCGCCATCGGCGGCTTCGACGATGGCCCACACGCGCTCGGGATTGACGGGCGAAACGGTCACGCCGATGCGGCCGAGCACGCCGTGCGGCAGGCCGGGGGACTTGGAAAGATCGGTCCAGTTGTCGCCGCCATCGGTGCTCTTCCACAGGCCGCTGCCGGGACCGCCGCTATCCAGGCGCCAGGGTTTGCGGCTCACCTGCCAGAAGGCGGCATAGATCACCTTGGGATTGGCGGGGTCGATGGCCAAGTCCACGGCACCGGCTTCGGGACCGCGCGTCAGCACCTGCTTCCAGGTCTGTCCGCCATCGGTGGTGCGGTAAACGCCGCGCTGTTCGTTGGGGCCCCAGAGGTGGCCCAGGGCCGCGACGTAGACGATGTCGGGGTTCTTGGGATTAATCTTGACGGCGCCGATGTGATAGGTGTCCTGGAGGCCAACGTTGCGCCAGGTGCGGCCGGCGTCGGTGGATTTGTAGACGCCATCGCCGTTGGAGGCATTGCCGCGGACGCAGGCTTCACCCATTCCGGCGTAGATGATGTTGGGGTCGGAATCGGCGACTGCGAGTGCGCCGACGTCGCCGGTTTTGATCTGACCATCGGCCACGGGCACCCAGGAAAGTCCGCTATCGGTGGTCTTCCAGATGCCGCCGCCGGTGGCGCCAAAGTAATAGACGTCGGGTTGGGAGGCAACACCGGTGACTGCTACGACGCGGCCGCCGCGAAAGGGCCCGATCTGGCGGAAGCGGAGTTCTTTGAAAAGATCGTTCTGCTGAGCCGGGAGCAGCAGGGGGACGAGACACAAAACAGAAAGGCGGACGATTCTCATACGTTTTCGCATCGTACCAGAAACGGCCCGCCTTGTAGGGAACGAATCGTTACTGGCCTGGGGCCGGGGGCGCGGTCAGGGGCATGGCGGCGCCGCGATGGCAGGTGTAGCAGGTGACGTGTTCCTTGCCATCGGGAAATTTCGCATTGATTTCCTGGGCCATGCCGATCATGTGGCGGGCGATTTCCTTTTTGGGATTTTCGTCGCTGGCAAAATTACCTTGAATATGACAGTAGGTGCATTGCACGCCGAGGGCGGCCCGGTAGCCCTGCATGACCTGCCCGATATTTTCGTCCTTCAAAATTTTCAGATTCTTGTGCGGCATGCCGCGGCCGCCTTTCTGCGGAGGAGGAGGCGTATCCTGCGCGAGCAGACCCAGGCAGAGAACCGTGGAGAGACACAGCATCGTGAAAGAGAGTAAACGCATGGCTGTAATGATACATCGAACCGGACCGTTCCGGGAAAATGATACGATGACAAAATCATCTATGTTGCTACGGTCTTTTTGGCTGCTCTGCGTGGCGGCGTGTGCCCTGTTGCTTGCCGGCTGCGCTACCGACAATAGCGTGAGAACTCCGGTGCCCCCCGCGCCCACCAATCATCTGGCCTTCCGTTGAAAGGACAATTTATGCGCTTCACCTTCCGTCTGTACCTGAGTGTTTCCGCCGCCATTTTTGGCCTGGCTCTGCCTGCCCCCGCACAGCGGCGCGGCGGTGGCGGGGCAGCGCCGGAGCCGTTCGCGTTCCGCTTTATGGGGCCGGCGGTGGGGAACCGAATTTCGGCGGTCGCAGGCATACCCGGCGACCCCACGACATACTACGCGGGCGCGGCCTCGGGCGGCGTCTGGAAATCCACGAACGGCGGCACAAGCTGGGCGCCGATATTCGACAAAGAGTCCGCGCAGGCTATCGGCGCGCTGGCGGTGGCGCCCTCGGATCACAAGATTGTCTGGGCCGGAACGGGCGAAGCGTGGGTGATCCGCGACAGCGACATGATCGGCAACGGCATTTATAAATCCACCGACGCCGGCGCAACGTGGCAGCACATGGGACTGGAAGAGACCGGGCGCATCGGACGCATCATCGTCAATCCCACCAATCCGGAGATCGTGTACGCCTGCGCGGTGGGGCGCGCCACCGGGCCGCAGCAGGAGCGGGGCGTGTTCCGCACCAGCGACGGCGGCAAGACATGGAACCGGGTGCTGTTCGAAGATGCCGACACCGGCTGCTCAGGGCTGAGCATGGACGCGCACGACCCGAACACTCTGATTGCGGGCATGTGGCAGGTGGTGGTTCATACCTATGCCATGTTCAGCGGCGGCCCTTCCAGCGCGGTGTACATCACACACGATGGCGGCGTCAACTGGAAGAAACTGGAAGCCCACGGGCTGCCGCATTCTCCGGTGGGCAAGATCGATGTGGCCATCGCCCCGAGCAATTCCAAGCGTGTGTACGCGTTGATTCAGACGGCGGACCAGGGGTCACTGTGGCGTTCCGACGATGGCGGCGAAAATTGGACTTCGGGAAGCTGGCAGCGGGAATTGATTGGCCGCGCGGGATACTATGTGCGGCTGGCCGTGTCACCCTCGAACGCGGATGAAGTGCTGGTGGCCAACAGCAGTTTCTGGCAGTCTACCGACGGAGGCAAGAGCTTTCGCAACGTGCCGTGGGGCGGAGACACGCACGATATCTGGTACGACCCGATGGACGCGAATCGGATTTGCGTGACTCACGACGGCGGCATGTGGATGACCACCGATCACGGCCAGACATCGAATCGAGTCACTCTGCCGATCGGGCAGATGTATCACGTGGCCATCGATCACGATACGCCGTATCACATTTACGGCAACATGCAGGACGATGGCACCATGCGCGGACTGGCGACGACGCAGGAGGCAGGCGCCAACGTGCCCGGCCAGGAAAGCGGCGGACGGGGACGCGGCGGTTTCGGCGGCGGGCGCGGAGGCGGCGGCGCGGTGGGCGCGTGGGAACACAATCTGGGCGGGTGCGAATCGGGTTTCACGATTCCCGATGTGAGCACTTCGGACATCGTGTATGCGTCCTGCTACGGCGATGAAGTGACTCGCTACGATGACCGTACCAAGCTGGCTCGCTCCATCAGCCCGTTCTTCCACACGCTGGATTCGGCGCCGAATCAGACCAAGTATCGCTGCCACTGGACCGCGCCGCTGGCCACCGATCCATTCGATCACAAGACGGTCTACTACGGCTGCCAGGTGGTGTTCCGCACCACGAACGAAGGCATGAGTTGGAGCCCGGTCAGCGATGACCTTTCGACGAAGGACCCGAGCAGGGTCATCTCTTCGGGCGGAATTGTGGGCGATAACCTGGGGCAATTTTATGGGGAAGTAGTGTTTGCCATTGCGCCTTCGGAGATTCAGAAAGGGCTGGTGTGGGCCGGCACCAATGACGGCAAGGTGTGGTACACACGCGATGCGAATGCGAATGCGCCCCACTGGACCGATGTCACTAAGAACATCACCGGTCTGCCGGCGTGGGGTGTAGTTTCCAAGATCGAGCCTTCCCATTTCGACCCGGCGACCGCTTACGTGGCGGTGGACTTCCACATGATGGACAACCGCGATCCGTGGCTCTACAAGACTTCCGACTACGGAAAAACGTGGACCAAAATCAGCGGCGATCTGCCCAAGGGGCCGCTGGCCTATGCTCGCGTGATCGCCGAGAATCCGAATAAAAGGGGAATGCTCTTCGCCGGCACGGGCAACGCGTTCTATTATTCGCTGGACGACGGACAGAACTGGAAGCAATTCAAGGACGGGCTGCCGGCGGCTCCGGTGACCTGGATTGTGGTGCAGAAGGAATACCATGACGTGGTGATCTCGACGTACGGGCGCGGGCTGTACATTCTGAGCGACATCACTCCGCTGGAACAGGGGTTGATGGAGACAACGGCGAGCGCCGCGGCGCGGGTAGTGGCGCCGCGCGCGGCGGTGCGCGACGTGCGCGGCGGGCGGGCGCAGTTGAGTTTTCTGGTGAAAGAAGCGCCCAAGAGCCCGGTACAGGTCGAGATTCTGGACGATAAAGGAGCGGTGATCCGCAAACTGCCGCCCATGACGGCGCGCGCCGGACTCAATCGCGTGAACTGGGACATGCACTACGAAGCGCCGCGCCTGGTGGCGCTGCGGACCACGCCGCCGGAGAATCCGCACATCTGGGAAGAGCCGCGATTCCAGAATCAGGACACACGGCCCATCACGCACTGGGGCGCGGCGCAGGCAGAGGTGGGGCCGATTGCGGGACCCGGGAAATACACGGTGCGGATGAATATCGATGGCCAGACGCTGTCGCAGCCGTTTGAGATTCTGCTGCCGCGCGACAGCCACGGCAGCGTGGCCGACATTCAGGCATCGGTGCGGCTGCAATTGAAGGTGCGCGACGACATCACCTCCGTCTCGGACATGACCAACCAGATTGAGTGGATGCGCAAGCAACTGGAAGACCAGCGGAAGACCACCGCCGGGAAGGCCGAGATGCTGAAGCACATGGACGCCATCGATAAGAAGATGCAGGACGTGGAATACCAGCTCATTTCGCGCGCCGAATCGCTGAGCGACGATAAATATTTCCAGACGGCCTACAAGCTGTATCTGAACCTGATCTGGCTGAACGGAGAGATCGGCACGGGCGCGGGAGACGTGGCCGGGACTGCCGATTACGGCCCGACGGAGACCGCGGTGGGGCTGGTGCTGAACCTGGAGGGCCAGCTCAAAAAGACGCAGGACGAGTACAAGAGCCTGATGGAAAAAGATGTGCCCGCGTACAACAATTCGATCACGGGCAGCGGCCTCGCGCCGCTGAAGACCACGGGAGCTCCTTTGCCGCCGGTACGCGCGGGCGGGCGCTTCGGCGGCCCGGATTCCGACTCCGGGCAGTGAAACTCGCGGCGATTCTTCTGGCTCTGGCCGCCGCTCTGCCCGCGAGCGGGCTGCGTTATGCGGTGCTGGTTTCGGCGGATGCCGAATGGCGGGTGGTACGCCCGCTGTTCGCTTCGGCCCCGGTGGCTACCTCTCCTTATGGCGAGTATCTGTTCGCGGGAGTGGGACGGGAGCGGATCCTTTTTTTTCACGGGGGCTGGGGCAAGGTGGCGGCGGCAGGATCCACGCAGTACGTGATCGACCGCTTTCATCCGGCGCGGCTGATCAACCTGGGGACGTGCGGCGGCGTGGAAGGGCGCATCGAGCGTTTTGCGGTGGCGATTGTGGAGAAGGCCGTGGTCTACGACATTGCCGAGGCCATGGGCGATTCGAAACAGGCCATCGCGGACTACTCGACCACGCTGCCATTGCCTGCGCGGCTCCCGGTGCCGGCGGTGAAAGTGACGATGTACTCGGGCGACCGGGACCTGACCGCGGCGGGACTGCGCGCGCTGGATCCTCTGTACCGGCCCGTGGTGGCCGACTGGGAATCGGGCGCAATCGCGTGGGTGGCGCACAGGAATGGCACGCCACTGCTGATTTTGCGCGGGGTGACGGACCTGGTGAACCCGGAGAAGGCGGAGGCGGAAGGCAATCTGCAACTATTCCAGGAGAACACGGCGCGCGTGATGCGGGGCCTGGTGGCGGATCTTCCCCGGTGGCTGGCCGCGTGGCGGTGACACGGGCAACATAAGAGATATGCTCCGCGATATCCTGCGATCGCGCATTCTGGAATACCGTGGATTGACACTGGTTCCGTGCGCACGTAATATGTGTATATGAACCTCACGTTATCCATCGATGACGAGGACCTCCGAAAGGCGAGGCGCCGAGCCGAGGCGATGGGAACAAGCGTCAACCAGTTGGTGCGCGAATACGTGGAGCACCTGGCCGGGAAAACCGATGCGGAGGCGGACGCCCGGGAATTCGAGCGTCTCTCGCGCTCCGCCCACGGTAATTCGCGGGGTTGGAAGTTCAACCGGGAAGAACTGCACGAACGGAAATGAACGGCCTGGCGTTCTTCGACACCAACGTGCTGGTTTACGCCGACGATGCCTTTTCGCCCAGGAAGCAGAACCGCGCTATTGCGCTGTTCGCAGAGCACATTGGCAATGGCACAGCCGTCCTTTCGCTCCAGGTGCTTCAGGAGTACTTTGTGGCCGCCACCCGCAAGTTGGGAGTGTCTGCCGAGGTGGCGCAACGGAAAGTAGAGGTTCTGGCGCGTGCCAGAGTCGTCCGTTTCGAGGCGAGCGATATTGTCGCAGCGATTGAACTGCACAGGTTGGGGCAGGTTTCGTTTTGGGACGCTCTGATTATTCACGCAGCTCGTTGCGCAGGCGCTGCCGTGCTTTACACCGAGGACTTGCAGCACGAATCGGTCCTGGGCGGAGTGCGGGTGATTAATCCGTTTGCCGGCTAAAGGAACGCCGTGGATGGCGCCAGGGTGACTCCACCTTCCAGCATTTCCTGGATGGCGGTCTCGGAACCGGCGGGCGTGAGAGGCTGAATGGCATCGGTGACCAGGGTTACGTGCTTGCCCAGGCGCAGCAGACCGCGGACGGCCCAGAGCACGCAAACCTCGGTCACCACGCCGTAGACCACGAAACTGTCCGCGTTCAGTTTCTGGATGACGCGCCCCAGATTAGGCGCCTGGAACACGTCCACCGTCTGTTTTTCGATGACGATCTGCTGGGCGCCTTCGACCGGCAGGGCGCACTCGCGATTGGGGATCACGAGGCGGCGTTCCAGGAGCGTGCCTTCCGCTTTGTGCTGCCCCGTGGTGCCGGCGACGCAATGGTGCGGCCAGGAGGCAAACTCGGGATCGTCCTCGGCGTGCGCGTCGGTGGTGGAGATGACGGGGATGCCGTGCGCGGCGGCGTGGCGGTTCAGGCGCGCGACGGTCGCGGTAATGCGCTCGGCTCCCGGAACATACAACGCACCGCTGGGGCAGAGAAAATCGAGTTGCGTATCGACGTCCAGGAAAACGGTCTTCATCGCATCAGGTTGTGGCGCGTGTTTTCGATCAGCTCGCGCAACTCGCGGCTATAGATCACGGGCCAGGGTTCGGCCGGCTCGATGCCGCGGATCTCTTCGGGCAGCCTGGCCAGCATGGCGGCGGCGCGCTCGCGGGATTGTTCCAGCGGGGGCAGGGGCTCCACCAATTCGCCGCCCAACAGCACGGGACGCAGGAGGGCTTCGCCGCTGCCGCATTCGCCGGAACGCGCGATGACGTCGCGGTGCACTGCGCGAAACACCTGCTTGGCGCCGGGCACGGTGATCTTCTCATCGCTGTACTTGGCGGTGAATCGCTTGATGCCCTGAATGTCCAACTCCACCAGCTTATAAATCGCGCCCATGACGGGCGAATCCGCGGATACGGCCAGTTGGGTTCCGACGCCGAAGGAATCGATCGGCGCACCGGCGCGCACCAGGTCGCGGATCTTGTACTCGTCCAGATCGCCGCTGGCCATGATGCGGGAATCCTGCAGGCCGGCTTCATCCAGGATGGCGCGAACCTGGCGGGATGTCGCGAGGAAGTCGCCGCTATCCAGCCGCACGCCCCAGAGCGGCTTGCCGAGTTTAGCGGCGTGGTGGGCGCCCTGGAGAGGATCGTAGGTATCCAGCAGTTGCACGGTGGATTCACCCATCACGCGCTGGAGCTTGCGAAAGGCTTCCATCTCGCAGGCAAAGGACATGACCCAGGAGTGCGCCGCGGTGCCCGAGACCGGAATGCCGTAGCGGTATCCGGCCAGCGTATTGCTGGTGCCGGCGCAACCGCCAAGGTAAGCCGCGCGCGCGCCCAGCACGCCGGCATCGGGGGTATGGGCACGGCGCGTTCCGAATTCGATGACAGGCCGGCCGCCGGCCGCGGACGCGCAGCGGGCAGCCTTACTGGCGATCAGAGTTTGAAACGTGATGGTGGAGAGTAGCCAGGTCTCGGGAATCTGCGCCTCGATGATGGGCGCGCGCAGGCACAGTACCGGCTCACCGGCAAAGAGCGGTGTGCCTTCCGGGGCGGCAAAGAGATCGCCGGTGAAGTGGAACGTGCGGAGGTATTCGAAGAACGCCGGCGATGCGCCGCGGAACTGCGGCAGGCCGCGCAGATAGTCGATCTCTTCGGGCGTGAAGGAGAGATTTTGCAGATACTCGACCACCTGCGCCAGTCCGGCCACCAGAACGAAGTTCCGGAAGGCGGGCAGGCGGCGGATGGTGAATTCGAATGTCGCCTTCTCTTCGACCTTGCCGGATTCAAAGTACCCGGCGGCCATGGTGAGCTCGTAGAGGTCGGTGAGAAGTCCGTTCATAAATACGAGGCGGGACAGGCCCGGAGGCCTGTCCTACTTCTTTTTTGCCGCAGCGGCGGGCGCCTGCTCTTTGACATCGGACGCGGCTTTCTGCAGGTCATCCACCGCTTTGCTGTCCAATTCATAGATGCTGGGTTCGCCCTCGCGTTGCGCGAAATATTGGTCCAGCGACTTATCGATGGTCACTTTTTCCACGCGCTTACCGTCGTTGGAAGTCACTGTGGCCTGGAAAACGGGCTGGCCGCCGCCCTTTTCGGGGAACTTGGTGGCGGTCAAATCGCGCAATTTGTCGATCAGGTTCTGGACGCTGGAGTTGTCCATGGTCTTGCCGCCGGAGGTCCATTTGTCGCCGCTCTTGGTGTAGACGGCGCCCTTGACCTCCAGTTTCGTGGGATCGCTGAAGCCGAAATCGAACACCTTTTTATTGCGGAAATCGTCCAGCGATTTATTCAACCCGTCGCCCACGTCGCTGGGGATTTTGTAGACGCCGTCCACGGCGGAGCCCTTGGCGAAGTAGGTATGGTCCTTATCCTGCCGGACCTCCAGCGTCTGCGTGCCGCTGGAATCGGTGACGCCGGCGCTGGCGATTTTGGTCGCGCCCGCGAACTTGGCGGCGGCGTCGGGAACGGGCGCGGTCAGATCCATCTTGGCATCCTTCAACTTGCCGATCAGCGAATCCACCGCGGCGCCATCGGCGCGCAAGGGCGCGGCTTCAGGATGGACCATTCGTTCTGGCCATTCTTGCCGAACTCGACGGCCGGCCCTTTGGCCTGGAGTTCCACGCGCGTCAGCTTGTCCTGATCGAAGGTCAGGAGGCGCTTGTCGCGCAGATCGTTGGTGGTTTTGTTGAAGCTGCTTTTGACGAAGCTGGCGACGGTGTAGACGTGCGGATCGCCGGCCTTCATGGCGTAGGTGCCGGAGTTAGTCGGGGTATCGTCGCCGAGCAGCAGTTCGTCGGTCTTGCCGTCCTTCTTGGTGACCAGAACGCGCAGTTGCGGATTATTCAGGCCGTAGGCGGACAGGTCGGTGGCTTTGTCCTCAATGGTCTTGTCGGCGGTCACCGAGGAGAGCGCGGAGGTCAGCGAACTGGCGGCGTCGGAATCGGCGGGCAACGGTTTGGGCTCGGTCATCTGCCACTTGCCGTTCTCGCGCTTGAGGGTATCGGTCTCGCCGCCGGCGTGCTTGATTTGGATGGCCGCCACCTGGTCTTCCGGGATGGCAACAATTTTCGGCGACGTATCGGTGGGCGATTTGGCGGCGGCGGCCTGCTTCTTATTCGACCACCAGACCAGGCCCCCGAGGACAGCCAAAAGAACGACGGCGATCAACAGTCCCTTCGGCTTCATGGCCTATCTCCTCTTCCACCAGGTGGCGAGGCCCAAGCCCACCACTCCCAGCGGGAAAATCACGATGCTGATCCAGAACAGCGAATTCAGACGCTGCGGCGTGACGTTGATCTGCTGGTCTTCAGGCGCCTTGGGGCGGATGGAGATCAGGTCTTCGTCGGAACTCAGCCAGTTGACGGTGTTGACGAACAGGTCGCGATTGCCCAGTTGGCGCGAACCCACCAGGCTGTTGGTGGCCCACAGCGAGGTGCCGAAGACCGCGAAACGGCCCTGCGGCGTGCCGGACCAGGTGCCCACGGCGGCGATAGTGAGCGGGCCCTTTTTGCCTTTCTTGGGATCGATCTGGCCGCCGGCTCCGATCTCGGTCACGGCCACGCTATCGTCGCCGGTGGCGAGCAGTTTGGTGGGACTGGCTTTATCGGCGGTCTTGATGTCCATGGAGCGGACCAGCGGGAAGGCCGTGGGGACACGGCTGAGCGGCTGGACGATGGGGTGCGACTCGTACTGTAGAATGAGCGGGACTTCCGGACCGAATCCGAAAATCTGGCCGACGCCGCTGAGATCGAGCACCAGATCCTTATTCACTGTGACGCCCCATCCGGCGAGGACGGCCGAAAGCTCGGGTTGCTCGCTGGCCGGTTCGGAGCGGCCGATCCGGAGGACGTTGTCCAGCATGATCAGCGCACGGCCGCCGTTTTCCACGTAAGTCTTGAGCGCGTTGGCTACCGGCTGCGGATAGGCAGTGGACGGGCCGCCGGCCACCAGCACGGTACAATCCTTGGGCACTTCCACATTCCCCATAGGGGCGGCCTGGCCGATGGCCATGGGCTTGGCCGGTTCTGCGCCGGCGGGCTTGAGGGCCTGGGAGCGCACCTTATAATTGTCGCGTTCCAGAAGCTGCTTCAGATAGCCGAAGCTGCTGCCGCCGGACTCATCGTCTATGGATTTTTCGCCGAATCCGGTCAGGAAGCAGACGTTGCGCTCGCCGGTTTTCAGCGCGCGGATCAGCGCTCCGGTCACTTCTTCTTCGGTGAGACTCTTGGCGCCTTCACTGCGCATGCCGGCCTGTATCACCACCGGCGAATCGCTGCGGAATCCGGCAGCCTTGGCGACGGTGGGCTTCTTTACCGGATCCACGTACTGCACGTGCAGTTCAGGAGAGAGCGACGAGTAGCGGTCCAACAGGTCTTTGGCTGTGGGGAAACTGCTGGTCTCGCCGAAATAGGTGAAATTCACGTTCTGCTTCAGCCCTTTGACTACCTTGATGGTCTGGTCAGAGAGGCTGAACTGTTTGTTCTTGGTGGAATCGTACGAGCGATCGTAGCGGTTGGCCAGGAAATTCACGGCCCCCAGAACGGCCAGAATCACGAGGATGTAGACGCCGGCGTAGGCGGTGTATTTGGTCTGACGGGTCTTATACCAGGTTGCCATATTAGCTTCTCCACCTCAGCGATTCCATGGAGCGCGCCGTCAAAAACAGCGCGAAGAAAATCATGGAAAGATAAAACACCACGTCTTTGGTGGACAGCAGTCCTTTCGCGAAATTATCGAAATGGGTGATGATCGAAAGGTAAGCAATCACCTGCCCGAAGGCGCCGGTATCGAACGCCGTAAACCAGCTCAACAGCCACAGCAGCAGGCAGACAAAGAACGTCACGCCGCCGGCGATGATCTGGTTCTTGGTGGTGGTGGAAATGAACGTTCCAATGGCCAGCAGACAGCCGCCCTGCAGAATCAGGCCAAGGTAAGCCACCGCCACGGGCTTCCAATCGGGCTTGCCCCACGCAAACAACATGGCGATGTTGAGCACGCTCATTCCGAGGATGCACAGGTACAGCAGCATGGCGCCCAACCACTTTCCGACGATGATGGAAAGATCGTTGACCGGCGAGGTGAGCAGCAGTTCGATGGTGCCGGTTTTCTTTTCTTCGGCGATCAATCGCATGGTGATCATGGGGATGAGGAACAGCGCGATGGTGCTGGCGAATCCGAGCAGCGGGCGAATGATCTGGTCGTTCAGATTCATAGGCTGCTGCTGGCCCATCATTTGGGCTTGCAGGCTGAACCGGACCACGTCGCGCGTGGCCGTGTAGAAGCCAAACCCGAAGATCAGCGCGAAGAAGGCCATCAACAGGTAGGCGATGGGGCCGGTGAAGTAGCTCTTGAATTCTTTCTTGCAGATGAGGAGTACGCTGGTCATTTCTTGTCTCCTTCTTCCTTTACGGGTACGGATTCAGCGGGCTTCTCCGCCGATGTGAGTTGCAGGAAGATATCTTCCAGGCTCAAGCCTACCGAACGCATCTCATTCAGGTTCCAACCGGAATTGACCACGGTGCGGGCCAGGTCGGCGCGGATGTGGCGACCCTGCAGGCTCTCCACTTCGAAGAGCAGGCCGCCATCTTTGGACTCTTTGGCCATCACGCGGCTGACGCCGGAAACCTGTTCCAGGCGCTGCTGCACATCGCCGGCATTGGGCTGGCCGGCCACCGCCTGAATTTCCACGGCGACCGCCTCTGAGCCGCGCAGGCGATTGGTGAGATTGGCCACCGAATCGATGGCTACGAGTTTGCCGCGGCTGATAATGATGACGCGCTCGCAGGAGTGCTCGACTTCGGAAAGAATGTGGGTGCTGAGAATAATAGTGTGCTCCCCGGCGAGGTGGCGGAGCAGTTCGCGAATCTCGATGATCTGCTTGGGATCGAGGCCGCTGGTAGGCTCGTCGAGAATCAGCACGGCGGGATTGTGAATGATGGCCTGGGCGATGCCGACGCGCTGCCGGTAGCCTTTAGAAAGCTGGCCGATCAACTTACCGCGGACATCGCCGAGGGCGCATTTGCCGATCACGTCCGAGACTTTGGAATTGATTTCGCCGGATCCGATGCCCTTCAGGCGGCCGACGTAAACGAGATACTCGGAGACCTCCATTTCGGGATATACCGGAGGCGTCTCCGGAAGGTAGCCGATCCTCTTTTTCACTTCCAGCGGGTTGGCCATGACGTCGAACCCGGCCACGTTGGCGGAGCCTTCGGAGGGCGGAAGGAAGCAAGTGAGAATGCGCATCGTGGTGGTTTTCCCGGCGCCGTTTGGCCCGAGGAAGCCAACAATTTGCCCCTTCTCCACTTCGAATGAAATATTGTCCACAGCGACAGTACGGGCGTACCGCTTGGTGAGACCCTCAACTTTGATCATATGGTTTTGTCCCAGAACAGAGCAGACGGAATAGTTGCCATTTGGGCGCGAATGGGCGCTCGGGGAGCGCCAGCATAGAAATCCTCAGGTTGAAATTTCATGATACGGAGTGCGGGCAACTGTTGTCAATTAAGTGGATCTCGCAGGATTTGCAGGAACAAAGCCGATTCCGGCGAGTGTGGCTGAAAAACAGGATTGGCCGGCAAATAATTCCATTGTACAACCGCCTGTTCCGGGACACGCCGGAAGGCCTTTGTTTTCAGTGGGAAATTGCTTGTGAAGGGCTGGCCCGGCGGGGCGGGAGGATCCGTTGCCGGATTCTGGCCTTATTCAGAAAAGACCTCTTGCAGAGTGGTTAAGGCGACTGTCCACGTGCTTCGGGACAGTGCTCCCAACTTCTTCACTAACCTCACATTGTCCACGGCGCGGATCTGGTCCAGCAGGATTAATCCCTTCTTGCCACCGTGCGTGACGCCAATGCGAAACGGCGCAGCGCGGCTCTTAGTGGACATCGGCGCGACGATCAGAGTACGCAGGTGATCATGCATTTCAGCGGGGGACACCACGACGCACGGCCGGGCCTTCCTGATCTCGCTCCCGACCGTGGGATCGAGATTCACCAGCCAGATTTCTCCACGAATTACCAGACCAAGCTCCGTGTCACTCGAGTTAGCGAATTCGCCCATCGCCAACGCGTCATCGCCTGCTTCGGCGATCTTCCTGGCCGCTTCCGCCCATCCGGTGCGCACATGCCTGGCCGGCCGGCGCAACACAAGGGCATCTCCTTCTATGGTCATTTCGACTTCGGCATGGCTGCTCAGCCCGAGTTGTGTGAGAACCGGCTTGGGTATCACGACGCCTTGAGAGTTCCCCACCCGCCGGATGTTAACGTGCAGGGCTTTCATCGTAATAACAATGTTAACACGACCCGCAAAATCTAAAGGGCTGTTGAACGCTTCGCAACCCGCGGACGTCAGGTGGATGGGAGGGCTGATGACAAGGCAGTTGCTGGTGATGGCGGGAGTCTGGTGCTTCTCCGCCCTGCACGCGCAGCCGAAGTTCGAAGTGGTATCGATCAAGGAATGCAAGGCCACGATCCGGCCCCGCCTTCCAATTCCTCGCCAGGCAGGTTAAGTTTGGGATGCTGGCCGTTATGGCGGCTGATCGCGGAAGCCTACGATACGTACGCTTCCGGCAAGGTCGATCCGCTGAGGCTGTTGTTTCCGCGGCCGCTGGAGGCTGCGCCGTCCTGATCAACTCCGCCCGGTACACCATCGACGCGAAGGCGGAGAGTCCGCAAAGTGGCGCCATGATGCGCGGGCCGATGATGCAAGCCCTTTTGGAGGACCGGTTCCAATTGAAGACTCACCGCGAGACGCGGGAGGTATCGGGCTACCTGATGACCGTGGCGAAAGGCGGCCTCAAGGTGAAACCTACCGCGGAAGGCAGTTGTATTTCGGTAGATCCCACGGATTTTTCGCAATCCGGGAAACCCGATCCGAGCGGCAAGCCCTTCTGCCTGAACCCGGCCAACCCAAGACACGGGTCGTTCGAGGTATTCGATATCCATGGAATCGCGCTCGCGGCCTTTGCCAGCCTGCTCCACCCCGAGGGCCTGCCAGTCATCGACCAAACCGGCGTTACGGGAAGATTTGACATTCATCTGGAATGGGAATCGGGGACGCCCAATACAGCGATCCTTCTCCCGCACACTTCGGCAATTATGGCGGCGCGCGAGCAGCTCGGTCTGCGGCTCGAACCTGGCAAGGGTCCGCACGAGGTGCTGGCGATCGATCGCGTGGAGAAGCCTTCGGGGAATTAGAGGGACAGGCGGGAGGGCCTGCCCAGGGACAGACCGGGAGGTCTGTCCTACTTCAGCGCGGCAGCGGCGATTTGCGCGATATCCAGCAGCTTGGGCGGCGACTGGGTGACTGTGCCAAGTGCGTCGCGGAACATGGTCTGGCAGAACGGGCAGGCGGTGCCGATGACCTGTGCGCCCGTCCCGACGAGTTCGGTTACGCGTTCGACGTTCACGCGTTTGCCCTTCTCCTCGCCCAGGAACATCTGACCTCCGCCGGCGCCGCAGCAGAACGAGCGTTCCCGTGAACGGGTGGGATCGATCGCGTCCGCCGTTCTGGCGATGACCGCGCGGGGCTCATCATAGACGTTGCGGTAGCGGCCCAGGTAGCAGGGGTCGTGAAAGACAACGGTTTCCCGCGCACCTTGCGAGCCCGGCAAGCGTGACGCAAGGCGCGCGAGCAATTCGCTGTGATGTTCGATGGCGAAGGTGGCGCCGAACTCGCGCCAGTCTGTGCCAATGGTGCGCACGCAGTGGGGGCAGATGGATACCATTTTGCCCACTTTGTTGGCGCGGAGCGTTTCGATATTGGCTTCGGCTACCTGCGAAAAAACCAGATCGTTGCCCAGGCGGCGGGCCGGGTCGCCGGTACACTTTTCCTTGCGCAAGACGCCGAAGGTGACGCCGGCATGACGCAGCACGCGCGCCAGGGCCAGTACGATCTCGCGGCCCTGCGGATCGTACGCGCCCATACAGCCCAGCCACAGGCAGTATTCCTGCGTGCCGTCGTAAAACGGAAGCTGGTTCTTCTCGATGAATTTCTGGCGCTCTGTGGGGGCGAAGCCCAGGGCATTTCCGTGGCGCTCCAGGTTGAGGAACAGCTTGGTGCCGTAATCGTCTTCCCACTTGCCGGTGTTGACCGCGCCGCGGCGGAGCCCGACGATCAGGGGCAGGTGCTGGATTCCCACGGGGCATTGGAATTCGCAGGCGCCGCAGGTGGTGCACTGGAAGGCGGCTTCTTCGGCAATGTGCTTGCCCAATAGCGGCGCTTCGTTGCCGGGTCCAAATTCATTGAGGTAGCCGCGCAGACCCAGGACGATTTCTTTGGGATTGAGAAGTTTTCCGGTATTGTTGGCGGGACAGTGCTCGGTGCAGCGGCCGCATTCGACGCAACTGAAGGCCTGGAGGGAATCGATGCGGGTGACGTCCTTGCCGGTATCGAGTCCGAAATCCTCGTCGCCTTCGAGCGGCGGAATGCGGCTGAATCCGGCGCGCCGCAGGAACACCGTCACGGGGCTCAAGGCCAGGTGCAGATGTTTGGTGTGCGGGATGAGCGGGAGAAAAATCAGCAGCGAGAGCGTGTGCAGCCACCAGTTGATTCTGCCGCCGGTAGTGCCTTCGCCGAAATACAGCCCTCCCAGGAAGGTGACCATGAGGGCGAAAATCAGGAACGCGATGAAGCCGGATTCCGGCGATACAGTTCCCAGCCACTTGGGCTGGACCAGGAATCGCCGTACGAACAAACCGGCTATGGAGATGGCCACGGCAACGGCCCAGAAGGCCACAAATGCGAAGTAAAACCGACCGAATCCGCTTTGCGGAGAAAGGAATCCGAAACCGAACCCGGATGCGATGTGATTGAGCGTAATGAGAGCGAACGCGCAGAAACCCCAGAAGACGAACGCGTGGGCCAGGCCCGGCAACGGCCGCTGCCGGATGACTTTTCCCTGCGCCATCACTTCCCATAGGAACTGCGAAATCCGCGGCCCCAGGGGCGCTACTTCGAAATCCGGAGTGACGCGGGAGCGGCGAATAATATCCAACACCCGGCGCAGCCTCATCCAAAACCACGTGAGCGAGGTGATCAGGAGTACGAAGAGGACCGCCCGTTCCGTCCAAGATGGCTCGACCATATTAACCAGTTTTGAATGTAGCGCAAATAGGAAGCGGGGGCGTTAAACTAGGGAGGGGTTAATTCCCTGCCCGGGTGGCGAAATCGGCAGACGCAACGGACTTAAAATCCGTTTTTCCGCAAGGAGAGTGCGGGTTCAATTCCCGCCCCGGGCACCAAAATCGGTCAGGGATCTACTATCCGTCCGCCCGTAAACTATTGAAAGGGAGTCATTGATGGAAAACGGCCACGAACCGGCGACCAAAGCGGACGTGAAAGCGCTCGACGAGACGATCAAAACACTCGACGAGAAGATTGAGATGCTGCGGAACGAGGTGCACCATGGCTACGACGATTTGAAGGAACTCTTGCGCGACAACGAGACAAAGCTCCTGCAGGCCTTCTACGGGTTTGCCCAATCCAACCAGGAACGCCTGACCCAGCAAGAACGTGACGGCGCGGCGCTCAAGGAACGCCTGGCGATTTTTGAACAGCGCCTCATGGACCTTGAGCGCAAAGTGAACTTTCCCGGCTTCCCACCTCAACGGCAGTAATTCCTTTGACGGAGGGCCCGATTTATTGGATCAGTTGGGAATATTAGCTGGGGTGCGACCTAAGTCATCGCAGTCATTCAGACTCAAGGGATCATACAGAGTTTCTGTCGATCTGGGGAACAGGGCGCGGCTGGCACGCGTCAGTGCTTCGGTCGGGCAAGAACTGGCATAAGAAGTGGTTCGTTCTGGAAGAGACCCACCGGGTGGGGGCGCGGATGCCGGGAGGGTACTTGGATACAGTCCCTTTTCACGCACCGACCGCGATCATTTTCCGACAAACAAATTCCGGGACCGATAGCCCGCGAGCTATCGCCGGAGGCCCGACCGTCTGTCGGTGTCCAAACCGAGGTATGTCCAAACCGAGGTATACCACTAATCTGGCCGGTTCGAAAATACATGTATTGGCAGTCGCCTCTGCTCTCGCCGCGGCAACACTATTCGCCCAAGAGCCGCTCACCGTTTTATTTGGTCAACCAAGGCTCAACGGATACGGATGGCAAGCACTCGACGGAAGGGCCAAGGTGCTGTATATGACGGCCTTCAACGAAGGGAGCGGAATTGCAATAATCAACTGGCTGACGACGGGCAGGCCCAAGCCGTCAGATTCGGAGTTTGCGAAACAAGAGTCCTATTACATATCGGACGGAGCTTTTACGGTCGACGATACCGTCGATCAGCTCGACAAATTCTACGGTGTGAGTGCCAATCGGGACGTGCCGGTAGCCCACGCGGTCCTTTTCGTGATTCTCAAATTCCGTGGAGCAACTCCTCAGGAACTCGAAATCTATGCCCAGCAACTCAGAAAAATGGCGGCTGACAAGAGCGGGCATGTGCCACCACCGGTGAAGGTTCGCTGACAATCTTTGGATACGGAACGAATTGGCGATTCTTTCGTGATACCAGGTTGCCCACCGTCGCCAAGGTCCGTTACCGTTCGATGAGGTGCTTCAGGCCCGCCACATCTACCGTGTAGATCTTGCCGTTGCGGTCGACGATGCCGTCCATCTTCGCTAGACAAGCATGGAGACACATGGCAGAGAACTTAAAATCTGTTTTTCCGCAAGGAGAGTGCGGGTTCAATTCCCGCCCCGGGCACCAAAATCGGTCAGGGATCTACTATCCGTCCGCCTGTAAACTATTGAAAGGGAGTCATTGATGGAAAACGGCCACGAACCGGCGACCCAAGGGGCTCATGGAACGCCGGGCGATTTTTGAATAGCGGCTCATGGATCTTGAGCGCAACGTGAGCTTTCCCGGCTTCCCACCTTCTTTGAGGCGCCACACGCGGCGCAGGCTATCCAGACAGGAAATGTAAGCAAAAACACCGCCCTTTCTGCGTTTATCGAATGAAGTTCCGGGCGGCTAATTTCGAGTGGCAAGCGCTTATTTCGGGAATATTGCAGGAGCGCCGGAGAATTACAAACAACTCATGTATTTGTGTGCTGCTTATTGTTGTTTATGGGTGGTCGAAGAGCTACAATCCGGGAATGTTAAGGGTATCGGCCGCTTGGTTGTCCGTATTCTTCTTGAGCTCTTTTGTCCTCTCCGCTGCGCCCCCAGTTGGATCTTCGCCGGCGCAACACGATCTCTCCTTCCCCCTGGCATTCGAACGTCAGGGAACCGGACCCCACAGTTATTACGTGGCGCATGGGGCCGGGTACGCAATCGCACTGGAAGGCACGCGTGCATCGATCCGGTTGCCGCGTTCCGCCGGCGGAGGCCGGGCACTCGCGTTCGAATTTGCCGGCGCGCGCAAGGCGGCAGCCGTCCCCGGCCGTGAGCTTCCCGGCACGGTGAATTACATTCGCGGCAACGATCCCCGGCAGTGGCAGGTGGGACTCCCTACTTTCGGCAAGGTGACTTACAACGACATTTATCCCGGCGTGGATGCCGTGTTCTACGGCAATCAAAAACAACTGGAGTTCGACCTGCAGTTGCGGCCGGGAGCCGACCCGAAGCAGATCCGTCTGAAGTTCAGCGGCGGCCGGCATCTCTCCGTGGACGCTGGGGGCGCGCTGGTAATCGAGTCCGCCGGCGAGACGCTGCGCCTGGCGCTGCCCGCGATCTATCAGGAAATCGACGGCCGGAAGCAACCCGTGAAGGGGCGCTACACCCTGCGGGCCGGCGGTGAGGCGGGCTTCGCAGTCGAGGATTACGATCGCAAGAGGCAGTTGGTGATCGATCCGACGATCGTGTACTCCGCGCTTCTGGGCGGCGGCACCGGCGATTCGTTCGGCCAGGCGATCGCCGTCGATGCTTTGGGAAATTCGTATGTTGCGGGCTACACCTACGCGCAGGATTTTCCGCTGGTGGGCACATCCTCGCTGCTGCAAGGCACGGCCAATGGATTTGTCGCCAAGGTGGACCCCAATGGCAACCTGGTGTATTCGACATATATCGGCGGCGCCGGTACCGACCAGCTTCTGGGAATCGCAGTCGATTCGAGCGGGTCCGCGTGGGTAACCGGCGTATCGAGTTCCACTAATTTTCCGCTGGTGGCGCCATTTCAGTCGTCCCTGGGCGGCGTGAGCGATGGGGTGGTGCTGAAACTGAACGCGCAGGGCCATCTGATTTTCTCCAGTTACTTTGGTTCGTCCACGCGAGGCAACGGGATTGCGGTAGACAACGGGGGGAATGCGTATGTAGCCGGTAATGCCGGGGCCATTCCAGCGACGTCCGGAGCATTTCAAACCTCGTCCATGGGTTCGTATGGATTTCTGGCGAAGTTCAGTTCGCAGGGCGGGTTGAATTATGCGACCTACCTGGGCGGACCGGGCGGGAGCTACGCGTCCGCCGTGGCAGTGGACGCGTTTGGAAATGCCTATGTGTCCGGGTATACGTTCGCCAGCAGCTTTCCCGGTGCGCCCGGCGGCGGGGCACAGCCCTTCAACCGGGGCAGCAACGACGCGTTTGTGGCCAAGGTGAACGCGACCGGCAGCGCGCTCTCGTATTTCACTTTCCTGGGAGGGTCCGGCAGCGATTTCGCCAACAGCATCAGTCTGGATTCGAGCAACAACGCCTATGTCGCGGGCGGAACCACGTCCGGCGATTTTTACATCACCGACGGAGCGCTACAAACCGCGTACAGTTTTGTGCCCTCTCCGTTTCTTGCCAAACTCAACGCCAGCGGTTCGCAACTTCTCTACTCGACGTACCTGGGCAGTGCCCGCCCGGTATACCAATATGGCCTGGCGGTGGATGCGGGAGGGAATGCGTATGTGGCCGGGACGACAGCGGATTCATTAGCCACGGCGGGGGCCGCTCAGAGCAGCCTCCCGAACACCAGCGCGCTGTTTCAGACGACCAACTTGGGGGCCTCGTGGTCCGCGTATGACGGCGCTCTGGGAGGCACTCCCGCAGCCATTTCGCCGGATCCGCAGAACGAAGGATACATGGTGGCGGTCACGGACCTGGGCATCTTCCGCACCATCAACAACGGCGCATCGTGGACGCGGCAACTCCCGGGCGCCTTCGTGGACTTGTCGCGCAGTCCGGCGAGCAGCAGCGTGCTCTATGCCAGCACCGGCACGCAGGTTTTTTATTCGACCAACAACGGAGTCACATGGTCGATCACGCAGACCAGGGCCGTGGCTTCCGCCATCGTGCTGGCCGATCCGTTGAACGCTAGCACCGCCTACGCGGTCACATCCGGCCAAGCCATCAGCAAGACCACCGACGGCGGGACTACCTGGACGACGCTCTCCGGCCCCGGCACCTTTACGGTGGATTCGTTCCTGGCCGCGCCGAACGGCACGCTGTTCCTGGATACGAACCTGGGCGTTTTCGCGAGCACAGACCATGGCGCTTCCTGGAATGCCATGAACACCGGTCTGGCCCCTCTAGCGGGCGTGGTCAACGGATTGACCGTTTCGGCGGCGAATTCCCTGGTGCTGTATCGCAGTGCCGGCACTCCTACGATTTATTCTTCGTTGGATGGCGGCGCTACCTGGGCGCCAGTAGGGGGAGCCCTCCCTTATAATGCCGGTGCGCTGACCGCATCGGCCGCCGACGCGGCGGTTGTGTACGCGCTCCCGGCCAGTTCGGCTGCGGCTCCGGCCGTGTTGACGATTCCCTATATCTCGACCGACGGCGGCGCAACCTGGAATCCGGCGGGCATGGGTTTGGGCACCTCGGCGGTGACCGGCATCGTTTTCGACCCGGCCAACGGCTCCATCGCGTATGCCCTATCGCAACCCACCCGAGCGGGATTCCTCACCAAGATCAACTCCAGCGGCACCGCGGTGGTTTACTTTACGGCTCTGACGGGATCGGTCTCGGCGCAACCTAATGCCATTGCCATCGCGCCTTCGGGCGATGTGTTTGTGGCCGGAACTGAGCAGGGCGTGTTTCCCGGAGCGCCGTTCACACCGGGCTCAACGGTCCGCAACGCTTTTGTCACGCGCATTGAAGACATCGCCCCGGTCTGCAGCTACGCAGTCCAACCGGCTGGTTTACAGGTTATTTATGGCCAGGCACAAACGCTCACTTACGTGGTGACGGCGCCTGGGGGTTGCGGTTGGACCGTAGCGGCGGACCAGCCATGGGCTATTATTTCCAGCGCGGCGGCGAGTTCGGGATCGGACATCGTGACAGTGAATATCACGGCCAACGGCACGGGGGCCCAACGCACCGTGAACCTCACCCTGGCGGGCCAGGCGATACCCGTGGTTCAGGCAGCTTCCTCCTGCTCGTATTCGGTGAATCCGGGGATGGGAACGGTGCCGATAGGAGGGGGCACGGTGGCGATCAGCGTCATCGCACCGGACGGGTGTCCGTGGATTGTCGGCAATCCCTATCCTTCGGTGGTCAGTTTCCCCTCGGGCTCGGCAGGGTCGGGCAGCGGTACGGTGATCGCTTCGGTCGGGCCGGCCTCTACGGCTGGTCCCAGAAACCTCGGACTGCCCGTCGGCAACACCAGGTTTGGCATTTTTCAGGCGGGTCTGTGCTCTTACTCGCTGAGCAATGCCGGCGGACCTTTCGGCGCCGCCGGCCAGTCTGGCGCCTTCAACATGAACACGGGCGGCACCTGCGCCTGGACAGCGGTGAGCAACCAGTTGTGGCTCACGGTTACCGCAGGCGGCGCGGGAAGCGGGCCTGGAGCGATAAATTACTCGATTGCCGCGAACGCTACAGGCGCTCCCCGCGTAGGCGCCATCACCGCCGGAGGCCAGACCTTCACGGTGGTGCAGGCGGCCGTGGGCACCTGCCTGTTCTCCATCACTTCCAGCAGCGTGAACCTGGGTAACGGCTCTGGCACGTTCGCTTCGCTGCCGGCCAGTTTCGCCGTGAATGCGACGAATTGCACTTCCGCCGATACCTGGAGCGCCACTTCGGACTCGCGACGCGTCTCGGTTACTTCCGGAGGGAGCGGGACCGGCACTGCCGTTACCACCCCCGTCGCGCTTTCCATGCTGACCAACTCCACCACGCTGCCGCAGACCGCGCATATCACCGTGAATGCCATCATGTCGGGGATACCGGTCAGCATGATCTTCACGGTAAATCAGGCGGGTTCTTCGGAGACCGAAGTCCAGAGGGCGGTGCGCGCGTTGTATCAGACCATTCTGGGGCGCGAGCCGGATCCCGGCGGGTGGGCATTCTGGACCGGATCAGGAGTGGGCGTGAACATCATGGCTGACGATTTCTATCGCAGCCCCGAGTTCCAGAACAGCGGCTTCGCCGTGTTTTCCATTTACGATACGGTGCTGGGCCGTCTCCCCACTTTCTCCGAATGGAGTTCGGTCACCACGGCCCTGCGGAAACGGACGGTATCTCTTGCACAAATGGTAGACACCCTGGCCGGGAACGTCACCAGCGCCGCGTTTGTACAGACGGCCATCCAGAACGGATTGGGGCGCGCGGCGACGGCGGACGAAGTCACTAATTACGGTGCCCAACTGGATGGGGGAGAGTCCAAGTTCGATTTTCTGAACAGCGTGCTCTTTACCGATCCCGCGTTCCAGAGCAACACCAACGGCGCGTTCGTAGCCATGCTGTACTACACGATTCTGGTGCGCGACTACGATCAGAGCGGCTTTACGTTCTGGCTGTCCGCGGCGACCAATCCACCCGGAATGGGCGGCATCTACTATGTCTTTAACGATCCGGCGGCCGCCTACGCGGCAAAGCTGGGGATCATCGGCACGGCCGTGCCGCCGAACCCCAGCGCGTTGGGCTTCCTGGGGAGCCCCGAATTCCAGGGCCTGATTCAGTAACCCCGGCTCACGAGTGACCTAAGACGTTGTGCGGCTGGTAGGGCCCGGCGAGCGCCTTCAGTTCGGCGTCCGTGAGATGTACGTCCAGCGCCGCCACGGCATCGTCGAGGTGGTGCATTTTACTGGCGCCGACGATGGGCGCGGTGATGCCGGGCTGCTGGAGGACCCAGGCAAGGGCCACCTGTGCGTTGGAAATGCCGCGCTGTTTGGCCACCTCCGTGATGCGGTCCACCACGTCGAAATCGGACTGCTGGTAGTACAGACCCTGCGCATAGTTATCGGTCTTGGCGCGCACGGTGTCGCCGTGATCTTCACGACGCCGGTTGCCCATCACGAAGCCGCGCGCCAGCGGGCTCCAGGGAATCACTCCGATGCCTTCTTCGCGGCACAGCGGCAGCATTTCCCGCTCCTCTTCGCGGTAGATCAGGTTGTAATGATTCTGCATGGTGGCGAAGCGCGCGCACCCCATTTCATCCGCTTTGTACAGCATTTTGGCGAACTGCCAGGCGTACATCGACGAAGCGCCGAAATAGAGCGCCTTGCCCATTTTCACCACTTCGTCCAAGGCCTCGATGGTTTCTTCGATGGGCGTCTCGTAATCGAAGCGGTGGATCTGGTAGAGGTCGACGTAATCCGTTCCCAGGCGGCGGAGGCTATCGTCGATGGAATGCAGGATGTGCTTGCGCGAAAGCCCGCGCTGGTTCGGATCGTCGCCCATCGGGTTGAACACCTTGGTGGCGATGACCACGCGGTCGCGCGAGGGTCCGAAATCCTTGAGCGCGCGCCCCAGAATTTCCTCGCTCACGCCCACCGAATACATGTCGGCGGTATCGAAAAAGTTGATTCCCAATTCCAGCGCGCGCTGGATGAAGGGCCGGCTTTCCGGCTCCTCTAAAACCCACTCGCGCCACTTCTTCGAGCCGTAGGTCATCGTGCCCAGACAGATGCGCGACACCTTGAGCCCTGTCGATCCAAGTCGGGTATATTGCATTCTTTATCTATAACACCGGCGAACCGCGATTCCGGATATACTGCTCTGGTGAAACCAATTTTCCTGGGGCTCGCCCTGTTGCTGGCCGCCGGTGCGCAGCAGGGGCGCGCCCCCCAGCAGCAATATCGCAGCACCATCGTCATCTTCGATCGCGCCGCCGGAACATCCCGCGTGCTCTACACAGCCGGCACCGTATTCGAAGCGCCGAACTGGTCGCACGATGGCAAGTATCTGCTGGTGAACTCCGGCGGAAATCTGATGCGGCTCCCGGTGGAGGGCGCCTCTCCGGCGCCGGAGAAAATCGATTTGGGCGCGGCATATCGCTGCAATAACGATCATGGCTTCACGCGCGACGGCAGGATGCTGGCCTTTTCGGCTACCTTGCCTCCGGCGCGGGCTTCCCAGGTATTTCAGGCCACGGCCGAGGGGAAAGACGTGCGGCTAATGACTCCGGTGGCGACGGCCAGTTACTTCCACGGCTGGTCGCCGGATTCGAAGTGGCTGGCCTTCGTGGGCCAGCGCAACGGTGCATTCGAACTGTACCGCGTGGCCGCCGCGGGCGGTCCCGAACAGCGTCTGACCTCGCATGGCGGATACGACGATGGACCCGATTATTCGCCGGACGGCAAGTGGATCTACTTCAATTCCAACCGGTCTGGCGGCTGGGACATCTGGCGCATTCCCCCCGATGGCGCCGGTGAGGGCGATGCCAAGGCCGAGCGAGTGACCAGCGATGAACTGGAAGACTGGTTTCCGCACGTTTCGCCGGACGGCAAGTGGATTGTGTTCCTCTCGTTTCCGAAAGGCACCGAAAACCACAACGGCAAGATGGCGGGGGTGCAACTCCGCCTCATTCCCACGCCCGGGAAAAAGGCAACGGCCCCGAAGATTCAGGTGCTGACCACCATCTTCGGCGGACAGGGCACCATCAATGTGAACTCCTGGTCGCCCGATTCGAAAAAGTTCGCCTTTGTCACTTACGAACCGAAGTAGCGCGGGGCTCCCCGTTCCTCATCCTCGCGTCAACTGGTAGATGGTGATCTCGGGCGGCGCGCCGATGCGGATGGGGATAAAGATGGTGCCGATGCCGCGGTTGACGTACAGTTGGCCGCCCGGCTTCTGAAATAGACCCGCCACGTACGGAGTCACGATCCGGCTGGGCGCGATTTCCGGGCTGATGAACTCCAGCGCCGCCTGTCCCCCGTGCGTGTGGCCGGCCAGGCTCAAGTCGATTCCCAACTCCGCCGCGCGATCGAAGGTGTCGGGGTTATGGCTCAACAGGATATTTACGCGGTCGCGCGCGATCAGGCCTTCGATATTGGCCAGCAGATGCTCGACCGGGGGCGAGGGGCCGAACTGGTGGTGGCTCTGGAAATCCACACCGATCAGATTGAAGGATTCGCCGTGCGCCACAACGGGCACGTTCTCGCCACGCAGAATCCGCACGCCGGTCTGGCGGAACAGCTCCGTAATGGAATTCTCCACGCGCGTCCAGGCGTCGTGATTGCCCAGGCAGCCGTAGACGCCATAGGGCGCGCGCAAGCCGGAGAGCGCCTCTACCACGGGCTGCTGCGTGCTGGCGTCGAAGGTCACGAAGTCGCCGGTCAGGACCATGAGATCCGGCTTCAAGGCGTTGGCGATAGCCGCGTATTTGCGAATCTCTTCGATGGGCATGAACGGGCCGATGTGGATATCGGAAAGCTGGCAGATGCGGAAGCCCTCGAACGGCCGCGGCAGCTTCGGCAGGACGATACGCTGTGTGGGAGTTTCCAGGTTGAGACGCCCATACAACAGACCGTAGGCGCCGGCCACAAAGGGAGCTGCCGTGGCTACAGCCGCGGTCCGCTCCAGAAACTGCCGGCGGGGCGGCGATGCCAGGTCCTTCTTCACAGCTACTTTGCGGACAGCCGACACCAAGCCCTGGGGAATCGCAAACAGCAGCGCCACCAGGAATCCGAAGATGGAACAGGCCAGCCACCAGCGAAAGGGAGCGGTCAGGAGCGCGTCGGCCAGGGTCAGATGAATGGCGTCGCCGCGCGGACCGAACCATCCGAAATTAAAGGCCAGCGCCACGCCGTATGCGGCCAGCACGGCGCCGCACACCGCGATGCGCGGGAGCCGGGCCGGAAACAGCCGTACCGCCAGAAGGTACGCACGCCGCGCCCAATAGAACTGCGTGGCGGCGAAAACGAGAATGACAATCCGGAAGATAGACATGCGCCCCGAGTGAGAACCGAACTCTTCTCATTGTGCCATTGCAGTGGCAGCCGCGGGGCGCGGAGTGCAAACGGTCCTACTGTACCAGCATGACCGGCGCTCGCCAGAAGGCGAATTTGTGCCCGTTAGGATCGATGACGCTGACCTGGCAAGTATACTGGCCGGCCGCTAGTTTGCCCAGCGGCACCTGGAACTTCAGGGGGAGCGCTTTGCTCTTGGCGTCGAGTCCTTCAGTCACCTGGAGCGGCAGGGTTTCGAACGCCTTCACTTTGCCGCGCATGAAACTCACCGTGGCTACCAGAGGCTGGGTGCTGTCCGCTCCCGGTTCGTACGCCTGCAGATAGACGTACATGTCCTGGGCCTTGTTGAAGGTGTTGGTGACGCTGGGAATCAGCTTCTTGCCCTGATCGATGAGCGGATTCGCCGCGTCCAGTTTCTTATCGTTCTGAGCCTTGAACAGCGCCGACGAAAGATCCTGGCGCTGGCTGCTCAGCACCACCGAGCTGATGGGCAGAGTCCGCGTTTCCGACGTCAGGTCCGGAACGATGAAGTTGCGGCCGTAGGTTCCCATTTTCCCGGTTTCGTTTTCCCGTGCCAGGAACTTGATGGAGTAGGCGCCGGGCGCCAGCGTGAAGCCCATGTCGTAGGCCAGGTTTCGCTTGGACAGTTGGCCTGCGTTTTCCCCTTTGAGGGTCACGGGAATGTAATCGCGGACGTTCTCCACCACCTTGCCTTTGGCGTCCTTGATTTCGCCGATGAAATCGATCTTGGTGCTTTCGGCGCCGTTGCGCGCCTTGGCCAACTCGAGCGTGCTGCCCGGAATCTTGATGGTGATGGGCACGAAGTAGCGGTCGCGCGCCAGCCGGAAGTAATCCACTTCCATGGCTATCGGGATGTCGGTGATGGGGTCGCCTAACAGCAGAGCCTGGGTCAACTGACGTTCTTTATCCGAAGAATTGAATTTGCTGAAATCCTTGCCGGCGAAGTAGCCCTGGCGATAATTTTTAGGTTCACCGTATTTGGCCGCGAGCTCCGGCCGCAGAGTGATCTTGACGCGGCGGAACTGCCCGTCCAGCTTATCGTTGGTGGGGTAGTAACCAAGAATGTAGTAGCTGGAAATATCCTTCTGCGCCTGCACGATGCCCATTCCCAGGTCGTTGTTGTCGAGCAAGGCCTTGCCGCCGGTATCGGCTGCCAGAGTGGAGAGCGTCTCCTGCTGGTTCTGGAAACTGGCCGTGGCCGAGCGCGCCGAACTTCCGGTATACATGGCCGTGCTGCCGGGGGAACCCTTGGTGGCATCGCCCAGCGGAGCCGAAGCCACCAGCCCGCGCGCATCGATGGGGTAGAACGAAACGTTGGCCCGAATGGCGGCGTTAATGGTGGCCTGCAATTGCGCCTGGTTGTCGTTCTGCTTCTGCATGCCGCTGGCGAAGTACACCAGCGCCTTCTTCTCATTCAGCGATCCGAGCATCTTCACCGCCGTCTCCAACGCGGAAAGCTGGCGGTCGGTGTTGAAAATGTTGAATTCGGTATCGTCCTGCTGGAAGGCCGCGCCGGTATCGGAAGCGCTGTCATCGGCATTGGTGACATCGAAGCCCTGGCCCTCGCCGAGGGTGAGATTCTTAATGTCCTTGGCGAGCAGGTCACGGTCGTCGGTGAAATCCTCGACGACCTTCACGTCGCTAGAGAAGGTCATGATGGCCATCAGGTCGCTCTTGGTCATCTGAGTCTTCAGGAACTTCTGCGCGGCGGTCTGGGCGCGGAACTGGTCCTGAATCGGCATGCTGGTCATGTCGAAGAACATCACCATCAGGCGGCGATCTTTGTATTTGAGGTCACCCGGCTTTTCGGGAGCGATCTCGGTGGCCACGACGCTCTTCACCGGCTTGGCCGCCGGCGGTTTAGGCTGCGTCACCGATGGCGCGGGAGCGGTTTCCTCGGCCGGTATGGCGGTCTCTTCGAGGCTCTGATAATCGCAAATGCTGACCGTTTGCGCTTTCCCGTCCTCGGTGATGAGGAAGTCCTTGTTCGTCAGCCCCGGGATCGGATTGCCCTGTTTGTCCTTCAGGATCACGTCTTCGACTACCAGGTTCGACGATACGGAAATCTTGTAGCCGCCCTTGACGTTGACCACCTGCCCGTTCTGTTGCTGGGCAGGCTGCTGCGCTCGCGCGGGGGTGGGGCGCTGCTGCGCCGAAGCGAAGAGCACCCAAACCAGAAATGTAGCCGTGATTGATCGCTGCATTAGAATCTGAACCTCAGAGTGGCTTGCAAGACACGCATTCCGTTGGCGGACATGGGTAACCCGAACTGCGAACTGCCCAGGGTGGCGTTCCATGTGGGGAACGTCACGTGGTTTAGCAGGTTGGTGGCCTGGAACTGCAGGTCGGCGCTGCGCCTCTCGCCGATCCGGATGGTGCGGGAGGCCTGCCCGTTCAGGCTGAAGGCGCCGGGTCCGTTGATGGAATTACGCCCCAGGCTGCCCCACGTGCCCGGCGCCGGGGCCACGAACGCCAGCGGATTCAAATTCGAGCCGCCGCACATCATAGATGGACTGGCTGATGAGGTTGGGCCGCTCGCTGCCGGTCACGCCCGTCCCTTTTACGGTAAGAGGGACGCTGATGTTCAGCGGCAGCGCGCTGCCCACCGTGATATTGGTCATCACGGTCCAATCCTTAAGGAGCGTGCCCTTCCAGCCTTTAAGCAGTGTGCCGCCGCGAGTGCCTACGCCGGTGCTGTACTGCCCCGAAACATTGAGGGTATCGGAGCGGATCCCGCTGGAACGGGCGCGCTCCGCGGAAAGATCCAGCCAGTTCTGCGCCTGCACCGCGCCGCCCAGAGCATCGTCGATCGCCTTGCTGTGAACATACATGATGTTGCCCGAGAAGCCACTACGGAATCGGCGCTGCAACTGGAAGATCACCGAGTTATAGGTGTTGTCGCCATTGGATGTCTCGTAGGTGTAGCCGGACGGTCCAAACGGTCCGGGAACCAGCGGATTCGAGGCCACGAAACCGTTCGGCACCGAGTTAGGCAGGAAGGTCTGCGGCAGACGCGTGCCCTTCGATCCGGAGTAGGTGACGGTGGCTACCATATTGAACTTCAGATTCTGCTGGACGGCCATCTGCCAGTTCTGCGAATAACCCACGCGGAAGTTGGGATCGATGGCGAAGGTGTTGGTGGTCTGATTGGGCGGAATCAACAGGCCGCTGGCCAGGGTCAGCAGATCGCCGGGCGAACTGGAAAGCCGCGCGGTGGTAGAGATGGGCGACTGCTGCGCCATCTGGTTGGCGATGGAGGAATATACCGAGGTGTTGTAGTAAACGCCGTAGCCGCCGCGGACCACCATGGTGCCCTTCTTGAATGGCCGGTACGCAAAACCGATACGCGGCTCAAAGCCTCCGTTGGTGCCGTTCACCAGCGAGTTGGGGAGGCCCACCTGCCCGGATGTGACCGAACAAGCAGTGCCCGGCACAGCCGCGGCACAAACCGGTGTGATGGAGGAAAAGCCCGGACCCACGTTCAGGTTTACCATGCGGCCATAAAGCTCCGTGACGGGCGTGGCGTATTCCCAACGGAAGCCTGTTACCAAGGTGAGCTGGCCATTCATCTGCCAGCTATCGTTGACGAAGCCGTCCAGCCACGTGGTGCGGAAATACTTGTCCGGATTACCGAAAGCGATCGAGGTGGTGTCGGCATAGCCCAGCAGGAAGTCGGCGAAATCGTAGCCGGTGCCGTTCACGGCAAGGCCGTTTTGATATTGCTGTGTGGCCGTTCCGTTGAAGGTGAAGCTGCCGCGGGGATTCTGTTGCGAGTACGGATTGATACCCTGCCGCCGCACATCGCCGCCGAACTGAATGGTGTGGGTTCCCTTGATCCACATCAGCGTATCGCCGGCCGCGCTGGTATTGTTCTTGTTGATCAAAGCGTTAGAGTCGGCCAAACCCTGGAAATTCGTGAAGCTCAGCGACGGCGGTCCGTAGTTGAGCGGACTCTGATTGGTTCCCTGGATGCCTGCCTCCTGGGCAATGTTCTGGCCGTTGGCAAAGAAGGGAGTGCCTTGCGTGTTCGACCGGCTGAAGTTGTATCGCGCCGTATTGATGACCCGCTGGGTGACGTGATAGATCCAACTCGTATTGGCATTGATGCCGATCATGTGCTGTTTGTCTACGAATCCAAAAATATTGCCATTGGAATTGGTCAGGTCGCTGCGCTGGTAACCCATGCCGAAGGTGAACTGGTTTTTCTGGTTCAGGGTTTGGCTGATGCGCGTGTTGATATTGTCCTGGTTGGAGACTCCGACAAACGGAATTTGATAATTGAAGCGCGTATTGACCGGGAAGTTCTGCTCCGGATAGAGATTGAGCAGCGCGGTCGCCTGCGGGCTGATCCGGTTGGTAGGAATCACGTTGTTCGGGAAGGGGCTGCCGCCGATCGGATCGAAAATGGAAATCGGGCCGCCGCTGGCAGTGACGGCCTGCGAGAGGTCGCCGCCGCGTTGGGCGAGTGTCGGCACCAGACCCGTCTGCGTGGACCCGTTGCGATTGCGCGTCAACTGGTAGTTGATAAAGAACGTGGTCTTGTCGCCGCTCAACAGGTGCGGAATCTTGAGCGGGCCGCCGCCGCTGGCCGTCATACGGGCCTTGGCGTACGCCGCTTTGGCAGTATCCGCGCCGGCGATGGAATACGAGCGCGCATCCAACGCCGAGTTGTCCAGAATAAATGCCAGGTTGGCATTGTAGCGAGGCCGGGAACCGCGCCGGCCGTTGCCGAACGAGTTAGGGTTGCCGCGTCCGCCACGTCCGCCGGGGCCGCCGCGTCCACCGCGTCCGCCCGGAGCCATCGGCATCATACCGCCGCCGAACCCACCGCCGCCGCGTCCGCCACCGCCGCCGGGACCACCGCCGCCGCGTCCGCCACGACCGCCGGCATCCGCGCCCGGCTGGGTCTGACCCGGCAGACCGGTGCCGTCGGCGTTCATCCCCATGGGGCCGCCCATACCCATGGGACCGCCCATACCGTCCGGACCGCCACGACCGCCCATGCCCCAATCATTCTGCTGCGGCATACCCAGGCCGGTATTCACACTACCCATGGCTACCATGGCGTCTCCCGCCTGCGAGGCATCCGCATTGGCCATGGGCGATTCCGCTCCCAAGGAAGCCAAATCCGCCTGCTGGGTCACATCGGCGCGTTGGAATCCGCCATTCTGAACCGCCTGCCGGATGGAGGGCCGCCCGTTGGCGGTGTTGGCGGCGTTAGCGCCTCTCCCACCCTGATTCCCGCGGCCGGCTGCTGGAGGGGCCGCCGCCTGCGTCGCGGGTTTTGCCCCTGCCGGCGCGGGCGTGGCGGAAGACGCCGCCGCCGTGGCAGGCGCTGCCGCCGGTGTGGCCGGTTGGCCTGCTGGAGGGGCCGCCGCCGGAGCAGGAGGCGCCAGGCGCGCTGCCACATCGGCCTGAATCATTTCCGGCGATAGCATGCGCATTTCCCAAATGGCCGCGGGCGCACCGGGGGCGACTCCCACCTCCGTGGTGATCCTGGTAAAGCCCAGCATATCGATGGTGAGCGTCCAATTGCCGTCCTGCAGGTCCGCAAACGAGTAGACGCCTTGCTCGTCGGTGGTGGTGACTTGCTTTTTGTCGCCCATGGTCGCGGTCACCGTGGCGCCCGGAACCGGCAGGCCACCGGACATTACCTGGCCATGATGTTCCGCGGCCACGAGCCCGGTAGCAGCAATGCAGGCGAGCAGAAGGCGCCCGAAAAAGTTATAAAGATGGTTGTGAGCCATTGGGATTCTAATGGGTAGGCGACCGGCCTCGTACGAATGTTACCGTATTGCCCGCCTATTTCACCTGCGCCCGCAATGTTTAAAAAAGTGGAACTCTTTGAAATGAAAGCCGGAATCAAAAGTTTGGGGCCGGGTGATCCCCTGCACCAAGTGTGGCGGTTCCGCCACGGATGCGCGGCTTTTCCCGGTGCCCGCGGAATACGGGACGCGATGAAATGGGATACTAGGTACTCATAAGGAGACCAGGTTGCGCAGACTGCCTCTGGCCCTGCTACTGGCATGGGCCGCGGCGGCCGCCGATTATCCCGCATCGGCCGGCTACATCAACGATTTCACCGGCACCCTTCCGGATGCGGTGGGGCAGGCGCTGGAATTACGTGTACGCGCCTTCGAGCGGGCCACGTCGGACGAAATTGCCGTGGCGATCATGCCGTCCCTCCAAGGACAGTCCGTGGAGGAGTTTGCCCATGGGCTGTTCGATTCCTGGAAACTTGGCCAGGCCGGCCAGAACAACGGCGTCTTGTTTCTGTGGGTTCCGAGCGAACAGAAATTTCGGATTGAGGTGGGATACGGCCTGGCAAGCGCGCTCACCGATCGGGATGTCGCGAGAATTCTGGACCAGGCCCAGGAACTGTTCCGCCAGGGGCAATCCTCCGCCGGGGTGAGCGCCGTGGTGGACGGCATCATCCGGCGTTTGGATGAAGTTCCCCCGAAGGCGCTGCCGCCAGCCGCGGGAAGCCAGCCCGGACGCGGCGATGTTCCGGGCACGCCGCTGCCGGCCGCCATGGGACTGTTAGCCATCGCGCTCGGCATTATGTACTACTACACGGCGCGCACGCATCAACTCCAAAGGAAAGTGCCGGCGACCATCGCCCGCTCGGGGCAGTTGCTACAGGAGGCTTCCGCCGCAAGCGCGCAAGCCTCGGCCGGCCTGGACGCCCTGCGGGAGCAGGCTCCGCCGGAAGTGTGGGAGAGTTTGGCGGCGTCCCTGGCAGTTTCGCCCGAGCGCCTCCAGACGTTGCGCCTGAAACTGGAGGAGATCCAATCCAAGCACCGGGAAGAGTATCGCGAGTGGCGTGCCGCATACGAGGAACTGCGGCTCTGGACGCGCTCGTACGAAGAGCAGACGGCGCTGTTTGCGAAGATTGGAACCACGCTGACACAGTTCGAGGAGGTGCGCGATACCGCCCAGGAGCCATTCTCCGCAATCCCTACACAGCTTTCCGAAATGGAAGCGCGCATGGCCGCGGAGGATGCCGGAGAGCGGATTGGGAAGCTTCTGACGGCCGCGCGGGAGACTTTCGCCAAGGCTGGGGAACTCCGCGAGCAGCCGCCGGTGAACTGGCTGCTGGTTCGCGATCTGCTGGCCGACACCCAAGCCTGCCTGCAACGGCTGACCGTCCTGTTGGACCCGCTGGCCGATGACAAAGCCAAACGGGCCGCGATTCTGGCGCCCCGCCCGCCGCGATACTGGACGGGGGCCACCGCATCTTCGCCGGCGGGCGAAGAGGTGGCCGCCCTCACCGCCATCTGGAATGCCCATAACATGATGTACTCCCCCGCGGGCACGGGCGGCAAGGGCTCCAGCGCCGGGTCCTGATGACGGTCGCTCCTACCATGCCCTGGCGCGCTGCTGAACCGGCGGCGGGCGTTGGCAGGTGTCGGCGGCGAATTCGCGCTGCGGATTATACCGGCGGCGCCGGGGGCTACCGCAAAGAACTCGATCCGCACCGAAGGCGAGGCGGGCGCGGGCGCCTGCATCCTCTTGCACTGGGCGGGGGGGAGACGTATCGCCAGATCGAAGCGCGTCGCGATGCGCGCGAAATCGCCGATTGCGGGCGGGCACCCGGTGGTGTGCCGGGAGGAAACCGGCGCGATCTGGCGCGCACTCTGGAAGACTGCCTGTACGGGACGCTGCCCGCCCGGCGCTACCCGAGGCGCTGCGAATAACCTTCCATTTGGGGGGAATGTAATTTAAGAACCTATTATCCCGGCGGCGCCGGCCTGGGTTCTTGGGAACCTGGTCGGCCCGCCGGTTTGCGCCACTTCAACTGCTTTTGATATTGCACACCGCGTGCCAACTCCGCGAGCCTCTGCGTTTTCAGCGCGCGCTCGAAAGCTGCCGGGCACAAATTTCCCGGTGTGTCGAATCTGCTCGCACCACGTTGGGAACGAGGCACCGCTTGTTATACTTGGATTTCCATGCTGCGAGTTCGCTTTGCGCCCTCTCCCACGGGCTTTCTGCACATCGGGAGTGCGCGTACCTTCATTTTTAACTGGTTATACGCCCGGAGGAACGGCGGAACCATGATTCTGCGTATCGACGATACCGACGTCGAGCGCAATACTGAAACGTCCCTGAATTCCATCTTCGATGGCCTGGCCTGGCTGGATTTGGGATGGGATGAGCAGTACAAACAATCGGAACGTCTGGCTCTGCACAAAGAAATTGCGGAGGCGATTTTCCTAAAAGGCCTGGCCTATCGCGATTTCACACCGCCGCAAGCCGGGGAATCCGATAAATCGGGCGCGCAGGGCGCCTGGCTGTTTAATGCCGGCATGCGCGAACTTTCGCGCGAGGAAAGCGACCGCCGCGCCGCCGCCGGCGAGCCATTCGCGCTGCGCTACCGCGTGCCGCGCGATACCGTGCGCAGCATCCACTTCACCGATAGCGTCTACGGCGAACAGTCCAAGTCCACCGCCGACATCGAAGATTTCGCGCTGCTGCGCAGCGACGGCATGCCGACGTACCACCTGGCGTCGTGCGCCGATGACGCCGACCTGCGCATCAGCCATATCATTCGCGGGCAGGACCACATCACCAACACGTTCAAGCACGTATTAATTTTCGAAGCCGCGGGCGTGACGCCTCCCACGTTCGCGCATCTTCCGCTGCTGGTGGCGCCCGATGGCACCAAGCTCTCCAAGCGCCGCCACGGTCCCGTAGTCAGCGTGACTACGTATCGCGACGCGGGATTTCTGCCGCAGGCGTTCGTGAATTTTATTTGCCTGCTGGGCTGGTCGCCCAAGGACGATCGGGAGAAGATGTCGCGCCAGGAACTGATCGATGCGTTTTCGCTGGAGGGCGTGAATCGCAGCAACGCGGTGGTCAACTTCAGCGAGCAAGAGCCGTTCGACCCGAAGGCCGTGTGGCTGAATGCGGAAACCATTCGCGCGCTTCCCGTGGAAGAATTGACGGCGCTTCTGGCCCCCATGGTGAAAAGGGCCGGGTACGACACCGGCAAGCTGCCGCAAATCACTCCGCTGGTCCGTGAGCGCATCCGGCTGCTGAACGAGGTGCTGACGGTGGGCGACTTCTTCTTCGTGGATCGACTGGCGCCCTACGATGCCGCCGAATTGATTCCCAAGAAGGGCGATGCCGCCATGGCGCTGAAGGTGCTTCAAAAGGCCTGTGAAGTGCTGGCCGCCGCCGAATTCACGCACGATGGCCTGGAATCGTCTCTGCGCGCCGCCGCGGAGAGCCTGAGCATCAAAGCGGGCCAGATGTTCGAGCCCATCCGCGTGGCCGCCTGCGGGCGTAAGAACGCGCCGCCGCTGTTTGCCACACTGGAAGTGCTGGGCCGCGAGACCTGCCTGAAGCGCGTCGCCGAGGCCACGGAAAAGTTGAAATCGATATGAACCCGTCCAACCCAACTCCACCGGATGAACCCAAATCCGGCCCTTCCAATTTTATTCGCGACATCATCGTCGACGACCTGAAGACCGGCAAGTTTCAGGGCCGCGTGCATACGCGCTTTCCTCCGGAACCGAACGGCTACCTCCATATCGGACACGCCAAATCGCTGTGGTTGAATTTCGGACTGGCCAAGGAATTCGGCGGCAAAACCAATCTGCGCTTCGACGATACCAATCCCGAGAAGGAAGAGACCGAGTACGTGGATTCCATCATGGAGATGGTCCACTGGCTGGGTTACGATTGGGAAGACCGCCTGTTTTACGCCAGTGATTATTTTCAGCAGTTGCACGACTGGGCGGTGCAGCTCATCAAATCCGGCAAGGCCTACGTCTGCGATCTGACCGCCGACCAGATCCGGCAGTATCGCGGCACCCTCACCGAGCCGGGCAAAGCGAGCCCTTACCGCAACCGCACCGTGGAGGAGAATCTGGAACTGTTCGAGCGCATGCGCGCCGGAGAGTTTCCCGATGGTACGCGCACCCTGCGCGCCAAAATCGATATGGCGTCGCCCAATCTCAACCTGCGCGACCCGGTGATGTATCGCATCCTGCACGCCGAACATCACCGTACCGGCGACAAATGGTGCATCTATCCGATGTACGACTTCGCGCACGGGCAGAGCGATTCCATCGAGAAGATCACCCACTCCATCTGCACGCTGGAATTCGAAGATCACCGCCCGCTGTACGATTGGTACGTCGAGCAACTGGGCATTTATCACCCGCAGCAGATCGAATTCGACCGCCTGAACCTGACCTACACCATGATGAGCAAGCGCAAGCTTCTCAAACTGGTGCAGGACGGCCATGTGAGCGGCTGGGACGACCCGCGCATGCCCACCCTGGCCGGCATCCGCCGCCGCGGCTTCACTCCCGAAGCGCTGCGTAATTTCTGCGCCGCCATCGGCGTATCGAAGACCACCGGTATCGTGGAGCTGGGCCTGTTGGAGCACCACGTTCGCGAGGATCTGAACAAGCGCGCCCTACGGGTGATGGCGGTGCTGCGGCCCCTGAAAGTGGTGATCGACAACTACCCCGAGGGCGAGGCCGAAGAGCTTGACGCCGTCAACAATCCCGAAGACGCGTCCGCCGGCACCCGCAAAGTACCCTTCAGCAAGGTGCTGTACATCGAGCAGGACGATTTCCGGGAAGATCCGCCCAAGCAGTATTTCCGGCTTTCGCCGGGCCGCGAGGTCCGGCTTCGCTACGGCTATTTCATCACCTGCAGCAGCGTGGTAAAGAATGAGGCCGGCGAAGTTGTTGAAGTGCATTGCACGTATGACCCCGCCACGCGCGGGGGAAACGCTCCCGACGGGAGAAAGGTGAAGGCCACGATTCACTGGGTCTCGGCACAGCATGCCGTGCCTGCCGAAGTGCGCCTGTATGACAATCTCTTCACCAGGGAGAATCCCAACGACGCGCCCGAAGGCCAGGATTTCACCGCGAATCTGAATCCCAATTCGCTCGAAATTCTGCACGACGCCAAGCTGGAGCCTTCCCTGTTGGAGGCCCAAGCGGGAGCGTACTATCAGTTCGAGCGGCTGGCGTATTTTTGTGTGGATCCCGATTCCACGCCCGGCCACCCGGTGTTTAACCGCACCCTGCCGCTGAAGGACACCTGGGCGAAGATCGAAAAGCGAGAAAAGCGCAAATGATTATTCTGGGAATCGGCGGTATCGGCGGCGATGTCGCCTGCGCCATTCTGAAAGACGGCCAACTGGTGGCCGCCGTCGAAGAATCCAAACTGGTGCGCCACCAGAACCGCGCCAGCGGGAGGGCCGAACTCCCCGAGCATGCCATTGCCATGTGCCTTTCGCTGGCCGGCGCCAAGCCGGAACAAGTGGATGCCGTGGCTCTGGTGCGCCCTACGCCGAGTCCCGATTTTCACCTGCAAATCCGATCCCACTTTCCCGGCAGCCGCGTAGTGGTGCTGGAGCACCATCTGGCGCATGCGGCGTCTGCGTACTATGCGTCGCCCTTCGAAAAGGCCACCGTGCTGGTGGTGGACCGCGGCGGCGATTTGCGCTGCGGATCCCGCTGGCGAGCCTCCGGAACACAAATGACCATCGAAGAGGAGCAGTACGTTCCGGATTCCCTGGGCGAGTTGTACGGCCGGGTTACGGAACTGCTGGGCTTCGAAGCCCGCGCCGACGAACATAAAGTGCAGTGGCTTTCGGTGGCCGGCGATACCCGCTTCCGCGACCTGTTCCTGGAAATTCTGGGCCTGGCGGATCACGGCCCGCGCATCGATCGCAGCTTTTTCAGCACCGGCCGGATGGGGCGCGGCGGCTTCGGCCCGCGATTCTATGCGGCGCTGGGGTTGCCCGATGGCGACCCCCTGCCGGAAGAACTGCGCGCGCACGTGGCGTCCGGCATGCAAAGCGCCCTGGAAGCGGCCGTAATTCGCATGGCCGCCAAGGGCGAGAATCTGTGCCTGGCCGGCGGTCTGGGGCTCAACGTTCTGCTGGTTTCCGCCCTGGAACATGATTCCGGCTATGGCAACGTTTTCGTTCAGCCGGTCAGCGGCAACGCCGGCACCGCGGTTGGCGCCGTCCTCGAGGTGTGGCATGGAACGCTGCGGCAGGAGCAACGGGTGTCCCTGGAAACGCTCTGCCTCGGCCCCGCCTATTCCGCGGGCGAAATCAAGCAGGTGCTGGAAAACTGCAAGCTCCGGTTCCGCTACATGCTCACCACCGAGCAGTTGATCGATGCCGCGGTGGCACAGTTGACCGACAACAAAATCGTCGCCTGGATGCACGGGCGCATGGAATTCGGCGCACGGGCGCTGGGCAACCGCAGTATTCTGGCTTCGCCCCTGGATCCCTACTCCACTGAGAACCTGAACATCTTCATCAAGCATCGCGAGCCGTTTCGCAAATTCGCGGCGTCGGTACCGGCGGAACTGGCGGGCGAATACTTCGAGGTGGGGCCCAACGCGCGCTACCTCGCAACGGTGGGCCGCGTGAAGCCCGAGCACCGGGAACGCTTCGCCGCGGCGCTGCTGCCGGGCGGCAGGGTGCGCGTTCACACGGTGGAGCGCGCGGAGAATCCGCTCTACTGGAAACTGCTGCACGCCGCGGGCAAGGCCACCGGACTTCCAGTGCTCTACAACACTTCGTTCAATCTGTTCGGGGAGCCGCTGGTCTGCACGCCGCGCGATGCCGTGCGCAGCTTTTATTCATCGGGCATCGACGCCATGTTCGTCGGCCAGTTCTTCCTACAAAAATGAAAGAGGATTGGCTGGCCGCGGCGCGGGCCGCCATGGAGATCGAAGCGGCCTCCATTGCGCGCGCGGCCACCCGCCTGGATGGCGCGCTGATCCGCGCCGTAGACCTGGTGCTGGCTCATCCCGGCAAAGTGGTGGTTACCGGCATCGGCAAAAGCGGCCACATCGCGCGCAAGATGGTCGCCACTTTGTGCAGCACCGGGACGGCGGCGGTCTTCCTGCACCCGGCGGAGGCCGTGCACGGCGACCTGGGCATCTATACGCCGGGCGACCCCACCATTCTGGTCTCGAAGCACGGCACCTCCACGGAGCTTCTGGCGCTGGTGCCGCTGCTGCGCGAATTCCGCTCGCCGCTGATCGGGATTCTGGGCAACACCACCTCGCCGCTCGCCGCGCATCTGGACGTTCTGCTGGATGCTTCGGTGGAGCGCGAGGCCGACCCCAACAATCTGGCGCCCACCGCCAGCGCGGTTACGGCCCTGGCCATCGGACACGCCCTGGCCATCGCGCTCATGTGTGCTCGTAATTTCACGGCGGAAGAGTTCGGCCGCTTCCACCCCGGCGGGCAACTGGGCCGCAATTTGCGGCTCAGCGTGCGCGAAGCGATGCATGGCGGCGAGCAGGCGGCCTTCGTCGCGCCGGACATGTCGCTCAAAGAAGTCATCATCGCCATGACCCGCTGCCCGCTGGGCGGGGCCTGTGTGGTCGCGCCCGATGGCGTGCTGGCCGGCTTTCTCACCGATGGCGACCTGCGCCGCGCCCTCACCACACACGACGACATCCGCGGCCTCCACGCCGCCGATATCATGACACGCACGCCCGTGACCATCGGCCCCGAAGCCAGCCTGGCCGAAGCGCTGGAGCGCATGGAGCGGCGCCCTTCGCAAATCTCCGTACTGCCGGTGGTCGATTCGGCCGGCCGCGCCCTGGGCCTGATTCGCATCCACGACATCTTTGTGGCGTGACCTTTGAAGGCCGGCTAAACCGGCAGTCACTTGTCTGAATTTGTGCCGGGTGTTAGCTTGTGTGCAGAAGTGCCCATGAAACTAATACCGGCAGTGCGACGGCGTATGATGGCGCGCGATACGGAATCACGCCTGGCTGCGTACGCTTCCGATCTAACATCAGAGGCAATTGCGCAAATTCAGTTGGAATTGCTGAATCGGGAATGGGCGCGGACAGTAGAGCGGATTCCCTTCTATTCGAAGATGGTGGCCGCCAAGGCCGCACCCGCGGAATTCGAGAGCCTGGCGCACTTCTTTGCCGCTGCTCCGGTTGCCACTCGAGCCCTCATTCGCCAGCACGGCGCCGGGATGTGCGACCCGTCGCGAGGGCCGGATTCATGGCGAATCACGGGGGGCTCCACTTCACAGCCGATCCAACTCCCGGCGTGGCGCGAGGAATTCGCACATGCGCGGTACGACATGTGGGCCGCTCGAAGCTGGTATTCGATTGACCCCGGATCACGGCTATTCCTTCTTTGGGGTCACAGCCATCTTCTGGGCACGGGAGTGAAAGGCCGCTTGAACGGCCTTCGACGGTCTTTATACGACCGCCTACTTTTGTATCACCGTTTTTCCGCATACGACCTACGCCCGGAACTCCTGAAGCAGGCCGCGGCGGAGATGATCGCGTTTCGTCCCGACTACTTTCTGGGCTACAGTGTCGCGCTGGACAGGTTCGCCCGTGTGAATGAAGACATGGCCGACCAGCTTCGCGATTTGCGGCTGAAGGCCGTAATCGGTACTTCCGAGTCCTTCCCCGGTCCGGAGTCTGCCGTTCGCTTATCGAATCTGTTTGGCGCGCCCGTCGCCATGGAATACGGCGCGGTGGAGACGAATGTGATTGCCCATACGCATCCCTCCGGCGGGTATCGGGTGTTCTGGAGGAATCAACTGGTCGAAGCCGTACCGGTGGCCGGAACGAAGCGCTGCCGTGTTTTGATTACAAGCCTTTATCCGCGATGCTTCCCACTGGTGCGGTACGAGATAGGGGACGAGATCGAAGTCGAGGACACGCAGAGCCCGGCACAGGGAGTAATCCGCTTTCGTGAGGTTATCGGCAGGTGCAACGATTCGCTCCAGTTGGAAGATGGATCCATCGTGCACTCTGAGGCATTTAGTCATGCCGTGCGCCTGGAACGCGAGGTCCGAGGCTTCCAGGTCATAGCGGATGGCAGTATTCTGCGACTCGACATATTGGCCGAGCAACTCACCCCGGATATGGACGCCGGCATCCGGTCGCGGCTTTCTAAAATTCATCCGGAGCTTGGCCGGATGGGAATCAAAGCCGTTTCCGACCTGCAGCACACGCGCGCTGGCAAGACACCGATGATCGTGCGCGCAAACGGGAATGCCTGAGCCCGTTCCCCTGGCACTACAATAGTTCCACGTGACCAAATTGCTCTTCTTCCTGCTGGCGGCCGCTCCGGCAGCCGCGCAGCCCGTATTCACCAATGTTTTTCCCGCCGGGGAGTACGCCGCCCGCCGCATCCGCGTGATGGACAAAATCGGCGATGCCGTGGCCATCCTGCAAGGCACCACGGAGCGCCCCGGCGAGCAACCCCTGCGCCAGAGCAATCAGTTCTTTTATGTGTCCGGTGTCGTGGAGCCGCGCGCCATCCTGGTCATCGATGGCAAGAGCCGCACCTCCACGCTGTTTCTGAATCCGCGCAATGAGCGCCGCGAACAATCCATGTTCGGCCCCGGCCTCTATCCCGGACCCGAGGCTGTCAGAGAGACCGGCATCGAAGCCGTGGCCGCGCGCGCCGATTTCAATGCCATGCTCGACCGCCTCGCGCGAGAGAACCGCGCCGTCTACACGCCCTTCCGCTCCGAAGTGCTGGGCAGCGCCTCTTCGAGCGACCCCGCCGCGCTGGCGCGCGCCACCAAGGCCGACCCCTGGGACGGCCGCCCGTCTCGCGAAGAGGCCTTCCTCGCTCACCTGAAGGAAGCCGCGCCGCACTCCGAAGTGAAGGACCTCGACCCGATCCTCGACACCCTGCGGGGCACCAAGAGCCCGCGTGAGATCGCCATCCTGCGGGAAGCCACGCGCATCGCCGGTCTCGGCATCATGGAGGCCATGCGCGACGCCCGGCCCGGCATGTACGAATACGAATTGCAGGCGGACTCCGAATTCGTTTTTAAGAAATACGGCGCTTATGGCCCGGCCTACTTTGCGCTCATCGCCACCGGCCCCAACACCTACTACACCCACTATCACAAAGACACCGCGCAACTCAAAGATGGCGACCTGGTGCAGTTCGATTACGCGCCCGATTACAAGAACTACTCCTCGGACGTCACTCGCGTGTTTCCCGCCAACGGCAAGTTTACGCCGCGGCAGCGCGAGTATTACGGCATCTACCTGCGGCTGTACCAGGCCCTGATGACCTCCATCAAAGTCCACACCGCGCCGCGCGACATCATCAAGGACGCCGTGGTGAAGATGGATGCCGTCATGGCCTCCTACAAATTCACCGACGAGAAGATCAGGAACGCCGCCGTCAAATTCGTGGAAGGCTACCGCGCGAGCCGCGCCAACAGCCTGGGCCACACCGTGGGCATGGAAGTCCACGACGTCCGCAACCCTACCGAGACACTGGAGCCCGGACAGCTTTTTACCATCGAGCCCGAGATGCGCATCGAGGAAGACCACGCCGGCCTGCGCCTGGAAGACATGCTGCTGATCACCGCCAACGGCTACGAAAATCTCTCCGCGTTTGTGCCCATCGAGATTCCCGATATCGAAAAGCTGATGGCCGCGCACCACGGACTGAGCGATGCGCACGCCACGCTGCCGGGGGTTCACTGATGCGCTTCCGCAACATGATCACCGCAGTGGACGCGCATGCCTGCGGCGAGCCGGGCCGCGTCATCACCGGCGGCGTCCTGGACGTTCCCGGCAGCACCATGTTCGAAAAAAAGACCTGGCTGGAAACGCACGCCGACCACATCCGCCTGCTCATGCTGCGCGAACCGCGCGGCTATCCGGCGCCGTGCTGCAACCTGATCCTGCCGCCCACCCATCCGGAAGCCGACGCCGGTTTCGTCATCATGGAGCAGGTGGAATATCCGCCCATGTCCGGCACCAACACCATCTGCGTGGTGACGGTGCTGATCGAAACCGGCATGGTTCCCGCCGTCGAGCCGGTGACGCATCTGAAACTCGATACGCCCGCGGGCCTGATCGCGGTGGATGCCGAAGTGAACGCCGGCAAAGTCCGCAAGGTCACGTTCCGCAACGTGCCGGCCTTCGCCGCACACCTGGATGCGCCGGTGGAAGTCCCCGGCCTGGGCACCGTCACGGTGGATGTGGCGTATGGCGGCATGTTCTACGTGATCGCCGACGCCGCTCCGCTTGGCCTAAGGATCGTGCCGGAAGAAGCTCGCGACATCGTTCGCATGGCCGAGCTGATCAAGGCCGCGGCCCGCGAGCAACTGCCCGTGGCGCATCCCGAAAACCCGGGCATCGCGGGCGTGAGCATCGCGCAGATTTCCCTGGGCCACAAGAACGCTGTAGTGGTTTCGACCCGCAGCGGCGGCGGCGTGCTCGATCGCTCCCCATGCGGCACCGGCACCTGCGCCAAAATGGCCACGCTCCACGCCAAAGGCAAGCTCGCGCTCCACCAGGATTTCGTGCACGAAGGCATTCTCGGCACCACCTTCACCGGCCGCCTGGTGGAAGAGACGCGCGTGGGCCCCTACGCCGCCGTAGTACCGACTCTCTCAGGACAGGCCTGGATCACCGGCTTCGCGCAGTACGTGCTCGATCCCGAAGACCCTTTCCCCGAAGGCTTCACCGTGGCTGATATCTGGTAGCGGTCACTTCTGCCCGTAGGTCGCCTTGGCTCCGTGTTTGCGGTAGTGATGCTTGTCGCGGAGGGTATCGCTAATGGGCCGCGCCTGCGGATTGATGGCGATGGTCTGCCACGCCATGGCCGCCAGTTCTTCGACGATCACCGCGTTGTGTACCGCCTCGGTGACAGAGCGGCCCCACGCGAATGGCCCGTGGCCAGTCACCAGAATGGCCGGACAGCCCAGCGGGTCGCGCCCCTGAATGCGCCGCACAATCGCCACCCCGGTATTCAGCTCGTACTCCGATTCGATCTCTTCCGCCGCCAGCGGGTCCGTCACCGGCACGGCCCCGCAAAAGTAATCGGCATGCGTCGTGCCGAAGCAAGGAATCTCGCGCCCCGCCTGCGCCCACGACGTGGCATGACGCGAATGCGAATGCGCCACGCCGCCGATAGCGGGAAATTCGCGATACAGCAGCGCGTGCGTGGCCAGATCCGACGATGGCTTCAGATTGCCTTCCACCACGCGCCCTTCCAGGTCCGTGATCACCATGTGCTCCGGCTTCATGCGGTCGTACGGCACGCCGCTGGGCTTGATCACGATCAGACCCTGCTCGCGCGAAACGCCGCTGGCATTGCCGAAGGTATAAATCACCAGCCCGCGCCGCACCAGTTCCAGATTCGCTTCCAGTACTTCAGCTCGCAGTGCTTCCAGCACTCGCCCCTCCTCTTACCCGCGCTGCGATGCGCCGTAACTCCGGCAGCACCGTTCCCTGCCCGAACGAAAAATACAATTCCCGAAACAGCGGATACAGTCCCTGGTACACGGCCGTTTCGGAGGCATCCGGCTGCACCACGGCATGACCCGGACACAGCCGGTCCTGCGCCTCTTCGATACTCCGGAACGTGCCCGCCGCCAGAAACGCAAAAATGGCCGACCCCAGGCTGGTCACATCGCCTTTGGGTACCAGGATCGGCTTGCCCATCACATTGGCGTACACCTGGTTCAAGACCGGATTCTTCTGCGGAATGCCGCCGCCGTTGATGATCCGGCGCACCGGCACGCCATGCTCTTCCATGCGCTCCAGAATCACGCGCGTATGGAATGCCGTGCCTTCAATCGCCGCAAACAGCTCATCCTGCGCCGTGGTGGTCAAGCGCCAGCCCAGCGTGACGCCGCTCAACTCCGGATTCACCAGCACGGTGCGGTCGCCGTTATCCCAGGTGAGCCGCAGCAGGCCGGTCTCGCCCGCGCGATATTTCTCCAGGCCCCGCGAAAGCTCCGCCGCGCTGCTGCCGGCCCTGCGCGCGATGGCTTCGAAAATATCGCCGGTCGCCGAAAGGCCCGCTTCGATGCCCGTGCGCGCCGGATCCACCGACCCGGCCACCACGCCGCACACTCCCGGAATCAGGCCCGCCGTCTCGCCCGTCGCGACGATGCAGGTGGATGTGCCCACCACGTTCACCACGTCGCCCAACCGCACGCCCGCGCCGATGGCGTCCCAATGCGCATCGAAGGCGCCCACCGGAATCGGAATGCCCGGCTGCAGCCCCAGTTTCGCGCGCCCACTCGGCTGAAAGGTGTCCCGCGATGCGGTCCGAAGTCTGGTACCGCCCACCGATTTTCGCGCGCACCCCGGCCAGCAGCGGATCCACCGCGGCCAGGAACTCTTCCGGCGGCAGCCCGCCCAGCCCCGCGTTCCACATCCACTTGTGGCCCATGGCGCAGACGCTGCGCGGCACCTCCTCCGGGTCGCCGATTCCGCACAGCACCGCCGCCACCATGTCGCAATGTTCCAGCGCGGTGGCGAAGCGCGCCCGCTTTTCCGGATTGTGCCGCAGCCAGTGCAGCAGCTTGGCCCAGCCCCACTCGGAGGAATAGATGCCGCCGCACCAGTCGATGGCCGCGAGGCCCCGCTGATGGGCCGCCGCCGTGATCTCGGCCGCTTCCTGCCAGGCCCGGTGGTCGCACCACAGGTAGTAATCGTCGATCGGTTCCAGCTTTTCGTCCACCGGAATCACGCTGGACCCGGTGGTATCCAGGGCGATGGCGGCAATCGCCTTCCCGTCCACGCCCGCCGCCACCACGGCACGGTGCATGGCTTCCACCAGCGCGCGCATGTGATCGGCATGGCTCTGCGTGGCGTGGTCGGGATCTTCTTTCTTGCGCAACAGCGGATACTCGCCCGATCCCGCACCCAGCCGTCCGCGCTCGCTATCGAAAATGGAAACGCGGACGCTCAATGTGCCGAAGTCCACGCCGGCAACGATGCTCATAGCCAATCTCCTGCCCTGCAGCTTCTCACGCGTGCTGCTTCACGCTCCAACCCAGGTACCGCGAAGCCGCTTCCGCCACCGCGGTCGAGACCGCCGACAGGTTGGCCGCCACGTGGTGTTCGAAGCCGTTCTCGCAGATGTACCGCAGCAGCCCTTGCAGATTCGGAATGCGCACCACGCCGGCGCCGCCAAACGTATCCAGCGGATCGTCGGTGAATTCGCCTTCGCCCACGTAGCCCCAGATGGCGCCTTCACGGTCGTTCGTGGAAAAACGGGCGAAGCTCATCGGACCCGGCTTCACCAAGCCGACACAGGTGCCATAGGTGTTCTCGCGACCCACAGTTCCGGCGATAATCTGCTGGAAATCCATGCGTACTTCGCGGAAAAAATGCTTGGGCAGATTGCTGCAGTGGAAGCACACGGCCTTGTCCGGATCTTCGCCGTAATTGTTGTTCCAGTCCAACAGCGCGCTGGGAGTTCCCGATGCCAGTTGCAGCGCATGCATCCCGATCACTCCGGCGATATCCACTTCGCAGGCGCTCGACATCAGGTTCTCGCTCATCATGCTCATCACCGTGCAGGGCACCACGCCGAAGTATTCCTCCAGCGATGTCCAGCACTGCACCGCGCTGATGGTGCAATCGGTCTGCGCCATCCATTCGTCGATCACCGCGCCCAGTTTCGCCATCTTCATCAAGGCGGGCAGCGGTACACTCTCGGTGGTCACGTATTTGCGAATCGACGCCAGCTTTCCCTGCGCTGCGGGCGCATCGTCGCTCATGCGCGCGATGCGTCCCAGGATTTCGGAAAGGTCGATCGGCTCCACCGAGATCCCGCTGGCTTCCAGCAGTTTCTCGCTGTAACGCACCGTGTTGAAGGCCGCCGGCCGCGCGCCAATGGCGCCGATCCGCAACCGCCGCAGACCGCGCACCACCCGGCAAACCGCCGCGAACCACTCCAGATCCTTGGCGAAAAACGCCGAATCCGGCGCTTCGGTGTGCCGCGTGGTCAGGGAGTACGGAATGCCGTACTGCGACAGATTATTGCAGGCGGACATCTTGCCGCAGAAACTGTCCCGCCGGTCGGTGATGGTCATGCGTCCGGGCGTGTCCGGCGTCGCCTGAATCAGCACCGGGACGTTCAGCCCGGCCATGCGCAGCGTATCGGCAATGGCCCGTTCGTCGCCGAAATTCGGCAGCGTGACGATGATGCCGTCGATGGCCTCGCGGTTCTTTTTAAACAGTTCCGCGCAACGCGCCGCTTCGGCCCGCGTCTCCACCGCGCCGAACTTGGTCTCTTCGGGCCCTACGGCTACCACGCCGTAGCCCGCTTTCTGGAGCACCGCGATCATTTCCGATCGTCCGCTCTGCGCCAGATGGTCCGGGAAGAACCCCCGATTGCCGACAATCACACCAAAGGTGACTGCACGGGCTGTGCCATTCGCCATTCGCTTTAATCCCCTTACGTAGCAGCGCTGTAATCGCTTGCAACGCTCATCGTATGGAACTTCAAGGATGGAAGTCAAGGCGCGATGCGTTCCGCCTGTCAATCCCGGCTCAAACTACCGATCCGCGCCGGAAACACCGGGGGCCGCACCGACTCCGTCTTCCAGCCCAAGAGAAACTCCACGGCGCCGCCGCAGACGCGCCCCTGGCACGGACCCATGCCGCAGCGCGTGTGCAGCTTGGCTTCGCGCCAGCCCGAGCAGGCGCGCACGCGCCCCAGCGTCACATCTTCGCAGCGGCACAGCAGCGTATCGTCATGCGCCAGGTGCTTCAATTCCTCGCGCAGCGCAAAGGCTCGCTCCAACGCCCTCGGCAAATCGCCGGCGCCGTTCCCGCACGCCGAATCGCGCCCGCGCCTCGCTCGTTTTGCCCGCCGCGGCGAAGCCCGCAATCTCGCCCTCCGCCAGCGCCAGGTCCAATCCGCCGATGCCCGTGGCTTCGCCCGCCGAATAAACGCCCGCCACGCTGGTCTGCTGCATCTCGTCCACGGCCACACCCGTGGCGCTCATGCGGCAGCCCAGCAGCGCGGCCAGTTCCAGATTCGGCGCCAGGCCGAAGCCGCACGCCAGATAGTCGCACCGCTCGGTCCACGTCTTGCGGCCGCGCCGCAGCGTCACGCTCTCCAATTTCTCCGAGCCCCGCGCCTCCACCGGCCAGCAGCCGGTCAGGTAGGGAATCCCCAGGAGCCCAGCGCGCAATTGCACCGCCTGCGCCAGCTTGCCGGGATACGCCGCCAGCCCCATGCCAAAGCGCAGCAGCGCCGCCTGTTCCGCCTGCTCGGCAATCAGCAGGACTTTGGCGCCGTGATCGCGCAAATATTTCGCCACCGCCAGCAGCAGGGGACCGCTTCCGGCAATCGCCACACGTTTCCCCGTCACTTCCAGCCCCGATTTCACCAGCGCCTGCAAGCCGCCCGCGCCCATCACGTTCGGCAGCGTCCACCCCGGAAACGGCAGAAAGCGTTCCCGCGCGCCGGTCGCCAGGATCAGCTTTTCATAGGGCAACTCGCTTTCGCCGGCAAACTGTTCGAGGGCCAGTTTCCCCGGCTCCGGCGCAGCGATACACCCGCGCGCCCGCGATCCATTCCACACCGTGGCGCTCCGCCCTGCGAATCCACGCCGCCGCAGGCCCCGGCGGCTTGCCGGCTCCGGCACGCCAGATCTGCCCGCCAGCCACCGGGTTGTCGTCCACCAGCGCCACGCGAGCCCCGCTCTCCGCCGCGCGGCATGCCGCCGCCAAACCCGCCGGACCCGCGCCCACCACTACGACATCAAACATCCGTGCGGACCTCCATTCCATCCGCGCAGGGAACCTGGCAACTCCGGCAATGGTCGCGCCCGTCGATCCTCACCCGGCATTCGAAACAGATCCCCATCCCGCACACCGGACCGCGCGGCTCGCCGGTGACGCTGCGCCGGTATAGGCTGACGCCCGCCGCAGCCACCGCAGTGGAAACCATACTCCCGGCCGGCACGGTAATCTCGCGCCCATTCACCTTAAGCTTCATTGTTGACCCTCATGCATGTGGGGAAATCTTCTGGGCGCGGGCTGAAGCCCGCCGCAGGCTCAAGCCTGCCCCACATACTGGCCCGCCGATTTCCGCTCATGCCTTCCGCCCCGGCAGATAGGGCTCCGCGGGAATCACCGGCGTGCGCCCCATAATCTGGTCGGCCACCAGCCGTCCCGTAGCCAGGGAGGTGGTGATGCCCAACCCTTCGTGCCCCGTCGCCAGATACAGCCGCGAATCCACAGGCACCGGCCCGATCAGCGGCAGCTTGTCGGGCGTGGCCGCGCGAAATCCCGTCCAGGTGCGAATCGCCGTCAATTCGCTAATCTCCGGCATGTACTCCTGCGCGCGCCGCAGCATGCGCGCCAGCATGTGACTTTCGATCGCCGCCGTCTCCGAGCCGAACTGCCGCGACGACCCGAGCAGCACCTGCCCCGTGCGTCGCGGCTGCGCATTGAATGCCACCGAATCCGCCGTAGTCGAATGCGCGCTTTTCAGGTAGCCCAGCTCCACGAGCACGTGCGTGACGAATCCCGGATAGCGGTCGGTAATCGCCAGGTGCCCCTTGCGCTTGCGCACCTCGATGCCCGGCGTCAGCTCCGGCGCCCATGCTCCCGTGGCGTTCACCGTGACGCCTGCCGCCAGAAACGTCCCGTCGCGCAACCGGATGCCTTCCCCGCTGAGTTGCACCGCGCTATCCCGCCGCACCTCGATATCCGCGCAGCATATGGCGCGCCGCGCACGGCGGATACACCACTGCATCGTCCGGCACCAGCAGCGCTCCGGCCAAGCCCTGCCGCAAATGCGGTTCCGATTGCGCCAGAGACTCGCGCATCCAGCACTTCGGTGCGCACGCCGATCCCGTCGTATAGGCGCTTTCTTGCGCTGCACCTCGGCCATTTCTTCCTCGTCCGCCGCCACCCACAAGGTGCCGCAGGGCAGGTACTCCACGTCCGCCGGCAGGGAATTCCGGCGCGCCATCCAGAGGTCCCGCGAGTAGCGAGTCAGGGCGATCTGCGCCGGCGAATCGTCCATCACCACGATGTGGCCCATGCCTGCCGCCGTGGCTCCGCCGCCGATGGGGCCGGGCTCCACCACCACCACCTTGAGGCCCGCCGCGGCGCACTCTTCCGCGCAGGCCGCGCCCACGATGCCGCCCCCGGCGATGGCTACGTCGAAGCTTTCGCCCATGATCCGCGAATTCCGTAGCAGAAGGGGTCGCGCTCGTCCAGAATCAGGTCGGCCTCCGCATTCACAAACGCCGAGCCCGTGATCTCCGGATAGATTTTGCCGTCCTCCACCGACTACCGTGCCTTCGAACACGCTGCCCACAATGCTCTCCTGCCGCCACACCTGCCCGGGCCGCAGTTTGCCGTCGGCGTACAGGCAGGCCAGCTTGGCGCTGGTGCCGGTGCCGCAAGGCGAGCGGTCGTACGCCTTGCCGGGACACAGCACGAAGTTCCGGCTGTCGGCGCCTTCCACGGTGGGCGGACCGAACAGTTCGATGTGGTCGATCAGGCCGCCATTCGGCGCCGGTGATGCCCTGCGCTTCCAGGCCCTGCCGGATGCGCCACGCAATAATCGGTCAGCTCCTCCACCCGCGCCAGCGAAAGCTCCTGCCCATGGCCGCTGCACAGGAAGAACCAGTTGCCGCCCCAGGCGATATCGCCGTGCACCTCGCCGATGCCCGGAACCTCCACCGCCACCTGCGCCGCGCTGGCGATAGCTGGCCACGTTGCGAATCGTCACGCGTGCCGTTGGCGTTGAGCCGCGCTTCCACGGTGCCCACCACCGTTTCCAGGCGGCACGCGCCTCCGCGAAACCGCCCCATGTGCGCCAGCGTCACCACCAGCCCGATGGTCCCGTGGCCGCACATATTCAGATATCCGACGTTGTTGAAGTAGATCACGCCCGCATCGCACGCAGGGTCCGACGGTTCGCATAGCAGCGCGCCCACAATGGCATCGTTCCCGCGCGGCTCATTCACCACCGCCGAGCGGAAGCTATCGAACTCATTCGCGAAACCGCTCCAGCCGCTCGGCCATGGGCCCGTTCCCTAAATCCGGCCCGCCCTCCACCACCACCCGGGTCGGCTCGCCCCCGGTATGCGAATCGATGATTTTGATTTTCTTCATTGGCCTTCCTCGAACCACTGCAGGTGATCGTCCGCGAACATGCGGAACTTCGCCCGCGCCACCTGGCGCGCCAGGTCCTTATCGCGCGACAGAATCGCCTCGGCAATTTCCACGTGTGCCGCCGCGGAGTCCTTCATATCGATCTGTTGGTGATTGCGCAGATTACGGATGAAGAGAAACGCCAGCAGCGGCATCAGCGCCTGCGCCAGCAGCCGCGGCAGCAGACTGTTCCCGCTGAGCCGCCAGAGCGTCTCGTGAAAACGCACGTCGAGCGCGAAGAACTCCCGCACATCGCGAGCCCGTGCGGCTCGCTCCATGGCATCGGTCACCAGCAGCAGCTTGCGAATCTGCGCGTCCGCCGCGTTCTCGATGGCCAGTTCCATGGCCAGCGTCTCGAGTTCCTCGCGGATGCGCAAAATCTGGCCGATCTCCACCCGCGTGAGTGTGGTCACCACGCAACCCTGGTTGGCCTTGCGGACCACCAGCCCCTCGTGCTCCAGCGCCACCAGGGCTTCGCGCACCGTAGGCTGCCCTACCCCGATCTCCCGCGCGAAGCGCGATTCCACAATCCGGTCGCCGGGTTTCAGTTCTCCCGCCACGATCATGTCGCGAATGGTTGCGGCAATCTGGTCCGCCATCGGGGCGCGCCGCCCCAGGCTGCTCGATAGCGCCTCCAGCCGGACGGTGAAACGCGCGTCAGCGGTTGGCATGCAGCTTGGGCCGGGTGGCGATGGCGTTGTGGATGATGCTCAGAATCTCCGCCCGCTCCGCGCCTTCGATCTTCAGCCGCGGCGCCCGCGTGCGCTCCGATCCCAGTCCGGTCTCCGCCATGGCCAGCTTGATGTATTGCACCAGCTTGACCTTGGTGTCCAGGTGCAGCAGCGGCGTGTACCAGCGGTACAGCTCGCGCGCCGCCTCCCACTGCCCCGACGTGGCCAAGTCCCACAGCGCCCGGTTCTCCTCGGGAAAGGCGTTAACCAGCCCCGAAATCCACCCCTCGGCGCCCAGCAGGACGCTCTCCAGCACCAGGTCGTCCACACCGCCGAACAGGATGTAGCGATCGCCCATGAGATTCCGCAGGTCGGTGATGCGCCGGACATTCTCCGACGATTCCTTGATGGCCACCAGGTTCGGCACATCCTCCAGCTCGCGGAACATCTCCGGCGTGATATCCACGCTGTACGATACCGGGTTGTTGTACGCCATGACCGGCAGGCCCGTGGCGGCGGCCACCGCGCGGTAGTGCGCCATGGTCTCGCGCTCGTCAGACTTGTACACCATGGCCGGCAGCACCATCAGGCCGTCCATGCCCGCCTTTTCGGCATCGCGCGCAAAGCGGCATGCCAGCGCCGTGGTGTACTCGGCCACCCCGGTCAGCACCGGAATTCTGCCGCGCACCGCCTGCTTCATCTCGCGCAGCACTTCCAGCTTTTCGGCATACTCCAGCGCCGTGTTTTCGCCCACCGTGCCCAGCAGGACCACGCCGTGAATTCCGGCCTGAATCATCACCTCCAGGTGTTTTGCCGTGGCAGGCAGATTGAGCGATTCGTCCTCGCGAAATTGCGTGGTGATGGCGGGATAAACGCCTTTCCAGTTCGTTTTCATAGGGTTGATCTATAATCTATAATCCGCGCAGGGACATTGTCAATTGGCCGCCCCGCCGTGTAAAGATTCGTAAACAAAAAGGCCTGTAACTCATTTGTTTTCAACGACTGTAACACGGTTGATTCAGATCATGAACTCCATAAATATTTTCGATTGGATAGCCGGCCCAGCGTCCGCTACCCTGGGAATGTAATCGCAAACAGACTTCGGGTTTAACGGTTTTTCTCCCCGACCGAGAAGATCTGACCCCCAGGTACATACACAGGAGAAAACAAACACTATGAAAAAATCGCTCATTCTCGCGGGAGCTTTGTCTCTCAGCGCCATTTGTTTCGCAGGAACCAAGACGTACGACATCAACCTGTCTGTCCCGGCCAAGGCCGGCAACGTAACGCTGGCCGCCGGCGAGTACAAACTCACCGTGCAGGGCACCAACGCCGTGTTCACGGACGCCAAGACGCGGAAGAGTTACACCGCTCCGATCAAGGTCGAGACCGCTCCCAAGAAGTATCACTACACCGCGGTAGACACGGCCCCCGACCAGGGTTCCGACAAGATCACGTCCATCGAACTGGGCGGCTCCACCACGCAGATCGCGTTCTAAGCGAACGCCGCTACCACCTGTGATGCACGAGCGCGCGAATCCGGCTGTCATACACCTGCCGGATCGCGCGCATCGTGCCTTCGGGTAACGCCGGCAGATCCGACGCCGCACAGTTTTCCGCCGCCTGCGCCGCGCGTTTCGCCCCCGGTATGGCGCACGTCACGGCGTCGAACATCAGGATCCATTTGAGTGCCAGTTGAGGCAAGGTGACGCCCGGCGGCAGCAGCTTCCCGATCTCCTCTACCGCGCCCAGCGCGATTTCGTAATCCACTCCCGAAAACGTCTCGCCCACATCGAAGGCTTCGCCATGGCGATTGAAGTTGCGGTGATCGTCCGGCGCGAACTGGCTGTGGCTCGTCAATTTCCCGGTGAGCATGCCGCTGGCCAGAGGCACGCGCGCCAGAATACCTACCTGCTTCTTCTTCGCCTGCTCGAAAAACAGTTCCGCGGGCCGGTGCCGGAACGCATTGAAGATGATCTGCACTGTCTGCACGCCGGGATATTCGATGGCCTTCAAGGCCTCCTCCACGCGCTCCACGCTCACCCCGTAGTAGCGGATCTTCCCGGCCTCCTTCAGCCGGTCGAGCGCGAAAAACAGTTCCGGCCGGTAATAGACATCGGTTGGAGGACAATGCAACTGCACCAGATCGAGGCAATCGATGGAGAGATTCCGCAGGCTGTCTTCAATGAAGCCGGTGAGATTTTTCGCGTTGTACCCATCGGCGGTGTGCGGCGAAAGGCGCCGGCCGGCCTTGGTCGCCACCACAATCTCGTCTTTCCGCCGCCGCTTCAATTCGGCGATCAGCCGCTCGCTCCGCCCCATGCCGTAGACATCGGCGGTATCGATGAAGTTCACGCCGCAATCCAGCGCCTTTTCGAGCGCCGCCATCGAGTCGCCATCGTCCACGCTGCCCCACGATCCGCCAATGGCCCACGCGCCAAAGCTGATCTCCGATATTTGCCAACCCGTCCGCCCCAAGGCGCGATAGTTCATACGATGAATTCCTCTCCCTCATAATTGTAGGTTGGCGGCGTCCATATCTTCCGTTCGCGGCAAAGTGGTGACCGGTCGAGCCGATTTCGGATTCTGGATCGAACGCCTGAGCAGTCTCTACCGGCAGAAAACCGGCATGACGCTCTACCCCGGCACGCTCAATGGGGAGTTCGCATCGCCTTATTCACTACCCGCGCGGGTCATCCGGCTGGAAGCGAGTGAATACGGCGGCAGGGTCTCAGTGAGCATCGTCCCTTGCCGCATCTTTGACCGCACGGCGTTTCTCTTGCGCACGGATCAGAACGAACAAGGCGCCGGACACCACCCGCGGAATATCATTGAAATTGCCACCGACATCCGCCAGCGCGACGCCTATGGTCTGAAAGATGGAGACTGGGTGGAGGTCGAGTTTCCTTGGCGCAATCACGCTCTCCGCACCACAAAATAAGGCTGATTCGATAAGTCCGGCGCGAAGCCCGGATACAGCCACGCCTTCTCCGGCGTCTCGCGCAGTTCAAAGTAATACTGCAGGGGAAATGGCGATTCCGTATACGCGCCCGGCACCGCGCCCTTGCGCCGGCTCCCGGACCCCTGCATTTCCGCGCTCTGCCATCGCTCCGCCTGGTTCACATGGCGGTAATAGAGACGTGCGCCGGAGAGCTTCGCGGTGCGATCCGCACTGAACTCTACTTCCATGGGCAGCCCCGGACGGAAACGCGCCGGCGGCTTGTGCTGCACCGCCGCCCCGCCGCGCTTGGGACGCCCCAGCGCCGCCAGCAACGCCGCCTGCGCCTCTGCGGCATCCTTCGCCGCGTCCAGCCGCTTTTTCATGTCCGCGATATCGTCATCGATCGCCGCCAGCCGGTCCTGCCAGTGGCCGCGCAGCCATGGCAGCTCGCCCACGGTCACATCGCTCACGTACACGCCCTTGGTCCGCTCGGCGATCTGCGCCCACGCCGCGCGCGCGCCGTTGTACATCTGCAGCGCCTGTTCCAATGCGCCCTTATCGCCGGTGCGTTCGTGAATCCGGTACAACACGCCGCTGCGCAATTTCGCCCCGAAGAAGCGTCCCAGCCCGATCTGCACCGTCACATCGATTGCCAGCCTTTGGAATTCGGGCGACCCGGGATTCACGACCTCGTTCTCCGCCTGCCTCAGTTCCCGCGCCGCCGTCTCCGCCAGATCCTCCAACCCCTGCGCCACATCGATGGGCGTGTACTTGCCGCTGCGCTCGCCCTTCAGCAGTTCATCGGCGAAATCGTTCACCCGCGAGAACAGTTGCGGATCCAAGGGGCTCACGTTGCCGAACACTTTCGGCGAGGGCGTATCGCTATACGGGTTGTTCTTGCGAGCGTCTACAATCGGCTGATTGGTATACATCTCGGGCCAGTAAGTGTTGTTGGCCGCCGACGGCAGATGCGTCGTGGTGATCACCGGGAGAATGCGGCTGGCGCTCGCCAGCGCCGCCTCCGCCGATTTCGCCCCGGTCGAAAACTGTTGCTCGAAATCGCGCTGGTAACTGTCCGGATCCGCTTCGGGATCGTACAGCAGCCGCCCCCAGACGCGATACGAATGCCGGTACTTCTCCCAATCCCAGCGCGGCTTCAGCGCCGCATCGGCATAACCGCAACGCCCGCCCGGCAGCCCCGACCCGCGCCGTCCCTTGAACGAGAGCGGCTCGAAAATCTCCACGCCCTGGCTCCCGCAGAAACTGAACGCCCGCGAGTAGCCCGCCGCCATCACCGGGTCGCCCCACAACAGCAGCCGCTGCGTGCCCGGCCAGATGCGATGAATCACGCCATACTTGCGGTCGTCGCGCAGCAGGTCCGCATAGCCGTAGCGGGTGAAACTGCGCGCGCCCGAACTCAGCGCCATCAGCCCCGTAGCGGTGCGCCCTTTGGGCATCTCCTGCTCGCGGATGTCCGCCTGATGGTAGGGCATGCCCATGTGCTCCGCCCAGAACTTTGGCGACACCGTGACCGGCATGCCCGTGGCCAAGCCCACATCGATCATGTTCTGGTCGATGCCCTTGGAATGCATGTCGATCCCGACGGTCCGCCCGCTCAGCTTGACGCCGTCGAACACCATCTTCCAGAAAGAATAGCTGCCTTCGGCCACGCCGCTTTCGCCGTGAATGCGGAAGGTCACTCCGCGAATCGCCGGGCACGCCTTCAGGAGCGCCGCCAGCGCTTCCCGGCAATACGGGCCGTGATTTTCCGCCGATCAACCCCGCGATGGTGTAATTCGCCTTGGGACTCGAGGCCCACTGGTAGCCGTGCATCCAGAGCCCCAATTGGAACTCCAGCCCGCGCGCCGCGGTCTGCTCGCTGATGTATTTCAGCATCGCCAGGTTGCTGTCCCGCTCCGTATCCGGCAGGTTGACGGCGCGAACTTCGTACCCCGGCAGGGAAAGCAGGAACGGATAGGGGAACAGGAAGTAGGCATCGGTGACTTCGCGCAGAAAATCGTATCCGATACTCAAGCTCAGCGCGAAGCGGTTGAACCGCTGGCCGGCCAGCATCGTCAGGTACGCCGGCCACATCTCGCGATCGTTGAACCAGGGCTTGTCTTCGACATCGCTGACAAACATGCGGGCGATGCTGCGCACCGCGTTGGCCGGCCGTTCGCCCGTGGCCTTGGCCGGAGTGAGCGCCGCCAAGGGATCCTGCGCGTATCTCGCACGATCGGCCAGTTCCAGCAGCGCGTACACCAGGCCGCGCACATCCGCGCCGCTCGCCGTAAGCACCGTGTGGCCTGCCTGTTTGCCCGGAGTGAGCGCCAGCGATTCCGCCGCCGCCGGCGCGCCGTGGCCCGAAGCCACCACGCACAGGTCCTTCGCGCCGGCCTGGCGGATGGATTCGTATTGGCCCACCGAGATACCCCGGTCTACCAGCGCCTGCCGCAATTCACCCGCCGCCCAGCGGGCCGGCGCGCTCGCCGCCACCGCGTCCGCTGGATCGGCGATCAGCGCGACGCTCGCGCCTCCGCCCGTCTGGGCCATGGCCAAGGGAGCGCCCGCCACTGCGCCCAGAAACTCACGCCTGCGCATTGCCGACATATCATTCATCATGCCACGTGGGATACTCGAAAGATCCCGATGGATCGCCGCGATTTTCTGGCCACTGCCGCCGCGTTTGCCGCCGCCGCCAAAGCCGAGCCCGCCCGCTCCCTGATCCTTCTGTCGGAAGCCGACCCGGCGCGCATGACCTCCGCGCTCTCACCCGAGCGCACCGCGCGTTTCGAAAAGCTGACCGCCGATGCCCTCACCGCCGGCCCGTGGAGCGTCACCTGGCATCGCCCCACCGGCCTGGGCGTCAACGCCGGCCCCCACGATTACGTCAGCGAAGGCCCTTACTGGTGGCCCGACCCCAAGAATCCCGCCGGCCCTTATATCCGCAAAGACGGCGAGCGCAATCCGGCCCGCTTCCTGGGCAATCGCAACGACCTGGGCAGCCTCTGCACGGCTATCCTGGCCCTGGGCCTGGGCGCGTATTTCCTGAAAAATTCCGCCTGCGCGCCGCGAGCCAATAGCGTGCTCAGCGTCTGGTTCCTCGATCCCAAAACGCGCATGACGCCCCACCTGGAGCACGGCCAACTCACGCGCGGCCACGACGACGGACGCGGCACCGGCCTCATCGATACCGTCTCCTTCATTCACCTGGTACAGGGCATCGCGCTTTTGGAACTGGCCGGCGGTCTGGACGCCGCCGTATCGAAAGGCATGCGCCAGTGGTTCGCCGATTTCACGCGGTGGATGAATACCAGCGAAAAGGGGCTCGCCGAAAAGAAGTCCGGCAACAACCACGCCACCTGGTGGACCGCCCAGGTGGCCGCCTACTCATCCTTCACCGCGGACTCCGCCAACCTGACGATGTGCTGGGACCACTACCGCGAATACCTGGCGCCCACCGAGATTCAGCCCGATGGCAGTTGCCCGCGCGAAGAAGCACGCACCCAATCCCTCAGCTATTCCTCCATGAATCTGGATGCCTTCTCGGTGATCTGCCGCCTGGCGCAAGTCCACGGCGTAAACCTGTGGAAACCCGTGGACAAGAGTTTCCACTACCTGCTGCCGTACATTCTCAAGCCCGATACCTGGAAGAAAAAACAAATTTCGAAGTACAGCGCCGCCGGTATCGTCTTCCCGGGTCTGGCCGGAATCGGCATTCCGTCCGCAGACCTGCTCGCCGCCTACCGGACACTCCCGCGCGCGGATTCCCCGTGGGTCCAGTTCAACGACCTGCTGATTCGCGCCGCGTAGCCCGCGCCCGGCTACAGCTTCACGCCGCACATTTCGGCGAACCGCAACTCGGTGGCCTTCACCCGCCCGGCCACCACGCGCAGCGTGCGCTCCAGAATCTGCGCACCCAATCCGACATCGCTCTTGCACCGCTCCTGCAAACGCGCGCCGTTGATCCGCAGCGCCGTGGTCTTCTCGCGCGCCCTCACCTGGAACAGCGTGTCCTGATGGTCCAGCAGGGCCGACCACCCAAACACCTGCCCCGCTCCCAGCGCCTCTACGCAAACCACAAACGTCCCGGTGCGCAACTCCACCGCCACGCTGCCGGATGTCAGCAGATAGAAGGATGTAGAGTGCTGCCCATCCACCAGAATCACCTCATCGGCTTCGAACGTCACCGGGGTCGCCAATGCCGCCAGCGTCTCCAGTTGCGCGTCGTTCAGTCCCTTGGTGAATCCGTGCTTTCGCAGTGTTGTAAGCGCCATATCCCCCACTTCGCGGGTGAAAGCCCGCATTCCGCGTTGCCATGTTGTTGAAAAGCAACACGGCGGGGATGTAATTGCAATCACAGGTCCGAAGCGCCGGACCTAGGTCAGATCGACGCCTTCCAGACGGCCGGTGGCGTCGCCGAAGTGGTCCATGCGCGTGCCCATCCGGTCCATCATGGTGAGGAACAGGTTGCACATCGGCGTTTCGCGGCGGTAGACCACGCGGCGGCCGGTCTTGATGAAGTTCCCGCCGCGGCCCACGATCATCGTCGGCAGGTCTTCGTGCAGGTGGCGATTGCCGTCGCTCAGACCCGCGCCGTAGACAATCATGCAATTGTCCAGCAGGCTGCCATCGCCTTCTTTCGCAGCTTTCATCCGCTGCATCCAGGCGGCGAACTGCACCATGTGATAGCTGTTGATCTGCGCCACTTTCTCCATCAGATCCGGCTGATTGCGATGGTGCGTCAGAGGATGATGACCGTCGGAAATCCCGATCTCGCGGTACGCCCGCGAGGTGCCCTCGTGCGTCACCAGGAACGTCAGCACCCGGGTCAGATCGGCCTGAAACGCAATGGTCACCATGTCGGTCATGAGCTTGAAATGCTCGGCGAAATCGGCCGGCACACCGTAGGGCTTTTCCATGTGCGGATCGATCTGCTTGTTGTCCTTCTCCGCCTTTTCGAGCTGCGTTTCCACGCTGCGGATCGAGGTCAGGTATTCGTCCAGCTTGCGCTTGTCGGTGGGCCCGAGGGTGGCCTCGAGGCCGCGCGTGTCTTCGGTGACGAAATCCAGAATGCTGCGGCGGAATTTCGCCTGCCGCGCCCGCGCCTCCGGACTGAGCGCCACCCCATCGCCGAACAACCTTTCGAACAGCGATCGCGGATCCAGAACCGGCGGCAGCGGCTGCGTCTCGCTGCGCCACGCCAGGTTGTTGGTGTACGCGCAGGAGTAGCCGGAATCGCAATCGCCCGATTGGCGCGCATCTTCCAAGCCCAGTTCGAGCGACGGAAACCGCGTCTGGCCGCCGATCTGGTTGGCCACCAGTTGGTCGCACGAAACCGAGGCGTGAATGTCCGTCAGGCTCTTTTTCACCTGCACGCCGGTCAGGTACGAACCGCAGCAGCGGCCGTGATCGCCCGCGCCATCCAGCAGGGCGCGCCCGGTATTGTGCGTCAGGTTGCCCAGCAGGAGCATGTCGTTCTTGACCGGCTCCATGGGCTTGAGGATGCGCGGCAGTTCCCCGAGTGGGCCCTCGGTTTCCGGGTTCCAGTTGCGCATGTCGATGCCGTTCGGCACATACACGAACGCCATCCGCACCGGCGCCTTACCGGGAACCTGGCTAGCCGCGAAGGCCGGTGTCATGGCGTCCAGAAACGGCAGCGCCACCGCCGTTCCCAGGCCGCGCAGAATGGTCCGCCGGGGAATTGCCTTTCTCTGGACAAACATGGAATACCCTCCTAAAATCCGCTGCTTGCAAGAGTATCATAATCAGGGAGGTCAGGGATGCAGTTCCGTGGACAAGGCAAGCCCCCTATGGGCATCGTGTTCGACAGCGATATGGGCAATGCCATCGATTCTGCCCTGGCGCTCGCCATGCTCTACGGCCTCCAGGGCAAGAACACCATTCGCCTCGTTTCGGTAAGCGTGAACAGGCCCAATCTGAAAGCCGCCGAGTACTGCGACGTGGTGACGCGTTTTTACCTGGGGGAACCGGGCGGCTTTTTCGCTCCGACGCCCATCGGCCTCGCCCTGGCCGCCCGCATGGCCCCCGACTCCGCCATGGTCGCCGCTCCCCTGGCGCGGCAGAACGCCGACGGCAAGCCGCAATACAGTTGCGGCATCTCGAAACTGAACGACACCGCCGATCCGGTCGCGCAGATTCGCAACGCGCTCACCTCGCAGTTCGATCAGAACGCCGCCGTGGTGCTGAAGGGCGCCGCCACCAATCTCGCCGGGGTTCTGGACCTGCCCGGCGCGCGCGACCTGATCTCCCGCAAGGCCAAATTCCTGTGCGCCGCCGATTTCGGCCGCGATGTGCCCGCTGCCCGCAAACTCCTGGGCGAGTGGCCCACGCCCATCGTGTATTCCGGCCCCGAAGTGGGCGATGCCCTGCCCTTCCCCGGCGCGAGCATCGAAAAGGACTTCGCCTGGTCGCCCGCTCATCCTATAGTCGATGCGTACCGCGCCTATAAGCCCATGCCCTACGACGCGCCCTCCTATGCCATGACGGCGGTCCTTCGCGCGACCCGTCCCACCGAGCCCGATTTCGGGCTCTCCGATCCCGGTACTCTGGCAGTCGCGGACGATGGCCGGATTCGCTTCACCCCAGGCGCGGAAGGGAAGCACCGCCAGCTTATTTTCGACCCCGCGCAAAAAGAGAAAATCATTCAGCTCTACACCGAAGTTGCCTCCGCCAAACCGGCCGGACGTCCGGCCCGCTTCCGCCCGAAGAAGTAGCTCGTCGAAGAAAGGTGAGATGCCAAGAAAAAACAAACTTCCCTGGCTGGACTACACGGGACAGGACACCGCGCAAATTCTGGCGTGCAAGGGCACGCACCGGATCGATTCGCTGCTGTGCGCCCTCGAACAGGCCATCGAACTTCGCCGGAACCGGATGCCCGATGTTGCCACCACTCCGGAAGAACACACTTTACTCGCCATCATGGCGCTGGACAGAGAGGTGAACAACGGCGGCTACGATCAGTTCTTTGTCAACTCGTCCCGCAAGTATGCCTCGACCATCGTCGGCGCGCTGGAGCGCACTGGCTGCCACGCGACTGCCGCGCTCACACAACGAGCCATCGAAGAATCGAATCTCAAACCCGATCCGGAGCGCGATCGAGCTTTGCATGCGTTGGACCAGCAGTTTTACAAGATTTTCGAAATCGAAGCCAAGCTCTTTGCATTCGTTGCATCTCGCCGGCAAGCGTTTGTCCTCGAAAAGATGTCCGTCGCGCCCCGTCCGCCGCAGCGAGGCAATCGCCATCTCATCATGCTCGGCGCAGGCCTGGATTTCGCGCCTCAGCCCGAGCGCACTTTCGAAGCGGTCCGGAAACTCGTGATCTGAGATCGCGATCCAAAAGGAAATCCAGCCCACAAAGTCAGAACTGGACGGCGCTGCTTACCTGTACCTGTTCAAGTCATTTCTGAGAACCGGGGAACTGCAGGAGTGCGGAAGGTACGCTGGACTTGCCTTCGATCTGGCCCGTGAAGATACCATCCACTGCCTGGCACAAAGACAATGGGTAGAGAAACTCATCGAGGTGTCGAACTTCTCCCGCGCGGATGAGGTGACGCTCCAGTACCTGGAATACCTGCACGGCGACGATACTTCCATTGACTTCATCAGAAACAGGATCAAGTTCTGGGCCGATCCCTTGCGCAAGCATGGCTCCGACCTGCCACGGTCGCGCGAGTTCTTTCGCGCCCACTTTCCGGACGTGAGCCTTACTGAAACGCCGGCGCCGAAGATACTGCGGAACTCTTGAGTCCGCCGCTGCGCTCAATCACCTGGATGATGGTTCGCGCAACTTCTTCATCGCCCAGTTGCGAGCCGATCATCAGGTGATACAGTTGCGGGTCTTTCCAGTCGCGTCCGAAATATCTGCGGATATGCCGGGCGCGCGCCTGGTCGGTCAGGCGGATCGCGTCCTCGATATCCCGCTGCGAAGCCACGCGCTTCGCGGCACGCACCACCCGGTTGGACCAGGGCGCGTACACAAAAACGTGGAGCGTTTCCGGGTGGTTCTGGAGCACACATTGACCGCCGCGCCCGACAATGACGCACTGGCCCCGCCCGGCGGCGTCGGCGATCACCTTGGTCGCGAAAGCGGCCATGCGCTCGGCATCGAAAAACATGGCTTCTTCGGGCGGAGCGCCGGCCTCTATGGCGACGTTCTCCAAGCCTCCGCGATTGAACCGGTGGAACCACGAATCCACGCGCTCGTCGTAGCGGCGCGCCAACTCGGCGTCCACCTCGGCGGTCTGCGCGATGGTCTCTATCAACTTCCGGTCCAGCAACTCCCAGCCCAGTTGTGTGGCGATCTTCCCGGCGATGGCGCCCCCGCCGCTTCCGTACTCCCTTGCGATTGTCAATACGCGGAACATGGTGTTCTCCCCGAAACTCTGCCGCACCTGTCAAACATCGCAGGGTGGCGTTCCAAGAAATTGACGGCAGCACTTCCGAACCGTCCGATACCGGCACCGGAGCGCACTGGCAGTGTCGCTATCGAATGCCAGAATAGCAGGCGGCTCAGGACAAATCCAGGCTCACCAGCTGGTCGGACCGGATCTCCTCGTAACGCAGTTCGGCATTTCTTGGGGCGGCCATCCGGTTAGTGCGAAGCATGCAGAGCAGGGCCACAACTCCGAGGCCGGCCAGCATGGCCGCGCCAGCCGCGGGATTATCGAAGGCCTTCAATTCGTTCACCGCGGCTGCCACGACTCCAACCAACAGGAGCACAATCCAGAGCCAGAACGTGAGATGGATATTGCGATTTTCCCGGCAGGTAGGAACAGGTGAACGGGATTCTCTGAATGCCATCGAAAGAGACCTCCGCCAGGATGATTCCCAGCAGCGCCAGCACCGCAAGATGCGTGGCGGCCGGCCTCCACGGCCAGAGCGCGAACAGACAGATGGCCGAGAGCATCCATGCCGGCGCCACCGATACCGCCAGAAGTGCCCGCCGCCTGCCCCGCAGGCACTGCGCGCCGGCGCCGAACGGCATGGTGCGAAAAATCCAGTTGGCGCTCAGGTCCAGCGGCAGCGAGAAGACCACGCGCGCTCCCACCACCCAGAATCCCATCAGCAGGATCGAGGAGGCCAGCATAGGGACGGCCAACCGGCGCCACGCCTCGACGCCAGGCGACGCGGGTTCTCCGGAGGGCGCATTCAGAAACAGGATGCTGAAGGCCAGTCCCATACCCAGGTAGAAGGCGAAAATCATGCGATGCTGCCGGCCGCGAAACAGGCTTCGCATGGCGAATTGCACGATGGCTGTTTCGAACGGACCGCCGAAGCGTGGCAGCCAACCGCTTCGAAAGCCGGGCGCGATATCGGGCTCTTCGACAATTCTGCGGAGCGTCCGCAAATACGAAGCCGCATAGGCCACGCCGGTGGCGCAGAGGGCCACGGCCAGACCCACCCAGGCGCGCCGCGCGAAGGGCGCCAGGGCCGGATGCAGCGACCCGCTCAACTGTTGATACAGGCCGACGAACCAGTACGAGGGAATCCAGGAAATCCATGGCTGCCGCGGACCGGCCACCAACACATAGGCCGGCGACCGCTGCAAGCAGTAACCGCACACCAGAAGGCAGAATATCGCCAGTTGCAGAAATGCGGAGGCGCGCAGAAACCATCGCCGGGGCAGAAACTGCGCGGCGAACCCCTGCACACCGAGCACGCAGCAGAACATGAAGACGCCGGCCGCGACCACGGTGATCCAGTAGGCGAAGAGCGAGCGGATGGGGCCCGCCGGCGGCACAGAGACGGGCGTCAGCGATAATGAAGGCTCGCCCGACAGGCGCTGCCGGACGTGCTCACCCACGAATCCCATAATCGGAAAAGCGAGCGGGTGGGCATTCAACAAGACCACGGCGGCGAAATCGCGCCGCGGGTCGAAGCAGACATAGCTGGTGAAGCCCCCGGTGGCGCCATCGTGCGCATAAACGCCGGTATCCGGATCGAACGCCCAGGCCAGCGCGATGCGCCCGCCGCCGGCGGTGTTGGCGCGAAGCTGCTGCGAAAGTACCAGGGCCGCGCGCAACGGCGATCTCTCGGGATGCAGTTGCGCTTCCAGATAAGTGAGCAGGTCGCCCGCAGTGGAGCGGATTCCGCCGGCGCTGGCGAATGCGTCGAGGTCCCACGCGGGAGTCCGGCGCCCGTAGTAGCCATATCCCTGCATAAAGCGGCTCCGCTGTTGCGGCGAAAGCGTGACCGCCGTATCGTTCAATCCCAGCGGACCGGCGATCTCGCCCCGCAAAAGTTCCGGATAGCTGGTACGTGCGCGATTGGCCAGCGCCGCTCCCAGCACGGTGAAGCCCAGATTGCTGTATAGAAATTGCGTGTTGGTGGGCTTTTCCAGGCCGTAGCGCCGGAGGAAATCGTAGAGATCGGAGGCCCGATAGTTGCTATATTTCTCCCGTTCATCGCCCGGACCGGGATTATCGGGCATGAACGGCAGGCCGGAATGGTGTGTGGCCAGATCGAGCAGGGTGATTTCAAAGCCGGTGGCCGCCGGGGCAACGCCGGGAGGCAGCAGATCGCGGACGTGATCGCGCAGGTCCAGCCTTCCCTGCACAGCCATCCGCGCCAGCAGCAGACCGGTGAACGTTTTGCTGATGGAGCCGATCTCGAAAAGCGAATCCGGGCGGGCGGCGCCGTAGGTCATGACCCGCCGTACGGCACCTTGGGAGATACCGATGACGATGCCCGCGCCGCCATCCGCAGCCGCGAGGTCCAGCCGCCGCAGCATCGGCGCGATGTCGCGGTTCATCACGGCGGGGAAATCCGCGGCGTGTACCGGCGGAAACGGTGGATCGAAAACCATCGCCGGAGCCGGCGCGGAATCATACTGCGCCAGAGCCAGCGGCCAACCCACGCCCGCCGCCACGTGCAAAGCCGCCAGTGTGAGGCCCAGGGCGGTGGCTACCGCCGCGACTTTCGCCAGAAACAGCGTGCGCGCGCGGACCGGCAGAGGGCCCAGCACCAGAACGTCGCGCCGGTCCGGAAAGGTGGATTCCCAACTGAGCACGGCGAACAGGCCGACCACCAGCATGGTGGTCGCGATGAGGAAATGCTCCATGGTCCACGCGCCGATCAGGTGAACCAGCGGGGGCGCGTCCCGGACCGAAGCGGCCCACATCGCGGCATACGCGGCAAGACCCAGACTGCAGAAAATCAGCAGCGACGCGAATTGGCCCAGCAGCGTGCGGCTATCGCCCTCGGCGTGCGCGGAGAGCAATTCCAGATCCACGATCCGGAACAGAAACTCGCGATAAAGGACGCGGAACTGGAGATTCTTCAAAACAATCCGCTCCAGGAATCACCCAGCTGGAGCCACTTCGGCTTGCCCGAGTAACTCGTCGTAGTCTCCGCAACGTGCAGCAGTCCATGGCCGCGCGAGCAGGTCGATTCGGCGCCGTACCACTCCAGGAATGTCTGCGACGGAGTGCCGATGCGGACCGGGCCGGTGAGCAAGCGCAGGCACTCCGGACAGCGGCGCCGCTGGTCCGCCAGCACCCAGTGACAGGGCACGGCCCACCACGCCCACAGCACCAGCGATCCGCCGGGCACGGCGATGGCAGCCACAAATCCGCACAGCAGCACCGGCTGCACCAGGGCGATCTTCAGGGCCAGAAAGACTCCCATCCGCAGCCTGCCGCGCCAGGGCACCGGACGCGGATGGGCGGCGGCGCGCCCCATGGCCACCCGGACGGCCGCCACAAGGGCCCAGGACGCCAGGAACATCGCCGCACAACCCGCGGGCAAATCCCCTGCGCTCAGATGCGAGGCATGCGTCATGGTGCGTGGGGCGGGCAGGCAAATCACTATCAGGCTGCTCGCCGATGCGAGCGTCGCCAGGAATGCCAGGCAAGCGAGCGGAGACTCCAGATGCCGGGGCATGGGGCTCGGGGTATTCCGCCGCAGCCAAAGCGCGTCCTGGAAAGCTCCGCAGCAGAACCGCGTTGCCCCGCGCGCCGGCACATACCATAACTCAGATCGCCATTCCTCCAGCCATTCGGCGCGTAGACCGCCCGGAGCCAGCAGAGATGCGGCTCGAAGGACCGCAGCCTGCAGCCATTCGCTTTTCATGTGTCCGGAGCCTCCTCTATGGGGGTCAGTTTTGCCAGCAGCGGATAGCGCTTCCGTGAGGCCTCCACCGCCGCCTCCCCGGACCGCGTGATCCGGTAATACTTGCGCGGTGGGCGCAGCGCCGCGTCCGCGATCGACTGACGCTCCCATTGCGAGCGAATCCACCGGTCGCGTTCCAGCCGGCGCAGCGCGGGGTACACCGTTCCGCTGGCCAGCCCCGTCATCTCCATCACCGTATAGCCATAAACATAGCCGGCGCCGATAGTCTGCAGGATCATCGCCGTCGTGTGAGAGAGCCGGGGGCTGTCCGCCATCGATTGGAATTATACCTATGTAGAAATCTACACACAAGGGCAATCTGTAGCCCCGCTTGTACAATGCAAGACCGGAGGACCTGCGTGAAACTGATTGCCCTTCTGCTTCTGGGTCTGAGTGCCGCCGCCCAGGATCCGCTGGACCTGGCCCGGCTGAAAGACTTCCGCGCCTATCGCTCTTCCAGCAATAACCCCGACCCCACCAGCAATGATGACAGCCTGCGCCCCATCCCCGGCGAGACCGTCGTGCTGGCCGACCTGCAAGGGCCCGGCGTGGTGACTCATATCTGGCTCACCATCGCCGCCAGTGAGTACGGCTGGCCCCGCCTGCTGCGCCTGCGCGTGTATTACGACGGCAGCGCGACGCCGAGCGTGGATGTCCCGGTGGGCGATTTCTTCGGCGTCGGCCACGGCTACGAGCGGCCGGTTCAATCGCTGATGATCGTGGATGGCTCCGAAGGCCGTTCGCGCAATTCGTACTGGCCCATGCCGTTCCGCCGCGCCTGCAAGATCACCATCGCCAACGAGGGCCGCGTGCGCCTCTCCAACCTCTACTATCACGTGGACTGGCAGAAGCGCAAAGAGCTGCCCAAAGACACCGGCTACTTCCACGCCTGGTACCGGCAGGAGATTCCCGCTCAGGCCGGCCGCCCCTACCTGGTGCTTTCCGTGCAGGGACGCGGCCAGTATGTGGGAACTGTCCTGAACGTGATTCAGACGCAGCCCGGCTGGTTCGGCGAAGGCGACGACCTGTTCTACGTGGATGGCGAGACCCAGGCCGGCATTCAGGGCACCGGCACCGAGGACTACTTCAACGACGCCTGGAGCCTGCGCCTGAGCGAGGGTCCGTACTGGGGCGTGCCGGTGGCCGAAGGCACCGGACCGGGCGCGCGCATGACCGCCTACCGCTGGCACCTTCGCGACCCCATTCCCTTTCAGCACAGCCTGCGCTTCGAATTCGAACACGCCGGCTGGACCTACAATGCCGATGGCTCGGTCCGCTCCGCCTTCGAAGAGCGCCCCGACATATTCTCTTCGGTGGCCTTCTGGTATCAGGAGGGAATCGCGCAGGGCCTGCCCGAGCCCCCGTACGGATCGGCGCGCCTGCCGCACGGCAACGCGCGTCAGACCGATGCCGCATCGCTGATCGGCCTGGCGAAGGCGGAAGGCGGCAAGCCCGAAGTGCAGCGCGAGGTCTTCTGGGGCAACGACCTGCTGTTCTTCCGCGCCGCCGGGGCGGGATCGCGCATCGAACTGCCGCTGGACGTGCCCGCCGATGCCTTCTATGAAATCGTGGCGCAGGCGGCGCACGCCCCGGACTACGGCGATTACCGCGTGCAACTGGACGGCGCGCCGCTCGAGCCCGAAGGCGAGCTGGAGCATGAACCGGGCGCCAACACCGGCGCCGGACCCCTGATGCGCACCTGGGGGCCCGAGCTATACGTGGCCGCGGACCACCTGCTGGGCTGGAAGAAACTGGCGGCGGGACGCCACACTCTGGCCTTCCTCTGCACCGGCAAGGACGCGCGCTCCTCCGGCTACAACCTGGGGATCGGCGCCTTCGTCCTGGCGCGAATCGGCGCCCCGGACACCGTGCAGCCGCCGCGCGTTCCTACCGATCTGGCCGGACTCACCCGCACGCTCGGCGATCCCGATCCGGTGCTGCGCGGTATGGCCGCGCTGGCCCTGCGGGACATGGGACCCACCGCGGCGCCGGCTCTTCCCGCTCTGGCCGCGGCGCTGCGCGACGCGGACACCGGTGTGCGCATGACCGCGGCGGATGCCATCGCGCGGCAAGGCAAAGGCGCCGTGGCCGTACTGGACGCGCTCATGGCCGCCGCGCGCAACCCCCAGGAACACGTACACGTGCAGCGCAGCCTGGCCCTGGCCTTAGGCGCAATCGGCCCCGCCGCCGCTCCGGCGATTCCGATTCTGCATCGAATGGAAACCGTGCCGCGCGTCCGTTTCACAGCCGCCACGGCAATCCGCCGCATCACCGGCGCCCGGTAAGACAGGCCTCCCGGCCTGTCCTAGTTCGCCGTTTGCTCCCACACCACCGGCCGCTGCTGCACGAACCAATCGTCCACAAAAGACTGATAGCGGCCCTCCACCACGTTGCGTTTGATCTTGAGAGTAGGCGTCATCACGCCGTTGCCGATGGTCCACGGACCTTGCACGACGGCCAGAAATTTCACCCGCTCGTGCGGATCCAGATCGCTGTTCATCAGGTCCATCCGCTCTTTCAGCGATTCTTCCAGCGCCGCGCGCTGCGCGTCCGCGGCGCAACGCTTGCGGGCTTCTTCGTTCAGCACCAGCACGGCGAAGGGGCTGGGCAGTCCCGCGCCCATCAGACAGCAGGCCTCCACGTCGGGATGCGAACACAACTGGCTTTCGATGGGAGCCGGGGCCACGTACTTGCCCTTGCTCGTCTTGAACTGCTCTTTGATCCGGCCGATGATGCGCAATTGCCCGTCCACATCGATATGCGCTACATCGCCGGTACGGAAAAATCCGTCGGCGGTGAAAGAGGCGGCCGTACCTGCAAAATCCTTGTGGTACCCCAACAGGTTCATCGGGCTGCGAACCAACAACTCGTCGTTTTCGCCGATGGACGTTTCCACACCCTCCAGGGCGCGGCCCACGTAACCTGGCCGGACCGTACCCACAGCCGGAAGGTGCGTAATCAGCGTTTCGGTCATGCCGTAGCCTTCCGAAAGGTTCAGCCCCACGTTGCGATACCACATGAGGATTTCGGGAGACAGGGGCGCCGCTCCGCACGCGGCATGCTTCACGGTCAGCAGGCCGAGTTTGCGCAGAATGCGCTTTTTGACGGAGCGATTGAGAATGGGAATGCGCAGCAGGCGATCCAGTTTCTCTTTCGGGATCCTGGCGAACACGCCCTGCTGGAACTTCAGCAGAAGACGGGGCACGGTGATAAAGATGGTCGGCCGGGCGCGATTCAGGTCGGCCAGGAACGTGTCGATGTTTTCGGTGAAAAACAGATGGCAGCCGAGGAACAGGGACGTACACTCCAAACCCGCCCGCTCCACGATGTGCGCCAAAGGAAGGTAGGAGAGCACGCGCTCTTCGGCGGTCAGATGCAGCAGTTCGCACAACGACATGGCGTCGTGGCTCAAAGCCGCGAAGCAATGTTTGACGCCTTTGGGCATTCCGGTTGTGCCCGAAGTGTAGATGATGGTGGCCAGGTCTTTTCCCGAACGTACGGGACAGCCGTCCAGGGGAGGGCGGCTGCCGATCAGGTCATCCCAAGTGGGATATACCCCGGCCATTTCGGTTGGAAATCCAATTGTAGCGATGCCCGCAGGCATAGCCGCGGCGGCAATTTCTTTGTCGTCGGTGGCGCCCAGAAAACAGGCTTTGGAGTCGCTATGCTCCAGGATCTGGCGAATGGTTTGCGCTTTGAGCGACGGGTAGACGGGAACGGTGACATGCCCGGCCATCCAGATGGCAAGGTCGGCCATGATCCACCAGGCACAGTTGCGGGAGAGGATAGCGACCCGCGACCCCGGCTCCCAGTTCTGTGCCTTCAGGTATGCGGCCATCCGCCGGACTTCACCGGCGGCCTGTGCCCATGTCCATTCTTTGACTTTCCCCCCGTCGTAGGGTTGAGTCAGGAAGATGCTGCCGGCCCGTAGGGTTTCGCACCGGTACATCCATTGCAGGGGAAGATCTTCTTCAGAGTATTTGCGCACGTCGCAAGCCTCTTGACGTTTTATCTTACCGGTGAGTAAGATATCAGGAGCGACTACCGAAGTCAATCCTGATCGTACTCACCACCATGGCCAAGCCTGCATCCCGTACGGAATCTCACTGGAAGGCTTTTTCCAGCCGCCGCCGCGATCCAGGCACCAAACGCGAGGCAGTGCTCCAGACAGCCGCGCAGTTGTTCCTCGAAAAAAGCTACGGACGCACCTCTTTGAACGACGTGGCGGATCGTCTGAACATCACCAAGCCGGCGCTGTATCATTATTTCCGCAACAAAGAGGAAATCCTGCTGGCGTGCTACCGCCTGGGCTGCGGGCTGATCGACGAAATCCTGAACGATATCGCCACCCACTGCGGCACCGGGCTCGAAAAGGTGGAAGCCTTCATTTATTCCTACGCCAATGTAATGACGGTGAATTTCGGGCGCTGTGTGATGCGCCTCGACGATGGCGACCTTTCCAGCGAAGCCCTGGCCGAAGTTCGCAATTACAAGCGCAAGATCGACCGGCGCCTGCGTTCCTTCGTGCAGGAGGGAATCGACGACGGCTCCATCGTTCCGTGCGATCCGAAAATCGCGGCGTTCTCCATTGCCGGCGCGGTCAACTGGATCTGCCGGTGGTATGAACCCGACGGGCCGCTGCCCGCCGAAGAGATCGCCACTCAGTTCGCGCGCACCCTGACGCAGGGGCTGGTGAACCGCAACCCGGGCCCGGCCGCCTGCGCCGCCAATATCAAAAAAGGAGTTGTGAAATGACCCCGCTGATCCGTAAGGCAGCCGTGTTGGGCGCGGGCACCATGGGCTCGCGCATCGCCGCCCACCTGGCCAATGCCGGCCTGCCGGTGGTGCTGCTGGATATTCCGCAGGAAGGCGCGGCGCGCAGCGGCATAGCGGCGCAAGCGCTGGAGGCTTTGAAGAAGTCCAAACCGGCCGCATTCTATGAGCCCGCGCTCGCCGGACGCATCGCCGTGGGCAACTTCGACGATCATCTGCCGCTGCTGAAAGACTGCGATTGGGTGATCGAAGCCGTCACCGAAAACCTGGCCATCAAACAGGACCTGCTGGCGCGCGTCGCGCCCCACCTGAAAAGCGACGCCATCCTGACCACCAACACCAGCGGTCTTCCGGTGGCTTCCATCGCCGTCGGAATGCCCGGCGATTTGCGCCGCCGCTGGTTCGGCACGCACTTCTTCAATCCGCCCCGCTATATGCGCCTGGTGGAGATCATCGCCACGCCCGAAACCGATCCGTCGGCACTCGCTGGCGTCGCGCACTTCGCCGATCTGCGCCTGGGCAAGGAAGTGGTCTTCGCCCGCGACACACCCAACTTCATCGCCAACCGCATCGGCGTTTTCATCATGCTGGAGGCGCTTCGCCTGATGCAGGCCGAAGACCTGACCATCGAAGAGGTGGACGTGCTCACCGGCACCGCCATCGGCTGGCCGCGCGCCGGAACCTTCCGCCTGGCGGACCTGGTGGGCCTGGATGTGCTGGCGCACGTGGCCGCCAACTTTCCACGCTCGCAGTCCGGCGATGGACGCATGGCCTTGCCGGATTTTGTGAAAACCATGCTGGAGCGCCGCTGGCTGGGCGACAAGACTCGTCAGGGCTTCTATAAGAAGGAAAAGGACGCCGCCGGCAATGAAGTGCGCCTGGCGCTGGATTGGAAAGTGGTGGAGTATCGTCCCGCCACCCGCCCCAAGTTTCCTTCGCTCGAAATGGCGCGCAACGCCGAGAAGCTGCGCGACCGCCTGGTGCAGTTGCTGAGCGGCGATACCCGCAAAGACAAAGCCGCCCGCTTCCACTGGCGCCTGCTCTCGGCGCTCTGGAACTATGCCGCCGATTGTCTGCCCGAAATCGCCGACGACGCCGGCAGCGTGGACCGCGCCATGTGCGCCGGATTCAACTGGGAGATGGGCCCGTTCCAACTCTGGGATGCCGCCGGCGTGCGGCAGACCGTGGCGCGCATGAAGGCCGCCGGCGAGCCGGTGAGCCCCGTGGCGGAACAGATGCTCGAGGCCGGCGAGAACTGGTACGGCGATTGCGGCGCCGCCACCTACAATCCCGCCAAAGCCACTTATCAGGCCATTCCCGAAGTCGAAGGCATCGCGCGCATCGCCCGCTACCGCGCGTCTAACGGCGTGGTGCGGCACAACCCCGGCGCGTCGCTCATCGATATCGGCGACGGTGTCGGCTGCGTGGAACTGCACTCGGTAAAGACGGCCATCGGCGAGGACATGGTGCGCATGGTGACCGAGACACTGCGCCCGGATGGCGATGCCGTGAAGAAACTTCTCCGCCTTCGTGGTGAGCGCCGATACCGGCAATTTTTCCGTCGGCGCCAACCTGATGCAACTGCTGCTGAGCCATCCAGGAAGACGAATGGGACGAGGTGGAACTGATGATCCGCGCGTTCCAGCGCATGACCTCGTCCATCAAGTTCTGCCCGCGTCCGGTGGTGGTGGCGCCGTTCGGATTCTGCTTCGGCGGCGGCGCGGAGATCGCGCTGCACGGCGCCCGGAGGCAGGTCCACGCGGAGTTGTACATGGGCCTGGTGGAGACCGGCGTGGGCCTGCTGCCCGCCGGCGGCGGCTGCAAGGAAATGACCCTGAAAGCCGTGGAGTGCCGGCGTCAGGACCGCGGCGACCCAGCCTCGAGCATGCTTTCGCTCCATCGCCATGGCGAAAGTTTCCACTTCGGCCGCCGAGGCCCGCCGGTCTGGGCTTTCTCTCGCCGGCCGACCGCGTCACCATGAACCGCGAGCGGCTGTTGCACGATGCCCGCGAACGTGGCCCGCGATCTGGTCGATTCGGGATACGCTCCGCCCCTGCCGCGCACCGATATTCCCGCGCCCGGCGACAGCATGCTGGCCACGCTCCGACTGGGAGTCCGCACCATGCGCGAAGGCGAATACATCAGCGATCACGATGCCAAGGTGGCCAACGCGTGGCCCACGTCCTGTGCGGCGGCAAAGTCACACCGGGGACCCCGGTCAGCGAGCAGTATCTGTTGGATCTGGAACGGGAAGGCTTCCTCTCTCTGTGCGGAGAAAAGAAAACCCAGGAGCGCATTGCGTTCACGTTGAAGAACGGGAAGCCGCTGAGGAACTAGTAGGGGGCAGGCCTCCCGGCCGGCCCCTTCTTGTGAGTAAACGAGGGTCATTATGAGAGAAGCAGTGATTGTCAGTTCCGTGCGGACTGCCGGTAGGCAAGGCGCCCAAAGGAACCCTGCGCGCCACCCGGCCGGACGATCTCGGCGGCCATTGCCATTCAAGGCGCGCTGGAGCGCGTCCCCGCCCTGCCGCGCAGGAAGTCGAAGACGTGATCCTGGGCTGCGCCATGCCGGAAGGCGAGCAGGGCATGAATGTGGCGCGCATCGCATCGCTGCGCGCCGGCATGCCCATCGAATCGGCCGCCATGACCATCAATCGCTACTGCGCCTGCGGCCTGCAAGCCATCGCCCTGGCCAGCGAGCGCATCCGCGGCGGCGGCGCCGAAGTGATTGTCGCCGGCGGCACCGAATCCATGTCCATGATTCCCATGGGCGGCAATAAAATCTCCATCAATCCCTGGCTTGAAGAACACTATCCCGATTCCTACCTGGCCATGGGGCTCACCGCCGAGCGCGTGGCCACGCACTACGGCATCACGCGCGAACAGGCCGACGAGTTCGCCCTGGCCAGCCACCGGAAAGCCCTCGCGGCGCAGGCCGCGGGCAAGTTCGGCTGCGAGATTGTGCCGGTGCCGGTCACCTTCTCCGCGCCCGATGCCAAGTCGAAGATCCGCACAGACCGAGATGGATTTCCGCGCCGACGAAGGACCGCGCGCCGATACTTCGCTCGATGCGCTGGCCAAACTGAAGCCGGCCTTCCATGCCAAAGGCACCGTGACCGCCGGCAATTCGTCGCAGATGTCGGACGGAGCGGCAGCGGCGGTAGTCATGTCGGCGGAGCGCGCCGCAGCCCTGGGGATCGCGCCTCTGGCCCGCCTGGCGGCCTTCGCTTACGCCGGATGCCTGCCCGAAGAGATGGGCGTGGGACCGGTGTACGCCATTCCCAAAGCGCTCAAGCATGGCCGGCCTGACGCTGGATGACATCGACCTGATCGAATTGAACGAGGCCTTCGCCGCGCAGGCCCTGGCCGTCATCAAGACCCTGGGCATCGACTCCGCCAAGGTGAATGTGAATGGCGGCGCCATCGCCCTGGGACATCCCCTGGGCTGCACCGGCGCCAAGTTGACCGCGACCCTGCTGCAGGAAATGATGCGGCGCGGCGCCAGGTATGGCATCGTAACCATGTGCGTAGGCGGCGGCATGGGCGCCGCCGGAATATTCGAGAACCTGAACTCAAGCGAGGTGAACCAATGGCGACAACCGATAGTGCCACGATCGCAAAACGCGTAAAGGGCGGCAGCTTTCTCACCGAAGAACGCGACCCGCAAGATATTTTCACGCCCGAGGACTTCTCCGGCGAACACCGGCAGATCGCCAAAACCGCGGTGGAATTCACTACCAACGAAGTGCTGCCGGCGGCCGCCGAGATCGAAGCCAAAAACTTCACCGTCACCCGCGCCCTGCTCCGCAAGGCCGGCGAACTCGGTCTTATGGCCGTGGACATCCCCGAAGAGTACGGCGGCCTGGAAATGGACAAGGTCACCAGCGCGCTGGTGGCCGAATCCATCAGCAAGCTCGCCAGTTTTTCGGTGGCCTTCAGCGCCCATGTCGGCATCGGCACCCTGCCCATCGTCTGGTACGGAACCGAAGCGCAGAAGCGCAAATATCTACCCAAATTGGCCACCGGCGAATGGATCGGCGCTTATGCGCTCTCCGAGTCCTCTTCCGCCAGCGATGCCATGAACTGCCGCACCCGCGCCGTGTTTCCCCGGACGGCCGCCACTACGTGCTCAACGGCGAAAAGATGTGGATCACCAACAGCGGCTTCGCCGACCTGTTCACCGTGTTCGCCAAAGTGGACGGCGAAAAATTCTCGGCCTTCCTGATTGAACGCGGCACTCCCGGATTCAGCGTGGGCGCCGAAGAGCACAAACTCGGCATCCGCGGTTCTTCCACCTGCCCGCTGATTCTGGCCGATTGCCAGGTGCCCGTGGAAAACCTGCTGGGCGAAGTGGGCAAGGGCCACCACATCGCGTTCAACATTCTCAATATCGGGCGATTCAAGCTGGGCGCGGCCTGTGTGGGCGGCGCGCGCAACAGTTTGCAGGACGCCATCGGATATTCCAAGGAGCGTAAAGCGTTCGGGAAATCCATCTGCGAATTCGGCCTGATTCAGGAAAAACTGGCGGAAAGCGCGACCGGCATCTACGTGGGCGAAAGCATGGTCTACCGCACCATCGGCATGATCGATGCCGCCCTGGCGGATGTGGATACGCACGCCGAAGGAGCGTCGCGCGAGATCCAGAAGCGTATCGAAGAGTACGCCGTCGAGTGCTCCATCCTGAAAGTCTGGGGCTCGGAAATGCTGGACATGGTGGTGGACCACGTGGTGCAGATCTTCGCCGGCTACGGCTACGTGGAGGAGTATCCGGCCGAGCGCGCCTATCGCGATTCGCGCATCAACCGCATCTTCGAAGGGACCAACGAGATCAATCGCCTGATCATCACCGGATGGCTCATGAAACGCGCTATGCAGGGGCAGTTGCCGCTGCTTCAGGCCATCAAGCAGCTTATGGACGAAGTCATGGCCGGTCCCAGTGCGCCGGAAGAGCGCGAAGGGCCGCTGGCCGCCGAGCATCGCCTGCTGGCCAACTGCCGGAAACTGGGGCTGTTCGCCGCCGGCGCCGCCTCCCAGAAGTACATGATGGGGCTGGCCGACCAGCAGGAAGTGATGGGCGCGCTGGCCGACTGCATCAGCGAGGCGTACGCTTTGGAATCGGCCATTCTGCGCACCGAAAAACTGATTGCCGCGCGCGGCGAGGCGGCAGCGAAGCAGGCCATCGCCCTCACCCGGTATTATGCCGCGCAAGCAGCCCAGACCATCGAACGCTCCGCGCGCAAGGTGATCGCCGCCGTCGCCGAGGGCGACATGCTGCGGACCCAGATGACCATAGTCCGGCGCCTCGCCAAGCACGAACCGGCCAATACCATTGCGATCGGCCGGCAGATCGCGGATCACGTCGTCGCCGCGGGCCGCTACACCTTGTAAGCCTTATTCCACCAGGCGGAACTCCTTCATCAGGGCGAGCAGTTTGGAAAGATCGATCGGCTTCATGAGATAGGCGTCGCACAGTTCCATGAAGCAGCGGCTTACGGACTTGATTTCGTCCACCGCGGTAGTCATGACGATCCTGGCGCCCGAGGTGGAGAGAATGCCGCGCGCCTCCTCAACGGCGCGCAGCCGCCCCACGGCCTCCCGGCCGTCCATCTCCGGCATCATGATGTCCATGCATACCAGGTGGTATCCGCGTCCCTGATCGAGGGCGGCTTCAAAGGCCTCCACCGCCTCCCTGCCGTTCACGGCGATGTGACACTCTCCGTAGCGGGAAAGAAATTTCTGAAGCACCAGGCGTCCGGCGAAGTTGTCTTCCACCACCAGCACGCGCAGCGCGGCTTCCGGGCTATGGGGAGGGCCACAGACGCCGGCCAGATCCCGGACGATATCCCGGATGTCCACTGCATTGCTCACCGCCGCGTTTTCGGTGAGAGATCGCAACCGGTCGCAGGCGCACAGCAGCACGCCCACCCGCTCCGGGGTAGGCGTCATTTCGCGCGACCGGATCACCGCCAGCACATTCTCCATCTGGTGTGCCAGTTCGCGAATTTTGGGAAGGTCGAAAAAGCCCGCTCCTCCTTTCACCGAATGAACGGCCCGGAAGATCCGGTTGATCAGTTCGTCATCCGCCTTCCCGCCCGCCTGTTTCAAGGTCAGGAGATCCAGTTCGGTGGCTACGAGCTGCTCGCAGCTCTCGGCCAGATAATCCTGGGCTAACTCATCGTCTAAGTTGATCATTCAGTCTGACTTCATCCTTCCGTTCGCATTTACCGCGATCCAGCCGGCTTGCTCCACCGCGCTCTTGAAGCGCTCGAATTCCTCCCAGGCGCGCGGCAGCGTTTCCCGGCAGCGGCCCAATTCCCCGGCCGTTCCCGCCCGCTCCATCTCCGCCGCTACGGCGCGCAAGGCATCGGCGCCGGCAGTTGCGGCCGCTCCTTTCAGCGTGTGCGCCTGAAACCGCGCTCCCGGAGCATCCGCCTCCGCCAGTTTCCGGCGAAGATGATTTAGCTGCGAAGGAACGTCGCCCAGAAAGGCTGTCAGCATTCTCCGGACGAGTTGACGATCTCCCATCAGCCGGCCCAGCAGCGCTTCGCCGCTGAAAACCGCCGCAGCAGCTTCCTCGCCGGGGATGGCCGGCAACCATTTGGCCAGCATCTCCGACAACGCGCGGACCTCCAGCGGCTTGGCCAGATAATCGTTCATCCCTTCGCGCACACACCGTTCCCGGTCGCCTGCCATGGCGTTCGCCGTCAGGGCCACAATCGGCACCGCCGCCCGGACCGAGGCGCGAATCCGGCGGGTGGCCTCAAACCCATCCATGTCCGGCATCTCGCAATCCATCAGCACCAGGTCGCAACCATCGTGCTCCAGGGCAGCCAGAGCCTCCTCGCCTCCGGCCGCCACACTGGCGGAGTATCCCAGTTTCTGCAGTTGCGCCCGCGCCACTTCGCGGCTCACAGCATCGTCTTCCACCACCAGCACACGCCGTTTCCAACCTCGCCGTGCGGGCGCCGGCGCGCCGTAGAACGGGTCGGCCGCGCCGGCCGGCGACGCTACTGCCCTGTCGAAGGTCGCGGTGAACCAGAAGGTGGAACCCTCGCCGGGCCGGCTGTCGAACCCGATGGCGCCGCCCATCATTTCCACCAGTTGCTTGCAGATGGCCAGCCCCAGCCCCGTCCCGCCGTATTTTCGCGTCGTCGAACTGTCGGCCTGCACGAACGGCGAGAACACGATCGCGGTCTGCTCCGGCTGGATTCCGATCCCCGTATCGGCGACCGTGAAACGCAAGGTCACCTGCCCCGCGGCCAGGCTCTCCAGCGCCGCTTGCATCCGCACTTCGCCCCGTTCGGTGAACTTGACGGCATTCGCACAGAGATTGTTTAATACCTGGCGCAGCCGGTACGGATCGCCGCACAGAACCGCCGGAGTTTCCAGGGAGACCGACGCAGTCAGGCGCAGCCCCTTGGCGCTCGCCTGGACGCCGAGCAACTGGACCACTTCGTCCACGGTGCGCCGGACATTGAAATTCATCCGTTCCAGGGAGATCTTTCGCGCCTCGATCTTCGAGAGATCCAGAATATCGTCGATCAGCGCCAGCAAAGAGCGCGCGCTGCCCAAAGCCATCGCGGCATAACGCCCCTGCTCCGCCGAAAGGTCCGTGTCCAGCAGCAATTGCAGCATGCCCATCACGCCATTCATGGGCGTGCGGATTTCATGGCTCATGTTGGCCAGAAAGCGGCTCTTGGCCCGGTTGGCCGCATCCGCATCGATCCGCGCCTGAATCAGTTCCGCCTCGTACCGTTTGCGTTCCGTGGTCTCTTCGGCGATTCCGGCTACCCGGGTCAGTTTTCCCGTGCCGTCGCGAACCGGAAAGGCCCGGTCCCGGATCCATTTCTCCTGCCCGCCGGGCGTCCGGATGCGATACTCCGAATCGATGGCTTCGCCCGCCAGTTGCCGGGCAAATAGCTGATGCGCCCGCTCCAGATCGTCGGGATGAATCGCTTCCGCCCAGGACATCGGGTTCTGGTAGAGGCTTTCGCAGCTCCGGCCCCAAACCTGTTCATAGGCCGGGCTGACATACAGCATCTCGTGGCTTTCCAGCGACATCATCCAAAAGACTTCGTGAATATTCTCGGCAATCTGGCGGAACTTCTCTTCGCTGCGCTGCAACGCCGATTCGGCCAGCTTGCGCTCGGTGATGTCCGGACTCAGCCCCACGTGCCCCAGGAATTCGCCGTCCGGGGAAAAGCGGGGTTCGGCGTAAGAAGCCATCCACCGCCATTCGCCATCGGCACGGCGCGCCCGCGCTTCCGTGCGGAAAGCGGAACGCTCCCTTATGGCGCTTCGGAGATTCGCCAGGTATTGCGGCGCATCGTCCGGGTGAAGTAACAACTGCCACTTGCCACCCTCCACCTGCTCAAAACTCATCCCGCCGAATTCGCGGTATGCCCGATTGATGAATTGAACCCCGCCCTCGGCGTCCGTCACCCACATGGGCGCCGGACAACCGTCCGCCATAATGCGAAAACGCTCTTCACTTTCCCGCAGACGGCGCTCCGCCTGCACGCGCCAGCTCACATCCCGCAGAATCGCCGAGGAGCCCACAATCTCTCCCGCCGCGTTCCGGATGGCCGAGGCGCACACCGAGACATGCACCAGGCCGCCGTCTTTCCTGCGGTGGACGGTTTCCAGCACACCCGGCGCCCCCACGGTGCGGAGTCCCTCGAGCTTCGTCTCTACCTGCAGTTCGTAACCAGGCGCCGCCAGAATCCTCACATTCTGCCCGATCATCTCCTCTTTGGTGTAACCGAAAAGCACCTCCGCCCCCCGGTTCCAACTGACGATGGTTCCGTCCGGCTGCGCTCCGACAATGGCATCGTCCGTGGATTCCACAATCGCCGACAGAAACGCTCGCGCATCCTCCGCCTCGCGCTGCCCGGAAATGTCCCGGACGATTGCGGAGGTGGCTACCACTTCGCCCGCTGGATTCCGGATGGGCGATGCGGTCACGGAGGCACGGATTTTCCGGCCGTCCCGGCGCATGCCGAAGATCTCCCGCTGCGAGACGGCGGTCCCCACGAGGATCCGTTCCATGACCTCCTGCACGATCGGCGCCGATTCCAGCGCAACCAGCATGGATATATCCCTGCCAATCACTTCCCCGGCGGAGTAGCCCAAAATTGCCTCCGCGCCACGGTTCCAGGTCAGGATCGTGCCGGAAAGCGAATACGCAATAATGCCGTCCTCGGAGCCTTCGACGATCGCCGCCAGGAATCCGGCATTCCCGATTTCTTCCTCGAACCGTCCACCGAGACACTCCATAGGATTCCAATCCTTATATCGGCGTGTTCCGTGAATTTCTTGAGGCGGGCCGTGTGAAATCTTTACGGCTCACTGTGGCGGCGCGCTACCGCTTCCGCTTTGCGAATGGCCGATTCGTGCAGGCAATATGCGTCGATTGCCTTCTGCGCCCCTTCCCGGGCCATCGAGGCGCTCAGGCGCCGCTCGGCTTCGTCGAAGGTGGCCTCGGCGTCCATGCGGGCATCGTAAGCCGCATCGTCCGCCTTTTTTACCGCCGCCACCGCGTGGTGCAAAGGGTCGGAGCCATCCTCAATCACATGCGCGCCAACCTGCCGGTAGAATTTCCGGAGTTCATCCGGCCACGTGCTTTTGACCTTCTTTTCCGCCCGCTCCAGCGCGGCGGTGGCGGCATCGGCGGCTGCCCGAACCCGGCGCTTCTCCGTCAACCATTGCCAAACCGACCAGTTGCTGGCCTCAGCCATCAGTCGCTTGGCTTCCTCGACTTCGGCAAGCTTGTGCATGCTCTTTGACGCGAATTCTCTCACCTTTCGCGCGATCGCGCCACACCGGAGCGCCCGCCCGCTTCACGGGTGACAAACCGGCAGGCCATGCACGCGAACATCCTGCCGCGAACCTTCAGGGCCGGTTTGCCGGACATCGCGCCTTCCTCCACAAGCGGAAGTTGAAGGGCGACCTTTCTTACTAGGGTTAAATATTGGCGTATCGCCCCCTCGCTTCCCCGCGGAGTGGTACTTTCAGCCCTTCCATTCCATCTCGGCCCGCCGTACCATTTGAGACGTGGAGTTGATGCGCATGATCCGCCGGCGCCCCGGTCTTTTCATCGCTTACGTTATCGTGCCGTTGCTTGAACGGGTGTGGCCGACGTTGATTGTTCTTGCGGTGGCTGCGCTGACTGGCCCTGCAAGCCAGGGGAAGTAGCCCCTCTCCCAGGAAGACAACCGCGGCTCCCTCGCCCTTCGCACACGGACCCTGGGGCACCACCAACTCGCTCACACCGGCCAGGACGACTGCGACCGGCGATCCGTACCGCGCCGAACACCACCACCAGCAGCGGCCAAAAGCGCTGAACGCTCCACTCCTGGCGGACGCTGAAGCTCAGCACCGTAAGCACAAGGCCGAGGCATATCGTGGCAACGCCCCCGGGGATCCTGGAATCCATGGAAGAGCGCATCCTTCTCGCCATCACCGCCCCTTTCCAGGATAATCCCGAAAGCATAGCCACCCGCCAAAATCGGATGTATAAGTATCAATATGACGGGGACTCCGATCCCGGCGGCAACGGTCATCGTCTGCTGCCTGGCGACATCCATGGGCCTTCGTGCCCAGCAATTGAAGCCTGAAACCATTCACGGGTTCGACTGCTACGTGCAGTCTGCCGAAGCGCGCATGGAAGCGCGTAAGCAGTTCCTCCTCACCGACTCCGACGCGGCCCTGCGCGACCAGGTCCTGCGCGGCCGTAAAATTCAGACCGTATTGGCCAACGGCCCCAATCCGCATGGCGTCCCCGGCGGCCAGTTGTACGATTGGATCGGCGCCGTCCTGATTCCCGGCGCATCCCTGGAGCGCACGGTTCACATGCTTCAGGATTATGACCATCGCGCGCGCTACTTCCCCGAGATCCTGTCTTCTTCGAAACTCCAGTGCCGCACCGGCGCCGACCGCTTCGGTTTCACCATGCAACTGAAAGAACCGGCTGTGATCGAAGCCCAAAACGACGTAGTCTGGGAACGGGTCGATCCGGCGCGCTGGCGCTGCCGCTCGTACTCCACCGGCGTCCGGGAAATCGGCAAGAATCACGGCTACCTCCAGCGCCTCTATTCCTACTGGCGCTTCCACGAGACCGGCGAAGGCGTCCTGGTGGAATCGGAAACCATCACCCTCAGCGGCGAATTCAATTCGCTCTCGCGCGCCCTCGGATCCCTGATGGGGATCAATCCCGAGAAGTCCCTGAAGCGCACCCTGGAGTCCATGCGCGACTCGGTGCTGAACAAAGACCTGCAATTTGCCCCGCCGCCTACGGCGATTGCCGAATGCGGCCCGCCGGTCCGCCCGGCAGCCTGCGATGCCAGGTAACACGCCCGATTTCGATTTCATCGTGATCGGTTCGGGCTTTGGCGGCAGCGTGGCGGCGCACCGCCTGGTCGAAAAGGGCTACCGCGTGGCCATCATGGAAATGGGTCGCCGCTGGACCGCCGAAAACCTGCCCCGCACCAACTGGCGAGTGTGGCGCTGGATCTGGCGGCCCGGCCTGGCGCTCCGCGGATTCTTCAATATCGAGCCCTTCCGGCACGTCATCATCATGCACGGCTGCGCCGTGGGCGGCGGCTCCATCACCTACGCCAATACCCTGCTCCAGCCCGGCGACTCCGTCTGGGATCGCGGCTCCTGGGCCGGACTGGCCGACTGGAAGTGCCAGATGCCGGCGCATTTCCAGACCGCCCGCCGCATGTTGGGCGTCGTCGAAAATCGCATCCTCGGACCGGCCGACCATATCCTGCGCCGCGCCGCCGAAGCCGCCGGCGCCGGTCATACGTTCTACCGCACGCAGGTGGCCCTCTTCGAACCGCCGGAAGGCGCTCCGCCCGGCGAATTCCATCCCGACCCTTATTTCGATGGCGCGGGACCGCCCCGCCACACCTGCACCGGCTGCGGCGGATGCATGATGGGTTGCCGCTATGATGCCAAAAACACCCTCGACAAGAATTACCTCTACCTGGCGGAAAAAGGAGGCGCCCGGCTCTTCGCCGAAACCCGCGTGGTGGACGTGGCCCCCGAAGGCGATTGGTATACCGTGCACACCGAGCGCTCCACCGCCTTCCTGCGCAAACACCGCCGCAGCTTTACCGCCCGCTCGGTAGTCTTCGCCGGCTCGGCGCTCGGCACCATGGACCTGCTGTTTCGCCTGAAGCGCAAAGGCTCCCTGCCGCTTCTCAGCGACTGCCTCGGCAAACGCGTACGCACCAATGCCGAATCCCTGATCGGGGTGCGCGTTCCCGGCTCCCGGGAGGATCTCTCCCAGGGCATCGCCATCGGATCCGGTATCTACATCGACGAATACACGCACATCGAAGCCACGCGCTACCCGGCGGGCTCCGACGCCATGGGACTGCTGGCCACCCTGCTCACCGGCGGCCGCCCCGGGCGAACCCGCATCCTGCACTGGATCGCCACCTGCGCCTCATCCCTGCTGCGCCACCCCATTCGCACCGTGCGCACCCTGCACCCGTTCGGATGGGCCCGCGAATCGCTGATTCTCCTCTGCATGCAGACGCTCGATGGCCACATCGACATGCGGCTGGGACGCCCGTGGTTCTGGCCCTTCCACCGCACCCTGATGAGTCACGGGCCGCGCATCCCTACCTACATCCCGCAAGCCAACGAGTTCGCCCGCAAAGCCGCCGCGATGATCGGCGGCACGCCCATGAGCATGGTCACCGAAATCCTTTTCAATGTGCCCGGCACCGCGCACATCCTGGGCGGCTGTCCCATGGCCGCATCCCCCGAAGAGGGCGTGGTGGACCACCAGCAACGCCTCTTCGGCTATCGCAATCTCTACGTCTGCGACGGCTCGGTGATCGCCGCCAATCTCGGCGTCAATCCCAGCCTGACCATCTGCGCCCTCACCGAACGCGCCATGACCTTTATTCCACCGAACCATGCATCCTAAGAACGCCTCGGGAGAGGCTGGCCGTTTGTTTCCCGTTATAATCGTCTGGAATGCCTGAAATTCGTCATTCGGTCTGCGCCCTGGATTGCCCCGACTGCTGCGCCCTCACCCTCACCGTGGAAAACGAGCGCGCTACCAGACTCCGCGGCGATGCCTCCCATCCCGTTACCCGCGGCTTCCTCTGCGGAAAGGTGGCGCAATACCTGGAACGCGAATACTCGCCCGCCCGCCTTCTCTATCCCCAGCGGCGCGTGGGCGCCAAAGGCGAAGGCCGCTTCGAACGCATCTCCTGGGACGAAGCCCTGGACACTATCGCCGCCCGCCTGCGCGCCGTCGCCGCTGAATTCGGACCTGAGGCCGTCCTCCCTTACAGCTACGCCGGAACCATGGGCCTGCTGAATGGCGAAGGCATGGACCGCCGCTTCTTTCATCGCCTGGGCGCCTCCCGGCTGGACCGCACGATTTGCTCCGCCGCCGGAATGACCGGCATGACCCAGGCTCTGGGCGTCCGCTACTCGACCGAACCCGAGCAGTTCCGCCACTCCCGGCTCATCATCGCCTGGGGCGCCAATATCCTCGGGACGAATGTGCATCTCTGGCCGTTCATCATGGAGGCACGCCGCCAGGGGGCGCGCTTCTACACCATCGACCCGCGCCGGAATCGCACCGGGGCCGCCGCCGACAAGCACTTCTTCATCAATCCCGGCAGCGATACCGCCCTGGCCCTCGCCCTGATGCACGTCATCATCGGCGAGAACCTGTACGATGCCGATTACGTTGCGCGCTACACCGAAGGTTTCGAGGGTCTCCGCGCCCGCGTGCAGCCCTGGACCCCGCGGCGCGCCGCCGAACTCACCGGCATCGCCGCGGACGAGATCGCCGCTCTCGCGCGCGAATACGCCTCCACGCGGCCCTCCGTCATCCGCCTGAACTATGGCGTGCAGCGCAGCGAGCGCGGCGCCATGGCGGTGCGCACCATCGCCCTGCTGCCGGCGCTCACCGGCTCGTGGAAAGACGCCGGCGGCGGTCTGCAGCTTTCCACCTCGCAGGCATTCCGCCTGAATCGCCCCGGCCTGGAGCGCGCCGACCTGCAACAGAAATCCCTGGGCCGCGAAGCGCGCCTGGTCAATATGACGGAACTGGGTTCGGCCCTCAACACGCTGGACCATCCGCCGGTGAAGGCCCTGGTGGTTTACAACTCCAACCCCGCCGCCATCGCTCCCAATCAGAATGCGGTAATACGCGGTCTGCGGCGCGACGACCTCTTTACCGTCGTCCTGGAGCAGTTCCAGACCGATACCGCGGACCACGCCGATATCCTTCTGCCCGCTACCACCTTCCTGGAGCATACCGACCTTTATTTCGCCTACGGCCACTACTACCTGCAGTTGGCGCGGCCGGCCCTGCCCGCGCCGGGGGAAGCCAAACCGAACGTGGAAGTTTTCCGCCGGCTGGCGCAACGCATGGGCTTCGACGACCCCTGCTTCGCCGAGTCGGAAGACGATATGATCCGCACCCTGCTGGATTCGCCGCATCCCTTTCTGCGCGGCATCACACTCGAACTACTGGAACGCGAGCGCTTCGTGCGCCTCAAGGTGTCCGAGGCGGGCGAGCCCTTCCTGCCGTTCGCCGCAGGCGGATTCGGCACACCGGATGGCAAATGCCACTTCCGTGCCGAAGAGCTGGACTACGCCCCTCCGGTGGAATCGCGCCTGGGCGATGCGGAGCTGCGCCGGAAATTTCCGCTGGAACTGATCTCGGCCAAGAATGACGACAGCATGAACTCCACCTTCGGACATCGCGATTCGGTGGACCGCTCTACCGCCGAACTGCACCTGAATTCCGCAGATGCCGCCGGCCGCGGAATCCAGTCCGGAGAACAGGTGCGGATCTTCAATGCGCGCGGATCCTGCGTGCTGGCCGCGGTGGTGGATGGCTCGGTGCTTCCGGGCGTGGTCTCGGCGCCTTCGGTTCGCTGGGGTAAGCGCGCGCCGGGGCGGCGCAATGTCAACGCCCTGACCAGCGAACGGCTCACCGATTTCGGCGGTAGCCCCACATTTTACAGTTGCCTGGTGCAAGTGGAAAGAATCGGAGATTGAAAACTCACATGAAACTGTCCGGCTGCGCAGTGCTGGCGGCCCTGGCGCTTGCGCCGGTGGGCTGCAAAGAGGCCAAGAAAGTACAGGTGCAACAGACCGTGGAGGAATCGCCGCGCCTGGCCTCGGTGATCCGCATGGGAGACGCCAAACTGGAAAGCCAGCTTGTCAGCGGCTTTTACGGCATCGAGGGCAACTCCTGGCGATGGTCCGCGCGCCAGTTCACCGTGGTCCTGCGGCCTCCGTTCGGAGCCTCCCAACGCGGCGGCACGCTGCAATTGAGCTTGACCGTGCCGCCGGTGATCATCGAGAAACTGAAGAACGTTTCGCTCTCGGCGTCAGTCGACGGCAGCCCCCTGCCGCCGGAGACCTATACCCAGCCCGGGCCGTACATCTACAAGCGCGACGTGCCGGCAAATCTGCTGACGGCCGATTCGGTGAAAGTGGACTTTCAGTTGGATAAGGCCATGCCGCCGGCCGGCCAGGATCGGCGCGAACTCGGCCTGGTCCTCAACTCGGTGGCCCTGGTAGCCAAGTGAAGGCCCCGCAGTTCGGCGGACCGTGGTTCCTGACTGTGACTGTCGATGGCTCGACACTGCTGTCTTTAGCTAACAAAATACCTTCGAGCCTGAATTGCCTTCCCGCGGGCCGGCAGTGCAAATTCTGATTGCCCCAAAGCGGACAGTTCGTACGCCGCCAGACACGGTGACGGCGCCTGCCGGCAGTTGCTGACATCTGCCGCCATTTGGGCAATTTACAAAAACTTACAGCAGCACCCCAGGAGAGGAAAGAAACAGTCCGGCAGAGCCGGGCCTTCATACTGTAAACAAGGGAGTTATTTACATTTCGCAGATGACCTTGCGCTTTTGATGCAGGAATTGCCGCAAAATCAATAAGGAAGGTTCGATATTTCTGCCGATAAGTGTTTAGGCGAAAACACATGGAAAAGCGCCCAAAACCCGCACGGAATGCTTTGGCAGCAGGATTGCTAAGCTCTAGAGTCGTGCAAGCGTCGAAGCAAGAATTCGCCGGGCAAGGTAGCCCTTTTGAGGGTGCGTGAGACGTGAAACCTTTAGCTAATTTTTCCGTCTATACTGTAGCGGAAAGATGGATGCTAAAGAACAGAAAAAGATAGAAAAACCCGCTTACGAAGGAGAACGACCATGAACAAGACCGAACTCGAAAAATACAAAGCGGTGCTGGAGGCCAAGCGGGATGAACTGTCTGCTGGCCTCCGAAACCGGGATGACATCGCTATCGAAAAGACTCCGGACGCCCTGGATGAAGTGCAACTCGCTGGGGAGCGTGAACTTGCAATCCGTAACCTGGACCGCGAGTCGAACCTGCTGCGCAATGTGAAGGGCGCGCTGATCCGCGTGGCCGATGGCAGCTACGGGATCTGCATGCACTGCGAAGAAGAGATCAAGCCGAAACGGCTGGACGCGGTGCCCTGGACTAAATATTGCATTCGCTGCCAGGAAGCCGCCGATCGCCACGAATTTGAAGCCGAAGGCAGCGATACGCTCGACGAGATGCTCGCCAACGCAGCGTGACCTTAGTTCTTCAAATCGATACTTTCAGGGCGCGAGACGGTTCTCGCGCCCTTCGTGTTTCTGCGAAGCGGCGGTCTCCGCGGCAACACACAGTGCGTCAAACTTCACACTTCTCTCCCCTCTCTCCTGGGGGATGAGTGCGTGATTTTACGCAATCGGACCGCTTAATCCCTTTCGACATTAGATGAGCTTATGGAGTTTTTCCAGACGGCAGAAGGCATTCCGTTTCGCCTCGGCATTCTACCTGGCACATTCAACCCGGTAACCATTGCCCACCTGGCACTGGCCCATGCGGCGCTGGCCATGGTCGATGAAGTGGTTTTCGTGCTTCCGCAGGCATTTCCCCACAAACTGTATTTGGGAGCCTCCTTCCGGCAAAGGATCGAAATGTTGCGGAGCGCTCTCCAGCAGAATACGGCTTTTTCGATAACCGCCTCGGAAAGCGGTCTGTTCGTGGACATCGCCGCCGAGTGCCGCACGGCATACCCCCGCACCGGTCGCTTTACCTTCCTGTGCGGACGGGACGCCGCGGAACGAATTGCACATTGGGACTACGGGGACCCCGGAGCGTTCGACGCGATGCTGCGGCAGTTCGATCTTCTGGTCGCCACCCGGGCAGGCGATTATGAAATCCCCGCCAAATGGAGCGGCGCTATCGAAAGACTGGAGCTTCCGGGCCTTTTCGATCATGTTTCGTCCAGCGAAGTGCGCCAGCGAATCGCGGCCGGCGAGCCCTGGGAGCATCTTGTGCCCCCGGAAGTGCGCGAGCAGGTACGCGGGATTTATCAGTAGAATTGCTACTATGCCCCAGTACTTCGCCTTCCTTCGCGCCATCAATGTGGGCAAGCGCACCGTGCGGATGGAAACGCTGCGCGGCCTGTTCGAGGGTCTCGGATTTACCGGCGTCGAGACCTTTATCAACAGCGGCAATGTTATTTTCCAATGCAAAGCCGCCCGCCCCGCCGCTCTGGAGACACGCATCGCCGGCCATCTGGAGTCCAACCTGGGTTACCCGGTAGCGACTTTTCTTCGCTCCGCCGCGGAACTGGCCGGGGTGAACGCATACCGGCCCTTTGCCGAGGAGGCCATCCGCACCGCCGGCGCCTGCTGTGTCGGATTTCTGGCGGGGTCCCTGGAAACTGCCCAACAGGACGCGCTCCTGAATCTGCAGACGGACATCGATGCCTTCCACGTACACGGCCACGAGATCTACTGGCTTTGCCGCAAGAAGCAAAGCGACTCCACCATTTCCAACGCACTGCTGGAGCGGAAGCTGAAAACCTCCCTCACGTTCCGCAACCTGACTACGGTCGCAAAGCTCGCCGGGAAGTACCTGTAGCCACTATTTCGGAGCCTTCGGCGGGTACTTGTCGATGGACTTCTTCACCATATCGTCCAGTTTGGCTTCCACGTGGGCCGCATCGCTCTTGTCTTCCCTGGCGATGGAGCGAAACACCAGCGAGCGGGTGCCGGGGTCGCGCAGGTCGATGACCAGGGTGCCCTCGGTGAACGGGACGCGCACTACCCGGGTGCCCCATCCACGCCATCCGGCGGGATACGCTTCCAACTGTGCTCCCCGGGCGGCGCCCAGAGTGTAGAACACATTCAGATCGGCGCGCCCGGACGCCACGAAAGCCAGTCCTTTGGCACTCAGGTATTTTTGCACGTCGAAGTCGATCCGCTTGCGGATCAGTTCTCCATTCAGCGCCGCATTCTTACTTCGCAGCCGGCCGGGCTTGATCGTGAACGTCTTGAACTTGGAAAAATCTACGGCCGGATCGGACTCGATCTGGACCTTTTGGGCGAAGGCGCTCAGCCCAAGCAGCAGCCCGAGGATGACGCATTTCATATTGCGCGAATCTACCACACTCCCCGGATGTCCGCCAAGTCCCGGCCGCTACTGACCGCTACTGACGCTACTGGCCGGCCGAGGGATTAAACACCGGGAAGGTCACCTCGTTACTGACAAAGAAGCCCTGGGCGATGGTCAGCGAGGCGTACAGATTGGTAGCCAGGCCGGCGTTCAGGTGTAACAGCACTTCGAACAGCCCTACCGATCCCGGCTTCAGGGTGCACTGCAGCACGTCCGCCGTACTGCCGCCGGCGATGGCGTTCATGGCGTTGGCGGGCGCCGTAATGGGAGCGCCCACCGGGTACGCCTGGCCGGTCACTACCAGGCTCTGGTTGCCGCCGGTGAGCACCGGCAGGCCTGCCCCAGTGGCATAGACGATGATGGTTTCGCCTGGGATTGCCGGATTGTCCTGCGTTACCGGAGACCCCTGAATATTGGCGCAGCAGAGATTATTGCCGAATGCCGTAACGATCACCGAACCCGTACCGGTGCTGCCGTTGGTCGAGGTTCCCCCGTACGTGATGCTGTCGCCGTCCGGCCCCGCTTGCCGCGCTTGCAGAATGATGCGGTCGAATACGCCCGCGGGAGTTGCGGTCACCACGGGGTCCTGGTTGATCAGGGCGATCAACGCCTCGCGCACCGTGTCCAGCGTGTCCGTGGCCTGCACCGTATAGGAGTAGGTATTGTCCAGAATCGTGATGGTCGCGACGTCATTGGCTACAATGCTGCCGTCCACCGAAACCACGCCTACCGCGTGACTGTTTCCGTGATAAACCAGGCCCACGACCGGATTGGCGGTACCGGGCTGCTGGAAGATCGCGGGATTCGCGCCGACGATGGATACCGCCACCGGCGTCGTCACGGAAATACTGCCGTCGCCCATCACCGAGCGGACGTAGGCGTTGACGCTGGTAGTATCGGTGAACTCCCAGGGAATCTGCGCATTGATCTGGGTCGGCGATACCATGACCAGCGGCGAGCGGATGCCGTTGAAATAGACCTGCACGCCGCCCAATTCGGTGGGCAGAGAGGCTTGGGTCAGGTCGGCTGAGGCGGTGGTCGCCGCCAGATTGGTTCCGTTGATCGAGACAATCGTTCCGGGCGCGACGCTGGCCGCATTGCCGCCGCCGCTCAGAAAACCGCTGGTGGCTGAAGCCGTAAGTTGAGCGCCGGTCGAAGTCGTGGCCGAATAAGTAACCTGGTTGCCCTGGAAACCGGGCACACGCGCCTGTAGGATCACCTGGTTGTCGCTGGTATCGGCAATGGCAATCACGTTCGGATCGCCATCCGGGTAGGTCACGGTAACGCTGCTCACTGTGTCGATGCCCACGCCCGCATTGATCACCTTCACCAGGCCGGTCACTACGGTTTGCAGCGTGTCCGCCGTTTGCACGGTGTAGGTGTACTCCGTGCTCTTGCCCAGATAATTTCCCACAGTTACCGTGACGGTGTCCTGGTAGGCGATATTGCCCCCGAGGCTTACCGTTCCTCTGGAGTAGACGTTGGGATTAGCCGAATTCACCACCGCCTGATACGGCAGATTCACCGGCTGTGGTGTAAACACCATGATGCGGAGATTGTACGGATCGCTCACATACAGGTTGGTTCCGTCGAAGGCCATCGAGACGGGCGTATCGAGCGAATCCGCCGCGCTGTTGGTTTGATCCACCGCTCCGCCGATCTGGCCCAGAATGATATCCGCGGACTCGCCGCTCCTGGTGGGAATGTGCGTAAATTCCAGGACGCGGTCATTCCCGCCGTCCGCGATGAAAAGCCGCGTGCCATCGGAAAGTGCGAAGCGCGGGAACTGCACCGTGGCATTGCAGAAAGTGGGATACGTGGGATTGGTGTTGGCGTCTTCGCCATTGGCTTCGGTGCACAGCAGGGGCGTCTCGATGCCGGTGGTGGTGTCCGTGCTGAAGGCGTTATTGGGGATGGAACTGACCATGTCGGGTTGGCCCACCACCACGTCCGCCGCCTGTCCGTTATTGGTTGGAATCGTGTTCCAGATCAGCACCCGGTTGAAGCCCAGGTCCGACACGTACATCCGCGTTCCGTCGGTGGTCACCGAGGTCGGGTTGAGCATATTGCTCGCGGTGGCGCCCTGGTTCACCTGCTGGGTGATGTCCACCTGCACAAAGGTATCGAAATTCGGTTGCCCCACCACCACGTCCGCCGCCACGCCGTTCGCGGTGGGGATGTGGTTGTAGATCAGAACCCGGTTATACCCGGTATCGGCGACGTACAGCTTCCCGTCCTGAATCCACACGCCCTGCGGTCCGCTGACGCTTTTGGCATCCGGCACGTAGCTGGTGGAAACGCCGCTCGACGTGAAATTCGGCTGCCCCACCACCACGTCGGCGGGAGTGTTGTTCGACCTGGGAATCCGGTTCCAGATCAGCACCCGGTTGTGGTTGGTATCGGCAACCACCAGGTGCACACCATCGGAGGCCACCGCCGTGGGCAGTCGCAGATTGCTGGCGCTGGCGACGAGCGGCTCGGCTGTTGTCGTAAAATCGTCCTGACCCAGAACCACACTGGCCGATCCCACGCAAATGGGACAGATGCTGTTGGTCGGCACCTGGGCCGACGCCGGGGGCACCTGGATGGAGATGTTCGGTAGAATCAGAACCCGGCTGTTATTCGGCGCCGCGCCAATGCGGTTGGCGTCTGCAATGAACAGCGTATCGGCGGCATAGGCAATGCCGCTCGCGCCGCCAATCACGGTATTGCTCGAGTTCGGATCCGCCGCATCGAACGACTGCTGGCCGATCACCGCCCTGGCAGCTTGTCCTGTCACAAAATCGGCGGCGAACACGGACGCCGCCCCTAGTAGGAGTACCGGAATACACTTCATGCTTGGCATCAAATGTCGTTTTTCAATGATTCGATTAAGTCTCGATTATAGCAGCAGATACGCCGCGGTTCCTGTCCCGCCGGTGACGCCCGATGACCACACCGGTGTGAGGAAATGGCACGGGAAAATCCACCGTAAGCGCTAGCAAACACAAGAACGGATAGGAACACGGCGGATTCGGTTGCACGCCCGTTGCCAGCTATGCCAATTGCGTTACAGTAACAGCATGAAACGCCGTACCTTTCTTGGCGCCATGCCCGCGGCCGCCGCGGTTCTGGCCGCACCCGCTCCTCAGGACGTCCCCATTAAGCTCGGCTTCGATACCTACTCCCTCCGCGCCTTCGGATGGAAGGCCGGGCAACTGCTCGAGTTCGCCGCTCAACAAAAACTCGACACCATACAGATTTCGAGCCTCAACGATTACGAAAGCCGCGAGCCCGCCTATCTCCAGAAGATCAAAGACCAGGCCGCCCGCGCCAACATTGTTATCGATGGCGGCACCGGCTGCATCTGCCCTTCCAGTAAAGCCTTCAACAAAAACGGGCCCCCGGCGCCGGAGCGCGTGCTCGAAGGATTACGCGTTGCCAAAGCCGTGGGCGCCCGCAGCATGCGCTGCTACCTGGGCGGCACCCCGGACCGCCTGGGCCCTCTGCCCATCGAAGCGCACATGGAGAATACCGTCAGGGTGTTCAAGAGCGTGCGTTCCCAGGCCCTGGACCTGGGCGTGAAAATCGCTCTGGAGAATCATGACGGGGACATGCAGGCGCGCGAAGTGAAGACCATCATCGAAGAATCCGGCCCGGACTTCGTCGGTTCCTGCCTGGATACCGGAAACCCCATGTGGGTGGTGGAAGACCCCATGGTGAGCCTGGAAGTGCTGGCGCCCTACGTAGTAACCACGCACGTGCGCGATTCGGCGGTGTTCGAACATCCGCGCGGCGCCGCCGCTCAATGGGTAGTTCTGGGCGAAGGCAACGTGGACTTCGTCAAATTCACCGCGCAGTTCCGCAAACTGTGTCCCACCGCCTCCATGCAGATGGAAGTAATTACCGGCCGTCCACCGCGCGTGATTCCCTACCTGGAGCGCGATTTCTGGAAGGCATTCCCCAAGGCGCTGGCATCGGAATTCGCCCGCTTCGTGGCGCTGGTCAAAAGCGGCCATCCCTATATGGGCGCCATGGTGATTGAAGATGTGGCCGGCCTGCAAAAACCCCCGGTGATGGTGGAAGCCTTGAAAGAGCAGCAGCGCATCGATCTGGAGCACAGCCTGGAGTACGCCCGCAAAACTCTCAACGTAGGCGTCAACTGGCGCGCGTAGAACGAACGCTGTTCGGTCGTCCGAGTCTTATTGGATCGGGACGCCCGTCCTACCTGGCTGGGCGGGAACCGGCGATGAGGATGTCGACAAGCCTTCTGGCGCTCTGCTGCCAGTCCGGGCTGGTGGCTACATTGGCGACGCCGATCAGCGCCCGTATCAGGTCGATGGGATCGAGGTCCTTACGGATGTCCCCGCTTTTGATCGCGCGCTTCACGAGGGCGCGAACCGCTTCCCAAATCCGGGCGTAGGAAGCCTCGAACACCTTTTTCGGATCTCCAATCAGCGCATGGAGTGCAGGGGCGATGAGCTGCTTGGCGGCGATGTAGTCGACAAACAACAATAACCAGGCCCGCAGCGCCTCGATGGGAGGCAATTCGTCAGCGAACTTCTGTTCCGCGGCCACCAGTTTTTCGATCTCGGTGCGATAGACCGCCTCCAGAAGTTCTCCGCGAGTGGGAAAGTGACGGTACAGAGTGCCCGGTCCCACTCCTGCCTCTTTGGCGATATCGTCCAGACTGGCGTTTGCGCCCGATCGGGTAAACGCTTCCTTTGCCACTTCCAGAATGCGTTCGCGATTCCGCTGGGCGTCACTGCGCGGCTTGCGAGCGGAAGCCTGTTTCCGTTTCGCGGACATGCGGATGAATAAATCTTGCAACCGGAGACAGTCTCCGCTAATCTACAGATACGGAGACTAACTCCGTTTTAACAGGCGCGCAGGCGCTGGTCAAGCATTGCCGTCACGTTTCGGCGGGCATTCCCGGGTTTGGGATTCGCCAGCGAAACGGGGAGGAAGGAGAAGACAACATGCGTGTATTTCTTACGGGGGCTACAGGCTTTATCGGATCTGCGATCGTTCCGGAACTGCTCCACGCGGGTCATCAGGTGCTGGGAATGGCGCGTTCCGATGAGGGCGCCAGGGCTCTTGCAGCCGTGGGCGCGGAGGTGCATCGGGGAAATCTCGAAGATCCGGAAACTCTGCGCAGCGGGGCAGCCAAGTCGGATGGAGCGATTCATTGCGCTTTCGATCACAGCGCGTTCGGTAGCGACTTCTCGAAGTTCGCGGAGGTGTGTGAGAAGGACAGGCGCGCCATCGAGGCTCTTGGAGACGCGCTCCGGGGATCGGACCGGCCGCTGGTGATCACCTCCGGAACCGGAATGGGGAACGGGATTCCAGGTCAACCCGCAACCGAAGATTACTTCGATCCCAACCACCCGAATCCGCGTAAAGTGTCGGAAGTGGCCGGGGCTTCCGTGGCGGAGCGTGGCGTGAACGTGTCGGTGGTGCGTCTTCCCCAGGTCCACGACACGGTCAAGCAGGGCCTGATCACCTACGTGGTCCGAGCGGCCCGTGAAAAGGGAGCCTCGGCCTATATTGGGGAGGGACGCAATCGCTGGCCGGCGGCGCATGTTCTGGATGTCGCCCGATCTCTACCGACTTGCGCTGGAGAAGCACGAGGCGGGCAGCCGGTACAACGCGGTTGCTGAAGAGGGAGTATCGATGAGGGAGATCGCGGAAGTCATTGGCCGGGGCTTGAAAGTGCCGGTAGTGAGCCTCTCTCCGGGGAGCAGGCGCAAGCTCATTTTGGCTGGCTGGCGATGTTCGCAGGCGTAGACATGCCGGCTTCCAGCGCACAGACACGGCAACGGCTCGGATGGAGCCCAACCGGGCCCGGACTGATAGCCGATCTCGAGCAGATGGGCTGGCTGGCAGAGTGAAGGGCACGCCTCGGGCGGCAGAAACCGCCGATGGTAATGGACCAAAATGCGCCGAGAAGAGTCTCGGCGCGGCAGAGACGAGTCTCTGCGCCACGTCAGGAGAGAGAAATGACAAAAGTATGGGGAGTAACTTCGACTACAGACGATGTTTTGGAAGGGGTCGATCTGCATGGCAAACGGATTTTGGTCACGGGGGTGTCCGCGGGCATCGGGGTGGAGACGGCACGGGCCCTGGCGGCCCATGGCGCGGAGGTGACAGGAGCCGTGAGGGACCTGGCGAAAGCCGAAGCCGCGACCGCCCAAGTGCGAAAGGATGCCGCGGCGAATGGCGGCAGCTTCGAACTGGTCGCGCTCGATCTGGGCAGTCTGAAGAGCGTCCGCGCGTGCGCCGGCGAACTGCTGGCGCGCGGGGAGTCTTTCGACGCGGTCATCGCCAATGCAGGAGTGATGGCGACTCCGTTTGGGCATACCGTGGATGGTTTTGAGACGCAGTTCGGCATCAATCACCTCGGGCACTTTGTTCTGGTGAACCGAATTGCCTCTCTGATTCGCTCGGGCGGACGACTGGTCAACGTGTCCTCCGCGGGTCATCGGAGGGCCAACGTCGACCTCGAGGATCCCAATTTTGAGAGGACGCCCTACGACCCGATGGTTGCCTATGGGCGGTCAAAGACGGCCAACATCCTTTTCGCCGTCGCGTTCGACGCGCGGCACCGGAAACGGGGGGTGCGCGCCGCGGCTGTCCATCCGGGAGCCATACAGACGGAGCTGGGGCGCTACATGGACCCCGGACAACTTCAGAACCTGGTGGACCGCATCAATCAGCAGTTGGCGGCGGAGGGAAAGAGCTTTGACTGGAAGACGATTCCGCAGGGAGCGGCGACCTCGGTGTGGGCAGCGGTGGTTGCTCCGGCCGACGAGATCGGTGGCCGATATTGCGCCAACTGCCAGGTGGGTGAAATTGTTCGGGATGAGACGGCTGTCACGGCGCTCAGTGAGGGAGTGCTTGCCTACGGGCTCGATCGGGACAACGCCGAGGCGCTCTGGAAGAAGAGCGAGGAACTGGTGGGGGAATCTTTTTGAGCATCGAGAAGGAGGGAGAAAGAATGAGAGACAAGTCCAATCCCGGTGGCGTTTTTACGCTTGCGGGCACTTCGCTGACTGTAAATCGCATGGGGTACGGGGCGATGCAACTGGCGGGACAGGATGGCGAGAAGCGGGTGTGGGGCCCGCCGCGCGATATTCCCGGGGCTATTGCGGTTCTGCGCGAGGCTGTCCGGTCGGGCGTGAACCACATCGATACCAGCGATTTCTACGGCCCGCATGTCACCAATCAGATCATCAAGCAGGCGCTGCATCCTTACCCCGACGATTTGGTGATCGTGACCAAAGTGGGTGCGCGCCGGGACGCCGATGGTGCGTGGCTTCACGCACGCTCTCGCCAGGAGATTATCGACGCCGTTCGACGACAATCTGCGCAACCTGGGCCTGGATGCGCTCCAGGTGGTGAACCTCCGGCTCGGCGGATTCGCCGCTCCCGAAGACGAGCCATTTGAAGAGCCACTTTCCGCGCTGGCTGAACTCAAACAACAGGGTCTCGTCCAGCATATCGGCCTCAGCACAGTCTCTCCCCGCCAACTGGCTGAGGCGCAGGCGATCACGGAGATTGTCTGCATCCAGAACTTCTACAATGTGGCCCAACGCGGCGACGAACGATTCATCGACGATCTGGCCACGCAGGGCATTGCGTACGTGCCTTACTTCCCGCTCGGGGGGTTCTCGCCGCTTCAGTCGGCAGCGCTCGACGCGGCTGCGGCCTCTCTTCAGGCGACGCCGATGCAGGTCGCGCTGGCATGGCTGCTTGCAGCGCGCCCCCAACATCCTTTTGATTCCCGGCACCTCGTCGGTCGGCCATCTCCGCGAAAATCTTGCGGCCGCGACGCTGAGGCTTCCACCGGAAATTATCGCCGAAATAGACCGGATCGCGGGCGCCGTCAGCCGCGCCACGTAAAGGAGGACAACATGCCAGACAAGCGCATCGCCCTGGTAACCGGGGCCAATCAGGGAGTCGGACGTCAGGTCTCAAAGGAACTCGCGGCGAATGGACTCACTGTGCTGCTCGGGTCGCGCAATTTCGAGCGCGGCGAGGAGTTTGGCCGTCTCGATCTGCCTGTCAACAACGCGGCTATCTCCAATACAAGAAAGGGCAGCTTGTCCCTCCCGGAGTATGCGAAGATAACCCTCGCGAGCAACGCGTCCCTCGATGAAGTACGGGAGGCGTGAGAAACCAACGTGTTCGGCGTCCTCGCGGTTTACCAGGCCATGCTGCCGCTTTCCCCTACCACGCGTTCTACGGCCCGGTGTACCCTGCGTCCAAGGCGGCTCTCAACGCCATAACACTGGCCATGATGGTCGAGTTGGAATCGACCGGGATCAAAGTCAATCTGGTCTCCCCGGGATTCACCAGGACGAATCTCAACGGATACGTGACGATACCCTAGCCTGAATTTTCGCGGCAAATAGTCAGCTAACATTTTGGGCTCCGTTTACCGGAATTTCAATGCCAGCCGTCGTCCGTCCCACCAAGGGATCGGCGTGGATCCCTGACCGAATCCAGCGGCTAGCAAGAGGGGATTATGGGCTCGCTTGGGTAGGGTGACTTCGATGCGTTTGTCGGCGATCTCGACCTCGGCTGGGGTATTCAGGAAATGGCGAAACAGTTGACGGGATTGCGCGGATTCATATCCGGCCAGCCGCCGGCCCAGCATTCGGTATAGTCCGCTGGCGACTTCGGTCAGAGTGACGTCGAAATCGATCTTCAAGCGGACCGCCGAACTCAACGCATCCAGATGAAAGAACTTGACGGCGTCGGCCAGCCCGTTCTCGATGAGCATGCGTTGCGCGTAGCGGGTAATGCGTTTCGCCGCCGAGGTGCGCAGATCGTTGGTGAGCAACACCGTGGGCTCCTCGTGTCCCAAGTCGGTGATCAACATTTGCCGAATCGGACCCTCATAATCGCGCAAACTCACCTGCTGGTCGACAACTTTAGGATTCTGGTACATCCGATGCGGCACATCCAGGTGCACCGTGCGCCAGGCTGACCGTGGCGTATTGGCCAGCTCCTTCAAGATCCCCGGGGATCGGCGCCGCAGGGTCATGAAGGTGATGCCCATCTGGTTCAGACGGTTCAGCTTGGCGTAGGTGGTCAGCTTGGAGTCGAAGACCAACTCAGGCGGCAGTTCCCCATAGGCCGTTTTCCAAAACTTGACGAAATCCAAGACCGCATCGGCTTGGTCCCGTTTGAGCAAATCGGCCTTGGAGTAACAGAACACATGGCTTTCGGAATCCTGCGCCAGGAAAACCAGAATCGATTTCTGGCTGCGGCTGCGCTTGGAGAGGTAATGACGCTCCACAAACTCGTCGGCGCCGAAGAACGGAATGGAGTGGAAATCCAGATTGAAGCTCGCCCCCTTCAGCAATTTCTTCTGCCGTAAGACGCCGGTCCAGAGGGTGCGGAGCTTTTCGTTGGTTTTCGGTGAAAAGCTGTGAGAGTAGGTATCCAGGTAGGTTGTCTTGGGCACCACGTTCAGCCCGGCAAACAGAGCCAGACCCTCATCGAAGACCAGATCCATGACATGATTTTTGCGTTCGGTGCTGGACAGCTTGAGTCCCAGTAGGGAAAGCCAGGCCTGAGCGGCCGGGATCATTTTGCTGCCAGGGTAACCGGCTTGCCGAATCAGGCCGGGCAAATCGCAATCCACCAACAGGGGCAGGAACAAGAAGAGGCCACCGAGTTGAGTCGTAAGGCGGCGCGGGGAAAGAGAAAACTCGCGGCAATCGGCGACGGCAGCGGCCGTGGGATGGAGCGTCGCGGGCCGTTCTTCATCCTGGCGCCGAGGCAAGCGGGCAAAGCCTTCATCGTGCAAGATCTCCCAGATGGCGGTGGTACTCAAGGGAGTCTGCCGGGCCTTGAGGGCGCTTTCGATGTCGTAGATGGAGAGATTCTGCTTGCGCATGCCCAGGATCAGATCGCGGACGGCGTCTTTCTTGGGCTGGGTATGGGGGCCATGCTTGAGTTCCCGGAAGAAGTCGGGTTTGGAACGACGGAAATGATGGCACAAGACACGAAAGGAGCCTTGCGTGTAGCCAAAGCGGGCGGAGACGTCAGATGAGGAAAGACCATCGACGAAGTAGGCACGGAGGGCCTCGTACTGGCGTTGGGCGGGGGAAGCGGGTTCGAGGAAGAAGCCAGACTCGGAAGTTAGTTTATCTGGTGAACTTTCCATAGAACAAATATTTACACTTATGTTTTAGCTAGTCAATAGCAAACACTCTCCATCGAAGCGGCAGAACGGGAATATGGCCTGAAATTGGGATCAGCGAGCCAGCAGCACCCCTTTGCACCCGCAAACTGCCATTTTAGGTAGAATCAAAGAGACTCCGCACCAACTGTTGATAAATTCACCAGATTAGTAACGGGCCTGCCGACGGGTCACGCTGTGGCTGGGGATTCGAGGAAACGAAACGTTATCTTACGCTTTGCCGCGAAAATTCAGGCTAGTGATCATCTAAATTGATACCGTATCGAGCCTGGGACAAACTCTACTCCGCCCGCATCACCGTTGCCGGGTCGATGCGGACCGCGCGAATCACTGCCGGAGCCGCCGCTGCCAGGACCGCCGCGGCCATCGCCAGCGCCGGCAGCGCCAGCACGCCGGCGTCGGTCGGCTTCACCTCGTATAGCAGCGATTCGATGTACCTTGCGGCGAACAGGCCCGCGCCCAAACCCGCCAGAGCCCCTGCCAGCACCATCGCGAACGCCTGCACCGTGACGCGCCGCGCAATATCGCCGGCCTGCGCCCCCAGAGCCATGCGAATGCCGATTTCGCGACGCCGCTGCAGTACCGAATAGTTCAGCACTCCGTACAGCCCCAGGCCGGCCAGCAGCAGCGCCACACCCGCAAAGAACAGCGCCAGCGTTGCCAGCAGCCGCTCGCGCAGAGTATGCTGCGCGTCCAGGTCCGCCTGCGTCCGCACGTTGCTCACGTGAAATCCGCTGCCCGGCACGCGCGCCACTTCGCGCCGCAGTACGCCGGCCAGAGAGAGGGGATTCGCGCTCTTCGTCCGCACGATGAACGTTCCGCGATTCCGGGCCAGCAGCGCGCCCTTGTCGTCCAGCCTGCGATACGGAACATACGCGGTGGGCCAGATAGTCTCGCGCATATCGCGATAGCGGGCGTCGCCGGCCAGTCCCACAATCTGAAAGGGAAGCCCCTTCAGGTAGCCCCCGGTTCCGGTAAAGCTCTTGCCCACCGGATTCGCCCCGCCGAAGAACTGCCGCGCAAAGGCCTGGTTGACAATCGCCTCGCCGGGCGTGGTCGCGCCGGCGCGGAAATCCCTCCCCGCCAACAGCGGAATCTGCATCGCGTCCAACCACCCGGGCGAGACGTCCAGAAACCAGCAATCCACGTCATCCGGAGAGGCGCCCGGGATCACCACGCCGCTCATGGCGAAACCCCACCCGTCCAGCAGCGCCCACTGCGAGAGCGCAACTTTCTCGACGCCCGGAACCGCGCGTAGACGGTCCGCTGCCTCGTCCCAGAACCGCGGCGGCACCGGCCGTTCCGGAAAGGTCTCCAGCGTGAGCAGGCGCTCCGCCGAAAAACCCGTGGGCTGATTTGCCAGGCGTTCGAAGGTGGCCACGAACAGCCCGCCCACGAACAACACCAGGAAGCAAAATGCCGCCTGCACCGCAATCAGCAGGTGCATCAGCCGCCGCCGCGAGTGCGGATCTTCCCCGCCGCGCAGCACGCCGGCCGGCTGCACCGCGGATGCGCGCAGCGCCGGGGCCAGCCCGAACAGCAAGGTCACGCCGAGCGTCAGCGCCAGGCCGAACGCCAGCACTTTCCCATCTACCGGAATCTGCAGGCGCGCCGGATTGTACGGCGGATTGATCATGCTCACCACCCACGGCGCGGACCATGCAGCGAACAGTGCGCCCACCGCGGCCGCCAACGTGGCCAGGATGGCGCACTCCACAAGCACCAGCCGCGCCAGGCGCCAGCGCCCGGACCCCAGGGAAACCCGCACCGCCATCTCCCGCGACCTCGCTGCGGCCTGCGCCGTCATCAGGTTCGCCACATTGGCGCAGGCAATCAGCAGCACCAGGGCTACCAGCACGGACAGTGCCGCTAGCGAACGGCGATATTCTTTCTGCAGATTGGAAACGCCAGCCCCCGCGGGCTCCATCGCCAGCACTTTCACGCGGTCGCGCCGGGCTTCGTCCCGCGCTGCCGTAACTGCCTGCAACTGCGCGCGCACGGGCTCAGCACCTGCGCCTGCGTTCAACAGAACATAGATCCGGAACACCGCTGCCCCGCCATTTTCCACGAAGCTGTTCATCATCGCCGGAAGAAAAATGTCGGTCATAGTGCCGGGCTCGGTGCCGGTGAATCGCCTCGGGGCCACGCCCGCAATCTCGTAAAGACCGCTGTCGAACCGGAAGGTGCGGCCTACCGCCTTCGCGTCGCCTCCGAACCGGCGCATCCAATAGTCGTAGGAGAGCACCGCCACCGCGTGCTCGCGGGGATGCAGATCGTCATTCCCGCTGAGCAACCGCCCGGCTTCGGGCCGCAATCCCAGAGCGCCGAACATCCAGCCGGAGACGTATTCCACGCGCGCTTTCTCCAGCTCGCGGTCCGGCCCGTAGGAAACATCCACCGACCATCCGGAGACTCCCATCAATTCCGCCTGCCCCCGCACCGCTTCGCGCATGGCCTGGAAGAGCGGATACTCCCAGCGGTCGTAATTTTCGATTTTGCCGGCGACCGGGAACGCCAGGCGCGACAGCACGTACAACCGCTCCGGATGGGCCACCGGCAGGGGCCGCAGCAGCAGGGCGTCGATCAGCCGGTACGCCGCGGTGCAGGCGCCGATCGCCAGCCCCAGCGAGAGAATTGCCGCCGCCGAAGTGGCCCTGCTCCTGTCGATCTGCCGCCAGGCGAAAACGATGTCGGGCCACAATGACATGAGAAACCGTCCTGAGTATACATTAGTAGCAGCGCTATGCTGTCCCTTCGCTTTGTTCGCCGTTCCCCTGCCCTGGCCGCGGCCGCCATCGCGTCGCTCGCCCTCGGTATCGCGGCCAACGTCACCGTCTACAGTGTGGTCCGCGAGATGGTGCTGGACGATCTGAGCGCCACGCAGCCGGATCGCCTGGCGCGCGTGGACGCGCAGGTCTCCTACTCGCAATACCGCCAGTTGCGCGGTGCCGGAGTGTTTCAGGATCTCGCCTTTCAGCTCGGCTTCGGCGATATCGACTGGCGCGCGGCCTCGGGCGGCGAGCGGGTCTGGAGGCTGTCCGCCAGCGCCAATTTCTTCGATGTGCTGGGCGTGCGCGCATCCGCCGGCCGCCTTTTCACGCAGGCCGACGAGGGCCGCGATGTGGCGGTAGTGAGCTACGGCTTCTGGCGAAGGCGCCTGCAGTCCGATCCCCAAGCCGTGGGCCGTTCCCTGGAACTGAATGGCCGGCTCTACACCGTGCTGGGAATCCTGCCGCGCGACTATCGCAGCGTGATGGGCCACGGCGTTTCCCCGGAGGTCTACCTTGCAGCCGGCATCGATTCCGCCCACTGCCGCCCCTTCGGCCGCCTCCGTCCGGGTCTGACGCGCGAGCAAACCCGGCAGGCGCTGGAAGCGGCGGCGCAGCGGACCGGCGGCGCGGAATTCGCCCGCCAGGTTGCCGTGCTGCGCCCCATGGCGGGCTCCGCCGCAAACGCCGCCAGTGAAGGCGATCAGCGGCGCTTCTTCCTCTTCTTCGTAATGCTGTTTGGCGTAGCCGGCATGCTGGCGCTCATCGCCTGCTCCAACGTGGCCGGACTGATGCTGGCGCGCGGCGCCGGCCGGCGCAAAGAGCTGGCCATCCGGAAAGCGCTGGGCGCCGGCCGCCTGCAACTGGCGCGCCCCATGCTCGCCGAGGGACTGGTTCTGGTGGCGTTCGGTACGTTAGCCGGACTCCTCCTGGACGCCTTTCTCCGCAGCCGTCTGAGCGCGCTGCGCTGGCCTTCGGCATACGATATTCCCATCGATTTCCATTTTCAGAGCGACCGCGGGTTGTTGCTCTACGCCCTGCTGGTTGCTTCCTTCGCCCTGCTGATTACCTCCGTGATTCCCGCGCTGCGCGGTTCCCGTGTGGATCTCGGTATCGCGCTCAAACAGGGCGAGCCGGCCTTCTCCCTGCGCCGCTGGAATCTGCGCAACGGATTCGTGCTGCTGCAAGTAGTCTTGTCGATGGTGCTGCTGTCGCTCGGCGCACTATTCACCCGCGGCTTTGTGCAACTCGCACACAGCGGCCCCGGCTTCGACGCGGCCCATACCATCATCGCGGCGGCGCACGGCGCCACGGATCGCGACGCTCTGGTCCGGCGGCTGGAGGCCGTTCCGGGCGTGCTCGGAGTTACCTCGATCGGCACCCTGCCCTTCATGGGCGAACTGCCGCTGGAGCGCGTGCGGCGTGAGGGTGCGCCGCCGGAAAGCGATCGCGACGTGTATGCCATGGGCGCGGGCGAGCATTACTTCGCTACTCTCGCCATCCCCATTCTGCGCGGGCGCGATTTCGAAATCCGCGACCGGGTGCGTACGCCCACGCCGGCCATCGTGAGCCGCGCTCTGGCCGAGCGACTGTTTGGCAGCGGCGATCCCGTGGGCGCCCGCCTCGTCACCGGGCGCGACCGCCGGCAGGTGGTCGAGATCGTCGGGGTGGCCGCCGATACGCGCCTGCGCACGCTCGGCGAAGATCGCGTCGCGGCCATCTATACCCCGTTCTTCCTGGCGCAATTCCTGGTTCGTGTGGCCGGCCCTCCCGCGCGCCAACTGGAACCGCTGCGCGCCGCCCTTGCCCAGGCAGAGCCGCGGGACACCTTGGAGATCCATCCCATGTCCGATGCCGTGGAAGGCGCGCTGTTCCCCATGCGGATGGCCTCGGCGCTGGTCGGCTCGCTAAGCGCGCTCGGCATGTTGCTCACACTGGTGGGGCTGTATGGATCTATTTCCTACTCGGTGGCCCGCCGGACACGCGAAATGGGTATCCGCTCCGCGCTCGGCGCTACCGCCGGCCGTATCGCGTGGACCGCGCTGCGCGACGGTATCGCCATCCTCGTCACCGGAGGCGCGCTCGGCATGGCACTCGCCCTCGCCGCCATCCGGCCCCTGGCGGATCTGCTCCCCGATGGCATCGATCCCTGGAACCCCTTCCTGCTCGCGGCGCCCGCACTGCTTCTGGCGATGGCCGGCGCCCTCGCCGCCTGGCTGCCCGCCCATCGCGCCGCTGCCGTGGATCCTTCCCTGGCGCTCCGGCAGGATTAAGCGGACACGCGTTGTGTTCTTTCTCCCCCGGCAACCCAGTTGCTTCTCCTCTACGCCAGACTTCGGGAGGTTCTAATGTCACTGATTGGGTGGGTTCTTTTGGGTTTGCTGGCCGGATTCATTGCCAGCCACCTGGTCAATCATCGCGGCGAGGGAATGGTGCCCGACATTCTGCTGGGCATTGTGGGCGCCATAGTAGGCGGCTGGCTGGCCAGTGTGCTGGGCCTTGCCCGTGTCACCGCCTTCAGTTTATATAGCTTGCTTGTCGCCACGCTGGGCGCCGTGGTCTTCCTGTTGCTGTATCACGCCATACGCCGCGGCGTCATCGGCAGACGCATTCTGTAGGCCGTAGCCCTACGGGAGCCAATACTCGCTGCCGGGCGCATCGGCACGCTCCGGTACCAGGGCGCTCTGGTCCGGTTTTTGCTCGCTTCCAGGGGCGATCTCAGTCGAGGCCGCCTCCTGCACATCTTGGGTCGGAGGAGGACACCACATAATAATTTAATACTTCAACGTCTTCTTTGATTATATACCGTCCGTATCACTCCGCCATATCGAGCGGCGTGACGGGATCCAGAAATGCCCAAAATAGAATGCCCGCCAGGTAAATTGCCGCTGAAACGTAGAACGTGACGTTCCAGTCGTTATTCGTCCATTTCAGCAGGTAGCCGATCGCCAGAGGACACAACAGCCCGCCCACATTGCCCCACATATTCATGGCGCCCGAAAGCGTGCCGGCATACTTGCCGCCTACGTCCATGGCCGCCGCCCAGGTGCCCGGCATCACCAGATCGTTACAGAAACTGGCGAAGCCGATCGAGAGCATGGCCCATAGCGGATCGCCCACGCGCGTGGAAAACACCAGGAAACCCGCCGCCCCGGTGAAGCCTATATACGCCATGATGCGCCGCGATTGGGCCAGGTCTCTGCTGCGCGTCAGCAGTCCGGTCAGATACGCGCCCGCAGGATTCCCCAGGCCCCCGCAGAACAGCGGCAGCACCGCCAGCCATGCCGAATTCGCGATGGTCAGGTGCCGGCCTTCGCTTAGATATGTCGGCAGCCACGTGATGTAGAAATACCAGCCGTAGCTCAAGCAGAAATACTGCCAGCACAACATCCACACCTGCTGCGAAGCCAGCAGCCGTCCCCAGGGCACATCGCCGTGACCTTCGGCGTGGCGCGCGCTGGTCTTCAACAATTCGCGCTCGGCGCGGTTCAAATTGGGATTCTTCAACGGATCGTTCTGATACCAGCGATAAAAGAGGACCGCCCAAATGACGCCCAAGCAGCCGAACACCTCAAAGGTGTGACGCCAGCCCTACGTGCCGGATCACCAGCACCACCAGCGGCGGCGTGAAGGCGCCGCCCCAGCGCGCGCTGAGCCACATGATGCTCTGGGCCCGCTCTTTCTCTTCCTGCGGCAGCCAGGTGCTGAATGCCTTGGTGACATTGGGGAAACAGCCGGCCTCACCGGCGCCGAACAGGAAGCGCGTCGCCAGGATGGAACTGAAATTCCAGGCCCATCCGGTGGCAGCGGTAAATATGGACCACCAGATGACGATGCGCATCAGCACCTTGCGCGGTCCCATCCAATCGCCCAGGTAACCGCCCGGCATTTCGAACAGCGCATATGCCAGACCGAACGCCGTGAACGTCCAACCCATCTGCACCTTACTCAGGCCCAGGTCGCGCTGGATCAACGGCGCCGCCTGCGAGATGCAGACGCGATCGATATAGGTAATGACGGCGAGAGCTACCGCGAATACGATTACCCAGTATCGGACCCGCGTGGGACGTTCTTCCCTGGAACGCACGGAAACCTGTGGCATCTTTCGAGTTTATGCTATGAGACGCGGCGAGGGCGGACGCCGAAATGATAAACCAGTGCTCCAGCGCCCACTGTGGCAAACGCGGTCAGGGAAGCCAGCGGCTGGTTGATCACCCCGTAGCTCATCATCCCGATGCCCACCACGATGTAGGCCACCGGAATCAGCGGGTAGCCGAAATCCACGGCACGCAGCCTCTGCCAGTCCGGCCGGCTGCGCCGGAACCGGATCAGCGCCACCACCGAGAGCACCGTGAAAAGCGTCAGGCTCATCCCGATATAGGTCATCAGTCCGGGGAACGGCGTGATGGTCAGAACCATGGCGCAGAGCCCCTGGCTCAGGATGGCCGCCACCGGCGTGTGAAATCGCGGGTGCACTTTCGCGGCAGCTTTGAAGAACGCTTTATTCTTCGCCATGGCGTAATAGACGCGCGGTCCGATAGTGACTTCGGCGCTCACGGTGGAGACGATGGCCAGCGCCATCAGCGCCGAAAAAACTCCCGCCACTCCCGGGCCGAACAGGTTGGATGCGGAGAGCGCGCCGATGGCGATCACGCCCTTCATGGATTCGAGCGGCGTGGAATAGATAAATAGAAGGTTGAGCCCCAGGTACAGCACCGCGACAATCGCGCTGCCCGCCGCCAGCGCCGCCGGCAGCGTTCGTTCGGGACGCCGCACCTCTTCGGCGATATAGGTGGCGGCGTTCCAGCCGCTATACCCCACCATCACCCAGATGAGGCTCACGAAAAACTGAGTGGGCAAGCTCAAGGTGGACGTGCGCACCGCGTGCTCCGTGAAATGGCCCCAACTGCCCGTGCCGGCCACGAACCCGATCAGCACGAACCCGGCAACCACCAGCACCTTGGTGGAGGTGAGCACGTTCTGCACCTTGGCGGTGCGGCCCAGGCCGAAGCAGTTCAGGATGGTGAACGCGGCAATCAGCGTGGACGCCAGCATTTGCCCGCTGCCCAGCCGGAGTGTGAGCGCGCCGGAACCGAAAACCAGGGAAGCATGGTCCTGCTTCAGGCCGGGATAGAAGTGGCCGAGGTAATCGGAGAAGGCCAGGGCCGCCGCGGCGATGGGCGCCGAGAAGCCGGCGAAGAACGACACCCACCCGGTCATGAAGCCCCATTCGGGTCCGAACGCATGCGTCAGGTAGACGTATTCGCCTCCGGAACTCGGGAAATTTACGCCCAGTTCGGAATAGCTCAGGGCCCCGGCAAATGCGAAGAGCGCGCCCACCGCCCAGCAGGCCAGGATGAGCCGCGGACTGCCCAAGTCGCCCGCCATGAAGCCGGTGGTGGCAAAGATGCCGGTACCGATCATGTTGGAGATCACCAGGGCCGTGGCGCTGAAGAATCCGATCTGTCGCAACAGTCCGGGAGATTTAGTAGCGGCCTGCAATTGTGGATTGGGCATTCAAAGCCTACTGCCCATTCTATGCCAGGAGGCTTCGCCCCGTTATTGGCTTCCGAGAATTACACTGCGCGTGGCGGCGCCACCCAGATTGCTGGTTACGGTGACGCTGGCGACGGGGTTGAACTGAAAAATTACCGAGCCACCGTATCTTCCGCCGCCGATGGCGACGATCCGGCCGGTAGAGGTTTCGCTCAATGTCAGGACGGCGTTGGCATTGCTACTGGTGGCCTGCACCAGGAGCTCTCCGGTGGGCGGCGCCATGGCGTTTGGAAACCAAAGAGCTCGCGTGATGCTCACCCTGTCCGCAGGAGCCGTTCCCCCGCCTGGGGTCCGAGCGGCGGCTTACCTGTCCGCTGCGCCCGCTCACCCCGCCGGCATCCCGCACCGCGCCGTCCAGGTTCAGTTCCACCGCCACATAGCGCGGCGTTTCCTCATTCGACTGCGCCGCAAGGAACGCCACCGCCGATAAACTCACCAAACCTCTCGTTATCCGCTTCATCTGTTGTTCTCCGTTACGTCAGGTGACGGATCCCGATCTTACAGGCCGGGACAGCGCGGAGGGGTTCGTATGCTGTAAACAAATTGTGAATAACGGAAACGGGAAGCCGGAGGCTATCCCTTAGTACATCACTTGCTGGTGCGTGTAAGCGGGGAACCAGGGATTCCGGAAGCTGATGGCGCCGCCCTTCGTGCCGGGTGCAAGCATCGCCATGGCGGTCTTGAATTGATACTCCGCCTGAATTTCAAATTCGGGGTTCCCGTTGGGAAAACTGGTAGCGTTCGTCTCGCAGGAACTCAACGCACAGGTGGTGGCCGTGCCTTTAGTGATGTGGTCCGACGACACGGGAGTGAACGTCATGGTGATGGCGCTGGCCGGCATACCGATGGCATATTGGGCCATGACGGACGCGGCGTCCTCAATCCGGCAGCTATTCGACTTGCAATACCCCGTGGTGGACCCGTGCACCGCTACATAAGCCCCCGCCTGCTTAATGGCATATTGCAGCGTGTGATAGTTCCACATTCCCAGCGACATCTGCACGATGCTGATCCAGATAAAGATCAGCGGAATGCCGGTCATGGTGAACTCGATCATGGCGCTTCCGGCCCTTTTGTCGCGGCATCTCATAGTCAATTCCTCAGTCGCATCTGCACGATGCGGTTGAATGTCGCCTGCTTCTGCAACAGACCCGGAATGGGAATGAGTTGCAGCGTAGTGTACATAACGGAGACCTGCGCGGCACTCTGCCCATCGGCGCTGGCGGGAGTGGTGGTGCTGTCGAGCAGCGCCGTAGTAACACTCACCGGAGATCCGTTGCATGTAGTCGCGCTGCCAATATTGGGCACGATACGAAGTTCTTCCAATGCAAAAAGGCACACGTTGGTGGAGTCGGTGGCGGTGCTTTTAGCGGTGGAGGCGTAGGTGCCGGCCACACGCGCGGCATTCTCGGTAGAGATCAATGCGTGCGCGTAATACCCCCAATCGAATGCGCCCACAAAAAGGAAGGCCAGCCACGGCAGCATCAGGGCCATTTCCAGGGCACTGCCGCCGCGGCATCTCGATCTTCTGGATTTTTTCATACGTCCCTAACGTTTGAATATCAGTTCCGCTATCCGCCATCAAGCTGTCAATAGTTAATCCTCACTTTTTTATGAGGGGTTTTAAGGATTGCAATACGGTATGGGCCACCACAACCGTACCCTCCGCGTTGGGATGCAACCCGTCGCGCTGCATCAGCCGGTCGTTGCCGCCCACGCCCACGAGCAGGAACGGTATCAGTGGAATCTTGTATTTGGCGGCGAGTTCGGGATACACCGCCCGGAACTTGCCGATATAAGTGGGGCCATAGTTCGGTGGTAAGGTAATCCCCGCCAGCAGCACCTGCACGCCGGCTTGCTGCAATGCCTGGATGATCTGTGCCAGGTTATCTTTGGTAATAGTCACGGGCTGTCCCCGCAGCCCATCGTTGGCCCCCAACTCCAACACGACCACTGCCGGCTTGTCGGCCAGCACCAGGGGCAGGCGCGCCAGACCGTCCTGCGTAGTGTCCCCGCTGACTCCGAAATTGGCCACGTGGTAGCGATAGCCTTCCCGGTCCAACTCGCGCTGCAGCAGCGCGGGAAAACTCTGCTCCGGCTCCAATCCCTGACCCGCGGTCAGGCTGTCGCCAAAACACGCGATCTCCGGACGGGTGTCCACGGGCGGCGCCGCCGGTTTGGGCGCTTCCGCGGCGGGGCGCGGGCGCGATTCCGTTTCCTGCCGCCCGCAGCCGCACAACGCCAGGGCCAGCGCGAACAAACAAAGTTTGGTCATCCCAATGCCATAATAAAGGTTGATTCAGGTTCGCGCGCTTACCAAGTCCATCGATACCGGCACGCACCGTGTGGACATCCTCAAAGGCATCGACCTGGAGATTCCCAAAGGCCAGTTCGCCGCCATCATGGGGCCTTCCGGCAGCGGCAAAAGCACCCTGCTGGGTCTGCTGGCGGGGCTCGATTTTCCCACCAGCGGGCAGGTACTGCTGGATGGCGAAGACATTACGCGCCTGAGCGAAGACGAAATGGCGCTCCTGCGCGGCCGCAAAATCGGTTTCGTCTTCCAGTCCTACCACCTGCTCCCCACCCTGACCGCCGAAGAGAACGTGGTGCTACCTATGGAACTGGCCGGCGACGCATCCGGCGGCCGCGAGCGCGCCCGCGAACTGCTGCACCGCGTGGGATTGAAGGGCCGCTTCGATCATTACCCCGTGCAACTTTCCGGCGGCGAGCAGCAGCGCGTGGCCCTGGCGCGCGCCTTCGCCCTGCGCCCGCCCATCCTGCTGGCCGACGAGCCCACCGGCAACCTGGATAGCGCCACCGGCAAAGTGGTGCTGGATCTGCTGCTGGCGCTCAACCGCGAACAAGGCGCCACCATGGTTCTGGTGACCCACGAGCAGGCGCTGGCCGAGAGCGCCGATCGCCGCATCGTACTCCACGACGGCCTGGTCGTCAGCCAATGAACCGCCAGCTTCCCTGGCGCGTGGCAATTCGCATTGCGTGGCGGGAAATGCGCGCGTCGCGGTCGCGATTCCTGTTCGTGGTGCTGGCCGTGGCCATCGGAGTCGGCTCGCTTACCGGCGTGCGCAGTTTCGGCAGCGCCTTTCGCCACATGCTGCTGCGCGAAGCCCGCACGCTGATGGCGGGCGATATGTCGCTGCGCGTTTTCGCCATGCCCACCGGCGAACAGGAGGAAGTGCTGCAAGACCTGGCGCGCCGCGGAGTCCAGCACACCTGGATCACCGAGACTGTCACCATGGCCTCTTCCGCCGCCGCCGAAGACCCGGTGCTGACTTCGGTCAAAGCGGTGGATCCCGCGTCCTATCCTTATTACGGCGCAGTGAAGCTGGATCCGCCGCGGCCGTTCCGCGAGCGCCCTCAATGCCGCATACCGTGGTGGTCTCCGACGATTTGCTGGTGCGTCTGAAAGTAAAGACCGGCGACACGCTCCGTCTGGGCGGGCAGGATTTCCAGATCGCCGGCGTGGTGACGTCCGAACCCGACCGCATGACCGGCAGCCTCAATGTCGGCCCGCGCGTGATGATTACTCGGGACGGGCTGGAGCGCACCGGGCTGATCAGCCTGGGGAGCCGCGCCGCCGAGCGCTACCTGTTCCGCCTGCCCGCCGCGGGCCTTCCCGGGGTGGGCGAAGTGCGCCAGATCCTGAAGAACAATTTTCCCGAAGCGCACCATTGCCGATTACACCGAAACGCACCCCATCATCACCCGCGGGCTGGACCGGGCCACCACGTTCCTGAGCCTGATCGGACTGATCGCGCTGGTGATCGGCGCTATGGGCGTGGGCAGCGCCATGCACGGCCACCTGCAGCAGAAGCTGGATTCCATCGCGGTGATGAAATGCATTGGCGCGCGCTCGTCACAAGTGATCCGCATCTATACGGCGCAGACGCTGCTGCTGGGGCTCAGCGGGGGCATCCTGGGCGCGCTGCTGGGCGTCGCGGTGGCGTCCGCATTCCCCGGTCTGATCGCGAACTATTTCAGCATCCAGGCGTCAGCCTCCTGGGATCCCTGGCCGGCGGTGCAGGGAGTGGCCATCGCCTGCCTGGTAACGCTCCTGTTTACCTTGCCGCCACTGCTCGGGATCCGCGCCATCCGCCCCGCGGAAGTCTTCCGCCGGGATGTTTCCGCAGGCAGCAAGGGCCGGCGGTTCTCCTGGCTGGCCGTCCTGGTGCGCCTTCTCATCCTGCTGGGCACGGGCGCGGTAGCAGGCACTCTCTCGCAAGGCAATTTCCGCGACGCGCTGCGCACCGGGGCGATTTTCGCCGCCGGCCTGGCCGTGGGACTGGCGCTGCTTTGGCTGGCCGCGTGGCTGGCCCTGCGGGGCGTCCGCCTGGCGCTCCGTCACGCGCCCGCTTCACTTCCCGGGATGTTGCGCCACGGCGTCGCCAATCTCTACCGGCCGGGCAACCAGGCGCAGTCCGCCGTGGTGGCGCTGGGCGTGGGGGTCATGTTTACTCTCACGGTGTTCCTGGTGCAAAACGCGCTGGTGCGCCAGATCCGCGGCAGCGCGCCCCCGGGGATGCCCAACGTCTTCCTGCTGGATATTCCCGGCGCGCAGCGCCAGACCGTAGCCGATTTCATCCGCACGCAGCCCGGCGTGACCGCGGCGCCCGATGTGGCCCAGGCCGTGGCCGCGCGCATCGTTGCCATAGACGGCGTGCCGGTGGAGCAGTTGCCGCTGCGCGCTTACGGCCGGCGCTTCCTGCGCACCCGCTCGGTGACCGAAATGCCATCCATGCCGCCCGAGACCCAGATCCTCAGCGGCGCATGGTGGCAGGCCGGCGACCGCGATCCGCAGGTCTGTGTCACCGAGGAAGCCGCCCGCATCCTGCGCCTGAAAAACGGATCGCTCATCGACTGGGACATCTGGAAACGGCCCGTGCGCACGCGCGTAGCCTGCATTCAGCGAACCGAATCCATCCGCATGAGCGCGCGCTTCGAATTCATCTTCAGTCCCGGGCAGCTTGCCGGCTTGCCCGCCGTGTACTATGGCAGCGCGCGAGTCCGCCCGCCCGATGTCCCGGCTTTGCAGCGCGTGATGTACCAGCGCTTCCCCACCGTCACGGTAGTCAACATGGCCGACGTCATGGAGATTGTGGAAGACGTGGTGGACCGCATCGCCCTGGTGATCCGCTTCATTTCGGCATTCACTATTCTGGCGGGGCCGTCATGGTGGCCTCCAGTATTGCCGGCACGCGCTTCCGCCGCATGAGGGAAGTGGTGATACTGAAAACGCTGGGCGCCACCCGCAGCCGCATCGCGTGGATTTTCTCGGTGGAGTTTCTGGCGCTGGGCGGCATCGCCGGAACCATGGGCACGCTGCTGGCTTCGGCCTTCGCGGCGCTGGTGCTGAAACAGTTGCTGGATATCGAATTCCACCCGGACGCGCTCTCCAGCGCAATCACCATCGCCCTGGCAGCCCTCCTAGCCGCGGCAGCCGGATGGGCCGCCAGTTTCCGCATCCTGGGCCGCAAGCCCCTGGAAATTTTGCGCGGAGAGTAAGACAGGGGCCCCATCCCACTGTCGAATGCTGATATCGTAAAGCCCGATGCCGCCTCCCCGGCCCCGGTACCGCCTTTCCTTCGTCAAAGGGATCCAACTCACAGCCCTCGCGCTCGCGTCTGCCTTCGCGCTCGCGCGGGCGGCCGACTTGCCTCTGCACACCGCCCATCACCGGATCGTGGATGCCAAGGGCAATCGCGTCAAACTGGCGGGCGTGAATTGGTATGGCGCGGATAACCCGGAATTCGCAGTGGGAGGCCTGGCCGCCCGCCCGCTCGCCGCCATCGCCCACGAAGTGAAGGCGATGGGCTTCAACAGCGTGCGCATCCCGTGGTCCAACGAACTCGTGGAAACCAACCCGGTGGTCCCCGCCTACGCCATCGCAGCGAATCCCGCGCTGCAGGGGAAGCGTGCGCTCGAGGTTCTGGATCTGACGGTGGACGCGCTCGTCCGGGAAGGCCTGTACGTGATCCTGGACAACCACGTAAGCCGCGCCGACTGGTGCTGCTTTGCCGGCGACGGCAACGCACTCTGGCACAGCCCGGCCTATCCGGAGCAGCGCTGGCTGGCGGACTGGCGTTTCCTGGTGCGGCGCTATAAGCACCAACCGGCCGTGATCGGCGCGGACCTGCGCAACGAACTCCGCTTCGGCGTCACCTGGGGCGGCGCGGACCCCGCTTCCGACTGGCACGCCGCCGCCGAGCGCGGCGGCAATGCGATCCTCGCAGAGAATCCCAATCTGCTCATCTTCGTCGAAGGCATCGACTACGCTCTCGACTTGAGCGGCTTTGCGCGTCTGCCGGTGAAACTGAACGTGCCGGATCGCCTGGTATACTCCGCGCACGACTATCCGTTCAGTCACAAGGGCATCGCCACTTACGACGATTACGTAAAGACCGTGCAGGCGAAGTGGGCCTTCCTCCGCCAGGAGTCCGAGGCGCCGCTCTGGATCGGCGAGTTTGGAACCTGCCAGGCGCCGCGCTGCCTGGACAGTTCCGATCCAACGCAGCAGGGCTTCTGGTTTCGAAACATCCTCCGGTTTCTTCGCGAGACCGATCTGGACTGGTGCTATTGGCCGCTCAACGGGACACAGCTCAGCGGGCATTCCCGAAAATTCGGCAACCGGGAAAGCTACGGCGTGCTGAACCCCGCCTACGACGGCCCGGCGTCGGAACAAATGCTGCATCTGTTGCAGAGCATCCAGGCTCCAGCGGGCGCGCGGGAGCGATTGCCCTGAACGCTATTCCTTCTGAAACGAATCCAGCAGTTGCGTGAAGCTCCGCTCGTTCGCCGCAATGGTCCGCTCCGGACCGGTGAATTTCAGAAACACATTCCCGCCTGGATTTTCGATGATCGCGCCCAGAAGCCGGTAACGCGACTTGATGGTCCGCGTCGTCGCCATGGGCCCGCCCATGCCGGAATACTCACCGGATACGTCGATGGTGGTCACGGCGAGTCCGTGAATTGTGCGCTTTTGAATTCTGGCCGCGGCGGGCTTTCCGTCCGTTCCCGTGAACTGGCCGTTCCAGCGATCGAGGTTCGCCTGCACGCCCCCGCCCTGGCCCGCGCCGAAGAAGTACACCGCGCACTCCGCGCGTTCCGTATCGCCTTGCGCCGGAGCGATCCGGTAGGTGGCGGCGCGCATGGGGGCGCTCCCTTCGCTCGTCCAGCCGGAAGGAGGCGTCCAGCGAAGGCCGCCAACGGTTTCGGCCATCAGCGCGAATCCCAGGAATACCAGCAAGCCCGTGCGCATAACGATCAGTATACCCGCGGACCCGGTGCGTCCGTGAATGGGCTATTCTCTCCTCATGCCAAATCTGCAGTACCGCTCTCGCGCTGTGCGCGCCATGGTGCTCTTGCACGAAGAACATCTTCGCCGGTTCGTCCACACCTGGAAGCTGGCCCTGGCGAGCCCGGTGAATCTGCCGCCGTCCGACGATCCCGCGTATGAATCGCTCGAAACGTTAGGACGGCACGTGTTGTCAGCGGCCGGCGGGTACATGATCTGGATGTGCGAAGTGCTCTCATTACCGGACCCCGGAATCCGCGCTGCTCCGGACGCGGCGGCCATTGTCCGCGATGCGGACGAGTACATGGAGCACGTCCTGGAGCGATGGCGGGCCCCACTCAGCGAAGTGCCCAACGAGAAACTCGAGACTCCCGAGTACCCATCGCGCTGGCAGACGCGCTACTGTATCGACTCCATGTTGGAGCATGCCGTCATGCACCCCATCCGCCACGCTTTTCAATTACAGGAACTGCTTCCGGCCGCGCTCTGATACCATAGTCCCAAACTCATGAAAGCGCTTTACTCCACAGCCGCTACAGCTCTCTTCTTTTGCCTCGCGTTCCACACCCGGGCCGATGAAAATGCCGTCAACCCGCAGATTCGCAAACTGGTGGACGAAGTATCCGAGGCTCGCATCAAGGCCACGCTCGAAAAGCTGGTAAGCTTCGGAACACGCAACACGCTCTCTAATCCCGACGATCCGGAACATGGAGTGGGCGCCGCGCGCCAGTGGATCTTCCACGAACTCCAAAGCTACAGCCCGCGTCTGCAGGTTCGTTTCGACAAGTACCGGGTGAAGAAACAAGGACAGCGTATTTTCAAGGACGTCGATCTCTATAATGTGATTGCCGTGCTCCCCGGCAAGACCATGCCCGAGACGCAGATTCTGATCAGCGGCCATTACGATTCGCTGAATCTGGGCGCTCGCCCCACACAAGGCGGCAGTGCACCGCCGCAGCAGACTCCCGCGGATTACGAAAAGAATGCCGCGCTACCCGCGCCCGGGGCATGCGACGATGGCAGCGGGACTGCCGCCGTCATGGAACTGGCGCGGGTGATGAGCCAGTACGAATTCGATAAGACCCTGGTCTTCGTGGCTTTCGCCGGAGAAGAACAGGGTCTGGTGGGCAGCACGCTCGAAGCCGCCAAGGCCAGGACGGAGAAGTGGAACATCGAAGCCGTCCTGAACAACGACATCATCGGCACCGAAGTTTCCGGTAACGGCCGCATCGATAACAGCAGCGTCAGCGTGTACAGCGACGAGATTCAGGATTCGCCCAACCAGCAACTGGCGCGCCTGGTGCGCGAGATGGGCGAACGCTACGTGCCGTCCATGAAAGTGAAAGTCATGTTCCTGCAGGACCGCCTGGGCCGCGGCGGCGACCACACGCCGTTCCAGCTTGAAGGCTTCGCCGCCGTCCGCATTTCGACTCCCAACGAAAACTACGCCAACCAGCACACCGCTACCGACCTGCTGGAAAATATGTCCGTGCCTTACACCACTCGCGTCGCCAGAATCAATGGCGCCGCTGCCGCAAGCCTGGCCCTGGCGCCCGCCGAGCCGGCCGTGATGAGCCTGCCGCGCACTGGCGCGAATGCTCCGGCGGGCGCGGCGGGGCGCGGTCCCACGCCCATGATCGCCCGGGGAGCCTCCCGTTACGATGCCCAGCTTCGCTGGCGCACGGTGGGGCCGGACGCCAATCTGAAAGGCTTCGCCGTAGTGGTTCGTCCCACGACGTCCCCGTTCTGGGAACAGGAAATCTTCGTCGGCAAAGTCAACGAGTACACCCTCAAGGATGTCTCGATCGATGACGCCCGCTTCGGCGTAAAGGCCATCGGCATGGATGGCACCGAAAGCCTCGTGGTCCCCTACGTCTATCCGGCGCGCAAGAAGGTGGAATACGAAACAGTCCAGTAAGACAGGCCTCCTGGCCTGTCTCGTCATCTCGGTAGCCCATGGCCAGTTCACGCTCGATCAGGTGCTGGGCGCCGCCTTTCCCACCGACTTGACCGCGGCGCCGGCCGGCGGGAAAGTCGCCTGGGTCTCCAACTCGCGAGGCGTACGCAACATCCTGGTGGCCGGGCCGCCTTCCTGGCAGGCGCACAAGATCACCGCTTACACACAGGACGACGGGCAGGAAATCGCCAACCTGCGCTGGACGCCATCCGGCGCCGCCATCCTTTACGTACGCGGCGGCTCCGCCAATCCCGCGCTGAATCCCAAAGGCGTGTCTCAGGATATCTGGATCGCCGGCCTCGACGGAGCGCCCCCGCGCAAACTCGCCACCGGCAGCGACCCGGCCATCGCGCCGGACGGAAACAGCATCGCGTTCGTCTCCGGCGGCCAGGTTTCACTAGTGCAGTTCGACGGCAAGCCCATTCCGTCCTTCCACGCGCGCGGCACGTGCAGCCGCCTGGCCTGGTCGCCCGATGGCGCACGCCTCAGCTTCGTGAGCGCCCGCGGCGATCACAGCTTCATCGGCGTCTACAACGTGGCCGCCGGCGAACTCCGTTATCTGGACCCCGGCACCGGCGACGATTCCGAGCCCGTCTGGTCTCCCGATAGCCGCACCATCGCATTTCTCCGCGAGCCTTCCAGCGGCAAGCGTGCCGTGCGCGAAGCCCGGCGCGCGGGCGAACCGTGGTCCATCCGCATCGCTGGCGCGGAAACCGGCGAGGGGCGCGAATTGTGGCGCGCGGCTCCCGGTCCGGGCAGCGTCTTCCGCGGTGTCACCTCCGCCAATCAACTCGCGTGGACCGCCGATGGCCGCATCGTCTTCCCGTGGGAACGCGACGGCTGGACGCACCTGTACTCCGTCGCCGTCACCGGCGGCAGCGCGCTGCTCCTCACGCCCGGCGAATTCGAAGTCGAGGACGTGGCCCTGGCAGCCGGCGGCCGCGACCTGATCTTCTCTTCCAACCAGGGCGATATTGACCGCCGCCATCTCTGGAAGGTCGCCGCCGCCGGCGGAGAGCCCGTCGCGCTCACCTCCGGTCAAGGCATCGAAGTCGCGCCCGCGCCTACCAGCGATCCGAACGCCATCGCGCTATTACGCTCCGACGCGCAACATCCACTGCACCCCGCCGTCCGCATTGGCGCCGCGTTGCGCGACCTGGACGCCGCCGCACTCCCCGCCGATTTTCCGCTGAGCCAGATGGTGACGCCGCAACAGGTGATCTTCCCTTCCGCCGACGGCCTCACCCTGCACGGTCAACTCTTCCTGCCGCCGAACCGCAGCGGTCGCGCGCCGGCCCTGGTATTCTTTCATGGCGGGTCGCGCCGCCAGATGTTGCTCGGCTGGCACCCCATGTACTACTACTCCAATGCCTATGCGCTGAATCAGTACCTGGCGAGCCGCGGTTACGTGGTGCTCAGCGTGAATTACCGCAGCGGCACGGGCTACGGCCTCAATTTTCGCGAAGCCCTGAATTACGGCCCGTCCGGCGCCAGCGAGTACAACGATGTGCAGGGCGCCGGCATCTTCCTGCGCTCGCGCCCCGAAGTGGATCCCGCCCGCATCGGCGCGTGGGGCGGATCCTACGGCGGCTATCTCACCGCGCTGGCGCTGGCCCGCGCCTCCGACCTCTTCAAGGCCGGCGTCGATTTCCATGGCGTCCACGACTGGGCCGTCGAACTCGGCATCCCCGCCGGCGCCCCGGATTACCGGATCGCCTTCGAATCTTCTCCCATGAATTTCCTGAGCACCTGGAAATCGCCTGTCCTGCTCATTCAGGGCGACGACGATCCCGATGTGCTGTTCAATAACACGGTCATGCTGGCCGACGCGCTCCGCCGCCGGAAAGTGGAAGTGGAAGAGCTGATCTTCCCCGATGAAGTCCACGACTTCCTGCTGTACAAGAGCTGGCACGAAGCCTACCAGGCCACTGCACGCTTCCTCGACCGCAAACTGAAGTAAGACAGGCCTCCCGGCCTGTCTCCCTGCTCTGGTAGATTCCCTCCGGTAGACAATCTGCTATAGTGTACCCATGCCGGACCGCATCGATCTTATGCAGGGCACGCTCGACCTGCTCGTCCTCCAGGTGCTTCAGTGGGGGCCCGAACATGGCCATGGCATCGGACAGGCCATCCGGCAGCGCTCGCAGGAAGTGTTGCAGGTGGAGCACGGCTCGCTCTACCCCGCCCTGCACCGCCTGGAGCAGAAGGGCTGGCTGGCGTCGGACTGGCAGATGTCGGAAGCCAATCGGCGCGCCCGGTATTACAAACTCACCCCCAAAGGCAAGCGGCAACTGCTTCTGGAGCAGTCCCGCTGGAGGCAACTGGTGCGCGCCGTGGCCCGCACCATGAAACCCGTCAAGGAGTGAACGCATGTGGCGACGTCTGTTTCACAAGCCGTCCGAAGCCGATCTCGCGGAGGAACTGGAAGCCCACCTCGCGATCGAAACTAAACAGTGGATGGACCGCGGCCTGTCCCGCGAACAGGCGGAAATGGAAGCCCGCCGCCTCTTCGGCAGCCGCGCCCTCACTCTGGAAGCCACGCGCGAAGTCCGCGGGTTCGCCGCTCTCGCCCGCTTCGCGCAGGACCTCCGCTATGCCGCCCGCGTGCTGCGCCGCTCGCCGGCGTTCTCTGCCGCGGCCGTTCTCTCGCTCGCCTTGGGCATCGGCGCCACCACTGCGGTATTCAGCATCGCCGATACCATCTTCCTGCGCCCCCTGCCATACCGCGATGCGGCGCAACTTGCCTGGGTAGGCATCCGCTTTCCCGCGATCAACGCCGAGTTCGTGCCCTCACCGGATTACGTGGCATGGCGGCGCGACAACCAGGCGTTTGAACAACTCGCCGCCACCGGCTTCATCGGCCCTATGGTTCTGGGCGGGCCGAATCCAGCCGAGGTCCGCGGCGCGCGCGTTTCGGCCAACTTCCTGGACGCGTTCGCCATCGCTCCCGCGGCCGGCCGCAGTTTCAATGCCCAGGAGGAACTGCCCAACGGGCCGAAAGCCGTGCTGCTCACCGACCATGTCTGGCGCGCCCACTTCCAGGCCCGGCGCGACATCGTGGGCTCGACGATCCCGCTCGATGGGCAGCCCTTTACCGTGATCGGCATTCTCCCGCCGTCATTTGCGTTTCCCCTGGACACGAAGATCGACCTGCTCACCACCCTGCCCGTATCCCCCACCGCCAGTCATCGCGACCGCAGTATGTCCACCTGGTCCGTCTTCGGACGCCTCAAGCCCGGTGTCACGATGCCCGAGGCGCGCGCCGATCTGGACCGGCTGTTCGCCAATACCGTTGCCGATTTTCCGCAGATGTTCCACGCCGATAATCGTCCCGTGCTGGAATCCCTGCGCGACCATCGCGCCGGCAATGTCCGCACGCTGCTGTTTATTCTGATGGGCGCCGCCGCGTGCCTGCTGGCCATCGCCTGCGCCAACGTGGCCAATCTGCTGTTGGCCCGCTGGTCGGCGCGTGCGCGCGAACTCGCCGTGCGCGCGGCCATCGGCGCAGGGCGCGGACGCCTGGCCCGCCAGTTATTCACCGAAATCGCACTGCTGATCGCCGCCGGCACCCTGCCTAGCCGTGCTCTTTGTGGCGGTGGCTCTCCGCGCGTTCGTCCACTTCGGCGCCGGAAGCTTGCCGCGGCTGAGCGAAGTCACCACGGATTTCCGCGTCTTCGGCATCGCGCTGGCAATCTCGTTTGGGACCGCGTTGATTTTCGGCGGGCTTCCCGCTCTGCGTGCCGGGCGCATCGACCCGCAGTCGCTTCTGCGCCGGGGCGTCGCAACAGCGGGACACCGCTTCCTGCGCCGAACTCTGGTGACTGCCGAAGTAGCCCTGTCGGTGATCCTGCTTTCCGGCGCGGCGCTGCTGTTTCAGACCCTCTGGCACCTGCAAAGCGATCATCTGGGATTCCAGCCCGAACACCTGCTCACCGTGTCCATACCGCTGCGCGGACCCGATCGCGAGCCCTCCGCGCGTGCCGGGCTGATCTCTTCCACGCTGGCCCAGTTGCGACGGATTCCCGGCATCGAAGCCGCCGCGCTCACCGAGTGCAGCCCCATGTCCGGCGGCAGCATGTTTATCACCTTCTCACGCTCCGACCGTCCCCTGCCGGAGCCCTTTCATCGCGGCGACAGCGTTTCTGTCTGCGGTGTGGGCCCGGATTACTTTCAGGCCGCCGGAAGCCGCACCGTGCAGGGCCGCTTCTTCACCGATGACGATTTCCATCACCTCGATACCGTAGCCGTAATCAACGAAGCCGCCGCCCGCGCTTACTTCCCGGACGAAAGCCCCATCGGCAAACAAATCCTGGGAGGCCGCGCCGCGGCCTTTCGGACCGTGGTGGGCGTGATCGCCGACACCAAGAACCAGGGTCTAAACCGGCACGCCGCGCCGCAGGCGTTTATCGACGATCCGGCGCTGGGAGGCGCGGGCGATCTTCAGTTTCTGGTCCGCGGCGCAGCCCCGGAAGGCGTCGTGGCCCGCGTCCTGCGTGCCGCCCATCCCCACCTCTTTACCAAGGTGACAACCCTCGATCGAGCCATCGGCCAGGTGACCGCCACCCCGCGCTTCAACACCGTGTTGCTCTCCACCTTCGCCGGCATCGCGTTCCTCATGGCCATCGTCGGCGTCTACGGAGTGCTCGCCTTTTCGGTGACGCAACGCCGCGCGGAGATCGGTATTCGCATGGCGCTGGGCGCATCCCCCGGCGCCGTGCTCGGGCTGGTGATGCGGGAGGGCGCGCTATTGGTAGGCGCGGGCACGCTGGCCGGTATCGGCGGCGCGCTGTTCCTTACGCGCTCGCTCGCCACCCTGCTGTACGGCGTCAAGCCTACCGATCCCGCTACCTATGCTGCCGTGGCCGCCGTTCTCGCCTGCGCCGCCCTGAGCGCCAGTTTCCTGCCCGCGCGCAGGGCCGCCGTCGTTGATCCCGCCGTCACGTTGCGGCACGACTAAAAATCGTTGACAGCCTCTAATCGGTAAGAATATACTTACCGTAAGTGAACGCTTACCAATCAGCGCAGCTCGATGCCCTGGGCGATGCCACGCGGCGCGCTATCCTGGAGCGCCTGCTCCACGGACCGCTCCCCGTAGGCAAACTCGCCGAAGACTTCCCCATGAGCCGGCCGGCGATTTCGCAGCACCTGCGAGTTCTGAAGGAAGCCCGCTTGGTGGTGGACCGCACCAGCGGCACGCGACGCCTCTATGCGCTGAACCCGGAAGCGTTCGATTCCCTGCGCGAATATTTCGACCAGTTTTGGAACCACGCCCTGATCGCATTTAAGAACAAAGTTGAGGAGCAATGATGATACCCACCGTCGAGCAACCGTCCGATGCCCCGGTCCGCAAAAGCATCACCGTGCGAGCCGGCGCCGAGCGCGCTTTTCGCGTCTTCACCGAAGGCATAGACACCTGGTGGCCGCGCGGACACCATATCGGAAAAGTGCCGGCGAAGAGATTCGTGATGGAAGGGCCGCCGGGCGGCCGCTGCTACACCGAACAGACCGACGGAACCGAATGCGATTGGGGCCGGGTGCTGGTATGGGAGCCGCCCCGCCGGTTCGTCATGGCATGGCAAATCACTGACGCCTGGCAGTACGAACCCGACCTGGCGCGGTCCAGCGAGGTGGAAATCTCCTTCACGCCGCAGTCCGACGGCACGACTCGCGTGGATCTGGAACACCGCTATTTCGAACGCCACGGCGCCGGTGCCGCCGCCATGCGCACCTTCATGGAAGCGCCGAATGCCTGGGCGGGTCTGCTGGAGATCTACCGCGCCGCCGCGGAGGCGCAGCAATGAACGCAAAAGTACTTTATCGAATCGCCGCGGTGATGTATCTCCTGTTCGCGGCCGGTCACACGTTCGGATTCCTGGGCTTCCGGCCGCCCACCGCGGAGGCGCTGGCCGTGCGCGACGCCATGACGAACGTCCATTTCCAGGTGGGTCATGCCAGCTACAGCTATGGCGGCTTCTATGTCGGCTTCGGACTCTATGTGACGGCTTACTTACTGTTCTCGGCCTTCGTGGCGTGGCACCTGAGCGTCTGGCGGGCAGTTCGCCGCAGGCCGCCGGGCCGCTGGGCTGGGTCTTCTGCGCGGTGCAAGTAGCCAGCCTGGTCCTCTGCCTGATCTACTTTTCCGTCAAGCCGGCCGTGCTGTCGGGACTTCTGGTGGCGTGCCTGGGTTGGGCCGCCACTAGGCTCGGGACGGCAACCACGTCCATCCCCGCCGATCACGGTGGGATTACACCGTAATACACCCTCTTATACGTCGTTCGCTGCCCGGCGGGTCATGCTATATTTTGGGCCTACGTGGAGGAATCACATGCGGATCGCGATGGCCGCTCTGCTGGCGGCGCCGGCTTCTACTGGCCCAACCGGGCATTTTCGAAGGCCACGGCGATGTCGGCACCGTACTACATCCCGGGTCGGTGGAGTATGACGCATCCCAAAAGACCTACCGCATTACCGCCAGCGGTGAAAATATCTGGGGAACAGCCGACGCGCTTCATTACGTCTGGAAAAAAGTCTCCGGCGATGTGTCGCTGACAGCCGAAGTCTCCTTCCCAACCACAACAGGCGATCCCCACAAGAAGGGGGTGCTGATGATCCGCCAGAGCCTCGACGCCGATTCCGCCTATGCCGATGCCGCCGCCCATGCCAGCGGCCTCACCTCGCTCCAATCGCGCGAAATGCAGGGCGCGGCCACCCACGAGGTGCAGGGTAGCCAGACGGCCGTGAAGAAACTCCGCATCACCAAAGTGGGTGATTATTTTTACATGTATATCGCCGGCGAAGGAGAGCAGTTACACCTGGCCGGCGGCTCCATGAAGGCGCCGCTGAAGGATCCGTTTTACGTGGGAATCGGGGTCAGCGCGCACAACAAAGACGCCATCGAAACCGTGCTCTTCAAAAACGTCGAGGTGACGCCGCTGCCGCCTGCTTCCGGGCAGCCGAAGCTCTACAGCACCCTGGAAACAATCACCGTGGCCTCCACCGACCGGCGCGTGACGTACGTGGCGCCGGGGCGTTTCGAAGCACCCAACTGGACCAAAGACAACATGCTGATCTTCAACGGCGACGGACGCCTGCACCGCATCGCGGCCGATGGCGGCAAGCCCGAGACGATCGACACAGGAATCGCCACGCGGCTGAACAACGATCACGCCATCTCGCCGGACGGCGCCATGATTGCGGTCAGCGATCAATCCCAGGGGAACCATCAATCGCAGATTTATGTGGCGCCCATCGGCGGGGGCGCAGCGCGAAAAATCACGGAGAATGCGCCGTCGTACTTTCACGGCTGGTCGCCGGACGGCAAGACCCTGGCCTTCTGCGGAGATCGCAACGGCAACTTCGACGTCTACACCATCCCCGCCGCCGGTGGCGCGGAAACGCGCCTGACCACAGCCGAAGGTCTCGACGATGGACCCGAATATTCTCCCGACGGCAAGTACATCTACTTCAACTCCATTCGCAGCGGCCTGATGCAGATCTGGCGCATGAAGCCGGACGGCAGTCGAGCAGGAACAGGTGACGCCCGATGACGGCTTCAATAACTGGTTCCCGCACCTTTCCCCGGACGGGGGGCGCTTGGTGTTCCTGACGTATGAAAAAGGCGTGGACGGCCACCCCGCCAACAAAGAGGTGATGCTGCGCGTCATGAATCTGGCCACTCGCCGCATCGCCATTCTGACCAAACTGTTCGGCGGACAGGGCACCATCAATGTGCCCTCGTGGTCCCCCGATGGCCGCCGTCTGGCCTTCGTCAGCTACCAATTGATTCCGTAAGGCCTACTTCACGTTGAAGCCTTCCACCACAATCCGCGGACTCTCGCCCCGCGCGTCCGCCTCGCTGAGTTCGGTAGTGATGGTGCGCTTCTCGCCAGGCATCAGAGCCACGTAGCCATCGCTGTAGATGGCCGGCAGAATCCGGTCGCCGCTCTTTTCGCGGACGGCTTTCAACCGCACCATCAGCGCGGGCGTGGATGACGAATTGGCCAGCGCCGTCTTCAGGAACCACCGGCCCCCGCGCCGCTCCGCGGTTGTCGCTGCCTCGATCGCCACCTTCGGCAGCGACCGGAGCGCGCGATAGTTCTCCTCCTCCGTGCCCCGCCAATAAAAGTTGTCCGATACCAGCCGCTGGCCCTGCCGTAATTCCAACCGGAGGAAGTAAACCGGCGTCAGACCGTCCGGATACTCCATTTTGATGGGCGCGGACATGCTGTCTTCGGCGCTATCCAGCGTAGCCGATTTCTCCCATTTCACCACGCCGTCCATATTGATCACCTGCACCCGCGCGGTGAGCCCCGCCGCCGCGCCCGCACTGTAATTCACTACTTCCACCTGATCGGTGACCGGATTCCACTGAATGTGCAGAGGCTCGGAGCCCTTCTTCGCGCCGAAATATCCGGCGGTCGGATCGAAGTAATAGTCGTAGGTCTGCCAGACGAAGGAGGGCCAGCAGGAATGGCTCATCCAGATCAGCAGGCCCATGCGATTCTTGCCCTGCGCCTCAAACATGGCGCGATACCCTTCGTAGTTTTCGAATTGCGCCAGCCACAGCCAGTCCGCCACGTTGTCCGCGGGGCCATAGCTCTTTTCGATGCGCGCCCGGAACGCGGCGCCGTTCTGCGCGCCTGCATTAGTGAAATCATGAATGCCCCACAGGGGCCCCTGCGGCGGCCACATCGCCGCTTCCGGCATCATCAGCTTCAGGCTGTCCAGCGTCACCATGTTGGGCATCCCCATCTCGCTGTGAAACTTCGTGGTGGCGCGCTGCGAAAAGTAATACTTCGGCGACTGCGCCTGGTAAGGACCGTGCCCGCTCACCACATCGTCCGCCGAGCTGGGAATATAGTGCAGGTCCGGATGAATGCTCGCCAGAGCCGCGCGAATACCATCGTCGATGGTCTTCGGCGGATAACCCTCATTGCGCCCCACGTACAGCCCCACCGACGGGTGGCTCCGAATGCGCAGCATGAAGTCCTTCACGTTGCTCAGGAACATGCCTTCGTCGTTTGGATCGGGACCGTCCCACGGATTGGCCAGCCAGAAATCCTGCCACACCACCACGCCGTGCCGGTCGCACGCTTCGTAGAATTCGTCCTCGCCGATTTGCCCCACCCAGTTGCGGATCATGTTGAAGTTCATTTCCGCGTGATACCGCACCGCCGCATCGTATTCCCGGCCGCGATAGCGCAGCAGGGATTCGCCGAAGCCCCAGTTGCCGCCCTTGGGAATAAAGCGCCGGCCGTTGATCCACATGCGCAGCGTATGGCCCTCCTCGCTATATGTGAACTGCCGCACGCCGGACTGAAACTTCCTGGTATCGGAAACCGCGTTCGGGCCCTGTCTCGAATTGCAGGCTGACCTCATACAAATTGGGCTGCCCATATCCGGCCGGCCACCACAATTTCGGATTGCTCAATTGCAGCGTATGCTTCACCGTCTTCGCCTGCGCAGCCTCCAGAGTCACCGGAACATCGAAGGCTTCGCTCCCGAAGCGCCCGCGCAGCGTCCCGGAGACCGGCGCCGCGGAGTGATTGTGCAGCGTCACCTCCACCGTCACGCTGGCGCGGCTGGTATCGGGCAGCGGCAGCACCGAACTCACGAAAGGATTCTCCACCGTCACCGGTCCGGTGGCCTCCAGGTACACGCGATTCCAGATGCCCGTCTCCCGTCCGCGGATGGTCGGAATCCAGTCCCAACCGATGGACGCATGGAAGCTCGGATTGTCCGCACCCGGCGCGCCGCCGTTCTTGTCGGTGGATTGTGCCGTGGCCTCCTTCACGCTGCCCGGTGTGGCGGTCTTCAGAATCCGCACCGCCAGCACGTTCTTCGCACCCGGGCGCAGCTTCTTCGTCACGTCGAAGCGGCCGCGCATAAAGCCGCCCTCGATGCGCCCCAGCTTTTCGCCGTTGAGGAAGACTTCGGCCTTCCAGTTGATGCCGTCGAAGTTGAGCCACACGTCTTTACCGGCAAATGAGGCCGGCAGCGAAAACTCGTTGCGATACCAGAAGTCGGCCTGGAAGAACGAATCGGAAATCGCCAACTGGTTGTCCGCGAAGTTCGGATCGGGCAGCGCGCCGGCGTTCAGGTAACTCACCAGGACGGTGCCCGGCACGGTGGCCACAATCCAGCCCGCATCGTTGAAGCCGGCCTTCGATAGCGCTTCGCCGCCCGCCTTCACCAGCGAATCCCGCTCCACGCGCCAACCGCCGCCGGATAGTTCCAGGTGCGTAGCCGAAGGCGCCGGCCCGGGCTTTGCCTGCGGGACCGGCCCGCCCTTGCCGAACACTTCCATCTCACTGAGGATGTACCCGTCCGGCGCGGCCGGTTTCTCCATCAGCACCCGCACGTACCGCGCCTGCACCGGCTGCGCCAGCTTGAGATCGTCCGTCGTCCCCGCGGCCGGCAGGGCGGCGATGGTCTTCCAATTCGACGCGTCGTCCGACGCCTGCACCGCACCTTCCACCGCGCGCCTGACCCAGGAAAGCGCCACGCGGTCGAAACTGCACGGCGCGCCCAGGTCCACATAGACCCACTCTTCGCCCGCGCCCGCACTCTTCCAGGCGCTGGAAAACTGGTGGGGGCCGCCAACCTGCACCGGCGCGTTGCCCCGGAAGAACGAAACACCGTTAACCAGCCAGGACCGCGCCCGCGGATCCGAAAACGTCAGACGGTAAAATCGATGACGCGAAGACTGTATGGAACTTCACCGAAGGGCGGATATCGCCCGAGGGACGCGCCATGCCTTCCGCTCGCCCCACTTCGCTCCAATTCGCGCCGTCATCGGATCCGGACACCACGCAAGCCCAGATTTCCGGCTCGCCCGAAGGCGCTTTCACGGCCCCGTCCACCTCGATCCGGTCCACCTCGAACGGCGCGGCCCCGCCGGCCAGTTCAAACTGAACCCAGGCAGTGACGCCGCTCAAACTCGACATTGGTCACCCAGTTGCCGTCGAGCATGTATTCCCGCTCGTTCTTTTTCAGTACGCCCTGCTGGCTGGTGGAGACGGCAATCCATCGCGGCAGCGCCGGATCCTTGATCCCGTCGGTAACCAATTGCGCCGTCAGGTTGTAATCGTAGGCGGAAGACTGGTACGCCGCACGATGCAGCGCCAGATTGCGGTACGCGGTGGAGTCGATTCGTACAGAGGGCCCGAAGTTTTCCTTGGGATCGCCGGGGTAAACCCCTACGCCGAGCGTGTGATCCTGAGCCTGCAGCGTGAAGGCGATAAGTGCGGTAGTAAAAAGAACACGTGTCATTTCTCGTCCTGAAACAATGGAGCCGAAACTCCAGAATAAGGCCATACGCGTCCCGCGTGCAGGATTACACCGGGTTTCACGGTGTAATCGCCATCGAGGAACGCACCCTGTGCATTTTTTTGTGTAACCTTTCCCGGACGCGCCAGTATCCTACCTGACGGCGAATCGCACGGCCCGCGAGCCGGGGTTGCCGTACCGCAAGGAGGATTCGATGAGATCGGTACTTACAGGCGCGGCCTGGCTCGGTATGGCCGTTGCCGCCACCGGTGTTCCCTTACTCGCTCAATTGCAGGACAACAGCGAAAAACAACTGACTTGCCAAAACGACGGCAACGATAACGACCGCGTGCGCCATTGCGAAATCCGCGAGCAAACCGTACCGGGGCTCGGCCGGCTGAATGTGGATGCCGGGCGGAACGGCGGCGCCACCGTCAAAGGCTGGCTGCGCAGCGAAGTGCTGGTTCGCGCCCGCGTCGAAACCGAGGCCGATACCGATGCCGCTGCCGTCGCCATGGCCAGGCAGGTCTCGATCGACACTTCCGGAGGACAGGTGCGCGCCAACGGACCGGAAGCCCCCAACAATTCCGGGTGGAGCATCAGCTATGAAATCTTCGTGCCGCAGAATACCGATCTGACCCTGAAGGCGCACAATGGGGGCATCACCATTTCCGACGTTCGCGGCCAGATCCACTTCGACGGAACCAACGGAGGCGTGCACCTGCGGCGGGTGGCCGGCGATGTCAGCGGCGCCACGGTGAACGGCGGAATTCAGGTGGAGCTGACCGGCTCGATATGGGACGGACGGCAAATGGAAGTCAGCACCCGGAATGGCGGCGTCACCGTCGCGATGCCGGCGTATTACTCGGCGCACGTCCAGGCGGAAACCCAAAGCGGCAATGTCAACTCGGATTTTCCCGTCATGCTGGAGAGCAATAGCAAGACCGCGCCGGCTGGACTTTAATGTGGGCGCCGGCGGTCCGCTGATTCACATTTCCACCACCAACGGAGGGGTCCGTCTGAAACGCACGGAATCGCAGTAGCTTGATACGGCGGCATCGCAAGGGAAGACGCGAACGGCCCCGCGGTACCATTCAGGCTACTTCGCGTCTCTAACCCATGCTGCTCGCCGACCTGCGATACGCTGCCCGCACGCTGCGACAGTCCCCTGTCTTCACCGCCGCCACCGTGCTGACCATGGCCCTGACGATTGGCGCCAACACCGCCATCTTCAGCGTGGTCAACGCGGTGCTGATCCGGCCGCTGCCGTTCGCATCGCCGGATCGCCTGATGCAGGTGGCCGAGAAGAACGACAGGCTCAACATCACCAGCTTTGCCGCCTCGGTGCTGAATTATCTCTCCTGGAACGAGCAAAACCGCAGTTTTCAGGGCTTGGGCGCCATCGGCGCGGGCATCTACACGCTGACCGGCCGCGGCGACCCCGAGCAGTACAACGGCGCCACCATCAGCCCGTCGCTGTTGCCCATCCTGGGAATCCAGCCGGTCATGGGGCGCGGTTTTCGGGAAGGTGACGACCGGCCCGGCGCGGCGCCGGTAGCCCTGATCAGCCAGGCCCTCTGGCGCCGGCGCTTCGCGCGCGCCCCCTCCGCCGTTGGCGCACACATCACACTCAACGGCATCGACCACACCGTGGTGGGCATTGCGCCGGCCGGACTTCCCTTCCTTACTTCGGGTGACATCTGGACGCCGCTGATTATCGACCCCGGCCGCGAGATCCGTCTCAACCATGTGATTGTCGTATTTGGACGCTTGCGCCCGGGTGTTACACCACGGCAGGCGCAGACGGAGATGGACCTGGTCGCCACACGGGTAGGTGCGCAATTCCCGGAGGCAACGCCGCCCAGCCGCGGCTCAACGCAACCCTTCTCGGAGTTTTCGCCGGAGTCGCGCTGCTCATCGCGTCCATCGGCGTGTACGGCGTGCTGGCCTATTCGGTGAGCCGGCGCACGCGCGAAATCGGCCTGCGCATGGCTCTGGGCGCGCAGCCTTCCGGCGTGCTTCGCTGGATCGCCCTCCAAGGGATGCTGGTAGCCGCCGCCGGCATCGGCATCGGCCTGGCAAGCGCGTATGCGCTCAGCCGCGTCCTGGCAACCCTGCTCTTTGAAGTACAGCCGCGCGATACCCTGACGTTCACTGGAGTTGCCGCCCTTCTCTTAGCGGTGGCCCTGGCAGCCTGCCTGGCGCCGGCACTCCGGGCCGCGCGTGTAGACCCGATAGTCGCTTTGCGCGACGAATAGCCCGAGCACGGGATCATGAAGAAGCAGAGTACGCAATGGCTCCGGGTTGGAGCAGGTGGCAGCCTCGATGACGTTCCCTTATTCCGCGTCTCGGTCGAGCAGGCTGCAATTCGGTATCGTGTCCTGTTCGTAAAACTGGTGGCCGGAATTGCTAACAACGTATGTCCGGTTTGAAGTAGCTTCTATAAATCCCCGGTCAACAAGTTCATTTGCTACCCGGGACTCAATCGCTTTAGTGCAGGACGCTTTGGTTTTCGGCGATTTCCGGGTAGTTCGCGGGAGCATGGGCCACGGTGTTTGCTGAGACTGAGCCAGCAGGTACATTTCCAGCTCAACCATGTCGTGTATGGCTTGTTGAGCGCCGGCGCTAAGATTGTTCCCGGGTTTAACCATAAGCTCTCCGTCCGCTGGAAATGCCTGGCCGGCATGACTGTGTCCCTATTGTAACTCCGAAGGATCTTGGCGATGTCCATACGGCTCACCATTTGACAGAATCGTTACCTTGCCAGACGAAGCGGTGGCCTGGAGATCCCATCACTCACGGCCCGTCCACCTTCGGGGGCCGCCGGGAAACTCAAGCAGTTTTCCGGCGAACCGATCTACTCCGTCTTCACGGCGCCCGCGGCTTCCTGAAACACGGTGGCGAAGAAATCGCGCTCCGAAGGCGCGCAGCCGATGTGCAGGCTGTCCAGTCCGTCTTCGACGAAACCCAGGTAGCCGTCCCAACCCAGGTCGTCCATTACAAACCGCAGACACTCCAACTCCGCGGGCGGCAGGCCGGAATAGTCGATATCGAAGACGTGTCCGGAACCGTGCGCCAGCGACTCTTTGCCGCCGGCCCGCAGCCGGTCCTGTGGTTCTACCAGAGAAGTGACGAGCAGCGGCTGGAACTTCTCCCCGCGCGGGTGCATTTCATCGAACAGCCGCCGCGTCTCAAATGCCAGATACATCAGGGTGCCCATGGCGGAGGGGGAATCCAGCGCATAATCTTGGCCCGGATCGAGCCGGAGTTGGTACCCGAAATAGGCAGGGCGATCCAACGCCCTGACCAGGCGCCCCCCCAGATCGGCGCGGATATCGTCGCCGGTACGATAGACCAGGTCGTCCCGTTTGAGCCACACCGAAAGGCGATGCGGCGCACGCCCGGCCGTGGCGAACTCGCTTCTGTGCTCGCGGGAAAGCGCCTGGAACTCCGCCGGGTCGCGCCGGTACAGAGCCAATAACTGTTGCGCCCGCATAATGCGGAAGTAGTAAGTGGGCGAGTAATCGCGCTGCATCTGCTGCTGAATCGCCTGGTACAGTTCGCGATTCCACGCCGGGCTGCAGGAAAAGAACATACGCGGAACAGTTACTTCGCCTTTGGGAATACCGCGTGCGCGCCGCGTCAACTCCAGCATCTCGGTAACGCAGCCCTGACCGCAGTGGTATGCGAAGATAGCCCAATCGCGCCCGCCAAACCGCTGCTCCAGGGACGCCAGGTAATTTGCCGCCGCGGGAATCGCGCGCTCCGGCACCAGGCGGTCGTCGCGCACCGTCACGACATACGGAGTCTTGCGGGTGACTATCTTAAACCTGGGCTTCTTGCGGCTGCTCTTTACCGGCACCTTTTCGCGGGTTACTTTGTAGCGGGTAGCCTGCAGCACCTTCAGACCCATATCGTGAGCGGTGGCAACCGATATTTGCATGATGCCCTTGGGACCGGCGACGCTTTCCGCTCTGGAATCGCCCCAACTCTCCAGCCAGGCGATCGCCTCAATCAGCGTAACCGGCAGATGGCTCCGCTGCGCCGCCAGGCGGAAGATGGATTGTAATCTGGGATCGCCGGTGATGCGCCGGGCGCCGGGCACAGCCAGCGCCTCTCGCATAATGATGAAGGTTTGCGACTGAATCATCAGGTCCGTGCGGGCGGCCAGCAACTCTGCAGAAATATCGTCACGGGCAACGCCGATTCCGGATATCCGGTGTTCCGGAACAAAATAATCGGTCGAGCCGGCCTGACCCAGTGGCACAAGGCTCAGGACTAAAAGGGCCGCTAACTTCATTTCCTGATCACTAGTGTAAGCCCGCAGCGCAACAACGGGCGCACAATTCTTCAGACGTACGAAATGTAAGTTTGGCTACGCGCAATTATGCCCGGTTACTCACCAACCCATCTGCCCCATGCGCCGTTCAATCTCACTGCTGTATGAGTTCATGCGCTCCGGCTTGCGATGGAGCGGAGAAGGAATAACGGCTGCCAGGCGCGCCGCCTGATCGCGATTCACGCGCGCCGCGGGGATTCCGTACCAGGAGCGCGCCGCCGCCTCCGCGCCGTACACTCCGGGCCCCCACTCGATCACGTTCAAGTACAACTCCAGAATGCGCCTCTTGGATAAAATCAGTTCGGCCGCCGGGGCCAGCGTGAATTCCACGGCTTTCCGCAGCACCGAACGGCTGGTGGTGAAAAAGAGATTCTTCACCAGTTGCTGGGTGATGGTGGAACCGCCGCGGCCCAGGCGTCCCTCTTCCATATCCTGGTCTACCACCTTCTGCACCTCTTTCCAGTCGATGCCGTGATGCTGATAGAACCGGCCGTCTTCGGCCGCGATGACGGCGTGCTGCAGGTCCGGCGCGATGCGTGCCAGGGGTTCCCAGACAGACCGCTTGCGGTAAGGCCGGTGGCGCGCCCAGGCATCCAGGCGCCGCTGTACCTGCACCATCGTGACGGGGGGCGGGAACCACCGGAGCGCGACCAGTTCCACCAGGCACAATCCATAGATGCGTTACGCCCAGCGCGGCAACGAAGAGGAAAACAGTCCGAAAGATATTGCGCCGCCGGCGCTGCTTCTTAAGAGGCACGTTACGATAGTAGCTCCAGGTACCGCCGTTGAGCATGATCCGACTCGATAGTTTTCTCGCCTACGCGGAGTCCAACCGAATGACGGTGTACGCGCTCGCGAGCCTGATGGTGGCGTTGATCGCCTGGGGCGATTGGGTACTTCCCGACACCTCAATCGGATTTCTCTACCTTGTCCCGATCCTGTTATGCGCGGCCGCACTGAACAAGAAACAGATCCTCACGATGGCCGCTGGTATGCGCCTATTTCCGGGAGGCTTTCGATCCCCTACAAATGACCGCCTCCAACGCGAGCCGGGCGTTGCGGGTGGAATTCAATCCCGGGCTCTGGGTGACGGGCTCAGGCGGACGCATGCTGGTTTCCGTGGTTGGATTTGCGATGGCCGGATTTTTCGTCTCCGAGTTGAACCAGCGCCGCCGCCTGCTGTCGGAACATCTAAAAGATAGGGAACGGCACATTAGTCTTCGCCTGGAAGCAGAGCGGCAGTTACGCATTCTGATCGAGACCAGCCCGCTTGCCATCCTGACCCTGGACCAGACCGGACACGTTGTGCTGGCCAACGAATCGGCGCGCGAGTTGCTTGCCTTCGAAAACGAGCCCCTGCAGGGAGCGGCCGTTGAAAACCACCTTCCGATACTGCGCCGCATGTTGCAGAGCCATCAGCCGGGCGGCGCGAACATTCGCACCAACGTGGAGTGCAAGGGCCAAAGGCGCAACGGCGAAGTATTCCTGGCGCACGTGTGGCTCTCGACGTACCGGACGTCCGGCGGGCCGGGACTCGCCGCCGTAGTGTGGGACGCTTCGGAGAATCTGCGCGACCGGGAAGGGGCCGGTCTGGACTCCATGATGGCCACCTCGCGGGTATTGATCGGCGCCATCTCGCATGAGATTCGCAACCTGGCTTCCGCCGCGGCGTCGTCCCATGCGGCTCTGGTGGATCTGCCGGCGGTGGCCGGCAACGAACATTACCAGGTATTGGGCACACTCATTCGCGGACTGGAAAAGATCGCCTCCTCGGGCCTGCGGGTAGCTTCCAACCGCGAGCGGGTAGTGGCCGACCTGGGCACGGTGCTCGACGAAACGCGCATCGTCATCGAATCGTCTTTGCGGGAAGCCGGCGTGGAGGTCACCTGGGACGTTTCCGACGACCTGCCGCTGGTACAGGCGGACCATCACAGTTTGCTGCAGGTTTTCGTCAACCTGTCGCGGAACAGCGAGCAGGCCATGGAGCAGAGCCCGCGGCGCGAGTTGCACATTTCCGCCAGGGTGGAGAGCGACCTGGTGCTGGTGCGGTTCCGCGATACCGGGCCCGGCGTGGCGCATCCCGAGGAGCTTTTTCGTCCGTTTCAACCGGGCGCGCATTCCTTCGGAATCGGCCTTTATATTTCCCGTGCGATTCTGCGCGCACATGGCGGCGGTCTGCGGTACGAACCGCAAGACGTGGGGAGCTGCTTTGTGGCGGAGCTCTGGCCGGTAGAAAATGCAATAGAAGGGTAATGACACAGACTCTAACCATCCGCGTACTGCTGGTTGACGATCACGCGTTGTTTCGCGAGAGCGTCTCCGGGGTTCTTGCCAAGGAACCCGACCTGGAAATCGAACACTGCGGCAGCATCAAGGACGCCCTGCAGATGCTCTCGCAGCGCCATTTCGACCTGGTGCTGCTGGACCACGACCTGGGCAGCGAAAGGGCCTCGCAATTCCTGCCCGCGGCGCGCCAGGAGGGATACGATGGCCGCGTCCTGGTAGTGACCGCGTGGGTCAGCGATACCGAAGCACGACGCCTGCTGCGGCAGGGGGTAAGCGGCATCTTCCTCAAGGAGCGGCCCCTGAGTGAACTGACCCGCAGCATCCGGGTGGTGGCTGCCGGCGGCACCTTGACCGGAAGCCCGGCGCCGCAAACGCCCGAGCGCCTGGCGGAAGGCGAAGCCTCTTCGCTGCCGGTGTTCAACGACCGTCAGCGCCAGGTGCTGCGTTTCGTGGTCGAGGGGCTTTCGAACAAAGAGATCGCCTGGCGATTGCAGATATCCGAAAGCTATGTAAAGGCCATTCTGCAAAGCCTTTTTCATAAGACCGGCGTGCGCACCAGAGGTCAACTGGTGCGGGTCGCATTCGAACAATACGAAGACCAACTGTAGGATAACTGTACGAAAGATACGCTTTCGAGCAGGCGGGGTTTCGCGCTACTGTTGAGTTAATCAAGCCGGACCTCAGACCCGGCAACCGAGGCATAGGGGTGAGTGTCGCTGTCGCTCACTTAGTATGACGGGGATTTTTTGGCGGTTAGCGGGTAGTTAGCAAACGAAAGCGGACGGAACAGTTAAACCGTAGTCAGGTTATCGTTCCGCGGGTTTACTTCAACCGTTACATCTTTGTATTCATCCAACAGGCCGGCGTTGTGCATCTGCCAGGCGATCGGCCCGGCTTTGCCGGCACCGGGATCCTTAAAATCCAGCACCTCTACTGCTTTACTTCCCACAGGCTGCGCTACCGCCATGCGCGCGGTCCCCTTTGTGGCATCCGCCAGGATCTCGACACGGCACCATTCGTGGACATTGAAGTGCGTTCTGGTCACGCTGGTAAACTCCGCCCCGCCGTTGTTGTTCCTGCCCTGCCGGTAATCCCAGTGGCCGCCGTTGGGCACCTGAAACTGTATTCCCGCCAGCGCATCGAGCGGCTTCTCGCCGGCTTGCGGACGGGTGCAAAAGATCAGCACACAGGCCTGGTGGTCTGGATTTCCGGAGAGGTGCCGCATGGTGAACAGCAGGCGAAAGCGACCGTAGTCTTTCGCCGTAAAGATGACGCCGCGCCCGCTGCCGGCGCTGGCCATGGCTCCCTCCTTCACCGTCCAGCCGGTCAGGGAACTCTTCGCCAGTTCTACGGGATATGCGTCTTCCAGCAGCAACTTGTTCAGGCGCGCGAGTTCCTGGCCTTGCGGATGCGATTGGAGCAAGTGCCTGGTTTCGGATCGCAGAACCACATCGCGAAACCGCGCCGGATCATAGATAGAGGGTCCGGCGACGACCTGATTGAGATCTTTCGCGAGAGCGGCCGGATCGGCGTTCCCGGAACCCTCCAGCCGGCTCCGCAGGTAGACCGACATGGCGTCGGTTCCGCTGGTCAATTTGCTCACAAACGCGGCCGGATCGGTGAAGCCGCCGCGGGCCAGAGATGTGGCGCTGTTTTCGATCTGAATCCAACCATGGAGAGTTTTGCCATCGAACAGAGACTTGGCGGGCTGCGCCTCCGCCCAAGGCGAAGCGGCCAATGCCAACCCTGCCGTCTTCACGAATTCCCGCCTGTTGCACACTCCCTGCATGGCTTTCCCGCCGAGAGTCTATCACAGCGAACTCCCCAAGTACTCCAGCCAGATCGTGCCCGTGTTCGCGAAGACGCCACCGGCTGCGTTTACAGAGGCGACCCGCAGAAACAACTCGACTTGGGACAGCCAGGGTTGCACGCCTGCCGGGATGCGGCCGTTTACCTGCACCACTCCGGCGGCCATCGCCGGAGCCTGGCCAGCGTACAGAATCTCCAGGGGAAACTGTCCCGGCGTCACGAGGTTGACCGCAAACTGGCTCGCAACAGTGCCCAGACCGTCCTGCACCACTTCACCGTCGGGATAGGATTGGCTCAGCAGGCCCATCCCCGTCACCCAAAAGGTCAGCACCGAGCCTCTGGCCGCGGGATGGCCGGCCGAATTCAGCGTGCCATCCTGATTGAGGACTACGATCTGTCCGGTACCCGTCAGATCGGTGGTAAAAACTCCAGGCGCGACATCTGTCACAGTGAGTTGCCGCGCCGCGGAAACAGCGCCGTTGACTGTGGCTACGATCTGCGTGCTGCTTTTCCCAGCGACTTCGAAAGGCACGATAGCGTTGATTTGATTGACCGCCACGTACAGCAGCGGCGCAGGAATACCGTCGAAGGTCACGGTGGTGCCGGCCAGTTCCGTAACCACGCGACCTTGGGCGTCCAGCGCCGCCCCGGCTCCGGACTCAGGCCCGAGACCGCTTCCGAACACGGTTACCAACTCGCCGGGCGCCACCGGTTTGGATTGCAGGCTGGCGGAGTTCACGACGCATCCGGTATCGATCTGCGGGGGCGATGGCGGCTCCGTACTGAAAGTCAGTCTCGCCAGAAAACCGGCCAGCGAATTGTCCGGCGACTTGGGCTGAATGGCGTCAGAGGTAACCGGCAGGTCGGGCGACATGGTTGCCCCGGCAAGCCAGACACCGCCGTTGCCATCCAGCGCCAGTCCGTTCCCCTGTTCGCCTCCGGACCCACCAAAGTAAGTGGAAAATACCAGCGCTCCGTTCGCGTCCAACTCCACAAGGAAGCCGGTGGTGGCGCTCGTCTCGAGGCCGTCGGTTCCGTCGTTGCCCAGCACAGAACCACCGTCGCGTAAGTAGCTGGGGCTGCAATGGCGCAATGCTCCCTCACTTACAGGTCCGCCCGTGGACATTGTATAACCGCTAACATACAGGTTACCGCTCGCATCCAGCACCGCTCCACTTACTGCATCGCCCAGCTTTCCACTTATATAAGTGGAATACATGAGGGCCGACCCATCGGCCTTGACTCTTGCAGCGAAGGCATGGGGACACGGAACCACTTCCACATCTGCTTCGGAAAAACAGGTGGCCGGTCCCGGATACGATTCCGCCGCGTGGACCAGCGGAAAATCGGCGGAAGCCGTGGTTCCGGCCACGATCACATCGCCAGCCGGGTCCACCGCGATGGCGTTACCAGAGTCTCCCATCGCTCCGCCGAGACGCGTCGAATAGAGCAGCGTCCGCCCGTCCGGGCCAATTTTGGTAAGAAAGGCGTCGGGGCAAACCGAAGGATAGTGTCCGAGGAAGCCATCGAAGCATTTGCCCGCGCCCACCGCCTGCTGGAGTGCGTTGCTCAGCGGAAAGTCCGGCGAATTGGTGCCACCGGTCAGATAGATGTTACCGGCCGCGTCGATAGCCGCTCCGCGTCCATAGTCCATTCCCGTGCCACCCAGGTAACTGGCGAACTGGAGCTGCATGTCAGAACTGCGCCATCCTATAAAGAAGGCATGAGTGCAGGTTGCGGAGCCGTACTTGTTGCCGCATTTGCCGCCGGGAAACTGAGGCTGCAGGGCATTCGTCGTTGGCAGATTGGTGGCAGCCGTACTGCCGACGGCCACTAAAGTGCCCTGCGGCCCCAAGGCGAGTGCTGCAATGGCTCCGCCCGCGATCTGAGTGGAATACAAAAGCCTGGAACCGGCGGCATCGAGTTTGACAACAAAGCCAACGGCCGAATCTGTTCTGCCGGCCACGTAGACATTGCCGCCGGCGTCCACGGCAATTGCAGATGGGGTCGTCAGCGCCCCGCCCGCCAGGTACGTAGACCAAAGCAGTTTGCCGCTGCCGCTGATCCTGGCGACAAACGCACGGGCGCAAGACTCACCCGGCACGCAGGCCGGCGCCTGAGTCTGGTATGCGCCCGGGGTGACCGGCAAATCCGCCGCCTGGGTCCAGCCGGCGATGTAGATGTTGTTCTGCGCATCCGCAGCCGTGGCGGAGATCTGCGTGTTCGACGAGCCACCGAAATAGGTCGCGTAGGAAACTACCGCTGCCAGGATCAGGGAGTTCATGGGGATTCGTCCATAACTAAGACCGGGGAACACACCATCGCAACTACACCCCGATAGAATAAAGGTGTGCATACTGCCAGTTATTCGATTCCCGACATTTTGGAAAAGCTCCATGTGGAGCCTTTGAACTCCGGCGCCTGTTATGGGGACTGGATCGCCGAGCCGTCGGGCGGCGAAATCGAATCGCTCAATCCGGCCACGGGCGAGGTGCTGGCCAAGATCAAGATGGCCGGCCCGGCCGATTACGAATGCGTCATGGAACATGCCGCTAAAGCATTCCTCGAGTGGCGCATGGTGCCGTCGCCCAAGCGCGGTGAAATTGTCCGCGAGATCGCCGTGGAACTGCGTGAACACAAATCGGCGCTGGGCGCGCTGGTGACGCTCGAAATGGGCAAGATCCTGCCCGAAGGCCTGGGCGAAGTGCAGGAGATGATCGACGTGGCGGATTTCGCCGTGGGGCTTTCCCGCCAACTGTACGGGCTGACCATGCACAGCGAACGGCCGGGCCACCGGATGTACGAGCAGTGGCACCCGCTCGGAATCGCGGGGGTGATCAGCGCCTTCAATTTCCCTGTGGCGGTGTGGAGCTGGAACGCCATGATCGCCGCGGTGTGCGGGGATTGCGTGCTGTGGCGGCCCTCTTCGGAGACGCCGCTGACCGCCATCGCCGTGCAAAAGATCTGCAATCGCGTGCTGGACCGTCACGGATTGAAGGGCATCTTCAACCTGGTAATCGGGCCGAGCAATCCCATCGCCGAGACCTTGATTAGCGACCAGCGGATTCCGCTGATCAGCTTTACCGGCTCCACACAAGTGGGGCGGCACGTGGCCGAAGTAGTGGCGAGGCGCCTGGGCCGCAGCGTCCTCGAACTGGGTGGCAACAACGGCATCATCGTCATGGACGATGCCGCGCCTGACCTGGTGCTGCGCGCGGTGCTTTTCGGCGCCGTGGGCACGGCCGGGCAGCGCTGCACCACGACGCGCCGTCTGTTCCTGCAGCGCGGCATCGCCCCGCGGTTGACCGAAGCATTGGTGGATGCTTACCGGCAGGTTCGCGTAGGGGACCCGATGGAAGAAGGCACGCTGATGGGGCCCCTGGTGAACCGGCGCGCGGTGGACGATATGATGGACGGCATCCGCCGCATCAAGGAGCAGGGCGGCGAGATCCTGACGGGCGGCCGCCGCAGTATGGGCTGCTTCGCAGAACCGACGCTGGTCCGCGCCAAACCCGAGATGCCCATTCTGAAGGAAGAGATCTTCGCGCCGATCCTCTACCTGGTGGAATTCGATCATCTGGACGATGCCATCCACTGGCACAACAACGTGCCGCAGGGACTCAGTTCGGCGATGTTCACCAGCAACCTGATCTCGGCGGAGACATTCCTGAGCCACCGGGGCAGCGATTGCGGAATCGCCAATATCAACCTGGGGACCAGCGGAGCGGAAATCGGCGGCGCTTTCGGGGGCGAGAAGGAGACCGGGGGCGGGCGCGAATCCGGCAGCGATGCCTGGAAGGCTTACATGCGGCGCCAAACGAATACGATCAACTGGTCGACGCAACTGCCGCTGGCGCAGGGGATTCAGTTTCAAGGTTAGGTGCCGGGTGCGGCAGACACTATGGGCGAGGCTCACGGAAATCCGGGACTCCCAGGTATTAAACTGTGCGGCCTCCGGGCGCTGATAGCGCACTGGGGACGCGGGAACAGGCCTGAACTCCGGGTTTACGGGGCGCCGCGACGTACCTTTTGGCCTCGGCGAGGCGCGATAGTGCGTGGCCAAACCGGTAACCTGGGCGGAGGAAAAAACAAATTAAGGAGGCAGGGCGGCGGGGGGTAGTTGGTAAGTTTCTCCCGTGTTGTCCGCGAGTCGAGCGAGGAGAGCGGACTCTTCGGCAGCCCGGCGGAGGGCGTCGCGGCGGGCGTCCTGCATCCGGGTAAGAAGGGCCATGGTCCTTTCGACCTGACGCAGGATACGTGGCTTTGGCGCGCTTCAGTCGCCAGCGATCGTCGGCGATGGACTGGGTGAGATCGGTTTCGAAGGCACCGGAGGGCGCGAGGGATTCGAGGATACCGCGACAGTGGGCGGTATAAGCCTCCCGGTCGTCCGGCGCCGGAATGAGGACATGGCCGGTCAGGCCGTGGCGGTACGCATTGAAAGCGCGCTGGTCGCGGGGCTTCGGTGTGACTAAGTCAAGTTGCGATTTTTCCATAACTACCTTCCATACTTATTGGAGCATGCTGATTTTGACCTGAATTATGCACACGGCGAGGATTCCGAGCGGCGGCTGCTCTCGGTTAGTGTGTTGCAGAGCTGATTAGGTCGGTTCGATTTCTGGGCTCTGTAGCAGAATCTATGGGTGAAACCAGCCCAAACTCCAGCCTTGCAGCGTCTTTTCCCTTCGCTTTCCAAGGAGATCCTATGGAAGGCCGGGGCGGTGTCGAGGGTTCGCTTCGCCGCGCAAAAACCGCGCGCCCTTGACACCGCCCCGGCCTTCCAACAAATCCTACTGAGAAGAAAGCGAAGGGAAGGAGTAGCGATCGGGAGCCGGTGACTTCCTGGTTTGGCAAGCCGGTTTCTATACTCTTGGAGTTGCTCCAACCAACAATGGCTGATCTGGCGCGCGTTGGGTTAATCTGCAGTTGTCAGACCAAAGACTCATCCAGCGAGGAGATCAGCCATTCAACTGCAGGTTAAGACCATTTTGAATTGTGTGCAACACTTCGTCGGTTTCGTCTACCGCGAGGTGCGCATGCATTGCCCCCAGCAGCAACCCGAGTCCATCGAGATCAGCATCGAGCCACATGCCGGAATACGCGGGCGCTGTTCGCGCTGCCAGCGGCCAGCGCCGGGCTATGACCGCTTGGACCAACGCCGCTGGCTGTTTGTGCCGCTATGGAATATTCCGACCTATTTCTGCTACGCGCCACGGCGGGTGGAGTGCGCCGAACACGGGGTCGTTGTCGAGCACATTCCATGGAGCGACGGCAAGCGTCCGGTGACGTGCGCCATGATGGGTTTCCTGGCATGCTGGGCACGACGGCTGAGTTGGCGGGAAACGGCGCGCTCGTTCCAAACCAGTTGGGAAGCGGTGTATCGGTCGGTAGCATGGTTTGTTGAGTGGGGCCTGGCGCACCGGGAACTGCGCGGCGTCGAATCTATCGGGGTGGACGAGATTCATTGGGGACGCGGCTTGAAGGCAGACAACTTCTTGACTGTGATCTACCAAATCGACGCCGGATGCCGCCGTTTGCTGTGGGTGGGACGGAGGCGTTCCCAAGCTACCCTGCGACGGGGCCTGAAGGCACTGGGACCGGAGGTCGTCAAAGGGCTGCGTTTTGTGTGCAGTGACATGTGGAAGCCATACCTGCAAGTCATCGCCAGACAGGCTGGTCAGGCCTTGCATGTACTGGATCGGTTTCATATCGCCAGCCATTTGAATCAGGCGGTGGATCAGGTGCGCCGCGCCGAGAGTGCGCGTCTGCGGACCAAAAGCAACCAGGCCGCCCAGCGGCTCAAGCATATGCGTTGGCCCCTGCTACGCCGCGCCAGCCGGGTACGCGGGCGGGCACGGCAAAAGCTCAACGCCCTGCTCGCCAGCAAACTGGCAACCGCACGGGCCTGGGAATTGAAGGAGACCTTCTCTCACTTCTGGAAGTACAAATCCGAGATGTGGGCCGGCGCCTTTCTCGATTGCTGGTGTTTCCGGGCCATGCGAAGCCGCCTCGAACCGATGAAAAAGGTGGCCCGTATGCTGCGTACCCATGAACCCTTGTTGTTGAATTGGTTTCGCGCGAAAGGAGAAATCTCCAACGGCGCCGTCGAGGGCCTCAATAACAAGATCCGAGTGGTGACCAGACGATCCTACGGCTTTCGCACCTACGATGCCATGGAAATCGCTCTGTATCACAACCTTGGCCGGCTCCCTGAACCAGAATCGACCCACAGATTCTGCTGAGGAGGCGGTTTCAGCTTGTCGATTGTCCTCCCGAGAGTCCGCTTCCGCCAAGTCCTGCATCGAAGTCACGTGCTCCGTTGCGTTTGCGGCCCGCGCATAAAATTCTATGCAGAGCGCACGAAGGACCGGCGTGGATGTTTTCAGCGCAGAGCCGGCACCATCACTGGCGCATAGCCCTGCCCGCGTGGTGCGATTCGACGCAGCCGATCCATCAGCCTTGCGAACATGCCCTTCTCCTCGTAATGATCGCCGTAGCTCACTCCAGTCCGGCCTGCGTGACGCCGGATCTTGGCGGCTACAAACAGGAACCGAAGCCGCGCGGTCGCCAACGTCGTGTGTCGCAACTCGGTGGCGTCGGCCTGCGGCTCGCGGTTGAATAGCATCAGCCAGCAGTTCAAGTTGTACGCCAGCATGGCCAGTTGGAAGTGATTGCCGTTCACATCAAAGCGGTTGGACGGATGCGCCGTCAGCCCGGCATCGTTGTTCGCCTCTTTGATCAGGTTTTCAGCGCCACCGCGCTGGCCATAAAACCAGACCACGAAGTAGATCGGATCGCGCATGTCGGTCACGAAGACCCGGTACTTGTATTGGCTGGTTTCGAATAACTGGTATTGTTCGGTTTCCTCGCCTTCCAGTTCTTCGCGTGGCTTTTCCTTGCGCAGGGCCACGAACCGATACGGCTTACTCCATCCGTCTGGCTGGTAACGAAATTCGCATTCCGCGTCGGCGTCAGTTTTAGGTGAAGGCTTCCACTGGGCTTGGCATAGTTGTTCGACCAACCGGGACGTTTTGCGTGCGCAGATCACGAACCTGGCGTCAATTTCTTCGTACGCTTCGACGGCTTCCCGGCAGTAAAAACCCGAATCCGCCCGACCATAGATCTGTTTCACACTGGGCGGCAAGGCTTCTTGAACATTTCGCAGATGATCATGGATCTGCTTGCCGCTGGGCCGGTCACCATTGCGCAATTCGCCCCACACGTATTCTCGCGCTTCGGCGAGGAAGGTCAGAATGGGTTGATAGCTCAACTTGCCTTTGTTCTTCGGGTTGTAGCACTTGCGTCCGCCCATTTGTTGTCCATATAGTGTGTGCACCGTAGTGTCGGTGTCGATGGTCACCACCTCCAGTTTCACGTTGGCCGCCTCCCAGACGCGTTCCCGCAGGATCCGCATGATGGTCAGCATCTGCCGGGCGACATTGCGATGCAGCGCGTTGACGAACCTCCAGAAGGTGGATTGTACCGGCAGTTTGGTGACCTTGAGGATACCAGTCAGGATCGGACCGCGAGCGACAAAACGTAATTGGTTCAGCCGCGGAAAGCCGATGTAGAGGCCGAGCACAATGCCCAATATGAACCGGTAGAGGTCCATGGCTCGGGGAATCCGCTTCGAGGTCAAGGTGTGTTCCACCAGGGACTGGAAGCCCAGTTTCTCCAACATGGTAATGATCGGCAGCAGCCCGCCGGGGAATGGCCCGGTAGATCGTAGAAAGTAGCGACTCTCAAGCTCCGAGCCTGATAGGCTCAGGGCAATTTTCTTTTGCGGAGAAAAAGGAGAGAATCGCTATGAAGAAACCATAGTCGGGCGGATTCGGGTTTTTACTGCCGGGAAGCCGTCGAAGCGTACGAAGAAATTGACGCCAGGTTCGTGATCTGCGCACGCAAAACGTCCCGGTTGGTCGAACAACTATGCCAAGCCCAGTGGAAGCCTTCACCTAAAACTGACGCCGACGCGGAATGCGAATTTCGTTACCAGCCAGACGGATGGAGTAAGCCGTATCGGTTCGTGGCCCTGCGCAAGGAAAAGCCACGCGAAGAACTGGAAGGCGAGGAAACCGAACAATACCAGTTATTCGAAACCAGCCAATACAAGTACCGGGTCTTCGTGACCGACATGCGCGATCCGATCTACTTCGTGGTCTGGTTTTATGGCCAGCGCGGTGGCGCTGAAAACCTGATCAAAGAGGCGAACAACGATGCCGGGCTGACGGCGCATCCGTCCAACCGCTTTGATGTGAACGGCAATCACTTCCAACTGGCCATGCTGGCGTACAACTTGAACTGCTGGCTGATGCTATTCAACCGCGAGCCGCAGGCCGACGCCACCGAGTTGCGACACACGACGTTGGCGACCGCGCGGCTTCGGTTCCTGTTTGTAGCCGCCAAGATCCGGCGTGACGCAAGCCGGACTGGAGTGAGCTACGGCGATCATTACGAGGAGAAGGGCATGTTCGCAAGGCTGATGGATCGGCTGCGTCGAATCGCACCACGCGGGCAGGGCTATGCGCCAGTGATGGTGCCGGCTCTGCGCTGAAAACATCCACGCCGGTCCTTCGTCCGCTCTGCATAGAATTTTATGCGCGGGCCGCAAACGCAACGGAGCACGTGACTTCGATGCAGGACTTGGCGGAAGCGGACTCTCGGGAGGACAATCGACAAGCAGAAATCGACCGACCTAATCAGCTCTGCAACACACTAACCGAGAGCAGCCGCCGCTCGGAATCCTCGCCGTGTGCATAATTCAGGGTATAGCATACACTGGAACCGCTCTAGCCTTCCGCGATGACCTCCACCAGGGTCACCCGGAACCGGCCGAAGTCGTCCTCGAACTCGATCCTTTCGAAGAGATTGCCACCGCAGATGCGAAGGCGGTAATCGGTTCCCTGCACCACCGAGGGCATGGAGATTCCGATCCCCGGAGGTAGAACCGGCTTGAGGTTACCGGCGATCACATTGGTCAACTCGCCCAAACCGTCACGGGCGTCGTCGAGCGAAACCGGCGGATCCAGCGACATGAGGCGCGACGCCCAATTCATCGCTTGCCCGGCCGAGCATTCCAGCAGCAAGGCGCCCCGCCAGGCGCCGGCGTAATAGATGGCCGCCGTGAACTCGCCCGGGGATTCGACGGCCGCTTCATCCACTGGGCGGACATTGAGGTGAAGCATTGTGTCATAGATCGACGCAGTGATGCCGGCAATCTGGGAGCGGTAGCATGCAATAGGAAATGCCTGGGTCATAATGCCTCTGCCGGGGGGGTCTGGTAGATGATTGAGTTGCGCATGGTTTTGCGCAGGAAGCCGTCATCAAGCGTGAAGGTGGTTTCGCTGGCGCCTAGCAGCAGATAGCCGCCCGGAGCCAGGCTTTTGCGCAGTCCGGCCAGTATTTTTTTGCGCGTGTCGGTTTCAAAATAGATCAATACGTTGCGGCAGAGAATCAGGTCGTATGGACCCAGACCCTGCATATTGTGACGCAGATCGAACGCGGTGAAACGGACCATGCGGCGGACAGTGTCTTTGAGTTGCCAATCCAGGCCTTCCCGCTGAAAGTACTTGACCAGGAGAGACGCCGGCAGCCCGCGGTTCACTTCGATTTGCAGAAATCGTCCGGACTGGGCACGGGCCAGGATCTGCGAGGAAAGGTCGGTGGCGAGAATCTGCAGGTTCCAACCGGTCAGGCCCATCTCCAGCAGAAGCATGGCAAGGCTGTATGGTTCCTGCCCGCTCGAGCAGGCCGCGCACCAGATGCGCAGGGTCTTACCGGCGGCGCGCGTCTTCACCAGTTCCGGAATCAGCTCGCCGCGGAGCATGTCGAACACGGCGGGGTCCCGGAAGAAGAGCGTCTCGTGGGTGGTCATACTCTCCACCACTGCCCGGCGCAACGCTTCCGGCGGATTCGCGCGCAACCGCAGGCACAGTTCGTCAAGAGATTTGAGATGCTGCTGCTCGACGATGGGCTGGAGCCTGGACTTCAAGAGGTAGAGCTTATCGTTGCCTAGCGAAATTCCCGATTCCTTGTGGATGTAGTGTTGCAGAAACGTGTAGTTCTCCGCGCTGAGTGCAGGCGAGACGATTCCCTGAGTTCCCAATGGTTACCTCCCCGCCAACCGGATAATTTCGGGCGCGATCTGCTGCAATGGGACTACGCGGTCGGCCAACCCGGCGTGGACAATGGCGCCCGGCATGCCCCAGACAATGCTGCTGGCTTCATCCTGGGCGAGACTGAACGCACCCTGAGACTTCAACGCCTGTGTACCACGCAGGCCGTCGCTTCCCATTCCGGTGAGGACCACGGACAGGACCGCGCCCCGATGCGATTCGGCCAGCGAACGGAATAGCACGTCTACCGACGGCCGGCAGGAGTTCTCGTGCGGCCCCTGGTCTAGCAGGGTCCGCGCGGAACGCTCATCGCCGCGCACCTGAAGGTGATGATCGCCTCGCGCCACAAGGACGCGGCCGGCGTTGAGTTCCATTCCGTTGGCGGCCTCTTCGACTTTCAGCGGGCTCATGCTGTCCAACCGCTCGGCCAGGAGCCGGGTGAAGGTGGGCGGCATGTGTTGCACGATCACGATGGGCACCGGAAAGCCGGCCGGCAGCCGCGGTATGACTTCGGCCAGGGCCTGCGGGCCGCCGGTGGATACGCCGATGGCGACGATTTTGGGTTTGGAGAACCCGCTCCGGTGGGGGGCTGAGGCGAAACCCGAGGGCTTCAGCGGGGCCGCGGCGCGCGGCCGCAGCGAGAAGAACTGCTTGACCTTGGGAACAAGTTCGCTACGAAGCGCCGCCAGCGATTGATCCAAAGCTCCCCCATTGGAACTCTTGGCGACGTAGTCGTCCGCTCCGCTGGAGAGGGCTTCAAAAGTCGCCGCGGCTCCACGAGTGGTCAGGGTGCTGAACATGATGGTCCGCAGGTGGGGGTGCAGCTTGCGGATTTCCCGCAAAGCCTGGATGCCGTCCATTTCCGGCATCTCGATATCCAGGGTGACCACGTCGGGAGAGACCTGCGGAATGCGGGCAAGCGCGGCAATGCCGTTGGCTTCGCTGCCGACCACTTCGATCTCGGGGTCTTCCTGAAGTGCCTGGCGAAGCAGATGACGAATCACTACGGAGTCGTCAACCACCAGGACGCGGATCTTGGCGCCCGTCCGTGGTGGCCGTCATTGGATCACTCCCAGCAGGCGCAGCTTATCCTCCACGACCTCGCGCGTGAAGGGCTTCATGATGTACTCGTTAGCGCCGGCCTCCAGCGCGCGGACCATCTGCTCGATCTCGGTTTCGGTGGTGACCATCATCACCGGCACCCGGTCGAAGGCCGGCTGCGCGCGCAGGCTTCGGACCACTTCGAGCCCGCTGAGTTCGGGCATGTTCCAATCCACCAGCACCAGTCCGAAGGAAGCGCCTTCGCGGCCCATGGTATCCAGGGCCTCCCTGCCGTTGGCGGCCTGCGCGACTTCGAACCCGAGCTCTCGCAGAGTCTTCGAGAGAATCAGGCGCATGGCTCGGGAATCGTCCACTACGAGAGCTTTCGTCATCGCGATCTCCAGTTTCCAGGCGCTTTCAAAAACGGAACCGCCCCACCAGGTTCTGCAGTTCCGCGGCCATTTCGCTCAGCGCGCGAGCGGCAATCTGGGTATCGGCGGCGCCGCGCGTCGTGTCCTGCGCCGCCGTCGCGACGCCCGCAATGTTGTGGGCAATGTCGGCAGTTCCGCCGCTGGCTTCAGTGACATTGCGGCTGATCTCGTTGGTGGTGACGGTCTGCTCTTCCACCGCGGCCGCGATGTTGTTGGAGATATCGTTGATCTCCTTGATGATGTTGCTAATCTGCGCAATCGCCGCCACGGCGCTGCGGGTATCGTTTTGGATGGCTTCGATTTTCTGGCCGATTTCCTCGGTGGCCCGGGCGGTCTCCTTGGCCAGTTCCTTGACTTCGTTGGCCACCACGGCGAAGCCCTTGCCGGCCTCACCCGCGCGGGCGGCTTCGATGGTGGCGTTCAGGGCCAGAAGGTTGGTCTGCTGGGCGATCGAGGTGATGACCTTGATCACCTTTCCGATTCCCACGCTGGACTCGCCGAGACGCTGTACCGTGGAATTGGCCGAATCGGCCGCGCCCACGGCGTTTCTGGCGACGCTGGCGGATTCGTTGGCCGCCTTGGAGATCTCGCGGATGGAGGCCTGCATCTCTTCGGCGCTGGCGGCCACGATGGCCACGCGCTTGGAGACGTCGTCGCTGGCGTTGGCCACCACATTGGCCTGCACCGCGGTTTCTTCGGCATTGCCCGACATCTGCTGGCTGACCGCCGTCAACTCCTCGGCCGAGGCGGACAGCGCCGAGGCGCTCTGCGAAATGCGCATCATGCTATCGCGGAAATTCTCGCGAATACGGGTGAAAGCGTCACCGAACTTGCCGGCGGTGGGCGCGGACGTATCGAAGACGGGATCGTTCAGGCGGCCATCCGCCAGAGCCGTGCATTGGTCAATGAGAATACAGATCGCCTCCTTGACCTGCGCAGATGCCTTCGGTTTTGTCTCCGCTCCATTCTGCTCGGAAATGGCTTCCACGTTCAGACCCAGCGATTCCAGAGTATTCAGCAGGAAGGAATCGCCGATGGCCTGCATGTCGTAATTGAAGATCTTGAAGACGGCTTCTTCAGCCCGGGTCGCCTGGGCCAGGTCCTTCAAGCCCTGTCGCAGATGGATGCGCATGAGGCTCTGCATCTCGCCATAAGAGCCGATGTACCACTTGAAGGGCAGATTAATGGCGTCGTGCACCGAACCGACTATGAGGCGATCCTCGAAATAGGCCAGACCCCAATTGTGCTGGGCCCCGGAGAAGACCCCGGCGATATATCCGGCTTGGGAGGATTCGAGATGCTCGCGCAACGACGGAAATGGACATATTGTGGCTGGCGGCGAAAGACTCGAAAAAGGTCCGGGTCGGACCGAAGGAAAACTGCCAGTCATAGAACTCGCGAGCGATAATGGGCGCGATACCGGCAGCCCAATCGGCCAGACTCAGCAGCAACTGCCGGTCGTCCTCGCAAATCCGCAGGAACTCGCGCCGGCGGGCCAGGTTGGCTTCGCCGATGCCAAATCGCGGAGCGAGCGAACGGGTGCCGCGGCGCGCTACAAAAGATGGGGCGGGCACGGCCTGATTCGCCCGCGGCCTCGCCGCAGGATGCCGGGCAGAGCGTCCCGGTTTCTCCAGCAGCGCCGTACGGCTGTTTTTTTTCACCATGAGTTTGTTCCTCTCTCTTTCAATTGATTCACCCGTTCAGGTCCACAGTCCGATGGATGTCAAGCACCAGCAGCAGACGGTCGTTTAGCTTATGTACGCCCACAATGCGGCTTCGCAGGTGCGGGTCGATGTTTTGCGGCGGAAGCTCGAACGTCAACCCGTCCAGTTCCAGCACATCTCCAATCTCATCGACCTGAAGACTGACCGCGCCCTGCCCGGTGCGCACCACAATGCTCAAGGAATCCGATTCGCCATCACGCGGCGGCAGACGCAGCAGACGGCGCATCTCGAGCGCGGGAACGATCTGCCCGCGCAGATTAATCAGTCCGGCGACCGCGTCAGGGGCCAGGGGCACCGGCGTGAGGCGCTGGCCACGCAGCACTTCCTGCACCTCCAGTACGGGGATTGCCAGGCAATGGCCGCCCACGCGGAAGGTGGCGTACTGGCAGGCCTCACTCATCCCAGCACCTCCTGCGGCAGAGTCCGGCCGCCGGCCAGGGCCGCTTCCAGGCTCTGCAGCGATGCAGCATCCGTCGCGAAAGCATCTCTTGCGAGAGCATTCAGATCAAGGAAGTCGGTTACTTTCCCCGCTACCACCGCCGAGGCCAGCAGTCCACCGCCGGCGCAGGCGCGCCGGTTGGTGACGGCTTCTTCCACCACATCGATGATTTCGTCTACCACCAAGCCGAGTTCGGAGGAGCCGTCCCGATAGATGACTACGTGCAGATGGTCTTGTTCGGGGGCGCTGACACCGCCCAGAAACTCCGCTACCGGGAGCAGCGGCAAAATGCGGCCGCGGTACTGGACAACGGGCCGGCCGGCGGCGTGTTCGACGCTGGAGGCGGCAAGCTTTTCCAGGCGCGCGACCTGAGAGAGCGGCATGGCGAGGCGTTCGAAAGCCCCCGCGCGGAATAGAAGAAGCGATTTGCGCTGCTCTCCGGAGGGGTTGCCCTGCGGGGCGCTCGTGGGCGTGCGCGCATGCTGACCGGCGCCCGCCAACATTCCGGACATCTGCCCGATCCCCGGCACATCCAGGATCAGGGCAATGCGCCCGTCTCCCATGATGGTCGCTCCGGCATAACAGTTGAGGCCTTTGAACTGCAGCGCCAGCGGCTTGACCACGATTTCCTGGCTGTCGCTGATGGAATCGACCATCAGGCCGAATCGATGTTGATCCACCTGTAGGACGACGATGCTGATCTCATCGGGACGGCGATCCGGGGGCAGGTGCAGGATGGAACTCAGGTCGGCCAGCGGGAGCAGGACTTCGCGACGCCGGAAGACCGGTGTGGAGTGAACGTACTCGATGCGGGACTGAACATTCTGGCCTTCCACGCGAATCAACTCGTGCAGGTTCATCTGCGGAATGACGAAACGTTCGCCGCCGGCACTCACCACCAGCCCGGGAATGATGGCCAGGGTGAGCGGAATTTTGACGCTGACCAGAGTGCCTTGCCCCGGCCGGCTGGATAGCACGACGGTGCCGCCGATGCGCTCGATGTGGGTCTTGACTACGTCCATCCCCACGCCTCGCCCGGAAATATTAGTGACCGCTGGGGCTGTGGAAAAACCGGGCAGGAACACCAGATTGACCGCTTCGACATCCGAAAGGCGCTCCGCCTGCGCGGCGCCCAGCAGGTTCCGCTCGATCGCCTTAGCCTTCACACGCACCGGATCGATACCGGCTCCGTCGTCGGCGATTTCGATATTGACATGGCCGCCTTTGTGGAACGCGCGCAGGGCCAGATGCCCCTTGCCGGGCTTGCCGCGCGCCAGGCGCTGGGCCGGTGTTTCGATGCCGTGATCGCAGGAGTTGCGCACGATGTGCGTGAGAGGGTCCTTGATCGCTTCCAGAATGGTTCGGTCCAGTTCCGTGCCAGCGCCGTCCATTTCCAGGTCGATCTCCTTGCCGAGCGTGGTGGAGAGGTCCCGGACCACACGGGGCAGCTTATTCCACACCAGGCCGATGGGCTGCATGCGGGTCTTCATGACACCTTCCTGCAGTTCCGTGGTGATGAGATTCAGTCGCTGGGAAATGGCGTTCAGCGGCGAATCGTCGCGAGCCGCATTGTACTGAACGAGTTGATTGCGCGTAAGAACCAGTTCGCCCACCAGGTTCATGAGCCTGTCGAGCAGGCCCACATCCACCCGCAGGTTGGAATCTGCTACCGGACCCTTGGCCGTTGAGGCCGGCTCGCCGGGCGGCGTAAGCTCCGCCGGCATGGTAACGGGCGTGGCGGCTGGCAGCCGGGCGCCAGCCCCGTCACGAGCCTGTTGCAAGCGGAGGATTAATTCGGATTCGAACGGCTCACCCTCAGTTGACACCTTCTCGATGGAGCGGAGGATCCGCTTGATGGCATCCACCGACTCCAGGACGATGCTGGTCAGGGGCGTATCCAGTTGACGCCGGCCGTTCCTCAAGTCGGAGAGAATATCTTCGGTGACGTGCGCCAGGGCCTCCAGCCGGGAGAAACCCAGAAAGCCGCAGGTGCCCTTGATCGTGTGGACGGTGCGAAAGACGCTGGCCAGTAACTCATGGTCATCGGGCCGGCGCTCCAGTTCCACCATCTCTTGATCCAGCCGCGTGAGATTCTCGTTGCTTTCGACGAGGAATTCCTGAACCAGCTCCTGATCTTCCATCATGGTCGTTGCATAGCGCTCTCAGCAAAGATATCGGCGGGAATTTCCATTCCAATAGACGAGGGCACCAAATAGTTGCAAACCGGCGGGGGGCAGCGTAGCCTAACGGCAGATGAGGATCGCGTATATCCGGTGGAAAGACGCCGTGGCAGAGGAGGCCGCTGACGCCGCTGCCCGCCCTACCCAAGCGAAACTGGTGGAATTGCAGGAAGTCGGTTCCCTGCTGGATGAAAATGAGGAGGCTGTCGAAATCGGCATGGAGGTCACCAACGATTTCGAGGTAACTCCGGGCCGCTGGCGGCTCCACATTCCGCGCGTCAGCATTCAGGAAATGCGCATCCTGGATCTGGACAAACTGCTGCCAAAGCGCAAGCGGAAGGCGGCGGCAGGCGGATAGGCGGAGCCGGGATGCCGGCGTTATCTGCCTCCCTCAGTCCGCACAATCTCACGTAACTCACCCGGGCGGCAGATCCGCTCACACCGCCAGGGTGCCGAAGTCTTTCTGAAGGACCAGAGCCACCGTGCCGCGAAGGCGCGCCATGCCGTCTTCGTATGCCGGGATCACTTTGGGGACGCAGCCGCCGGGAAGCACCTGGGCCTGCACTTCCGATTCGATCACCGGGCCGAAGCGGCGCCAGGACCGGGTGAGATCGCCCACGATGATGATGCGCTCGGGCGCCAGGCCGGCTACCACCATGCGGGTGCCGCGGCCTACGTAGTGGGCCATGGTCTCCAGCGCTTTGGCGGCTCGCGCGTCGCCCTGATCGGCGCGGCTGAGCAAGTCCAAAAAGGTCATATCGCCCGGATCGACGCCGCTTTCGCGATAATAGCGCAGGGCCGCCCGGTTGGAGCCGAAGACTTCCCAGCAGCCGTTGCCTCCGCATCCACAGGGCGGGCCGTTGGGGTCGAGCGGGACGTGACCGAATTCGCCCGCCATGCCGTTGAGACCCCGCACCAGTTGGCCATTCGCCCAGACTCCGGTGCCGATGCCTTCGGAAATGGTGACCACCACCAGGTTGCGGCAGTCTTCCATCCGGTCGAACCAGACCGCGGCGAGCACGCACGCATTGGCCGCATTCTCGACTGTGACTTCCAGGCCAGTGGCTTTGGCGATCGGGTTACGGATATCCACATCCTGCCACTTCAGGTTCGGCGCGAACACCAGGCGGTCCGAACTGTGATCGTAGCGCCCGGGGACACTGATGCCGACGCCTTCAATTTTCGTTTTGCGGCTGGCGCCGATCAGCCTTTCGATGGACTGCGTCAGGGACTTCATGAGCAGCGCGGGATCGGCCGAGGTGGCCATGATCTCCTGCGAGAGGAAGCGGCCGTTGGCATCGGCCACGGCGACGGTGGTCTGGACGGGCCGAATATCCACGGCGATGATCACGCGCTCGTCATTCAGCCGGAGGAAGGTAGGCCGGCGGCCGCGCGGCAACCGGCCGGTGGGGCCCTCCAGCACCCAATGTTCCGCGATGAGTTGTTCGACGATGAGCGAAACCGTGCTTCTCTGCAATCCGGAGAGGCGGGCCAGATCAGCGCGGGAAATAGGGTGGCGCGTGCGAACCAGGTTCAGCACAATGCGCCGGTTAATATCGCGAACGAACTCGCTGGAGGCGCCTTGGATTCGTTTTGGCTTGTCGGCTTGCTTCTGATCGGGCATAGGAAGCGTTGCGCTTACCGTTTCAGCTTACTGCTTTCCGCTACTGCACTTGTTGGGATGTTCCTTCTACCTTTCAGGTTAGCTCGAACCACGGTGGCTTTGCCCGGCTGGCCTCCTCCCCGCCTCGGATGAACGTTGAACCTATGCGGCGGCACTTTTGAGACCGACGGCGGTAAGCAGAGCATACTTCTGTCTTTTGGTGTGAAACTACCCAGAGACGGCCAAAAATGCGGTACGCTTTCTCACCTTGGCAAGCCGCATGCACTGGACTTACGACGGGGGAACTTCTCATGAAAGCGAGACTCTTCACCGGATTCGTAGCTGCCGGATTGTTGCTGCTACCGTTAAGCGCCGCCGATCAAGCGGCCAAGCAAAAGACCGATACCGAGAAGCAGGATCCTGACATGCAGCGGGCTATTGCCTTCGAGCACTACAAGGACTTGGCCGCCGAGCGGCAAGCCCACAGGGAGACGAAGCACCCGACCGTCTTCTACAATAACGCCGACCGCGAAGCCAACCGTGAGGACACGTCGCTTCCCGGCAAAAAAGTGATACCCAAAAACCCCACCGGCAAATAACGGCTCACCCTGAAACTCAGACCCATTCCGGCTCCGCCTTGCGGACGCGGATCTCCACCGTTTTCCTGCCCAAATACTGGTGCCGCGCCTCCAGCCGGATGGTGCCCGCTGCTTCCTTGGCTTTTACCCAGACCGCTCCCGCGCCCCCGCTGAGCGAGAATGGATTCTCGCCGATAATTTCCCCGGGACCGCTGACGCTTACTTGGATCGCGCCGCTGGCGAAGGGTCGCAGATTGCCGAACCGGTCGGTCGCAGCCAGTACGACGCGGGTGGCATCACGGCCATCGCCATCCAACTCCAGGTCGTCTGGCTTCACCACCAGCACATCGTCGGTGCCCTCGCCGGAAAGCGATTTCGTCGCCACCAGCTTGCCTGCGATGTATCCTTCGATCTTCAGATCGCCCCACGCAGCGAACGAGAGGCTGGTGAGACTCGGCCATAAATGGCGGATACTTCAGGTGGGATACCCGGCTCGCGGTCGGGATCCACTTCCAGCAGCAGCTTGCCGTTGTAGTAGATCTTGAGGTGATCGCAGTTGGAGCAGATGGGCACCATGCCCGGCCCGTTGCCACCGCCGCGTCCCCCCAGGCGTAGAAGAACCCGGGTTCGATCACCACCTCCTCCTCCGGTTCGCATTGCGACTTGTAGAAGCCGGCGGCGGGCTTGGGAAGCCGGAATATGTCGCTCACCCCGTGATAGCAGATGCGGTCGCCCGAGCCGAAATAGCGATGCGAAGCGTAATCGAAGGCGCACCACGCAATCCCGCCCGCATAGCGGTCGCGGACGCCAGTTGGTTGTGCACGCGCACGTGCCGGATCGCGTGCTCGGCCACGCGGTCCACGTTGTCGAATCGCTTGGTGGAGAACATGTGGCCGTTGAATTCCGTGTTCAGGTACAGCGGGATGATTCGGCGGACGCAGCGGGAATCCGAAATCGTTCATCGTGAAGACATCTTCGAGCAGTTCGGAGTCGTACCGGTTGCGGATGCCGCCGGTCTGCCGCGAATCGTCCAGCTTGTGTGCCACCTCGTTGGTGCGCGTGTAGAATGCGTGATTGTCCGGCGATTCGTTGATCCGCACGCCCCAGAGCACGATCGACGGATGATTCCAGTCGCGGCGGATCATGCGCGCGGTGTTGTCCACCGCCAGGTCCTGCCACGCCTGGTCTCCAATGTGCTGCCATCCCGGAATCTCTTCCAGCACCAGCAGACCCAGTTCGTCGCACGCGTCCAGGAATGCCGGCGATTGCGGATAATGCGAAGTGCGCACGATGTTGCACTTCAGTTCCTTGCGCAGCACCCGTGCGTCGCGCCGCCTGCACGCGCGCCGGCATGGCGCCGCCGGTATACGGATAAGTCTGGTGGCGGTTGAGACCGCGCAGTTTGACGTGCTGCGCCGTTCAGGAAGAATCCCTTGTCCGTGAAGCGCGCCTCGCGGAACCCGATCGCGCGTGGCCAGCCTGTCGCCATTGTCCAGCCGCGCCGTCACCTGGTAGAGCTTGGGACGCCCGAGACTCCACAGTTGGATATCGCCGAGTTCTTCCAGCGTGACGTCGTGATATTCCGCCGGCGCACTTACCGTGATCGATGCCGATTTCACCACGCGGTCGCCGTCGCGCAGTTCGGCGGTGATCGTGACCGGCTTGTCGATACGGGCCCTTCCAGATAGCAGCGGCCACCACCAGCGGCGCGCTCTCGCAGCACGCGCACCGGCTTGGCGAACACGTTCGCCAGGTGCGTCTGCGGCACCACCCGCAGTTCCACGTCGCGATAGATGCCGCCGAACGTCAGATAATCGATGCTGCCGCCGAAGGGCGGAATATCGGCCCGCTCCGTGGAGTCCACCTCCACCGCCAGCAGGTTGTCGCGCGCCGTATTTCAGGTGCGGTGTCAGTTCGAAGGAGAAGGGCGTATACCCGCCGCGATACTCATCGTAATGGTGTCCGTTGATCGTGACCTTGGCGGCGGTCATGGCGCCGCCGAAGTCCACGAACACGCGCTTGCCGCGCCATGCCGCCGGTGCGCGGAAGTGGCGCCGGTAAATCGAGACGAACTCGTAGGCCTTGTCGTCGAAGCTGTGCCAGGGCAGGTCCACGTTGGTGTGCGGGAGGGTGACGCGGCGGAACTTGGCATCGTCAAACCCCGGCGCGTCCGCGCCGGCGGACATTTTCCCGCCGAACAGCCAGTTGCGATTCAGCGAATAAACCCGCCGGGAAGGCACCGCGGACGGAGCGGTCTGGGCGTCGGCCAGCGCGGCGGCGGCAGTGGACGCGAACAAAAAGGAGCGACGATTCAAAAGGTACCTCCCACGTTTGAGTGTTGCATATCACAGCACACAGTCGGCATTGACAAAATAGTAGTAATAGATCTGAAAATACTAAAGATAGCAAGTCAATCCGGCCGAACTCATCCAGACTCAAACTGAGGCGCCGTGAACAACGCGTCTCCGGAGGTGCAGTGTGCGACGATTGCTTCGACCCCTTCCCTCTCTGCTCACCCTGCTGTTACTTGTTCCTGAAACTGCTTCAGCCACAGCTCAGGTTGTTAAATACCTCATGACGAAGCCCGTGCCACCGAGCTGTGCACAGGCCATTGTCAACTACCCTCCCGCCTATACTTCCTTCTCCACCGCGGATTCGGCGGCCTACCTGTGGTTCTACATCACCGGGGCCAGCACGGGCGATGTCTACGCCACCGAATACTATACGCCCTCCGGCCAGTTCTATCCGGATACCAGCGGCGCTTTCGATGTGCTCACGCAGGGCGGCAACTGGTGTTTTGTCGATGCGCCTTTCAACATCGCCGGCTACCAGCCTGCGTCGCTGCCCGGCCCGTGGACGGTTCGCGGATTGGCCAACGGCGTGGTGATCTTCACACTTCAGTTCACCGTCGCGCCGGCCACTCCAACCTGCACATACACGATATCCCCCTCGTCGGCATCGGTCCCTGCGGCAGGAGGCGCGGGAACGGCCACCGTCACGGCGCCCAGCGGGTGCACCTGGAGCGCCTTGCCTTCGGTCTCGTGGATCGCTAGCAGCAGCAGCGGTTCCGGCAACGGAACTATCAGTTACACGGTAGTTGCTAACACTGCGACAACAGCGCGGAGCGGCACTATCGCCGCGGGCGGTCAGACTCTCACGATCTCGCAGGCTGCGGCCACCGGCGGCGGGACTTCCGGCCTCAACCTGAACATCAACCAGGTGATCGATTCGGCCTGCCCCAGCGATCGCATTATCGTCAGTGTCATCGATTTCACCGGAAACCCGGTTACCGGCCTCACAGCGGCCAACTTTACCCTTAGAGAAGCCGGTAACGCACGCACCGTTTCGGTGTCTGCGGTAAGCTCCGGGGCCGGGTCGGGAGCGCTGTCGATGGCCATCCTGATTGACACCAGCGGATCCATCAGTGCTACCGATCTGACCAACGAAAAAGCCGCGGCCAAGCAACTCGTCAGCCAGATAGGCTCCGGCGATCAAGTGGCGGTCTACAGCTTCGAAACGACGGTCAAACCGGTACAGGATTTTACCAGCGACAAGGTGAAACTGAACACAGCCATCGACAGCATTACGGGCGGCAATAACACGGCTCTTTACCAGGCGATCCAAACCGCATCCCAAGCAGTGGGCGCCCGGAGCGGGCGCAAGGCCATTGTACTGATGACGGATGGAGAGGACTCCGCGAGCAGCATCAGCATCGATCAGGCCATCGCCGCCGCTAAGACAGCGGGCGTGCCGGTCTTTCCCGTCGGCTTCGGCAGCGCCAACCAGACGATTTTGACCCGCATCGCGACGGAGACCGGGGGCTTCTACAGCGCCAGTTCCACCTCCACGAACCTGCAGTCCATTCTGCAGTCCATTGGACAGGTAATCAGCAGTCAATACGAGATTGACTTCACTTCGCTCCTGACCACTACGGACAATACGGTCGATATTGCCGTTACCTACAATGGCCAGACCGCGACCGCTTCGCGCACTGTCTCCAAATGTGCCAACAGCGGCGGGACCTGCACGTACTTCCTGCAGCCGCAGAGTTTGAATGTGAGTGCGGCGGGAGTCACCGGCACCATCATTGTGAGTACGCAGGCGGGGTGTGCGACCACCGCGACTTCCAATGTCGCCTGGATCCACATCATCGGTTCCAGCATCGGCGCCGTGTCTTACCAGATCGACGCCAATAACGGCCCTGCCCGCAGCGGCAGCATTACGATTTCGAACCGCACCGTACCTGTCAATCAGGACGGCGGCGTTACCTGTACGTATTCCATGACGCCCGCCGGCAATACAGTCGGTGCTCTGGGCGGAGCCAGCAGCCTGCGCCTCACTACTTCACCGGGATGCGCGTGGACGGCTACGGCCACAGGCACCGGGTGGTTCCACCTGACCTCCGCCGCATCCGGCAGCGGGATGGCGACTTTGGGTTACACCGTCGATGCCAACGGCGGTACTCAGCAGCGCACCGCCGCGGTAACGGTCGCGGGGCTCACCTTCACCCTTACACAGCAATCCGGGGCGCCTCCCAACACGCCCGTCATTGCCGAAAACGGAATCGTCAACGCAGCCAGCAACCGCTCGGGCAGCATCGCGCGTGGTTCGTTCTTCACCATCTATGGTGCGAGCCTGGGTCCGTCGCCCTACCAGCAAGTTCAGGGCTATCCTATTCCGGACACCATGGGCGGCGTTGTCGTGACCGTGTCGCAAGGTTCTTACAATAAGCGGGCATATCTGCACTTCGTGTCCGCTCCGCAGATCAACGCGATTTTGCCCAGCGATGCCCCGCTGGGAGATGTTCAGATAACGGTGCTATACAACGGAACGGTGAGTACCACCGCCACCGCAACTGTAGTCAGCACGGCGTTCGGTGTATTTTCCACGGCGGGCGGACCGGGACCCGGCATCGTACAGTATTACAATTCCGCCGCTGATCAACCGCTCAACTTGCAATCCTTCCCGCTCAAGCCGAAGCAGATTGCGGTGCTCTGGGGCACCGGCCTGGGGCCTATCGCCACGCCGGACAACACTCCGCCGCCGGGCGGCGATCTTCCCATTCCGGTGGAAGTGCGGGTGGGCGGGAAGCTGGCCAACAGGCTCTACAGCGGCCGCGCCCCCAGTTTCGCCGGCGTGGACAACATCTACTTCGAAGTGCCGCAGGATGCCCCGCTGGGATGTTCGGTTCCTGTGCAGATCAATGCGGGCAACCTGGTCAGCAACACCGTGCGCGTTGCGATCAGCGCCGATGGCAAAAAGTGCCAGGACACCGTCGCACCCTTCGGCAATACCCTTGTCTCCGGGGCTAAACACGGTACCATCGGGCTGATCCGCGTGGCGGTGAGCGGCACCATCGATTCCGCCAAGCCGCCGGTGAACAGCACATTCGACGCGGCTCTCGGCACCTTTTCCGATACTCCCGCCAGCGGGGAACTGGCGTACAGCCCATTCATCAATCTGCCACCGGTGGGCACCTGCTCCTCCACCAACAAGTTGATCGACGCGGGATCCGTGCTTGCGTCGAGCGGTGTGAGTCTCGATAACACCGGAAGCAAACAGCTCGACGCCGGAACTGAGTTCAGCATTACTGGACCGAAAGGCACTCAGAAGGTGCAGCACTTCGACCCCAATGCGAAGAGCGGTCCGTACATCAGCGCCGTCGGCGGTTTGCTGCCGGTGGATGGCGCGCCCTCCGGGCCGCTGTTCTTCGATCCTGGCTCATACACCATAACCGGATCGGGCGGAAAAGACGTGGGTGCGTTCACCGCATCCCTGACGCTGCCCGCCCTGGTCACATGGACCAATGCGCAGCAGATTGCCGCCGTCAACCGTTCCGCCGGAATCACGTTCACGTGGACAGGCGGCGACGCGTCGCAGACCATCGTGGTGGGCGGCGGCAGCACGGACCAGAAGAGCAAGAAGACCGGCGGGTTCATCTGTCTGGTCCCGGCCAGTGATGGGACCTTTACCGTGCCCGCTACCACCCTGGCGGACATGCCGGCCACAGGCAACACAATTGGTGTTTCAGACAGCCTCGGTGTGTTGTTCCTTGCCTCGGCGCCCATGGCCAACCCGCCCACGTTTACGGCCCCTGGCCTGGACGCAGGCCGCCTGTTCTACACGTTTATGACGGCCCGGGCGGTGCCTGTGCAATGAGGTTGAGGCGCGCCTTTCCCATCCTGCTGCTGGCCTGTCCGGCATTCGCGCAATCCGCGCGGCGCGCCGTACTGTTCGACCTGGACGGCGTCCGGCGGGACACGTTTGAACAGGCTTGGCGAGATGGGAAGTTGCCTAACCTTGGCCGCATCTTCGGCTCCGCGGTTTGGTTCGATCGCGCCTCCACAGTGACTCCTCCGGTGACGATGGCGGCACAGGCGTCCATCGCGACCGGGACACCGCCTGTGCGTCACGGGATTCCAGGAAACCGGTGGTATGACCGGACGGAGGCTCGCCTGTACGACTACATGAACACGACCGGCATCAGCTGCACGTATGGCTTCAGCATCTTCGGTGGACAGAACTGCCTCGCCGGTCTGGGAAACCGGCACCTTCAGGTGCCGACCATGTATGAAGCCGCTGCGGCCCATGGGTTCGATAGCGTAGTGGCTTACAACCAGTATTGGAAAGGTGCGATGCGCGCCGCCCCGCCCAGCGCCGCCGAGGCGCGCGCTTTCCTGCCGGGCAACAAGCTGGATTTCCGCAGCTTCGATACGCAGATGACGGCACGCGCCGTGCGGGAACTGCAGGAGCGCGGGCTGCCTGCTATCCTCACGGTCTATTTCACCGGCGCGGATACTATCGGGCACAGCGACGGCATCGTCGCACAGTTTGCTTACCTCGCGGAGGTCATCGATCCTTTGGCCGGCAGGATTCTCGACGCCATCGCTGCGTTGGATCCCGACTGGCGCGCCCATACTCTCTTTCTCCTCACTAGCGATCACGGCCGGACTGACGCCGTCAACCACCCGGAAGATGCCAACCTCCAGCGCGATCTGGAGGCCGCGCTGCCGGCTGGCGCACACCTGGCGCAAAACGGCGGCATGGCCTACATCTATCTGGACCAGCCGGATCCTGCCTTGCCGGCCGCCCTGCAACGCGGCTTCGCTTCCACCATCGCTTCGGTTCGAGCGACAGCGGCTGGGGATCCGGCGCGCGCAGGCGACCTGATCGTCACCCTCCGCCCCGGCCACTATTTCGGCAATTTGGGGAAAGGCTCGCACCACGGCGCTCCGGTGGGTGGCGATCTCAATGTTCCTCTGCTCGCCGCCATGCCTGGCGCCAGTGGAGGGCACTTGCCGGACCAGGTTAGCGTGACTCAGATCGCGCGTACCATCGCCGATTTTGTCGGCTTCCCGATGGAAGGGGCCGACCCGCCCCTGCCCCTCATTCGAGAAATGCGCCGCCGGTAGGACAGTCGGCTCCGGAGCCGAAAGTCGATATACTCTTTTCATGTTTGCACGCTCCCAGTTCCTGAAATCTGTCACCCTCGCCGTCCTGTTAGCCGCAGCAGCCGCCGCCCAAACCTTCGCCCTCCAGGAAGGAGACCGCGTGGTCTTCTACGGCGACAGCATCACCGATCAGCGGCTCTACACCACCTTCGCCGAGACCTATGTCGTCACACGATTCCCCAGGATGAACGTCACCTTTGTCCATTCCGGATGGGGCGGCGACCGCGTCACCGGCGGCGGCGGCGGACCCGTGGATGTCCGCCTCTGGCGCGACGTACTGCCTTACAATCCCACCGTGGTGACCATCATGCTGGGCATGAATGACGGCCGTTACCGTGCCTTCGATCAAACCTTCTTCGACGAATTCACCGCCGGCTACAAGCACATTGTGGACACCCTGAAACGACAGTTACCCGGCGTTCGCATCACCGCCATCGTGCCCTCGCCCTATGACGATGTCACGCGGCCCGCCCTTGTTCGAAGGCGGCTACAACCAGGTGCTGCTCAAGTACGGCGAGTACCTCAAACAGCTCGCGGCCGATCAGAAACTCACCGTCGCCGACCTCAATACCGATATGGTGGCTGCCCTGCAAAAAGCCAATGCCGCCGATCCCGCCACCGCCGCCAAGATTCTCCCCGACCGCGTCCACCCCGCCGCCGGCGGGCACCTCCTCATGGCCGAAGCGCTGCTGAAATCGTGGAACGCTCCCGCCGTAGTCACTGACGTCGAACTCGATGCCGGGCGCAAGGAACCCATCCGCCAGCGCAATACCCGCATTTCTGAACTGCAGGGCGGCAAAGTCATCTCCTGGACCCAGACTGACGACGCCCTTCCCATGCCTATCGATATGCGCGATCCTCTGGTCGCCCTGGCGGTCCGCTCTTCCGATGTGGTGGATGCTCTGGACCAGCAGCCGCTCCGGGTGCGCGGACTCTCCGCCGGACACTACACCCTGAAAATCGACGGCGAAACGGCCGGCTCGTTCACCAACGATCAACTGGCCGCCGGCGTCAACCTGACGACCCTGCCCACGCCCATGATGCGCCAGGCCGCCCGCGTCCATGCCCTCACGCTCCGCCATGACAATATCCACTACACCCGCTGGCGTCAGGTCCAGGTGCCCCTGGAAAAGGATTCCACGCCGCACCTGCTGAGCACCCTGCAGGCCCTGGACGAACTGGAACTCGACGTTCTGAAAGAACAGCGCGCCGCCGCCCAGCCTCGCCCGCGACATTACGAACTGGCCCCCGAGTAGCGGTTTCTGGCTCTTTGTAGCTACCGTAGCGATTACTAACTTTTACAAAATTTCGTACACCGGAAGCCCTCTTCGCTCGTTCTAATAGGCAGGAGGAAGAGAGCAATGCGCTCCAAAGTTTTAGGAATGCTTCTGGCAGGCGCCACCCTGATGCTGGGCGCCGGTAAGGCCGACAAGCCGGCGCCGGGAACCGACGCGGCCATCGCCCAGCAGGTGCGTCACGAGCTGGTCATGTACCCCCGGTACACCATCTGGGACGACGTGAGTTTCCGCGTGAACGGCGGTCAGGTCGAACTGTCCGGCGCCGTCACCCAGCCGTTTAAGAAATCCGACATGGAACGCCTGGTCCGCAATGTTCCGGGCGTAACCGGCATCAGCGACCGAATCGAGGTGCTGCCGCTGTCCGATCAGGATAGCCGCCTGCGCGTTCAGGTCGCACGCGCCATTTATCGCGACCCGTCCCTGAACCGGTACGCGATGCAAGCAATGCCGCCCATCCACGTGATTGTGGATAACGGTCACGTGACCCTGAACGGCGTCGTCAGCACGGAAATGGATAAACAGATTGCCGGCGTGAGGGCAGCCACGGCCGGTCTGAGCTTCGGTCCCGTCGTCAATAATCTCCGCGTGGAAAACCCTGCCCGCAAGAGTTAACCCCGCCAAATCCCTGCCCCAAGGGACAGACCATCGAGTCTGGTGGTCTGTCCTCTTCAGCCCGCTGCTACAATTTGTTTTCGTGCTGCGCTTTCCTCTCCTCGTTTCGCTGCTAATATCCGGTTGCCATCGCCTGCCCGAGAGCTTTCCTCCGCCGGCCCAACGAACCTCGCTGGAAAGCGCCGGGGGACTCGCCCATTTCTTCGCCATGAGCGACCCCGATGCCGCCGCTTACCTGGTGAAGGGCTTTCGCCAAAAGAACGATGGCGCATGGCGATGGGCTCTCGAACGGCCCGTGATGCGCTTCTACCTCCCCGCTCTCACCCAAGCGAAATTCACCATGGCGTTTGTGCTTCCCGAACAGACCTTTCGCCTCACCGGACCGGTCACCCTGACCTGTTCCATCAACGGGCACGTTCTGGACCGCGCCCACTACAAAACGGCTGGCGAGCAGCAGTACACCCACGAAGTGCCCATGGAATTCCTCAAGCTGAAAGCCATAAATATAGTTGCCGTCGAACCGGATAGGGTCGCCGCACTGAATCCGGGAGAAAAGCTGTCCTTCCTGTTGATCCGCGCCGGGTTCACGGAGTAAGGGAGTGCAGGCCCTCTCGATCCTCTTCGGCGCCTTATTTACAGTTGCTACCGCCATCGCTCTGGGCGGTCTCCTGCTGGGAGAAGCCTGCCCGGAGTGGCCCGCCCGCTTTGTCTCCGGAGCCGCCCTGCTGAGCACCTGCGTCTTTCTCCTGGCTGCCGCTCACCTGGCCTATACCGCCGTTTTCCTGGCACTCGGCTGCCTGGCAATTGGTGTTCGCTGGGGCCGGAAATTTCGCCTTCCGGCTCTTCCTAAGATCCCCTCAAATCATCGTATTCTGGTCTTTTTCTTCATTCTTTACTTAATCCTGTATTTCTTCAGCGCCATGGCCCCGGAGGCGAGTCCTGACGGTGTCACCTACCACCTGGGATTCGTGACTCGCTACTTCCGTGAGCATGGCGTTTCCCCGATTACCTGGAACTTCTACGCGAGCCTCTCCGAAGGCATGGAGATGTTGTTCCTTTTTGCCTTCGCCTTCGGGCGCCACTCTGCCGCATCCATGGTCCACTTTGCCTTTTTGATTGCTTTGACTTGGCAGATGTTTCTTTACGGAAAGCGTGAAGGCTTCCCGGTGGGCGGCGCATGCGGCGCGTTGCTGGTCTTCGCCAGCCCGCTTGTGGGCATCGATGCCACCAGTGCATACAACGATGTGGCTGTGGCATCCATCGCCTTCACCCTGTTTTATCTATCACACGAAGAACTATCGCCCAGATTATTGATCGCCATAGGTTTAGTTGCTGGATTCGGCTATGCCGTAAAATACACCGCATGGCCCGGTGTCCTCTATGCGGTGGGCGTGGTCCTCTGGAAGACCCGCCGCGTCCGTGCCGTGGCAACGGTGGGACTCGCCGTCGCACTAGTGATCGGACCCTGGATGACCAGAAACTGGATCTGGTACCAAAACCCAGTCGCCCCGTTCTACAATAAATACTTTCCAAATCCATACGTAACTGTAGCTTTCGAAGAAGGTTATCGCAGAGATCTCCAGACCTACGACCTCACCGGTCGCAGCCAAATCCCTATGGCGGTCACCACCAGCGGGAGCATGGGAGGCTTTCTCGGGCCCGTCTTCCTCCTGGCGCCCGTGGCGCTTCTGGCCCTCCGCCGGCGCCAGGGCCGCCAACTGCTGCTTGCCGCCGCCGTATTCGGTTGCACCTACTTCACCAACATCAGCCCCAGGTTCCTCATCGCCCCGCTGCCATTTATTTCTCTCGCCATGGCCTTGGCCCTCAGCGGCGTGCCTCAGTTGCTGCTGGCAATCGTCGTCGTCCACGCCGTCATCTCCTGGCCGGCGTACATCCCCAAGTATTCCTTGCCTTATGGCTGGCACTTGACCAAAGTGCCTTATCGGGAAGCACTTCGCCTAAAAAATGTAGACGAATACTTGAGCTCGCACGTCTTCGACTATGGCGTCGAGCAGATGATCGAACGCTGCACCGTTCCCGGCTCCTCCGTGTTTACCTACCGCCCTATTCCGGAGGCATACACCTCCCGTCGCATCCTGGTGAATTACGAATCGGCTGCGAACCAGATCGATGGCCAGATTGTCCAGCAGGCCTACGACCCTCAGCAGATGCCCACATGGCGCCTGCGATTTGTTTTTGCCCGACAGCCGCTCCAGGCCATCCGCATCACCCAAACCAATACTTCAGGAGACCTCTGGAACATCAACGAACTGCGCATCTTAGATGGCGCGCGCGAACTCCCTCGCGATCCCACTTGGCGCCTTACCGCCCACCCCTATCCTTGGACCATTCAGGATGCCTTCGATAACAGCCTCGTCACGTTCTGGCGGTGCGGTGAAACGGCCCGGCCCGGCCAGTTTGTCGCAGTCGATTTCCATCGCCGGGAAATCGCAGATGCGGTGCTGATCGAGGCCGCGCCGAACCAGTTTGGAGTCCGCCTGAAACTCGACGGGCAGCAACCGGACGGGCAATGGGTTCCGCTATCGCCCGCTCCCGCCGTCAGCGACGCTGCGCCCCCGCTGGGCCTCCGGCGCGCCGCCATGACCGAACTCCGCCGCCGCGGCATCGACTACATCCTTAGCTTCGGAGACGAACGCGAAACCCGCGACCTTCGTGCCAGCCCCGATCTCTGGGGCATCCGCCTGATAGCCCAATTTAAGGAGACAAAGCTGTTCCAACTGCCATGAGATTCTTTTTAGGAGTGGACGGCGGCCAATCCGGCACCACCGCCGTGATCGGCGACGAAACCGGCCGCGTGCTCGGTCAGGGGGAGGCCGGCCCCTGCAATCACGCCGGCGCCGGCGAAGGCCGCGCCAAACTGGAACGCGCCGTTCGATCCAGCCTCCAACTCGCGTGCCAGGAGGCCGGCCTCGATCCCGGCGCCATCCGGTTTGACTGTGCCTGTTTTGGCATGAGCGGGGGCCCCGAAGATAAGCAGGAAATCCTCGCCGCCATCCTGCGAACCGAGCGCCTGCTGGTGACCACAGACGCCGTGACCGCGCTCGCGGGCGCGACTGCCCACGGCGAGGGCATCATCACCATCGCCGGCACCGGCTCCATCGCTTTCGGCCGCAACACCGGCGGAGCCACCGCGCGCGCCGGCGGATGGGGCTACGTTTTCGGCGACGAAGGCGGCGCATTCGACCTGGTTCGCCAGTCGCTCCGCGCCGCCCTACGCATGGAGGAAGGTTGGGGTCCGCCCACCAGCCTGCGCGACACTTTGCTGCGGGCCACCGGCGCCGCATCCGCTAACCATGCCGTGCACCTCTTTTATACCGACCAGTGGCCGCGTTCGCGCGTTGCTACTCTGGCGCCTCTGATAGATGCCGCGGCCCTCGACGCCGACGCGGTGGCTCTCGAAATCGTCAACCGCGCAGCCATCGACCTGGCCATGCTGGCCGCGTCCGTCCGCCATCAGTTGTGGCAACCCGGCGAGCCCGTGGAAGTGGCCTACATCGGCGGCGTCTTCGAAAGCCTCACCATCCGCGAGCGCTTCCGCCTGCTGGTGGAAATGGAAACCGGCAGCCGCTGCGGTCCACCTTTGCACGGTCCCGCGGAAGGAGCACTTCTCGAAGCCTACCGCGCGGCCGGTCTGGATCCCACATTAACGCGGTAGAATTGATGCAAAGGAGACGGATCTCCGATGCGGATCTCGTGGCTGTACCGAGTCTCCCTCTTCGCCGCGTTTGGCGCGTTGTCCTGGGCGCAGTATCCTCCCGGATATCCGCCCGATCCCTATCCTCAATACCCACCCGGGCAGTATCCGCCGGGACAATACCCGCCCGGCCAATATCCGCCGGGGCAGTACCCCAACACCTATCCCACGCGCCTGCCGGGCGGCGTTCCCGTGAACTTGCCCGTCCCTACCGTCAACTTGCCCAAGCGATCACCCAAGGAAAAAGGCTCCGCTGACGGCGATTCCAAGATCGCGCTCGCGCCTGTAGACGGCACGTTGCGCAAACTCGGCGAAAAGGATCTCTTCCTGCAGACGAACGGCAAGACCGTCCTCCGGTTCCGGCTCCTGGCTAAGACGCAGTTCCGCGATAAGCAGAACGAGCCCATCCGCGATTCGCTCCTCCATCCCGGCGATCAACTCTCCGTGCTGGTGAATCCCGACGATCCCGAAACCGCCGTGCGCATCGTGTTCGTGCGGGAAGGAACGGCGGCGGAAAAGAAGTCCGCCGACAAGGCGTTGGACGAGGCGCGCGCTCCCGAAGCGAAAGACCTGCCCAAAACCCGCACCACGATCGCTCAGGAATCCGCGCCGCCCGAACCGGCTACGCCTGAGGCTGCTACATCCGGTGAACCGGCGAAGGCGATGCCGGCGGAACCCGGCAAGTCCGATTCCCCCACCACTGCCGCGCCCACGGAACCACGCCTGAACACCGATGCCGCGCTGCTGGCCGACGCCCGCGCCGCCGCTTCCGCCTATACCGCGGGTCTGCCGAACTTTCTCGCCGAGCAGGCCACCACGCGCTATTTCACCAACAGTTGGCCCGCCTCGTGGCAGCAGATCGATATAGTCACCGCGACGGTCGCCTATGCCAACGGCAAGGAAGACTACCGCGACATCAAGGTCAACGACAGTCCCACCAACGTGCCGCCGGAGCGCAGCGGCTCCTGGTCCACCGGCGAGTTTGCGACCACTCTCCAAGACGTGCTGTCTCCCGCTACCGGCGCCAGTTTCAAGCGGCGGGGAGATGATCGCATCGCCGGCCGCCCGGCCATTGCCTTCGATTACACAGTGGAACAGGCGCATTCCCATTGGACCCTGGTCGCGCCCGATGGCCGCCGCTACAATCCGGCCTACCAGGGCGCCGTCTGGATCGACCGCGACACGCGGCGCGTCCTCCGCATCGAGCAGCGCACCACTTCCATGCCACCTGATTTTCCGCTGAGCAAAGCCGAGTCCACTGTCGAATACGGCTTCGTCAAAATCGAGCAGGGCACCTATCTGCTGCCCACCCTGAGCGACAATCTAGGCTGCTTCACCGGCAGCGGGAGCTGCTCCAAGAACACCATCCAGTTCCGCAACTACCGCAAGTTCACTACCGATTCTTCGGTGACCTTCGCCAAATTTGTGGGCCAGTAGGACAGGCGTCCTCGCCTGTCTCCGTAGCGCAGGTCTGCGCTACTGTTGTCTCAGGGCGATCATAGGATCGATCCGGGTGGCGCGGCGCGCGGGCAGCCAGGTGGCGAGCAGGGCAATGAAGGTCAGGAAGAGCGCAGCGCCGGCAAAGGTGACCGGATCCGACGCGCTCACGTGCACCAACATGCCGGAGACGACGCGCGTGAGAACCAAGGCGGCGGCGATGCCGCAGGAGAGCCCGGCAAGCACCAATGCCATGCCCTGGCGAACCACCATGCCGATCACATCGCGCGGCTGCGCGCCCATGGCCATACGGACGCCGATTTCCTGAGCGCGTTGATTGACGGCACACGCCATGACGCTATAGAGTCCCAGGGCCGCCAGGAACAGGCACAAAAGGCCGAGGGCACCCATCAGGCTGGCGGCCACCTTTTGCGGAAAAAGAGCGACCTGCGTGTATTCGGTGAGCGCTACGGCGTGAAAGGCGGCGGCGCCGGAATCGGTGACGGCGACGGCGTGACGCAAGGTTGAAATGGCCTGCTCGGGCTCGCCCGCGGTGCGTATAAAGAAGTCGAGTTCGTGAAGCCGGTCATTCTGCGCCTGCCGGAAGGACACATAAATGAACGGCCGGGGTGGTTCCGCGGGGTTGAAATACTTGCTGTCCCGAACCAGGCCAACGACGGAAGCCCACTTACCGAAGACGCGCACTTTGCGTCCCAGGGGGTACTCGCTGTGGAAGAAGCGCCGGCTGAAAGCCTGATTGACGATCATGACGGGCGCTGCTTTGGCGTCGTCGGCGTCGGTGAAATCGCGGCCGGCCAGAACGGGAATGCGCATCACGGTGAAATAGTCCGGAGCCACCATCGCACGGCTTACGTTCATGGATTCGCCGGTGGCGCGCACGTAGCCTTGCGGTTCCACGGTATTGTAAGGCCCGGCGGTGGTACTGAGGGGCGTGAAATCGGCATAGCTGACGGCTTGAATCCCCGAGGCGGACTGAAGCGCGGCGCGCAGGCGCATGGCAAACTGGCCCTGCTGAGGGGCATCGAAGCCGGTGCCTTCCAAAAAGAAACGGCCGAACAGGACGTTGCTGCTATCGAAGCCGGGACGGATCTCGCGGGCGTTCTGGAAACTGCGGGCGAACAGGCCGGCGCTGACCAGGGCCACCGCGGCCAGGGCCACTTCGGCGACCACCAGCAGATTGCGAGCCCGGTGGCTGAAGCCGCCGGCCAAGCCGCTGCGGCCGCCTTCCTTCAGGGCATCGTTCAAATTCCCGCGGACCGAGAGCAACGCCGGGGCGACGCCGGCTGCCAGCGCGGAGAGCCCGCAGCACAACGCGGCAAAGGCGGTGATGCGTCCGTTCAATTCGAAATCGCGGGCCAGGGGGATACCGACATTGGGCACCAGCGCGAGCAGGGCGTTCCACATCCACGGCATAATCAGCAGGCCGGCAAAGGTGCCGAGGATGGCCAGCACCAAAGTTTCGGTCATCAACTGGCGGGCGACACGCCAGCGCGATGCGCCGAGCGCCAGCCGGACGCCGAATTCGCGGTAGCGGACCACGGAGCGGGCCAGCAGGAGATTGGCGACGTTGGAGCAAACGATGAGCAGCAGCACCAGGGAGACAGCCATCAGGATCCGCAGGGGGGAGAGCAACAAATCGCCGGTACCGCTATGGGCCTTCCACGGAGGCAGGACATTGGCGGAGACGCCGCGGTTGGTGGCGGGGTAGGCGGTGGCGAGGCTGCCGGCGAGCGCGGACACTTCGGATTGGGCCCGCCGGATAGTGACACCCGGTTTGAGGCGGACCACCATGGAGGCGAAATCGCGATAGTTGCGATTTTTGAACATGGACGCGTCCATCATGCTGAGTTCCGCGCCCATGGAGGCGGGTACCCAAAGATCGAGCCGCATGGCGGGGGCGGTGCCCCGAAAGCGCGCCGGCGCTATTCCGACGATGGTGAGCGGACGGCGATTCACGCGGAGGGTCTGACCGATGATTTTGGGGTCCGAATGGAAGTAACTGCGCCAGAGCCGTTCGCTGATGACCATCACGGGATACGCGCCGGGCGTATCGCTCTGGCCGCCGGAGCGGAACATATTTCCGAGGACCGGCTTGACGCCGAGCACTTCGAAGTATCCGGCGGAGACCAGTTCGCCCCAGGCCGGCCGGGCGTTTTCGGGTTCGCCGATACTCATGGACCCGTAACGCTGCAGGGCCAGACCGGATACGAGTTTCAGACGGCCCTGATAATCGGTATAGTCCAGCCAGGAGACGCTGGTGCCGCCGTTAGGCGCGCTGGGGATGGACATCTCCAGGACGGCCAGTTCGTCGCTGTGAGCCGCGCCCGGAAAGGGGTGTAGCAGGAGTTCATCGATCCAACTGAAGACCGTGGTGCTGGAGGCGATGCCCAACGCCAGAGTGAGGATGGCAACCGCGGCGAACCCCGGGCTGCCGGAGAGAATCCGCAGCGCGAAACGGAAATCCTGGATAAACGTTCGCATGACGCTGTATCTGCGATGCACGTCACGGTCTAAACGTAAGCGATTCATTCTATTGGCATGGCCTAGCGTGCCCGGTGCGATTTCGGTTTTCGGTGTCCGAAATTGGACACTCCGATTGTAGCGCCCGGCGGGAGATCGATTTCACCGCGGCGGCCAGGGGAATCAATCGCGCAGCAGGGCGTGTGGAAACGGATGGCGGGCGACGCCGCTCTCGCGCGGCGTGCTGCCGGGCAGCCGCGCGCCCGTAGCGGGATCACGCCGATGGGCACGCTGATTCTGCTGTTCGCGTTTGCGCGCGTGGTTTTCGGCGTGCGCATTCAGGGCAACATGGCCGGATTTCCGGGCGTGTGCGAGGCCTTTTCGCTGATGACCGCGCCCTCGGGCGGTGGATCGCCAGCGTGGGCAAAACGCCCGGAGCGGCGCGCGGCCCGGCGATTCTGGCGCGGGCTGGGCTTCTCTTCCGTGGCGCTACCGATAGGGTTATTGCCCGGCTGCGCGCTGGCTTCGCTGGGAAGCCGATTGAAGCAGCAAGCCCTACCGGACATCCGGGCGAGGGTCGGGGACGAAGCCGTCGCGATTGGGCATGCGAATTTTGAGCAGGCTCTGCGCGTCGAGCACGGCATTTTCCGGTACGATTTTTCCCAGGAACAGCACGTACGCGGTGACGCAGTAGACCTGATCGTTGGTGAGTGTGCCGGGTTGATTGAAAGGCATTGCGCGCCGCACGTAATCGAAAACCGTGGTGGCGTAGGGCCAGTAGCTTTCCACCGTTTTGAGAGGCTTGGCGGTATTGAGTGTGCCGCGGCCGCCCACCAGCGGGACGGCATCTCCGCCCTGTCCGGCGGACCCGTGACATTTGGAGCAGCGGTTGGTGAAAATCTCTTTGCCGAGAGCCGCGGACCCGCTGCCGGCGGGCAGACCCTTGCCATCCGGACGAGCCGAGAAACTCCACTGGCGGATTTCGTCCGGCGCAGGGGTCCGCCCCACACCGTATTTCGGCGACTGCGCTACGGCCGCCGCGGCCCACAGCAGCAGCGCCAGTCTATACATGCGACACGCTCCCATCGGCCGCCACCTTCCAGGCCTTGATGCCGTTGTAGTGATACGTGGAAGCAAGGCCGCGGTGCGCCGTCAATTGCTCTTTCGATGGCTGCACGTACCCGGTCTCATCGGTGCAGCGGGATTGCAGTTGGGCCTCCGACCCGTCCCAATTCCAGGGCAGGCGAAAGCGCGTGAACGCCAGCGGCAGACGCGGTTCCTGTAAAGAGGCGTCCTTCCACGTGCGGCCCGCATCGGTGGAGACTTCGACGCGGCGGATGAGGCCGCGGCCGGACCACGCCAAGCCGGTGATCTCGCAGAAACCCGGCTTGAGTTTTTGTCCGCCCGACGGGTACGTGACCAGCGACTTCGCCTCCATGGCGAAGGTGAACATGCGGGCCGTGCCGTCGGGCATAAGATCGGTGTACTTGGATGTTTCGTCGCGGGCCATGGCGGGTTGGTCCGACGCCTCGATGCGGCGCAGCCACTTCACATTCACGTTGCCCTCCCAACCCGGCACGAAGAGCCGCAACGGATATCCCTGCTCGGGACGGAGCGGCTCGCCATTCTGACCCCAGGCGACCAGGACGTCGTTCATAGCTTTCGAAAGCGGCAGGCTGCGCATCATCTTGCAGGCATCGGCGCCCTCGGCGATGAGCCACTGCGCGGACTTTTGGATGCCGGCTTCGGCGAGGAGCAGGGACAGCGGCACTCCGGTCCATTCGCTGCAACTGGCGAGGCCGTGGCTTTGTTGGGCCGTGGCCGCGGGCCGGGCGCCCCATTCGCTGCCGCTGTTGCCGGAGCACTCCAGAAAATAGATGCGGGAGACGGAAGGCAGCCGGCGAATATCTTCCACGGTGAAGACGAGCGGCCGGTCAACCAGACCGTGAATGAGGAGCCGATGCTGCGCCGGGTCAATGCGCGGCACGCCGGAATGATGCCGCTCGTAATGCAGCGAGGAGGGCGTCAGGATGCCGACGGAATCGCCCAGCGGCGTGCGGGTCTGCGACTCTTCGAGGTAGCGGTCGTCCGATAGCAGGCGTTTGGCGGTTTCAAATTCGCTCCGCTCTCCATAGGGCCGCACGGTGGCGCCAAGCAGGCGCGGACCCTCGTCCGCCACAGATTTATTTTGTTTGCAGGCGGCGAGGGCGGCTCCCAGAGCAGTCGCGCCAAGCCACTGCCGGCGCCGGATACGGTGGACGGGTACCATAAAACTCCTTCCTCAACATAGTAGTGCAGGCGACTATTCAACGTGTTTTAACAATCGGATGCTCTAATGTCACCATGCCCGTTTCCAGACAACTTCAGTTGGACGTGTGTCCGCTCAGCCGCGGCGTCTGCCGGGGACTTTCGCATGCGCTCGAGGCCCATCCTAAAGTCGATCCATATCTGGGTCGGACTCGTCGCCGGAGCGTTGATTTCGGTCGTGGCACTCACGGGAAGCATCATCGTGTTCCGGAATGAAATCGACCAGGCCACTGTGCCAATGCGAATGAGGTCAGCCGTTAGTTCCAGGCTGGCTACTTTGGGCGATATCGCGGTCCAGATTAAAAGAACGCGGTCAGACGCGCAGATTCGCCGCGTTCGCCTGCCCGCGCAAGCCGGGGCGCGGAAGTGGAAGTCGTGGGTCTCGGTACGAGCGCAGGGTCCATCGAGGCGCTTCCATTTCGAACTCCACCGCGCTACGGGCCTGTGGTCGTACGGTCTGCTGGCGGTTGTCTCCTTCACTGGAATCGGCCTGGCATATCCGGACACGTACCCGCAGGCTTTGCAGTGGATGATGGGGCAACCAGCGGCCGGTATTGCGAATCGCGCGCCCAAAGCCGAAGGTCAAGCGCTCCGCCCTCTGGATGACTATCTTCGTGCAGGAAGAAACGCCATGCCGGATGGCGTGCCGGTGGAACTGCGGCTGCCGTCTGAGGGAAAGGGACCTGTGGACCTGCGGCTCCGGCGCGCGGGCGATCTTTCGCCAGACGGCAATCATGTGTACCTGGATCTTTCCACTACCAAAGTCCTGGCGGTGAGTAAGGCCGCGGAACTGCCGTTAGCCTCGCGGGTGTTCGGGGCCTTCGCGCCTATCCATTACGGCGAGTTTGGAGGGCTCTGGAGCAAGGTGCTGTGGAGCCTGCTGGGGCTGGTACCCTCAGTGCTCTTCGTGACCGGACTGCCGGCATGGTGGCAGCCCGCCGGGCGCAAATCGCGGCCTGCCGTTCGTGACACGGACTTCGCGCCGGCAGGCCGATAACTGGCGCCGCTAACCGGACCTGCGATCTTTGGCCGCGCGGCCGCAGTCCTCACCACGACACCTCGGGGCCACGAGGACCGCGGCATTCCCTCCCACGACGGTTCGTGGGCCTCCCCAATGGATCGAGCCTGTTTTCAGTGCCTCCGAATGGCCACGTCCGTGCATTTCCGATGGCGAAAGCGGGCGGAATCAAGGAGGACTCAAATGAGACGAACATGCATATTATGGGTGCTGCTATTAGCAGCGTTCGAAGCGCCGGCGCAGACCGTGCGCTCCACGGTCACCACCATGGATGTGCCGGGCAGTATCGCGGTGAATCCAGTTACTAACAAGATCTACCTGACGAATCCGGCGACGGGTTCGCTAACGAGTATCAACGGCATCGCGGATCGTGCCAACCAGACGCTGGTGGGGGCGTCGCCGGCCGCCGTCGCCGTTAATGCGACGACAAACCGTGTGTACGTCTCGAACAGCGGCGATAACACGGTCAGCGTTCTGGATGGGACGTTTGCCGGCGCCCTGGATAAACCGATCGCCACCCTCGATGTTCCAGGCAAGCCCGGCGCGATCGCGGTGAACGCCGTGACGAACAAGATCTATGTGGCGCTCCCGATTGCGAACATGGTTGCGGTGATTGATGGGCTCACCAATTCCGTCGCTTCTGTCACCACAGGGACGCTGCCATTGGCGATCGCCATCAATCCGGTGACAAACCAGATCTACGTGGCAAACGCGATCGGCAATAGCGTCACGGTCATTGACGGCGCCAATAATGGGACGGCAAATGTGCCGACCGGCAATCTGCCGACCGCCGTGGCAGTGAATGTGCTGACGAACAAGATCTACGTTGCTACACAGGCCGGGGCGATCACGATCATCGATGGAACGAACAATTCTCCGACCACGATCGCGAGCGCGACAAATGGCGTGGCGATTGCGGTAAATCCAATTACGAACCGGGTATATGCGGCCAGCGGCGCGAGCGTTGTGGTGTTGGACGGCGCCACGAATGCGATCACCACCATGGTGACGCCGTTTGTGACAAAAACAGTCGCCGTGAATCCGGCAACCAATCAGATCTACGTGGCGGGCAACGCAGGCGTAACCACCAATCCAAGGGTCAATCTCTGGGTTATTGACGGCGCAACCAACAACGTCACGGCGTTAGGCACAACCAATAATACGACGCTGATGGCGGTCAACCCGGCCACCAACCGGATCTATCTGGCGGCGAATACGACCAGCAGCGTCACCGATATTGACGGCTCGGTGAACCGCGCGGTCAATATTCCGCTCGATTTTGTGGCCGGCAGCGCCGTCGATCCCATTACAAATAAGGTATACGCCATAGGCTCGCTTGCACACACGGTGAGTGTGGTGGATGCCGCCACGAATGCCGTGCTCACGTCGGTGCCGCTGGCCGCCCAGCCTTTGGAGATCGCTCTGAATCCGATCACAAGCAAGGTTTACGTTTTGAGCGTCAACAACACGGTGACCGTGATTGATGAAGCCACGTTGGGCTCCAGTATCGTGCCGGTTGGGGACCAGGGCGGCGGCACGTTCAATACGGCCAACTCCATCGTGGTCGATGCCGCCACCAATCATATCTATGTCGCGAACTACGCATCCGACAACATGACCGTGATCGATGGCGCAACCAATACGGCTGTGACGGTGACGACCGGCGCCGGCCCGGTGGCGCTTGGCGTGAACCCGGTGACGAACCGTATCTATGCGGTGAATGCCGGCTCGGGCAGTGTGACCGCGGTGGACGGGCAGACGAACACGGTGGTTCAGACGGTGACGACCGGAGGCCAGCCGCGCGCCCTCGCGGTCAATCCGAACACCAACCAGATTCTTGTGACGAATGCGGGAACGAATGACCTTTCGGTGATCGACGGCGCCACGAATGGAATCTCGACAATACCGCTGGGCGGATCGCCGGGTGACGTCATCGTGGACCCCCTCACGGACCGCGCGTTTGCGTCGGTTCCGGGACTCGGCGTGGTTGTCGTGGACGTGCAGACTTCAGGTACGTCCGTCATTCCAATGAGTGGGACCTTTCCGTTCGATCTGGTCCTGGACCAGGCGACCCATAGGGTCTATTCCATCGACCTGCAGACGCGCCTGGTTTACATTGTGGACGGATTCACTGGGGCAGTATCGACGGTTATCGCAGGCGCCGTACCCATTCACCTCTCGGTGAATCCAGCGACTTCTTGGGTTTACGTAAGTTCCAGATCCGCCCTTGTCGCTCTCTCCGAAACGACGCCACAACCGAACCTTCTAACTTCGGCCGCGGCCCGGCTTGCCCTGAATGAGACAGCCACTGCGACGCCCCAATTCCCGGTGACTGCCACCGGCGGATACGGTACGCCTGTCCAGGGCATCTACTACCATGTGGACGATAGAGTTTCGGGTTGGACACCCGCGGCGGTTACCGGTCCCGGCCAACTTACTGCCCAGCCGACAGCACTAACACCTGGTCTCCACACCCTGTACACGTTCGCAACCGACGGGCAGGACTCCACCGCCACCAACACCGGCGCGCAGTCATCGCCTTTGATTGGCAGCATCAGCGCTACGCCGTTCCTGGTATTGCCCGCGGGCACTCCCATGCTGCAGTCCATCTCCATCGCGGCGCCGGTTACAACCGTGGTGATCGGGTATCCGCTTCAACTGAGTGCGACGGGAACTTTCAGCGACGGAACAATACGGACTATTAACGGTGAAGTGTCCTGGAGTAGTTCCAATACGGCAGCCGCCGTCTCGAACCAGACCGGCGTGATCACCGGGATGGGCACAGGGTCAACGACGCTTACTGCATCGTTCGGCGCCATGAGCGCCTCTGTGGGCGTGACTGCCGTGTCACCCTCGTATGCCGTAGTCGCGGCCCCTTCGGGACCGGCCAGTGTCTCCGGAGCGAACTATGTAATCAACGTCAAAGTAACCAATTCGGGCAACGTGCCCGTCTCCGGAGTAACACTTACCAGCGTCCTGCTGAACTCGACCGCGGCCCTTGCGTTAAGTCCAGCCGCCGGCTCACTGGCTCCCGGCGCCGGCAGCACCTTCAGTTTCACATTCCCGGGGACGGCGGGCGCGCACGGTACGGTCGCACTCCTGCGGATAGCCGGCGCATACAACGTCACATTGCCGGGAGGCACGGCGCAGGCTGAGAATTTCACCAGCGGCGGCCGCCTGATACTTCCCTAACCGTCGATATTTATCAACATAAGGAGATCCAATCATGCTTGAGAGATTCAACAGGAAATTTGCGTTCTTACTCGGCACCCTGACATTCATGATGTGCGCGCAGGCCATACCGGCGTCGCCCATTCTCGACATTAACGTATTGCCGGCGACGGTGATGCCCGGTCAAACCGGCGTGGCCATCATGGGCACAGTGACAAACAATACCGGCGATGTTGTCTATATCAATGGCGACAATACGAACCTCGCGGCCAACCTGGCGATCCCGGGTTCGGTTGTGGACTTCTTTTTGACGACGGCCCCACTATCGCTGGCCAACGGCGGCACAACGGGGCTCATCGAATTATTCACTTTCGATGTGCCCGCCAGCGCGCCAACCGGGTCGTTCAACGCCGGGGCGTTTCAGGTGCTCGGCGGCATCGGGGCGGCCAACCAGGCAAACTTCGATGTGGTCGGATCGCAGAACGTGCAGGTGACCGCCGCTCCGGAGCCCGAGGGGACCGCATATTGCTTGATCGGGCTGGGTTTGATAGGGATGGTGGCGGCAATGCGATCCGTCGAGCGCCGGCGTTTGCAGCTTCTGCGGTGATGTGGCGTATTGGCTGCCCGGATGATCGCAACGGTCGTTCGGGCAGCACGTTTGTGCGCGTGGATTGAATCCCAACGGTCACCGGGCGCGAACAATGCCGAGCTTCTTCATGCGGCTGCGGAGGGTATTCGGATGAATTGCAAGGCGCACGGCGGCGCCCCTGGGGCCTTCAATTATCCAACCGCACGTGCAGAGTGTGTCGATGATGTGGGATCGTTCCACGTCTTCCAGCGAGGAACTCGGGCCGCCGGCACACAGGGCCGGCTCCTCATTCGCCTGTCCCGCGCGACTGGCCGGCAGCAGGTCCGCCCCGAGCCTCAGAACTGGTCCGGGACTCAGCACCACAGCGCGTTCAATGATGTTCTGGAGTTCGCGGATGTTACCCGGCCAGTCATACGAGGAGAGGATCGCCATAGTGTCGGACGTGAAACCGGAGAACTCTTTGCCGAGCTGGCGGCCAAAGCGGTCGAGGAAAAACGAGGCCAGCAGAGGAATATCCGACCGGCGCCGGCGCAACGGCGGAAGGGTGATGGGGAGCACGTTCAGCCGGTAATAGAGATCGGCGCGGAAACGGCCCTCGCGCACGGCCTTTTCGAGATCGCGATTGCTGGCGGCGACGATGCGCACGTTCACATGAGCGGTGCGGTTGCTGCCCAGAGGCTCGAATTCCCGCTCCTGGAGAACCCGAAGAAGTTTCACCTGGACATCCAGAGGAAGCTCGCTGACCTCGTCGAGAAACAGGGTGCCTCCATCAGCCAGCTCAAATCGCCCAATCCGATTCTCGAGTGCGCCGGTGAACGCTCCTTTTTTGTGGCCGAACAGCTCACTTTCCACCAGACCGTTGGGAATGGCGCCGCAGTTCAACTTCACGAGCGGCCGCTGCTTACGCCGGCTGCGGCTATGAATCGCCCGGGCGATCAGCTCTTTACCGCAGCCGCTCTCACCGACGATGAGAACAGTGGAATCTGTGGGCGCCACCGCCTCTACGTTTTTCAACACTTCGAGCAGAGCGGGACTTCGGCCGACAATCTCTTCGAAATTGTGCTCGGTCCGGATCTCCTCCTGCAGGTAAATGTTTTCGGCCTCGAGCTTCTGCTGGAGTGCTTTAACCTGTTCGAGGGCGGCCTCCAACCCGGCTTCCGCTCGCCTGCGCTTCAGTTCCGCCGCGGCTCTGGCGGCGAAGATCCGGATCAGGTCGAAAGCGCGGGTGTTTTCGGCCATGGGCTTGTCGTGCATGATCACCATGTGTCCGATGACCTTGCCGGCGGAATCGATAATCGGAAGCCCGAGATAGCTCTCCGTGCCCATGGCGGCGATTGCGGGATTATCGGGGAAGTAAGATTGCAGGTCGCGCGGATAATAACAGGTTTCGCCGCGCACCACGCGCTCGCAGGGAGTGCCGGTGACGTCGAACTCGAAATTCGGCGCCAATCCACAGTCCTTCCAGAAGGCCAGGACACGAGCGTCTTTCTGGTTTTCGCATTCGGCGATGAAAGCGTAACGCGCTGCCAGCACCCGGGCGAGGTGCTCCACCAATGATGGAAAGAAGCCGGCGCCGGTAGCCGAAGCGGTACCCATCACCAAGGCCTGAAAGATCTCATCCGCGCGATGGCGCTCCGTCACATCGCTGACCAGCGCGATTGCTCCGATGATCTTGCCATTTGTATCTCGCTGCGGCGCGTAGGTGCAGGACTCCCACACGGCAGCGCCTTGTGCGGAGTGGCCGGGAATATGCACGTCATCGGCGTGCACGACTTCACCGGACAACGCCCGCCGAAGCATGCCATCGACCCCAGACTCACACAGTCCCGGAAAGACTTCAGGCGCCCGTTTTCCGAGAACCTGGTCTGCCTGGCGGCCGGTCAGCGTCTCCATGAACGGATTGAAGAGCCGGTAGCGAAGTTCGGTATCGCAGACCATAATGCCGCTGGGCACATCCTGAATAATTTGCCGGTTGAATGCGCAGGCTTCTTCCAGCGCTATTTCCGCCTGCTTCCGCGCGGTGACGTCGCGCGAAACGGCGAGGATGCGGTGAGGGATTCCATCGCCGTCCCGTATGGGACTGACCACGACGTCCCACCACCGCGCCTGCCCAGAGGCGACAGTCGGGAAGTAGCCGGTAAAGCGGCTGGTCCGGCCATCCCGAGCACCTTCAACGGCGGCCCGGGCAGTGTACCGGTCTTCCCCGCCCCAGAACTCGATCCACGACTGGTTCAGAAATGGAGCGATATCCAGGATGTCGAGCGCTTCGAGACCACCCTCGTTCATGTACAACAGCCGCCCCGAGAGGTCCAGTATCTTTACGCAGTCGCGGCTGGCAGCGATCAATCCCTTCTGCAATTCGCGCGCCCCGGCAAGCTCTTCCCGGATGCGGCGCAGTTCGTCCTTCTCCGCAATTGCCAGCATTCCAAACTCCCCTTCCCGCGTACGTACGACGGACAGGCATTTCCGCCCGCCACGGTATAATCATTTTCGAAAGGAAACATCCGCGCAGCAGTTTTCGGGACAGGGCCGCGAGGCGCTCCACGTACGTTCATCTCCTTACGCGGAATCCGGGCGCCAAAACTTGCACCGGCGTTGAATTTATTTGCGAGCATCGGCGCGCACAATGGAACCTCCCGCTCAGGAAATCACCCAACTACTTATCGCGTGGAGCAACGGCCAGGCGGATGCGCTCGAAAGCCTGATACCCGTGGTGTATGAGGAACTCCGCCGTCTGGCCCGTCGCCATATGAACCGGGAGCCTTCCAGTCCCACCCTGCAAACCACGGAACTGATTCACGAGGCGTATTTGAAGCTGATCGATCAACACCGCGTGCACTGGCAGAACAGGGCGCATTTTTTTGCGATATCGGTTCAGCTCATGCGGCGGATTCTGGTGGACCTTGCGCGTGCCCGGCAGGCGGAGCGGAGGGGCGGAGGGATTCAAGTGGTACCCCTGGACGAAGCATCGATGGCGCCGCGTGGTTCGGCTCGTGAAATCGTCGCTGTGGATGAAGCGCTCACCGCGCTCGCCAGGCTGGACGAACGAAGAAGCCGCATCGTGGAACTCCGGTTTTTCGGCGGATTGAGCGTCGAGGAGACGGCCGAAGTTCTGAAAATCTCGCCCGCCACCGTCATGCGCGAATGGAAGCGCGCCCAGGCATGGCTCTACTCCGAAATTGCCGGCAAGCATCCTTCCGCGCCATGACTCCCGAGCGATACCGGCGAATCAACGAAATCGCGGACGAAGCGCTGGAGTTGCCCCATGATCGCCGCACCGGGCATCTGGAGCGGGCCTGCGGCGCCGATGCCGAATTGCGTTCAGCAGTAGAACGGCTGCTTGCGGCGCATGTGGAGTGCGATGAGTTTTTGGCCCTCCCTGCCGTGGCCGGCCTGGCGGATGCTTTGATAGGGGCGGCCGGGCATTCCGACCTGGCGGGGCGCCTGATCGGGCGATACCGCATGCAGCGCCTGATCGGGGCCGGAGGCCACGGCGAAGTTTGGCTCGCCGAAGATGTGCAACTCGGCCGCCCGGTGGCGTTCAAGCTCCTCTCCCCGGAACGCGCCCGAATTCCCGAGGGGGCCGCGAATCTCTATCGGGAAGCCAGGATGAGTTCCTCGCTGAATCACCCTAACATCGTGACCATCTACGACACGGGGGAGTTCGAGGGAATCGGGTTCATCGCACAGGAGTACGTGGCCGGTGAGACGCTGCGAGGCGCGCTTGCCCGGGGGCCGATGGCGCTGCCGGATGCTCTGCGGATGCTCCTCCAAATCGCCTCCGCACTGGAATCGGCGCACGACGCCGGGATTGTCCACCGGGACATCAAGCCGGAAAACGTCATCATTCGGGCGGACGGGCTGGTCAAAGTACTCGATTTCGGTCTGGCTGGTTTCGCACGGGAAACCTGCCGGGACTCCCATTCGAACACGGCGCCCGGCCCGGTAATGGGCACGCTGAAATACATGGCCCCCGAGCAGGTTCGCGGGGAGCCTGCGGACGCGCGCACGGACCTGTTCAGCTTCGGGATCGTACTCTACGAGACCTTGTCCGGTGAAGCGCCATTCGTGGGGAATAGCACTTCTGAAATTGTCCACCAATTAATTGAGGCCGAGCCCACCCCGCTATCGCGGCGGGTCAAGGGACTGCCGCGCGGGATCGACCGGGTGGTGGAGCGCCTGCTGGCGAAAGACCCCGATCGCCGATACCAGAGCGCGGCCGAAGTGAAGCGCGATTTATTGCGCGTGGCCGAAAGGTTCGGCGCGAGACGCCGCCGCCGATGGCTTTTGGCGACGGCGGCGATTGCGTGCGGGTTGCTGGGCCTGGCGGCTTACCGGGCGATGGTCGGCGCCCCTACTTCGCTCGACCAGATCCAGGTCAGCCGCGTGACTCCGCCCGGCGTGGCGGCGGATGGAGCGATCTCCCCGGATGGCTCAACCATCGCTTTTATCGTCCAGGATGCCGGAGGCGCCGGCATATCGCTTCACGGCCCGGGCCCGTCAGAGGAGCGGCAACTCCTACCTCCGGCGCACGTGAAGCGCCGGGATTTGACGTTCGCGCCGGATGGCCAATCGGTGTATTACGTAGAGGGAGCAGCGGAGTGGACCGGCACGTTATACCGCCTAGCGCTGCGGGGCGGAGCGCCCGTTCGAGTCTTCGACCATGTGACAGGCCGGTTTGCGCTGGCGCCGGATGGCCGCCATTTCGCGTTCATTCGGCTGGATACGGAACATTGGGCCGAGTCTCTGATTGTGGCGGATTCCGAGGGACATGCCGAGCGCATTGTCTCGACCCGCTATCGGCCCCAATACTATTCGCGGAGGGGATTGGCCTGGGCTCCGGATGGCGCCTCCGTGGCCTGTCTGGCCGGAAATGCGCCTGCTTACACCGCCGGCGCCTTTCAACTGATTGAGGTCAGCCTCGCCACGGGCGCAGAACACGCGATCACGAAGGGAATCTGGGCCTGGCCCGGATCCGTCACCTGGTCGAGCGACGGCCACACCCTCCTGGTAGATGCGGCCGAGCATTCCGACAATGAACTGCAACTGTGGCGCGTATCTTACCCGCGGGGCACGATACAGCGAATTACGAACGACATCAGTGACTACCGGCGTGTTACCCAGACCTCCGATTCCAGGACGGTGCTGGCGGTCCGCAGTACTCATGAGGCCGATCTCTGGGTCGCACGGGCCAGCAATCCCGCCGGCGCGCAACAGGTTTCGGCGGGCGATTTGCACGACCTGAACTCGGCTCTGCCGGCGCCTGGCGGCCGCCTGTTCTTCTCCGCGTCTTCGGGCGATGCCCGGAATATCTGGACCATGAACGTCAATGGCACTGCCCGGCGGCAGGTAACGGCCGGACAAGTGAGCCGGGACGAAGTGGCAATCAGCAGAGACGGCCGCCACCTCTCCTACCAATCCGACGGCCGCATCTGGTCGATGAATTCAGACGGCTCGGAAGCCCGGCAGTTGACCGGCGGGCCGTGGGACACGCATCCGGCCTTTTCGGCTGACGGGAATTGGATCGTTTACACATCGTTCGCCGGGTGGTCGCCCGGCATCGGGGGGCAGCCGTCCCTGTGGAGAATTCCGGTGAGCGGCGGCCATTCCGAGCAACTGACTCGCGATGCCAACTCCATGGCCGACGTATCCCCTGACGGGAAATGGATCGCGGCCGCGTACTATCGATACGATCGTCCGCAACAATCCGCGGCGGTGGCCATATACCCATACGCCGGCGGCCAGGCAGTGACTTTACTGGAGCGGCCGCCGGGAGCCGATAGCAGCGTATTCTGGTCGGCGGACGGAAATGCCGTCGAGTATGTGGTGTCCGCACGGGGAGTGGGCAACATCTGGCGTCAGAACATCCACGGCGGCGCACCGGCTCCGGTGAGCGATTTCCGGACAGGCGGTTTGTTCTTCATGAATCCATCGCCAGACAGGAATACGCTGGTCCTGGCGCGGGGCAAAGACGTCAATGACCTTGTGCTGATCCGCGGAATTCAGTAGGCCCGTTAGTCCCCCAGGCGCTGACGATCAAGGGCGAACAGATGCACGCTCGCGCCGTAGTGAACTCCTGCGCCAGGCGACTCGCCAGCATCTTCTCATCGTCGCCGGCAACGGGAATTCCCAAGGCTCGCATTTTCGGCAACATGCTGAGCACAGTCTCTGCGAACCACTCATAAAACAGACTGCCGGGTCCTCCGTCCATGAGGCATTCGCCCCACGCCGTCACGTCGCGGAAACCAGCTTCGCTCAGGAGATGGTGAAGCCGTATCCCGATATCCGCGCAAGGTGTGGCTCGCCGGAACAGATCGACCATCGAGCCGGCAAGCTCCGCAGCCAAGCGCGGCTCCGGATATCCGGTTCGCCACGAGGAGAGATCGTACTCCTGGAATGCGGCGATGCCTCCGCGAGCGAGAAACGAACGAACGCGGCGAATCGCCCCTGGAGCATCCGCAAGGTGCAGCAGCACGTGTCGTCCAATGACCGCATCGAAGGGGCTTTCCGGTTGAAATTCCATGAGATTTCCGCATTCGAAGCGGACGTTACGGAGATTGGCGTCCCTGGCCCTCTCGCGCGCCAGTTCCAGCGAGCCTGCCGAGAGATCGATGCCCACAACATCTCCATCGGGACCGGCGAGCGCCGCCGCGATCATCGATACGTCGCCGGCGCCGCAGCCCAGATCGAGGATGCGCATGCCGCGCGCTATGCAGTTCCGGAGGAAGCGCTCAGTCAGTGGGTTCAATATCGACGCCTGCAACAACAGGCGTCTGCGCTCACGCTCATTGTCCTGCAGGACGTAAGCCGGCGCAGGCACGGGAGGGACTTCCGTCATCTCCGCCTCCGCACCAAGGACAACGACAAAAGCCCGAGTCCCAGAATCCCAAAGGAAGCAGGCTCGGGCGCCACGGTTGCCGCCGGCGTGAAGATGTAATCCGCCGTGACGTTGCCGGACGCAGCGGAAAAACCGAGCACATTCAGAACCGTACTGCCGCTGAACTGATCTATGGTAACCGCGGGAAGCGACAGGTCAAATGGAACCGTGCCCGTCCCAATAAAGGCGCCCAACAGGCCGGGACCGAAGAATTCCGTCAGCGGACCGAAATTCAAAGCCGCCGGCGAATCCGTAAACACCGTTTGATTTGCCGGAATACTGCCCGAGAACGTGCCTCCCGTCATCAACGGCGTCGTCCCGAAAGACAAATTATCGTGAACTGTCGCCGAAAACGCGCCCGGCCCGGTGTTAAAAATGTCCAATACATACTGGATGGTCCCGGACACCGAGAGGGTCACTCCGGTGAGCGCGCCCAGCGCCGGATCGAACTGCGGCACCTGGACCGTCACCTGGCTTGGGCCGACAGGCAGTGAGAATGGCACGACGTCGACCGTGCCGGCCCGCGCTGAAGCGGCCGTGCACAAGAAAAGCGCAGTCCAAATCACGGGAGCGGTTTGTTTGAACTTCATCTCGATTCCTCCTTCCCCAATCTGTTATGACGAGCTGCCCGGCATTGGCGTGCGAGGCAGCTCGTCACTGCTTGCGTCCTATTCGTTGTGCATCTTGCCGCCGGACATTTTATCGGTCTTCTGCTGGTCCATTTTGGAATGAGATTTCTTGTGCTTCTTACTCCCGGAGGCGTTCTTACCGGTGGACATCTTATCCGCCGGCATTTTGCTGTCCGACATCTTGTCGTGAGACATCTTATCCTGTGCCCTGGCAGGGCCCAGAGTCAGGGCCATGGCCGCTAAACAGACTGCGAAAACGTATTTCATGCGTTATTCTCCTTGTTGTCTTTTAATTGAGTTGCTTAAAATCCCGAGTAGTAGTCGTATCCGCGCTCGGCCCAGTAGTCGGGCGGACGCGTTCTGGTGAACGAGATCTCGCCAATGCGCTTCAGGTTCTTGATCCCGTACTTGATCGGGATCACCAGCCGCAGCGGCGCGCCATGCTCCGGTTCGAGCGGACGTCCATCCATCTCGTAACAGAGAAGAGTTTGCGGATGCATGGCGGACGGGAGGTCCAGCCCCACGTAATACTCGCCGTCCGGTGTGCGTAGCCCGACATAGCTCTCGGGCGCTGCTGCAGCGGGGCGATACCGCCGCGCGAATTCCAGCAGGCGGACGCCGCCCCAGCGAACCGGCCGGCTCCATCCCTCTACGCATTTCAGCTCGGTCACAAACTCCACCTTCGGCAGCGCACGAATGGCGGCCATGGTCAGGGATGTGACGCCGGCAGCCAATCCGTTCACAACCAGGCGCCAGCCGGCTTCCGGATTGTCGTCATCGTCCAGTCCGAGTTCACCGTTGGCGCGCGGCATCCGGCCGGCGTCCAGGGGAAATTCGCGCGCCAGCCGGGTTGGCCGGAAACGGGCCTGGGTCAACCGTTCCTGCCATTCGAGCGAACGCCGCAAGGGCGCGGGAATGTCGCCCTCGCGGTGGCTGCCGGCAATCCAGCGGAACGCCGCGGCGCCGCCCAGGGCGGCCACTCCGCCGGTGAGAAAGGCGCGTCTGGTCCGGGCCGCAATTTCGAGCCGGACCGGGTCCGGGGTTTCACGCCGCGGTGTCTTTGCGTTCATATCGCAGTTCCTCATCGGGGACGATTTCAAATCCGGCGATCATGGCCCGGAAGTTGTTCCAGCCGGCGCGGGCCACCTGCGCGACGTGGACCAGGAAAAACGCCACGTAGCCCGCGGCCAGGCAGAAGTGCTCGAGGCGCGCAGCTTCGTACCCACCCAGCAAGGCGGTGAGCCATGCGAACTGCACCGATTTCCAGATGGCCAGCCCGGTGAGCAGCGACCCGGCGCCCATAAGCACCACGCCGGTGTACGCGATCTGCTGCGCTCCGTTGAACTTCCGCGGCGGAGGGGCCTGTTTCCGCAGGCCCAGGTCGTGAAGCGCCACTTGCACGGCCTCCGCAAACGAACGACGGCCAGGCACGAGGAAGCGCCATTCGCCCGAGATCGCGGTGTAAAGCACATACGCCACGCCGTTCAGCGCGAAGGCCATCGCCAGAAAGAAATGCCACGCAATCCCCGAGGCCAGCTTGCGATCTATTCCCAGAGCGCCGTAGAAGCCATCCGGAAAGAAGTGGAAAATGGTGGTCTTTCCCCATCCCAGCCGGTACACGTCATTGGCCCAATAGATCAGCAGGCCACTCCAAAGCATCAGCGCCACAAGCGGAAAGTTGATCCAGTGAAACCACCGGATGGCGCGCGGGTGTTTCGGTTTTAACATAGGCATATTCCTTCCCCTCACTGTGGAGACTGCTCGCCGGTATTCATCTCTAATTGGCTTTTGATGAACGGAGACCCATTCATCGGAACCACCCGTCGAGCCAGCAACTCGCGGATCAGAGCAGCGCCTTCGAGGTCCATGTACCAGAGATGCTGCAAGTCCAGCAGGACGGCCTGCGAGTTGGCCAGCGCGCGCTCGGCTGTGCGGCGAAGTTCGTCTACCCACGACCCGGTCAGCGAGCCTTCCAGTTGTAACCACGTTCCTTCGGGCTTGCGGATAGCGGAGATCTTCAGCACGGCGATGGCTGTAGGGCACGGCAGGCGCCACTCCAGCGCGCGCCGGGGGCGCAAGACACGGCTTATGTTTTGTTGAGGTTGGCGAGTTTCTTCGAATACGCGCCAGAGCCGTTCCACGATATTTCGTGGCTGCGGTCAACCAGCGTGTTCGTGGCCACTATCGCTCGTGGGCAACGGGCATTGTGGGAACGTCAAATGCGGCGCAGGGCGTCAAGCGGATCGATCCCGGTAACCTGGCGGGCAGGGACAAAGCAGGCCACGGCAGCCACAGTCAGGAAGAGCAATGAGACAGCAAGAAACGTGAGCAGGTCGGTGGGTTGGGTGTCATAGAGCATCGTGGAAAGCGTGCGCGCCAGGAGCGCCGCGCCGGCGATGCCGATGAGTGTGCCCACGAAGGCGAGGACCAATCCCTGCTTCACTACCATGCCGATGATGGCGCCGCGTTCGGCGCCGAGCGCCATGCGGATGCCGAGTTCATGCGCGCGCTGCGTGACCGAAAGGGCCATGACCGCGGCGATTCCGCTGGAGCTGATGAGCAGGGCGAGGCCCGCGAAGATGGCCATGAGAAGTGTCATGACGCGAGGCGACGCCATGGAATCGTACTCCAACTGCTCCATGGTCTCCACCTGATCGATGGCGATGTGGGGATCGATCTGGTGGAAGGCGGCGCGCAGCAGCGGCGTTACGGCGAGGGGATCGAGCGATGTCCGCACCACCAGGCGATTGGAGAAGCCGGCCTGCTTTGTGGACTCATATACCTGGTCCGCGGTAGCGCGGTCCAGACCATAGTCCTTCACGTCAGCCACGATACCGACGATCTGGAACCACTGTTGGTTGCGGCCGACCCGGATGCGCTGCCCTATGGCGTCCGCGCCGTGCCAGCGGTGACGGGCCATAGCCTGGTTGATGATGGCGACGGGCACGGATTTTTCGTCATCATGGGCCGTAAAGCCGCGGCCCTTCACCAGGGGTTCGCCGATGGTATCGAAATAGGCCGGCGAAACCACGCGCAAGGCGGTTTGCGGCTTGGGCTCGTCTTTGGGCACGGGATGTCCTTCGATTTCGAATTCACTCGGCTGGGGTCCGCTGACCAGGCCGGCCGGATTGAGCGGAAAGCTGGAGGCGATGGCGGCGGACTCTACTCCGCCGGCGGCTTCGATTTTGCGCAGCACGTTATCCATCAGCGCGGGCAGCATGGCCTGGGTATAAGGCGGAAATCCCGGACTGAAGCGCAGGGTCACCAGGTGGTCGGGCCGAAAGCCCGGATTCACCTGCTGGAGCTTGCCGAAGCTCCGGATCATGAGCCCCGCGCCGATGAGCAGGATGAACGAAACCGCCACCTGCGCGATCACCAGCCCACCGCGCAGACGATGGCGCGAGCGGCTGGACGTGATGCGGCCTCCGGCCTGCTTAAAAGCGTCGCTGACCCACTGGCCGGTGGAGGCCGCGGGGGCCAGGCCGAACAAGACTCCCGTGGCGAGCGAGACGACAACAGTAAAGAGAAGAACCGGCAGATCGATGTGCACTTCGGCCGCGCGGGTGGTAAAGCGCGCGGCGAACTTTACCAGAACGGCGAGCGCGCCTGGCGCCAACAGAAGGCCCAGGGTTCCGCCGGCCAGCGAGAGCATCACACTTTCCGTGAGCAACTGACGTATCAGGCGACCCCGGCTGGCGCCGAGAGCGGCACGAACCGCGAATTCGCGTTCGAGTTTCAAGACGCGCGCCAAAAGCAGGTTGGCCACATTGGCGCACGCGATAAGCAGCACGAACCCGGCGCCCGCCAGGAGAACGAGAAAGGCGGCACGACCGCGCTGCGTCAATTCAGCCTCCAGCGGCGCGACTTTCATGGTGTAACCGTACTTGGCGGGATAGTCGTCCGGGTGTGCGCTCTCCACCTGATTTGCGGCCACGGAGAAATCCGCCTGCGCCTTTTCCAGCGGCACGCCGTTTTTGATGCGCCCGAAAACGGTCATCATGCGGGCGCCGCGGCTATCGAGGAACTGCGGGCTGGTGCGGATGGGGCATTGCGAAGTGGGCATGTAGACATCGGCTTCGGCGGGATATTGCGGAATGGGCGGCAGCACGCCCAGGACGGTGTGGGGCCGGTTATTCATTTTGAAAATCTTGCCCACGATGTTGGGGTCGCCACCCTGGTGGCTTTGCCAGTATTTATAGCTGAGGATCAGGACAGCGGGCGCGTCTTTGCGGTCGTCAGCGGCTACGAATGTGCGGCCCAGCAGCGCCTTAACGCCCAGAACGTCGAAGAAATTCGCCGATACCACAGCAGTCTCCACGCGCTCGGCAGTGTCATTGCCGATGAGGAGGAAGTTCATGATGTGGTGTTCGACGATGCCGCTGAGGGTATGATTGCGGTCGCAGTAGTCATTCAGTTCCTTGACCGAAAACGGCATGTCGTCGATGTGCGCCTGGAGGAGTTGTTGATGGAGCACCACCAGCCGGCCGCCATCGCGGTACGGAAGGGGGCGAAGCAGCACACCGTACACCACGCTGAAGATGGCCGTGTTGGCTCCGATGCCGAGCGCCAGGGTGACGATGGCAGCAGCCGAGAATCCGGGATTCTTGAACAGCACGCGGGCGCCGTAACGGACGTCTTGCAGCAGCGCCTCCACGGGGCGGCCGGCGCGGGCATCGCGGCACTCTTCCTTGAGAGGCTCGATGCCGCCCACGCTGAGCAGCGCCCGCCTTCGCGCCTCGCCCGGGTCCATGCCACGACTCAGGTTGACTTCGGTCTGGCGATCCACGTGGTATTGCAGTTCGCGATCGAGTTCGCACTCGTCTTTCGCGCGGTTGGCGAGAAAACGGAAGATGGCGGCAATCTTGCGTCCCATGGTCTCTCCTTACGCTCCCACGATTCGCGCGACGGCGGCCGACAGGCGAATCCAGTTTTCCTTTTCCTCCGCCAACTGGCGGCGTCCGCGCCTGGTAAGTTCGTAATACTTGGCCTGGCGGTTGTTCTCCGACGTTTTCCAATCCGCGGAAATCCAACCCTGGTCTTCCAGACGGTGGAGCGCCGGGTAGAGCGAGCCCTGGTTGACTTGCAGCACGTCTTCGGAAATCTGCTGGATGCGTTGGGAGATACCCCACCCATGCATGGGTTGCAGTTCCAGCGTCTTGAGAATCAGCAGATCGAGCGTGCCCTGCAACAGGTCGCTTTTGTTTCTTGGCACGGGTTTTCCTCCTCCAGGCAATCTACAGGAATAATACACCTGCTTCTGTCGATTGTCCAGGGAAGAGGTTTTATTGCATGCGTTCGATATGGATGTCTTCCACCTGCCAGTGGTCCTGACCGTCGTAGCGAAGGACGCAGGAATAGGAATTGTGACCGCGGACGCCGGGATTCGACTGCCAGTCCACGTAGCCGGAAACGCGAAACCGCGCCGGACCCCAGCGTTCGATGACGCTTTCGCCGGGCTTGCTGAAGTTCACCGCGCCACGCAGATCGGGTGCGGTCTGCAAGAAGGCCAGTGTTGCGCGGTAGGCTTGAGCGGGCGACGTCCGCTGCCAAAATAGCTGCGATTCGAGGCTTTGGGAGACCAGTGCCACCGTGATCACAATCAGGGTGGGCATCAGGATCAGGACGTAGATGGCGAGTTTACGCGCCAGAGGCGACAAGGTCAGCAAGCGCTGGCACATGGGACAACGCCGCACGCCGCCCGGCAAACCGATGCTGCACTCCGGGCAGATCAAAACTTCCGTCCTTTCGAATACGGTTTCGATAAGCGTATTATAAAGGACCAGTCAATCGGTGAAGACCGGGAACTTAACGGAGGGCCTTCTCGATGGCAGCCGTGACTTCCGGCGATTCGGGAGTGACTGCGGATTCGAAACGGGCGATAACTTTACCATCCTTGCCCACCAGGAACTTGGTGAAGTTCCACTGGATTTCGCCTCCCGTAGCAGGGTTCGCCTGCTTATCGGTGAGGAACTGGTACAGCGGGTGCTTGTCTTCGCCCTTCACGGAGATTTTGGCATACATGGGAAAGGTGACGTTATAGGTGCGGGAGCAGAAGGTCTTGATTTCTTCGTTGGCGCCGGGTTCCTGCGCGCCAAAATTGTTGGCCGGGAATCCCAGAATGACGAAGCCCTGGCTCTTGTACTTCTCGTACAACGCTTCCAGGCCCGCATACTGCGGAGTGTAGCCGCACTTGCTAGCCACATTCACAATCATCATCACCTTACCTTTGTAGCGGGAGAGGGGGGCGGGCTGGCCATCGATCGAGTTGAGGTTTAAGTCCATCACGTTTCCCATGTGAGTGCCAGATGTTTGCCACTTCAGCGGCGATTCTTTATTTTACAGGCGTTACTTCACCGCCGAACTGAATGGTGGAATCCACCTTGTACAGGCGTACCGAGGCATCCACGGGCCGCAGCATCTGGAGTACGATGCCGGCGCCCTGGGTTCTCACCGAAAAGTGCGAGCTGTTTTCCCGCCGTACCGGGAACCGCCGCGTGCCGAAGGGTGGAACCTGCACATGGAAGGATGCCGAACAGACGGGCTGCAGTTCGCCGCCGGGGTTGGAAAATAGCGAACCCGAGGAGTAGCAGCCGCTCGCCGTAACGGCGGAGTCCGACGTGTTGATCAGCGACAATTCGCTGCCTTCGAGATCTGCCACATCGCCCGAGAACCAGGGTCCGCGCGTGGGGAATGCGACATCGCGGACTTCCCGGCGAAGCCGGTCGCCAGCCACGCATTCGGTGACGCCCTGGACAGCGACCGAGGGGGACATCCCAGCCGGCAGCGATTCGCGAACCTGAACCCAGCCGGTTCCGCTCTCGCCTTCCACCTCCAGCCGGAGCGCAACATGCTCGTACGGGGCGAGGTCGACGTGCTCGCCCGGCCGTCCGCTCAGGGGCACCAGGCCGCCCATCGTGCGGTGGGCTTCCACTTCGAGATGTACGCCGCGTTCGCTCAGATTCCGCAATTCCACCGAGGACGTGCAGGACCGGCCATATTCCAGGGCAGGTACGATGCTTACGATGACGCGCGGCTGCGCTGAGGCGCTGACCAGGCCTGCAACCAGCAACAGGAAGCGAACCACGGGCTCATGGTAGCAACCAGCGTACGTTAATTGCCGGAAGGCCTTTCGACGTGGTCCACGACGATGACCTCGACTGGCCCCCGGGTTGATTCCAGGTGCAAGCCGAGCCGCTGGATTGCGCTCACAAGCGACGGACTGCCGGCATCGGGGGATGCGCCGGCGCCGGGCGGGGGAGGCGGCATCGCGGGAGTGGTTTCATCCGGCAGGAAATCCAGCCCGACATCGAAGAGCTGCGTGAAGCCGGTCTTATCGATCACGGTGCGGCCCAACACCAGGGAGAGTTCCCGGACAAGTTCCGCCATGAGGATCTTTCCCCCTTGCATCCGCGCGCCACCGGACTGCAGGATGACGCTTACCCTACCGCATGCGGCCAAGGGAAGCCGGCCCTCTCCGGGAGGGGCCATTCTGCCTCCGGCCCAATCGGAGGGCGCGTCGGGCGCGGGTTCCACGCAACTCCCTTCGTTCGGAGGCGTCAGCTTGAGACCGCTCCTGGCGGGTACCAGGGCATAGACCGGAAGCTCCCTGGTTTCGCGATGGAGCTTCAATTGGAAGCGGTCCTGCAGGAGCGACTGCAGCATGAGGAACATCTGGGCGCGGCTGGCATTGCCGGCGGCTTTAGCCTCAATCTGGTAGCGGTCCGCAGCCATCCAATCCGGACCGCCCACGATTTGAAACGGCTGAACGGTGTACGCGTTTTGCAGCAGCAACCGGACGGACGCATCGGCCAGTCAGGCGGCCGGGCATGGGGCGCACCGTCATCAGGGTCCGCGCACTGGAAGGCTTGATGGAGGCGACGGCAAACCGGGGCCGGGCAGTGGGCTGGCCGAATACCGCAAACGCCGCAATGGCCGGCAGCAACGCGGCGGCGGAAGATCCCCGGTCCGGAGAGGGAGCGCGGGGCTGGACGATGCTGGCCCAGCAATCTGGCGATGCGGTGAGCGAGAGATCCGCCGCTTGCGGCCATGACCGCCCTGAAATGGGCCGGGCTTGCCGGTTCCAACTGGGCCAGGGCGCGGGCATAAGTGACCGGGTCGCCGGTGATGGCCACGGCCAGGTCGTCGCAACACAGTTCGCGCTCGGCGCGGATGTGGCCGGATATCCACCACACCGCGGGATGGTAGAACAGCAGAGCCTCGACGATGCTTTGCAGCGCGTTGACCAGATAATCGTGCCGGCGGATGTGCGCCAGTTCGTGGAGGAGAAGCGCTTCCATTTGGCCGGACGGCAACCCGGCGAGTGCGCCGACCGGCACCAGGACGGCGGGACGAAGCCAGCCCACTACTGCCGGCGCCTGGACCAGACGAGACACCAGCAGGCGGACCGGACGGGAGACGCGAATGCGGGTTTGGAGCCGGTCGAGAGCCTGCTGCCATTCGCGCGGCGCCGGACGAACCAGCCTGGAGCGCAGCCGTTCCGCGAGGATCCAGCCGCCTAGCAGCCGCAGCCAGAACGCCATGGCGCCCGCGAACCAGACGGTAACCACCCAGGGCAGAAACGGCGATGGCTCCGCGAAATCCGCGGGGCCGGAGACGGTTTCCGGGACGCTTTCGCACTGCGGCGGTGGCCGCGGATACGGGCGCCGTGAAAGTGGCGGCGACGGAAGCCGGCGATGGCGGCCGCAGCAAGCTCCACGTCAGCACCGGCGCGGCCGCCATCGCCCCCAGGGCCCCGCAGGCCAGCATGTAGCGAATGTTCGCGCGGGCATAACGCGCGAGCCCCTTTCGCACGGCGGCATAGACGGCAGCGATCAGGACGCCCTGCCAAAGGAAGTGGAGCAGCGTAATCCCGAGACGCTCGACCCACGGCTGGGCCGCGAAAAGGCGCATCGCGTTCATTTGACCCCTCGTTTCTTCCTGCCGAGCCCGTCGATCATCCGGCGAATGTCCGCCAATTCTTCGGCGGACGCGGACTGCGCTCCCAGTGCGCCCATGATCAGCCCCTTCGCAGATCCGCCGAAAACGCGCTTCAGCAGGTCTCCCGCGATCCGCTTCTGCATCTGTTCCTGCGGAACGCCGGGTTCGTAAACGTGAGAGCGAAAGCGCTCCGTGCGCACCAGCAGGCCCTTATCGGCCATCAACCGCATCTGCTTGAGCGTGGTGTTGTAGCCGCAGTCTTTGCCCAGGGCTTCGTGTACCTCGCGCACCGTGGCAGGCCCCAGACGCCAGAGCACGGCGAGGATATCGACTTCCGCCGCCGTGGGCATGGGGGGATCCGGGGGATTGGAGTTTTTTTCGCGCAGGGCCATCTGAAGGAAGCGTATAACTATAAAAATCGTATGTCAACGATAAAAATCTTAGCTTACGGTGAGATGATGGAATGGCCGCCATGCTGAAGAGCCTCCGCACGCTGCGCCGCTCGCCCGGTTTCGCCGCATCGACCATTCTTATTCTGGCGCTGGGCGTGGGCGCGAATACGGGGGCGTTTTCGGCGCTGCACGCTTTGTTACTCCGGCCGCTTCCCTACCCCGACCCGGACCGTCTGGTCACGCTCTATGAGACCACGGCGGACTCGAAGCCGCGCGACGTTGCCGAAGCCAACCTGATGGACTGGCAGAAAAGCTCCACGCTGTTCGAGGCGATGGCGGCATTCCGGCCGCGCTCTTTCGGGCTGACCCGCGGCGATCAGGATGCGGTGACGGTGATCCAAACCGGGATGGTGACGGCGGGCTTCTTTCCCACGCTGCGAGTGGCGCCATCGCTGGGCCGCGTCTTCACGCCTGAAGAGGAGGCACAGGACGCGCACCTGCTGGTACTGACCGACCGGTTGTGGCGCGCGCAATTCGGCGGCGATGCGGCGGCGATAGGACGCAAGGTGTTTCTGAACGAGGAGCCGTTTACGGTGATCGGAGTCATGCCCGCGGGTTTCGACTATCCCATGGACCTGGTGCTTCCGGACGCGTTCCTGCCGCTGAGCCGGCGCGATTATTGCTGCGCACGGCTGGGATCGCTGGCGGCGATCGGGCGGCTGAAACCTGGCGTGTGGCTGCCGGGCGCGCGTGCCGAATTGGAAGCCATCGCCGCGCAGTTGGCCGCCGAGTATCCCGCCACCAATCTCGGCCGGAGCGCGGGACTTTCTCCGCTGGCAGACACGCAGACGGGAGCGCGCCGGGAGCCTTTGCTGCTGCTGATGGCGGCGGCATCGCTGCTGCTGGCGATCGCGTGCGCCAACGTGGCGGGTCTGGCGATGGCGCGCGCATTGGCGCGCGAGCACGAGGTGGCCATTCGCGCGTCTTTGGGTGCGGGCTTCTGGCAAATGGCGCGGCCGTTCTTCGCCGAATCGCTGGTGCTGGCGCTGTGTGGAGGGGCTTGCGGCCTGGTGGCGGCGCAGGGGGTGCTTCGTGTGATTCCGCGCTACATTGCGGGCGCGGCCAACGCGGGACCGCTGCAACTGGACGGCGCGGCCTTCAGCTTTGCCCTGGGGCTCGCAGGGCTGCTCACCGTGTTGCTGGGCTGCGCGCCCGTGGCGATGCTGCGCCGCGCGGACCTGAACGCTTTGATCAAAGCAGGCGGGCGCGCCGGCACTCGCGGGTCGCGGAGTTATTCCCGGCCGGCTCTGGTGGTGGCGCAAATGGCGCTCAGCGTGGTGTTGCTGCTGGCTTCCGGGCTGCTGTTGCGGAGTTTCTTCCATCTGTTGGGAACCAGTCCCGGGTTTGAGACGGCGCACGCGCTGCGATTCGGAATCGGTCTGCCGGAGAAGCGCTACGGCACCGATCGGAAACTGGCGGAATTTCATCACCGGTTATTGGAGAGATTGAACGCCATCCCGGGTGTCGCCGTCGCCGGGGCCGCGGCGCGCTCTCCGTTACGCGGTGGCGCACCCGGCGCGGGAGGCACGTTCCAGATTGCCGGGTCCAATCTGCCGGTGATCGAACGGCCGCACGCGGGGATTAACGTGGCCAGCCCGGGTTACCTGGCGGCGATGGGGATACCGCTCCTTGCGGGACGCGAGTTTTCGTGGCGCGACGACCGTCCTGGCGTGCACCGTGCCGCGATTGTGAATCAATCGTTCGCGCGTGCCTATCTACAGGGCCGGAGAGCCCTGGGCACGGTGATCGAGATCCGCTGGATCAGCGATTGGAACCCTCCCGGTTCTACCTGGGAGATTGTGGGCGTGGCCGGCGATACGCGCCAGACGGGTCTGGATCGCGAGGCCGTACCGGAGGTGTTCCTCTCCATGAGCCAGGCGCCCTGCGACGGGGCAGGCTACGTAATCCGGACGCGGCGCGACGATGCGGGTCTGGCCCGGGCTGTGGCCGCGGCAGTAGTGGAACAGGACGCGCGCATTGAGCGCGTCTCGGTCACACCCATGAGGCTGCTGGTGGAGCGCAGCCTGGACAGCCGGACCGCGGCCATCGAACTGGTGGGCGCATTCGCAGTTCTCGCGCTCCTGCTGACGGCTGTGGGAGTCTACGCGATGGTGGCGTTCCGTGCGGCGGAGCGTTCACGCGAGATGGCCATCCGGATGGCGCTTGGCGCGACGGGAGCCCAGGTACAGGCGCTGGTGCTGTGGCATGGCCTGCGACTGGCAGCGGCCGGAGTAGGGCTGGGACTGGCCGCTTTTCTATTCGCCGCGCCGCTACTGCGGAATCAACTCTATGGCGTTGCCGCGTTCGATCCGGTGAGCATCGCCGCCGTCGCGGCCAGCTTATGCGCGGTGGCGCTGGCAGCCTCGGTGATTCCCGGTCGGCGCGCCGCAAGGCAGACACCCATGTCCCTGCTGCGCGCCGGATAGGCCTGTTTCTACTTTGCGGTGACCCGCAGCATGGCCACGCCGTGAGTCGGGACGCTGGCGGTGTACTTGTCGCCGGAGGCGGTGACGGCGGCGTGTTTCCAGAGATCGCGGGCCTGCAATTTCTTGCCGGCAACGCCCAGCGCATCCCAAGTCACGCTCATTTCGGCGGCCTGCTCCCCGCGGTTGAACATAGCCACGGCGATATCGCCACCCTTCAGCGGGCGCGAATAGATGACCGTGGTCCCTTCCTCTTTCACCCGGTTCAGCGGCAGACCTACCGGGTCCTGATCGATGGCGATCACATCGGTATTCAGCAGGATGGACCTGGTGTCTTCGCTCATATCGCGAAGATCGTTGCCCGCAAGCAGCGGAGCGCGCAGCAGACACCACAGGGAAAAGTGCGTGCGGTACTCGTCTGTGGTCATGTGCCCGTTGCCGACTTCGAGCATGTCGGGGTCGTTCCAGTGCCCCACGGTAGCGCCCTTGGCGATATCGAATTGAGTCAGCCCCGGAGGCGCCGGTTCGCCCTGCTTGCGAATTCCGCCGGGAACGGCCGGGCCGAAGCCGATGCGGTCCAGCGATTGCCAGCTATCGTTGATGTCGCCGGTGGTGCGCCAGGCGTTGCCACCCACTTTCGCGCCCCATTCCCAGACCTTGGCCCGGCCGTACTGGCACAGACTGTACAGAATAGGACGGCCGGACTTCAGCAGCGCATCGCCCATCTTCTGGTAGACCGCCTGCATGTCCTCATCGCCGTAGATGGTAGCGGCGCTGCACCAGTCATACTTCAGATAGTCGATGCCCCAGGAGGCGTAGGTTTTTGCATCCTGGTCTTCGTGGCCGTAGCTGCCCTCGTACCCCGCGCACGTGGTAGGTCCGGGCCCCGAGTAAATGCCGATCTTCAATCCCTTGGAATGCACATAATCGGCCAGCGCCTTCATATTGGGAAACTTGGTGTTGGTGGTGATGTTACCCTTGGCGTCGCGGCCCTGTTCCCAGGTGTCGTCGATGTTGACGTAGAGATAGCCGGCCTTTTTCATGCCGCTCGAAACCATGGCGTCGGCAATCTCGCGGACATCTTTATCGTTGATCGTGCCGGCGAACTTGTTCCAACTGTTCCATCCCATGGGAGGCGTGCGAGCCAGTTTGTTGTCCCGAACGTCGTGCAGTGCGGGCACGGGAAGCTTGGCCGGAGGCATCGCCGCTTCGGCCTTGCTGCGTTCGAAGTCGCCGGTCACCGGACCCCGGCCGCCTCTTCCGCCCCTGCCGCCAGTCATGGTGAGGGCGAATTTGTCGCCCTGCATCGCGCCTTCGTACGTGGTGGTGAAGGTCTGTGGCGTGCCGCCTTTCTTCTGCCCGCCGCGCCCGGTGAACGACACCGCGAAATGCAGTTTGCCGTCGCGGAACGAGCCATCGCTGATGGGGGTCTGACCCCTGCCACCCACGGTGTTTCCCGTTATGGTGTCGCCGCTCTGCTTCAGTTCGAAATAAGAGAGCGCGAAGGTGCCGTCCCCGCGCGGAATCTTGAAAACCCAGTAGCCGCTGAGATCGCTTTGCGCGAAAACGAATAACGCGCCGAAAGCAGCGATCAGCGCCCAGAGGAATACTTTGAAACGCACGGGAGATTTCGAGGCCATTGTCTGTTCCATGACGTGCACAGTATATCACTCGTTACCGGACCGTCACGCGGCAGTCTGCGATGCGGTCTTCCTGGCATGAGGCTCTTCCTTCTTGGCGCGACCGAGGGCACCGGGCGCGCCCTAATCGATCAGGCTTTGAAACGGGGGCACCAGGTCACCGCATTCGTGCGGTCACCCGAAAAACTCGCGACAACGGTTGCCGGGCTGACTGTGGTGCGCGGCAATCCTCGCAGCGAGGCCGACCTGAGCGCGGCGCTCGGCGGCCACGACGCGGTGGTCTCGGCGTTAAGCCCCCCAGGACCGGGGCGGACGACCATCCTCCGCGACGGCGCGCAAAGCACCGTGGCAGCTATGGAGCGCACCGTGATGGACAGCGGGTTCGATTGGACTATTGCGCGCCCTCCGCGGCTGACGGACGGTCCGCTCACCGGCCATTACCGTATCGAAGACGGCAAATTGCCATGCGGACGGCTGGTGGTCAGCCGCGCGGATGTGGCTCATTTTCTCCTGGGCGAGCTGGAGTGTGGCCGGCACTCCCGTCAGATCGTCGGAATGGCGGGAGCGGCGTAGCGATTAACAGGGCGCCGGTGGAAGGTGCGCGAGCTTTTCGGGATTGGTCACGATGTAGACGGCGGAAATCAAGCCATCGGCGATATCGGCCGAAACGACGGAGAAGGGCTGCCCTTCGAGATACGTGACCATGCCGCTCTGCCCGTTGATTGGTGCCAGGCGCCGGGACAGCGTCTGAGGCGCCAGCGGCCGTCCATAGAGCCCGCATCGATTGCGCGCAGGAATTGCTGGAACAGTTCGTCACGATGCTCGGGAGATGTTTGGAAACGGGGCCGCGCCTCGGCAACATGCTGCCTCGCGCGGTGTAACACCTGCCTGCAATTGGCTTTGGTCTGACCCACCACTCCGGCGGTTTCGGGGTAATCGTAATCGAAGATTTCCCGCAACTGGAGAGCGATTCGTCAATCCGGAATGCCGCGAAGGGATCGTTGCCCGGCCCTGTGACCACCGGCTCGTGCAGCCACGGCCCCACATACTCTTCCCGTTGCACCCGCCGGCTGACGATGGTCACCAGGAACGCCCGCGGCGATCGCACGCCTCCAGGTGCTGGTTGTTCTTCATGGCTTCCTCTCCCAAGGTAAACCGGGGACCGGCGGCGCGCCGATTTGTGACAAGCGGGTGTTTCAAGGGAAAATTGTAATTTCATGAACACCACTTCTCTCGCCAAAAGCAAAATCAAAATCGTGCTGCTGGAAGGCATCCATCCAACGGCCCGGGAAGCGCTGGAGCGCGACGGCTACTCGAATGTAGTAACGCATCCGAAATCGCTGCCCTTCGAAGCTCTGGTTGCGGCGCTCCAGGGGGCGTATTTTGTGGGAATCCGCTCGGCTACGCAACTCACGGCGGAGGTGCTGGAGCGCGCGCCGAAACTGATCGGCATCGGCTGCTTCTGCATTGGGACCAATCAGGTGGACCTGGAATTCGCCAGGAACCGCGGCATTCCGGTTTTCAACGCGCCGTTTTCCAACACGCGGAGCGTGGCCGAACTGGTGCTGGCGGAAATCATTTTTCTCATGCGCGGCATTCCGGAGCGAAACGCGGCCGCTCATCGCGGGGAGTGGCTGAAGACGGCAACCGGGGCGCGCGAGGTGCGCGGGAAGAAACTGGGCATTGTGGGCTACGGGCACATCGGCACGCAGATCGGGCTGCTGGCGGAGGGCGTCGGCATGCAGGTGTCCTATTTCGATATCGAGACCAAACTGGCGCTGGGCAACGCGCGGGCCGCGGCATCACTGGAAAGGCTGCTCGCCGAATCCGACGTCGTGACCCTGCACGTGCCGGAGACTCCGGAGACGGAAGGTATGATTGGCGCGGCCCAACTGGCGCAGATGAAACCGGGCGCGAAGGTGATCAACGCGTCCCGCGGGAAGGTGGTGGACATCGATGCCCTGGCGGCGGCGCTCGGCTCCAGGCACATTGGCGGCGCGGCTCTGGATGTTTTCCCCAAAGAGCCCAAGGGCGCGGGAGATCCCTTCGTTTCGCCCATGCGTGAGTTCGATAACGTAATTCTGACGCCGCATGTGGGCGGCAGCACCGAAGAGGCCCAGGAAAACATCGGGATTGAAGTGGCCGAAAAGCTGCTCAAATACAGCAACAACGGATCGACCATCACGGCGGTGAATTTTCCACAGGTTTCGCTGCCGGAGCATCCGGGCAAACATCGCCTGCTGCACATCCATCGCAACCAGCCGGGAGTGCTGTCGCGCATCAATGCGGTATTTTCGCGTCACGACGTGAACATCGCGGGGCAGTATCTGCAGACCGATCCGAGCATCGGGTACGTGGTGATCGACGTGGAAATGCAGAAAGTGTCGGCGACGAAACGGCTGAAGGGGGAACTGGACGAGGTCGCGGGAACGATCCGATCGCGTGTGCTGTATTAGTCCTTGACGCCGAGACTTTTCAGGACTTCCTGGGCGGGTTCATTGCCGGCGGCGGCGGCCTGGCGATACCATTCGATGGCCTTGCTGCGATCGGCCGCTACGCCCAGTCCGCCCTCAAACAGCACACCCAGGTTATACATCGCCGTGGCGTTTCCCACGCCGGCTGCTTTTTGATACCAGCTCATGGCTTCGCTATAATTCACCGGAGTGCCCAGGCCCTTCTGGTACATCACGCCGATGGCGTTGGCGGCGGTATCGTCGCCCTGAAAGGCGGCCTTTTTGAACCACTTCATCGCCTCGACCAGGTTCACGCGCACGCCGAAACCATCGCGGTAAAAGACGCCAATGTTGAAAATGGCTTCTGTGTTTCCTCCGGCCGCGGCTCTGCGGAACCAGCCCAGAGCATCGGCGTAACTCTTCGGCCGCCCCAGCCCTTGAAAGTATAAAAGGCCGATGTTGCACATGGCTTGGTTATTGCCGGCGCCGGCGGCCTTCTGAAACCACGCCATGGCCGCATTATAGTCTTGGTCCACGCCGCGGCCGGATCCGTAGTTCACCCCGAGGTACATCATGGCGTCCACATCGCCAATGGCGGCGGCGCGCCGGAAAATATCCATGGCCTCGTTAGTGTGCCCGGCGTCCATCGCCTTTACACCTTTATCCACCAGGGCCTTGGCGCTCGCCGCGGTCTCCGGCGACCCCTTCGGAGCGGCGGGTTGTGCCGCGGCCAGCGATACGCAAAGAAGCCCAGCCATGATGACACCAATGCCCATGTAAATATTATGACGTCCTGGCCAGAACCTGGGTTGCCGCTGCCAGTTCGGCGGCGAGGCGCGCATTGGATTGCACCAGGGCGATGTTCGTGCGGAGGCTGCGCCCGCCAGTAATCTCCACCAGCCGGGCCAGGATGAAAGGCGTGACGGCCTTGCCTGCCATGCCGCGGGCGGCGGCCTCGGCGACCGCGATCTCAATGTAGGCGGACATTTCGGCAGCGGGTATTTCGGCGTCGGCATCGACGGGATTGGCGATCACCGCGCCGCCTTGCAAACCCAGCGACCACTTCAGGTCCAACATTCGTGCGATATCGCCTATGGAGTCCATGCGCAGCGGCGCCGGGAGTCCGCTGGACCGGCTCCAGAACGCGGGGAATTCGCTGGCGCCATAGCCAACCACGGGGACGCCGCGGGTTTCCAGGTACTCCAGCGTCTTGGGCAGATCGAGCAAGGCTTTGGCGCCGGCGCAAACCACGGCGACAGGCGTGCGGGCAAGCTCTTCGAGGTCGGCCGAAATGTCGAGTGTGGTTTCGACGCCGCGATGCACGCCGCCGATGCCGCCTGTGGCGAATACGCGGATGCCGGCCAGGTGCGCGCAGATCATGGTGGCGGCAACGGTGGTGGCTCCGGGCTGTCCGGTGGCGAGGGCGTATGGCAGATCGTTGCGGCTGAGCTTCAGCACGCCCTTGGACGTAGCGAAGGCTTCGAGTTCGGCATCCGAGAGGCCCACGCGGATCGCGCCGCCGATCACCGCAATGGTAGCGGGCACTGCGCCGTGGGCGCGGATTTCCGATTCCAGGGAGCGCGCCGTGGCCACGTTTTCGGGATACGGCATGCCGTGGGCGACAATGGTGGTTTCCAGCGCCACGACGGGGCGGCGCGCGGCAAGGGCATCGCGCACTTCCTCTGCGATTCTAAGCGCGAGCATACAGGGCCTCCGGGGTGAGAGAAGGGGCAGCGGAGTATTCCGATTCGACGGCGATGGCGGCGGCGGCCAGCCCCAGGCGCGCGGCGGAGCGGAGGTCGCGGTGCTGCGAGAGGCCATAGAGCGTACCCGCCACCAACGCATCGCCGGCGCCGGTGACGTCGCGCGGGGCGGCGGGTAGCGCGGGCATAAGGGCGATGCCGGCCGGCTCGTAAACTGCGATTCCGCCGGCGCCGGCGGAGACGATGCCGTTTGTGGCGCCCAAACCGGCGAGTGCCCGGGCCGCCTCTTCCGGACCGGCAAACGCGCATCCGGCAAGCGCTCCGGCCTGGGCGAGATTGCAGAACAGATAAGCGATGCGCGGCAGCAACGGGATAAGGCGCCGTGACTTGGCTACTGAAATAGTATCCACCGCAACCGGAACACCGGCGGCATCCAGGAGCCACGCGATTGTCGCGGCAGGCAGGTTAGCATCCAGGAACCATAGGCCGGCGTCCCGCAGACGAGGGATTGCCGGCGCGAGCATGGCGGGCGTCAGTTCATCATACACGTCCATATCGGCGAGCCCGATGACGAGTTCCCCTGAGGGTTCGAGAATCGCGGTGTACGAAGCGGTGGGGCAGGCCGATGAGACGGTAATAAGCGAGGTATCCAGCGGTTGCGAGAGCACCTGGCGTCCCGAATCGTCATCGCCGACACGCGAGCACAGCAGCACGCGGCAGCCCAGGTGCGCCAGGTTCTGAGCCACGTTGCGGGCCACTCCGCCGAGGCCGGTGCGGACGGTTCCCGGGTTCGAAGTGGCGGGGACCATCGGGGCGTTAAGCACGCCGTGACGGTCGATGTGGGCGCCTCCGATACAGGCGATGGTAGGCACGGGATTAGTCGAACAAGTCCGGCTCTTCGCGACTGATCATGCTCCACATGGGTTGGAATTGGAACCAGCCATTGAATCCCCCGGCCACCTGGCCGCGCGTGGTCAGGGCATTTTCGTGCGAAATCAGAACCGGCTTTCCGGCGGCTTCGGCCAGCAGTTGCGCCTGGCAGCTTCGCTCCATGGTGATGAACCACCACGCGGCTTCATCCACGCTGCTGCCCACGGTCAGGAGGCCGTGGTTGCGCAGGATGACGGCTTTGCACTTGCCCAATGCCTGCGCGATGCGGTCGCCTTCGGCGGTTTCGTAGACCACGCCGGTATAGTCGTCGAAAAGGCTGTGGTCCTGGTAAAAGGCGCAGGCGTCCTGAGTGATGGGGTCGAGCAGGCGGCCAAGGGACGACCACGTCTTGCCATAAATGGAGTGCGCGTGAGCAGCGGCCACGGTATCGGGCCGCGCGGCGTGTACCCGCGAGTGTATGGCGAAGGCAGCAGTGTTGACGTGGTGGTCGCCTTCAATCACTTCGCCCTGTTCGTTGACCAGGATCAGATCGGACGTGCGGATTTGCGAGAAGTGCATGCCGAAGGGATTGACCCAGAACCAATCGGCGCGCTCGGGGTCGCGCACGGTGATATGACCGGCTACGCCTTCGCTGAATCCAAAGCGCCCGAAGAGGCGGAAGGCTGCGGCGAGGCGGACTTTGCGATGGCGGCGCTCCTCCTCCACGGTGGCAAAAGTGGGGGGCGGGGCCAGATTTTTGATTCGTCCGGGAGCTTCGATCATACCGTCAGGATACAGCGATTGACAGCTTCGGGGGCTTTCGCTACAGTTGGTAGCGCTACAATGTTTAGCGCAAAAAAGAATACCAGGAGACCATTGAGCGAGTTGGAGTACCTGGTGATGGAAACGGTCTGGCGGCGACTTTCCGCCACCGCCGAAGAGGTCCGTGAAGCTCTGGCGGAGCGTCATCCGATGAAGGAATCCACGGTGCGCACCGTGTTGAGCCGGCTGGAAGAGAAGGGCTACGTCCGGCACCGGGTGGACGGCCGGACGAATGTGTACAGCAGCCAGGACGCGCCACAGACCGTAGCAGCGAAGGCCGTCCGGCAGATTATCGAGCGCTTCTGCGGCGGCTCGGTGGAACAGCTCCTGGTCGGCATGGTGAACGACGATTTAATAAATGAAAAGGAACTCCAGCGGTTGGCGCAACGGATCGCGCGCAGGAAGAATCGCGCGGGGAGTTGAATACGGCGCCGGGCGGTCTGAGGTCGCGGCGCTATCTTCGCGGGGGCGGCCCCGCCGAGGTTTCGCGTTTTAGTACCGTTTGCAACTTCGTATGGTTTTCGGTATCGCCCCCCGTCGCCAGTGAGAAGCTGTCACCCAACACCGAGGCATCGATATTGTCGAGTTGCGTAGGATCGCCGGTGAAACGGGCCTCGGTGAGTTGCACCCACTTCCCGTCCATGCCTTTGACCCAGCCGTTGCCAAACTGCGCGCGCCGCCGTTCGTGAAGACTCTTGCCGTCCCGCCGGAAGTCCTCGATGAAGGAATAGTAGCCCGTGAGCGGAGCTCCGCCGGTTCGGGTCCGGAACGTCACCAGGTGTTTCCACGCGCCGGTCTCGTTCAAAAGGAAAAATGCAGCGAAGGAGGTCTTATCCTTGTCCACCGTTGCCTCCACCAGAAAGCGATACTTCTGGCGGGACTTCCACGGATAGTGGAAGAAGCTCTGTCCACCGGTTCCTTCTCCGCCGAACCGGCGCACCGAAACGTCGGCGGCCCGGTACAGCACCTCGACACGCTCATTGGCGGGCACAGTTTTGGCATCGTTCTGCGTGCCGGGGTCCCACACCGAGAAGATCACGATCCGGTCCTGACCGGGCCCGCGCTCCTGAATGCCGAAATAGCCTTGCCGGAATCCGCACGCCATGAAGTAGCTGTTGGGCACAGATTCGTCCACGGTGAGTTCGTTATAGAAGGCCGTGGATTGCGGCCCCGGATAGCGCAAATGCACGGAGCGTGCGGCCTTGGGTTCCTGAGCGCATAACCGGGCGACCAGGCAGAGAATCGCAACGTTGCGAAATCGCATTACGCGCATTTTACCTGATTCCGAAATATACCCTGCAGACGGTAGTTACCCGCGAGAAAGGCTCCGCGCCCTTACTTTTGCAAGCCAACAGCGCCTGCAAATCATACAAACAACAAGAGGAGAACTTACATGAAATCCATTCTGATGGTTGCCGCTCTGGCTGTCGCCAGCCTGTCCGTTGTCAGCGCCAAGAGCTATGATTTGATCCTGAACAACCCCGCCGCAGCCGGCCAGACCGAACTGCGCGCCGGTCATTACCTGGTGAAGGTGAACGGAGCTTACGCCGAGTTCTTCAACCTCGACAACCGCCACACCGTGATGGTGCCGGTGAAGGTGGAAGCCGGCGCGAGCAAATTCGACTACACCGCCGTCGAAACCAAAACCGAAAACGGCGTGTCCCAGATCCAATCCATCGAGCTGCAGGATACCAACAGCAAGCTGGAATTCTAACCGCCCTGTAGGTCTCCTCAGTGCAGGGCAGGCCTCTCCCCGGCCTGTCCTGCTTAATCCCCTGTTTCACCCCCGAAAATAGATTCTTCCCCTCCGAATGAATTAAGCTGGTTCTATCTGGAGGGAAATAGCATGGCCTTCAAACTCACCGTGAACGGGCACGCGACTACTGTCGATGTGCCTCCCGATATGCCCCTCCTGTGGGTCATTCGGGACGTTCTGAATCTTACCGGCACGAAATACGGATGCGGCATCGGACAATGCGGAGCCTGCACCGTACACTTGGGCGGCCAGGCCGTTCGCTCTTGTCTCACCCCCATGTCCGCGGTGGGAAATCAGCCGGTCACCACTCTGGAAGGGCTCTCCCACGACGGATCTCATCCTTTACAACTCGCCTGGCAGGAAATCGACGTGCCGCAATGCGGCTATTGCCAGGCCGGACAAATCATGTCGGCAGCCGCCTTGCTGGCCAAGACGCCCAAGCCCACCGATAAAGAAATTGACTCCGCCATGAACGGCAACCTTTGCCGTTGCGGAACCTACCTGCGCATCCGGCAGGCCGTGCACAAGGCCGCCGAAATCGCGGGTAGCACATCCAAATCCAAAACCATGGTGCCCGCCGGGCAGCAACAGTGAGGAGTCCGAAAATGAAGCGTCCGGAAAATCAAACATTGGAACGTCGCTCTTTTCTGAAGATCAGCGCGCTGGCCGGCGGCGGAGTGCTGTTCGGCCTGTGTACGGAACCTAAAGCATCGGCGCAAGGCCGCGGGAATCCGCCCGCCCCTCCCGATCCGCACAACTATATTCGCGTGGCCGCCGACGGCACGGTGACCATCGTGGCCAAGAATCCCGAGCTCGGCCAAGGCGTCAAGACCATGCTGCCCATGCTCATCGCCGAAGAACTGGACGTCGACTGGAAGTCCGTAAAGATCGAGCAGGCCGATTTCGACGAAACCAAGTACGCCGGGCAGATCGCCGGCGGCAGCACCGCTACGCCCAACAACTGGACTCCCATGCGCCAGGTGGGCGCCGCCGGGCGGGCGCTGTTCCTCACCGCCGCGGCGCAGACCTGGAAGGTGCCCGAATCCGAATGCTCCACCACATGCGGGCCGCGTGACCCACTCGTCGTCCGGCCGCTCACTGGGCTACGGAGAACTGGCTTCGAAAGTGGCCACGCTGCCGGCGCCCAACCTCGCCGGCCTGAAACTGAAGGATCCGAGCGAGTACAAAATCATCGGCCACACCCAGCCTGGCAACGAAGTACCCAACATCGTCACCGGCAAGCCGCTGTTTGCCATCGACGTGAAAGTCCCGGGCATGCTGTACGCGGTATTCGAAAAATGCGGCGTGTTCGGCGGCAAAGTAGCCAGCGCTAACCTGGACGAGATCAAGAAACTGCCGGGCGTCAAACAGGCCTTCGTGGTCGAGCGGCCCGACATCACCGACGCGGTACTGCCCGGCGATCCCGGGCTGGAGAACGGAATCGCCATCCTCGCCGAGACGTGGTGGCACGCGCAGTCCGCGCGCAAGAAGTTGCAGGTGACGTGGAACGAAGGCCCGCGCGCCAACCAGAGCAGCGAGGCTTTCGCCCAGCGCGCCGAGGAACTGAGCAAGCAGGCGCCGCAGAGGACCATCCGCGCCGATGGCGACGCCGAAGGCGCCATCAAAGGCGCCGCCAAAGTAGTGGAAGCGGCCTACTCCTATCCGTTCATCGCGCACGCTCCGCTGGAGCCGCAGGGCGCCACCGCGCATTTCCACGACGGCAAGATGGAGATCTGGACCAACAGCCAGATTCCCGGCAATGGCCGGCGCATGGCGGCGCAGACGCTCGGCATGCAGCGAGAAGGACATCACCCTCCACATGGTGCGCGGCGGAGGCGGCTTCGGCCGCCGCCTGACCAACGACTACGTGGTGGAGGCCGCGTACATCGCCAAGCAGGCCGGCGTGCCGGTGAAGCTGCTGTGGTCGCGCGAAGACGATATGACGCACGATTACTACCGTCCCGGCGGCTTCCAGTATCTGAAGGCCGGCCTGGACGCCTCCGGCAAGGTCGTGGCCTGGCGCAATCACTTCATCAGCTATGGCGAGGGCGAGCGTTTCGTCGCTTCCGGCGCCATGGGCCCAACCGAGTTCCCGCAGCGCTTCATCCCCGAACTACGCGCTGCACGCTTCGGTGCAGCCGCTGGGCATCCGGACCGGTGCGCTGCGCGCGCCCAGCAGCAACGCGTTCGCGTTCGTGATCCAGTCGTTCATCGACGAACTGGCTCACGCCGCCGGGCAAAGATCCGGTGCAGTTCCGGCTCGACTTGCTTAATGCCGCTGCGCCCATGCCGGAAGCTCCGGCGGGCGGCGGTGGCCGCGGGCGCGGTGGCTTTGCGCCTCCTGGATGGACCCCGAGCGCATGAAGGGCGTGCTCGAACTGGTGGCCGAAAAATCCGGCTGGGGCAAGACAGAGCTGCCCAAGGGCACCGCCATGGGCGTGGCCTTCCACTTCAGCCATCGCGGATATTTCGCCGAAGTCGCCGAAGTCAAGGTGGACGCCGCCAACAAGGTGAAGGTCAACAAGATCTGGGTGGCCGCCGACGTCGGCAGCCAGATCATCAATCCCGAGCGCCGCCGATAACATCGTGCAGGGCGGCATCATCGACGGTCTGAGCGAAATGATGGGGCAGGAGATCACCGTCGAGAAGGGCCGCGTGGTGCAGAACAATTACGACCGAGCATCCCATGGTTCGCCTGGCGCAGGCGCCGCCGGAAATCGAGGTGCACTTCCTCAAGACCACTTTCCCGCCCACCGGCTTGGGCGAACCGGCGCTGCCGCCGGTGCTTCCCGCCGTCGCCAACGCCATTTTCACGGCCACCGGCAAGCGGGTCCGTCATTTGCCGCTCTCGAAATCCGGCTTTAGCTGGGCCTAGAGGGCCATGCGTCTTCGACAATGTCTTGCGCTCCTGCTGCTGGCGATCCCGGCAGCGCGGGCGCAGGATGAACTCCGCGTAGCGTCACCCAATGGGCGGCTCGAATTCCGTATTTTTGTAGCCCAGCCGGAACTCGGTGCGCTGTACCGGCTGGGCTACCGCCTCCTGGTGGGCGGTAAGACCGCTATTGACACGTCATTCCTGGGATTGGACATCCACAATCAGGAACCCGTACTCTGCGAAAACGTAGGACTCATCCATAGCAGCGCCGGAACCGGCGACGGCTATCGCTGGCAGATTGCCAATTACATGCAGAACGGCTCGCTCGGCCGCCTCGTCAATTTGGAAATTCGCGTCTGGAATGACGGCGCCGCGTTCCGCTATGTCATTCCCCCCTCCACGCCGTTGGACGATCTCCTGCTTGACGACGAACTCACCGAGTTCGACCTGGCGCAGGCGCGCATCGATACGGCGTCGGCGATTCCACTGCCCTTCGCGGCGCAGGTGCCCGGCATCGGCTGGGTCGCCATCGCCGAAGCGCACACCGCCGGCTATCCGCGCACGCAACTCCTTCGCACGCGCGGAAATATTCTGGTCACTCACCTGACTCCGCTCCCCGGCGACTTCGGCATTTCGCTGGAAGGCCACACGCCATTCGCGAGCCCGTGGCGGGTCATTCTGATCGGAGCGGATCAGGCGCACGTTTCCGTCTCACCCATCCTCGACCAGTTGAATCGCTAAACTGAAAGTTGGACACCAAACGGATTTCGCGCCGCGGGTTCGTCCAGACCTGCGGCGTACTGGGCTCCCTGTTACGAGCCGGCACGGCCAAAGCGGCTGCGCTCACCATTCCCCTCGATGGCGAGTGGCTGTTCGCCAGAAAGGGCGCCGCGTTCGCCAAAGTGACCGTGCCTCATTGCGTCGCCAAGTTGTCCTGGCAGGATTGGAACCCCGCCGTCTGGGCGGATGTATGGACTTACCGTAAGCGCTTTTCCCTGCCCCGCGAATTTCAGCACTTCCGCGTGTTCCTGCAATTCGATGGCGTCATGGTGGGAGCGTCTCCCTCTGTGAACGGTCATGCGCTGCCCGAACACCTGGGCGGCTACCTGCCCTTCCGCTATGAGATCACGGACTGGCTGAAGGGCGGTGAAAACGTCCTGGATGTCGCGGTGGATTCCCGCTGGAAGAATGTACCGCCGGAAGGCTCGCCCAAAGGTCCCGCTTCCATCGACTATCTGGAGCCCGGCGGCATCATTCGCGGCGTCACACTTTCGGCCGTGCCCCAGTCTTTCATCAGCGACGTGTTCGCCAAGCCGGTCAACGCGCTCGACCCCGCCCGCCGCGTGGACGTGACATGCACCGTCGAGACCGCCTCGCCTGTGCGCGTCCGCACGGAACTGAAGGACGGTCTGCGTGTTCTCTCCACCGCGGAACGGGAAGTCGCAGGCAAGGGGGAAGTCACGCTCACTCTGTCGAACTTCGGCAAAATCGAGTTGTGGAGTCCCGATACGCCAAGGCTCTATGACATCGTCACTACCCTTTTCATTCAGGGCAAGCGGGTCCACGACTATCGCGTGCGCATCGGCTTCCGCGAGGCGAGCTTCACCGCCGACGGCTTCTTTCTGAACGGAGCGCGGCTCCGGCTATTCGGCCTGAATCGCCACGAGATTTATCCCTATGTGGGCGCAGCCATGCCGCCACGCGTGCAGCGCCACGATGCCGAAATGCTCCGCCGCGACTTCAACTGCAACATCGTGCGCTGCTCGCACTATCCGCAATCGGAAGCGTTCCTGGACGCCTGCGACGAGTTGGGCCTGATGGTGTGGGAAGAGATTCCCGGATGGCAGTATCTAGGCGATGCGGCCTGGAAGGAACTCGCCGTTCGCGATGTACACGATATGGTCTGCCGCGACCGCAATCATCCCGCCGTGGTCATCTGGGGCGTGCGCATCAACGAATCGGCGAACAACCCCGACCTCTACCGGCGCACCCGTGAGACGGCGCGCGCTCTAGACGATTCCCGTCCCACCTCCGGCTCCATGACGCGGTCCTCCACCGAGAACTGGCATCAGGACGTCTTCGCGTTCGACGATTATCATGCCGCCCCAGACGGCACCGTGGGCATCCGGGAACCCCTGCCCGGCGTTCCGTACATGCTCGCCGAGGCGGTGGGGCAGTTCAACTACACCAAGGGCCGTCCGTTCGATGCCATCTATCGCCGCACCGCTGACGCCGCACTGCTCCAGGCGCAGGCCATCCGGCATGCGCAGGCTCATGACCGCGCCGCGGCCTTCCCGCGCTGCGCCGGCGTCATCGCCTGGTGCGCGTTCGATTATGGCAGCCTGGTCAATTCCTACCGCGGCGTGAAGTATCCGGGAGTGGCCGACGTGTTCCGCGTTCCCAAACCCGGTGCGTCATTTTACCTGGCGCAGGTGAGTCCGAAAGTACGCCCCATGATCGCGCCGAACTTCGATTGGGATGGCGCTGCAATCATGCACGCCGCGATCTTCTCGAATTGCGAACGCCTGAAGTTTTTCCTCGACGGCAAGCAGGTGGCGGAAGCGCATCCGGACCGCGCCAACTACCCGCACCTGGCCTACCCGCCGTTCTTCTGCGACCTGCCGGGCCAGGGCGAACTGCGCATCGATGGGTACCTGGGAGACCGTCTGGCGCTGTCGAAATCATTCTCCACCAAACCTCAGTTCGACGTCACCGCCGATGACACCGAACTCATCGCGGACGGATCGGATGCGACGCGACTGGCCTTCCGGAGCAACGATCGGTCGGGATCCGTCGTGTTCAAGCTGACCGGTCCGGGCGTGATCGTAGGCGATAATCCTTTTCACCTGGCCGAAGCCGGAGGTGTAGGCGCGATTTGGGTGAAGACGCTGCCGAAATCTCCCGGCCGCATCGTGGTCGCGGCCACACACCCGGTCCTGGGCGCCAGATCCGTCACCATCCGTGCAGTAGCGCCTCCTCGATGAGTTCTCCGATTTCCAGAAGACTCCGTGCTTGCTTCGTGTTCTCCGTGGTTCCGTGGTAAAGAACTCCCCGGCCCCTATGCGTGGTGCTATTCCGGCGCCGGCGTCAACCGCTGCTCCGCAATCAACCGCCGCGCATGTCCGCGGAATTTCGGCAGAAAGACGCCGAACGTTGCCGCGGCCGCAATGCAGACCACTCCCCCAACAGCCACCGTCTCCGGCGCGCCAATCCGGTCCGCCGCGTAGCCCGCGGCCAATGACCCGATCGGTCCCATCCCCATGAACATCATGGCGTAGACGGACATCACGCGCCCGCGCAGCCGGTCCGGGACCATGCTCTGAATCAGCGTATTGGACGAGCCCATTTCAATCATCATGGTGAAGCCCACCGGCACCAGCGTTGCCAGCGAAACCCAATACCAGCGCGAAAACGCGAACGCGATGAGGCAGACGCCAAAACTGCTTGCCGAAATCGCAATCCAGGTGCCCAGGCCTTTCAGACTCTTCCGGCTGGCCAGTAACAGGGCGCCTATCAATGCGCCCACCCCGGTGGCGCCCATCAGCGTGCCCAGCGCGGTCGCTCCACCGTGCAGAATCCGGTCGGCGAATATGGGCATCAGCACCAGGTAGGGCATGCCCGTCAGGCTCAACACTCCCAGCAGCATCAGAATCGCGTGCACCGGAGTATTGTGAATGACCCACCGGAAACCTTCGATGATGTGAGCCAGCGGTGACCCTTCGTGCTTCACCTTCTCATATGGCGGCAACTCCATGAGCAGCAGACCCACGATTACTGCGATGTAGCTGACGGCGTTGGCGAAGAAGCACCAGCCTTCGCCGATACTCGCCACCAGAATCCCCGCGATGGCCGGCCCTACCACGCGCGACGCATTGAACATGGAAGAGTTCAGCGCGATGGCGTTCATCAGGTCGTTCCGCCCCACCATCTCCACCATGAAGGATTGGCGCGCCGGAATATCGAACGCGTTCACCACTCCAAGCAGCGCCGCAAGCACAAAGATGTGCCAGACCCGGACCACCCCGCTCAGTACCACCGCCGACAACACAAAGGCCAGCAGCATGGCGGAAGTTTGGGTGGCGATCACCACGCGCCGCCGGCTGTACCGGTCGGCCACGATTCCCGCCAGCGGCGAAAAAACAAATGACGGAATCTGCGAGGAGAACCCGATGGCGCCGAGCAACACCGAACTACCCGTCAGGCGATACACCAGCCAGGCCTCGGCCACGTTTTGCATCCACGTGCCGATTAGTGAAACCATCTGGCCGCTGAAAAACAGTTGAAAGTTGCGATATTGCAGGGCCCGTAGTGTTGCCGGAAGTTTCATCCCGCGACGCAGATCTCTGCCAGCACGCGCCCGGCCTCCCGCGCGGGATCGGCTGCGCGCGTGATCTGCCGGCCGATCACCAGGTAATCGGCGCCTGCTGCCACGGCGTCGGCGGGAGTGGCCACGCGCTTCTGATCGCCCTGATCGACACCCGCCGATCGAATCCCCGGAATCACCAGAATGGCTTTCGGGCCCGCGATACGGCGAACCGCGGAGACTTCCAGCGGCGATGCCACAATGCCATCCATACCCACTTCCATGGCCTTGCGCGCGCGCCGCTCCACCAGTTCGGAAATGCTCCCCTGAAAATTCAGGTCTTCCATGTCCTCCGGCCCGAAGCTGGTCAGCACCGTCACCGCCAGTAGTTGGAGCCCCGAATTCCCGCGCCCCTCGACCGCCGCGCGCATGGCCGATCCCACCGCGTGAATGGTGAGGAAGCGCACGCCCGTCCGCCCTACTTGTGCTACCGCTCGCTTTACCGTTTCGGGAATGTCGTACAGTTTCAGATCCAGGAAGACGTCTTTGCCTTCGCCGATCAGCTCGCGCACGAACTCCATGCCCGCCGCCGCATAAAGCTCCATCCCGACCTTGTAAAAGTTCACCTGCGTGCCGAGTCGCGCCACCAGCGCGCGCGCCTCCGCCGCGGATTCCACGTCCAAAGCAACAATGATGGGGTTGTGTGTCATATGAGTTCAATCGCCTTTTCCCGCCGCGTCACGGCACGGCCGATCCGGTATGCGCCCGCCAGCAGGCGTTCCAACTCCACAGCCTGCTCTTCGGGCAAAGCGATCAGCAGCCCGCCGGAGGTCTGCGGATCGTACAGCAGATCTTCGATTTGGCGCGGGATTTCGCGGCGCGATTCCACCGCGCACCCGGCGAATTCGCGATTATTTTTCAGCCCGCCCGGCACCGCGCCCAGGCGAGCATACTCCACAGAGCCCGGCAGGAAGCGCACCGAATCCACATCCAGTTCCAGAGTCACGCCGCTGGCCAGCGCCATCTCCCGCGCGTGGCCGATCAGCCCGAAACCCGTCACATCCGTGCAGCCGTGCACATCGAATTGCAGCATGGCTTCGCAAGCCGCGCGATTCAGCGTGAGCATCTGGCTTATGGATTCCTCCACGTGGTCCGCGGCCGCAATCCCGCGCTTTAGGGCCGTCGAAATCACGCCCGTGCCGATGCGCTTGGTGAAGACCAGGGCATCTCCGGCACGAGCGCCGGCATTCGGTTTGTAGCGCGCCGGATGCACCAACCCGGTCACCGCGTAGCCGAACTTGATCTCGTCATCGGCGACGCTGTGGCCGCCCAGAATGGAGCAACCCGCTTCCCGCATCTTCTCGGCGCCGCCCTTTAGAATCGCGCTCAGGTCCTCGCGTTTCGCCCTTCGCCGGCCAGGCCAGAATCGAGAGCGAAGAGATAGGCCGGCCGCCCATGGCATACACGTCACTCAGGGAATTCGCGGCGGCGACGGCCCCAAAGGTATACGGATCGTCCACGATGGGCGTGAAGAAATCCACCGTCTGCACCAGGGCAAGCTCCTCCGTCAGCTTGTACACGCCGGCATCGTCGGCAGTGTCAAACCCTACCAGCACATTCTCATCGGCCCAGCGGGGCACGGTAGCCAAAACCTGGTCCAACAACTTTGGACTGAGCTTGGCCGCTCAACCCGCGGCCTTCACATGCGCCGTCAGTTTTTTCGGGTGAGAGATTTCCGGCATGGATTAATTACTATAATAGCGGCAATGCGACGCACAGCCGTTCTTTCCGCCCTGCTCCTTCTGGGTCTGGCACTCACGCTGGTCTCCAAAAATCCACAAACCGATCCGCGCATGAAAAGAGCTTCCCGCTCGAGCGAGCGCAATGGCTGGATTCAGGTCCACCTGGAAGGCACGCCCAGCCAGATCGGCTTCCAGCACGGATTTCTACTGGCCTCGGAAATTCAGGACAATTTAAAGACCGTCTCCACCGAGATGTCCCATGATGAAAAAAAGGATTGGGAGTTCTTCCGCAAAGCCGGCCGGGAGGTGCTCTGGCCGCACGTGGAGCAGGAGTATCGCGAGGAGCTGACCGGCATTGCGGAAGGTCTGGCCGCGCGCAACGTCAAGATCGATCTCTGGGATGTGGTCGCGCTCAACGCCTGGCTGGAGCTGCCTTACTACGACAAATGGTATGACAAGAATCACGGCAAGGCTGCTTCCAACCCGGCCGTCGCCGAGCATTGCAGCGCCTTCGCCGCCACCGGGTCATACACTAAGGACGGCCGCGTGGTGATTGGACACAACAATTGGACCAGCTATTCCACCGGCGAACGCTGGAACATCGTCTTCGATATCGTGCCCGCCAAAGGCAACCGCTTCATCATGGACGGCATGCCGGGCCTGATCCACAGCGGTGACGATTTCGGCCTCAACTCGGCCGGCATCGTCATCACCGAGACCACCATCAGCGAGTTCGACGGATTCGACCCCAACGGCGTGCCCGAGTTCGTCCGCGCCCGCAAGGCCATGCAGTATTCCGCTTCGATCGACGATTTCGCCCGCATCATGAAAGACGGGAACAACGGCGGCTACGCCAACAACTGGCTGGTAGCCGACCGCAAGAACAACGAGGTGGCCAGCCTGGAACTAGGCCTCAAAAATGTGATTCTGCAGCGGTCCAAGGACGGCTTTTTCGTTGGCTCGAATTTTCCGGCGGACCCCAAACTGACGCGCGAAGAGACCACCTTCGATGTCAACGACAAAAGCAACAGCGATAACGCCCGGCACGCCCGCTGGCTGCAATTGATGGAACAGTACAAGGGTAAGATCGACGTCGCCGCAGGCGAGAAATTCCTCAGCGACCACTTCGACAGCTTCGAAAATAAGGTGGACGCCAACGAGCGGACCCTCTGCGGCCACGTCGACCTTTCGCCGCGCGGCATGCCCACCTGGCAAGGGCCCTATGCGCCCGTCGGAGCCGTGCAAAACAAGATCACCGACGCCGCCGGCGCCGAGAAGATGACCCTCACCGCAGCCCTGGGTCACGCTTGCGGCCTGCACTTCAAGGCCGCCGAGCACCTGGCCAAACACCCGGAATACGCGTGGTTCAAGCCCGTCCTGAAAGATATGGACTCGCACCAGTGGACGCGCTTTACCGCGAAATAGTTTGGGGTTAAAACTTAACAGCGCGCTACCACCAAGCGTAGCTTCACCCGCAAACAGCACCGGTCGGGACTCCCGCCCAGCCCAACGGCATACCGTGTTGTTGTACGATAAAATATTGTTGGATAATAAAACTAAATAAAAAACTGTCATGCTGCCGAAACAATGGGAAACGTTTAAACGGGCTGCGCGGCTGGAAAAGCTGGATAAAGTTCCGATGGCCATGATCATCGACAGTCCCTGGATTCCCGGGTACCTCGGGATCAAACACCTGGACTACTACCTCGACCCTGAAGTGTGGTTTCAGTCAAACCTGAAGATCATGCGGGAATTTCCGGACATCATCTTCGTCCCCTCCTGGTGGATGGAGTACGGGATGGCGGCCGAGCCCTCGGTCCTGGGCGCCAAGATCAAGTTCTGGCAGGACAACACCCCCAGCGAATACCACACGCTCTACCGTCTGGAGGACATCGATCAGTTCCCGGAATACGAAGTGGAGGCCGACGCCTTCGCGGCCCTGACCCTGCACCGCATCGGCATGCAACGGCAGCGCATTCTGGATGCACGGCTACATTCTGCCCATGGTCACGTCGCGAGGTCCGCTCTGCACCGCCGGCTTTGTCCGCGGCACCACGCATTTCATGATTGACCTGGTGGAGAATCCCGAAGGCGCCCACAAGCTCATCGACCTTTGTACCCGCGTGGTTATCGACTGGCTGAAGGCGCAGCACAAGGTCATGGGCGATACCGTGGAGAGCATCTTCATCCTCGATGACATTGTCGGCTTCATTAACGAAGAGCATTACATGGAGTTCGCGCACCCCTACCTGAAGCGCATCTGCGATGCCTTCCCGAAAGACTGGGTCAAGGTGTATCACAACGATGCCGAAGTGGACGCCTGCCTGGACCACCTGCCCGATGCCGGCTTCAACGTGCTGAACTGGGGCAAGCAGAAAGACATCCGCGAAGTGAAGCGCCGCGTGGGCGACCGCATGTGCCTGATGGGCAATGTAAACCCGCTGGAGATTGCCGTGCGCGGCACGCCCGACGAAGTCCGGGAAGCCACGCTGGACGTGCTGGAAGGCGCGGGCGGCGAAGGCATGATTCTCTCCGTGGGCGGCGGCGTCAGCCCCGGGATGCCGCGCGAAAACATCGTGGCCATGCTGGAAGCGCTGGAGGAGTTCAATGCCGGCAGACTCGCCGATGCAAGGGGCCCGGCATGGTTGATTACGCGCTGATGAATCAGTTTCTGTACGAGGGCAACGCCAAGGAAGTCGAGCAGATGACCAGGGACGCCCTGGCGGAGGGGCGCGCCGTCCAGGAGATTCTCAACGAAGGCCTGATCGCCGGCATGAGCGTGGTGGGCGAAGACTTCAAGCACAACGTGCTCTACGTGCCGGAGGTGCTGATTGCGGCGCGCGCCATGAAGGCGGGGATGGCGGTGCTCAAGCCGCTGCTTACCGCCAAGGATAGCGTCACGAAGCCGCGTGGGCGTGCTGCTGATGGGCACCGTGCGCGGCGACCTGCACGATATCGGCAAGAACCTGGTCTGCATGATGGCCGAAGGCGCCGGCTTTGAAGTGCACGATATCGGCGTGGACCAGAGCGTGGAAAAATTCATGGCCGCCGCCGACCGAAGTGCAATCCCGACATCATCGGCATGAGCGCCCTGCTGACCACCACCATGACTTATATGAAGACGGTGATCGACGGCTTCCAGGCGGCGGGCCGGGACGACATCAAGATGGCGGTAGGCGGCGCGCCCATCAGCCAGATGTTCGCCGACGAGATTGGCGCCGATGGTTACGGCGCGAACGCCTCCGCCGCGGTGGACCTGTTCCTGCGACTGGCGGCGGCCAGGAGCGACGAAAATGGCAACCTACAAGATTCTGTACTGGCAGGAAGTTCCGTCGCAAATCAAGGCTGAGGACGACCTGGACGAAGTGACTCTGCCCTTGTCCGCCAGATTCATGGAGCGGATCGATCAACTGGCCGGACAGCGCGGCCTGCAAGGCGCGGACGACTATCTGGCCCAATGGAAGTGGAGCGAAGAGGAAGAGCGCGAAGGCTCTGCGCAGGAGGTCGCCGAAGCCGTTAAGGCCGAGCTGGAGTCGGCCATTTTGTAGGCGCAATTCCGTGGCTGCCTTACTCACCATCAACGGACTCAGCGTGAAGCCGCGCCCGGCGTCATCGCTCTTCGATTGCGCCGAACGCCTGGGCATCCGGGTTCCCACCTCCTGCCAGAAGCAGGGCAAGTGCAGGGAGTGCATGGTGGAAGTGACCGAAGGGCATGGAGTATCTCTCCGCCGCCCACAGATCGCGAGCGCCACCTGAGCGGCGCGTTTCGCCTATCGTGCCGCACCAGCATCGCCGCCGATGGCCCGGTCCGCTGCCACACCATGCGGCGCGGCCACATGCGCATTGAGCGCGAGGCCGCCGGACTTCCGCTTTTCGACGCACATGTTTCCCGCCCCGGCTTCGGACTTGCCATGGACCTGGGCACCACCACCATCGTCCTGCGCCTGCTCGACCTGGAAACCGGCGAACTGGTCGCCGACGCCTCCTTCGAAAATCCCCAGCGCTTCGGCGGATCGGATGTGATGGCGCGCATCCACTACGACACCGAGCATCACCGGCAAGCTGTTGCGCGTACGCTGGCAGGCTATCTGACTCACGCCATCGAGGAACTGCCGGTGGATCCCAAGTCTATTCTACGAAATGGTGGTGGTGGGCAACTCCACCATGCGCGATCTCTTCTTCCGGCAGAGCGTCTACTCCATCGGCCAGAGCCCCTACCGCTCCATCACCGAAATCGAGATGGCGGCGGGCAAGCGCGCCACCACCAGCCTTACCGAGACCGGCCGCCGCTGTCTGCTGCCCATTCATCCGGAGGCGCGAGTGTACGGCGCGCCGGTGATCAGCGGACACGTGGGCGCGGACGCCGCCGCCTGCATGCTAGCCGTCGACCTGGCGCACGAAGATCGCCTGGTCGCCATCATGGATATCGGCACCAATACCGAGTTGATCGTCGGCAACCGCCACCGCATTCTGGCCGCGTCCTGCCCCGCCGGGCCCGGCCTTCGAAGGCGGCGCCATCTCGTGCGGCATGCCCGCGCTGGACGGCGCCATCGAGAGACGTGCGCATCGATGCGGCAGGCGGCTTTCACCTGGACGTGATCGGCGGCGGCACGCCCCAGGGCATCTGCGGATCGGGCCTGGTGTCGCTCATGAGCGAACTGCTGCGCACCGGCCGGATGAACGATCGCGGCCGCTTCGAAGACGACGCACCGCATCGTGCTCGACGCCGCCAACGATATCTACTTCACCGAGAGCGATGCCAACGAACTGGCGCAGGCCAAGGGCGCCAACGTGGCCGGCCTGCGCGTCGTGTTCAGCCAATTACGGCATCGGCTTCGACGACCTCGACGTCTTCTACCTGGCAGGCGGCTTCGGCCGGCACCTGAACGTGGATGCCGCGCGCGCGCATCGGCCTGATTCCCGCGTTTGCGCAATCGCGCGTCGTGCAGGTGGGCAATGCCGCTATCGAAGGCGCGTCGCATGGCGCTGCTCTCGCCAGCCAAACGCTCGCGAAATGGAAGAGCTGGTCCGCCGCGTGGAGCATTGCCGCCTGGAAACCCACCCCGCCTTCTTCGACTTTTTCGTGGATGGCTGCCAGTTCGGGCAGGTGGTGACCCAGTGATCGCAGTGGATGTCCAACCCGCCGAGTATCTTCGCCTGCTCGGCTATCCCCGCCAGTTCGTGCCAACCGGCCGCGCTGCCGAATTGGCCGAATGGGCACGCCAATGGTACGCCGCGCACGGCCGGCCCTGGGTGTATGAAAAGGAGGTGGCAAGCCTCGATCTTTCCAGTGGAGCTGTGCGGCTGGATGGCGAGACCTTCAGCAGCCGGCGTCTGCACGCCACCCTGGAAGAGGCCGGAGCGCATGCCGCGGTGCTGGTGGCGGTGAGCGCCGGGCCGGAAGCCGAAGAGCATGCCCAGCAGCTTTGGCGCGAAGAAAAACCCGACGAGTATTTCTTTCTGGAGGTGTTCGGCTCCGCCGTGGTAGAGCACCTGGTCACGGTCACGGGTGCGCGCCTGTGCGGCTGGGCCGAAGAACGCCGCATGGCCGTTCTTCCGCACTACAGCCCGGGCTATTCCGGGTGGGACATCGCCGAGCAGAACCGCCTGCTGGAACTCATCGGAAATGCCTTGCCCGGTGCGCTGCAGGTTTTGCCCTCGGGCGGGTTACAGCCGAAGAAATCGCTGCTCGCCGTATTCGGCCTCACGCGTCACATTGACCGCGTCCAACGTCTGACCGACTTGATGCCCTGCGAGAACTGCTCGTACAGCCCGTGCCAGTTCCGCCGCGCACCGTACCGGCGTTCGCGGCAGGGCCTCGCTGAGCTGCCCGTGATTCCCCAATGGGAACGGCCCTCCTATTCGGTGAATCCCAAGGCCCTGAAGCGCTGGGCCGCCGAGCGTCTCACCCTGGAACAGCGCCCCGACGGCACCATCGATGCGCACTTTCGCTATGACGGCACCACATGCACCAATCTGGGCCGCCCCCTGGCATTCGATTATTTCGTCAAACTCGGGCGGCGCGAGACCGGGTACGCCATCCGCGAACAACGCTGCGTGCCTGCACCCGGCGATTCCGGCCACACCCAGATGTGCCAGTATCTGGCCAACCGCGCGCCGTTGATGGAATCGATCAGCCGCGACAAGCCGCTCCTCGGCCAGCCTCTCGACGACGTTCTGACGTGGCGCCGCGCCTCGACCGGAACCGGCTGTTACTGCGACCCTGCCAGCCGCGAGCACAAATGGGGCCTCGCGCTGGAGACCATCCACTACGCATTGCATCAAGGCCGAGACCAATGAAGAAACCCTTGCTGGAAGCCATCGCCGGACGCCCACTCCTGGGCGATGGGGCCATGGGCACCCAGCTCATGCTGGCCGGACTGGAGCAGGGCAATTGCGGCGAGGCGTGGAACCTCACCCATCCCGAGCGCGTGCTGGCTATTCAGGGACGCTACGCCGATGCGGGGTCGGACTGCATCCTCACCAACACGTTCGGCGGCTCCCGAATCATGCTGAACCGGCACGGCCACGCGGGCGATGCCGCCGCGATCAACCGGGCTGCCGTTGCCATCGTGCGCCAGGCGTTCGGCGTCCGCGAAGGGTACGTCATCGGCGATATCGGCCCGTTCGGCGGCCTCATGGAACCGTACGGCGACTTCACCGAAGAGCAGGTGCGGACCGCGTTCGACGAGCAGGCAGAAGCACTGGTGGATGCCGGCGCCGATGCTATCATCATCGAAACGCAGACCGGCCTGGAGGAACTGCGGCTGGGCATCGAAGCCGCGAAGAAGGCCGGCGCGCCATGCGTGATCGGCTCGATGGCTTACGACGTGACGCTGGACGGCTCGACCTTCCGCACCATGATGGGGATCGACCCGGAACGCGCCGCGGAGTTCATGGAAGAACACGGCGCCGATATCGTGGCGCTGAATTGCGGCACGGGCATGGATATGGAGCGCGCACTCCAGGCCCTGCGACGGTATCGGCAGGTCACCAACCTGCCGGTGATGGTGCAGCCCAATGCCGGCCAGCCCAAACTGGTCACCCTAAAGGTGGTCTACGACGAAACGCCGGAGCAGATGAGCCTGGGCGTCGCGCCCCTGCTGGACGCCGGAGTCGCCATCCTGGGCGCCTGCTGCGGCAGCACCCCGGACCACATCCGCGCCTTCCGGAACGCCATGGACAGCATGTTGTACTGAAACCGAATCGATATGAAGACCAAACTTTGTGACGTCAACCCGGCGGCAGCGGAAAAGCTTCCCGAGTTCACCGGCGACAAGTCGGGAATCGGCGTGCATTATATGGATGCATACCTGAAGCCAATGAACGTGAAACTGCCCGATGGCACGCCTGTGCGCTGCAAACGCCGCGGCCTGAAAGTGGTCCTCTCCGCCGGCCCGAAGAAAGGCGAGGGCCTCATGCGCCGCCTGGCCGTGAGCCGCGATCCCGTCGTGATGCTGCAAGCCGCCCTGCAGGAAGCCGCGCAAGCGGCCGGAATAGCACTGACCGTGGAGGACAGCGCCATCTTCTTCGACCTATGACCGATTGCCTCTGTATTCACGACCGTGTCGCCGTGGTCATCGGCGGCACCAGCGGAATCGGCCGCGCCCTCGCCGTCGGCCTGGCGCAGAACGGAGCAAACGTAGTCGCAACTGGCCGGCGTATGAGCGAAATCGAAACCACCGCCTCGGAAATCGAAGCCGCCGGCCGCCGTACCCTGCGGCAAACGGCGGATGCCACCAAACGAAAATCGCTGGACACCCTGCGCGACGCCGTCATGGCCGCGTTCGGCCGCGTGGACATCCTGATCAACGCCGCGGGCTACACGTTGAAGGAGCCCACCGCGACTCTCGCCGAAGAGAGGTGGTCCGCGCTGCTGGATACCAACCTCACCGGCGTGCTGCGCGCCTGCCAGTCGTTCTATTCGTGCCTGGCGCAGAGCGGAAGGGGGCGGATCATCAACGTCGCCTCCCTGGGCTCCTATCTTTCGTTTCACCAGGTGGCCGCCTACTGCGCGGCCAAAACGGCCATTCTGTCGCTTACCCGCAGCCTGGCGTGCGAATGGGCCGCCGACCGCATTTCGGTAAACGCCATCGCCCCCGGCGTCTTCCCCACGGAGATGAATCAGCGCCTGGTCACCGGAACCGCGCGGGGTAAGGAGATTCTGATGCGCACGCCCATGCGGCGCTTTGGCAAGCCCGAAGAACTGGTGGGAGTCGCCATCATGCTGGCGTCCGATGCGGCCTGCTTCCTCACAGGCCAGTGCATTGCAGTTGACGGAGGCTACCTGGCCTCCGGAGTGAATTCGTAGCGAGACATCATGCCGATCAAACTCTGCTTGTGCCTGCTCCTCACCATCGCCCTCCACGCGGAGACGGGCTACAACGCCTGGCTGCGCTACGCCCCGCTGGAGCCGGCGCCCACGCTGCCAGCCGTCGCCGCCATCGCCGAAGCGTCGCCTCTGGTTTCCAGCGCCCAACAGGAACTAATCCGCGGACTGCGCGGCATGACGGGCCGCACGCTGCGCGCCCAATCCGGACTCCCGCAGGAAAGTGCTATCGTTCTGGGCACGCTCCCCCAACTCGCCCGCCTCGCACCCGATTGGCGCCTTAGCGCCACGCTCGCACCCGAGGGCTATTGGCTGAAGACCGTCGCCGCCGGCCGCTACCGGTATCTTGTGATCGCCGGCGCCGACGATCGCGGCGTGCTGTACGGCGCATTCGCCCTGCTGCGCAAGATCGCGCTCGGCGAGCCTCTGGCCGCGCTCGATGAGCGCGAGTCGCCCTACGCGCCGGTGCGCTGGGTCAACCAGTGGGACCGCCTGGCACGGCACCATCGAACGCGGCTACGGCGGGCGACTCCATCTTCTGGGAAGACGGCCACGTGCGCGCCGATCTCAGCCGCGTGAGCGATTACGGCCGCCTGCTGGCCTCGCTCGGCATCAACGGCTGCTCCATCAACAACGTGAATGCCGACATCCGAGATTCTCTCGCCGGAACTGATTCCGCAGATCGCGCGCATCGCCGATGCCTTTCGCCCCTGGGGCGTGCGCGTGGCCATCGCCGTGATTTCGGCAGCCCGCAGAGCCTCGGCGGACTGGACACGTTCGACCCGCTGGACCCGCAGGTGGCCGAGCTGGTGGAAGTCGCAAGATGGACGAGCTCTACCGCGCCGTCCCCGACCTGGGCGGCGTCGTCCTCAAGGCCGATTCCGAAGGCCGCGTCGGACCTTCCGCCTACAACCGCACGCACGCCGACGCCGCCAACGTGGTGGCGCGCGCGCTGGCAAGCCGCACGGCGGCCTGCTCTTCTATCGCGGCTTCGTCTACGACCACCACATGGACTGGAACAATCCAAGAACGACCGCGCCCGCGCCGCCTACGACAATTTCCACGACCTCGACGGCAAGTTCGATGACAACGTGATCGTGCAGATCAAAAACGGCCCCATCGATTTCCAGGTGCGCGAACCCGCTTCGCCCCTGTTTGGCGCGCTGGAGAAGACCAACCAGGCGATCGAACTGCAAGTCACCCAGGAATACTTCGGACAGGCCAACCACACCGTGTTCCTCGCGCCCATGTGGAAAGAGACGCTGGATTTCGACATGCACGCCAAAGGCGCCGCGCCCACGCCCGTGAAAGCGCTCGTCGCCGGCAAAACCTTCGGACGCCCCACCGGCGGTTTCGTCGGCGTAGTCAATGTGGGGCTGGACGAAAACTGGATGGGCAATCACCTCTCGCAGGCGAACCTCTACGGCTACGGACGGCTCGCCTGGAATCCCGATCTTTCCGCGCGCCGCATCGCCGACGAGTGGACCCGCCTGACGTTCGGCAGCGACCCCAAGGTGGATGAAACCATCGTCTCCCTGCAGCTCAGTACCTGGCGCACCTATGAGAACTACACCGGACCGCTCGGCCTGCAAACCCTCACCGATATCACCGGCAATCACTACGGCGTAAACGTCGAAGCCTCCGAGCGCAACGGCTGGGGCCAGTGGCATCGCGCCGACGAAAACGGCGTCGGCATGGATCGCACGGTGGCCACCGGCACCGGCTACATCGGCCAATATCGCCCGCCCGTCGCCAAGGTTTACGAGTCGCTCGCCACCTGCCCCGACGATCTGCTGCTCTTCCTGCATCACGTGCCCTACACCTACAAACTGCATTCCGGCAAGACCGTGATCCAGTACATTTACGACTCGCACTACGAAGGCGCCGAAGCGGTGGCCGCCTACGCGCGCCAATGGAAATCCGCTCAAGGGCCTGGTGGACGAGCAGCGTTTCAACGCCGTGCTAGCCCAACTGGAATATCAGGCAGGGCAGGCCGTCGTATGGCGCGACGCGGTGGACGTCTACTTCGAGAAAATGGCAAAGATCCCCGATGCCAAAGGCCGGGTAGGACATACACCCGGCCGCTACGAAGCGGAAGGCATGACGCTCCAGGGCTACGCCGCGCGCGATGTAACACCCGCGGAAGACGCTTCCGGCGGAAAGGCCGTAGCCTGCGCCACCGGCGGCGACTGCTCCGCTTCCCTGAAGTTCACCGGCGAGCCCGGCTGGTACACCCTGCGCGTGGAGTACTTCGATCAATCCAACGGGGCCTCCCGCTTTCGTATCTGGGTCGGTAAGCAACTCATCGATGAATGGACCGCTGACCTGCGCCTGCCTACCATCCGGCTGGACTCCACCTCCTCGACACGCCGCACCATCGCCGGAGTCGCGCTCCGTCCCGGCGATGAGATCCGCATTGAAGGCCAGCCTGACGGCGGCGAACTCGCCGCGCTGGACTACCTGGAGATCGTCAAGTAGCATCGGAACGCCGGCTTCGCGCCCGGCTGGACCGGAAAGGAAATCCTGGCGCCGGCTCGCCGTTATTTCCCGACGGGACGCCGCCCCGCATCGCACCCAGGCGGGATCCGCGCAGGCGTTCGCGGAGTGGCTGGTGGCGCCACGCAACTCCGCGTTCTCCGCCGCCATGGTCAACCGTATCTGGTACTGGCTGCTGGGGCTCGGCATCGTGCAGGAGCCCGACGACCTGAGGCCCCATAATCCGCCGGAGAATCCCCAACTTCTGGCATACCTTCAGCGGGAGCTGGTGTCCTCGCATCGCGAACTGAAGCACATCTACCGGTTGATCCCGATTTCCGGGGTGTGGCAGCTTTCGTCCATCGCGCCCCCGGACGGAAGCATCAGCAGCACCTTCCTGGAAGAAATCGGGCGCAACAACCGTATCACCGGTGCCCAATCTGCACCTGCTCATTTCCAGCCACGTACAGCGCAAGATCCAGCAGAGTCAGTAAGATCTGTCTCACGATACTTGCGCAGCCGCCGTCGGAGGAAGAGTGGCAACCGGTGGCGGCGCGCTCGCAGAACGGCAACTTCCGCGGGCAGGCCCCGGCTTGGCGTTAGGCGCGACAGCAGGCGGCGCGCAGACTACCGCGTATGCCAAAGCGAAGTCGCTGATCCAGATCTGGATGCGGGGCGGAGCCGCGCACCTGATCCGTTCGACCCCAAGCCGGGAGCCGGCAGCGACTCTTGCGGTCCGCCGGACAGCCCCATCGAGATCAACGTCAAGGGCATCCGCATCTCCGAACTGCCCCGCCCCAAATCGTGTTGACGCAGCCGCAGGGCCGCTTCAGCGGGGCCCGATTTCTGGGCACGCTACAAAACCGTTCGCTACCGGCGGCGTGGCCGTTACCTTGCGCGCCATAGCTCAGCGGGGCTTGGAGGGAAGCCTTATCCTGCAATTACGGTGCGCCCTGCCGGCGATCCCATTCCAGGTGGAGTAGCGCGGACTTCAAACGCCAGACCGCGCCAGGAGCTAGAATGGCCCCGTCGAGGAACGTACATGGATCGAAACCGTCATTCCCGCAGATCTTTTTTATCATCGGCGATTGCTGGGGCGTCCGCCTTTCAGATCGTCAAACCGGAGTTGGTGCGTGGCGCCGGCAACGAGAAACTGAAAGCCGGCCTGGTGGGCTGCGGGGGCCGCGGCACGCAGGCCGTCCAGAACCTGCTGACCGGGTGCGACAACGTGGAATTCGTCGCCATGGCCGACATTTTTGAGGACCGCCTGCAGGACTCCATCAACACCCTGAAGAAGCTGCCGCCGGCACTTTCCGACCGCGTCAAGGTGGATGCCGAGCACCGGTTCACCGGCTTCGATGCTTATAAGAAAGTGATCGCTGCGGACGTGGATATCGTCATGCTGGCGACCTATCCGGCATACCGGCCGATTCATTTCGAAGCCGCGGTGGAAGCCAAGAAACACATTTTCTGCGAGAAGCCCTTCGGCACGGACCCGGTAAATGTGCGGCGCTTTATGGCCGCGGCAAAACGCAGTGAAGAACTGCGGCTTACCGTGAAATCGGGCGCGCAGCGGCGCTCGCAAGCCTGGTACCTGGACCAGCACAAGCGGGTGAAGGATGGCGAAATCGGCGACATCGTGGCGCTCAACGCCAACTGGGTAGGCGGTCCGGTACTGAACTTTACCAAGTTTCCCAATCGCAAGCGCGATCCCAAGTGGGGCGACATGGAATTCCAGAATCGCGACTGGTATTCGTTTGTCTGGATCTCGGGCGACCAGATCGTAGAACAGCATTTGCACAATATCGACGTCTGCAACTGGTTCATGGGCGGCCATCCGGTGGAAGTCACGGCTTCAGGCGGCACATCCTGGCGACCGCGCGAAGAGGAGTACGGCAATATTTATGACCATATTTACGCCGATTTTGTTTATGCGAACGGCGTCCACATGGCCAGCCATTGCCGGCAATTTCAGGGACAGGGGATCGCCCAAAATGTCAGCGAGCGCATCGTCGGGGCCAAGGGCGTCATCGATACGGCATCGCTGCGCGGCGGGCGTGCGGCTGTCGATCCGTATGTGCAGGAGCACATCGATATGGTCAACAGCATCCTGAACAAGGGGCCGTACCTGAACGAATCCATGGCAGTTGCCGAAAGCACCATGACTTGTATCATGGGCCGGGAAGCCGCTTATTCGGGGGTCAAGGTCACCTGGGACATGATGATGAATTCCAAGCTCGACCTGCTGCCCAAGAGCTTCGACTACAAAGACAACGTGCCCGTGCCGCCGCTGCCGGTGCCGGGCGTATACAAGTTCGTTTAATCCCGAATCCATTCCCGGCCTGCCGAGTGTGATAGCATCCGTGGAATGAACCGTAGAAACCTTTTCCAAATGGCGGCGGGCGCAGCAGCGTTCGCCCTGCAGGACGATACGCTGAAGCGCATCCGCGCAGCGGCCGGCGCGACAAAGGATCGCTCGCCCGAGGAAATGGCCAAAGACGAGGACTACTGGGCCGAGATTCGCCAGTCCTACACGGTAGACCGCAACTTGATCAACCTGAACAACGGGCACGTGGGTCCTTCGCCGCGAATTGTTCAGGATGCGCTCCGGCAGTACCTGGAATATAGCGACATGGGTCCGTACACCACCATGATCAACACGCTGGAGCGGCAGATCGAACCGGTGCGGCGGCACCTGGCCAAAGTCGCCGGCTGCGATCCCGAGGAGATGGCCATCACGCGCAATGCCAGCGAATCGCTGGAGAACGCGCAGTATGGCATCGAGCTGAAGCCCGGTGACGAGGTACTCACCACCAACCAGGATTATGGCCGCATGATCGAAACGTTCCGCCAGAGGGAACGGCGCGAAGGCATCGTGCTCAAGCAGATTTCGTTTCCGGTGCCGCCGCCCTCCATGGACGATCTGTACAACCGCTTCGAGCGCGCCGTCACCCCGCAAGACCAAGCTGATCCTGGTCTGCCACATTACCAACCGCACCGGCCAGATCTTTCCCATCAAGCGCATCTGCCAGATGGCCCATGCGCGCGATATTCCGGTAATTGTGGATGGCGCGCACGCCTTCAACCACTTCCCCTTCAGCCTGGCGGATCTGGATTGCGACTATTACGGTGTGAGCCTGCACAAATGGACGGGTGCGCCGATCGGCACCGGGTTCCTATACGTGCGCAAATCGCGCATCGCCAGTACCTGGTCGTTGATGGCGTCAAGCGCCACGCAGGTGGGCGATATCCGCAAGTTCGAGGAGATCGGCACGCATCCGGCGGCCAACCACAACGCCATTACCGCGGCGCTGATTTTCAACGAAGGCATCGGCATCGATCGCAAGGCCGCCCGCCTGCGCTACCTGCGTGACCGTTGGGCTCACCGGTTGGTGCAAAACAAGAAGTGCAAAACGCTGCACAGCGAAGACCCGGCGCAATCCTGCGGCATCGGCTTTCTGGCATTCAACGGTGTGGACCCAGGAAAGATGCGCGAGACCTTGATCGGTAAGTATTCCATTTACACCGCGTATGTACCGCACGAAGAATACACCGGACTGCGCATCACGCCGCACATCTACACCACGCTGCAGGAGATTGACACCTTCAGCGCGGCGGTGGAAAAGGAAGTGGGGTAGGCTGGGCCCGTCCGCAAGCTTCCAACACGGTCAATTCCGGCTCCTGTGGATTCTTCCTTGCGGGTTGGCGGCCATTTACCAATCACTTACTCCATTCTATTGCAACTTGAAGAGGCTTTGTGTAGAGCTGGATCTCGAAGCGTAACCCAATGAATAACTACATGAATCTTGGGCCTACTGTGCCCTATCTGATCCGCAGTACCAATACCTTTTGCGCCGGCGACTTCGACGGCGACGGCCGTGTGGAAATTGCCAGCTATTGCCCCGGCAACAATTCGCTCAACATCCTTTCCTACTTCCAATATACCGATATCTCGGCGCAGTGGAGCGCCCCGCCCCAAATGATCAACGGCTGGAACTGCGTCGCGACCATCCCGCCGGTTGCGGGCGGGGCCAGTGCCTGGACACTCCGCAGCGACGACAGATACTTCTCCGCGAGGCTCACCGGCGCGGCTCCCCTGCTCGTTATCTTCAGCCCCTCCACTCCGAGCCTCGGTCTGGCTCAGTGGAATGGTTCCGCGATGCAGTTGATCTGGTATTCGGTCGGGGTGTCGGCTCCGGATTGCGGCCTCAATTCCGCCGATAAATTCTACGTGGCTGACGTCGATGGCGACGGCAAAGATGAATTGGTTCAATACAGCCCGAATGATCAGTATCTTTTCGTCTTGAAGTTCGATGGACAGACCCTCACTTGCATCTCATCCTCCCACCAGACCGTGGGTCCCTGGACGATGTCAAACGATGACACGTACATCCCGGCTCATTTGGTCCCTGGAACCGCCGATCAACTGGTCGCCTTCAAATATCTCGGCACTTCCGCTTGCGTACTCAGTTACAATGCGGGCTCTCTTACTGGAGTAATGTCGCCTATCGATCCCGGTATGATGATTAACTTACCGCCGATAACCGCCGCGGACTTGGATGGCGATGGGCTGGACGAAATCGCCGTCTATAGTGGATTTACGATTGGTTCTTACAATCCTGCCGTTCTGAAATGGGACGGAAAAGCTCTTAACCTGCTTAGCGATCCTGAAACTGTTACTGCCAACCATATGGTGGTCGCAATGCACCGTAGTGGAGCGGCCGCCCTGCTGATGGGATACACGGTGTGGCCTGGCACAGATATTTCCATGGACGGCGTCCAAAACAACGTCCTGTCAACTCTGTGGGAGCAGAGCGGTTCGATTCCGGGGAATGTGGGACTGGCGCCGAATGATATATTCCTCGCCGCCGACGTGGATGGAGACGGGAACGACGAACTCGTCATGTTCAGTCCGGGCGATGGCTGGCTGTTCACGATCAAGTGGAACGGCTCGCAACTCCAGGCGTTCACCTCCACTCAGGGCTTCGCGCCGGGCTGGGGTGTCGATCTGCTGGCTGCCGCTCCTGTGACCTCATTTGCCCCGCCGCCCTTCTCCCCAAGCCAGCAGGTGATTTACCAGGCCCTGAGCGAACAACAACTCTATCCGGTCATCAGCGCCGGCATCGCCGAGTGTAGTGCTCCGGCCCCTCCTTCAGCCGGCGACATTCGTAGTTGCTATTACTGTTTGGGCGCGAACGACTTTATCAATCTGCAGGCGGCCTTGAGCAAATATGTGGCTACGCTCGGCCAACCCGACAGCGATACCCAATTCGTCCTCGACGCTCTGGGTGACGACTTCATCTATGGATACATCAGCGATTCTCTCGACCCGGACTGCCACTCCGACATCCGGTTCGAGTATACGAGCCTGAACTACAGCAACCGCGGAAGCTTTTCGTCGATGGCCGACCAGCTCACCAATCCGAAGAACTCCGAATATGTTCAACAGCTTCCTGGTTCCGGCGCAACCGCTTGGAGCGCTTTGCAGACGCAAATCGGGAAAGAGTTAATCGCGGTTGGATCCGTCATCAACTGGGGCGGCTCCGATTCGATGGGCTACCTGAATTCCCAAATCGAGCAGACCCAGACCGAGCAGCTATTGAACGCTGCGGACAATGTGAACGGCACGGACTCGCCGTCGGATTCGTCCACTGTGACCTTTTGGCTGAGCAACCTGGTTGACGCCGCCATCTGGGGGGTCGCGGCCATACCGGGTCTGGGCGAAGCCTTGCCGGCGGCTTCCATCGTCCTCTCGCTGGTGGGCACACTGTATCCCGCTGCCGCTACGGCGTTCTCTCCCGATACGCCGCCCGTGCCCCAGCAGGTTCCGTACGGCCAATTCCAAGCGCAGGTCATTCAAGCCTACACGGACGCCTCGGATCAGCTTGCCGCCAAGGTCGTCAGAATCTCTTCGGACCCCGTGCTCCTGCCAATACTGGGGAGCCTGCTGAACGCCGATACGAGCCCTCTCTGGAAATTCACGTCCGTGGATCTGCTGGATCTCGCAAACAACTGTGCCGGGCCTGCCAGGCTTCAGTACTACAGCACCTTTATCCCGATGCGCTTCCATTTCCTGATATGGCAAAACGTGACCTTGACCAGTCCCTATTGCTGCTTCCCAAACCTTGATGGTGGGTATGACAAGATCAGCCTGCACTCTCCGGATTACGCCTATTTCACCGAGCAAAACAGCGGCGGAACCTACAATATTTACTTGTTGTGCGCAGGCACGGTGGGCTATGACGACGCGCCCAGTTTGTCATATCCCATACAGGATCTCTTTACCGACCTGTTTCAGAACTTAGGCGTCCGCCCGGAGGACTTTTTTCACGGCAATGGCTTGTGGACCACAATTGGTCGCCAAGGCGCTGGAACGCCCTGCTAGAGACGACGAAAATTGGGTCGCCCAAAGCCTGATGGACAATTTTCGTTTCGGAACTCGGGCAGCCGGCGAAGCGTCCAGTCCGGCGACCTCCGGATGTGGCCTGTGGTCGCTCATGCCGCATTACACGCCCGCGGCTTTCAGCGCGGCAAGCACGCGGCCGTCCCGAAAAGGGACCCTTCGGATGCGAACGCCGGTGGCATCGTGGATAGCATTTGCGATGGCGGCGAGCATCGGTTTGAGAGACGCCTCACCGGCTCCGTAAGGCGGCAGGTCGGGGCGCTGCGGATTCGGATCGCCGTTCACCAGCACGATATCGACGCGTTCGGGAACATCGGCGTGACGGAGAGTCGGATGCGAGAACCAGTCCAGGCTCGTCACCTTTTCGGTATCGAACCGGACTTCTTCGTGAATAGCGCGGCTCAGGCCGTGAAGCGTGGCGCATTCCACGGTGTGACGAAGGGTATCGGGATTGACCACCAGACCGCAGTCGTGCGCGCAAACCAGCCGCTTCGCCCATACGTGACCGGTCTGGCGATTCACCTCAACTTCGGCGATCTGCGCCACAACGGTCTGGCCGCGGAACGAATAGGCGATACCGCGTCCCGTAAGAATGCTTCCTTTGCCGAGCGGCTTGGGCGAAGGCCGCGGGTCCCACCCATACTTTTCCGCGGCGGCTTTGAGAACCGCAAGCGACCGCGCGCGCCGGAATCCGCCGTCATCGTTCCTGCCGGCCTGGATCAATTTCATGCGAAATTCCAGGGCATCGGTTTTCGCCGCCGCCGCGGCCTCGTCGATAAAGGACTCGGCGGCGAATGTCGATTGCGGGCCGTTCGGATCGCGCAGATTGCCAGTGCGCAGCGGGGTCTCCCACACGGCCGGCAGGCCGACCACCTCGCCGGCCATCTTGCGATTCGGAATCGCATACATGTCAGAAGGCATCGAGGCGCTGCCGGCGGCAGGAGTTGCCCGCCTCGATCCCATCAGTTGTGCGATCAGCACGGTATCCGGCTCGTTGTATCCGACGTGGTTGTAGTCGCACGAACGCGCGTTGTACTCATACGCGATCAGTCTCCCTTCCGCATCCAGAGCACCGCGCATCTTCACCAGGAATGCCGGACTCTTGGTGTCCCACGCCGTCTCCTCATCTCTCATCCACTGCATGCGAACGGGCCGGCCAAGCTCGCGGGCCAACCAGGCAGCTTCGCAACCCGCGTCCTCCGCCGCCGTCCGCCCGAAGCCCTGGGGGCCCTGCATCCAGACCACACGCACCCGATCCTGCGGCATGCCGAGGAAAGTAGCGACGCCTCGCCGCATGCCATACGACTTCATATCGTTCGAATATACGGTCATCTGGCCGTTCGAAGGGTCCGCTGTCGCATGAGCGCCGGCGAATGCGGTATGCCCCTGGAACGGCACCTCATACTCGGCTTCGATTACCTTTGCCGCGCCGGAAAATGCCGCGTCGGGATCCCCCGTGACTTCCGGCCTTCCTGGCGAGGTGGGTGTTGCGGTGCGCATGTAGTTAAAGAGATCTTCGGATGCCGGAAAGGGAGCTGTTGGCGGCTTCTCCCAGGTCGTTTTGAGCTGGCGGGCAGCGCGGATGGCCTGCTCTTCCCGTTCGCACACAACCGCGACATAGTTGCCTTTGCTCATCACCTTGACGAAGCCCGGAAGGTCTTTCACCGACGATTCGTCGATGCCCTTGAGCTTCGCGCATGCGAACGGAGGTTTCACGTTGCGCGCGTGAAGCATGCCCGGCAGCCTGACGTCCACGGCCCATTTTAGAGAGCCGTCCACTTTGGCGGGAATGTCGTCACGCTGTGGCGACTGGCCCGTGTACTTGAGCTCCGGCACGGTCTTCGTTCTTGGCCTGGCCGGTGACCGAGTTGATGTTGGCCCCGTTCAGCGTGACATGGAACTTCTTTCCCCCGATCAGTTCGCCATAAGTAACGCGCTTCGATGAATCGGCTTTTGCCGTTACCACTCCGTCCGTAACGGCGAGTTGATCGACCGGCGCTCCCAGGCGAGTAGAGGCCATTTCCAGCAGGACACGGCGCGCTTCCGCCGCAACCCGGCGCATCGGCCACGAGTCCCTCTCCATGGCGGTCGAGCCGCCCGACCCCCACCTGATCGACGGTGATATCCGTGCTCCCCATGATGCAGGTGGTTCGGTGGAAAGCGATGTCCAGTTCGTCGGACATCAACTGGCGGAAACCGGTTCCGGTGCCCTGGCCGGGGTCCGTTTTGCCGACATAAAACGTGGCCGAATTGTCCGGATGAATGACGATCCACGAATCGATTTGGTGGAAATCCGGAATGGGATAAGGGCCCGGTCCCTGAGCCGCGGCGGCGGTTTGCGCATCCGCCTGCCTGAGGCCGGCTCCTCCGAACGCTCCCACGCTTACCGCGAGCAGTCCCGCGCTTCTGAGGAATCCCCGGCGATTGCGTCACAAGGACTTCCTCGATCTGTTTCGGAATCCTGTCGGAGAGGCTCATGCCACCACCTCCTTCCCAGACGCGGGAGACGCCTCGGCAAGCGCCTTGGCGGCCTGTTTGATGGCCGTCTGGACCCGGTAGTAACTCATGCAGCGGCACAACGTTCCGTTCATGGTTTCACGGATCTGCGCATCGGTCGGATGCGGATTCTTGTCCAGCATCGCCTTCGCCGTCATGATTTGCCCGTTTTGGCAGAATCCGCATTGCGGGACCTGCGCCTCAATCCAGGCCTGTTGCAGCGGGTGCAACCGGCCGCTCGAAGCAAGCCCTTCCAGTGTAGTGATTTCACCCCTGACGGCAGACACAGGCATAATGCAGGAACGGACCGCGGCGCCGTTAATAATCACCGTGCAGGCGCCGCACTGGCCAAGTCCGCATCCGAACCTGGGCCCCTGCAGTCCCAGGTCATTGCGAAGGATATAGAGCAGCGGCGTTGCCGGCTCGATATTCAGCGTGTGCGAACGGCCGTTCACCTTCAGTGCGAAATTGCTCATTGATCCATCCTCCTCGGGCATCCCATGTATAGACAGAATTATCAGCCTGAACGGACACCGCTTGCAACAATCGTGCAGCCGAACAGCGGCGATTTAGCCGGTTACGCTATCGTAACCACATGAGCACCTTTTGCAGTCTTCGCACACATACCGGTGTGCTGTTGATGGCCCTCGCCACTTTTCAAGCACTCGCCCAGGAAGCCAAGCCGCCGCTTCCACCACCGGCGGCCGATGCCAAGGACAAAGAGAAGCCCGCGGCTGAGAAGGAACCACCTTTGCCGGCCGACGCGCACGCAGCGCAGAGCATACAACTGGAAGGCAAGACCCTGAATTACACGGTGACCGTGGGCACCTTGCCCGTTTTTGACAAGGACGGAAAGAAGAGCGGCGAAGTAGTCTTTACCTCATATACCATGAGCGGCCCCGATCGCGCAGTGACTTTTGCCTTCAATGGCGGCCCGGGCGCAGCGTCGGTGTATTTGAATCTCGGCGCCATCGGGCCGAAGCACGTGAAGTTCGGCGACCAGGGCGACAGCCCGTCCGATCCGGCCACATTGACCGACAACCCGGGGACGTGGCTGGACTTTACCGACCTGGTGTTTATAGACCCCATCGGGACCGGGTACAGCCGGACGCTGGTTTCGGCGGACGAGACCAAGAAGCAGTTCTACAACACCGAGAACGACATCCACTACCTTTCCCGCATCGTCTACGACTGGCTGGTGAAGAACGGACGTATGGCTTCCCGGAAATACCTGGTGGGAGAGAGCTATGGAGGCTACCGGGGACCGCGGATCACGCACTACCTGCAGTCCACGCTAGGCGTGGCCATGAATGGCGCAGTGCTGGTTTCGCCCTATCTGAATCCGGCGCAGGACGAGAATGCCGACATGTCGCCAATCCCGTGGATGATGACACTGCCCTCGATTACCGCCGCGCATCTGGAGCGCGAGCACAAACTGACTCCCGAGGCCATGGCACAGGTGATTGCCTACACCCGGGGCGAGTATGCCACGGATCTGATGAAAGGGCGCAGCGACCCGAAAGCAACGCCGCGCATCGTGGAGCGCGTCACCCAGATGACCGGACTCGAACCGGAGTTTGTGCGCCGGTCCGGCGGGCGACTGGAAATTGGCGCTTACCTCCGCGAAGTGTTCCGCGAGCAGGGCAAAATCGGCAGCGTGTACGACTCCAACGTGACGGCTTTCGACCCGTACCCGTTCGCCCCCGAGCAGCGCACCAACGATCCGATTCTGGAGAGCATCGTTGCGCCGACGACCACCGCGATGGTGGATTTCGTGACCCGCGTGGTGGGCTGGAAGACCGAGGCGCGGTACAACGCACTCAGCTACGAAGTGGCATCACAATGGGACCGCGACAGCCGTTCCCTTCACAACGGAGCGGTTCCCGACCTGCGCCAGGCGGTGGCGGCAGATCCTAAACTGCGTGTGTTGATTGCTCATGGGTGGAACGATCTGTCGTGCCCGTTCATGGGTTCCGTGCTCACTGTGGACCAGATGCCGCTGATGGGAGACGCCAGTCGCGTCGCCGTGCACGAATATCCGGGCGGGCACATGTTCTACAGCCGGACGGACAGCCAAGCCGGACTGCGGAAGGATGTCCGCGAGATGTTCGGCAAGCATTAGGGATGGGGCGGCCCGCTTACCGGGTTGCCCGGGCCGGCGGCGTGATTCCGGAAGTTGTGCCAGAGCCTGACCGTCGAGTCCCACAGTCCGACCGCCTGAAGCACGCCCACACAGGCCGCCAGGAAAACAACCACGTTCAGCAGCGCCCGAATGGCGCCGGCCATCGGAATGTAGGTATCGATGAGCCAGAGAGCGCCATTCCTACAAGAATCAGCGCCAGAACTACATTAATAACTGATTTGATACCGGCGGGCATGGGGATGTAGTTATTGGCTAGCCGCAATACTCTTCACTTAACAAACATTTTTATGATATTCTGTTCTAGAGCGTAGCCTCTCCTGGAGGTCACTCATGAACGAAATGAGGGTGGAATCAACCACCTTGCGGGCACTTGCGTACGACGGCGGCCGCGGAATTTTGCAACTGGAGTTCTGCACACGGGCCATCTACCATTACTACGGCGTTCCGGCGGCGGTTTATGAAGCTCTGCTGGGCGCTTCTTCCAAAGGTAGCTACTTCAATCGGGTAATCCGGGGGCGCTTTCCCTATGCTTTGTGCGCAAGTGTGCAAACCGGCTTGGAGGGGCAGGTCTGATGTCACGCACAGTGGCTTCCTTACCCGCCGGCAGCCGCATCACCGACTACATCAGTCTGGGCGTGGTAGCCAAAACGTTCCCGTTGGAAAAGATTCGTACGTTGCTGGCGGCGACGGGGAAAGAGAGTGTGCGCCAGCGCGACCTGCCGGCGCATGTGGTCGTGTATTACGTGATCGCGCTGGCGCTGTACATGCAGTCGTCATATCGGGAAGTGCTGCGTTGTCTGCTGGAAGGAATCCAGTGGCTGGTGGAACCCGCGGCGGGAATCAATGTGGCTGGTAATTCAGGCATCTCGCAGGCGCGAACCAGACTGGGATGGGAGCCAATACGGCAACTGCACGATGAAGTGGTCAGGCCGGTCGCGGTGGCGGCGACAAAGGGCGCATGGTATCGAACGTGGCGTCTGATCAGCGTTGACGGCAGCACGCTGGATGTCGCCGACGAGAAGGGCAACAACGAAGTGTTCGGGCGGCCGGGCGCCAGTCGCGGCGAGAGCGCGTATCCAAAGATCCGCTTCGTATCGCTGGTGGAGAACGGTACCCATGTCCTTTTCGGCAGCCGGATGGCGGACTACGCTACCAGCGAAGTCGCCCTGGCAAAGACTGTATTGCCCAGTCTCGTCAAGGGCATGTTGTGCCTGGCAGACCGCGGCTTTTTCGGGTTTGAAATGTGGAAGCAGGCGGCAGCTACGGGCGCGGACCTGCTGTGGCGGGTCAGAAAAAACATCCATCTGCCCTGCGAACAACGTCTGCCGGACGGATCTTATCTGAGTCGCATCTATCCGTCGCAGCAGGACCAGCGGCGTGGGCGCAATGGAATCGTAGTGCGTGTGATCGAATACCGCCTGGAGGGAGTCGAAGGGGCGGAGCCGTTATACCGGCTGGCAACCACGATTCTCGACCACGAACTGGCTCCGGCCACCGAACTGGCTGCGCTCTATCACGAGCGCTGGGAGATCGAAACCGCGTTTGACGAACTCAAGACTCATCTGCGGGGCGCGCATATCGTGCTCCGCAGTAAAACGCCCGATCTGGTACGGCAGGAGTTCTATGGTCTACTGATGGCGCATTTCGCCGTGCGCGGCCTCATGCACGAAGCGGCGCTGCGAGTCGATAAGGATCCCGACCGGCTGTCCTTCCTCCACGCCGTCCGCGTTGTCCGCCGCAAGATGGCCGCCTTCGGCGCTATTCCCCCCTCGGGGTCGAAAAGAGTTCCATAACGCGGTGCTGAACGAGATCCTCGATGAATCTGCCGCTTCCAGCCGCAACCGGTGCCATCCCCGAGGGGTCAAGCGGAAGATGAGTAACTTCCCCCTGCGACGCGGCTACAAGCGCTCACCACTCAGCGACTTTTCCGCAGCCATCAGAATCGTTAAGTGAAGAGTATTGTGGTTAAATTTTTACCCCCTGATTCGAAAGTTCTGCCAGAGCCTGACCGTCGAATCCCACAGTCCGACCGCCTGAAGCACGCCCACGCAGGCCGCCAGGAAAACAACCACATTCAGCAGCGCCCGGATGGCGCTGGCCATCGGAATGTAGGTGTCGATGAGCCAGAGCGCCATTCCTACAAGAATCAGCGCCAGAACTACATTAATAACTGATTTGATACCTGCGGGCATAGGGATGTAGTTATTGGCTAGCCGCGCGATAGCCACAACAAGAATTACGGCGACCGCAATGTAGATAAATGGCATGGTCAGTACCTCTCCCACATGGTTAGGCAATTTATGCGCCAAAGATTTGATTGATACGCGAGCTTGTGATTCAATGGGTTCATGAGCGGGGTGCTTGGGTATTTTCCGATCTTGCAGGACCGGGTGCGAAAGCGCCAGTTCAATTCGCTGTTTCTGTTTGTCACATCGCGGTGCAATTCGCTGTGCCGCACCTGCTTTTATTTCGACAAGCTGAACAGCACAGACGACCTGACCACCGAACAAATCGAACGCATTGCGCAAACCGCGCCGCCGTTCCGCAAACTGTGGCTTTCCGGAGGAGAGCCTTTTTTACGGCCGGACTTAGCGGAGATTGTCGCCATGTTTGTCCGCCGGAACGGCGTGCGCAATGTGAACCTGCCGACTAACGGCCTGCTGCCTGAGAAGATATTCCCCACGATGGACCGGATGCTGGAATTGTGTCCGGAGACTTCGATCGACCTGAACTTCTCTTTGGACGGTCTGGAGAAGACTCACGATTCCATCCGCGGCGTTCCCCAGAACTTCGTGCGGACATTGGGCACTATTCGCAAGGCCGCGCAGCGGTACGCGGGAATCCGGCGGCTCCGCCGAAATGTCCTGACGGTAATTACTCGCGAGAACTACCGGGAGGTCGAGCAACTGGCGATCCGCTTGAAAGAAAGCATCGATATCGATGGCCATTACTTCGAGGTCATCCGGGGCCAGGCTCCGGATCTTACGCTGAAGAATTTGACTAGAGACATGATAGCGGACTTACATCGCAGGTTGATGCCCTTTCATCGCTATTACGCCGGGGCTCTATTCGCTAACTTACCCCTGGGAGCGCGACAGTTAGCCAGAATTTACTATCTGGGCAATCTGCGATTTCACTTCGACCTGCATGAGCAGTGCCTGGAATCGCCGCAGGCGTGGCCTATGCCTTGCACTGCGGGAGAAACCTCCATCGTGATCGATCACAACGGGCGGTTTCGCGCCTGCGAAATGCGCGGGATCGTGGGGAACCTTCGCGATTACGATTTCGATGTGCAGCGGGCGCTGGAATCGGAGGAAATGCACCGCGAAGTCAACTCTATCCCCCTGGCGAACTGCTGGTGCACGCATAGCTGCTTCATTCAGGAGAGTTCCAAGTTCTCCGCCAAGGCGCAGTTAGTTACGATTCCCCTTGCCGGCATGGCGAATGCGTCCCAGCAACAGCAGGCTTCCCACCAGTAAGCCCAGAGTAGCGGGTTCGGGTGTATTGGTCACGAAGGGACTATTGACCGCCGTGATAAATCGCTGATTACTGCCCGGCGGATTCGGGTTGAAGATGATCACGCTCGACAGGAACATCTGGCCGGCCGAATATAAGGGGCTCGACGGGTTACTGAAGACAGTTGCGTACTCGGCCCGCGCCTGGTCTACAAATGCCTGCGTTCCCGCCGGCTCCAGAGGTCCCACGGGCAGCGTTCCCATCACTTGCCAGATTGCGAAAGTGATTGGCGCGGCATAGGAATCAATGAATTCAATGTACGCCGGAGTATAGGGCGAAGGAGGGTTGGGGTGCGCGTAGGAATCCGGGGTCACACCCAGCGCCCGGGCTTTCGATAAGAGCAGCGAAGCGAGGAAAGCCGCTTCGTCCTGCGCCTCTCCCGCCGGTGTCGAGATGGTTCCGTCAATTAAGAGCGAACCCCAGTTGGTCGTAATATTGCCGTCCAGGCACAGAAAAGGGTCTGTGGAGACGACGGTATTGGTAGTGGTGTCGGTGAGCTTTCCGGGATAGGGACCAGCGGCCTCGCCGTTCGCCGCGGGAGTCGGATTCGGTTGGGGGCCAAGATAGAACGAGTAGCTGTCGGCATACACAGGAATGCTAGCCAAAGTTATCAGCGCCAGGATGAACACAACGGACAGCCGGGGCAGGTTGATCGATTTGCAACCAGTCATGTCAGTAAATTTAATGATGGGTCAACCACGACTGAAATCCTATAGATCCAATAACATAGGAGTACCTGTCAATTGCGGGAACCCCCTGAAACCAACCAGCGGAATTCCCGGATTTTCCTTAGAACGGGTAGGGATGCGCTGAGGCGGCAGGCTACGTCGATAGGCCGCAACCCGCTAATGATATAGTTTTGAAACGATGAGACCTTTATCCTCCGTCCGGAAAACCGTATTGCTTCTGGCCGCGCTGAGCCCGGTCTGCGGGCGTGCGCAGGAGCCAGCGCGCACTGCCCTGCCCCCGCCTCCCGCTCCGCTCAATGTGCCCAAACCGGGAGCGGCCACCGATGCTCCCTATGCCCCGCAGCCCATCCTGCCGGGCGGCGTGGTCGTGCCCTTGTTTCCCGCGGGATCGCCGTACCTCAAAATGGACCGCATCAGGGAGCCGGAGAAGTACAACATGAGCGGAGCCGTGCCGGGGCGAATCGCCAGCATCGTCAATATTCACAATCCTTCGATCGAATTTCATCCGGTGGACCGCGGGATCAACACCGGCGCGGCGGTGATTCTGGCGGCGGGCGGCGGACACAATACCCTGAACGTGGGCGGGGAAGCGGCCGATTTCGTGCCCTTCTTTTACAACTACGGGGTGAACACGGTCATTTTGCGCAATCGCCTGCGGCGGGACGGCTACAACCCGCAGACCGACGAAGTGTATGACATTCAGCAGGCGGTCCGCATGGTGCGGGCTTACGCCAAGGAGTGGAATCTGGACCCGAACAAGATCGGCGTCATGGGATTTTCAGCCGGCGCGGAACTGGTGGCCGCGGCAGCGGTGCTGTATGACGATTTCGACAGAAAAAACAATGGCGCGGTCGATCCCCTGGCGGGCATCACGTCGCGGCCGGACTTCGCGGGAATCATCTATCCCGGGCCTTCGCCCTTCGCGCGCAACCGGACCGCGCCGCCGATTCCAAGGAATGTGCCGCCGGCATTCCTCGTGTGCGGAGGTTCCGGCGACCGGGTGCACGCCGTCTGGGCCATAGAGTATTTCAGCGCCATGCTGGCCATGAGCGTGCCGAATATCGAGATGCACATCTACGGTGTAGGCCGGCACCCGGGCGATCCCTTGCCGGACGGCAGCCACCAGAGCGGCGGCCTGACGGATCGCAACGATACGCCCTACGGCACCTGGCAATTCCGCTTCATCGACTGGTTCCGTGACCTGGGTTTCCTGCAAAAGCCCGGTGTGGAGACCAAAGCGGCGAAGGACGTCGCTACTTTTGTGACGCAGCCAGCCGCGCGGCGGTGAGGGCGGCGACCTGTTCACGGGCCGAGGCAAGCACCTGCGGCGGAGCCTGGGAAGGATTACCCGCGGGGAAAGGCGGCTCGGGCGCGTACAATCGCAGGCTGCCATCGATACCAGCACTCACGCCCGCGGTGGAAATCAGGTTGCCGTCTATCACCACGCGTTCATCGCGCGGAATAGCGCCGAAGTGCGACAGCAGGTGGAACGAGTTCCAGTGCGTAGTTGCGTGGCGACCGCGCAGCAATCCCGCGGCGCCCAGGGTCAGCGCCCCCAACTGCCCGCGGCCTCCGGGCACCACCAGCACATCTGCGCCAGGTCTTTCCAGATGACCTGGACAGCGGCTCCCGGGACGCGCGCCAGTACTTCGAATGGACCGGTGAAGTCCATCTGGTCCATGTCCGGAAACACGAGTATGCCGATCTCCATATAGTTCTTTCCACCATATCGCAGGAGGCCTTCCAGGGCCATGAATTCACGGAACTGAGCAGGATGTTATCGCGTTGTTCCTCACATGGGGACACTGGCTAACGATGTGCGCTATGCCTGGCGCATGCTTCTGAAAAATCCTACGTTCGCTGCGATTGCGGTGGCCGCTCTCGCGCTGGGAATTGGCGCCAACACGGCGATCTTTACCGTCGTCAACGCGGTCCTGTTGCAGCCGCTGCCATACCGCGAGGCGGACCGAATTGTGAAGTTGCAACGCATGTACCCGGACGGTCCGCAGGGCGCCAACTCCATTCCCAAATTCATGGCGTGGACCCACAACCACGTGTTCCAGAGCATGACCCTCTACGGACAGAACGCGCCGGGCATGAACCTGGGCGGCGGCGACCGGCCTCAACAGGTGAAAGTGCTCACCGTCTCGAGCGGATTCTTTCCGGTGTTTGGCGCGAACGCCGTACGCGGCCGCGTGTTTTCCGCGGAAGAGGACGTACCTCATGGACCGGCGTTGGCCGTACTTGCCGACGGGCTTTGGCAAACGCGCTTCGGCGGCGATCCGCAGATTGTGGGGCGCGCGGTTCAACTAAATGGAGCGCCCTACACAGTGGTGGGCATTCTTCCCAAGGGGTTCGTCTCAGACCCTCCGGCCGACATCTGGATCCCCCTCCAGGCGGACCCGAACAGCACCAACCAGGGACATTATCTGGCCGCGGCGGCGCGGCTCAAGCCGGATGTCACCCTGGCGGCGGCACAGGCAGAAATGAAAGTGCTGGCACAACAGTACCGGCAGGCCAATCCGAAAATAATGGACGCGACCGAATCGGCTACCGCCGTACCGATGCGCGACGCCGTGGTGAGCAATGTGCGGACGGCACTTCTGGTGCTGCTGGGCGCGGTGGGGTTCGTGCTGCTGATCGCCTGCGCCAATGTCGCGAATCTGCTGCTGGCGCGCGCGGCGGTGCGGCAGAGGGAGATGGCGGTGCGGGCCGCGATTGGCGCCAGCCGCGGGCGCGTGGTGCGGCAACTGCTTACCGAAAGCGTGATGCTGGCTGGCATCGGCGGCGCATTGGGATTCGTCGCGGGTTCGTGGGGCGTGCGCGTGCTCCTGCTGCTGGTGCCCGGCAAGATTCCGCGCCTGACCGGCCCCGACGGTCTGCAGGCGGTGGCGCCTCCGCTGGACTGGCGCGTGGCCGCCTTCACCATCGGGCTGGCCCTGTTGACGGGTATCTTGTTCGGCGTGTTTCCCGCACTCCAGATCTCCAGAACCGACCTGGCCTCCAGCCTGAAGGAGACCAGCGGCCGTTCCGGCACCGGACGGCGCACCAACCGCACCCGGTCCGTGCTGGTGGTGACGGAGGTGGCCTTGGCGCTGGTGCTGCTCTCCGGCGCGGCATTGCTGATCCGCTCCTTCATGGGACTCCGCGGTTCGCAGCCGGGAATCGATGCACGCCACGTGCTCACGTTCACCACCGCGATGGGGGGCGCCGGCTACGATTCCACGGCCAAAATGGAACGCTTCGGCGCGCAGTCGGTGCGCCGGCTGGAAGGCCTGCCCGGTGTGGAATCGGCCACCCTGACCGTCATGCTGCCGGCTTCCGGCAACGGCGGCGTGGATTTGCCGCTTAACATCGTGGGGCGAACTCCCAAAGCCGGCGAGCAGTATGACGGCGATGAGCAGTGGCGCTTCGTTTCGGCACATTACTTCCGGACCTTCAAAATCCCGGTGATCCGCGGCCGCGCCTTCACGGAAACGGATACGGGCAACTCCGCGCCGGTCGTGATCATCAACCAGAAGATGGCCGCGCAGTATTGGCCCAAACAGGATCCCGTGGGCCAAGTGATCGTCATCGGAAAAGGCATTGGCCCGGAATTCGCGGATCCGCCACGGCAGATTGTCGGTGTGGTGGGCAATGTGCGCGAAACCGGCGTCCAGGATGGTGAAGTGGGAGTGATGTACGTGCCGCAAAGCCAAGTGCCGGAGGGCATGACCCGGTTGGCCAACGGTGTGATTCCGCTTTCCTGGGCCGTCCGGACCGCGATGGACCCGTTGAGCCTGCGCAGCGCGGTGGAACGGGAATTTCGCGCGGTGGATGCCAACCTCACCGTGGCGGAGGAGCGCACCATGGAACAAGTGCTGGAGCTCTCGCTGGCACGTCAGAGCTTCAACATGCTGCTGCTTTCCATCTTCGCCGGCATCGCGCTGCTGCTGGCGGCCATTGGCATTTACGGCCTGATGTCGTATTCGGTGCAGCAGCGGACGCAGGAGATCGGCATTCGCATGGCGCTCGGGGCCAGCCGCGGAGCCATGCTCCGGCTGATCATGGGTCAGGGAATGAAACTGGCGGGAGCCGGGGTGGCGGTGGGTCTGGCGGTGTCTTACGGCGTGACCAAGGTGCTGGCCAGCCTGCTCTTCGGGATCAAATCCAGCGACCCTCTGGCATTCAGCGCGGTGGCGGTGGTGCTGACGCTGGTGGCGGTGGTAGCGACATACGTGCCGGCGCGCCGCGCCGCCACCACGGCTCCCACAGAGGCATTAAGGTACCAGTAAGGCGGGACTTACGGGTAGGGTTGGAGGTAGGGGCTTGTCTCGGCAGCCTCCCCCATTCCTATTCCAGCCGCGGGGGCGGCGCGATCGGCCGGGGCCGGAGCGGTTCCCGGCCCCCCCAACCCCTATCCCTAATCCCCGCTTTATTGCCCCCCAGCCGGAACCGTGCCATTCGGCGATCCCGCAGCGGGCTTGCCGGCATCCAGGTGGTCCCAGTTCATGATGGCGTTGAAAGCCAGCATGAAGCTGCCTTGCGTCTGCCAGCGCCAGAAGGGACGAATGGCAAACATCACGATGTGGCCCTTGCCCAGGGGGACATCCACCGCCGCGGCGCGGCCGGAGAGAGCATCTCCTCCGGCGAGCGTACCGGAGAGCAGCATATCGCTGGCATTCGCCGGGAATGCCAGGATCACGCGCGCGCGGTCTTCGAGTGGCGCGCCGCCGCGCCCTCCCCGTCCTCCACGACCGGCGCCCCCGCCTGCGGCTGCCGCGCCTCTGCCTGCACGCCCCCCGCGGCCGCCGGCAGCCGGCGCCGCGACTTCCGCGGCCTCTGAGGCATCCAGCGGCGAAACGTGAATCGGGGTCACATTCGGAGTGATGTTCTGCCCTTCCCCGCCGTTGATTGGGCCACCGGCGCCGCGTCCGCCCCCGCCAAAGCCACCAAAACCACCGCCGCCACCGGCGGCATTCAGCACGGGATCCTGGTTGAAGTACACCGGCAGGTCGCTGCCGTCGTAGCCGTAGGCGATGGGGCTTTTCAGGTCGGCGAATTTGCTGCGCAGTATGGAGCCGCGCACGAAGAGGTTCGCGGGATGCTCCACCGTGACTCCGCCGGTCAAATCGTACTCCGCCAGCATGGCGGCGGTAGCGCCTTCGGAAATGAGCGTCCCGCCCTGCTGAACGAACTTGGACAAGTCCTCGAGTCCTTCCAATCCCATCCCGCCACGAACGTCATCGCTGGAATCCACACCCCCCAGGTTGGGTGTCTCGGCGGTCTTTTTGTACGGAATGGGCGCGGTCGCGTTGACACCGGCCAGGATGGAAGCCGCGGTCCCGCCGGTGTGGGGGAAGATGATCACATCGTACTTGGCGCGCAGGTTGGGATCCTTTAATTCTTTGTCGCCGAAGTAGGTGTATGGAACCTTGTAGTGATCCAGGGCGGCGCGCACCCAGCCTTCGTCCTGCGTGCGCGACCAGGAATGCGCGTAGCCGATCCGCGGCACGGTAAGCGCGTGAGTCTTGACCTGGGGCGCAGAAGCCACAGCCCAACCGGACAGACCCAACTCTTTCAACATAGGTTCCAGCCTGGCGCGGTCGGCATTGGGAATAATCAAAGCGCCCGCACGGAATTTGTGGCCGTTCAGCTCGAAATCCTCTTCCGCGGCCATCATTTTGACGGACGGATTGCGGAACCGGAAGGAGATCAGGTTGTTGTCGCTGGTGTGCTCCACCACCAGGGTTCCGCCGCTGCCATCCACCCCGCCGGCAGCCTTGGCGTCGGCGGTGAGCAGCGTCATCGGCTCATCGAAGATGGACTTTTCATGGGTCTTGATCAGCTTCACGTTGCGCAGATACTGCATGGTCCAACCGGTATCGTCGTAGGGACGCGGGTTGGCGGTGGGATAGTTCTGGATGCTGGTGTACATGTCCACCAGGGTGCGGTAGGGTTGATCGGCGCGAATGATGTAATCGCCGGCCGCTACGTTCACGTCGCCCACTTTGAACGCGGAATTGGCCGTATCCACCTCCGCCCCTTGCCGCCGCAGTTCGTTCACCATATCCGCGGCGTCGGCTTTGCGGCGCTGGCCCGCCGGAATAATCCAGGCGGTGGGGCTGTCGATGCCTGCGCGGCCCTTCTCAATGGAGCGCTTGTTCTTCAGGTAGTAGTTTTCCAGGTAAGTCTCGCGGGTCTTGCCCACCTGGCTCAACGCGAACAGGATGGCCGACTCCTGAATATTGGTGTTATTGCGAGGGCCCCATTTGATGGACGGCAGCGGTGGATTCGGCCGGAACCATTCGCGGCTGGTGGTCTGCGCCGGCAATTGCAGATTCGGCGTGATGTCCGGGCCATAGCTCTGCACTTCATAGAAACGGCCGAACGAATTGTGGGTCAGGGCGATCCAGAACAAGTAGTTGGGGACCCAGCCATCGTAATATCCATACGTCCAGACCCCCGGAATGCCGCGCTTGGCCAGTTCCATGATCTCGGTCTCGGCCAGCCACCACCATTCGTCCACCTGGATCGGGTCCAGCGACACGTTGTAGGGTCCGGTGCCGGTGGAGACGTAGAGGTAGGAAACGCTCTCGTGGAGGTCGTGCAGGACGGTGGGGTGCCATTCCAGCACGCCCTGCGTGAAGGCCTTGGTCATTTGCAGGTACTGGCCCATGCCGTCTCGGTTGTCGTCGTGCTGCACATACTTGCCCCAGTACATCATCAGGTTGTTGCGGCTCACCCCGGGGTGGTTCTTGCCGTAATAGTAAGCGTCCACAACTTTCTCGCGGCCGTCCACTTCGAGCACCGGAGTGATGAAGGTGATGACGTTGTTGCGCACGTTCTGGATAAAGGGTGTCTCTTCCACGATGAGCCGGTAGGCCAGTTCGATGAGCATCTCCGGACCGCCGGTTTCAGGCGAGTGGATGCCGCTGTTGATCCAGTAGATAGGCTTAGCGGTGTGGAACAGCTCTTTGGCCTGCGCATCGGTGATCTTGCGTGGATCGCCGAGCTTGGCGGCCATGTCCTTGTACTTGTCGAGATCCTTAATGGTGGCTTCGTCGGCGATGGCCAGGACCACGATGTCGCGGCCTTCCTCGGTGGTCCCCATCTTCCAGAAGCGGGCGCGCGGCGAGGCTTTGGCCAGCGCTTCGTAGTAACGTTCAATATCGTGGGCGTAAGTCAACTCGCCGGGTTTGCCCGGAATGCGGCCCAGGAACTTCAGGGGCGAGGGCACGGTGTCGGAGGCGGGCATATGGTCCACCAGTTCGGTGGTGATGCGCGGGTCCTGAAGATATTCGTGGATGAGCCTGGTGTACTCTTCATCCGGCTTTTGTGGAGTGGGCGCCGCAGCGGCCGGAGCAGCGGTCTTCCCTTTTTTGGTTTGGGCCAATGCGGGTCCGGAGACCAGAGCCAGCGCCAGAAGCGCGCTCCCGAGGGAGGCAAAGCGAGAATTCATAGATTGACGGTATCCTCTTGAGATCCTTGAGTAATACCTCTTTCAAACAGCGGGTGTCAAACGCAGGGGCGCTACCGCTACCGTAGGACGTGGTGGAGGGCTGGCAGGTCGGGCGGCGCCGCCCGCCGGAGGCTCATTTGCGGAGGCGGTCGGATTCCTGGCGGTATGTCCCGTTCTCTTCTCCGCTGAAAAGGGCAAACAGGAGAGTAGCGCCGGCGGCAACTAAAACGCCTCCGACCCAGGCTAGTGCAAGGGGCATAATAACTTCCTTTCGATCGCCGGCATCATGCTGCTTTGGGACCCGGCACGGTTTGCCAGCGGCATCGTCCGACGCATTTTTTGAGCTTGCAGGTGAGACACGTTACCTTACGTCCCCTGGCGCTTTTGCCGGCGTCGCCAGGGGCAATCTGAATGGTCATGCGGCCTCCCGGAGTTGTACAAGGGAACCGCCCGACGCACCGGGAATTCCAGTGTTGAATCCCAGGCGGAGCGGTACTTCGCGAACATCCACAGGGTCGAGACCCCGGGCGGGACTGCGCTTCTCCCATCCGTTCGCCTCCGCTGGAAACATGACCCAGCCCACATTCGGTCCGTTTGCGAACCATTGCGTCGGGTAATTTCTGCTGCGATAGAGTTTCATGTAAAACCTCCAAGTGCCTGTTGATGTAAAGCTAACGTAGACAGATGAGGCTTTCAATGAAATCTTTGCGGTGGGTACGTACCCCGTTTTTGGGGGTAGGCGCGTACAAAGAAGGCGGCCGTCTACGTCAGTGAGCGGAGGGTTTTGAGGGCGCTGTTTCTCGTGCCCGTCTGCGCCAGCGCCTCCAGCGTCAGACCGGCCCGGCACAGGCATTCTTCCACCCGGTGGAAGGAAGGCAGATCCTCATCCAGGCCGCTCCAGAACTCCACCAGGTATATGAAGGCCGTAAGCGGCCCCTCCGACCGTTCCGGCTGATGATGAAAGCGCACCGCCTCGATCATCTCGTCGGAAAAATTCCAATTCGACAGGATCTCGGCGCCAATCTCGCCGTGGTCGCATCCGAAAATCAGGCGTTCGCCATACGTTACCGGACAGCCCCGTTCCACCAGTCGCGTATACGCGTCACGGTATTCCCGCGGGGCGAACTGAACCGCCAGAGAGCCGAAATCGTGTATCAATCCCAACATCAGGCCTTCGTCTTCTGCCACGCGTTCGGTCTTAGCAGCCAGTGCGGAGCAAAACTGGGCAGCGTTGACCGAGTGGTTCCAAAGGCGCATCAGGCCGGCGGATGTAAACAGGGGACGGAGCACAGCGGCCAGCATCACTTTACGCGCCTCCACGGTGCCGATGTAGGCGATTGCCGGTCCGGCTCCTGCGAACCTGCTGGCCGGTGAATATAAAGAAGAATTCGCCACTCGAATCAGGCTGGCAGCAACCACGGGGTCTTTGACCGCGACGGCGGCCAGTTCGTGCACCTCGTATTCCCGCTCCTGCCCCAAGGCGCCAAAGATCTGGCGGGCCGTGCCTGCTTCGACGGGCAGGCCCTCGCCACGCCGGATTTGTTCCGGCAACCGGCAACGCAGGCCCCGGAAATGCTCCACCAGGGCCGCGTCAAAGCCTTCGAATGGCGCGAACTCCCGGATCTCGTCCAGGATCGAGTCCGTATCTTTGTATTCGAACTGCAGCGATTCAAATTGCTGGTCCACCAGGTTGCAAAGCCGCAGCAGCCCCGGTGTGGAAGATGGAAAACCGGCCACCCGGCTCAACTCCATCGCCAGAGCCGCAACGCGGCGGCAATGGGCGGACGCGCTGGAATCCTGATTTTCCTTCTCCACTTCGGGTGTGCGTACGTCCACGGCCATACTCACATTTGGCACCATTGGCGAAATGCGCGCAAGGTGGAATTTCGACTTAGTGGTACCGGCGGTAATTGATTGCCCGTTTGTAAGACAAATCAGCGGGAACGACTAAGCGATATACCGGACGCCCGCAACGCTAAAACCTGGTCCGCGAGATCGTGGGCGTCGGTATCGTGCAAGGGCCTTTCGGTGGCATACCGAAATCCCGAAAGCATTGGATATGAGAGCGGTACGAACAGCAGACCATGCTTCGGGTGGAGTGCTGTTTAATGTTGATGCGGACATTGTCGTAGTTCAGGCCGTGCTTCAGGGACAGATATTTTTGAGCGGGGTAGGCGTCATTCATCCAGCCGTCCACGATGACGGCGTTTCGTCCGAGAGAGCCGATGTCGGTGGTAACGGCATCGTGACCCAGGACGCAGAAGGCATGATCGCCTCCGGAGCGAGTAACGATTCCGGTGACGCCCTTGTGTTTGGGATCAAGCTGATAGAGCGAGATGCGGAGTCCGCCCGGGGTTCGATTCAGCAGATACAGAGCCGCTACCTCGGCCTTTTCCCCGCAATTGCCGGTGCCGAACTTTTTGGCGTTGTCGGCGTGGACAATGGTCTTGAACATCTCGAACATGGCATTCCACTCCGTCGGATCGTCTTTCTGGGCGACAGTCAAAACGGCATTTCGATCCACGCCTGTCTTCTTGGATATCTTATTGAGCTGCTGATCGCCGGAAAGCGTCTGCCACCGGCTCTTGTATTGGCCGTCGCCCGGCTGGTCGAACAGGTCGAAGTTGTTGAAGTAACCCTTGCCCCAGTCTTTGATGCACTTGTCGATCTTTTTGTTCTTGACGTTTTGCGGATCGCCCGACGTGATAATCGTCTCGATCTCCTTTCGGCGCTGTGACATAAGCGGGTCTTTGGTCCAGACGATTTCGTCGTTGTCGTCGGTATCCGGCGTATAGGTTCCACCCCTTGTCGCATTCAGGAGGAACCGGTTTCTGCGTGTTTCCTTGAAGGGCTTGCTGGATTTGAAATAATGCTGGTTGCCGGAACGCCGTACTTGCCCCTTGGCGTACTTGACGGCTTCCAGTCCGAGTTTAAGGTTGTCTTCGAGTTGTCCCATATCCGGTTTCATATTGTATTTAATCCCGGGCGTTTTGTACACTTTCGAACGTTGTTTTCTACTTGCCCGCGGTAGGAACCCCACCGCGCACCAAAGCATCCAACTGATTAGGATGATCAAACAACTGGGTGTACTTGCTGGAACAATGGCGCTGGTCTCTTCCCTCTGGGCTTCTACTCCGGCCAAAATGGTGATTACCGTTCAACCGGCGCATCACAGCTCCGGCGAGCCTCCAAAATTGAAGGTGGGCGATCTGACCGTGTCCGAAGGAGGCGCGGCCGTCGCCGTTACGAGCCTGCGCCGCCTGACGGGCGATCTGGCTGACATGCAATTGTTCATTTACCTGGACGATTCCACGCGTTCTGCCAGCTTGGGCGTTCAGTTGGGTCAGCTCAAAGAATTTGTCAAGGCCCTGCCCGCGTCCACACTGGTCGCCATCGGATACATGCACAACGGCACTTTCGCCCTGGCGCAGGCATTCACCGCGGATCACCAGGCGGCGGCCCGTTCTTTGCGCCTGCCGATAGCCGTGCCCGGGGAGAACGGCAGTCCCTACTTCGCACTCTCCGACCTGGCGAAACACTGGCCTTCGCGGGAGACTACCGGGCGCAGGGCGGTGCTGATGTTGACCGATGGGGTAGACCGCTATTGGGAGGACAACTCCGAGGTGGAGGATCCTTATGTCGATGCGGCTATCCGGGATACCCTGCAGCATGGCATCGCGGTCTACTCGATCTATCTGCGCGGCGCGGGCCGGTATGGCCGGGGCGCCTGGACCACCAATTTCGCGCAGTCCCGCCTGGGACAGGTCAGTGACCAGACCGGCGGTTACGCGTACTTCGAGGATTTTCAGGACCCGGTAGAAATTGCGCCCTTCCTGAATGATTTTCAGGACCGTATGGATCACCAGTACCGGGTGACCTTTCAAGCGCTGAACCGGCGCGGGACCCAGACCGTAAAGCTGCGAACCGAACTGCCGGGAGTCAAAATCGAAGCGCCGTCGCGGATTTTTGTTCCGTAATATGGTAGATTTCGAAAAAGTCAAGCGAGATGGAACCGCCCGGTATACTTTTGACAAATGAAGCTGCTTGCAGCGCTGGCATTGGCGCTCTCGGCGTATGCCGCGGCGGGCGAACGATCGGGTCGCGGTGATGATGCTGGTGCGTGATCGGGTGATGGCGCACGCCGAGCAGATTCTAGCCACACCTGCGTAGAGACCATCGCGCGCGATGTTTATAAGCAGGTTTCACCACGCCGCGACGTTCGTGCGACGAACTGCCGGACCCGCAGATGACGGGCCGGTGCGGAAACCCGCGACAGCCGACCTCGTGCGACTTACCGCGACGTGTCTCGATCTCCTCCAGGTATCTTTCATAGGCCGCGAAAAGGCAGTCATGTACAAAGGAACACCGGGCCTACATTTACTTTTTCCCTAACTCTACTCGCAACGGGGTATAGGAAAGCCCGGCGCATGTGAACTAATATTCAGGCTGGGTGATCTGTCGTGGCTGAATTCATGTCGATTGAAATTGCGGAATATATCGAGCGCGGATTACAAGCGCTGGCGGGCCGCCCCCACGGCGGCTTTCGAGTGGCGGAAACTCCGTGCGCGTTTCTCGATCTTTCCGGCCATATTTACCGCGCTGGTGCGTTAGGGCTGGCACTCATCGGAAAGGCCGGCGACGCAGAGACGGCGTTCGATGCGTGGCAACAGGTTTCAAATACTTCTCCGGCAGGCAGGTTCGAAGCGGCGGCCGCCCTGCTGGGCGTTTCGGTAGGATTGGCGAGGCTGGTTGAAATCAATCACCGCAACGGTGTACCGGCTATAGAAATCGCCGGCAGTTTGCGGATCGGGACGTTGAGCCTATCGTTCCGCACCCGGCCCGCGCCTTACGAACCGGCAAGGGCCGCCGATGCGGAGCGGAAAGCGCCCTTAAGTGCAGGACTGAAGGTAATGCGCGCGGCGCGGACGGCGCAGGATGCCGGCGAGAATCTCGAGCACCCCTTTGTCTAGAGTGGCGGAAACCGTACCCGGGTCGATGGGCTTGGGCAGATCGAAGCGACGGAACAATTGTTGCCCGAATTCGCAGAAATGAAGCCTGGTGTCCAGACCCTGATGCTGATGCGGTTCGGTGCCCTGAATGAGCAGGGACTGCGGGGCTGCAGTAACTTGGATCGATTTGGGACTAAAACCCGGCACGCCCACCCGTAAGACAATTGTGGACGGGTTCTCGAACATCTCCGCGCGAGGGCTCCAAAGCATGGTGCGTTCGGCGCGCAGCCAGTCTTCCCAATCGTTGCCCACGGTGCGGCCGCGCTCCTGGAAGTAATCGAAAGCGCGGCGCCGAACATCCTTGAGGTGTTGCTCGGTGAGCGCCGCCATTATAGACAAAGCCTCATCCGGATCATGAATTCTAGCGATAGAAATGGCTGGTATCATACGTTATCCTTAGGTTGCTCCGATAAGTTCCTGCCGGGCTCGGGCCGCTTCGCCAACTCTTCCAACTGCCGCCGATAAGTAGCCAGCCAAGGGGCGAATCCACCGCGCTGGCTGGAATCCGGCTTGGGCCGCGCTGGAGTTGAACCCGGCCTTTCGGGGCGGACGCGCAATGGCCTCCATCGCAATGGCATGTTAGTGTCTTTCCCTGCGAGCGTGTACCAGTTCCTGGGCGGCCAACGGCACGAACACCGCGACAAAGGCCAGGGACTCCACGCTGTCGCAAAGAGCGATGACAACATAGACAATTCCGGCTGTCAACAGAAACACTTCCCAGATGAGCCGTTTGGTCACTCGACTAAGCCATACTTTCCGCCGCCGGCCGGCCGACACCGAGACTTTTTGGGAGAGGCAAACACACCTCGATCGTGGTACCTTGTCCGGGTTCGGACTTCACCATCAGATTTCCTCCCAGGCTCTCGGCGCGTTCGTGCATACCGATCAGGCCCAGCCCGGAGGGGCGCGGCTTGCGAAATCCTCGTCCATCGTCCCGGATCGTGACTGAGATGCGTCCCTCGTCGGCCTTGAGCGTAATTTCAACGCTGCTGGCGCGCGCATGCCGGCAAACGTTATTCAGCGACTCCTGCACGATGCGAAAAATGTTAATTTTGTGTTCCTCGGGAAGTTCATCAAGCATGCCGGCGGAAACGAGCTTGACTTTGACGCCGGTCGAACGGGAGACCTGGTTGGCCTGCCATTCCAGAGCTGCGGGCAGCCCGAGGTCGTCCAACATGGAAGGACGCAGGAGGAGAGCCATGTTCCGGACCATAGCGACGGAACTCTCCACCAGCTCCCGGATCCGGTCGACCCTGGTTCTCAGAGGCTCAGGGTAAGGAGCGAGCACCACGCCGAGGTCGTGCAGTTCAAACTGCACGGCGGACATAGATTGACCTACTGCGTCGTGTAACTCGCGAGAGATATTCTTACGTTCATTTTCCTGCGTCTCCACAAGCCTGGCAGAGAGGTTTCGCAATTCCAGGCGGGCCTCGGTGACTTCCTCGAGGTGCTCCAGAGTTTTTTCCTCCAACCGCAGGATGTGGATGGCGGTGGCAAAAGCCAGGGCAAGCCCGCAGAAGAACATGGCCACAACCGCGAACATGACACGATTCCGCAGGCTGGCAAACATCTGGACAAGGCGATGATCTCTTTCCACGAGTTGCTGCTGGTTGACGGAGGCGATGGTATTGGCCATGCCCAAGGTGCTGGATCGGCGCGGCAATACTTCGTCATGCAGAAAGCGGTAGCCTTCCTTGTGACGCTCCTGCGCATCCCAGGTAAGGACCGGATCGAGCGTATGCCAGTACTCAGCGATTTCACGGCGCAAGGCATCCTGCATGGCTTGGGCGGCGGGGTCGGACGGGGGTGACGGAAGGGAGGCCATGGATTGAATCTGGCCGCGGGTATCGGCAAGGGCCAGACGGCTCTGCTCCGCTTTGGCCGGGTCCGGCTCCAGGAGGTAGTCGCGAACATAAGTGCCGGACAGGTAGATGGCGGACCTCAGCTCGTCAAGCCGCGTTTCGCGGCCGAGGAATTCCTGCAGGATATTTTCATTGCTGGACTGCAACTGGGAGATACCGGTAACTGCGTAAACGCCCGACATGACCAGGAGAGTGAGGAGAACGCCGAATCCAAGAGTCAGCGCCATTCTGGTGGTAAGCAAACGCCGAGCCGTATGTGCGTGACCGTTCGGAGCCATTTACCCGCTCACACTATGGCACTCTGGTTGGACGAAATCACGCCTTTGCGGATGGCATAGAGAATGAGATCAGCCAAGCTATGAAGGTTGAGCTTCTGAAAGATGTGCTGCCGATGACAGATGACCGTAGTAGGGCTGAGATCAAGAATGTTGGCGACGTCCTTATTAGACTGACCTTCGGCCAGTAGCTGAAGGATCTGCCGTTCCCGGCTGGTGAGCAGATCGTAACTGTCTTCGACCTGGCTGGCCTGGAGGTAGCGCATGTACTCATCCGCGAGAACCCGGCTCACCTTCGGACTAAAGTAGGCCTTGCCCTGGGAAACCGCGCGAATCGCTTCGAGGATCTCGAATTCGGCTGAACTCTTAAGTACATAGCCGCGGGCGCCGGCTTTCAGAGCATTCAGGAGATAGCATTCGTCGGTGTGGACGGTGAGCATGACTAATTGAATACTATTCAACTTGGCAGAGATCTGACGGGCGGCTTCCAAACCGTTCAGCGTAGGCATGCTGATATCAAGAAGGGCGATGTGTGGAAGTTCGCGTTCGGCCAGTTCTACAGCCTGCTGGCCATCGGCGGCTTCCGCCACGACTTCAAAACCAGGCTCGTGCGAAAGTAGAGCGCGCAAGCCGCTACGAATGATCGCGTGATCATCCGCAATAAGAATCCGTACTGGGGACATACGTTTGCCTTGTGGATACCCGCTGCCATCTTATGGCGCGGCGGCGGCGGGAAGGAATACCCTGAATGAAGTATTTTTCGCGCCGAACCATGCGAGCAATCGAACCGGCAAAACCGGTCGGGGTGCTCCCCTGTTTTTTTCGAAAATATCCTAAGAGTCTGGTATGTGATCCCGAGTACGCGCCTTGTACTATCGTGTCGTGGCCTCTTGTGTGCACGTATCGACTGCTGGAAGTGCAACCCGTACCCAGCATATTCCCTCTGAGTAAACCATGAACCATATTTCAGGTAACGGTCGTCCAGTCAATAATTTAGATGCACTTTGCCGGTATGACACATGCACTGTGGCGAATGCAATTGAGCGTTTCAACGTCCGTCCCCGCAACGAAGGATTCGTGAGTGGGACGGCGTTATGCCGATTTCCCAACCTGGCTCCGGTTGCCGGTCATGCGGTGACAGGTCGAATTCAAACCTATATGCCACCGATGACCGGGAAATGCTACTACGAAAACGTGGCATGGTGGGAATATCTGGCTACGATTCCCGCTCCGCGGATAATGGTGCTGCAGGATTTCGACAACCGGCCGGGATTCGGAGCGATCTTCGGGGAGGTCCACGCCCGGCTGTGCCGCGCATTCGGCTGCGTGGCCTACGTGACGAACGGATCGGTGAGGGATCTGGGCGGAGTGGAGCCGTTGGGCATTCAATTGTTCGCCGGGAGCGTATCGGTTTCCCACGCTTATGCACATATTGTTGATTTCGGCGAGCCGGTTGAAATTGGCGGGCTCTCCATCAAGCCCGGAGACATTCTGCATGGCGATCGCCATGGAGTCCTCACGGTGCCGCCAGAACTAATAGAGAAGTTACCGGATACGGCGGAACGGATCCGGAATGAAGAGAGTGAGTTATTCGCGCTGATCGAGAGTCCCGAATTCTCGGTTGAGACGCTTGGGGCAAAACTTCGGGCCTTCGCTGAAAAACAAGCATGCAGCTAAAAACTAATCGCAATGTATTTCCGGCGGCCTTCGCAATCCTCGCGGCCGCTGCCTTTGTGGGATGCTCCGGTCCGAAGGTCAATGCCAGCGGAACAGAAACGGCAGTCCCCGCAACGACGGTAGGAGTCGCTCCAGTGACGCACAGGCCTATTGAGCGGCAACTCACCGTTTCCTCAGAGCTGGTTCCGTTCCAGGAAATCGATGTCTATGCCAAGGAATCGGGCTATATCACGGAACTCAACGTGGACTATGGGACCCGGGTCAAGACGGGGCAACTCATGGCCGTACTGGAGATTCCGGAACTTAAGATTCAACTGGCGCAGGATGCAGCGGCCGTGAAGAACCAGGAGGACGTGGTGCAGCAAGCGCAACACCAGGTGGACCGGGCGACGGCGTTGGTTAAGCCGTATAAACTGCAGTACGACCGCATCAAGACCGTCTCGGAAGCCAAGCCCGGCCTGGTAGCGCAGCAGGAAGTGGACGACTGGCAGGGCAAGTTCGAGGGCGCGGAGGCCCAACTGGAGGTCGCCAAATCCGCGCTGCTGTCGGCGCAAAGCGTGCTGGCGGCGGCGCAGGCCAAGGTAAGAGCGGGACAAGGTACTGTTCGAGTACGCCAGGATTCACCGCGCCTTTCAACGGAGTGGTGACGCAGCGCTACGCCAACTACGGCACCCTGGTGCAGGCCGGCACCAGTTCCAGCAGCAACGTGTTGCCCATCTGCAAACTCTCCGAAGACGACAAGTTCCGGCTGGTGATTCCGGTGCCGGAGTCGTACGTGAAATTCATTCACGTTGGAGACTCGGTAGATGTGAATGTGCCCTCACTGGAAAAGCATTTTCCAGGCAGAGTGATGCGTTTTTCGACCGATGTAGCGGAGGACACGCGCACGATGCACACGGAGGTGGACGTGGAAAATCCTCAGCGTGTGCTGATGCCCGGGATGTACGCGGACGCCGTGTTGACGCTGGAGCGCAAGAACAACGCGCTGAGCGTTCCCCTACAGGCGGTAAACCACGAAGCTACCAGGGATACCGTATACCTGGTGACTTCCGATAACAAGATCGAAGTCCGCCCCGTTCAACTGGGACTGCAAAGCGCCAGTTATGCAGAAGTGCTTTCCGGCTTGAACGAGGGAGATCGCGTGGTGGTGAGTGATCGCGCGGCGCTCAAGGCCGGAGCCACGGTGCAGCCTCACCCTGTAGAGATGACCGAGTATCAACCTCAAAGTCAATAGCATCCCGGAGTTGACGGTAAAACATGCCTCGATTTTCGATTCGCAATCCATATTTCATTGTGGTGATCTGTCTGGCGTTGCTGCTGATGGGTGTTCTCAGCGTGCAAAGCATGCCGGTAGATCTCTTTCCACCCATCAATATTCCCCAGGTAGTGGTGGCGACGTTCTTCTCGGGAATGCCGCCGCAAGATATCGAAACCGACATCACGGATCCCCTGGAGCGGTTCTTCACGCTGGCCAGTGGTGTGGATCATTTCGAGTCTCGCTCCCTGCTGGGGGTCAGCATCATTAAGATTACATTTCAGCCGGGCACGAGCGCCGATGCGGACGTGACACAGATTTCGAACCTGGCGCTGGCCGATCTAAAACGGCTGCCTCCGGGGACGCTGCCTCCTGTGGTGCTGAAGTTCGATGCGTCGAGCCTGCCCGTCTGCCTGTTGACGGTGAAGGGCGAGGGACTGTCCGAGACGCAATTGCACGATTACGCGCAATTCCAGATTCGCAACCAGATTCCTGGCGCGGTAAAAGGCGCGGTCATTCCGCCTCCTTTCGGCGGAAAATACCGGCAGGTGATGGTTTACGTCGATCCCTACAAATTGGCGGCCAGGCAATTGAGTCCCATGGATGTGGTTGACGCGGTAAACCAGGCGAACCTGATTTTGCCGGCGGGCGACGTAAAGATGGGGCCATACGACTATTACGTCTATTCCAACAGCCTGGTGGATCAAGTCAAGGAACTCGATTCGGTACCGATCAAAACGGTAGGCACGCGGTGGGTATCGGTGGGAGACGTGGGAAAGGCCCAAGACGCCGCCCAAATTCAGTACAACATCGTCCGCGTGGACGGGCAGAAATCCGCCTACGTTCCGATCATGAAGCAGGGCGGCGACACCAACACGATCGCGGTGGTGCAGGGAGTCAAGGACCTCATCCCGCACCTGGTAGAGATTCCGAAGCAGTTGGTCGCGGCCGTTGCCTTCGATCAATCCGTGTACGTCAAGGAAGCGCTGCTGACGGTGCTTCACGAAGGATTGATCGGCTTGGTGCTGACCAGCCTGATGATCCTGATCTTTCTGGGCAGTTTGCGGGCCACATCGGCGGTGCTGCTGTCTATTCCTCTTTCGGCCCTGACCACATTCGTGATTCTGTCGCTGATGGGCAGCACGGTGAACACGATGATTCTGGGCGGGCTGGCGCTGGCGTTTTCGCGCGTCATCGACAATTCCGTAATCTCGCTGGAGAACATCTACCGGCACTTGGAAATGGGCTCGGCGCCCGCCGTGGCGGCGGAGGTGGGGGGCGCGGAGGTCAATCTCGCCATTCTGGCTGCGACTCTGGTGGACGTGGTGGACTTCTTCCCGGTCACGCTGCTGTACGGCGTGAGTAAGTTCCTGTTCTCTGCTCTGGCTCTGGCATTCTGCCTGGCATTGCTGGCTTCCTTCGTGGTGGCGATGACGGTGATTCCGCTCTTCTGTTCCAAGTTCCTGAAGGCAATGCCGCATGCCCACGGCGCAGGACAGGAAGAGCACGCGGCCACGGGCGGCTCGCTGTTCGCCAGATTCAATCGAGGTTTTAATAACGGCTTCAACAAAGTCCTGGATGTGTACGAGCGTGCCGTGCGGCGAGCGCTGCGATACCCTGGCCTGACGGTAGCCGCACTTTCGGGACTGTTCGTGGCCAGCCTGGCGATTGGGCCATTACTCGGGCTGGCGTTCTTCCCGCGGACGGATGCGGGCCAGTTCACGATCAATCTCAAGGTACCCACCGGGACTCGTATTGAGATGACCGACCAATACGTGGCCAAGGTCGAGAACCTGATTAAGAGCACGGTGGATCCTCACGATTTGAAAATGGTGGTTTCGAATATCGGAGTCGTGCCGGACTTCTCCGCGCTGTACACGACGAACGCCGGTCCCTATACCGCGACGGTACAGGTGGCGCTGACCGACGATCACAAGACCAGCAGCTTTGAGTACATCGACCGGGTGAAGGCGGGGCTGGCCCGGCGCTTTCCGGATATCCGAACGTTCTTTTCCAGCGGTTCGATGGTGGACGCGATTCTAAACTCCGGCATGCCGGCGCCGGTGGACGTGCAGATCAGCAGTAACAATCTGCCGTTGGATTACAGCATCGCGCAAAACTTCGCCACCAAGATCAGGCAATTGCCTGGCGTAGGTGAAGTATATATTCCACAAGATATGAATTATCCTGGCATACGCCTGAATGTCGATCGCGTTCACGCTTCAGAGCTTGGCTTGACTCAAAAGCAGGTAATCGACAACGTAATCACGGCGCTCAACTCGAATTACATGATTGCCCCGAATTACTGGGTGGATTACAAGACCGGGAACGATTATTACCTTACGGTACAATATTATGAACGAGGCGGGGCGGCGATTCATAACTTCCTGGATTTGAGCAACATTCCGTTGCGGGCGCCAAATCTAAAAGAGCCTACGACGCTGGACTCAGTGGTCAAGCTCGATAAGATTGAGACGCCAACGGAGTACGATCACTATGCCATCCGCAGGGTGTCCGATGTATACGTTACGCCGTCGGGTGAGGACCTGGGCAAGCTCAAGTCGGAGATTGAACAACTGGTCGCCGAGGCAAAGCTCCCGCAGGGCGTGAACGTGGAACTGCACGGCATGGTGCTTGGAATGACGGAATCGTTCAAGCGGTTCGGAATCGGCTTCGGCATCTCCTTTGCGCTGCTCTTTCTGATTCTGGTGGCGCAGTTCCGCTCGTTCGTGGATCCGTTCCTGATCATGCTGGCAATTCCGATGGGTTTCATCGGCGTGCTGGTGATGCTGGCGATACTGCACACGACTTTGAACGTGATGTCTTTGATGGGCGTTCTGATGTTGATCGGTATCGCGGACTCGAACAGCATTCTGATTGTGGACTTCGCGCATAACCTGGAGAGCCAGGGGCTGCCGGTGGCCGACGCAGTGATCACGGCTTGCCGGGTGCGGCTGCGTCCGATTCTGATGACGTCTCTGGCTACGATTATTGGAATGATTCCGATGGCGATGAAGCTGGGAACCGGAGCGGAACAATACGCGCCGATGGCTCAGGCGATTATCGGAGGGCTGACATCCTCGGTCCTGCTGACGATCTTCATCGTACCGGCCGCATACCTGCTAGTATATGGCCGACGGCGGCCTGCAACGGGCGTACCCGCGCAGCCGCAACCGGAGGCAGTCTAAATCAATGAAAACTACGATTATCCTTTTGGCAGCGGTGTGGGCGGTTCCCGTCTTAGGACAGACGGGCGGTGCTCCCGTGCAGTTGAAACTGGCCGACGCGGAAGCGATGGCATTGAAGAATCACCCGCAGGTGCTGGCGGCGCAGAACGAAACCGCGGCGCAGAATCAACGGATTGTAGAGATGCGTTCGGCGTACTATCCGACCGTGGACGGCGAAGTGACCGGGTCCGGAGGAAATGTAGGCTCGCGGATCGGGGCAGGCTACATTTCCGATTCGCGCCTGTTCAACCGTTTTGGCGACGGGGTGGAAATCAACCAGCTGATCACCGATTTCGGGCGCACCTCCAACCTGGTGGCGCAATCGAGGTTACAGGCGAGCGCGGCCCAACAGAATTATCAGGCGACCCGGTATGACGTGCTGCTGCGTGTAAACCAGGCTTACTACAATGCGCTGCGGGCGCAAGCGCTGGTTAAGCTCGCGCAGAAGACGGTCAGCGCACGCCAGACTATGGCGGATCAGATCACATCGTTGGCCCAGAACAACCTCCGCTCGCAACTCGAAGTGAGTTTTGCGGATGTGACGGTTTCGCAGGCTAAGCTGCTTTTGATCCGATATCAAAACGCGGTGCAGGCGGCCTTTGCCGAATTGACCCGTGCGCTGGGAGCCCAGCAAGCGGCGAGTTATCAACTGGTAGACGAGCCGCTGCCGCCGAGTCCTTCGTCCGACGTCGAAGCACTGGTGGTGCAAGCGCTGCAGAGTCGCCCCGAAGCGGCCAGCCTGCGCCTGACCCGCGAAGCAGCCTACAAATTCCTGGAAGCCGAGCGGGACCTGAAGCGGCCGACCGCCAATTTCGTGGGAGTGGCGGGCTACATGCCATATATCGATCAGGTCACGCTGCCGCGTGTGATTCCGAGCGAATATGCCGGAGCCGCAGTGAACGTGCAGATACCGATTTTCAACGGCCATCTGTTCACGGCCCGGCGGGAGGAGGCACGCTACCGGGCAATCGCCGCGGATCAGCGGGTGCGTGACTTGGAGGAGAGTATCGCGCGCGACGTGCGGACTGCCTGGTCCAACTCGCAGACGGCTTTCCAGGGATTGGCCGTGACCGCGCAATTCCTGCGGGAGGCAACGATGGCTCAGGATCTGGCGCAGACACGTTTCAACCTGCAGCTATCGAGTATTGTCGAGTTGACGCAGGCGCAATTAAACGAGACCGATGCCGAGATTCAGAACCTGAACGCGGGATATGACTATCAGAGTCTCTACTCCGCGCTGCAGTACGCTCTTGGATCGTTGCGGTAAGCTAGTGCGTAGGGCATGAGCGCCGTTCTCTACTGCGAAACACAGGCATTCCGGTTGGGTTATGCGAGGTTCACGTTGGCCATGCCGCCGGCGGCCCTGCTGATTGTGAGTTGCCGGCAAATCATCTGGCATCACCCCTGGGGGAATCCTCCGATCACGGACGGAAACCTTGTGTTTCTCACAATTCTCGCGCTGGCGATCTATTTCCGATTGATCACGGTGAGGCTGGTAACGGAACTGCGGCCGGAGCAGCTATCGGTGGCCATGAAAGGGTTCTGGCGGAAGACCAAGGTAGCGGTTGCGGATATTCGCAGCGCGGCGGCGGTGGAATACGATCCGGGAACCGAGTATCGCGGCTATGGGGTCCGCCGGGGGCCGAGGGGACAAGCTTACATCGCTTCCGGGAACAAGGCAGTTCAACTGGAGTTGCGTGACGGCAGTAAACTACTGGTTGGTTCGCAACGGCCTCAGGAACTGGCAAAGCGGATCGTGGACGCACAATCCGCGCGGGCTTGAGAGGCGACGGAGGCGAGGTGTGTGTCCTATGTGACACACACCTCGCCACCCTACTGGGTTCGTCGTATTTACTCGGCTTCTCAGTCGCATTACTCTCAGAGTGGCTGCTGCCGCAGTGCTGGAGGAGTGTGCTCGATGGGTTGGCGGATTTCTCATTCAGGCGGTTGCTTTTTGCTGGCATTGGCCTTGGCAATCTCGCCCTGTATTGCAAAGGACAAAACCAAAGATAAGAAAAACGATCCTGATTCCATCGGTGACCGCGATATAGGAAAAGGGATGAACTTCTACTCTCTGGAGAGAGAGATCGCGCTAGGAAAGCAGATGGCGCAGGAAGTGGAGCACGACGGAAAGCTGATCACCGATCCAGTGATCGCTGAGTACGTCAACCGGTTAGGGCAGAACCTGGTGCGGAACTCCGACGCGAAAGTTCCGTTCACAATCAAGGTACTGGACACCGATGAGGTGAATGCGTTCGCCCTGCCGGGCGGTTTTTTCTTCGTAAATTCCGGTCTTATCTTGAAGGCGGAAAGCGAGGCGGAGCTCGCCGGGGTGATGGCGCACGAGATTGCGCATGTGGCTGCGCGGCACGGCACGCGCCAGGCATCGCGAGGGGAACTAGCCCAGTACGCCACACTGCCGCTGATCTTTGCGGGCGGTTGGGCGGGCTATGCAGTGTACCAGGCGGCGGGTGTGGTGATCCCAATCGGATTTCTGAAGTTCTCCCGGACGTTCGAGTCGGAAGCCGACATGCTTGGGCTGCAATATATGTACAAAGCGGGGTACGATCCGACGGCGTTCGTGGACTTTTTCGAGCGGATCGAGACGCTCGAAAAGAAAAAGCCGGGAAGCCTGGCGAAGGTGTTTTCCACGCATCCCATGACTGACGACAGAATCAAAGCGACGCAGGAAAGCATTCAGAAGCTGGAGACAAAGCCGGAGTATGTGGTGAATACTTCGGAATTCATGGACGTAAAGGCCCGGCTAGCAATGCTGCAGAACAAGCGGCCGGTAGACGCCGGACAGGATGGCCGTCCGACGCTGCGGCGGTCGACCGGAACGGGCGGCACGGTGGACGATAATCCCGATGGCACCGCGCCAAAGACCGATCCGGACGACCGGCCTACGCTGAAACGGCGGAACTGAGCCGGCAGATCATTCCATTTCGAAGGCAATGAAGCGGAATTTACCGTCGCGCTCGATTTGCAGGACGACGGCTTCACCGTGATCGAAGCCGTCCATCATTTCCCGGAAAGTGGCTAACAGGGCAACGGGAACATTATTGACGGCATGAATGATGTCCCCGGGCTGAAGGTCCACGAACTGAGCTTGTCCCTGGGCCGCTTTGGCGGCGACGATGACGCCGTAGGACCGGCGAAGGTCCGGCAGCAACTGGGCGACGTCCTTATCTATTTCGATACAGAGGATTCCCAGGCGCGGAATCAGGTTTTTTTCCGGCGATGCCAGCGATGCCAAAGGATCCCAGTTGGTGGCTTGCTCCTTGACCTCCGTGGAGATTGTGAGGCGTTGCGAACCGCGCTGAATCTCGAGGCTGATCTTTTCCCCTCCCTGCCTGCGGTAGATATCGTCCTCGAACTGCCTGGCGCTATCAATGACATGGGAATTAAGGCTCAGGACGATGTCCCTGCGCTTAAGGCCGGCAAGATCGGAGGCGCCGTTGGGCTCAACGTCGGCGATCACGACGCCTCGTTGCAGCGGAAGGTCGAGTCCTTTGGCCATGACGGGGCCGATGTCCTGGACAAAAAGCCCGACAGTGCCGCGGGAGACCTTGCCTTTAACCTAAAAACGGCGGTCGCCCTCATGGCTTGAACAGAGAAATGGTTATGATTGTTCAACATGAGCAAGGAAGAGCAGGGCATTCAGGCTCACCCGCTGGGTGAGGTCAAAAGTGCAGAAAACCAGGCGGCGGAAACGGTTACCAGCCTGGACACCTTCGCGGGCAAGGTTTATGTGAAGTGGTCGCCGGAAGCCACGGTGAGCAGCCTGGGTCTGATGCCATTCTTCATCGAGTTTCTGAAGACCAGCGGCCTGTTCGACAAGTGGGTAGAGGATTGTCCGCTGCACTACACCAGTGCGAATGCGCCGGAGAAGCGGAATGTGCTGGGAACTCTGCTGCTGTCGGTGCTCGCCGGTCATTGGCGGTACGCCCACATCAATGCGATCCGGGGAGACGGCGTCAATCCGGAATTACTGGGAATGACCAAGGTCGCGAGCGAGGACTCGGTGCGGCGGGCGATGAAGGCCCTGGACGAAGACGCCAGCGCCCGGTGGATGAAAGAGCATTTGAAGGCCAGCTACGAGCCGCTGCTGCAGGAGCCCTGGATATTAGATGTGGACACCACCGTGAAGCCGTTGTACGGACATCAGCAAGACGCCAAGGTGGGATACAACCCGACCAAGCCAGGACGTCCGTCGCATGCCTATCACAGTTACTTCGCGGCGAACATTCGGATGGTGTTGGATATGGAGGTGCAGGCAGGGAATCAGACGGCTCCGTTGTATGCGCAACCAGAACTGTGGGCATTTCTGGACGGGTTGAAGGTGCAGGACCGGCCGGTGTTTTTGCGCGGGGATAGCCATTGGGGATCGGAGAAAGCCATGGTGGGAGCCGAGGAGCGAGATCTTGAATACCTGTTCAAACTCAAGCAGAGCGCCAACGTGAAGAAGCTGATCGGACAGATCTTCGGGAAAGAGGAATGGGAGGAGGCGGGGCAACAATGGCAGGGGAGAGCGGACGTATTGCGGTTGAGTGGCTGGAGCAAAGAGCGGCGTGTGGTGGTGCTGCGGCGGCCCTTGAAGACTAAGCCGGCACCGGAAGTAGAAACTGCCGGCAAGAAGAAGCGCGGGCGAAAAGCCGCCAAACAGTTGACCTTGGACTTACCGGAGTTGACTCACCAGGGAGTGCAGTATGAGTACGCCGTGCTAGTGACATCGCTGCCGGATGAGGTGCGAGCCGTTGCACAACACTACCGGGACCGGGGCGACGCGGAGAATAACTTTGACGAGTTGAAAAACCAGTGGGGGTGGGCAGGGTTCACGACACAGGATCGGAAGCGCTGCCAGATTATGGGGCGAATCATCGCCTTGGTCTACAACTGGTGGACCATCTTCATGCGTCTGGGAATTCCGGACAAACACGCCGAGGCCATCACTTCTCGGCCATTGGCCTTGCACGGCATCGCCCGACAAACTCGCCACGGCAATCAGACCACGGTGGAGATCACGAGCACGCACGCGAAGGCCTCGCAGATCGCGGAAATTCTGACCAAGGTGAGCGGGTTTCTAAAGCGAATTAAAACGAGTGCGGAGCAGTTGACGCAAGATGATCGGTGGAAGCTGATTCTCAGCGCCGCGTTCCGTCACTTTCTCGGTGGCAAGATCATCGGACACGCTGGTCGGCTTGCCGATGCCCCAATCTAACTGCTCTTTTTAGGTTTGCCTCGTCGGGGGAATTTGTGGGTGACCGCGAGCGTCAGCGAGCCGTCGCCGTGAGGAACCGGTGGAACTTGCGGCAAGTGGAATCGAAGGATCTCTGCTGATCTTCGCCACCGTGATAGAGGAGCGGCCCGCCGTACTCGATCATCTGGCGGAGAACCAACTCCACTGGCTTCTTTCTCAGGGAGGAATCGTAGTGGAGATCGCGGATGAACTCCCCGCCCAATGCCCACATGTTATCGACGTGTTTCTGGATCGTCTTCGGCGACAGGTCTGACGCCGCCAGGTGTTCGAGGAAGGGCCGGAACAGGGCAAGTAACTGTTCCCCAGGTGGCAGATCCTTTTCGAGCCCCATCCAAGAACGGGGCCAGCCATTCAGATCCCGGCAGTAATGTTCAAGGTCGTGACGCGCCGCGGTGGTGGTGCGGGTTATTTTGGTAGTTCTCGCTTTCACGATCTTCCACTTCATGCTTCAGCTCATCACGATTCTAAACCGCTGTCACCGCTTTCCGGGATTCGTTTACCAGCAGGCCGGTTTCAGCTCCGATCACAAGAGTATTGAGATCGGGGTGCGTCCGCGCAAGGGTTCGGTGGCGGTTTGTTCGCGTTGCCATCAGCCGGCCCCTGGATACGATCAACTCCCCGAGCGCCGTTTCGAGTTCATTCCTTTTTGGGGTTTTCTGGTCTTTCTGCTCTATTCCATGCGTCGCGTCGATTGCCGCCGTTGTGCGGCGGTCGTCGTCGAGGAAGTGCCCTGGGGCGATGGCAAGCGTACCTTGACCAACGCCTATATGCTGTTCCTGGCCCGCTGGGCGCGCCGGCTTTCCTGGAAGGAAACGGCCGAAGCATTCCATACTTCCTGGGACAAGGTTTTCGACGCCGTCGAGCATGTCGTCACATTTGGACTGGCGCATCGCACTCTCGGCCAGATCGACGCCATCGGAGTCGACGAGATCCAGTACGCCAAAGGCCACAAGTACCTGACGTTGGTTTACCAGATCGACCTCGACGTTACACGCCTGCTTTGGGTCGAAAAGAAAGAACGATCGAATCCTTTCAGGGATTCTTCACCATGATCGGCGACGAAGTGGCCTCCAAGATCGTCTTCGTCTGTTCCGATATGTGGGAGCCCTATTTGAAGGTCATCCGCGAGAAGTGCTCCGAGGCTCTCCATATCCTCGATCGTTTCCATATCGTGGCGAAGATGAACAAGGCTCTCGATGAAGTGCGCGCCGGCGAATCGCGCCGCATGGCCATGGAAGGCCAGACGCCCGTCCTGAAGAAGTCACGCTGGCTACTGCTCAAACGCGAAGAGAATCTGAAGACCGAACAGCGCTTCCGGTTGCGCGACATCCTCCGCTACAACCTGAAGACCGTCCGCGCCTACCTTCTTAAGGAAGCCTTTCAGCAACTATGGGATTACAACTCTGCTACCTGGGCTGGGAAATTTCTCGACGAATGGTGCCGTCAGGTGATGCGCTCCCGCATCGAGCCGATGAAGAAAATCGCCCGCTCCCTGCGCGAGCACCGCGAACTGATCCTTAACTACTTCCGGGCTCAAAAGTTACTTTCCAGCGGCGTCGTCGAGGGTCTGAACAACAAAGCCAAAGTCACTATGAGAAAATCCTACGGATTCCGCACCTTCCGCTGCCTCGAACTCGCGCTCTATCACTCACTTGGCAAACTGCCCGAGCCCGAATCAACCCATGATTTTTTCTGACGAACCTTAGGTTTAATGGCGAAGTTGCTGGTAGACGTTGCAGACCACGTTGCTGGGGATAGCGAAGCCGAGCCCCTGATTGCCTCCGCTACTGCTGACGATGAAAGAGTTCAGGCCGATTAACATTCCCTGTGTGTCCACCAGCGCGCCGCCGCTATTACCGGGGTTGATGGACGCGTCGGTCTGGATGTAAAGGATGGGATTATCGTTGTTGACGGCCCGTGCAGGGGCGCTCACCACACCCATCGAAACCGAATTGCTCAGGCCCATGGGGCTGCCGACGGCGAAGACCAGGTCGCCTTGCCGGAGTTTGTCGGAGTCGCCAAAAGACAGTGCGGGTAGGCCGGTTAGGTCGATGCGAATCAACGCCAGATCGGACTCGGTATCGATTCCGACCACGCGGGCATCCACCGTGCGGGAGTGCGGGACGGGGTCGGGATCGGGATCGCCGGAGGCGGGGGAGACCGATGCCGCCGGGAGCACGACGCGCACACGGATGGCACCCTGAACGACGTGAGCGTTGGTCATAATAAAACCGGCGGCATCGACGATGACACCGGAGCCGCTGGAGTTCTGGCGCGAAATCCGGGCTGCCGCCTGGCTTTTATCATCGTCGACGGTGGCATAGCCGGTCACCATGACCTCAACCACCGCGGGAGAGACGCGATTGGTCAACTCCCGGATGGAGCCGCTGAGCTGAATCAAGGGGTTTCGTTTCGCCGACTGCTGAGGAACCGCCAGTGGCGCACCGGAGAGCAAAACCAGCAGAGCTGCCGATACGCGGGACTTCATAGTCCACTCTCTATTCGCACAAGGACTCTTACTTTGATTATCAGCCAAATGCGGGCCGCGCGAAACACAATTGTTCCGAATTTTCACAGGTAATCGCGGCTACTCCTGAGAACTTGTGAGAATACGCTGGTGAGACGATTGGAACGGGACGGGGAGTGGCATAGTCTGGAGACATGTAATAACTGAGCGGGACGTTTCCAGAGTAACGATATAAACTTCCTATTGGCCACACTGGGACGGTTCCGCTCAGTATTTCCGGTTTGAAATGGAGAGCACCTTGACTGTTCCTGCGGCGGCGGTTTTGCGATTTATGCGAAGTGCTCCCGCGCGATTGCAGGCAAGTTCCGCTGTGGGAGCCGTTCGCCAAATCAAGCCGATCACGCCGATTCTGCTGGCCTCCGCCCTGGAATCGGACCGGTGGGTTCTGAGACAGGCTTTAGTCGATAGCGAGTACGTGCTGGTTCCTGCCGCGAATTGGAATACGGCACTGAACCTGGCGGGACACATGGCTTTCTCGATCATTCTATACGACCGGTGTTTCAACAGGATCGACTGGCAACTGGCGGTACGCCGGCTTGCCAGTGCATGGCGGATTCCCGCCGTAGTGCTGCTCTCAGAGACAGGCGAGGAACAACTGCGGAACGAGGTAAGAGCAAGCGGCGGACTTGAAGTCTTAGTGCGGCCGTTTGAAGTGAGCGCCGTATTGCGGGCACTCCATGCGATCGAGCTTCGCGCCTCATGACAGGGCGGACATGCCTCAGCGATTGGGCACGGGGGATTCCACGGCGGCCTGACCAATTCGGCAGAGGGCGCGGCGTTCCTTCGAGGCTTCGTGGACCGCGCGAATTCGTTTGCGAGCCGTCTCAAAATCGAATGGCTTCCAGAGAACGCCACATGCACCGCGGGTAAACAGATCTGTCAGAAACGGGCGATCCACCCGGTCGGCAATTACCAGCATTGTGACGAGGGAATGATTATCGTGGAGAAGGCCGAGGGCACTCTCCCAAGAGCCATCCATAAAGGTCACATCGGACAGCAGAACAGTACTCTCCGTGACGGTAAGCAGAAAGTCGGCCTTTTCGAGCGATTCGGCGTGGTGCATGCGAATTCCGGAAGGCCTGAGCACATTGCGCAGGAAGCTGAACTCGGAATCAAACGACGTCAGGACCACACAGTCGATGTACAGATCAAGCGGTTGATTCATGGAAGTTCCTTTTGGCAATGTGCCTTTCCCTGAAACCATGGTAGGCCCCGACAGCCGCAGCCGACATACTGCAAGTGAAGTACCGGGGCGGCTTTGGGATAGTAAGGCGGCGCAGCCTGAAGCACATCTCACCAAAAGTACCGGAACCTGAAAAGGGAGGAGTTCTGACTAACGAGAAGGGCAGAAAATAGCGCCGGGCGAGTTGGGTTCGTCCGGCGCCGAAGAAGCAGGTGAGTTGTTACCGGCGGCCACCGCCGCCGTGGCCTCCGCCGCCTCCAAAGTGACCTCCACCGCCGCCAAAGCTGTGGCCGCCACCGCCGCCAAAGCTGCGGGCACCGCCGCCGCCGAAGCTGCGGGCACCGCCGCCGCCGAAGCTGCGGGCACCACCGCCGCCGAAGCTGCGGGCACCGCCGCCGCCGAAGCTGCGGGCACCACCGCCGCCGAAGCTGCGGGCACCGCCGCCGCCGAAGCTGCGGGCACCGCCGCCGCCGAAGCTGCGGGCACCGCCGCCGCCGAAGCTGCGGGCTGCTCCACCGTTGAAGCTGCGGGCTGTACCACCGTTGAAACTGCGGGCTGCACCACCGTTGAAGCTGCGGGCTGCACCGCCGTTGAAGCTGCGGGCTGTACCACCGTTAAATCCTCGGGAAGCGCCGCCATTGAGCCCTCGGGAAGCGCCACCATTGAATCCTCGGGAAGCGACGCTATTGAAGCCACGTGCGCCACTACCGTTGAAGCGGCTACCCATTCTTGCGGCATTGGCGCGTGATGTTGCACCGTAGCGCTGGGAAAGTCCGCGGTTAGGATACCCTACTCCCAGACGGTGCATGGGGTCGTGACTCCATTCGCCTCGTCCGGCAAATCCGCCATATCCGCCATAGCCGCCCCGGAACCCGTAGTTGTGGAAGAACGCATTGTTGACAAAAACGCCGTGGCCAAACCAATTTGGCCCCCAGCCCCAACCACCCCAGCCGCCACCCCAGCCACCCCAGCCACCGAAGCAGAGCCCGACGTCAAATCCCGGCCAGAAGCCGAATCCAAAGTCCGGGTAAAGCAGTGGAGGGTAATATCCATAGGCGGGAGGTCCCCAGACGTAGGCCGGATCGTAAGTGGGAACATAGACGACCTGGGGGTCGGCGGGTTCAATTTCGATGGCGGACTGACCATTTTGGGTGTCCTCGGTTACGACCTGTTGAGGAGACGAATTCAGTCGCCCGTTGGCTTTTGCCGAAGCACGCATACTCTGAACCGCGCTCATCACGTCGCCCTGCTGCGCGAGGAACGCATTGCCAAGGTCGGTTGTCCAGCGGATGTCCTGATTCAGTAGCGACAAGACATTTGGGAATGCCACCAAGGCTTGGACACTGGGATCCCAATTTTGCTGCTTCGCGGCATCCATCAAGGCGGAACCGGTGAGACCGCTGTTCTTCTGGAGCCATTGCTGAGCCTCAACCACTTCCAGAGGATAGGTGCTGGCGACAAGAACCTGGCTCAGCATGGGGTCCGGGTAGAGCGCAATCGGCGATACCAGGTCATCCAGTTGCTGCGGTGAAAGGACTTGCGCGGGTGGCTGCTGGCCGGGCGGCGGTGCGGGAGCCTGCGCGCGGACGATGGCCGCACCTCCCGCCACAATCCAAACCAACCCGACCGCAAAGAACCGCTGAAACAACGAAGTCCGCGATTTCATGTGCCGCCCACCTTTCTATTCCACCATGATAGATGCGCCGCCCGGCGGTGGGGTAACCAAGGGGGACGGACCTCCCCTTATTTTGTTCAATTTCTACCCGAAAGACGGTATGCACGAGTGCTATTGAGAAAGGCGCGACCAAATGTGCTTGATCGCACCGGCGAGGTCGGATGGTCGGCGCATTACCAGGACCTCGCCCTTGAGGCTCTTGACCACCTGTTCAATGCTATCCGGCGCATCGCGAGGGGACAAGGCGTCCTCCTCGGAAGGCGACAGGTAGACTAGCGGGTCCGGCTGGTAGACGGCGTCGGCGATGGCAGCCGGCTCCAGCGGAGATTTCACGAGCGTGACCGGGGGGCGGTACTGCAGGTAAAAGGTTCGCAAACGGCCACGGGACCGATCGGCGAACCTTGCCAGGACTGGGTCTTGAAATTGTACGTGGGGGCCCAGAAAGATCAATGCGCTATCGTCGCCGGGGTCGCGCAGGGCCTGCCGGGCAAGACATGCGAGTAACGCGGCTCCACCTCCGGGCCGGCGCAAAACCGAGTAGTCCACCAAATCGAACTGCGCCTGTCTCAAGACCTCCGCGACAGCATCCAGACCAGACCCGGTGAAGTGCTCCTTCCGGAATAGTACGGTCCGTTGGTCCAAATTGAAGATCACCAGAGTTACCGTCTGCGCAGGCAGGTACGCCAATATGGAGGAGAGAGATCCGGTGAGCATCGACACGTCGGCCGGGTGCAGTTTCGCGGCCTCCGGCGCAACGGAAGCAGCGTGGAGCAGGATGGTGATGGTAAGGTCTTCGAGTTGACGCGGCCTCGCGACGGGCGCGGCGGAGGGCGGAGAAGACGACGGCGCCACCGTCAGCGGAGGAATCGCGAGATCGATCCGCCGTTCGCCGGGATTCCGTCTGGCCCGAATCTGCCAATGTTCCCGGCACACGCGGTGCGAATCGTCCACCAGATAGGCTTCCACATTGTAAGTTCCTTCACCTACGAAGAAATCGCCTTTCACCTCTCCGTACAAGGTTGTTGCGGGTATGTTGGGAAAAAGAATGTGGCTGACCAGATGTGCGGCTGGGCCTGACTTGGGAGTAACATCGAGAACAATATTGCCACTGTGATTCGGCCCGCGATACTGGTTCAACGGCAAATCCATGACAAAGCCAGTGTGAAATCGCAGAGCAAAATCCAGCTCAGGACGAATCGGGGTAACATAACACCGCAAGGACGGCGCATTTGGGCTTATGTGCAGCGCATGATCGACCGCGACGTTGCCTAGCGGGGTGATCGGCACCTGGGCAGACACTGCCAGCGGCAGGGACACAAGTAACAAGGAAATCTCGGGCGCGATCGCCATACCCACCAATCCAAATTAACCATACCTCTCCTGCCCTGGCGGCGGCGACACTTCGTCAATTGCAGCAGAGCGAATACTGGCCAACAGCCCTCCCGATTAGTACGTCCGCGCACCGGCAGTGACGTTCTGGACAGGCCCGCTCTACTCGTAGCGGAGGGCGTCGATGGGGTTAATCCGGGACGCCTTCACCGCCGGGTAGATTCCGAAGATGACGCCCACGGCAACGGAGACACCAAAGGCAATAATGACGGAGGTGTCCGTAACGATAGTTTTCCATTCGGCGGTGCGGGCGATGAGCCATGCCAGGAAGAAGCCGAAGCCTATGCCGAGGAGACCTCCGCCGACCGAGATGAGGACGCTTTCGGTAAGAAACTGGCGGACGATATCGAAGCGGCGGGCCCCGATGGAGCGGCGGACCCCGATTTCGCGGGTGCGCTCCATGACCGTGGCGAGAACGATGTTCATGATGCCGATGCCTCCGACCAGCAGGGAAATGGCAGCGATGGCGACCATGACATAAGTGAAAATGGTCTGGGTGCGCTGCTGCTGGGCAAGCAGTGCGGCCGGAATGGTGACGGTAAAGTCCTGCGTGTTGTGGTGCGTAGAGTTGAGAACGGCGGTGACCACCTTAGCCACTTCGATGCTGTCGGCGTCAGCCCGCAGACGGAGTTCAATGCCGTCCAGATCGTCTTTCATAGAACTGCTCTGGTCGTAGAAGCGGTACTGGAACGTGTTGAGCGGGATATAGACGATGTTGTTGATGTCCTGCATCGTGCCGCCGGTGTTGGTCGAGCCGGCCATGAGTTGCTCCGACAGCACGCCGACGACTTCGAGCCAGGCATCGTTCACTTTTACGTACCTTCCCAGTGCTGCGCCGTAGCCGAGAAGGTTAACCTTGGCGCCCTCACCGAGCACGCAGACGGTGGCGCTGGCTTCATTGTCGCGCTCATCGAAGAATTTCCCTTCTTGCATGCGGAGGCTGTGAATGATGCCATACGAGGGGGAGACGCCGTAGAGCTCGGGGATATCATGAGACGGCTTCGGAAGGACGCGCGCGGGGTGCAGGGTGCGGCGGGCAGATAGAGTTTCGAGCCCTTCGATATTCGATCTGAGGATGCGTACGTCCCGGTCGGACAAGCCCGGGGACGAGCGGCGGCGCTGTTGAAACTCTTCGCGGCTGGTGGTGGGGCGCGAATCGACCAGCACATTGCGTACGCCCAGTTGCTCGATGAATCGCAGGGATTCTTCCTTGGCGCCGGACCCGATAGCGAGCATCCCGATGACCGATCCCACGCCGAAAACGATACCGAGCGCCGTAAGCATGGTGCGGGTGGCTTGCGCCTTCAGGTTGCCCAAGGCCTGGCGGAGGTCGGATAAGAAGCTCGTGATCATTGCTGGATAGCCTTCATGGCGCCGGATTTCTGATCGCTCGGGGCCTTGTTTTGTTGATCGGGGTTGGACATGGCGATGAGATCGCCTTCGCTGATGCCGGTGACGACGGCCTGGCTTTCACTGGCGCGAACCAGGGTGACATCGTGGGGCATGAATCCCTTGGGTGTCTGCAGGTAGACGAACTTGCGTCCGTCGCGTTCGAAGAGGGCCTGCGAGGGTACCCAGGTGACGTTGCTGAGGGTCTCCACCGTGATGGTCATGTTCGAGGTTTCCCCGGGCCGAAGTTCGGGAGCGGGGTGGTCCAAAGTAATGCGGGCTTCGAAATGTCGATCCCACGGAGATCCGCTAGTGCCACCGATGGACTTGACGTGGCCTGGAAATTTCCTGCCGGGAAGGGCGATGACGCTGACAGAAACGGGTTGTCCCTGGGCGAGGTGACCGCGATCGAGCTCTCCGATCTGGGCGCTGACCTCCCAATTCTTGAGGTCGGGAATTTGCGCCACGGCGAGGCCGGGCCGCACGGTGTCGCCAAGCTGGAAAGGCTGGAGCGGCATGCCCTGATAGACCATGTTCAGGTTGAACGTATTGGCTTGAACATTGACATATCCGGCACTTTTGGCGCGGAGAGTCATGCTGTCGATAACCTTCTGGGCGGTCTGCGCAGTGACCGTGGCCTTATTGAGAGCAGCCTGCTGGATGGCCGTACCGGCTGTGCTGGTAGCGCGTTTGTCGGTAAGATCCTGCGTGGCCTGGCGAAGACGGTTCTGCGCCTGGAGCAGGGCGATATCGTTCTGCTTGGCCTGGATCGCGGGTAACAGCGGGTTGCGGCGAACTTCGAGTTGAGCCAGTTTGACGTCGGATTGCGCGGCGAGCAGGGTGTAATTGTTCTCGACTTCCGCGGCAGCGGCGGTGGCTTGCGCCTGCACGACCTGCTGCTCCGCCTCTGCGAGGTCGGCTTGCGCTTCGCGGAGATTGTACTCCTGAGTGGTGGTATCGAACTGAACGACGATGTCGCCGGGCTTCACGAGTTCGCCCGGGTCGCGCAGGTCGGTGATGGCCATGGTGTCGCTGCCGGTCATGGGAGCGACCAGCATTTCGGAGTTGCCGCCTTGCAATTCACCGCGGGCGGCGACGGCGATAACGACGTTACCGCGCTTCACACGCGAGGTGGGCGGCTCGGATTTGGACGGCTCGGCGGCTATGTGGATCAGGCGGCGGGATCCCCAACCGATCACTCCGAGGACGGCCAGCACAATGAGGATGACAAGAATGCGGGCTTTCATTTCTTCTTATCCTTCTGCCTTTCGACGTCGGCCATGGCTACCATGGCGCCGGCAGGAATGCCCGAAATGGCAATCTCATCAGGATTGCGGGCGAGCACCTGAACCTCGGTGGTGGTATAGCGGCCTTTCTCTTCCAGGTAGACCACCGGCTTACCGTCATGCGTGAAGAGTGCCTTAGCGGGGATGCTGATGGCGTCGGGGATGCGATTGATGACGATATCCATGCCGCCGTTCATGCCGGGCTGCAAGCGGGAGTCGGGATGCGAGAGCGGCGCCCAAGCCTTGAAACTGCGGGTGCGCGGCCACTCATTGCTCTGTTCGGCGAGCGGCGAGATAGAGCCGACTTTGGCGGGGATGGCGAGTTCCGGGAGCGAATCGATGCGCACGATGGTCTGCTGGCCAACAGCTATGCGGCCGCGATCGGTCTCTTCGATTTTGCCTTCCAGTTCCAGGGTGTTGAGATCGGGAATCTCGGCGAGTTGCATTCGAGCAAAGGCGTTATCGCCCACCTTGAAGGGTTTGGCGTCGATCCAACCCTGCGTGTAATTGGTGGAAAAAACAAGGAATCCGGTGATGGGCGCTACCACGGTCATCGCGGCGATGCGGGACTTCGTGATATCGACATCCTGCCTGGCATTGTCCCGCTGGCGGGTAAGCGAGCCGATGCGGGAAGTTTCCGATGCGCGATGGAGTGCCACCGTAGCCTGTTGGGCCTTGAGGTGCTGTTCCGCGATGCCCAGAGCGATACGGCTCTCTTCAGCCTGAATCTGGCTGACGATTTCCTGCTTGGAAACCTCCAGCCGGGCCTTCTCGACGGTGAATTGTGCGTCGGCGAGGTCGCTGTTGTCCTGGTTGAGCGTGATGCTGGATTGGGCGACGGTCTGCTCGAGCGTGGCCTGGGCCTGCTTGAGCGTGGCTTCCTTCTGCTGCAGTTGCTGCTCGGCGGCACTGGAATCGAAGCGGATCATGGGATCGCCCTGATGGATGACGGTGCCGGACGGGGCCAGCCAGGCGATGCGGAGTTGGGGGACCACCGGAGCATAAACGGAGACCGAACGTGCCGCCTTGAGTTCGCCGCGGGTGCGGATGATCACGAGAAACTCGCCTTTGTGAACCGGAGCCACCGGGAAGGTGACGCTGGCCTGAGTCTGCCGCAAACGATAGATGCCCGCGGCCGCGCCTCCCACAACCACGAGGAAGACCGCAAAGATCAGCAAAGAGCGGAGACGCTTGCGGAGCCGTCGATTGGAGATTGGGACCTGAGGGCTGGACTGTTGTGGTTCGCCTGGCTTGACGGGGGCTGGAGCAGGACTCACTGGGCGCCTCCTGTGGCGGCGGGCTCAAGCACGATGGCGGCGGAAAGATCCGGAAGCAGGTGAGGATCGGTTTTATCGATGTGGAAAACCGCGGTGAAGGTCTTGATGGGGCTGCCGAATCCGGAGGATGCCACAGGGCTGGCGTATTCGAAATGGGCGGGGAGCGTGAGGTCCGGATAGGCATCGAGGTGGAGCGAGGCTTTGACACCCGGGACAAGGGCGGCCACATCGGGCTCGCCGACGTTGCAGACCACCTGCATTTCGGTGGGATCGAAAATGCTGACGAGAGGTTGTCCGCGGTAAAGCTGGTCGCCTTCCTGGGCATGCCCCATGGAGTTGGCGCGGAAGACGTTCTCCTGGGCAACCATCCCGGAGAGAGGGGCCTTGATCGTGAGTTTGTCGATGTTGGTCTGGGCGCGCTCCATGGCAACCTTCTGGCGCTCCGTCTGCAATTCCAGGACGTGCAGGGCGGCAGCGTCGGCGGCGTCGTGGAAAGCGTCGGACTTGGTGAGACTCTCGACGTGAGTGCGGGCGATGGAGGCGCGCTGCTCATTCTTAAGGCGATCGATCTCGCTGAGGACCGGGCCCTTCCGCAGTTCCTGTAAGGCAGTGGCGAGGTCTGCCTGGGCCTGTTTGAGGTCGGTGGCGCGCTTTTCGGCATCGGCACGGTTCTGGGCGAGCTTCTGATCGACCTGGTGGCCGAGGTCGTCAAACTTGCCTTTGGCATCGCGGGCGGTATCCATCATATTGGTGGCGTCGAAAGTGGCGATGACGTCGCCTTCTTTGACGGACGAGCCATTGGCAATCAGGTGGGTCAGCGTCATACTGCTGTAGTTTCCGTAGATCTGCGGGATGAGGATCTTGGAAGAGTGCACAGCCTGGACGGTTCCGGTGACCCGGACCTCACGTTTGAGGCGGCCGGGAGCAACGGCTGGACTGGCAGGCGCTGCATAAGCGGTGGACGGCGCCGGGCGAGTGCAGGCGGACAGCGAGAGAATGATCAAAACGGCGGCGAACTCGAAATGGCGCACACGACACCTCAAATCTGGGGCTCGATGATTGGACGTCATTCGGACCTGAATGGTTGATAGGATTTCAAGGCTAAGTATAAGTGAATTGCACGGGCAATAGAAGGTTGCCGGAGGCCTTCCCCTGCTGCGACGCCTTGCTTCATCCATGGTATAATCCCTCACAAATCGCATTAAAACGTGGAAGGCGCCAAACTCCTCTCGGGGAACGGAGATCGAACGGTAAATGTGTGGGATTGCAGGCTTTACACGCCTAGACAGAGTGGTGCCCAAAGGCGTCGCCTACCGCATCACCCAGGGCCTTACTCACCGGGGGCCGGATCAACAGGGAGTTTTTGAGGGCAGCGAAGCCACATTATGCGCAGTTCGCCTGAAGATCATTGACCTGGATGGAGGCGATCAACCGTTCGTCAGTGAAGGCGGCGACACGGCCGTCGCATTCAACGGCGAGGTCTATAATCACCGGGAAATCCGCGCGGAACTGGAGCGGTTGGGGCACCGATTCCGTTCCCATTGCGATACCGAGACGGTCCTGCGCGCGTTTCTGGAATGGGACACCGAGTGCTTCCGCAGGATGCGCGGCATGTTCGCTGTGGCGCTGTGGACCGAGTCGCGGAAGCGGCTGGTGTTGGTTCGCGACCGCATGGGAATCAAACCGCTGTACTACTGCCAGCGGGGAGACGATGTTTATTTCGGAAGTGAGTTGAAGGCAATCCTGGAGCACCCGGAGGTGCCCCGGCGGTTGGATTTGACGGCGCTCGATTCCTATCTGGCGGTCAATTATGTACCGGGTTCGCGCACCTTGATGGAAGGCATCCGGAAGATGCCGGCCGGATGTTTGCTGGAATGGCGGCACGGCGCAGTTTCCATGGAGCGGTGGTGGACGCCGCCATCCGGTGAAACCCGCAGGATTTCGGTGGACGGCGCGAAGGAAGAGCTAGACGCCCTGCTTCGCGACTCGGTTCGGGAACATCTGGCGTCGGACGTTCCGCTGGGAGTGTGGGCTTCGGGAGGCCTGGATTCGTCGGCAGTGCTGCACTACGCGGCGCAAGAGTCAGCGGGCCGGCTGAAGACCTTTTCGGTTTCATTCGCGGGGCGCAGCTTCGATGAGTCGCCATACTTCCGCGAGATCGCCAAAAACTATGGAACCGACCATCACGAATTCGATTTGAATCCCGAGGTGGAGTTGGCCGGCGCGATCCAGGACTTCGCATATTATTCGGATGAGCCTGGCGCGGATGCGGGTGCGCTGCCGGTGTGGTTCCTGTCGCGGATGACGCGGCAGCATGTGACGGTGGCGCTCTCCGGAGAAGGCGCGGATGAATTGTTCGGCGGTTACCTGACCTATGTGGCGGACCGGCTGGTGCGACCCTTCCGCCTGGTGCCAGGCGGAATGCGGAGGCTGCTGCGCGGAGCCCTGGACCGGTATCTGCCCGTATCGGACGACAAAATCAGCCTGGAGTACAAACTCAAGCGCTGGATCGAGGGAAGCTGGTTGGATCCCGACGAAGCGCACTTCTTCTGGAACGGCACGTTCTCCAATGAGCAGAGGCGGCAGATCCGGCCGGGATCGAACGGCAACGGTCTGAAGGCGCTGGTGGAGCGGCTGGAACTGGGCCAATGTGGAGTAGTGGAACGGTATCTGCGGGTGGATCAGAGCTATTACCTGGCGGATGACATCCTCTACAAAACGGATCGGATGAGCATGGCGCACTCGCTGGAAGTGAGGCCGCCGTTTCTGGACCACCGGATTGTGGAGTTCGCCGCTACCCTGCCTCAGCGGCTGAAGATTCGCGGGTTCCGGCAGAAGTACCTGCTGCGCGAACTGATGCGCGGGAAACTCCCGGAGCGGATTCTGAATCGCAAGAAGACCGGATTCGACATTCCGACTCACGACTGGTTCCGCGGGCCCTTGCGCGGGCCGCTGATGGACACACTGACGGATGACGCCATCCAGGCGACCGGAATCTTCGATGCGAAAGCAATCCACTCTCTGATACGCGATCATATGGAGAGGCGTATCAATGTGGGATATCACCTATGGGGTTTGCTGACACTTTTCCTGTGGATGAAGAGATGGAAGGTGGAGGTTCTTCCGGCCGCGGAAAGAGTTCTGCCGGATCCCGGCCAAGTGCTCGTTATCAAATAATCGTCGCCCTGGTGGCAGCGTTGATTTTCTTCGGGTGCATCGTTAGCCCACCTTCGTTGATGGACGATGTAGACGGCGTGCAGGCCCAGATTGCGCATAACATGCTGCAATCGGGCGATTGGGTGACGGCGCGGCTGGACGGGATCAAATACCTGGAGAAATCCCCCCTCAAATATTGGATGATAGCGGTGAGTTTCCGCGTTTTCGGCGTTCACGACTGGGCGGCGCGGATTCCTATCTCGCTGGCCACGGTGCTGTTGTGCTGGATAACTGCCAGATTCGGCATTTGGGCGTTCGGGCCGAGAGCGGGCTTGTACAGCGGCCTGGTCCTGACTACGTCGGTGGGGCTTTTTCTGTTCACGCGCATTTTGATTCCCGACGTGATTCTTACTCTAACCATCACGCTGGCTATGTGGTCTCTGCTGCGAACGCTGGAGGCAGACGAACGGCACCCCACATGGTGGGCCATGGGGATGTGGGCAGCCATGGGTACTGGACTGCTTCTCAAGGGGCTGATCGCCGCGGTTTTCCCGATCGCCGCGGGGCTGCTGTACCTGTATCTGACGAACCAGTTGTTCGAGCGGAAGACTTGGAAGCGCCTGCATCCGATTGCCGGAATATCGCTGTTTCTGTTGATTGCGGCTCCCTGGCACGTACTGGCGACGCTGCGCAACCCGCCTTACCTGGACTTCACGATGCACAGCGAGCGCGGGTCGTATCACGGGTTCTTCTGGTTTTATTTCATCAACGAACACCTGTTGCGTTTTCTCAATATGCGGTATCCGCGGGACTACGACACCGTACCCCGATTGTATTTCTGGCTGTTTCATCTGTTGTGGCTCTTTCCGTGGAGCGTGTACTTTCCCGCGGCGGTGAAATTGAGTTACAGGAAGCCGGACCGGCCGTCCCGAGTCAGGCTCCTGGCGTTGTGCTGGGCCGGGTTCATTCTGGTGTTTTTCACGCTTTCGACAACGCAGGAGTATTACTCCATGCCATGTTACCCGGCGCTGGCATTATTGCTGGGGTCGGCAATCGCGAGCGGGTCCGCGGCACTCCGTTGGGGAACTCGGGGAATTGCGATAGTGGCCAGTTTGGCCACCCTGGCGATCGCGGCGATTCTCTGGATGGTGCGCGGCATGCCGGCGCCCGGTGATATCGCCGTTGCGCTGAATCAGAATCCGCAGTTGTACCAGCTTTCACTGGGACATATGGCGGACCTCACGCTGCGCGCGTTCGCGTATTTGAGACTGCCGCTGGCGGTAGCCGGAGTGGCATTTGCTGTGGGTGCGGTGGGCGCATGGCGGTGGTCACCGAAGAGATTGATGCCTCGCGGCGAGTGCCCCCTGGTCGCACTGACCGTCATGATGGTGCTGTTTTTCCATGCGGCCCGGCTGGCATTAGTGGCGTTCGATCCGTACATGGCGTCTCGCCCGCTGGCGGAAGCGCTGTTGAGAGCCCCCGCTGGGAACTTGATCGTCGATGATCAGTATTACACCTTTTCGTCGGTTTTCTTCTACACCAATCGGCGCGCCCTGCTCTTAAATGGGCGAGTGACCAACCTGGTATACGGATCTTACGCGCCCGATGCGCCGCAAGGCGTTTTCATCGACGATCGCGGCCTCCGGGAGCGATGGCCGCAAGCCCAGCGTTATTATCTACTTGCAGAGGGTCCTCAGGTGCCCCGCCTGGAACGCGTGGTCGGCAAGAGTGCCTTGCATGTGGTGGCCGCGAGCGGGGGAAAATTCCTGTTCACCAACCAATAACTATTTTGTCGTTTTTGTTTTCAATTACTTAGCAACCTATCAACAGCGGCGCACGGAATGCCGGGTGCTACTTTGAAATTGGGAAGAGGTTGCGGGGCCCGGCGGAAATCGCCGGGCCTTTTTTGTTGGAGAAAAGGATGTCACGAATGAAAACAGACGCAAGCATCCCGGAAGACTGCAAGGAGTGCATCCACTGGGATCAGGTAGAGCAGCGCGTGAGGGTCCGGTCCGTTTTGACGTCCATGGTTGACAAGTTGGAGGAAAAGGTAATAGCGAGTGACTTCAAGCCAACGGTTGCCGACTTTCTCAAAACCCTCGAAGCCGACCAGAATCTCGAAGGGACGAATGAAGGACCGACGGAGTATATCGTCAGATGGGGGGAACTGTCGCCAAATCTGAAGAACTAACAATTCCATACCGTCCGCTTCCATCGCAGCGGGCGTTTCATGACTGCCCTTCGAGATTCAAGGGTTTCTCGGGCCCGATCGGCAGCGGCAAAAGTCAGGCGATCTGCCAGGAGGCGATCCGATCTAGTTACTTGAACGCCGGGCGCACAGGGCTTCTTGGCGCCCCCACTTATCCCATGTTAAGGGATGCCACTCAGGCATGCCTGCTGGAGATTCTGGAAGATAGCGGTATTCGATACGACCATAACAAGTCTGAGAACACGATCGTCTTTCGGGATACCCGGTCGAAGATTCTGCTTAGGGCCGTGGATGAATTCGAGCGGCTCCGCGGGACCAACCTGGCGTGGTTTGGCCTGGACGAACTGACATACACACAGGAAGCCTCCTGGCTGCGGCTGGAAGGCAGGCTTCGCGACCCGAGGGCCACCCGCTTGGGCGGCTTTGCCGCCTGGACACCCAAGGGCTTTGACTGGGTATACAAGAAGTTTATCGCGCCGGACAGACCAGACGGGTACGTAGCGATCCGGGCAGTGGCCAGCGAAAACCAGTACCTGCTGGACAAGGTGCCGGATTTCTATAAACAACTGGCGAACAGTTATGACGAGAAGTTCTACCGCCAGGAGGTTTTGGGAGAGTATTTGAACCTCACCGGCGGCATCGTCTATACGTCATTCTCCCGTGATGCCAACGTTCGGCCGGTAACAGCCGATTCACGGCGTCCGCTGCTCTGGGCTCTCGATTTCAATGTGGATCCAATGAGTTCGCTGGTGGCGCAGATCGCGGGCCGCAAGGTACTGATCCTCGATGAGATTGTGATCCGAAACGGAACCACGCGGGAGGCGGCGGTGGAATTTCTGAATCGCTTCTCAAACCATGAAGGCGAAGTTGTCGTTTACGGGGATGCGTCCGGCAACCAACAGCAGACAACCGGATCCACGGACTACCAGATCATCCGGGAATATTTCGCGATGACGACTAATTTGACTGTGACTTACCAGGTGCCGAAGAGCAATCCAATGGTCCGGGATAGAATCAACCTGACCAATTCCAAGCTCCGGTCGGCTGCGGGGGAACAGGATTTGCTGTTGGATCCAAAGTGCAAGGAGTTGATCAAGGATCTTGAACAAGTGGCGTATAAGACCGATAGCTGCCAGATCGATAAGGACAAGGACCGGCTGCGGACACACCTGTCCGACGCATTGGGATACCTGTTATGGCAGGAATGCCGGCCGGTCGCAAAGATCGGCGAGCGCGGAGGACGATTGTTTTGATCATGCAGACGATTAACCGGGAGCATCCGGAATACATCGCCCGAAAGGCGATGTGGAAGCAATACAAAGATCTCTACGCGGGCGGTGAACAACTGCGAGAGCGCGCCTCGGAATACCTGGTGCGGCGGCATAGGGAGCCCAACGAAGTCTATCTGGAGCGGCTTAGCCGCATGTTTTACCAGAACTACATCGGTTCGATCATCGATTGGTACGCCGCGACGCTCATGCATCGCGAACCGTCGTTTCTGATGGAAGGAAACGATGGCACGGCAAGGAATTATTTCAGTTCACTTGCGGACAACTGTGATCTGAAGGGCACCAGCCTGAGCGAGTTCTTCCGCCAGCGATTCACCGAAGCACTAGTGTGCGGCAGCAGTTACGTGGTGGTGGATTTCCCGCGCGGGACCGGGAGCGCGATGAGCCGTGCCGAGGAAGATGCGGCCGGCATATCGCGCGCATACCTGATGAACTACGACGCTGATGAAGTCATCAATTGGAATTACGACCAGACCGGAGGACTGGAGTGGATCGTGATTCGGACGGGTTGCCTGCAGCAGTCCAGGGTTACCGACGCCAAGTGGGAGAAAGAAACACGGTGGATTTATTACGACCGCGAAATGTTCCAGGTCTATCGCAAGGGTGGTGAGGAGCACGGGATCGAACTGATTGACGAGGGCCGTCACGGTCTTGCTTCCCTACGCCGCGTACCGGTATTTCACCTCAAGGTGCTGGATGGCATGTGGCTGATGAACCGGGCTGCTCTACTTCAGTTAGAACACTTCAATAAGTCGAACGCACTCTCCTGGGCTCTCACGATGGGGCTGTTTGCCACCCCCGTGGTCTACTCGGACAAAGAGTGGAATCAGGTGGTTGGGGAGTCCTATTACATCCAACTGGGTGCCGGGGACCGATTTGGATGGACGGAACCGGAGGGCAAAGTCTACCAGATCGCGGCAGACAACCTGGTGGCTCTGAAAGACGAAATCTACCGCGTCTGCTACCTGATGAACCAGGCCGGCGACCCCAGCGCGCGGCAATCAGGCCTCAGCAAGCAGTTGGACTTCGGAACCACGGAGGAGGTGCTGCGGGCCTTCGGCACCACCGTGAAAGAGGCCATGAAGCAGGTTCTCTGGACCATCTGTGCAGCGCGACAGGACGGGATCACGATCGATGTTGCGGGCCTGGATGAGTTTGACATCGACGAATTCGGAACGGAATTGGACGATGCCCGCAAGTTACTCGAGCTGGGCATCGCTTCGCCGACCTTGAAGAAGCAGGTGTTCAAGCGGCTGGCGTTGAAGTACCTCTGCGACGCCCGGCAGGAAGTCAAGAACCAGGTGGTAGCGGAGATCGAAGGGGCAGAGTAGAACAGCTCCGCTCTTTCAACTCATAGGAGGTGTATGGAAGGAATCGACGTACAGGCAATTGTCCGGCAGGCCGTGCAGGAGTTTGTGAACAACGAGCACGCCCAGAATGAGCCTGCTTACAAGGCCGAACTACAGGAGGAACGCAAGCGCAGGGAGCAACTGGAACGGCGGCTGAACGAACTGGTAGAGGAGAACAAGCGCAGCCGGAAGGCCGCCGAAGACGCGGAACGGAGTTCCACGGTGAGAGCCGAATTGCAACGGCTGGGCGTGGCCAAGATTGACCTGGCATTTAAAGCGGTGCAGGACAGCATCGTGCGAGGTCCGGATGGCAGATTCGTGGCTCGAGGCGAAACCGGGGAGATGCCCGTCAAAGAGTATCTCACCGGATTCGTCAGCGAGAATCCCGAACTTCTGCCGGCGCGGATTCCTGGTGGAACCGGAATGACCGCAACCCTGAAGGCACCGGCAACAGGGAACGAAACAGTGAGCATCGAGCGGATTCGTCCGGGGATGAACGCGGAAGAGATGCAGCGGGTGCGAGAGGAAATCGTGCGCGTCGCGTCGCAGAGCCTCAAGGGCTTTTAAACCAAAAATCAACAAGGAGAAAGAATTGGGAGCAATTACCTCAGCTAATGTCGCAAATGCGATTGTGAAACTGGTGGCGGCGGACGCATTGCCGGTGCTGGTCGGGAACCTCGTGATGGGGAACCTGGTGAATCGCGATTACGAGCCGGTGCTGGCAAACGCCGGAGATACCATCAACGTACCGATTCCACCCACCATGGTGGCGAACAACATCGCCGAAGGCGGAACGGTGACACCGCAGAATCCGAGTCTGGGAAACGCCCAGATCGTCCTGAACACCCACGCGGAAGCCACTTTCCAGATTCCGGACATCACTAAGGTTCTGGCCGTTCCGGACCTCCTGAAGCTTTACATGCAACCCGCCGTGGCAGCTATCGCGCAGAAGATCGAAAGCGATCTCCTGAACCTGTATGCGGGCTTCACGGCGAACACTCCGGTGGGCACGCCGGGCGTGGCGATCACGGAAGCGACGATTGACGCGGCGGAAACTGCGCTGTTTCTGGCGAAAGTGCCCCCCAGCGAGCAGAAATACATCGTGGTGGACGCGGCCACTTACTCGGCGTGGCGGCAGATTTCGCGGTTCAGCGAATTCCAGAGTGCCGGCGATGCCGGCTTGCACGCGTTGATCGACGGCTCCATCGGAAAGATCAAGGACTTCTTCGTGTTCCGCTCGCAGTTCGTCGAGAAGACCGGGAGCGATCCGGTGACCACTCATAACATGGCGTTCACCAAGGACGCGCTGGGCTTGGTGATCCGCCGGTTACCGCAGCCCCTGCCGGGTACGGGCGCGATTGCCGAATACGCCGAGTTGGGCAATTTCGGCATGCGCGTGGTGATGAGCTATCAGCCGAATACGCTGGCACAGCAGTTCACGGTGGACGTCCTGTACGGCTGCGGCGTCCTGCGAAACACCTCGGGGGTGCAGGTGAACACCTAGGGGTCGTTACCGCACGAACCGGCGCATCGTGGGGCAGTCGCAAGGCTGCCCCGCGTTACAACATTCAACGAGAACAGGAGAATAGACATGGATCTGAGAGCGTATTATCAGAAGATTCGCGACACCGAAAGCAAGCTGGCTGACCCTTTTCCGGTGGTGGTAAGTTGCCAGACGCAGGACGGAGGAAAGACCGGTATCTGCACGGAAGTCTCGCGTTCCCTGGCCGCCAAATTACTGGTTGAGGGCACAGTTCGCGAGGCCTCGCCGGATGAACAGCGGACTTTCCGGCGGAGCCAAGCCGAGGCCAGGCGCGCGGCCGGGGAGGCGGAAGCCGCGAAGAGCCTTCAGTTCAAGGTGGTGAGCGTCGATGAAGTGAGAAGGATGACCGGAGCCAAAGGCATTCAGGACCAGGTATAACATGGCGCTGTTCACTGACGGCCCCCCCTCCTGCATTGAAGACCTTTCGGCGCAGGACACCCAACTCCTTGAGATTGCTAACGTCGAGGGAATCGACGTGACGCAGAAATTACGCCTTGCCCACGAAGAGATCGGCATCCAACTCTACTCGCTGCTAGCTGCATCCAACTGCGTCAACCAGACCGCTTGGCTGCAGCCGCGCCCCAAGCTGGCCGTTGTGGCGGTGACGCCGCCGCTCAAACTATGGCACACGTATCGAACGCTGGAAATGTTCTACGCGGATGCGTATCACTGCCAATTGAATGACCGGTACGCCGGACGGCGCGACCAGTTCCATAAACAGGCAATGTGGGCGTATGAAAAACTCGTGCAAATCGGACTGGGTATCGTCACGCTGCCGGTGCCGAAGGCCGACATTCCGTCCGCGATCCCTGCGGTTGGTGCTCCCCTACCGAACGGAACGTACTACGTAACGATGGCTTGGGTGAACCGGCTCGGCGAGGAGGGCGCGGCGGCAGCTCCCGTCGATATCACAACCGCCGGCGGCACCATTCTGGTCCAGCCGGGAGCGGGCCCGCTGAATGCCACAGGTTGGAATATCTTCCTCGGTACCGATCCGGGCGCCCTGGTTCAACAGAACCCCATGCCGATCGGGATCGGTCACACGTGGGTGCAATTCGTTCCGCCGGCGATGGGAGGGAACAGGCCTGGCCTGGGACAGGAGCCCAATTATCTGCAACCCCTGCCCAGATTAATCCAGAGAGGTTAAATGGCGAACAGAATCGGAAGTCTCGCAACGCGCAAAGTGATCCAGCGGATAACTGCTCCCGCTGGGGTGAGTGCGAATCTGGCCGCTCTCACATTCGGCTGTGAGCAACAGCCGGCTCAATTGAATGCTGCCCAGATCCGCGCTCAGAACGTCGCCGCAGACCTTGCGGAGCGCGGCGATCCCATAGTGTACCCGGCCGCAAACGTCTACTGCGAAAAAATCACCAACAGCCTGGTGGAGAAGTTTCGGCGCTTTTCCGGCACGCTCCAGATGGTCATTGAACTACGCACATCGCAGGACCGCCTTGGCGGGCTCCAGGACGGACTGGAGTCGTACGCGGACGCCGTCATGCAGGTGTTGGATGCACATCGCGGCGACTGGGGAGACGGCATGTACTACTGCGGCGGCTACCAGGTGGTGTTCAGCGCAGTTAAACATGGCGGCAAGAATTACATACAAACAGCGAAGGTCACATTCGAGATTGGAGCGAGTATCAGTTAGCTATGTCATCCTATATTTCTTCAAACGCAAACCGTTTCTATACGGCGCTGGAAAGCGCGTACGGAAACACCGCGGCTATCACCGCGAGCAACCGCATTCCGGCACTGAAGCTCACCATCAAGCAACAGCGCGAAGTGGTGAATCGAAAGGACAAGACCGGAACGCGGACATTCGCAGGACTCCCCGCTGGAGGGCGGCTCAAGACCAACTTTGAGCTGCACACCTACATGACCAGTTGGGACAAAGCGGCGGCTGGACCTGGATACGGTCCTCTGTTCCAGGCTGCGCTGGGCGGAACGCCGCAACCCTTCGCCGGCGGCACAGTGGCATCGAGCACCTCCGATGGCAGGCTTGGGTTCACGGCAGCACATGGCTTGTCCGCCGGCCAAGCCGTCGCATCGGCTGAAGAGATCCGCTTCGTCGCGGCCATCATCGACCCCAACAACGTACAACTCAATGTTCCCTTCACCATGCTACCGGCGGCTGGCACAGTCCTGGGAGCGACCGTCACTTACGAGCCCGCAACGGAACTGCCCAGCGTCAGCGTTTTCGATTTCTGGAGCCCGGCGACAGCCGTCCAAAGGCTGTTGTGCGGCGCAGCCGTCGAAGAACTGGAAATCACGGTCAACGGCGACTATCACGAATTTCATTTCACCGGAGTTGGCCAGGACGTACTGGACAGCAGCAGCTTTTCTACAATTGCCGGCGATTTGCAGAGCTTCCCGCTGGAGCCGGATCTGGCAGCCTTCGATTACTCGATCGTCCCAGGCAATATGGGGCAAGCGTGGTTGGGAGCCACGCCGACACAGTTTTTCACACTTACGAATGCCTCAGTGGTGGTCCGGAACAATCTCGATACGAGGACGAAAGAGTTCGGTTCCAACCTGCCGCGTGCCGTTGCGCCCGGTGACCGCGAAGTAACCGCGTCCTTCGACTTACTTGCCCAGGACGACAGCGCGAGCTCGGCGTTATATCAGGCGGCGCGTCAGCAGTCCCCAGTCACTGTGATGTTCCAGTTGGGCCAAGTGTCGGGCCAGTTGATGGGCGTCTATCTGAAGAGTGTGATTCCTGAGGTACCTGAGTTCGATGACGGCAAGGCTCGTCTGCAGTGGCGCTTCCGACCGTCCAGGGGACAGGGCACAGCCGACGACGAAATCGCGGTGGCCTTCGCTTGAATATGACATACGACAGCGTAAAAGTGGTGCCGTCGCAGGTTGCCGAGGGCGTGACCTACACTGTTGCGAAGCTCTCATTCGCACGACGCATGGAACTGATGCGGCAGGTACGCGACCTGGCCAGGCGTTTAGAGTTTCTCCAGGCGGATGCGGAGCCGGCTGGCACGATGGAAGGCGCGCTCCTTCGTGCGGAAGTGGACCGGCTCTTCCTGACCTGGGGCCTGCGAGCAGTTTCGGGGTTGGCCATCGACGGCGCGACCGCCACACCGGAACTGCTCGCAGAGGCGGGGCCGGAAGATCTGCTCCGAGAGGCCCTCGCCGCCGTTCGGGCGGAGACCGGCCTCCAGGCGGCTGAAAGAAAAAACTGATCGTCGCCTTCCACTTTCAACTTTCCAACCAGGCCGGCTGGAAGTGCGACGTGTGCCGAACAAACGGCCTGGAGAAAAGACGCCAATGCGGTTGGCTGCTGGCTACGACAGACAGTGGTCCACCCGTGTGGGCCAGAAAAGACATCACCCTCCATACCTGTCCAAAATCATACATTTCGGCGGAAAGTGAGGCGCTGGTGGAGGAGTTTCTGGTCTGGCGCCGGCTCGGAGGTATCAGTCTTGCGGAGTTGAGCGCCCGGCAAGTTGATGCATTCATGATTCTCGATAGGGCGCTCGCGGAGGTGAACCGTGCCCAGCAAAGTACACGATCAAATACTGAATGAGTTCGGCGGGTTGTTCGATGGTGAGTATTCCGAAATGGCCTTTTACGGCTTGGCGCAATCCGAAGTGACTCAGTCACTCACCGCGACACTGGCTCAACTCGGCAAAGCGGTGGCCGGAGTCACACCGGGGCCACCTGCCGGACAGGCCGCGCCTTTAGCAGTCCCCACTGGGAGCGCGGACTCGGATCGCCAGACCGGCGTAAACGAGTCACTCATGCGGACAGTCGCCGAACTCGGCCAAATGGCGGCAACCCGGCCGGACACCTTGGCCGCTACGTCGCCAGGCATTAGCACTCGGGGCCAAAGCACCGCGACAAACGATCCCGGCGGCGGGCCCAGCGTGACCTCCATCGCAACGACGTTTTTAGAGAGCGGCTTCGGAATTGTACCGTTGATAACGGGCCTGATCGGCCTGTTCAGCGGCGGAGCCAGTGCCCCGCCGGCGCTAGACAAGTATACGATGCCGTCATCCATCTCGTTTGAAAGCGCCGAGACCCCCGGAGGCCTCGCCGCTGCCGACTTTGACCAGACGGGAGCGGCCCGCTTGTACAGGTACAGCACCAGCGACCCTGGCACAGTCGATTCCAGCGACGCCGTGCGTCCAACCGAGCCAGGATCCCCGGCTCCGCAGATTACAGTAAACGTGCAGGCGATGGACGCCCAATCCTTCATGGACTACAGCAGCCAGATTGCCCAAGCCGTGCGCGGAGCGATGTTGAATCTCAGTTCCTTAAATGACGTAGTGAACGAACTCTGACATGACCACCTTTCCCCTTCTGAAAACAAAAGCCGTCGCGCAGTATCCGGCGACCAAGACCGTGCAGTTTCGAAATCAGACGCTCCGCTTCGTCGATGGCGAAGAGCAACGGTACCGTGACGCGGCAAACCCTCTCCACTGCTGGGTAATTCAACTCACTTCCCTGGACGAGACCGAGATGGCTGCAGTGGACAACTTTTTCAAACAGAATCAAGGCCGCCTCGGCACCTTTTCTTTCACAGACCCATGGGACGGTAAGGTGTATGCCGTCTGCAGCGTACAGAGCGACCAGTTGACGATCGAGACGACAGCGGAGTTGCGGAGCCGAACCTCACTCACGATCGCCGAAAGCCGGAATTAGCATATGCTCGTCTACCCACAACTTACGACCGGCGCGCTGAGTCAGTTTCCGATCATCCGGAAGCGAAACTCGCGGACAGTCGTCAACACAACCGTTGATGGCACCAGAGTCGTCTACGCCGATACCGCCGGCGGAGCGGTACAGTGGCGACTCACATACACCGGATTGAGCGATCTCGAACTGGACGCGCTGCAGGCATTCCATGCAGCGACCGAGGGTTCGTTGAACAGCTTCACCTTTCTGGACCCGGCAGCAAACTTGCTGTCCTGGAGCGAAGATCTCACCAACGTCGCGTGGGGCCTGGCGCCGCTATTGAATGTTGCCGGCGGAGTCGCCGACCGGAACGGCGGAGTGTCGGCGTGGCACGTAACCAACACTGGCGCCGGCCCGCAAAGTGTCGTCCAGACGCTCAACGCACCTGCCGGCTACCTGTATTGTTTCAGCGTTTACGTACGGTCATCGCAGTCCGGAACGGTGACTCTTTTATCGGGTACTAACCGCTCTTCACACCCGGTTGGGACCACCTGGAACCGAATCACGCTGGCGCGGACCGGCAATCCCGGCGCATCGTCGATCGAATTCGGGATAGAACTGCCAGCAAACAGTGCAATCGATCTATTCGGTCCTCAAGTGGAACCGCAAGCCGCGGCATCGCGGTATATGCCGAGCACCACAGGGGGCGTCTACGAAAACGCGCGCTTCCTCGACGATACCTTTCGATTCACAACGACAGATGTCAATCGCCACACTACGACGTTATTGGTCTTTTATGCAAACCATCTCTGAGTTAAAGGAACGTGCGGTCGCCGACACGCCACTCATCGTCTTCGATTGCGTGCTGGCAAGCGGCGAAAGCGAACACTGGAGCACTCATGCGGTGACTGTTGGCGCAACACACTACACCGCGCGCGTTCTGAGTCACAGCTCCTTTGAGATACAGACCGCGTCGGATCAAGGCGTGGACGGCAGCCCCTCTATCTCCATTGTGTTGGCCAACGCAGATTCCCACTTTTCCGAAATCGAACGGGCAACCGGCTGGAAGGGCGCTAAACTTACCGTCGGATTCCTATTTTACGATCTGCGAAGCGGGGAACCGCTCACCGACGTGTCGGTTGTCTTTCAGGGCATCTGCAATCCGCCCGACCAGATCAAAGAAGCTACATTCCGGTTGACGGCGAGTAATCGCATGAACTTGCAGCGTCTTCTGCTCCCTGAGGTGCGCATCCAGCGCCGCTGTCCCTGGAACTTTCCCTCCACCACCGTCCAACAGACGGAGGCGATTGATGGCGGACCCAAGGGCAGATATTCGCGGTACTATCGCTGCGGTTACTCGCCAGGACTCCCGGGCGGGACCGGAACCCTCGACGGCGCAGCGCCCTACGCGTCTTGCGGCTACACGCGGGATGATTGCCGTGCACGCGGCATGTTTCCGCGTTTCGGTGGATTGCAGTTTGTCCCGCCGGTCATAGCAGTAAGAAGTTATGGGAAAGATTGGAGCACGTCTTCGGTCTCCGTAAATCAGGCGCGGTACAACGATTTCGTTCCGATGGTCTACGGCACCGCGTGGTATGAACCGTTAGTGGTCTTTTCCCGTAACGACGGCAATCTTACCCGCATGGAGGTCTTGCTGGGTATCGGCGAGATGAAGGGAGTCCTCACAGTGCTCGTGAGCGGCGTCGAGATTCCCGCGGGCGTGTCCGGCACGAACATGACGGGTACCGGGTGGTACAACATCCCCACACTCGGAGCCCGGGATGGAGCGTGCGACGGCAACTTCGTAGACGGCGACGGCAATCCTGCCGGCGACCCCTATGGCAGCATGGCGTACTTGTCAGTAGTTGTCCCGAACTCGTTGAACGACGGCAATTCGCTGCCAAATGTGAAAGTGTTGGTGCAGGGTCTGCTGGTTCCGGTCTACGGAACGGATGGGACCTATGTCGGCGATCAGTTTTCGAACAATCCGGCGTGGATATTGTTGGATCTTCTTCGCCGCAGCGGCTGGACCACGGATGAACTCGACCTTACGAGTTTCGCCGCGGCGGCGGCATACTGCGAAACTCCCATCTCCGCGATCGATTTGAACGGAAACGCAATCACCATTTCCCGTTTTCAGTGCAATGTCGCGATCCAAAAGCGGAAAAGCGCCGGCGACGTGATTCGCGGCATACGCAATGCCGCTCGCCTCTATCTGACGTATGGCGCGAATGGCCTCTTGCAGTTGGAAGTACAGAACACCGCAGCACTGCAACAGCCCTCACGGCCCCCGTGGTCGAATAGCACTCAAACCCTCAATGGCGGCTGGCCGAGTTATGAATTCGGGGATGGCAGCAATGGCTTTTCCGGAATCCTCCGCCGCCAGAATGGTGAGCCGAGCATAACTGTTTCCTCGAGATCGATTGCAGACACACCAAACTGCTACACCGTGGAATTCCAGGACGCCCTGAACGGTTATCAGCAGGACAGTTATTCCATAGTTGACCCCGCCGATGTGGCTCTGGCCGGTCAACAGGTCTCTACGACCCTAATGGCCGCCGGAATTGCCAACTACGATCAGGCCGGTCGGATTCTCAAGTTCAATCTGGATCAGTCAGTTCAAGGCAACACCTGCGTCGTATTCGAAACCAGCGTTAAAGGCTTTGGAATCCGGCCCGGCGATTTGATCACCCTCACTTATCTCAAAGAGGGGTTCATCCGGCAGCCGTTTCGTGTGCGGAAGATATCGCCCGCCACAAACTACCGCACCGCGACCATCACCGCGCAAATCCACGACGATGCCTGGTATGCCGACTCGAATGGGCAACCAACCCTGGCGGCGGGTTGCTCACAGCAGGGCAACATTGGAGTGGGTCTTCCGCGACCCTTGCTTGGTAGCATGTTAGACGGTAATGGCGACATTCAGTTTGGCATCGCAGAGTCCGATTCAACCAGCGGTGATGGAACGGTGCAATCCACAGTACGTGTGAGCTTCATTGCGCCGGCCTCACCAGGGTCGGCGGGGCCGGGCGTACCTCTCGTCGGACTGACGCCCGAGATTGGCACCGGTGGCACACTGAAAGGCGGCGTCCACCTCTACTATGCCGTCTCGGCGGCGGATGGTGCGGGTAACGAGAGTCCCCTGTCATTTCTGATTCGAGCCGTTGTGCTTAGTGACAACAGTCAGGTGACGCTTTTAGAGCTAAGCTTTGCTTCCGGTACGGCCTCGTTTCACGTCTATCGCGGAACCACACCGGCCGCGCTGTTTCGGATTTCTTCGAATCAACCGATCGCGCCTCGATTCGTGGACGACGGGTTGCCCGATCAACTCATTGCGCCACCCGATTCCAATTTCGACCATGCGAATTTCTACTGGCGCATGGAACTTCAGCCCGAAACTCCTGTGAGTATTCATTCCCCGAACACATTGGGAAATCAGACGCTCGCGATGGCCGTGAATGCTTACAGGGGAATGAACGTGCGGATCACTCGCGGAACCGGAGCCGGGCAGGAACAGTGTGTCGCCGCCAATGACGCAACCACCGTGACGCTCGTACGACCATGGGCCGTGGAGCCCGATGCAACCAGCTTTTTTGCAATTGCAGAAGCAGGATGGCATTTCGGAGCACTCACCAAAAGCAGCCCCGTGCAATTCACCATTCCGAACCAGTCCGGGGCGGTGGTAGAGATCACCGGAAGGGCTGCCAACGTGAACGACGTGGAGTGTTCGGCGGCACTTTCCACAGTGACTCCGTGGCAAATCGGCGGGTCAGGATACGGAGATACCGATATACCTCCGGCGCCCGCTCTGTTCGGCCTCTCGACAACCGCGGGTGGCGGTATAGTCTGCCTGAGCGGTGTCTCATTTAGCGACCTTACGAATACACAAACTGTCTCGGCCGCCACCCTCACCGTGTATTGTTGGGATGAACTTCAGGGAGTCACACCATTCATGCTGGCCACTGAGGTAGCCGGCATCGACACGGCGATAGCGTTAAACACCCCAGGCACGGCACAGATGGGTGCCATGATTCAGATCGAGGCGGAGGTCATGCAAGTGGCCGCCGTCACGAATGACGGCGCCCTATATGCCGTGATTCGCGGTATGCATGGTACTCACCCTGTTTCCCATCCTGCTGACGCCGCGGTCTATCATCTGACGGCGAAAACCGTCATTGCGCCGTTTCCGGACAGGTTTTTTGGTACTCCGTACAGCGGTAATTGGAGCTTCCCGATTGTACTTCCGGATGTCCGGATTGCCAGTGCGCAGCTTTTCGTAACGAATCGAAAGGGCAATGGTCCCCCCACTTCTATCTTCCTGACTCACTCCTCTGACAATGGCCTGCGGACCTATGCAGGTGGACAATATTCACTGCAAGTCAATGGGTACCTGGCGGTGGACCAGTCGGCAACGCCAGCCGTTGTGGTGGATTCACAATGTTCCGTGCGCGACATATACGGAGTTCTCGGAACGGCAGCCGACACGCCGGTCGAGTTCCGCGTGAACGTAAACGGCACGCCTTACTGCCAGTGCATATTCGAACCCGGAATGATCGTCTCCAACAGTGTGAGCGGGTTCGGTCTGGCGCCTCTGCCTCAACAGGCGCAAATCACCCTGTCCGTGCTTTTGGTCGGGCAGACATACCCGGGCGCGGACCTAACGGTGGTGATTCGACTTTGATGAGCGACCAACTTTCAAAATTACGGCCCGATCGGGACCTGCAGTGCTACTTCCTGCAACCTTCAGCGATTGCGGCCCTCAGCGCCACCAGCCAGACGGGCTTCAGGGTCTCCGGCTCCTGGCGGCAGCAGGCTGACTGGGCGGTCGTGGAATGGAACCGCGACAACGTGTTTGAACACCCGCTGCTACGCAATCTGCCTGATGGCGACTTGAGCGGGGTCTCCCTGTCTTACCAGGAAACCCGGACGAACTGCATTCCCTTCGACTCTGTTCTCTGGCCCACCGTGGACTGGCCCTATCTGAGGGTCTGGGCCGATTCTGGCGGTATCGAGACGTTGTACCAAGTCTCCCTTGCAAAGTACGCGACGCCCTGCGCCGGAAGCTACTCGCCGCCAACTGCCCGGTTTGAGTTGCAAGGCTCTGTCACTGGGGATGACTACATCGAGTTATCCTGGCTCGATCAGCACTTCAATTATCGGCTCTCGGCGACTGACACCCTAGCCAGCGCAGTGAGTGCACTGGCAGAGATCATAACAGCGAATCAGGCGGCCGGCGGAGTGATCGCAGCGGGTAGCGGAAATCAAATCACTCTCGCCTATATCGGAGTGCCTGGCACAAATGCAAATCGAATTGGCGCTTACGGAACCGTGCACGGGGCATGTACGGAATCGTGGGCGCCGGCGTGGGCGATGTTCAGAGGCGGGACATCGCCCACATGCTGGCAAGTGAATCTGAACTTTGGCAACATGGTTGATCTCAACGGGGTCACGGTCCCTGCCGGGAATGTGCGAAAGCTACGTTGGACCTGGGCCGCTGACTTGCAGCCGGGGCGTTTTCAACGCACGGAGTTCTCCGTGGTCATCAGCAATTGGAGCGTGACTGGGACGAATCTCACATATTCTGTCGCCGGCCCCGGGACTCGCCGGATTGAGGATGATTCCAGCGCGATTTCCTATCAGGGCACATGGTTCACGGACCACGGCAACTTCTCCGGCGGTTCGATTCACCGGACTGCAGCTCCTGGCGATGTCGTGACGTGCAGGTATACCATGCCCGCCGCTCACGATTTATATTTGGGCACTCGATACGCTGACACGGCAGCCGCTGTGACTGTTCAGATTGACGGCGGAGTGACCCAGGCCATCGAGTTACAGTTGGCCTATTATCAAAATCAACGCCGAACACTATCGGGCGAAGACGTATTGGTGAGACTTCCCCTGGGACAACTCTCGGGGGCGTCGGAACACACCGTCACATTCACGCATAGCGGCCCGATAGGGAGCTATTTCTATTTCGACTTCCTCGAATTGGCGGTCCCTACGGACAGCATCCCTGTTTGTACCCCGGTGCCCGCGACCAGCCTGGCAACGGACTGGGACACACTGCACTCCATTGCGATCGCACCGGAACGAACGGCTTGGCTGATTCAGGCTCTGGGCTTTCACGGCCGGGTCAACCATTATGCAGGCGCGCTGTGGTTTTACGAACTCTGCGCGTCGGGTTATTCTTACGCCTCCGCAAGCGTCACTTTCACCGGACTTTCCGAATTTGGCAAGGTTACCTCGATCACGATCGCGGGCACAGCCATCAGCCATTTGAATTTGATCGGCGATACCGTGGAGAGCATCCCAACCTGTCTTGCATTACTCATCAATGCCGGATCGACGGGTGTATGGGCTAAGGCGGATGGGCCGGTTCTTACAATCACCGCCCGCGCCATGGGTTCTGCCGGCAACGGCATCTCCATCACCGCCGCCACCAATAGTACGCAGTTCATTGCAAGCCCGGCCAGCACAGTGCTGACCGGCGGGAATGATGGGAAGTGGCTAACAGATCTTACGGAGTTACTTCCCATAAACCGCGCTTGCCGCGATTGGAGCGTTAGCCTTTTCCAGGCATTGAAGACATACGGCATCGCCGTAACGGCGTCGTTCAGCACGGAATTGGGAAACGGCGACGATTCGACATCTACCGCGATCGCGCAGCGTTATCCGGACGGAAGCGCCGTCTGGGTCAACACACCGGCATTGCAGACCAACTTTTCGCCGGCGAGCGCCGCATATTGGCAGCAAGTCTACCTCGCAATGGCGGCCCTGATGGAAACCGCTGGGGTCGAGCCATACTTACAATTCGGCGAGGTCCAATGGTGGTACTTTGCCAGTCCCGCGGGCATGCCGTTCTACGATTCCCATACCACCAGCACGTTCCAGACCCAATATGGCCGGGAATTGCCCATAATTGCCAGCCAGGACGCCGATCCAGGCGTCTATCCTGACGAATGTGCCTTCCTCGCGTCGCTGATTGGAGAATTCACCAAGGGCATTATGGACGCCGTCAAGCACTCACACCCAAGTACGCGGTTTGAAGTTCTGTATCCGCCCGACGTGAATGACACGGCGCTGAACCGCATCGTCAATTATCCAACTTCCTACTGGACTCCGGAACATCTGAGTTGCCTCAAGACCGAAAACTTCACCTACACCGGCAACCGTGACCTCGACCATGCCAGGAAATCGATTCAACTCCCGGCGGGTCTCGGCTTTCCGCCCGGTCGGTCCAGCCATTTGGTCGGTATCGGCGACTACGCCACACCCTGGGACAGGGAACGGAAACTGGCGATCGCGTCCGGGGTGGAATCCGTGGTCCTGTTTGCTCTGGATCAATTCTGCCTGATCGGTTATCCTCTGCCTTTTGAACGGAGATCGGCTAGTTCGCGTTACCTTGGATAGGCGGCCCATCGAACACGATCTCTTTCTCCAGTGCAAGGTAACCGCATCCCACCACCACCAGGAACATTGTGAGCACCTCGCTGTCGCCCAGATTCACCTCCACAAACGCCTCCACCAGAACCGCAAGCACCACAGCAATGGCGCCATGCAGTAGAAACCGCTTGTCGCTGCGTCCCGGCGGCAGCGACCGTACGCCCCGAAAGAAGTCGACCAGAATCTGGCCGATCATCCAAAGAAAAATAAGCAAAACGGGAATGCCCCGCTCGGCGGCGTACTGCAGATACAGATTGTGGACGTGCTCGTAAAATCCCGATGGCAGACTGGCGCGCGGAACATCCTCCGGAATGTACTCCATGAAATGATATTTCGGACCGTCTGGCCCAAGCCCAAGCAAAGGATGAGCTTCAATCATCCGAATGCCGCTTCGCCACGCGATTTTGCGGAACGTGTTGGAGTCCTCCTGCTGCGGCTTCAGAAACGAACTGAATCGCTCGCGTATCACTGGAGGAGAAACCAGAATCAGCACTCCAGACAGCACCGGAAGCAGTAACACCAACTTCCGATTCCAGAACCACAGCAGATACATAGCCGCCACGGCAACCGCTGCATACACGCCTCGCGTCTCGGCCAGCAGAATGGCCAGTGCAATTAGAGCGGCACAGAGCACCCACACCCACGAACGCCGCCGCGCACCGGGAGAGAAGAAAAGAAACGCGCAGATCATGATGAACGCGTACATCTCTTCCGCTGAGTAAGTGTTCCAATGACTCGTGAAACCAGTGATTCGTTCATTTACGTAATACTGATAGATACTCAGCCCTTGGCTGTGAGCCTGCTGCATCTTGCCAGCGAACTGGACGAAGCCGCGCAACGCGTCGATGCTTCCGACTCCCGCCCAAACCAGGAACAACCATCGAATCAGCGCGGCGTCACGCAAACAGGAGAACACTACCAGCAATTCGGTGAATACAAAGAATTTCCGGATCTGCGGCAAGCCGTGGGCAATCTCGCCGGAGAAGAGCAGCGCAACCACCGTTCCGGCCAGAAACAGGCCCAGAGCCAGACGGATCCGCGGCAATCGAATCGGATCGCCGGACAACAACAGCGCCGCCAGCGCCAACCCCAACAAAATCTGTGAGGCCGCAATCGACAACAGGATCGCCACCGCCGACCCGAACGTCAGCCAGGCAGCGCTGCTGGTGAGTATCGATTCCTTTGTGTTCATGAACGAACCTTCAGTATGGCAGACTCGCGCGATTCCGACGCGCGCGCCGATGCTGGTAGAATCGCTGGATAAACATGAAACTCCTTCTTGCTTTGCTGACGGCGCTTACCGCGGTCCATGCAGCGGATTACCAACTCAAAGCCACGCCGGCTACTGTGGCCTGGGGATATTATTGGTCCGAAGCCAAGCCGGTGTTGCGCATCAAATCCGGCGATACCGTTTCGGTGCAAACCATGACCACCAGTAGTCCTGTTTCCCTGGCGCGTGCCGGCGTAAAGGACGAGGATATCCAACCCGAGTTAAAGAGAATCTATGCCGACGTGACCGGCGACGCCAAAGGTCCCGGCGGCCACATCCTCACCGGCCCCATCTATATTGAAGATGCTGAGCCCGGGGATGTATTGGAGGTGCGTATTCAGAAGATCGACCTATCCACACCCTACGCCTCCAACGGCTTCAGCCCCCAGCGAGGCGTTCTGCCGCGAACGGATTTCCAGCAGGGCCGAACCAAAATCATTCCCCTGGACATGAAACGCAACGTGGCCGAATTCGCCGACAATATAGAGATTCCGCTGCACCCGTTCTTCGGTAGCATGGGGGTAGCACCAGACCCCTCTAAAGGCCGCGTAAACAGTGCACCTCCCGGAGAACACGCCGGCAACATCGACAACAAAGATCTCGTCGTGGGCACCAGGCTGTTCATCCCCGTGCACGTGAAGGGCGCGCTCTTCGAAGTGGGCGACGGTCACGCCGGCCAGGGCAACGGTGAGGTCGATATCACCGCGATGGAGACGTCGCTGGTGGGTACGTTCCAGTTCATCGTGCGCAAAGACATGCACCTGAAATGGCCGCGCGCCGAAACGCCGACTCACTGGATCGCAATGGGGTTGGACGAGGACCTTACGCAGGCGCTGATTCTCGCCGTGCGCGAAGCCATCGACTTCCTGGTTACCGAAAAACACCTCTCCCGCGAAGACGCCTACGCGCTTTGCAGTGTAGCGGTGGATTTCAATGTCACCCAGGCCGTAGACGGCACCAAGGGCGTCCACGCCATGATTCCCAAGAGTATCTTCAAATAGACTCGGTCACTTCTTGTGATAGTTCGGGTACGCCGGGTGCTTGAGCGGAGCCGGCGACTCTTTGGGAAGTTGGGCCATGATCACCTCCACGGCCTTTTCGAGTTGCGGATCGTGTCCCTGACGCACCAGCGCGGGATCCATGTCCACTTCGATATCCGGAGTCACGCCGTGGTTCTCCACGTCGAAGGTCCCGTTCGGGTTCCAGATCGCCGCGTTGGGAGCAGTGACCACGCCGCCGTCCATGAGATCGGGAAAGCCAGCTAGCCCCACCAGTCCGCCCCAGGTTCTCATGCCCACCAGTTTGCCGACGCCGGCGCGCCGGAAATACCAGGGCATCGCATCGCCGCCCGAGCCCGCGAATTCATTGGTGATCATCACCTTGGGTCCGAAAATCGCGCCTTGCGGCTGTTCCCAGTCGGCGCCATCGCGAAATGTAATGTAACTCATCGGCTTGCGCTGCAGGTACTCGACGATGTCGGTTGCCAGGCTGCCGCCGTGATTGAAACGGTCGTCGATGATCACAGCCTCTTTGCCCACTTGAGCGAAGAAATACCGGGTGAAGCTGGTATAGCCGGCGCCCGCCGTATCGGGCATATGGACGTATGCCACGCGGCCGCCGGACAATTCATCCACCCTGCGGCGGTTGTCCTCTACCCACGCCAAATGCCGCAGGTTGTGCTCGTCCTCGATCGGAACCACGGTCACATCGCGAGCATTCGCGCCAGTGGCATTCGCACCCACCCGTAAAATCGTGGCTTTTCCCGCGGTCATTTCAAAAAGACTGTATAGATCATCGGACGCCCGCACTTCCCGCCCATTGACCGCCAGCAGATAGTCGCTCACGGACACGTTGACACCCGGTTGAGTTAATGGGGCGGTGGTTCCGGGGTTCCAATTCTCCCCATTGTAGATGCGGGCGAAACGATAGCGTCCCTGCTCGACTTTGTAATCCGCGCCCAAAAGGCCGGTGGGAATGCGCTTGACGTCGGGTGTATCGCCGCCGCCGATGAATTCGTGACCTACGGTCAACTCTCCCAGCATCTCGGTGAACAGGTAGTTCAAATCGTCGCGCGAAGCGATTCCTGGCAGGTATACCGAGTACCTCTCTTCGGCCGCCTGCAGATCCAAACCGTGGTAATTGGGATCGTAGAAGAAGTCCCGCACGATACGCCATGCTTCGTGATACATCTGTTTCCACTCGGCGGGGGGATCCACCCGCACTTGCAGATCGCCGGTCTTCAATTCCTTTGGGTCGGAATTGTCCGCGGCAGCGGAGATGATCCACTTGTCTCCCTGCCGGTATAGCATCTTCTCGCCATTGAAAGATACGGTGAACTGCTGGACGTTGCGCAGGGCCACGTCGCCTTTGCGCTTGTTCAGATCGTAGCGCTGGATCGTGGCGCCGTCTTCTCCGCCGGCCTGAGGCGCGGGCGTTTCCACAATGAAAACAATGCCGGGCTTTCCCACGGCGATAGCGGTATAGCGCTTCGGGGGTAAGGGCAGCGACAGAATGCGCTGTCCGATATTTTCGAGATCGATTTTGGTCGGGACTGCTTCGGCTTTCTCCTTCTCTTTGTCCTTGTCTTTATCCTTATCCTCTTTCTTAGCTTCCTCCTTTTTCTTCTCGTCGTCGCTCTGTGGCGCGAAGGGAGACGCCTGATCCTTCGCTAACACCATGAGATAGGCGCTATAAGTCACGGGCCGCGAGAAGTTACCGACATCCGGCTCGCTCGAAGGACCGGCATTCGTGCTGGCCAGAAAGTGAAGATACTTCCCTTCCCGGTCGAATACCGGCGACGCGGCCAAACTCATGCCGTCAGTTACCTGGTTTGCCATCGAATCGGTAAGTGAGTAAAGGAAGACTGCACTCATGTGACTTTTCAACTCTTTGGTATAAGCAATCCACTTACTATCCGGCGACCAGGATGGGGAGAAATCGCTGCCGCCCTGATATTGACCGGTGTCCACCAAGACCGGCTTTTGCTGCTCCAGGTCCATGTACCAAAGGTGCAGATGATTGTCCACATACAGGATCTTCTTGCCGTCTGGCGACCATTCCAGCGAAGAGTAAAACGCCGGCTTGCCCAGGCTGATCTTCTTCACTTCTCCTGTACCGTCCTGACTGCGCAGATACAACCGATACTCGCCGCTCTCATCGGAAAGATAGGCGATGTTTTGCCCGTCCGGCGACCAGACGGGGCCGCGCTCGTTCGCTCCGGCGGTCTGACTGATATTCCGGGCATCTCCCTTCTCCGCCGGCACCGTGACAATCTCACCGCGCGCCTCGAATACGGCGCGGGCGCCCGTCGGCGAAAGGTCCGGCGCCCTCAGGCGCTTGGCCACGTTCACATAATGAACCCTGATTTCCTGTAAGTCGCCGGCCAGCCGCACAGGGACCGCCTTAGATTGGCCGGAACGTAAATCGTACAGAAACAGCGATCCGAACTGCTCATAAACGAGCGCGCCCGGCCCCGCCGAGGCGCTCTTGAAATCCAGACCGTGATTCTCCACCAACTGTTTCACCTGTCTTGTGCGTGTATCGTAGCTGAACAGGGTTACTGGCCCGTTGCGGTCGCTCAGAAAGTACACCTTGTCTCCCACCCACATAGGGTTGAAGTCGTTGGAATTCTCTCGCGGTATGGCCGTTACACCCGAGTCGGCCAGGTTGGCCAGCCAGATCTTTTTTGTCTGGCCGCCGCGGTACCGCTTCCAGGCCTGCTGCCACTGAAACAGCGGCACATAGGCCAGATGCGTACCATCCGGCGAGTAAGAGCCGGATTCACCGTTGGGAAGGGGCAACTCTTCCGGAAATCCGCCGTCCGCGGACACCGTGAACAAGTGGATCGCATCGGTGCCGCTGTCGCGGCGGGACGAGAACAAGACCCGCTTGCCGTCCGGAGTCCAGCCCACCGCGTGGTCGGAATCGGGATGCCAGGTCAGACGTTTGGGCACGCCTCCCTCGGCGGGGATCACAAACACATCATAGTTCCCGTCGTACTGGCCGGTGAAGGCGATCATCGAGCCATCGGGGGAGAAGACCGGATTGCTTTCGTCGCCCGCGCCGGTGGTCAAGTGGCGGGCCTCACCGCCATCACGAGGTACGCTCCACAGATCGCCCGCATAGGAAAAGACGATCTGTGTGCGGCTCAAAGCGGGCGAACGAAGAAGCAGATGAGCACCTTGCGCAAACAGGGGCGCAGACAGCAAAATCAGGCACGTAAGGCGGCACATATCTCGCAGTATACATGCGTCACGAACAGGAGTTTCCCGTTCCGGTGTAACGAAACGCCGCTTTGGCGCATCTTTTTATCCGAAGTGTTCACCAGCCACAAGCTCACCCGGCGCGACCTGTTGTCCGCCCTGTCCCTGTTCCCGGCCGCGCGCCTGCTCTCCGGCCAGGAGGGCCCCGCCGCCGGGCAACCGCCGAAATATTCAGCGGACGTGAAAGTGGTAAACGTCTTCGCGACAGTGCGGGACAAATCCGGGAAGATTATCAAAGATCTGTCAAAGGACGATTTTGCACTGGACGAAGAGGGCCGTCCGCAAACCATCAAGTTCTTCGAGCGGGAAAGCAGTCTTCCGCTCTATCTCGGCCTGCTGGTGGATACCAGCGGCAGCCAGGCCGGCGTGCTGGGTGACGAGCGCACCGCCGGCCTGGCGTTTTTTAGCCGGATTCTGCGGGAAGATCGCGATCTGGCCTTTGTGATTCATTTCGATTACGAGACCGAACTGCTGCAGGATTTCACCGCTTCCCGCCAGAAACTGGAACAGGCGCTGGACCTGTTACAAGTGGGCCGCCCCCCGCAGCAACAGACTCCACAGCAGGGAGGCAACTATCCGCAAGGCGGAGGTTATCCGGGCGGAGGCTATCCACCGGGCCGTTATCCCGGCGGCGGCTATCCACAGGGGCGTAGGTACCCGCAGGGCGGCGGCGGCCGCGGCGGCACCAAAATGTACGATGCCATTCTGCTCTCCTCCGATGACCTGATGAGCAAGCAGAAGGGTCGCAAGGCACTGATCCTGCTCACCGACGGAGTGGACACCGGTAGCAAGGTCACACTCTTCCAAAGCATCGGTTCCGCCCAGAAGGCGGACACCCTGGTCTATTCCGTGCTTTTCTCCGATTCCGCCGCTTATGGCCCGGGTATGGGTCCGGGCTACGGACGGCGCCGGTATCCCATGCCGGGCGGGGGGCAGGAACGTCCGGACGGCAAGAAGGTGCTGCAACAGATTGCCACGGAAACCGGCGGCCGCTTCTACCAGGTTTCCCACTTTCACCCGCTGGACAAAATCTTCGCGGATATCGAAGAGGATCTCCGCAGCCAGTACAACATAGGCTATACGCCGGACTCGCCGTCTGAACCCGGAGTCTACCGTCACATTCACGTGACGGCCAAGACCCCCAAGAAGAAGGATCTGGTTGTGCAGGCTCGCGCCGGCTATTACGCCAGCTAACGAAACCGGTACAGGTCCGAACTCCGGACATCCACTGCCATCAGCTTCAGGTACACGAACAACTGGTGCTTGTGATTGATGAGGTGTTCCAGATTGCCCAGCAGCAGGGTCATCAGGGTTTCCCCTTCAGGCACGAAGATCGTCGGCAGCTTACGACCCAAAGCCGCGTCATCTACAAGCACAAAGCCCTCTTCGATGTGCGCGCGGTAGATCGCGATCCGGCGCTGCGCCTCATCCGGATTGCAGGCGCGATTGACTGGAAGATCGCGCAGGCCTTCGAAGTGCCGCAGCCGGTCCGGTTCCGCTTTGTAAAGCACGGCGCAGAATCCCGCGAGGCAGTCCAGCAGATGGCCAAGCAGTTCACCCGCGCTCCATGCCCCGGGAACCGGCGGCGTCCAATGTAGCTGCCCCTCCGGCACAAGTCCGGTTAAATGGCTGGTACGTTCGATCTGTTCGGCAATCTTGGAGACAAGGTCGCGCGTGAGCATCCACCCTGAGTGTAGGATAAATAGCCTGCCCAATTCCCTGGTGACTTCGGTCACCGCGATAGAATTAAGCAAACGATAGACTGGCCGAAAGAGGAGGGAAATGGGCAACCGGCGCCACGTCGCACTCGGCACGATTTCGTTCACGGTCTGTTTCGCGGCATGGGGGCTGATCGGCGCCTTCGCTCCCCGCTTTCGCGAGAGCTTTCATCTGACGTCGCTCGGAGACGGCGTTGCTGGCTGCCATTCCGGTGCTCCTGGGGTCTCTGGCGCGCATCCCCATGGGCATTCTCACCGACCGTTTCGGCGGCCGCGCGATCTTCTCCCTCCTGATGGCCGCGGTGGCGATCCCCGTCTGGATTGTGCCGCAGCAGGGAACCTACGCCGGCCTGCTGATAGCCGCGTTCTTCCTGGGACTGGCGGGCTCTTCGTTCGCCATCGGCGTGGGATACGTATCGCGGTGGACTCCGCCGGAGCGCCAGGGCAGCGCGCTGGGCGTCTACGGACTGGGCAACATCGGGCAATCGGCGGCGGTATTCCTGGGCCCGGTAGTGGCCGCGCAGGTTCGGCATGGCCTCGGTATTCCGCGGTATCGCTGTGATGCTGGTGGTTTGGGCGGTGGCGTTCGGACTGCTGGCGCGCAATGCGCCGGCGCCCGCGGGCGCGCCGCGGAAGGGCTTGGGACCGATGGTCGAGGTGTTCACCCGCGAAAGGCTGTCGTGGCTGCTCTCGGCCTTTTACTTCCTGACGTTCGGCGGATTCGTCGCGTTTTCCATCTACCTGCCGACGCTGCTGAAGGACGAATTCCATCTGGCGGCCGCCGACGCGGGCTTCCGCACCGCCGGGTTCGTGGTGCTGGCGACGCTGCTGCGCCCGGTGGGCGGATGGCTCTCGGACCGCATCGGCGGCGCGCGCGTGTTGTCCGCGGTTTTCCTCGGGTGTCGCTCCCTTCGCGCATGCTGCTGGCGTGGCCCTCGATGATTCCCTTCACGGTGGGCGCTCTCGGCTGCGCGGCGCTGCTCGGCCTCGGGAATGGCGCGGTGTTCAAACTGGTGCCGCAATATTTCCCGAATCAGACCGGCACGGTCACGGGACTGGTGGGCGCCATGGGCGGGCTCGGCGGCTTCTTCCCGCCGCTGCTGCTGGCGTTCTTCCGCAGCCGTACCGGCGCCATCTGGCCGGGCTTCGCGCTGCTGGCCGCTCACCGCGCTGGCTATTGTGGTGGGCCAATCACAAGAGTCTTCGTGCCGCGGCAGCAGGCCCTCGATATCGCCCTGCCCGCCGACCTCCGGCGCACCGCCGACCGGCTGCGCGCCGGCGCATGGGCCACGCTCTGGACCGCGCTTCTGGTCGCCGCCATTGTGGTGGGCTCGCGGAATCTGCAGAACTTCGACCCGGCGCTGGTGATCTACACCTTCGCCGTGGTCTTCGCCACCTGGGGCGTGGTCTACCACTACAACGTCTGGCTGGAAAAACCGCCCACGCGCGTGTATTGGGATCGCGGCTGGGAACTGTACCGCCGGCGAGGGGTGTGTCCGCAGCCTGTTTCGCGTGAGCACACTGGCGGCGACTCACCTGGCCGGCGCAGCGCTTCATCGCCCACCGTTCGCGCCTGCGCTGGTGGATGCACCAGTGCCTCTTCTGGGGATGCCTGCTGGCCGTCGCCATCACCTTTCCGCTGGTCTTCGGCTGGATTCACTTCCGCACGCTTCCCGGCGACCAGCTGACCTACGTCACCTACCTGTTCGGCTTTCCGATGGGATCGTTTCGCCTGCACACGCTGTGACAGCGTGGCTGCTTGTTTCACGGGCTGGACATCTCGGCGGTGCTGGTGCTGGCGGGCATCGCGCTCTCCCTGTGGCGGCGCATGACCGACAAGGGCGCGCGCACGCTGCAGCAGTTCGGCATGGACTTCCTGCCGATCATCCTGCTGTTCGCGATTTCGGTGACCGGCCTGGCGCTGACGGTTTCGCAGGAATGGCTGCGCGGCTCGTCGTACAGCTTCCTGGCGATTCTGCACGCCATCACGGTGATCGCCGCGCTGCTCTTTCTGCCGTTCGGCAAGTTCTTCCACATCTTCCAGCGGCCGGCGCAACTCGGCGTGAAGCTCTACCAGGAGGCCGGCCTCGACGACCCCGGCGCCCACTGCGCGCGCTGCGGCGAGCGGTTCGCCTCGCACATGCACATCGACGACCTGCGCGCGGTGCTGCCGCAAGTCGGCTTCGATTACGCCACGCCCGGGACCGGCCGGCCACTGGCAGGCGCTGTGCCCGGCATGCAAACGAAAATCGCTGTCCACCGCCCAACTGAGGATCAAGGAGGAATCGCGTGGCTAAACCGCCGAGTTCCCAGGACGAACTGAACAGCCGCTTCGGTCCGCACCTGAACTACACATCCGCCGGGGGGCTGGCAAGGGAGAATCGGGCAAACAGGGCGAGAAGCTGGTGAAGACCCATTGCTGCTTCTGCGGCCAGCAGTGCGGCATTCAGCTCAAGGTCCGCGACAACCGCGTGACCGGGTTCGAGCCGTGGGAGGAGTTTCCGTTCAACCGCGGCATGCTTTGCCCCAAGGGCGTCAAGCGCTACCTGCAGGGCAACCATCCGGACCGCCTGCTCGATCCGCTGATGCGAACCGCCGGAAGGCTTCCGCCCGGCGACGTGGGACGAGGCTCTGGATTTCACCGCGCGCCGTCTCCGCGAACTCCAGGAGAAGTACGGCAAGGATTCGGTGGCGGTCTACGGCGGCGCGTCGCTGACCACCGAGAAGGCGTACCTGATGGGCAAATTCGCGCGCGTCGCTCTGGGCACGCGGCACATCGATTACAACGGCCGCCTGTGCATGGTGTCCGCCGGCACCGCCTACAAAGGCGCGCTGGGCGTGGACCGCGCGCCCAATCCGTGGAACGATATCGCCGCAAGCCGAAGTCCTGATGGCGATCGGCGCCAATATCGGCGAGTGCGCGCCCATCACCACCGACTACATCTGGCGGGCTCGCGATCAAGCGGCGCCAAACTGATCGTCGCCGATCCGCGCTTCACCCCCATCGCGCGCAACGCCGACCTGTATCTGCCGGTGCGGCCCGGGACGGACCTCGCGCTGCTGATGGCGATGCTGCACGTGATCATCCGCGACGGGCTGACGGACCGCGACGTTCATCGACGCGCATACCACGGGCTTCGAGAAGACCGCGGAATCGGTAGAGGCCTGGAATCCGCGGCGCGCCGCCGAGGTGAGCGGCGTGGCGCCGGAAGCCATCGAGAAGGCCGCGCATTGGATCGGCGAATCCCGCCGGGCCATGCTGCATGCACGCGCGCGGACTGGAACACCACTCCAAGGGCGTCGAGAATTGCGAGGCGGTGGTGGCCATCGCGCTGGCCACCGGCAATATCGGACGCGAAGGCGCCGGCCCTGATCATGATCACCGGGCAGGGCAACGGCCAGGGCGGGCGCGAACACGGACAGAAGTGCGACCAATTGCCGGGCCAGCGCAGCCTCACCGATCCGGCCGCGCGCGCGCACGTGGCCGGGGTGTGGGGCATCTCGCCGGACGATTTGCCGGGACCGGGCTACACCGCGGTCGAGATCATGAACGCCATCCACGCGGGCGAAATCAAAGGCCTGCTTTCGATGTGCTTCAACCCGCTGGTTTCCCTGCCCGACGCGAACTTCACGCGCGAAGCGCTGGAGAAGCTGGAATTCTTCGGCGTGATCGATTTCTTTCTTTCCGAGACCGCGGCGCATGCGGATGTGGTGCTCGCCGGCAGCCTGCAGGAGGAAGAGGAAGGCGTCACCGCCAACGTGGAGGCGCGCGTCATCCATATTCAGAAGGCGGTGGATCCGCCCGGCAACGCCCGCACGGATTCCGAGATCATCTGCGACCTGGCGCGCCGCCTGGGCCGCGGCCAGTACTTTCCCTTCCACGAGCCGCGCGAGATCTTCGAGGAACTGCGGCAGGCTTCGCAGGGCGGCCTGGCCGATTACTACGGCATCACCTACGAGAAGATCGACCGGCAGATGGGCGTCTTCTGGCCCTGCCCGACGCTCGACCATCCCGGCACGCCGCGGCTTGTTCGAAGACGGCCGCTTCTTCCATCGCCGACGGCAAAGCCCATTTCATGAGCCTGGCATGGCGCGAAAGCGGCGATCCGGTGGACGCGGAGTATCCCGATCTATCTCACGACCGGCCGCGTGGTGAGCCAGTATCTCTCCGGCACGCAGACGCGCCGCATCGGAGCGTTGGTGGATCAGTATCCCGAACCGAAACTGGAGATCCATCCGCGCCTGGCGGAGCAGCACGGAATCCGCACGCGGCGACTGGGTCACCGTGACCTCCCGCCGCAGCGCGATCACGCTGCAGGCGATGGTGGTGCGCACCATCCGGCCCGACACGGTCTTCATTCCCTACCACTGGCCGGGCGGACGAAGCGCCAACCGGCTTACCCACCGGACGCTGGACCCGCGCAGCAAGATTCCCGAATACAAGGTGTCGGCCTGCCGGATTGAGAAGGCCGCGGGCCCGGGAGAGCGCTCGTAATGTTCGGCATGGAATTCTATGTCGACCCTTCGCGCTGCATCGGCTGCCAGTCGCTGCCTGAAGGCCTGCGAGGAGTGCGACACGCATCGCGGCATTTCGATGATCAACTTCGATTTCGTGGACCGCCAGGAAACCATCGCCACCGCGGCCTACGTCTGCTGGCACTGCGACGACCCCACGTGCGCGCAGGTTTGCCCGGCCGACGCCATCAAGAAGTACGAAGACGGCATTGTCGGGTCGTCGCTGAAACCGCGCTGCATCGGCTGCTCCAATTGCGTGCTGGCGTGCCCGTTCGGAATCCCCAAGCTGGTGCCGGAATACGAGCAGATGATGAAGTGCGACATGTGCTACGACCGCACCTCCGTCGGAAAGCGGCCCATGTGCGCCACGGTGTGCCCCAGCCAGGCGCTGGCCTATGTGACGCCGGAAACCATTGCGGCCACGCGGCGGGAGAAGCCCGTCAACACCTTCTGGTTCGGAAACCAGAAGATCACGACCAAGGTCTACATGATGGCGCCGGCCAATGCCGGCGAGATCGCGATCGATGTGGCCGATTACACCTGGGAGGGAGAAAATGAGCTGGTTCCGCAAGCCTTCTAGCACGCCGCTGTGGCGGGACGAATTCTCGGTTTTCACGGCCGACGAACGGTATGTGAACCGCCGCCAGTTCACCAAATTCCTGACTTTGACGAGCTTCGGAATGTTGGCGGGCAATTTGTGGATCCTGGCCCGCGTCGGCATTCCACCGCGCGCCGTCGTATCCGCGAATGGCGGTGGCGGCAGCCGGACGAAATCGCGGTGGGCGGCGTGAAGATATTCGCCTACCCAACGGCCGACGATCCCTGCATCCTGGTGCGCACCGGCGGCGATTCTTACGTGGCCTACAGCCAGAAGTGCACGCATCTTTCGTGCGCGGTTTACTACGAGAAGGAGCAAAACCGGCTGGAATGCCCTTGCCACCAGGGCTTCTTTTCGATCGCCGATGGCTCGGTGCTGCAGGGTCCGCCGCAGGCGGCCGCTGCCGCGCGTGGCGCTGGAAAACCAGGACGGCCAACTGGTGGCGATCCGCATGGAAGGAGAAAGCGCATGAATGCGCACCCGCCGCAGAACCGCGGGCTCACGGCCATCGATGGCGCCATGGCGCTGATTGTGATTCTGCTGATTGTGCAGATCTGGCTGCTCTCCGCGACGCTGGAATCGTACCTGGCCGGCCATCGGGAAGCCGCCGTCCCCGGCGCGCATCATCTCCGGAATTCTGTTTGCAGGCTGCTTTGCGCTCTACCGGTTCGTGGACCGGATCGACTCCGATGTCCGTCAGGGCTGAACGGCGGCTACTGCTCTTTGAGTACGCGGTCGATGTCCCCGCGCAGTTGCCGCTCGCTGACCGCACCCACGTAAACCGTGGCCACCCGCCCCTTGCGATCGATCAAAAAGGAGGTCGGTAGGGATTCGACCGCGGCGATCACTGGCGAATCGGCGCCCGGCAGTATGACGGGGTACGGTACATGGAACTGGTCCACGAATCGCCGCACCGGCGCCGGACCTTCATCCGCCGAAACACCGACTATCTCAAATCCCTTCCCGTTGTATTCCCTGGCGACGCGAACAAACCCGGGAGTTTCCTCACGGCAGGGAGGGCACCAGGACGCCCAGACATTGACCAGGACCGCTTGCCCTTTATGTTCACTGAGCCGCCATGGATTCCCTCGAAGATCGGTGGAGGCAATGTCCGGCATAGATTTGCGGTCCACGGGGTTTCGTAGCTGGCCGGCCGTTGACGGGCCGCTATCCATCCGGAAAAGCAGCGTCAGGACCACTCCGACGGCAAGGACTCCCGCCAGTTGGACACCGTCCCGTTGCCAGAGAGGCTTCGCATGGGAACTCATCACTATTAATGATTCATTTTCCGGCGGCTGGTTACAGCGCGCTTCACGGCAGGAAAGAAGCGGCGAGGAGTGCGGCTCGCCGCCGCCGCGGGGGGGTTGGGTGATAGCCGCTCGGGCTTAGGAAGTCCCCCCGAAAGCCTGGCACATACCGGGTCCGCGGGGAGGTTGCCGGAATTCCCGTGACGCCAGTTGGTCCCCAATGGAGCGCCGCAGCATCGAGCGGGCGCGGTGCATGCGGGATTTTACACACGCTTCGCTCAGACCGAGGCGGCGCCCTGTCTCGGCCGTGCTCATGGCTGCCAGTTCGCGCATCCGGAATACCGTGCTATAGGCCGCCGGAATCCGGTCCAAAGCATCGTCCACGATTCGCTGGATGTCTCCGCCGATGGCCAATTGTTCCGGGCTCGGCGACGGAGCCGGATAGCAATCCTGGAGTTCCTCCACGTTGCCGGAAATCCGGTTTCGCCGGTAGCCGGTACGGACTTCGTTAATGGTAATGGACGCCATCCACTGGACGTATGTAGAGCGCCCCTCGAACTGATGGAAGTGCTTCAAAGCCAGCAGGTGTGCGCCCTGAACGGCATCCTCGGCATCCGATTCGTTGCGCGCGAATCTTCGCGCGATGCGATTCAGTCTCTGCTGATGGCGGGACGCCAGGATCTGGTACGACTCCGTGTCACCCGCCCTGACGCATTGGATAACCTCTTCGTCAGTGAGCGTTGTAGTCATGTCAGATCCGGTATTGCATTCCGGCCGCCACCCGGACCAGCCTAACAAGTACCTCGTTTTCAGTAAGTTCGGTAGAAATGACGAGGGTTCCTGGATGGCGCTTCAGTTCTTTTTGCGAAACTGGCGTTTCCTGCAACAAATCGGCGCCGTCATGCAATAGTTGGAGCAGACCCGCAAGGGATGCGTTCACGGTGAAGTGCGACAATCCGCCCTTTCCGAAAATGCCCGGTAGCGAATTGCTGCGGATCGCCAAGTGGAAGGAGGGATGGATTCAGGCTGGAAGGCCATCGGCGGCCCAATCGAATGGCGTACTAAGCCGTCTCGGAGCGGCCTCCCTGCAGGCCGGAGTGCAGGATTACCCGCGCTTTGCCGGTTTCCTCGGAGGTGCCGTGGGCGACCACCAGGACACTGCCAGCCTTCACGCAGGCTTCGTACCGGAGCACATTATCCTTCGGAATGCCGACGGAGTAGAGGCCGGCGCCGAACACGCTCAGCCCGCCAAATACCGGCACGTTGTTCAAGACCGCCGCGATCCAGGCGCCCAACGGCCCCAGAGCCAGCACCGGGCCGAATTCGGGGATCAGGAAATAAGCCCAACCGAACAACACGCCCCACAGCAGCCCCCAAAACTCATCCGGCTTGCCGGCGTACCGCATGCGGTCGCCGGCATAGTGAAAGCCGACAACGGCTCCTTCGCCAGAGTCGTACCGGCTGGCAACCGAAACCTTCCTCATGTCGAAGCCGGATTGCCGAAGTTGCCGGATAGCCGCCATCGCTTCCGAGGAAGCCCCATAAACGGCTACCGCCACGTTTTGCTCCGCTACACCGTTTCTCACACTGAAAATCCCCTATTTCTCTTGCAACTTTCACACCGCTCTGCGAAACCCGCTCAATCGGCCCGTAAGTTGCACATGCCCCGGCGGCGGACGCACAGATTTGCGACGTTCCACGATAATTTTGCGAAATGCACGGAGTGAGCGAGAATCTATATTTAGATAATGGAGCCTCTTAATGGCCTTCCATGAGGTAGAGCTGACGCCGGAAGCACCTGTGCCCACCAGGGCAGTCCAGGCAGGGTTCGCCCTGGCATTGGCGATTCTACTCGCGATCGGTGCGGTGTCCTACCAGAGCATCCGAAACCTCCTTGCCAGTGAAGCCGTGGTATTTCACGCGCAAGAGGTCCGCCAGAACCTGGACATCATCCTGGTTGAGGTTCTGGAAGCGGAGAGCGCCGCGCGCGGATACCTGGTGGCCGGGCAGGAATTCTATCTGGAGCCGTATCACACGGCGTTACAGAAGGTGGACCGGACGCTGGGCGAGCTGGAACTGCTGATCGCCGGCGATCCGAAACAACGCGAGCTGTTGAATACGCTCCGCGGTCCGATTGCCGAGAAACTGGCCCACCACAGCCGGATGATTGAACGGCGGAAAGAACAGGGCATGCAAGCCGGACTGCAGTTTTTCTTCACCGGCCGGGGCCACGCTTTGATGGACCAGATCCGAAGCCAGGTCGAGGGCATGAAGGAAAATGAGCACCTGTTATTGAGCGCCTGGCTGGAGCGTACGCACCGCTCCGCCGAGCGCTCCCTTCTTACCCTGGCATTTGGAACTCTCCTGGGTTTCGGCATCCTTGCCGCTGTGTATTACCATCTGAACCGGGAGGTCGGACGGCGGAAACTGTCGGAGCAAAAGGTGCTGCGCTGGAATCGCTTCTACGCGGTGCTCAGCAAGGTGAGCCAGGCGATTGTACACCTGCGGGAGCGGGATGCCCTTTTGGACGCCGTGTGCCGGATCGGAGTAGAGAGCAACCTGGTCCGCATGGCCTGGATAGGCCTGATGGACTGGGGTACAGGCTATATCGTTCCGGCCGCTTCTGCCGGAGTCGATGAGGGATACCTGGGGCACATTCGGATCACCCTGAAAGAAACGCCCGAGGGGCAGGGTCCGACAGGAAGGGCGTTGCGCGAGGGCCGCCATTTTGTGTGCCGGGATATTGCCGTGGATCCCCAACTGCTGCCCTGGAGGAATGAGGCTCTGGCGCGCGGATACCGCTCCTCCGCCTCGTTTCCCGTGCGGATTGAGGGCAACGTCATTGGAGCGTTCACGCTGTACGCGGGCGACAGCGACTTCTTCGACACGCAGATTGTGGCATTGCTCGATGAAGTTACGGCGGACCTTTCCTTCGCTCTGGAGACCATGGAGCGCGATCGGCGGCGCCGGGAGGCGGAGAGGGCCCTCGAGCATCAGGCGCAGATTATCCGGCAGGTACACGATTCCATCATATCGACGGACCTTTCCGGGTACATCACGAGTTGGAATCCGGGCGCGGAAACGCTCACCGGATTTTCGGCGGAGGAAGCCATTGGAAAACACATCTCGATTCTGTACTCGCCGGAAGACCGTCAGTTTCTCGAGGAGAAGATCATCGCTCCCCTGAAGACCAGCGGGTCTCATGAAGCGATTACGCGCATGTACCGCAAATCCGGCGAGGAGGTGTTGGCGCATCTGTCCCTTTCACTGCTTCGCGATGAACACGGTGAGGCTATGGGAATGATCGGCTACTCCATGGACATCACCAAGTCCAACAGGGCCGAGCAGGCGCTACGCGAGAGCGAGGAACGGTTTCGGCAGATGGCGGAGAACATCGAAGAGATGTTCTGGATCACCGATGCGGATCTCTCCAGTATCCTGTATGTCAGCCCGGTCTACGAGAGGATTCTGGGGCGCCCCTGCCGGGAACTGTATGACAACCCGTGGTCGTTTCTGGATGCGGTTCATCCGGCAGACCAGGAGCGCGTGCGGACCGGCGTGGAAGAGGCGCTGCGCGGATCGGAATGGAACCAGCAGTATCGCATTGTGCGTCCGGACGGGTCGGTGCGCTGGGTATGGGACCGTGCGTTTCCGGTTCGCGACAGCCAGGGCCGCCTGTGGCGATTCGCTGGGATTACGCAGGACATTACGGAGCGGAAAGAGGCTGAAGAGCAGATCCGGAAACTCAATGCGGACCTGGAGCGGCGGGTGGCCGAGCGCACCGAGGAACTGGCGCGGGTGAACGGGGAGTTGGAACTTCGGAATCAGGAGGTGGAACGCACCAATCGCATGAAGTCGGAGTTTGTGGCGCACATGAGCCACGAACTGCGCACGCCGCTTAACGCGATCATCGGCTACTCGGACCTGCTGGGAGAGGAACCGGCCGGTCCGCTGCATCCAACCTACCGGCGCTTCGTCGGGAACGTACGGGAGGGCGCCCGGCATTTGCTGCAGATTGTCAACGACGTGCTCGACCTGTCGAAGATCGACGCGGGCCGTATCGATCTGCACCGTGAGAACCTCAGCGCCACTGAAGCCTTGTCCGAGGTGCTTTCGGTGATCACGCCGCTGGCGCAGATCAAGAGTATTGCAATTGAGAACCGGGTGCTTGAGGACGTAAACATCCACGCCGACCGGATCCGATTCAAGCAGATTCTCTATAACCTTCTGAGCAACGCGGTGAAATTCACGCCGGAGGGAGGGCGAGTCTGGATTACCACATGCATGCGCGAGGGCGCGCTGTGCTTCTGCGTTCACGATACCGGCATCGGCATCGCGGCGGAAGAACTGGCGGGCATATTCGATGAGTTTCGCCAGGCGTCGGTCGCGCCCGGCGCAGTCAAAGAGGGCACAGGGCTGGGACTGTCGATCACTCGCCGTCTGACCGAGTTGCATGGCGGGACGATTGCCGTCGAGAGCACTCCGGAGAAGGGCAGTTGCTTCTTCTTTTCCCTGGGCCCGGACAGTATGGACGGTCCCGCGCCGGCCGGCGCGGCGGATGCGGATGCGGTAGGAATATGAGCAAGATCCTGGTCGCCGATGACAACCGGATCAGCCGCGAGTTGATCCGTGACATTTTACAAACGGCTGAGTTTCAGATTCTGGACGCGTGCAATGGGAGAGAGGCCTTGGATCTGATCGCCGGGGAGAGACCGGACCTGGTCCTGCTGGATCTGGAGATGCCGCTGCTGGACGGTTTTGCGGTATTGCGCGCACTCAGGCAGGACCCGCAGTGGGAGAGGCTGCCGGTGGTAGCCGTGACAGCCAACGTCCTGCAACCGGACCGGGACAGGATTCTCTCCGCAGGTTTCGATGCGTACATCCCCAAGCCCGTCAGCGCAGCCGCCTTGCGGCGTCAAGTGGAGGAGCTGTTGCATTCCAGGCAGGACCGGGATGAGAGCGGAGGTTGTTCATGACGGGAACGCAGGTAACGCTGCTGGCCATCGATGACGACGCCAAGTCCCTGGAGTTGATCCAGGATGGGCTGGCGCGCGAAGAACTCACGATCCTGACCGCGCAGGATCCCCAAGCCGGCCTGGAGCTCGCATTGCGGCGTCAGCCGGAGATTGTTCTGCTCGACCTGGTGATGCCGGGCATGAACGGCATCGAAGTATTGGAACGGATTCTGCAAGCGGCGCCGGCCACGGAAGTGATCCTGATCACCGGATGCTACTCCGCCGAATCCGCCGTGGATGCCATCCGTAAAGGAGCTGCCGATTACCTGACCAAGCCGCTTTCGCTGGCGCACTTGCGGGAGCGGATCGGGGGATTGATCGCGGAGTACGAACGCCGGCAGCGGGCGCTCCAACTGGACGGCGAGCTGCTGAAAACCTGCCGGTTCGAAGGGATGGTGGGGCGCAGTCCGCTGATGCTGGAAGTCTTCGCGCGGATCCGGCGAGCCGCGCCGCATTTCAAGACGGCCCTGATCACCGGCGCCACCGGCACCGGAAAAGAGCTGGTGGCACTCGCGCTGCATCAGTTGAGTCCGGTGTCCTCCGCCCGGTTTGCGGTATGCAACTCCTCGGCGATTGTGGAAACGCTGTTTGAAAGCGAGCTCTTTGGACACGTAAAGGGGGCATTCACCGGGGCCGCGCAGGACAAAGCAGGACTGTTCGAATACGCCTCGGGCGGCACGGTGTTTCTGGACGAGATTGGCGACCTCCCGTTGACCACCCAGACAAAACTGCTGCGCGTTCTGGAAACGCGCGAGTTCCAGCGGGTCGGCTCGCCGGCGCCGCGGAAGGCCGACGTGAGAGTGATCGCCGCCACCAATCGCGACCTTCGGGAGATGGTGGAACAGAAACTCTTCCGCGAGGATCTTTTCTACCGGCTCTCGATGCTCGAAATCCATCTGCCGCGGTTGGCCGACCGGAAAGAAGACCTGCCGCTGCTGGAACGGCACTTCATGGAGCGATTCGCCGCGGAATACCTCAAGAATATCAGGGGTATCACGCAACGCGGACAGGCCGTGCTCAACCGGTATTCCTGGCCCGGGAACGTGCGGGAACTGGAGAACGTGCTGGGGCATGCCTGCATGATGTGCGAAGGGGACCTGATCGACGTTCACGACTTTCCCGACAATCTGGTATCGCCGGCCCACGTGGCTAAGAGCGGCGACGAGGATCTGTGCCCCATGGCGGAAGTGCATCGCAGGCACGCGCTGCGCGTGCTGGCGGCGGTCCAGGGAAATAAAGCCGAAGCCGCCAGGATTCTGGGCATTCACCGTGCTACCCTGTATCGTCTGGTGGAGGACATGGAAGCTGATGCGGCGACTCAGGGTTGACCGGATGCGGCGCGCAGCGGGGTCGCTCTGCTAGAGTTAAGTCATGCCGCCGGAAACCGCAGATCGACAACTGCATCGCATGCTGCAGAAAGAATACGGCAGCTTCTACCGCGCCGTGAGTGACATCCTGTTCCGGCACAATCCGGTGGACCTGGATGGCAAGCACAACACCGGCGAGTACAATCCCGAGGTGGACGCCCTGCTCTCGCGCATCCGGGAGGCGGAACATCTCGGCGCGCTCCAAGACCTGCTTTTTGAGATATTCCTGACCGATTTTGGCGAGGGAAATTGCGGCGCCAAAGAGCGCTACGACGCCGCCGCGTTGGAAATCTGGAAGGCGTACGAACGCCACCGCGCGACGTAATTTGCCTCTTGAATTAGCAATCGATTCGTGCAACGATGAAATTGTAGTTTGACAGTCCGCTGATTCGGCCTCTCGTATAGTCCGGAGTATTCCGGATATCCTGCCCGCATTCGCTGCTCTGCAAATTTCAGAAAGAAGATTTAAGTGAAGAATATTTTCGTAGGAAACCTCAGTTTCGATGCTACCGAAAATGCCGTCCGTTCGTTGTTCGAGCAGTACGGCACGGTCGATCGGGTGAATATCGTTACCGACCGGGACACCGGACGGGCGCGCGGCTTCGGATTCGTTGAGATGAACAATGACAGCGAGGGTCTTAACGCGATTGCCGGCCTCAACGGGCGTGAGATGGACGGCCGGGCGTTAAATGTCAACGAAGCCAGGCCCAAGGAGAATCGCAGCGGCGGCGGCGGTGGCGGTGGTGGATATCGCGGCGGCGGTGGTGGCGGCGGACGGCAGAACCGCTGGTAAGTTCTTTTCCTGGTTATAATTGTACGGTCGGATGGAGCGGAGCGCTGACTAACGCGGCGCTCCGCTCGGACTTCAAATAACCGTACGGATCGTGAGTCAGCCCGCCCTCCGGCAGCCACTCCCAAAGCTGGCCTAAATCCTTGCGCACCATGTTCACATAGAACTCCGGCAATTCGTCACTTTCCTGTTCAAAGTAGGGCGAGAAGCGCGGGTCGGTATCCAGACGAGCGCGGATCTCGCGGTAAAATTTAAGCCTGCCAAATCCTTCTGTTGAAACTGCCCGCAAGAGGTTCATCCACCGGGACGTCATTCCCTGCGTGGCGAGGAAGCGCCGCCCAATCGCGCGAGCGCTGAACGAATAGCGCGTCAGCCCGATCAACTGCTCGTAAAAGGTTCTCCATTCATAATTCCGGGGCCGTACGTTCATCGCCTGGTTGTTATTCAGGAAGTGAAACGGGAAGGGCAAGACGCGGTTGGCCTGCTGGTAGCTCAGATTGAGCGCCGCGGCCCGGCCAAACGCCGTCAATAAAGAATACCCGGGAAATGCGCCGGGCGTCAGGTCCAGAAACCGCCTGGTCAGTTCGAAAGGCTCATCGCCTTCATCGGAATCGAGTCCCAGGACGAAGTTGGCCTGCACGTACGGAATGTATTTCAGAATCAGGTTCACGTGCGTGGACACGTGCCGTACTTTATCGATCCCCTGGCGGGAGCCGGTCTTCGACTTGTTGCCCAAATCGAACCACGATTCGATACCCGGCAAGAGGGCTTTGAAGCCATTGTGTTTGAGCCGCTTCAGGTGCGGTTCCGATAGCAGGGACAAGCTGCTCTCCGCGGCGAAGTCGATAGACCCCGGCGGCGCCGCGCTCTCGATCATATCGAGAGATTCGTCGAACCGCACACCGAAATTGGGATCGTGCCATGCCACTAGCGGCCGCCGGAACTGCTTCAGCAGAAATTTCAGATCTTCCCGCAGTACGTCAAAAGCGATCGGCTGGTAGGGCACATCCGCGTCGATACAGAAGCTGCACGTATAGGGACAACCCAGGCTGCCGATCATCGGGACCATTTTCAGCAGCGGCGTTTTCTTGAGGGTTGGCTCAATAAACTCCCAACGCTCGCGGACCCCGGGCAGCGCCGACGGCTGGCGCTGCGCCGAGAGTTGCACCCCAACGGGCCGGTGCTGCGAGCAATCCTGCAAAACATCGAGCAACGTCTCCCGGTCCGTAAAGCCGAGCACATAATCGAAGTACTGACGCGCGTCCTCGGGGTAGCATCGCGCGTGAGGCCCGCCCAGAACCGTAATCGCCCCCCGCGTGCGAAACAGGTTGCTCAGAGCGTACGCGGTATGGGCTGCCTCGGTAAACGCGCCGATGAAAAGCAGGTCGAGCTTCTCCGGCAATTCCTCCAGCAGGTTTTCAAAACCGGTATAGCAGACCAGGGTCACATCGTGCCCCAGTTGCCTGCACCACACTCCGATGACTTGAGGCATGATGCTGGCCAGGTTGGCATTCATCACGCGCGCATAGAGAGCCCGCGTGGGGCCCTTGGAGACAATATCGATGATGCCAATCTGGAGCTTGTGCATTTTCGAACCGCGACAGTATCCCGGGGTGCTTCCCAGCAAGTCGTCCTCGGAGTGCTTAACTCGATCATCCCACCATTTCGCCGTTGGTGGTGAGCAATATTGCTTACCGGCGCCGATGCGGGGGGCTTTTGTCGTTGTTTTTGTGGAATGCTAAGTTGTACGTTGCCATGCCGAGACGAACAACAGAGGCAAAACCGCAGCGCCCCAAGAGGCCCGATCCGAAGCGCTTCCTGGCCAAATGCCTGGCGGGACAGGCGGCTCGCATGGCCATTTTCTTGGCGAACAGCCGGCATTCTCTGAATGTTCCTGAGGCGCGTGCTCTCCCGAAACATCCGGATCGAGGCGGATTTGGTGGACCGGTTCTTCAATTCCAGTGAGAAGCGCCTGGCGCGCGTTCTGCTCCTGCTGGCGTCAGGAAACCCTGGCCGAAATCATCGGCACTACCCGCTCCAGAGTGAGCTTCTTTATGAACCGCTTCCGCAAATTAGGATTCATCGACTACAACGGCCGCCTGGAAGTTCACAGTTCGCTACTGAACGTGGTTCTGCACGATTAGACCGGTTCGCCCTGGCCGGCATGGAAGTGGAGCGGATCCCTGGTCGTCTGCAGTATCCGATAGTAGTAGAGTGGAAGCGGCCGCCGGTCTTTGAACCGCAGGCGTTTGAGGAATTCGATTTCTTCGTCGGTGGCATCGCCGCTCAGCAGAGGATCTCTGAGGAACTCTTCCAGACCGGGCTCCACGTCCATGGGATTTTCCGGCTCCCGCTCGACAAAATCGAACCGCTTCAGACGTCCTGGGGCGAGGTGGCGATTCAGAACAATTTCGATGCTGAACGTCTCCAGGTCGATGTCCCACGAATGGATTAGCGAGTCCGGGAGCGCAATACAGTTTCCGCTGGCAACCCGGAAGATGTCCGCGTCCAGGAACTCGAGGACTATGGCGCGCACCTGTGCGTGCCCCAGACCGCTGAGCCCGGCCACCCGCTGCAGCCATTGCTCATTATCCAACTTCTCTCCGGCAACCCTTTTCGCAGCGTCCAGAAGCTTCTGTGTGACCAGGCGCTCGAGAGCGCCAAAGGGTTCCTTCCCGAAGCTCTCCCGGACCGGCAATTCCCTGGCGGGCTCGCATTTCCGGAGAATCAGCTCGCGGAAAGCCGGGAATAACGGCGGCGGCGGATCGGCTACCTTTTTTTTCAGTTCCTCCCGGCGCTGCAGGTCGGCCAGCTTCGAAAGCTCCCCCTGCGGCAGCTTCAGGAAAATCTCGATCCGGTGATAGATGTCCGTCCGGCCGGAAGTCGGCGGAGGCTTCTTTCGGCCGAGCAACTGTGAAATATAGGACTCGGTGACCCGGGCCGCAGCCGCCAGGTCCCTTTGCTCCAGTCCGAGTTCCTTCAGGCGATGCCTGATCACTAAAGGTACATCCAACGGGCGCGCCTCCGCTGCCTGCTTAACTGCTACGAGTGAAACTGCCTTTCCCAAATGTGCCATACTCGCATTGACAAGTAAAGCCACTTAACCGACAATGGTTAATGTGTGGGCGCTTTTGTTCACTCGCAGGCGATCTGGACTAAGTCAGGTCTCCCGCCTCTCTTCCTTAGCGACCGTTCCACCAGAGAAGTGGAATGCACACCAACGGATAGCGGTTCGGAAGTTATTCACTGGTAGTTAGTCACCGTAAGTTGTGCCGCCGGGATCTTATGAAACGCATAAACTTTACACTCACAATTGAAGAACTCAGTCTGTTGGCCAGTCTGGCGTCCGATCAACTCTTTCGGAGGCAGTTCATCGATCCGAGAATGCCCGGCTATAAAGGCAGTCCGGAAGAGGTGGCGCGCGGCAAAGCGCTAGTGGCACGCATGCGGCAAATCCTCGATGCCGGCAACGGACACACCACGCCGCCGCAGGCAGAGAACCAGCCAGCCGTGAAGGAACGGGAGAGCATTCGAAAAGCGTCTTTGTCGGCGACGTAAAACGCCGCACTCCTCCCGATTCTCCTAAGGGACACCCCGGACGGCTTCGACGCGCCGTGCTCGTTCGCACAAATCGTTCCATTACTAGATTGAGACCCTAATCACCTATTCACTAGAATGTGGCAGAGGTGAATAGGCGATGAGTCTATGCTCCCGTACGTGCGTCCTGTTCGTGCTCGGTGTGTCGATTGTTATATCGGCCCATAGCGCTCCCATCCAGCCCTGGAGAATTATCGGGTGGAACAACCTGGGAATGCACTGCCTGGATGCTGACTTTTCCGTGTTTTCAATCCTGCCCCCTTTCAACGAAGTTCACGTGCAGGTGATCGATTCACAGGGACATCTGGTGAAGACGCCGGCCGCGGGAAGTTATGTAGTCTACCTGTCCGTGGCGGACGGCTCCGGCTCCATCAACACTACTTCCTATTCCAAAACCAACTTCTGGAACTTTACGATCCCATTGCTCGGAGCATTCCTGCCAAACGATATGGGAGTCGCCGGTTACGCCATGCCGGGAGTGGCCAATGACCCGCAGAGAATGGCCTTCGATCCGAAACCCGCCTGGTTTTTGGCCGCGGGAATCCCGATTATTCCCAAGGACGACGCCGGACTGAGAAACTTCTATCCGATGATGCAGGTGGAGTATCTCGATGGCACCCAGACGCTGCTGGCGCAATCGAGCATCGTCCTGCCGGTTTCCGATGAGATGGATTGCCGCGGGTGCCATGCCTCGGGTTCTCCGTCCGCCGCGATGCCGCCTTCGGGATGGGTTTACAATCCCGATGCGGAGAAGGACTACAAGCTGAACATCCTCAAGTTGCACGACGCCAAACAGGCCAATCCGAACCTGTACGAGCAGTATCTACTCGCCGCGAAATATCAAATTGCCGGATTGTATGCCGCGGCAACCGCCGGGAATCCGGTCTTTTGCGACAGGTGTCACCTCTCCAACGCCGTTGCGCCATTGGGCATACCGGGCATCCAGGGGATTCCGCAACTCACCACCTCGGTACACGCGGCCCATGCGAAGGTGACCGACCCGGTAGCGCAGTTGACGCTCGACAACGAGAACAATCGCAACGCCTGCTACAACTGCCACCCGGGTTCCCAGACCCGCTGCCTGAGAGGCGCCATGGGCAACGCGGTGGCGGCAAACGGGACCATGGCGATGCAGTGCCAGAGTTGCCACGGCAACATGAGCGCCGTGGGCGCGGCCACCCGGCAGGGATGGCTGCAGGAGCCCACCTGCCAATCGTGCCACACCGGCACAGCCGCAAAGAACAGCGGGGCGATCCGGTACACCTCCGTATTTGACGCGACCGGCGCGGTACGCCAAGCCGCGGACGCCACGTTCGCCACCAATCCGGACACGCCCGCCACGGGCATTTCCTTATTCCGATTCTCAAGTGGCCATGGCGGGTTGCAGTGCGAAGCCTGCCACGGCGCCACACACGCCGAATATCCCACTTCCCAGGCCAACGACAATATCCAAAGCCAGAATCTGCAAGGCCATGTGGGAATGCTGGTCGAATGCAACACCTGCCACAGCGCTCCGGACACGATCAATGGCGGACCGCACGGCTTGCACCCCACCGGTCAGGCATGGGTGAATGCGCATCCCGACGCGGTTGAGTCGTACGGAACCGCGCAATGCGCGGCATGCCACGGCACCGACTACCGCGGTACGGTTCTCGCCTATTCCCAAGCCGACCGCACCTTGAGCACCGAATACGGCACCAAATCGTTCTGGAGGCATTTCCAGATCGGTTGCTATGCCTGCCACAACGGACCGAACAGCGACGACCGCACGCGCAACCGTCCCCCTTCCGTTACCAATGGAATGGCCGTGACCACCGCGGGGCAGAAGGTTTCCCTGACCCTGACGGGCACTGACCCGGACCGGAACCCGCTCACGTTCCGAATCGTGTCCCAGCCTGCAAACGGCACCGTTGCCATCTCCGGGGCCACCGCCACCTTCTTTCCGGCGACGGGCTTTCAGGGTTCCGACGTATTCACCTTCGCCGCCTGGGACGGCTTCACGAACTCGAACCTCGGAACTATTGGAGTTAGCGTTCACTAAGTAGTGTTCGATACCCTTTGCCGGCGCGCGCGGCCTCTGCGCAGAGCCGCGCGCGCCCACCGAAGAGTTGCGCACCGCGCTGGCGCCCTCCCCGGTCAATCTCTTCGATTACGCCGTGACCTGCTGAACTACTACATTGTCCGCCCGCCAATGTGCAGCGGCGCGAGGGCCGCTCCCGCGGCGAAGCGCTGATTACCGCGGCCCCGGGTGCGCCTGCGCCCCATCCCGATGACGACCCTGGCGATGATTTTCGGCATGCTCCCGCCGGCATTCGAAATCGGTTCCGGCGTTGAGTTCCGAGCCCCCAGGGCCCGCGCGGTAATCGGCGGGATCCTCACCTCCACGCTGTTGACCCTGGTGGTGGTCCCGGTGGTCTATACCTGCCTGGACGATTTCGGCGCGGGCTTCGAGCGCTGGTGGACGCGCAAGACACCCGAACACGCGAAAGGCGATGCGGTGGCCCGCTAACAGCTTGCTACGGTTCGGATTCGAATTCTACGCCGATGCCCCTACCGCTTGCAGCGTTTCCTTGCATTCGTCCTGGAGCGTTGTTTCCGCGCGAAACCAGTCTTCCTGGTCCGACCCGAAGGGGCAACCCCGTTCCAGCCAGAATCGGTAGGCCAGCGCCGCAACCGCCGCCGGGTCTGGATTGGTGGCAGCAGGCCCGGTACTGCTCGAGCCGGCAGTCTCTGTTGTCACTTGCTTATCTTGCCTTGACATGTTCGACCTCCTCATGCGGGGAATTAGGCGACCGCGGCTTTGCCACAATATCGTTGGCGCCCTGGTTCAGCACCTCTGCCCAGAGGAAATCATCCGCAAGTCGCGAACTCACATTCAGAAATGGCGGATGAGCGGGGAGCGCCAGTTCCGCCAGCATTTCCCTCCACGTCTCCCTACCCGGAGTTTGTTAAAACCTGGCCTCGCCTGATTCGACATTTCAGGCACTGCCATCGGAATCTGCATTGATTGTGTTCCTAACCCTGTAGCCTGTCAATGCAGGCTTTTCCCGGCGGATCGCGACCGTCTGGCGATCCGATTGCTAAGCACTGTCCCGGTAATTGCACTGCCGCTCGCGGTGTCTTCCGAGCCGAAGCGCCCGAAGACCCGCTCTGCCCCCCGTTTGCGAGGCGCGGCATCTCTCTTGAGAGGTTAGTCCATGAAGACTGTTCGTTCCCTCCTCATCCTGATATTCGGGACGTTGCTGACTGCGGGACTGGGGTTCTCGCAGGCCGTCAACGCCACGCTGGTAGGCACGGTCACGGACTCTTCCGGGGGCGTGATTATGGGCGCCAGAGTGACCGCCACGGAGGCCAATACCGGCATCACCCGCAGCATCAACAGCAATGAAAGCGGCAACTACACGTTCCCGAACCTGTCCCCCGGAACCTATACGGTTTCGGCGGAACTGGCCGGATTTAAGAAAGTTACGCGGCCCGGTGTGGATGTCCTGGTGGACAGCACCACGCGTATCGACCTGGAACTCCAGCCCGGTCAGGTCACCGAGACGCTGGAAGTAAATGCGGAGGCCACGCTGCTCCAGACCGACCGCGCCGATACCGGTCGCAAGATCGAGCAGGTACAACTCGCAAACCTGCCCATGGGTTACAGCCGGAACTTCCAATCCATGCTGAACCTGGTGCCCGGCACCACCCGCGCCTTCGAACCGCACTCGGAGTTCTTCAACTCGCAGGGTGCGCTCACCACCCAGGTGAACGGCGTGGCGCGCGAGGGCAACAACGTCCAGTTCGAAGGCGTCGATAACAACCAACGCACCGGCCTGTTGACCGTCCTGATCCCGCCGCTCGAGGCGCTGCAGACCGTGGACGTCAGCACGAGCAACTATGAGGCTGAGTTAGGCCGTGCCGGCGGCGCCGTCACCAACATCATTCTCAAATCGGGCACCAACAACCTGCACGGCGCCGTTTACTGGTTCCATTCCGACAGCGCGCTGGGCGCCCGGGAGACGTTCCAGCCAACCAAGCCTGTAACTACCTACAATTACTATGGCTTCAACGTAGGCGGGCCGATCCGAAAAAACAAAACGTTCTTCTTCGGCGACTTCCTGGAAATCAAGGACCGTCGCGGGGATGGCTACATCATCACCACCCCGGGGGCGGCGTTTCGCGCGGGCGATTTCAGCAGCCAGATCGGAAGAGCCGTGATCTACGACCCGGGCACCGGGAATCTGGACACTGGTGTGGGCCGCACGCCGTTTGCCAACAATCAGATTCCCGATTCGCGGATCAGCCCCATCGCGAAGAGGATCCTTGCGTTCGTCCCCCTGCCCAACCTGGGCAGCGGCCTCACCAACAACTACGCCGGACAGACCACGCGAAAGAAGGACGCCGACTCCTTCGACGTCAAGGTGGACCACGAACAGTCGATGAAAGACCGGTTCAGCGTCCGCTACAGCTTCCAGCGCCCGGTGGTTACGGACCCGGGCCGCTTCGGCATTTACGGCGGTGGTGGCAAGGGTTTCGCCGCCACGGGCGTGAATCGCACGCAAAGCACCGCCGTGAACTACACACGGCTCTTCTCGCCGACTTTCATCATGGAAGCCCGCGTGGGGCTGAGCCGCTACAGCAATATCGCTACCAATCTCGACAGCGGCACCAATGCAGCGGCGGCGATCGGCATTAAAGGCGCCAATCTCGATAACTGGACCAGCGGTCTCACCACCATGAGCGTAGGCGGCTACGCCGATCCTCTGGTAGGGTATTCCGCCAGCCTTCCCTGGAACAGGGCGGAGACAAACTTCGACTATGTTTTCAACTTCACCAAGGTTCACAGCAACCACACCATTAAATGGGGCGTGGACCTGCGGCGCATCCGCGAAGAACTGCTGCAAACACAGGATGCGGGCGGCCCGCGCGGCGAATACCAGTTCCGCAATAACCAGACGTCCATTCCAGGCGCGGCTGTTCTGGACCAGGTGAACTCGCTGGCCAGCCTCCTGGTGGATACGCCGTCGCTGTTCCGGCGCGATCTTTCGGTTCAGTTCCCGACCAATCGCCTGTGGAATTTCTTCAGCTACGTCCAGGACAAATGGCAGGTGAGCCAGAAGTTAACCTTGGACCTGGGCGTTCGCCACGATTTTTATCCGCCCGGAACGCCGCGTCTGAAGGGCGGGTGGTCGAATTTCGACCCGGCGACCAATACCTTTGAGGTGGCCGGCTACGGCGCCACACCCATGAACCTGGGGCGCAAGACCTTCTACACGAATTTCGCTCCACGCATAGGCTTCGCATATCGCTTCAATTCGGAGACGGTGTTCCGCGGCGGCTTCGGCATGAGTTGGATTCCCTTCCCCGACAACAAGCTGGCATGGGACAACTATCCGGTCAAACAGAGCAACTCCTATGCGGCGCTCGGTACTTTCGGCCAGGCGCAAACGGCGCCGGGCGTTTACGGGTCCATGGCCACCGGCTTCCCCGCCCCGCTGATCGTCTCGATTCCGCAGAGCGGCCTGATTGTGGGTAACACTCCGGGTTTGCTGGCGCAGAACATCAACAGTTCCATCCCGCTGAACTACCGTGAAGGTTACATCGAATCGTGGAACATCGCCCTGCAACGGCAATTGCCCGCCAATTTCACGTTCGAAGCGGCCTACGTTGGCAACCATACCGTCCGCGCACCGGTCGCGTACAACGTGAACGCCGGCATGGTGCTGAACGGCGGCGCCGCCGGACGCCCGCTTTACGCGGCGTTCGGCAAAAACGCCGACGTGCTGCTGCGTTACGCCGGCTACAGCAACGCCTACGACAGCCTCCAGGTAAAGGTGGACCGCCGCTTTAGCGGAGGCGTCATGATGACCCTGGGATACACGTACGGCAAGGCCATGGGTTACTCCTCGGAGGACGGCGGTCTCTGGAATTACATCCAGCCCGGCCGCTCTTACTCGCGCCTGGATTTCGACCGCACCCACACCATCGTCTCGAGCTTCCTGTACCAGTTGCCGTTCGGCAAGGACAAGCGCTGGCTCCAGAGCGGCCCGGCCCGCTGGATCCTGGGCGACTGGCAGGTGAACGGTGTCCTGACCCTGATGACAGGAACTCCCATGACGTTCGGAACCACCGTTAGCGCCAACGCTGCCGGCAGCACGCTGACACCGGACATGGTGGGACAGTTCAACGTGCTTCACAACGTGGCCGGAACCTCCGGCACCGCTTTCTGGTTCGACACGTCGCAATTCCAGCAGCCGCTGAACGCGGACGGGAAGACTCCGCACTGGGGCAACATGGGACACAATAATGTCTCCGGTCCCGGCTTGGGCGACCTGGACCTCTCCCTGTTCCGCCACTTCCAAATCAGCGAGCGGATCAAGGGCGAGTTGCGCGCCGAGAGTACCAACTTCACCAATACGCCGGCATTCGCGAATCCCAACACGACGGTGGGCAACGTGAATTTCGGCCGCATCACCGGAACACTCGCCGGCCTGATTGCGAACCAGGGAACCGGCGGCACCGGTCCCCGGTCGATCCAACTTGGTCTGAGGCTGACGTTCTAGATCCGGCGGAGGTGCTCCACAGGGTACAGTGGCTGGGGTCTTGTGTCCCAAAAGGGACAAGGACTACCACGCCGCAACGCGTGGCGCAGCGTGACTGAGGGGGGAATGCCGGTCGAGGGCGATTCGCTACTCGGGCATTCCCCCCGGTTTGTTTTTTCCTTTCCCCTTTCCATCGAACGGACCATATTCGGAAATTTCTGTCCTTTTTGCGGCTTATTGCGCCGCGGATTGTCCCTGTTGGGACAACTTTCCGCCAGGCCGCACCTGAATCCACCCATTCCCCCGCTGCGGCCGGGGAAATGCACTACAGATCCGTATGAGATGCCCAAGTTGCGGTACCGACATGGAGACGGTGGACCGGCAGGGTATCGAGGTGCTCTGCTGTCCGTGGTGCGCAGGCATTTGGCTGAATCCCGGAGCCCTGGAGAAGATCGTCGACCGGGTTGTAGACGACGATGCAGTTCCCCATCCAAATCGAACAAAAGGAAGGTCATTGAAGATGAAATTAACGTCTGTACTCATACTTGCCGTATTCGGGCTGTTAGCCGCAACGGCGTTTGGCGACGAGCCCAAGAGTTATCGTGTGGACCTGTCGGCCGCGAAGATCGGAACGGCGGAATTGCAGGCGGGCGAATACCGGATGTCGGTTCACCGCGATGGCACCGAACCGAAGGTCAGTTTTATCCGCGTTGGGACCAGCAACGAGATTGAGGTCGCGGGCAAGGTGGAAAGTGGCGATAAGAAGTACTCGAAAACCGAGGTTCATACCAACGAAGTGAATGGCGCCCAGCAGATCACCGAGATTCGAATCGGTGGAACTGCACTCCGGGTTGCCTTTCAGCAAGGGTCCTGATTGCCCGGACGGCTTGCTGCGCCACGGCGCGGAATGGAGCGCAGTTGGTTTGCCCGCCATTCCGTGCCGCAAGCCGGACTCAGAACGTCAGCCGCGTGCCCAACTGCAACTGGCGTTCGCGGAAGAGATTGGTTCCCGCCGCAGAGATCGTCTGAAAGTCGGTTCTGGGAAACAGCACCGATCCCCTTACGTTATATTGCGTCGTATTGATTCCGGTGACCTGGACGCGGTTGGTCACATTGAATGCCTCCAGAATCAACTGCCAGCGTACGCGTTCAGAGATCCGGAGTTCCCGGGAGAGACGCATATCCAGGTTTGCCACACCCGGTCCGGTGAAGGTGTTCCTGCCGATATAAGGCACCCGCGAACTGCCGCCGACTCCTAACAAGCCCGACTGAATCCCGCTGGGCGAGGGGTTGCCGGAAGCGGTCCCGGAGTACGGCCGGCCATCCGCCAGAAGGAGAATTCCCGAGAGCTGGAAGCCGTCAACGGCCCGCCGCAGGTTTTTCGACGCGATCGAGTTCGTGGGTAGTTGCCAGACGGCGGACATGGAGAAGCGCTTCCGCTGATCGAAGTCGGACAGCGAATAGTCCTGCCTCAGATCGAACGGATTCAGCGGCACGTTGCTGGAGGTGAACGTGATGGAGTTCTGGTCGTCATCCATGGCCTTGGACCACGTGAATCCGGCCTGTAACTGGAAGCCTTTGGAGAAACGCTTCCGCGCCTGGATCACCAGCGCGTGGTACCAGGTATTCACCACACTATCGGCAGCGGTCATATAGCCATAATTCGGGTTGGGCCTCGCTCCCGAGAAGAAAGGCGCCGTAAAGGCGGTAAGAGGATTGGTACACGCAGTAGAGGAACCCACCTGGGGCGAGCCGCACACCGTGTACATCGCGTTCTGGCCGGGCGGATAGAGGTTCGTGTCGCGGAATACCGGCATCCTCGTGCCCCGGTTACCCATATAAATCCCACTCAGGGTGAAGTTGCGGAACAGCTCGTGCTCGATGGCGAACTCGGTCTGGTAGATCATCGGATTGGCGAAGCCGGGGGACGCGAAAACCACGTCCGGCCGGGCGCCGCTGCCGGTCGGGATTCCGGGGAGCACATTGGGAAACAGCGGAGAGCCGGCCGACGATGGAATGAACGAATACGACTTGAACCGGACTCCGTTGTTGGTGATCAGATTGGCCAGGAGCGAGTTCTGGGTCCGGCCATAATAGACCCCGGCGCCCAGGCGGATCACGGTCTTCTGCCGGCCGAAGGGATCCCACGATATACCCAGACGCGGTCCGAAGTTGTTGTAGTCCGTGTTGACCCGGGTGGTGGCCGGCACATCCGGATTACCCGGAAGGGGAGGCATGGTCTGAAGGTCGTAGCGCAGTCCCAGATTCACATTCAGACTGGACACCGGCCGGAACGAATCCTCCAGATAGAACGCCAGGTCCAACGTCTTGAATTCCGTCGCACCACCCTTTCCCAAGGTGTCGAAGGCCTGAATGAAGGTCGTGTAGTGCTTGCCGGCAATGGTACCTGCGGGGATCGCGGTGGCAGCCTGGCAATTCTGCAAGGGAAGCGGGAAGGCCGGATTTCCGCAGTCCAAGGCGAAATCGTTGAGCGTGGAGAAGCTGTACGTGCCCCCGCCCTGGTAGAGGTTGATCATCCGGTCGTTCACCTGCGTGACGTCGTACCCGAACTTCAGGGAGTGGCGGCCGCGCACCCAGGTCAGGTTCTGGGAGACCTGCCACCGCTTCTCGTCGGGATAAGCCGCGCGCGGCAGGAAATTGGGCATTCCGAAGTTGATTCCATTGGTGACGCTCACTCCGGGGCCCGGCCCGTTCGGCAGCTGCGACTCGAAATCGCGGCCCCACTGGGCGCGCAACTCGCTGACGAAAGTGGGGGTGACCACGGCGTTCCAGCGGCCGATTACGGTTTCCGTGCTCACATTGTCGGAACCGTTCGCGGATTCGTGGTACCCGTGGGTGGGCGCGGTCTGAATGCCGTTCGGGGAATCCCACCGCAAAATGTTGATGGTGGAGGAGAGCTGATTCCTGGGCGTGGCGTTCCAATCGACCTTGGCGAGCCCCACCCACTGGTTGCCTTCGCGGGCCTGTGGACCGACCATCCCCTGGAAGAAGCCGACCGCGCTGCTGTAACCGGGCGCGGTGCCGCTCGACGTCAGGAAGCTGGAGGAATAGGGGATGATCACCGCCGGGAACGTACGCTTTTGCTGGTCGTAACTCAGGAAGTAAAACAGCTTGTCGGGCTTGATCGCACCGCCCAAAGAGGGGCCGAACTGCTGACGCCGGTCCTTGGGCTTCGGCGCGAGTCCCAGCGCGATCAGTTGAGGGCCGCCCACCGGGTTGGCGGCGTTCAGGGAATCGTCGCGGATCATATAAAAGAACCCGCCATGCAATTGGTTGGCGCCGGACCTGGTTACGGCGTTCACTACACCACCCGCCGACCGCCCGTACTGAGCCGAAAAGGCGCTGGTTCCCACCTGGAACTCCTGAACGGCTTCCGTGCTAATGGCATACGACAGGCGGGTCCGGCCCTTGGCTTCGGAAAAGAAGGCCTGATTGTTGTCCATGCCGTCGATCATGTTGTTGTTGTAGAGTCCCGACATGCCGCGGAAGCTGATCAGACCGTAACCGCCGTCGTTGGATGCCCCTGGGGTGGTGAGCGTGAAGGCGTCCCACCGGCGCCCGTTCATGGGCAGGTTCATGACGTCTTTGAGATTGACTACGGTGCTCACGTCGGTTTTGTCCGTTTCCACCACGGAGGTGTTGGCGTCCACCGTCACGGTGGAACTGGTAGCGGACACCTGCATAGTCAGATCGGCCACCGCCCGCTGTCCCACGGCCAGCGTGATGCCCTTGCGCAACAGCGTGGCAAAACCGGCTTTACTGGCCGTGATTTCGTAATCGCCGGGCTGCAAGGCCACAATGTCATACCGGCCATTTTCGTTCGACTGCACGGTACGGACGACGTTGGTGGCAATGTTCCGGACCTGCAACTCCACTCCCGGCATGACCCCGCCGGAGGTGTCCGTTACTTCTCCAGAGACGCTGGATGCTCCGGAGGAGGCCTGCGAGAAGGCCGCGGGAGTGAAGATGAGAACCAACAGGATGACCGAACTCAGGGGCATCGAGAGTCTTCCGGCTCCGAAGCAGCCCGAGCGGATAGGGAACGATCGCTTCGTCATTTGCACTACCTCCTGCTAATTGTTCAGCCAGGGTTAACCGATCGCGGAGATGGCGTCCGAGACCTGCCGTTGACGCAGCGGGGCCGTTTGAAGGTCGCGGACCGGGAGCGGTCTATGCACCCGGAATTCCACTCGGGGTCTCGCCCGAATGGCCGGCAGCGGCCGTGGCGCGGGGCGTTCTGGCCGTTGACTTAGGCAGTTCCGGCTGCCGGACATAGTTGCCGTCGAGGTCGCCGGTGAGGCACTTCAGAAACGTGATAATCGCATCGCGGTCTGCGGCTGCCAGTTGCCTGCCTGTCTGGAACTCCGCCATTTGATCGACCGCCTCTGCCAGGCTAGCGACTTTGCCGGTATGGAAGTAGGGGCCGGTCATGGCCACGTTGCGGAGGGTCGGAACTTTGAAGAACATCCGGTCGCTCTGATTCCGGGTCACCTCGAAGCGTCCCGCATCTTTGGTCTCGGAGTATGCCTTCGCCGCGCCGAGTTTCTGGTAGGCGTTTCCACCCAGGAGCACGCCCGAATGACACATATCGCATCCCGCCGCTAGAAAATGATTGAAACCGGCCTTTTCCTCTGCCGTGAGGGCCGTCTGGTCGCCCTGTAAGAATCTGTCCCATCGGGAAGGCGTGATGAGGCCGCGTTCGAATGCGCCGATCGCATCTATTGTATGCGTGAAGGTAACAGGATCCTTATCTCCTGGAAATGCCTTGTGGAACGCCGCGTCATAGCCCGGCATGGATTTGATGACGGCCACCACCGCCGCTTCCGATGGCATGGCCATTTCGACGGGATTCAACATGGGGCCTCCCGCCTGCTTTTCCACGTCGGGCGCGCGCCCGTCCCAAAACTGGACGAACTGCAGGGCGGCATTGTACACCGTAGGCGAATTGCGGGCGCCCCGCTGTCCGGCCTGGCCTTCCGAGGTGGGTTTCCCATCCACACCGTACTCGGACAACCGGTGACAACTGTTGCATGAGACCGTTTGTCCCTTCGACAGGCGGGCGTCATAATAGAGCATTCGACCCAGTTCGACCTTGGCCGCCATGGAAGTGTCCGCGAGGACGGCGGGTGCCGCTGGTAGTGCTGCGAAATTCTTCAAGCTTGCCTGGTCAACGTTGGTCGAGCCTTTACTACACCCCACGGTAAGCACCGCGGATAAGGCGAGGACCCCTGACAGGGCCACTACATTGCTGTTCCTGGTCACTGTCCGTTCTCCTTCGAGATTAAAAGTCGAGTCCTATTTCCGTGCAACTGCATAGCCGCAACAGCATCTGCGCTGACGGGCGCGTCATGGCCTTCCCCTATCCCATTTGGGACAACGCCAGGGGTGCATCGTACGTCTTGCGGCACCCAAGCTATCGGGATCACTGTGGTATTGTTCTGCATCCAGGAAGCTTCAAGCCATTTCATGCAGTGGCAACCAACTTGCCTCTGCTGAGCTGAAGGATAAACAGGCTATGCCCGTTGAGCGGAGCGGCGTGAGCTATACCATGCGGGAACCGTACGTGCGAGCGATCGGGGCGATTCGCCGGTCGCTGGCAAGCCGTGGACTCAGGGTGGTGGGACAACTGGACGTGGCCAGGCGCGTCGAGCGGTCGCTTGGAATCGTTCTGGCGCCCTGCAGTATTCTCTTCGTACTGCCGCTGCCGGATGTGCTCGGCACAGCCAGTATGCATCCGTGGGCAGCAAGCTTTCTGCCGCTGCACATCGTTGTCTCTGCCGTTGGCGGCGAAACCAGAATCCAGGCGCAGAGCACAGTCTGCCCGGATCCGGACGAGGCGGAAACAGCGCCAGTCGCGGCGATATCGGCAATTCAGTCGCACGTCCTGGAGGCGCTCGGCGCGGTTGCGATACGCCCCAGCCTGGTCGCGTAAAGCGCGCCAACCGCAACACACTCGTAAAGGCTCAAGCCATGTCCAGTTCAAACAAACCGCCGGCAACCACTTATTCCCGGGTAGTACGGGCAGCGAAACTCCCTGCCGGATTTGCCTTACTGATCGCCGGAGGCCTACTAGCCATTCCAGGCATTCCGGGACCCGGAATTCCGATTCTATTGCTCGGCCTGTGGATGCTGAGCGATCACTTCACCTGGGCAAAAAGGGCATTGGCCTGGGCCAGGGAGAAAACGGCATGGATGCAGCACCGGGTGAATCTGAGCCGCTCGAAACGGCCTGTGAAATGCCTGAGCAATAGTGAATGAGTATGGCCGCGCCAATGAACATTGCAACCGCCGGCAACACTCGAATCATGGCCGATCCCATCGAAAGGTCGGTGCCGCTGATTCGCCGCCTGCTCCGGGATGCCGGACTCAGCGTTGTGGAGGAATTCAGCCTTTCGAACAACCCGCACTTTGAAATGGGAGTCGGCCGCCGGTCGTGCATCGTTCTTTTGGTGGACACGCCGGAGTTGTTGCTGCAATGCATGGCGCTGGATCACGCGGCGGCCATGTTCCTGCCGGTTCACGTTGTACTTAGCGGAGATTGTGACACCACCTACGTTTATTGGACGCATCCCCTGGCAGGCTCCGGACAGCGGCCGCCCCTGCCGGCGAAGGCTCCGCTGGAAGAGCTTAGTGCCCGCGTTACCGAGGCGCTGCGGGTTCTCCCGCAGGTTGCCCATGCCGCTTCGCAGCGGCTGTCCGATTAGAAACTCGGCGCTTGCCGATTGGAGGCTATATGTTCAACAGCTTGGATGATCAGATCAAACACGACAATCAGGCCGCAACGACACCGCGGGAACGCCGGCTCTTTTATGCCGCCGTGATGATGGTTTCGATTATCCTGTTTGGCGGCCTGTACGCCGCAATCAAATACCTCGAATAGCGCAAGGCAGGACCGGCTCGATCCGGCAGGGCAGCTTGACAGAAGCTGCCAATTAACCAATACTGGTTAATGTCCGGATAATTTTGTCCAGGCGCGGATCCTCTGAACTAAGACTGGCGATCCGGTCCTTCGTCTTAGTTCAGCCCAAGCAGGAGGTTTTCCGTGTCGCGACTGAAGCCGGATCGTCTGGTGACCTACCGGCGCATCCTTCCTTTCACAACGATCGGATTATCCCGTCGCACGTGCAAAAGAAGGAGATCCTGATGGAGAATTCCAAAACGCACTTTATTCTCAAGGGTTTTAGTCAGGCGATGGAATTCCGTGTTTTCGAATTTGACGGACTGCTGGCAAACTCCGTACGGGCTCCATTTACCGTCAAGATCGACACCGCTCTAGCCAGGAAATATGGCATCCGGCTACAGGAGCTGCCGCTGTTATGCAGGAGCGTGTTGGATCAGTACCAGGAAGGGGAGCAAAGGTGCTTCCTGTACACTGAGGCGAATATGTCCGAATACGCGTACAACCTGGCTGCGCGGGAAGAGGCGGCAAAGCGCAAGAAGCCCCGGCAGCCCGCCGCCGCCCCCACTCAGGCCGCCTGGCCGGCGGCCCCCCGTTAGCTGTCGCATGCGGTGCGGAAGCCGCTTAAGCTGCCGCCTCTGCGACGCGGTGCTGGCGACCGGTAGCCAGCGCCACTACCGCCACATAGACAATCGCGGCGATGGGAATCAGAAAGCCCACTTGCATGTTGCTATGGTCGGCGATGAGGCCCATCAGGGGCGGCAGGAACGCACCTCCCACAATTGCCGTGACCAGCAGGCCGGAGATTTCACTGGCCCGGTGTGGCAGGTGTTCCAGCGTGGCGGAGAACACCAGCGGGAAGATGTTGGCGAACCCCAGGCCGGCCACAAAGAAACCACCCGCGGCGATACTGCTGGCCGGGGCGAAAAGGCCCAGCAATCCGGCGAGGGAAACCACGCACGTAAGGATCAGGAATTTCGCGGGCGCAACCCAGTTCAGAATGAGACCGCCGCAAAACCGTCCGAGAGTCAATGCGGCAAAGAACAGCCCGGTGCCGAGAAGCCCCACGCGGTTAATATCCAGATCGAATCGCTCTTTTAAGAAGAGCGGAATTCCGGCGCTCAGGCAGACCTCGGCGCCCACGTAGAGAAAGATGGCTACCGCCATGGCGAGTACGTACCTGTCTTTGAGCAGGGCCAGGCAGGAACGAAGTGTCGCGGCTTCCGTTCCGGCTTCTTCGGGAGGAACGCGCAGGGCGCCCGCCGCCAGCAGGGTGACAATCAGGGCCGCGCTGTAGACCGGAAAGATCACCTGCCAGTTCGCGCCGAAATACCGGGCAGCCACCACCGGAATGACCGGACCCGAAAGTGAGCCGATGGCCTTCACGAACTGTCCCAGGGAAAGATTGCGCGCGTATTTACCCTTAGCCGAAACATCGCGCATGATCGGGTTTCCGGCGACCTGGAGGATGGCGGCGCCCGCACCCACCAGCACGATGGTAAGCAGGAAGCGCGGGAACCAGGCGAGCCCGAAACTGGCGTTCAGCATACCGAGGAGCGCCACGCCCAGCCCCAGCATCAGGACGACCTTTTTCCCATGGCGATTCTGAAAGACGCCGGTGGGAATGGAAAGCAGGCCGAACATACTGAGACCCACGAACGGAATCAGCGAGGCAACCGCATTACTTAACTGAAATTCACTCTTCGCGAGGCTCACGAACGGCCCCACCGCATCTGCGAAACCCATCGCAAGAAATGCTAAAAATACCGGAAACGCTCTTAGTTTCATTCCTGCCTGGCGTCCTCCTGGACGCTACAGCCCCATCGCAATACAAAGCGCAGCCACATCGCCAATCTGTTCGCCCAGGCTGGCAGGCACAATCCGGCAAAGCGATGCGGAGGATGCGATGGCTTCGCGCAGCATGACCTGACGCGCCGGTTCGAGCAGCAGATCGCCCAACCGCATGGCCAGGCCGCCAATCACGATCCGTTCCGGATTGAGAATGTCCACCAGGACGGCCAATCCTTCTCCGAGCCTGCGGCCGGTGGACCGGACGATGCGGATTGCCAGCGGGTCGCCCAGGGCCGCCGCTTCGCCGACGTCGCGCGCGGTAACGCACTTGTTGGCGCGCAAAACACGAGCCAGCAGCGTACGCTGCCCGCGTTTGACAGCTACCGGAATGGCTTTTGCCGCCACCTGCGCCATGCCGCCGCCGCTGGCCCAACCTTCCACCGAGCCCGCTTTGCGATATCCAACGGGGCCGGTCCGCGTGAGCCGCACATGGCCGATCTCACCGGCATTGCCGTTGGCGCCCCTGTAGAGCCGGCCATCCGCGATGACCCCGGCGCCCAGACCCGTGCCCATGGTAAGAAAAACCATGTTGCGAGTGCCCTGGCCCGCGCCAAACCGGTGCTCGGCCACAGCGCCCGCGTTGGCGTCGTTCTCCAGGCGGCAGCAGGCGCCGAATTCCTTTTCCAGGATTGCCTTGACCGGCACGTCGATCCACGTAGGCAGATTGGGAGGGGCCTGAATCATACCGCCCGGCGCGTCGAGAGGCCCGCCGCAACTGACGCCGATGGCCTTCAGCGATTCGCCGGTGACGCCGCGCGCCGCCAGGGAGTCACGCAAACCGCCGACGATCAGTTTCAGCGCGCGTTGGGGTCCGAGTTCCGGAAGCGTAGGAAACTCGAGGCGCGAAACGGTGTCCGGCGGCGCGGTGGACAGCAGGACCGCAGTCTTCGTGCCGCCGATATCGACTCCGGCATAAACGCTGTTCATCGCAACTGCACCGCGCACCTTTATCTGAAGATAGTTCGGTCCAGGAGCGGACGGACACGGAAATGCGTCACGAACACAGCACAATTCCGAAACGCGATTATTACCCGCTGCCTGTGCTTTGTCAAGGTGTCCGGGCAAAGTGGCAGGGCAACGTAGCAATATCTCTTGCAAGCCACGGAAAGGCGGCGCGCTGACGTTTGCCGGAATCCCGACACGACCCGTCGCGCGCAGACACCGGCCGGGGCCGCACTTCCATGCGGGAATGGCTTGCCGCTGAATGGTTTGGCCGAAACCGCGAAGCACGCACAGGGATGGCCGGCGGATTGCGTTTAGCCCATATTCCGCATAATTTCATGAGTATGTTTGTGTTATCAGTGGGTTACGGGCCGGATTGGCTATTTGTTGTCACTACAATCGTTGATCGAGTCGAATAGGGTCTCCTCCGGCAGGGTCAGATCCAGGCGGTCCAGGCGAACACGCGGTCGGGGCAGCGCGACATTCAGCGAGTGCAGCACCAAAGCTTCTTCCGATCTGGGAGTGCTGACCCGCTCCAGTTCCAGCTTCGCCCCATCCGCCTTACGCAGACAGATGGTCCCCATTTCGATGCCACGCAACACCTCCAACACGCGGCGGCCACTTAGCGATCCGCCCCGTTGACGATGGGTCCGCTCCAGCACCCAGTACATCGCGTAGGCGATCCAGCAGAACAACACGTGGGCCTCGGCGCGCTCCTCCAGGTGATGGCAGACCGGGCGCAACGCCAGATCGTGCTTCAACGTGCGAAACGCATTCTCCACGTGTACCAGCGTCACGTAATCCTCCCACACCTGTCCCGCATCGGTTCCGGCGACGTTGGTGCGCAGCAGGTATACGCCTTCCAGTTGGCGCACCAACTCCTCGGTCTCTTGCAGAACGTGCCAGTGCACCACCTGGCGTGGTTTCGCGGTCCGCTTCTTCTTCCCAGACACAGTCTCCCCTGGGGCCGCGGGAAGTTCCTCGCGGCGCACGCACACCCAACTCGCCATCCCCGGATGACGCGCCAGGATCGAGCCGATGCGCCGGTCAATCTTCTGCGGATTCACCAGCCGTCCCTTGCTCACCGTGTTTTCGAGACGCTGTAAGTGAGCTTTCAATTTGGACAGCATGCGGTCGTGAATGCCTTTCTCTTTCTGCGCGCATCCCCGGCTTCGTACCAGGATCAAGCGGTCCCCTTCTTCCGCACCCACCTCCTGCACCTCCACCATTGCTTCGCCGGTGTCCGGGTCGGCGCGCTTGGTCTGCCAGGCTCCATGCTGCACTTGCTCCGGAAATCGTTCGGACGCGCCCCGGCGGTCGGCCAGCACATAACGGACTGTAGACTCTCGAATTAATTTGAGGCTGTCCTCGGTCACCATCCCCCGGTCCATGCACAGGGTGCGATCCGTCAGACCGAACCGCGCGCCCAGTCGCTGCAGCATGCCCGCTACGGTTTTGTGGTCTCTCACATTGCCGGCCAGCACTTCATAGCCCACCGGATATCCTTCGCGATCGACCACCGCTCCGATGGTGACCTGCTTGCAGTCCGGGCGGTGATCTCTGGAGTAACCCCGCACTGCCTTCGGGTTACTCTCCATTTGTCCTTCGAAGTAAGTGCTCGTCAGGTCGTATAGTAGATACCGATACGATTGTCCGAATAAGCTCTGCCCCACGCCTGCAATACGCTCCTCAATGGCTTGCTTGTGCGGCAGCACCAGATCCAGACAGCGGTAAAGACGGTCGTCGTTGATGACCGCCGGCGGAATTCCCAATAACTGAGGCAAGGCGGTCCGTTGCCACCAGCGCACCATCGGCCATTCCGGCATCGGCTCGACCAACCGGTTCACGGCGATCAGCGCAGCCACCGCTGGCCAAGGCACCTTGGCAGCGGTGCCATTCAGGCGCGTGCCCAGAAGCTCCGCCAGCCCGAGCCGCTTCCATAGGACCAGCGCGGCGTAGACATCGCCGAACGCTACCGGCTCACGCCAACTGGTTTCCGACAGTCGGATGGAAACCACATCCGAAGCCTCGGAGGCAGAGGCCGAGCGATCCTCGACGGTCCACTTGGGGGGACGGCCCTGGCGCCCTCCCTGGCGGACGCGTCGTTGGAGCGCCGCGGCCATTTCCGGCTCGCCCATGCGTCCGGCGAGAGTCTGCCAATCCGCCGCGGTGAAATTGGAAAGGTCTCCCAGATGGGCGACGACCTGTTGCCGGGGACCGGTGTCGGTGCGAACGTTCTCGACAAGCTTCCAGTAGCGGTAGGTCTTGCCACCCTTCTTGACGACCGAACTACGGAGAAACATGGTTGTCACCCGAGCTGCGAATACCAGCTCAGGAGAATAATGACAGAGGTATCGGCGTAGATCAAGCGGTCAAACACGATTTGTCACTACAAGCACTTTTGGAGATTTTCGGAGTTTAACTGCAATGGTTGCCGCGTCAGGCCTCCAAGAATGGTCGATCTACTACGTCTGTTTGCGGAATATGGGTTAGGAACGTCACCGGGCCGGCACCAGAGCCGGAGGAGGGACAGACTCATGACAAAGTTCGCAGCAATCGCACTGGCGTTTGTGTTTTGGCAGAGCACAGCGCCCGCCCAAACAACCAGCATGCTTACCCCGCCAGCCAAAACGCAGGAACTCGTCGATGGGGCAGAGGGCCCCGCGGGCGCAGCCCGTTCTCCGCTGAAACTCGAGTTCGTACCAATGACCGCCAGCGAACGCTGGCGGGCCTATTTCCTGGGCGCATTCGGCCCGGCCGCAATCGCGAGGGCCGCGCTGGCCGGGGGTCTCACTCAGTGGACGGGAAATCCGAAGGAGTGGGGCGGAGGCGCCGGGGCGTTTGGCGAGCGTTTTGGAAATTCATACGCCGAGCACATCATCCGCAAGACGCTGGAATCCGGCGCAGCCGCGGTTCTGCGGGAGGACAACCGGTATGTGCGTTCGACCGGAGCGGGCTTCATCCCGCGCACCAAACACGCGGTCTTGTCCGCATTTGTAGCGCGCAACGACGCCGGGCAGGAACATTTCGCGTATTCCCGCGTGGGGGGCGCGCTGGGCGCCTCGTTTATTTCGCGGATCTGGCAGCCGCCCAGCACCACAACTTCCGGAGACGCGGCCGTGAACTTCGGCCTCAACATGCTGGCCAACATGGGCTGGAACGTAGTGAAGGAATTCCGCCCGCCCGGCAGGAACTACGTGGAGGGACACTGATCATGCGCGCGAAATGGCTCTTGATTTCGGTCACGCTGAGCTGTGCGGCCTGGCCTTGCAACGCCGCGAGCCCCGGACCCGTTCTCTGGAACCCGCCGGGCGAAATCACGATACGCGATTGGGTTTGGGGAGGCGGCGGCGAGGCACGCGCACCCAAAGCGCCGTTCACATTCGTCGAAGAGGACAGCAGAGGAACGAACCCTAAAATCAGGGTGCGCGACGCCAAAGGCGATTTTTGGACGGTGAAGTTCGGCGGCGAAAATCATAGTGACGTATTTGCGTCCCGTTTATTGCACGCATTGGGATACATCACGGAGCCGAGTTACTTCGTAGCCAGCGGCGCGCGATCACAAGATGCTGGCGCACGTGGACGGCGCAACGTGGTCGTGGAACGACAATCCATTTGCCGGCACGCCGGAGTTGAGCGGACTTAAGATTCTGCTGATGCTGACTTCCAACTGGGATGCCAAGGACGCGCGCGACGGAGAGGGCAGCAACACCGGCGTGTATCGCAAGCCCGATACCGCCGGCCAGGTCTATTACGCCTTTGACGACTGGGGCGCGACCATGGGCAAATGGGGAGGTTTCTTCGAACGCGACAAGTGGGATCCGGCCGGCTACCGCGAGCAGTCGCGGAACTTCGTGCGCGCCACCCCGGGTGGAACGCTGGAATGGGGATATCGAGGCAAGCACGATAAGGACGTCACGACCGGCATCGCACGCGGAGACGTCCGGTGGCTGCTTACATATCTCTCTCGCGTGACCGACGCCGAACTGCGAGCCGGATTGCGAGCCAGCGGCGCGAACGAGCCCGAAATTGCGGCTTACACGGCAGCGATTCGGGAGCGCATCACGCAATTGGAGCGGGTTTCGGCGGCCCTGGAGCAACGCACGGCAAGATGACTTCGGGAAGTGGAAACGAAGCATGATTCGTCTCATTCGCAACATCATCCGCCCATACCGCTGGAGCCTGGCGCTGGTGCTTTGCGCCATGCTCGTGGAAACCGCGATGAGCCTGGCGGCGCCGTGGCCGCTCAAGGTCATTCTGGATAACGTGGTGGGCGGAAGGCCTCTCCCGCACTGGCTGGCGGCGGCCGCCGGCCGGACGCAAATCGCTCTCTGGGCGGCGGCGGCAGTGGTCGCGATCGCGGTCATCGGCGCGCTGGCATCTTATCTGGATAGCTATGTCAGCGAGAGCGTGGCCCAGAGCGTAGCGCACGATCTGCGAATGCGAACGTATCACCACCTGCAGCGGCTCTCGCTGGCTTACTACGACAAACACCAGGTGAGTGCGTCGCTAAGCACCCTGACCACCGATATCGAGACTATCCAGGACTTCGCCTCGTCGGGAACTCTTTCCATTGCGATCGACTTGTTATCGGTGACCGGCATGCTGGTTCTGATGTTCTGGCTGAACTGGGATTTCGCATTGATTGCCGCGTCGGTGACGCCTTTCCTGCTCTGGTTTGTGTCGCGCTTCAAAAAGGCAGTGAAAGATGCCACCAAACAGGTCCGGCTGAATGAATCGGAAATCGTGGCGGTAGAGATGCAAGGGCTCGAATCGCAACGCGTGGTGGAAGCGTTCGGCACACAGGATCTGGAAGAAGCGCGGCTCCGCAAAGTGAGCCGGGCAGCGCTGCAATCGGCGCTGCAAGCCCGGAAGATCAAGTCGTCGCTTTCGCCCATCGTCACGGTCACGGTTGCGGCCTGCACCGCGTTCGTGCTCTGGCGGGGCGCGGCGCTGGCGCTGGCCGGGGTCATGACGGCTGGAGTCCTCACCGTCTTCCTTTCGTACCTGGCGCGCTTCTTCAAGCCGGTGCAGGACCTTGCCAAGATGACCAACTCGATCGCGCAGACGGCGGTGGCCGCCGACCGCATTCAGGCGATTCTGGACACCGGCGAAGTCATTCCGGAACGCCCCGGCGCGCGCATTCCGACTATGATGCGCGGCGAGATCCTGTTCGAACACGTGGCGTTCCGCTATAGTTCCGAGGCGCCCGTGCTGCGCGACGTAAGCTTCCGCATCGAACCGGGGCAGTTTGTTGGCATCGTGGGGCCAACCGGGAGTGGAAAGTCCACCATCATCAGCCTGATTCCCCGCTTCTACGACCCTACGGCGGGGCGCGTCTCGATCGATGGCGTAGACATACGGAATTACCAGTTGCAAGGGCTCCGGAAGCAGTTTGGATTCGTGTTGCAGGATACGGTGCTGTTTCGCGGCACGGTTCGCGAAAACATCGCGTATGGACGGCCGAACGCGACCACCGGCGAGATTGTCGAAGCGGCACGGCTGGCGAATGGCGCAGAGTTTATCGAACGGATGCCCTATGGCTATCAGACGATTGTGGGGGACCGCGGTCTGACCCTTTCGGGGGGACAAAGGCAGCGGCTGGGAATCGCCCGCGCGCTGCTTCGCAACAGTGGGGTGCTCATCCTCGATGAACCAACCGCGGCATTGGACGTGGAGGCCGAGGAGCGGGTGATGGAAGCCCTGGAGCGATTGATGAAAGGCCGGACGGTAATCATGATCGCGCACCGGTTGGCCACCCTTCGTGCCGCCGGCAAGATCATCGTGATCAAAGACGGCTCTGTGGCCGAAGAAGGCACCCACCGGCATCTGCTCTCGCTTGGCGGGGTTTATGCCGGGCTGCACAAGGCACAAGAGGAATCGCGAAGCGCGGAGGCGGTCGGATAAACAGGAGGCACTATGTCACGCTCGTTAATTGTTCTGCCGGACGATTCGGCCAAGCCGGTGATGGATGCGATTGACGCGGCGGCAAAATCGCTGCGCGTCAAAATGTTCTCTCTCTCCGACCCGGGAATTCTGGGAGCGCTGATCCGGGCGCACGAACGCGGCGTCAGGATTCGCGTCATGCTCAACCCGGCGCGCCGCAGCGGCGAGATTCAGAATAAGGGCTCCCGCAGTGTGCTCCGCGAGGCCGGAATTGACGTGCTCGACAGTAACCCCGCCTATGATGTCACGCACGAGAAATCCATGGTGGTGGACGACAAGTCCGCATTCATCGGGTCACTGAACTGGGACCCGGAGAATTTCGAGAAGACCCGCGACTACGCCGTCATGACCGCCGAGCCCGCGGAAGTCAGCGAGGTTATCGACTGCTTCGAGGCGGACTGGAGCCGCAAGCCGTTCGAACCGCGGGAACCATCCAGCCTGATCTGGCGCCCCGGGGATGGGCGGAAGCACATCGCCCGGTTCATCGACAGCGCTGAGCGCTCGCTCTACATCCAAAACGAGCGGTATCAGGATGCCATCATCGTGGAGCACATCGTGCGCGCCAAACTGCGCGGGGTGAAGGTGCGGGTGATGAGCCGGCCTTCGCACTCCCTGCGTGCGGAGAAGTTGGTGGAGGGTGTCGGCGACCTGAGAATCATGCAGGACGTCGGCATCGGAATTCGCAAGATCAAACATCTCAAGCTTCACGCGAAAATACTGCTGGCCGATCACTCGCGGGCCATTATCGGCTCCATCAACCTGACCTCCGGCAGTTTTGACCGGCGCCGGGAACTGGCGATTCGTTTGCACGGGCATGACGTTGTGAACCGGTTGTTAGAGGTGGTGCGCGAGGACTGGAAGAACTCGCATGCGCTGGACCTGACGGACAAAGGGCTGCTTTCGGACCTGACGCGGCACCCCGGGCGGAGCGCCGTCGAGCGCGCGAAATCGGTGACTACGGATGAGTGATGACCGCAGGCTTACGCCTTGCAACGGTACTTGTTGATCTTCAAACGCGTCCTCCGCTCTCCCGCAAGGCAGCTTCGATTCGTTGCTTGTTCTGCGCGGCCAGCTTTTCGGGGAGTTCCTGCGGGAATTCCGCGCTGGCGAGAGAGCCGGCTCTGGTCAATCGAAAGCTCCCCGGTTTCGGAGACAATCACGGAGTGTTCGACGATGTTTTGCAGTTTGCGAATATTGCCGGGCCAGGGATACTGCCGCAGGGGCGAAAAGTACCCGCGGCGACGCTCGAACTCGCGCGCGGCGCACTTCTGTAGGATGAGCGATAGCGAATCAGGTCTGGTTGGGCCGGAACGGCCCTGTCAAGGCACGCCAGGTTTGTGGCAGAATGAGCTGGCCATACCCCGAACAGGTTAGCAGAAGAATCCTCAATGTCGTGATGACCGCGGGCGGCGAATCCCGCATAGTTACAGCATGACACCAGCAAAATCCGATACCGCGACAAACATCGCCGAAGAGGTCATTCGCACCTTCGACGGCATCAATGGATCGCATCCCGGCTACCGTCCGGTGCATGCCAAGGGGATTCTTCTGAGTGGACGGTTCACGCCTTCGCCCCATGCCGCGGCCCTGACGCGGGCGCCGCATATTCAGCGGAACTCCACGCCTGTGACCGTGCGCTTCTCCGACACGACCGGCATTCCGGCAATCCCGGACAACGATCCCAATGCCAGCCCGCGAGGCATGGCCATCCGCTTCCACCTGGCCGACCATGTCCATACGGACATCATTGCCCACTCGGTGGATGCCTTCCCCGCCCGCACCGTCGAGGAGTTTCTGCAACTGTTGCAGGCCATACGCGCCAGCGGACCGGGGACGCCCGGTCCGCAGCCGATAGAAACCTTCCTGGGAACTCATCCCGCGGCGCTGGCGTTTATTCAGGCGCCCAAGCCCCTGCCGGTCAGTTTCTCGAAGGAGTCTTTCTTCGCGGTGAACGCTTACCGCTTCATCAACCGCGACGGAACCGCGAAGTACGGCCGCTACCGGATCCGTCCCGATGGCGCGGGCGAGTACCTGGATGCGGAGGCGGCGAAGCAGCAGGCGCCGAATTTTTTGTTCGACGACATGCGGGGGCGGCTTGGCCAGGGCCCTCTGAAAATGCGTATCGCGGTGCAGGTGGCGGCCCCGGAAGACACGGTGGACGATTCCACGATGGCCTGGCCTAAGGAGCGGCCCGAAGTGGAATTCGGCACAGTAGAACTGATGAGCGTGCTCCCGGAGAACGATGCCGAACAGCAGCACATTATTTTCGATCCCATCCCGCGCGTCGATGGCATCGAACCTTCGGGGGATCCTTTGCTGGAACCCCGGGCCACCGTGTATCTGATGAGCGGGAGGCGGCGGCGGCACGAAGTCCGAGGCGAACAGTGAGAGTGATCCGCATGAATGGCGCCGCGCCGGCGCTGGTTCCGGACAGCGCGGCCACGCCGGAACCGGGCGCGGGAGAACTGCTGGTCCGCGTGTGTGCGGCGGGGGTGACGCCCACCGAGTTGGGCTGGTATCCCACCCTGCACACGAAATCCGGCGAGCAGCGGACCGGCGCCATCCCGGGGCACGAGTTCTCCGGGGTGATTGCGACCGTGGGCCACGGCGTCGGCTGCCTCGAAGTGGGGCGCGAAGTGTTCGGCATGAACGACTGGTTCACCGATGGCGCCATGGCGGAGTATTGCATCGCGCCGTTTTTCGCGGTCGCTCCCAAGCCGCCCGCACTGAGTCACGCCGACGCCGCCTCAGTGCCTATCAGCGCCCTGACGGCCTGGCAGGGGCTGCTGGATCGCGCCCGCCTCAAATCCGGCGACCGCGTGCTGGTGCACGGCGGCGCGGGGGCGGTGGGGATTTTCGCGGTTCAACTGGCCCGCCTTCACGGCGCGCATGTGACCGCCACGGCGTCGGAAGCAAATGCGGAGTTTGTCAGAAGCCTCGGCGCCGAACAGGTGATCGACTACAGGTCCGTCCGGTTTGAAGAACACACCGGCTACATGGACGTGGTGTTCGACACCGCGGGAGGCGAGACGCTGCAGCGATCCTGGGGCGTTCTGAAGCCGGAGGGCCGGATGGTCACTATAGCTTCCGGCGCAGAAACTTCGGTGGACCCGCGAACCAAAGCGGCCTTCTTCATTGTGGAACCGAATCAGAAGCAGTTGTGCCTGGTCGCGGATCTGCTGGAGACGGGACAATTGCGAACGGTGGTGGATACCGTGATTCCTCTCGCCAGCGCCGCGGATGCGTACTCCGGCAAAGTTCCCCGGCAGCATCGCGGCAAAATCGTGGTCGCGATCGCAAGCGTAAACTGACTTAGGAGATTATCTTGGACAGGCTGAAAAACAAACGCGCCCTGATTACGGGCGGAACCACCGGCATCGGACTCGAGACGGCGCGGCAATTTCTCAATGAGGGCGCGCGCGTGGCCATCACCGGCAAGAACCACGAGACGCTGCACGCCGTGCGGCATGAACTGGGCCGGGACGCTCTGGTCATCAACTCCGATGCCGCGGATATCGCGGCCCAGAAGAGCCTGGCCCAGGCCATCGCGGAGGCGTTCGGCCAGCTCGACATCCTGTTCGTCAACGCCGGAATCGTCGATATGCGCCCCATCGACAAATGGGACGAGGCGGCGTTCGACCGCTCCATGGGAATCAACTTCAAGGGGCCTTTCTTTTTGATCCAGGCGCTGCTGCCGGTCTTTGCCACTCCTGCTTCGATTGTGCTGAACGGGTCCGTCAACGCGCACATCGGCATGCCGAACACCAGCATTTACAGTGCTTCCAAGGCCGCGCTGCTTTCCCTGGCGCGCACCGTCTCGGGTGAACTGGCCGGGCGGCGCATCCGTGTCAATGCGATCAGCCCGGGACCCATCGAAACGCCGCTCTACAGCAAACTGGGCCTGCCGGAAGAACAGCTCAAGTCGGTCGCGGCTTCCATTCAAAGCCAGGTTCCTGCCGGGCGCTTTGGAAATCCGGCCGAGATCGCCAAGGCGGTGGTCTTCTTCGCGTCCGACGAATCGTCATTCACGGTGGGCAGCGAACTGCTGATCGATGGCGGTATGAGCAATCTATGAACCGCCGCCGCCCTTAGTGCATGTACCAGCCGCCGTCCACGTTAAGGGTCTGGCCGGTGAGGCCGTCGCTGAGTTCGCAGGAAAGGAAAAGCGCCGTGCGCGCGATATCGACCGGCAGAATGCGCCGGACCAGACTCTGCTGCGACACGAACGCTTGCACCTGTTCGTCCGATACCACGGCCTTCTCCGCTTCCACCAGCACAGCGCCGGGAGTGATGCAGTTGATATGGATATTGTGTTTGCCGAACTCGCGAGCCAGCGAACGTGTGAGGCCGATGACACCGCCTTTGGACGCCACATAGTGCGTGAGATTCGGCACGCCCAGGTGGAAGGTCACCGAAGAAATATTGACGATCTTTCCGCGGCCGCTGCCGATCATGTGCGGCAGCACGGCCTGTTGCGTATGGAACATGCTTTTCAGATTGATGTCCTGCATTTCGTCCCACTGCGCTCCGGTCATGGAAAGGAACTCCTGCCGTGGATAAATGCCGGCATTGTTGATCAACACGTCGATCCGGCCCCATTCGCCCAAGGCCCGCGCCACGGCCGCGTCGATGGCCGCGCGGTCCCGCACGTCCACGGGAAGCGCGATGGCGCGCCGGCCGGCCGGATCCAACTCCTGGGCCGTCGCGCGGTTCGCCTCCGCGTTCCGGTCGAGCAGAACAACTCGCGCTCCCTGCGCGGCAAACAGCCGAGCGATTTCCTGTCCAATGCCTGTTCCGGCACCGGTGATTATGGCAACTCCGTTGTCTAGCAGCATCTGCCACATTCTAATAGAATTTGAGTGGAACCGATGAAAGCCGCCATTCTGCACACATCACGCCAGCCGCTCGAGATCGGCGAAATGCCCAGGCCGGCGATCCGGGAAGGCGAAGTGCTTCTGCGCGTGCGGGCGTGCGGCGTGTGCCGCACCGATCTGCACATTGTGGATGGCGAACTACCGCCGCAGCGACGCCCGCTGGTTCCCGGGCACCAGATTGTGGGCGAGATCGTGGAAGGCGCCACCGCCGGTCTTCCCTCCGGAACGCGCGTGGGCGTTTCGTGGATGGGGGGCGTGGACGGCGCCTGCCCGTACTGCCGGCGCGGCCTGGAAAACCTGTGCGACTCGCCCACCTTCACCGGCTACTCTCGCGATGGCGGCTATGCCGAGTACGCCACCGCCAGGGCGGATTTCGTTTTCCCGCTTCCCAAGGATCTCGACGACCTGCATGCAGCGCCGCTCTTGTGCGCGGGCATCATCGGATTCCGGAGCCTGCGCGTGGCCGGAGTGGAACCGGGCGACCGCGTCGGACTGTTCGGCTTCGGCGCCTCGGCACACCTGGCCATCTCCGTACTGCATGCCTGGGGCTGTCGCGTCTATGTATCCACGCGCGGCGAATCGCACCGGAAACTGGCAGCCTCGCTAAGCGCCGAGTGGGTGGGTAGCGAAACCGAAAAGCCGCCGGTCGCCCTGGATCGCGCCATTACGTTTGCGCCCAGCGGCGACGTGGTGGTGGCCGCGCTCTCCAGCCTGCGCAAAGGCGGCGTGGTCGCCATCAACGCGATTCACCTGGATCGCATTCCGGAATTCGATTACGACCGCCTGCTGTGGGGGGAACGCCAGATTCGCAGTGTGGCCAACATGACCCGCGCCGATGCACGCGACTTTCTCAAAATCGCCAGCGAAATCGGCCTGCGGCCGAAGGCCACGGCATTCCCTCTGGACCGGGCGAACGATGCTCTCCTGGCGATCAGGAGCGACCGGATCGATGGCGCCGCGGTCATTGTGCCGTAGCGTGCCGGCTGGCGGGGCCGCTATTTGGTCGGCCCCATCAGTTTCTGGAACTGCCCAAGCTGGTCTTTCACCTGCGCCAGATCGGGCGCATTGGGCGCCAGTTTGACAAATTCCGCCAACTCCGCGGCGGCTCCGGCGTAATCCTTCTTTTCCGCCAGCACCAGTCCCAGCAGATAGGCGGACCGCGGGTTGGCGTGCCGCGGATCGAGTCTCACGGCCGAGCGCGCGCTCTTTTCGGCCGCGTCGTAATTCTTGATGTTATAGTTCGCCACCGCGTCGGCATACCACGCCTGCGGAAAATCCAATGGGTCCAGTTGTACGGCGCGGTCCAGATACTTGCCGGATTCCTCCCACTTACCATCTTTGGCGGCCAGCAGACCGAGTTCCACGTAAGGGGCAACCAGTTTCGGATCGGCTTCCATGGCCTTCTTGAGAGCGACTCGCGCCGGTTCTATGGATTGCTGCTCCAGTCGCACCTTCCCGAGGGCGACCCACGCGTCGGCGTACTTCGGGTAAGCCGCCACGGCTTTTTCGAAATCTTTGGCGGCATCGGCCAGCTTGTTTTTCAGCAAAGATTGAAGGCCGCGCTCGTAAGCTTTTTTGGCGTCTTTGGGGGCCATCATCGATGTGAGGCTGATGGATGCGCCTTCCACTCCCGCAATGCGATGGAGGGCGATCGGTCCAACGTCCGGACTATCGGCGCTATGGCGATTGAATAAGTCGACCGTATCCGAGGTGAAGCCCGCCATGCTGGCCCGCAATTCGCAATTCATCATGCGGTTTCCAAACGGGTCGGCCGCCAGCGCGTTGGCGCCGCCGGCCGATTGGGCGCTGCCGAATCCGCCCGCGCCGGAACTGCGCGCGGAACCGGATCCGGCGTCGGCGGCATCGGTGACGACCATGTTCCGGTCGCCCCATCGAAAGCTGAAGGCGCCTTTGGAATCGGTGTAGGCCACGGTCTGGGAAATGCCGCCGCAGACGCGTTGCACGGCGATGTTCGGCACCACCGGCGAGCCATCGGCCATCACTACTTTGCCGGAGATATAAATGGGCCGGGACGTGTCCCCTCCGCGGCCGGGGGTGGCTTGCACGCTGGTTTGTCCGCCGCTGCCGGTGGTGGGAGAGGTTCCACCCATTCCGCCGCCGACCTGGCCATGGAGGGAAACGGATGCCATAAACCCGAGCAGCAGGAAGGGCGCCGGTTTCTTCATGCGCGAAGACCCTCCGGTGAGTGAATTTGCCCCAATTATGTCATAGATTTCGGATTAGTGATGTAATGATGCAGTGAGCCAAAAAGTAGCAGTCATTACGGGGGGCGGCAGCGGCATCGGGCAGGCTGTCGCGCTGGCCATGCACACGAACGGATACCGGCTGGTTCTGGCGGGGCGGCGTCCGGCCCAACTGAACGAAACTATCGCGCTGGCCCAGGCTTCCGAGGGCGAAATGATCGCCGTACCCACCGACGTCAGCAGCGCCGATTCGGTCCGCGCCCTGTTCGCCAGAACGGCCGAGGCCTTCGGACGCGTGGACGTGCTCTTCAACAACGCGGGGACAGGCACGCCCGCCATTCCTATAGAAGAACTCACCATGGAACAGTGGAACCGGGTGGTGGGCGTTAATCTCACCGGCGCATTCCTGTGCGCGCAAGAGGCCATCCGCATGATGAAGCGGCAGGAGCCACGCGGCGGCCGGATCATTAACAACGGATCGATTTCGGCGCACGTCCCGCGGCCCCACTCGGCGCCTTATACGGCGACCAAGCACGCCATTACCGGACTCACCAAATCCATCTCGCTGGACGGGCGGCCATGGGACATTGCCTGCGGCCAGATCGATATCGGCAACGCCGCCAGCGAGATGACCCAGCGGATGACCAGCGGCGTCCTGCAGGCAAATGGAACTACGGCCGCGGAGCCGCGCATGGACCTGCAGCACGTGGCGGACGCCGTTCTGTATATGGCGAACCTGCCGCTCGACGTCAACGTGCAGTTCATCACCGTGATGGCCACCAAGATGCCATTTATCGGACGAGGGTAAGATGCGCACACACCTTTCCAGACGGGATTTCGCGCGCCTCGCGGGAAGCGCCGCGCTGGCCGCGCCGCCATTGCAGGGCCAGCGCGCGGCGCTTACGGCGCAGCAGGCGATCGATAAGATCGACAAGAGTATCGCGATTACGGCGGGCGATCCGCAAACGCCGGTGCGCGGGGTCGCCACCACCGCGATGGCGACGATGGAGGTGCTGACCCGCGCAGCCAAAGAAAACGCCAACCTGATTGTCACGCTGGAGCCGGTCTTTTTCGGGCGCACGGACGCACCCCTTCCGGACGACCCGGTATATCCGGGCAAGAAGGAGTTTATCGAGAAGAACCGGCTGGTGGTCTGGCGCATCGGCGATTTCTGGCGCGCGCGCAAGCCCGATCCGTTTGCCGCGGGCTTGGCCGAAGCGCTCGCATGGAAGCGTTACCAGGTGGGCGGCGATCTGTTGCGCTACGATCTGCCCGCTATGACTTTGGAAGCGCTGGCCGATCAGCCTGAAGGTACAACTCAAAGCGCGGGCCGGCATCCGCGTGGTCGGCGACAGGGAAACGCGCGTCCGCCGTATCGCGCTGCTGCCCGGAGTTTCGGCGCTCAGCGCCACCATGAAAAGCCTGCCCGAATGCGACGTGGTCATCGCCGGAGAAACGCGCGAATGGGAATCGGTGGAATACGCCCAGGATACCGTCGCGGCCGGTCAGAAGAAGGGCATGATCATGCTGGGGCGGGTGGTATCGGAAGACCCTGGCATGAACGTGTGCGCGCAGTGGCTGAAGACCCTGATTCCGGAGGTTGCGGTGCGCTGGATTCCCGCCGGCGACGCATATTGGAGGCCCGCTTAACATGACTGCCAATGACGTAGTGGAACGTATTCGCAAGAACCTGGGAATTCCGTGGAACGAGCGCACGTACCGCGACACATTCAAGGTGGGCAATCCGCAGACGGAGGTGAAAGGCATCGCGACCACTTTCATGGCCACGCTGGATCTGCTGCAGCGCGCGCACGCCGCGGGGATGAATTTCGTGATCACCCACGAGCCTACCTTCTGGAGCGATACCGACGCCACTAAGGACCTGACCGGCGATCCGATATACAAATTCAAGGTGGACTTCTGCGAGCGGAACCACATGGTGGTCTGGCGGTTCCACGATCACGCGCATGCCCACAAGCCGGATTTTATCTGGGTGGGTCTGGTGCGGGCCCTGGGCTGGGAGAAGTTCGAAATCGCGACGGGGCAGCACCGGTTCCAATTGCCGCCTACAACTCTGGGAGCCCTGGCAGCCGACGTGAAGCGGCACCTGAACGACCGGACGCTGCGCGTGGTGGGCGATCCCGAAGCCAAGGTGAGCACGGTTGCCGTGGGAATGGGCTACGGCATGCCGCGCCTGACGCCCGATCTCGACGTGGCGATAGGCGGCGAGAATCCGGAAGCCGGCGGCGCATTCGACGATACCGAATACGCCAGGGACGCCGCGGTGTTGGGCAAAGCCAAGGGGCAGATCATCCTGGGCCATGCGATCTCCGAAGAACCGGGGATGGAGGATTTCGCCATCTGGCTGCGAGCTTTCGTCCCCGAGGTGTCGATTCAGCTCATTCGCGCCGGCGAGCCGTTCTGGTCCCCGAAGTAGGCTGGCCTACTGGCAACGCAGCGCCTCGATGGGATCCACGCGCAGGGCGCGCCATGCCGGAATGGCCGCGGCCAGTACGGCGATGGTGACAATGAAGCCGGCCGCGCCCGCGTAGACCACCGGATCGGCCGGACTCACCGAGACCAGCACCGCCGCCGCGACGCGAGCCAGAGCCGCCGCCACCAGCGAACCCACTGCCAGCCCAAGGAACGCGAAGCCCAGGCCCTGCCGGAGCACCATCAGCATCATGTCGCGCGGTTCGGCGCCCAGGGTCATGCGAATCCCGATTTCGGCGGTACGCTGCGCCACCGAGTAGGCCATCACGCTGTACATCCCCAACGCCGCCATCAATAATCCCAGCCCGCCCAGGACGTTCAACAGGATGGCCCCCACCTTCTGGCCGTACAACGAGGCCGAGATGTACTCGGTGAGCGGCATGCTGTCGAAGAGCATGATGGCAGGGTCGATGGCAGCGGCTTCGCGGCGGATCGCCGCCATGGCATCGGGCAGCGGTCCTGCCGTGCGGACATGGAAGGTCAGGCCATACTCGGGGCGGTAAACCTGACGAATGGGCACGTAGAGAAAGGGCCTGGGGTGCTCGGTGATCTGGCGGTATTTGATGTTGGCGGCCACACCGACAACCGTGAACCATTCTCCCCATCCGCGCACCTTGCGGCCAATGGGATCGCGGCCGGCGAAGAACCTCCGGGCAAACTCCTGGTTTACGATCATCACCTTGCGGTGCACCGGGTCGCCGTGGAGTTTCGTGGCGGTGTCGCCCAGATCAAAATCGCGGCCCGCGAGGAGCGGGATCTTCATCAGGTTGAAATAGCCCGGCGACACCAGGTCGCGATCGATCTTCATGTTCTCGCTACGGCCCGGCACATAGCCCTCGACTTGGATGGGCTCCCAGTTTCCTCCGGTGAAGCCGAGCGGCGGGGAATCGTCGTAGCTGACGGCGGTCACACCGGGCGCACGCTCGAGACCTTCGCGCAGGCGCCGGCAGAAGGCATCGGCCTGCTGCGCGTTATAGCCCGCTGAGGCAATATCGAAACGGGCCAGCACCACGCCCTCGGGATCGAAGCCGGGACGGATCTCGCGCGCCTGCCGGAAGCTTTTGAGGAACAGGCCGGCGCCCACCAGGGCAATCACCGCCAGCGCCACTTCGGCGATCACCAGCGGTCCGCGCAACCAGTGAGAGTGAACGCCCGCCGCACCGCTGCGCCCTCCCTCTTTCAGAGTGTCGTTCACATTGGCGCGCCCCGCGGCCACCGCAGGACCGGCTCCGGCCAGAACGGCAACGGCAAAGGCCACGGCGATAGTGAAAAGCAAAACGCCGCCATCGAGTTCCGGCTGGAGAATCGCGGGCGAAGCCACGCGGGGCAGCAGCCATCGCAAGGAACCGCCGAGCCAGCTTGCCACCGCCAAACCTGCCGCGGCCCCTGCCAGCGCAAGGATCAGGGTCTCGGTCAAAAGCTGCTGTCCCAGCCGCGCCGGCGCCGCACCCAGCGCCAGCCGGATGCTGAATTCCTTCTGGCGGCCCATGGCGCGGGCCAGCAGCATGTTCGCCACGTTGGCGCACACAATCAACAGCAACAGGCCGCTGGCGCACATCAGAATGGCGATAGGCGCCAACAGGACCGCCTGGGGCGTGAAGTGGCCCTTCCACAGGGGCAGCACATCCGCGCCGATGCCCTGGTTGGTGTCGGCATCCAGCACGGCCATGCGGCCCGCCAGCGCCCGTGTTTCCGCGCGCGCCTGCGCCACGGTCACGCCCGGCTTCAGCCGCGCCAGCATGGTGAAGTTACGCGTCTGCCGGTCGCGCAGCATCCAGGTGCCGGTGTGGGTCAGTTGACCGTACATGGTTACTGGAAGCCAGAGGTCAAAATCCAGGCCGGTTTGCGAACCATGGAAGCGGGGCGGCGCGACGCCGATAATCGTGAACGGAGTGCGGTTGATTCGCAAGGTGGCGCCCATCGCCAAGTTGCTGAGGTTGTAGCGGGACTTCCAGAACGAATGACTGATCACCGCAACGGCGTGAGCGTTCTGCACGTCGTCGCGCTCGGCTCCGGAAAAGAACCGTCCCGCTTCCGGCTGCACGCGCATCATGTCGAAGTAATTGCCGGACACCAACTCTCCCCAGACAGGCTGGGTGGTCTCGTCTCCCACTGCCAGCGTTGCCGGCTGCACAGCGCTGATGGCTTGGAAGGATTGCAGGCGGTCGCGGAAATCGCTGTAATCCAGGTACGACGTAGTCAGCGGATCGCCGTTCGCGGCCACACTCTCCACAGCCACCACGCGATCCGGCGCAGCCGCGCCGGGCAGCGGATTGAGCAGCAGGGCGTGGATCCAGCTATAGACCGTAGTGTTGGCGCCGATACCGATACCGATGGTGAGGATCGCCACAGCGGCGAATCCCCGATTCCGGGAAAGGCCGCGCAGAGCATAACGCAAGTCCTGACCGAATGAGCTCATGCTTTGCCTTGCATCCGGATGGTGCACGCCGCGTACCAGCCCACAGGACTGAAAGCAGGCGACTAATAGCAGTCCTGCTGGCCGGATCAGGGACCACGGTGCCCGGAATCGGACACCATCACTTCGTGCCGGTCTGCGTGATGCGGTCTTTCCGATACGAAATCGGCGCTCCGTTCCCGGGGCCGTGAACTTAAGCACAACGTCCGCGAGGCCAATGCCGGGGTATTGGAAGTTCTGAGAGAAGAGGGACGGGAGCCGGACATATTTACGCCAAGTCCGGAGAGCGAAAGGGCATCTCGGTTTCCGTACACGGAAGCAAGAATCTAAAGGCTGGCCTTGCGCTTCGAATCGCGCGGGATGAAGGCGTGGACATTTAGACGTCAAGATCCGCAACGGGGACAACTCACTCATGTGGATTGCTTCCGGTTTTGTCGATGATCCGTCCGACACGAACTGCAAATCGAAATTCTATGCGTAGCCAGCGTCGGCTCGATTGATTATTGGAGGCCGGAGTTTGGCGACAAGGTGCAAAGGCCCTGGAAGACGGACAGTTCTCCGCGCGGGCCGACGCAATCGATCACCAGCATTTCACTGCCGGTTCACTCTGCTGATTATGGTATCCGCTTGACCCGCTTTGATCAGCCTGTCCAAGGAATCCTCGCTGATCCCCGCCATTCTCCCGAGTATCGTAAGCGCCGCTTCTGCATGGCCGGGGCTTCGCCACCGAGCCATCTCGAGCAGCGAATCGAGCGCGTCGGTGCGGAGTAGCATGAGCAATTTCGGATCACGACTCTTCGTCAGCGCCACCAGCACCAGAGACGCCTTATTGTGATCCAACCACGCGCCAGATCGAAGCAGTCGGACAAACGGCTCAGCGGGGATCCTCTTCGCCAAATCTGGCTTGGCGCCTGCGAGAACCTCCAGAGCACGTACGGCTTCGTTTCGAACGGCGGCGTCTGAATCCAGACTTGCGCGGACCAGCGCATCCACCTGTTCATCGGATTGACGCGCGTAGCCAAGCATCAGCGCAGCAATGGCGCGATGCTGCGCGTTAGAGGAAGACGCCAGCACCTGAAAAATCAAGGCCTCGTTGCGAAGAGCATATTCCCGGATCGCCAATTCCGCCCTTCTTGCCTTAGGCTCTTTGGTGAGCGTGTAACCTTCTGAATCATCTTCGGTGGCATGTCCCTTCATGACGGCGTTGTTCCATGCACTATCCATCTGGTCGCTTAGTGCGACCGCCACCTTGGGAAATCGCACATCCTGGGATGGCGTTGGATGGAACAACAGGGGTTCGTAAGACTCCCCGGGTAAGCCTATGAACACCATGTCATTCTGTTTTGAATCGCAGCAGATAAGCGCAATATCCGTCGGCCCGCGACCAATAGCTTTCTCGACCGCATGGCTTATCTGCCGTTTCAGGTCGTCCGAGTGCTTTACGTTCGTGGGAGGGAAAAGATCGCCCTCACGGAACGGCAAAGCAGATCGTATGGCCGCAAGATCAAAACCCTTGTAGCCGAAAAAGTCGATTTCACCCAGGGGTCGGCGGTCAATCGCAGACATTACGCTGGGTGCTACCGCCACCAAGAGCGCAATTTCCCTCCACCTGTTCTTCATGTTCTACAGCCTCGCGATTTAGAGTACCAATTCTAAACCCGCTGACTGTCCATCGGCGTATTTGGATCGAACGCTCGAAGACCGGATCCTGGGCCGGCGGCCGCTTTGCAATCGGCCCATCAGTACACAGAGTCACTCCAGAACTACACCCGGCGCACGCCGCCAAGCGATAAGACCTACCTCGCCGCGGCGTTCCTGGGCCGGCGGGGGCTAGGCGGTACCTTCGCAAGAGCGAGCGCTGCGGCACGGAAGACTAACGTTCAGAAGCCCGTTAAATGGCTGGTTCGCTCATTCATGAGCCATGTGATTACTAGATGAAAGAACTGGTCAAGTCGACCAAATTAGCTCATCGCCATTGCTGGAACGGGCTATAGTTGCGTACTCCGCCGATCTGATCAATAAACCAAATGGGTCGGTTTTGACGGCCATTTGGCGCTGGTCGCGAGCACCCATGCCTGGATAGTGACCGAAATCAGGCCCTTCTGAGGCGGTTTGTAGTCCAAAACGGCGGGGCTTTTACGATGTTCTTTCATCTAGGAGAGAATCACGCCGAGTCCAATGTTTACAGCTCTATTCGGGAGCGAATTGGCTCCATCTCGCGAAGGTAGGGCTAGGGCGTCGGAGACGGCAATGGAATGGTAAGCGAGCCCACGGCCTCCGTGGCGCGGTCGAACACAATCAGGCGGAGGGCTTGCACCGAATTGTTAAAATGCACGTCCTTGCCATAGGAAATTCCGTGTTCGAGCGTTTTGTCGTGCTCCGCCGCACTGAGGCGAATGTCCAAGGGCACGAGAGTGCCCGCCTGCGATATTGCCCCCTGCGTGTACCCCAAAACTGCCACCTCCAGATGGCCGTCGTAGTATTCGCCTGAGGGAACCAGGGCCAGGTCGCGGGCGTCAACCCGGGCATCCAGGTGAAAGCCGCCGGGAACGCGCGAGAGGCTCCCCGTCAGCCCGATCTCCGCGGCATCGAACGCGGTGCCGGAAACCGAATCGACCGCCTGCGCGCCTCGCTCCCCCGCCGGATCCCGCCAGGCATAATACCCCGTACGCGACTGGATCTTGATGCCCTTCCGGATAGTGGTCACCTTGAGTTTGTGCAGCCTGTTATCCCAGTTCTGGTCCGAAGGATAGTAGCCCACCTGGTAGCTGGTACGCACGTCGGACAAGGCCTGCCTCAGGGCCGTGCCCATGTCCTTACCGGTGTCCTGCCGCCCGCCCGTAATCCCCGCGAACAGGTTGAGCGCCAAAATGCTGGCCTCACCGTTTTCGCCGTTCACGTTGTTGGCGCTTCCCAGCATTACCTGCCGTACGGGATAGATCGCCACGTGGGAGCGGTTCATGGCCTCGCTCATCTGCCGGATGAGCGGAGCGAAGTCCGCGCCGTTGCCCGTGCCGGTTTCTCGCGGGCTGAGTTCGATGGGGATGCCATCGGTCACCCACACGATGTTCTTGTAGCCGGGCACGCGCGTCAGTTCCGCGGCAATCGCTTCCAGCGCGCGAAACGTCAACTGCACCCGCGTCACCATCTCGTGCCTCTGTACCGCCGGCCGCGACTCGGACACCTCGCGCAGTGCCTTCTCGAGCAAAGACTTGGCCTCCCGCGTCCAGGGCGGCGCGCCGGCGGCCGCCGGACGGTCCTCCGGCCCCGGCAGCCCGTGCACCGGGTACAATTGGCCGTCCAGCCGCACCAGGTAAAGATAGAGATAATCCGGCGCATCCAGCGACGCCAGCACATCCTCCAGTTCCCTCGCCGCCGTGCTCCGCGTGAACAGCGTCTCATTCATCAGATCGAACAGGATCAGCGTGGCGCGCGGGATGTTCCCGGCGCCGCGGTTGGTGAAGCCGTTGGGCAGCGGCGGAAATACCTCCCCAGCCCCGCTCACTCGCCGGCGGAACAGGACGACGGTCTGCGGTTTCCCGCTGTCGGTGATGCGCAGGTCGGCGGCACGCAAGTCCGGAACCGGTTGGCCGTGGCTGTCCAGCGCCACCACGTCCAGGTGTACCATCTGCCGGTCCGGCGGCGCGGCAGGCGCTGCGGTCTCCCGCGGAACCTGTGCGGTGGCCGGCGGCAATGTGGCGGCGAGCACCAGCGCCGCGCACCAGGGGCCGCGGAAATGAACGCCGCGCCCGCGGGTGAGGATCATGCCGATCCCGGAGAGTAGATGTAGCGGCGAGATCTGGGCCACCATAGCCTTTCCTGCATTAAATATAGCCCGGCCATGGATCGATGACTTGTATATTCCGCAGCGGTCGAGCGGGACGCATTGGGACCGTGGCCCCTCTCACTCACTTCGTGCCGATCTGGGTCAGAAGTTCGCGGACCGCGACATCAAGTTGGGAGTCGCGGCCGGTGTACGATTCGCCGATGGGGCGCGTCACGGCCACATCCACCGGGCGCGGATTGTTTTCCATGCTCTTGCCGTCGGCGCCGGTGATCAGGGTACCCGGCATACGCATGACGGAGCCATCCACCAGGGTCATCGAGCCGGTGTAAATGATCCAACCGGCCGTGGGCTCGCCTACCACTTTGCCGAGCTTGAGCGTGCGGTAGCCTTCGGTGAAATCCTCGGCGTCGGAAAGGGAGTGCTGGTTGACCACCAGGATGGTCGGCAGTTCCAGCGAGCGCTGGCCGAGCACGGTGCGCGCCGGACCGGCGGGGCCGCCGCGATTGGTCATGGTCAGATAGGGACGGCGCGACAGCACATCCAGCGCGTAAGCGTTGACGAAGCCCCCGTTGTTATTGCGGATGTCGATTACCACTCCCTGCCTGGCGCGGTTCTGGGAATCCAGGTCGAGATAGAGCTGGGTGAGCGCCTGCTCGGACATATCGCGCATGTGCACGTAACCGAGCCGCCCTCCGCTGATCTTCAGAACATACGCGCGGTTGTCTTCCACCCACTTGCGATAGATGGGTTCGGCGAGCGAAGCCACCGGCTGCACCGTCACGTCGTGCCCGCCAATATCGAGAGCGACGCGCTTGCCGATCTTGTGCTGCAGTAACTCGTCGAGATTAACGTGCGGTGCGATGGCCTGGCCATCGATGGCGCGCAGTTCGCCGCCGGGTTGAATTTTGGCCAGCGCCGCCGGCGAGTGCGGCAGCACTGCCGTGATCACCAGCTTTCCGGAGCGCTCGTATTCGGCGCGATCGAAGCTGAGGCCAAGCTGGCCGGTGGATGCGCGCGGTCCGGCCGCTTCGCCGCCGCCTGCCGCGGGCGCCGATACCCCGGAGTGCGACGAATTCAACTCGCCGATCATCATGCGAAGGATGCGGCGCATCTCATCGGGTGTGCGGCAGGCTTCAATCAAGGGGGCGTACGTTTTGCGCACGGCGTTCCAATCGGCGCCGTGATATTTGGGATCGTAGAATCCGTCGCGCTGCCCGGCCCAGGCTTCTTCGAAGACAGCCATCTTTTCCTGGTTGAAATCCACGTCCATCTCGGCAGTCACGTTCACCGCGCGGGCCACGCGGGTATCCACGGTCATGGCCTGCACGCGCCCGCCTTCCAGGTAGTAGACCTCGCGCGAATCGGGCGAGAACTGGGCGTGATTCTTGGCTCCCGGAGTGGTGGTCAACTGGCGCGCGCCGCGCTCGCCGCCGCCGCGCCCACCCCGGCCGCCGCCCCCGCCTCCCGGCGTTTCGTCCAGAGGATAGGTGTAGAGGTTCGACTGCGTCCCCACGGTGGCGGCGAACAGCAGCAGCTTGCCATCGGGGCTGATGCGCGGATTGGAAATGGTCATGCCGATGGGCAGCATGCTGACGCGTTCGCGAATATCGTCGAACTCGATCTCCACTTTCACCGGCGGTTTGGCTTCGGCCGCGGCGCCCCGGCCGCCGGTGCGCGGCGGTTCCGGCTTAAACAGATCGTCCACGCGCTCTTCGGCGAACTTGGGCTGGCGCGGCACCAGGTCCACGCGCACCACCTGCGGAGTCTCGGTGCGCTGGCCGGATTCGAACAGCAGAAACTTGCCGTCGGGGCTCCACTCCAGGGAATTCACGTTGCCGTTGGAAAGGAACGTCACCGGGCGCGGCGCGCCGCCCGCCGCGGGGATCACGTAGACGTTTCGTAAGCCGCCGGGTTCGGCGCCCGCGTAGGCGATCCACTTGCCGTCGGGCGACCAGGTCAATGCGCCCGGCCCAAATCCGCCGCCCAGAAATCCGGAGGTCAACAGGCGCTCCTGCTTCGACTCCGGATCCACCACGCGCAGCTCCTTGCGATCGCGGATGAAGGCGATGCTCTTGCCGTCCGGCGAAAAATGCGGACCCTGGTCGGGGAGCGCATCGCGGGTCAACTGCGTTTCGGCGTGATGCGCAAAATCGTAGATGAAGACGTGATTGACGGCGTCGCGCGGGCTCAGGTATGCCGCGCGCATGGAATCCGGCGCCCAGGTGACCTGCGATTCCGCCGCCGGGCGTGCGGGTGACGCGCAGAGACTGACCGCCTTCGCGCGCGGACGAAACGAAAATCTCGCCATGTCCGAGGACCGCGATTTTCCGCGCGTCGGGCGAAAGGGCCAGATCGTTGAACTGCGTCAGGCTGAGGTGCTGGATTTCGGGAGATGCCGCCGAGCCGACCAGCGTGATGGGCAGCGGGTAAGCCTCGCCGTTTTTGGTATCGAGCTGCCAGATCTTAAAGTCGTGCTCGAAGACGATGGCCTTGCCGTCGTAGCCGATGGAGGGCCACAGCACGCGTCCGGTGGTGAACCTGGTTACCTGCTTCGGCTTGGCGCCCGTGGTCAGAGTCCAGATATTCTGCGCCCCGCCGCGGTCGCTCATGAAGTAAAGCTGGCGGCCATCTGGCATCCACATGGGCCAGGCGTTGCGGCCGTTGAGATCGACCAAACGCTCGTAGGTGGCAGTGGCTCCGTCGTGGCGCACCCAGATCTCGGATTCATCCAGATGGCTGTGCCCGTTGCGCCACCATTGCGAATCGCCCACACCCCGCGCCGCGAACGCCACCGTGTTGCCGTCCGGCGAAGGGGCCGCCTGAAACTCGTTGGTGAAGCGATCGGCACTGACGGCCATCGGAGTGCCTCCCTCGGCGCTCACCCGGTAGAGGTCGTTCTTGCGCCCGACGTCGTCGGTGCCGTTCGAGAAGTAGAGCCACTTGCCGTCGCGCGACCAGGCGTCGAGCTCATCCAGGCCGTCATCGAAAGTGATGCGCTTCAGATCTCCCGTGGCCAGCGTGAGCACATAGACATCGCCGTTTCCCGTGCGCGTGGAGACGAAGGCCAATCGCTTCCCGTCCGGCGAGTACAGCGGCCGGGTCTCGTCGGCGGGATGCGAGACCAGCAGGTGCGCTTCGCCTCCCTTGGCGGGCGCCACCCAGATGTCCCCACCGGAGATGAATGCGATCTCCGGCCGCGTGGGGCACAGCGCCGGCTCGGTCAGGTAAGGCACGCCGGCGGATAGAGCAGTGGCGAAGCACGCCAGTGCGAGGATCGTGTTGCGCATGAAGACGATCTTATCTCAATTAGCGGGCGGGACTTCCCGGGACAGGCCGGAGGGCACGCTGCGCCGCGTCAGCGATTTCCCGCTCGCTATCTGGAAAGTGGAGGCCTTTTGCCGCCATCTTGTCCCACTCGGTGGCGGCCAGGCGAAACCAAATTCGCGCTTCGGCCGGTTTGCGCAGCACCTGGTAGACGTCCGCCATCGCTGAATAAGCCCGCGGCAGTTCGCGCCAGCTTTCCGGATTGGAGTTGATGTTGCCGGCCACGGTGCGCGCTTTAGCGATGCCCTCCCGAGCCAAAGCCACGGCTTCGCGCTCCTCCCCCTGGTGCGCCAGAACCATGAAGAGCCAGCGCTGCACCTTGATGACTTCCAAAAGGTTGGTGGTGTTCTTCGGGTCGCTTTCCGCCAGTTGATTGAGATCGGACAATCCCCGGCGAAGCCACACGATTCCTTGCTGCCGCGAACCGTTGCGCGCCAGGAACTCGCCGATATCGGCTTCGGTCAAAGCCGCGTACAACCGGAAAACACCGTTGCGCGGCTCGCTCTTGAGCAGCGTCTCCAGAATGGGCAGCGCGCGGCGCAGATAGCCCATGCCTTCCTGCCATTCCTCGGGGCGGCGCAGCGTTTCCGCTCCGCTGGAGAGATATTGGGCCAGTTCGCTTTGCGCGGTTTTGTCCCACGGATCCAGCGTCGCCAGTCGCTCCGCAATGGCGATGGCGCTGCGCACGTGGGCGCGGACCTGGTTCTCGTCGTGGCCGGGCACGCGCACTTCCATGTCTCCCAGCAACTGGTGCGAACGGGCCAGGTCGCGCTGCAGGCCGGCGCTCTCCGGATCGGCCCGGGCGCGCTGCTCCGTGTCCGCGAGCACCTTCTGGTAAACCTCCATGCTTTGCTGCCAGTTGCCCTGCCGGCGCAGCACGGCGGCCAGCACGTTGCGGGCGCCATTCACGGTTTCATACGCTTCCTGGGTGCGGAACCCCCGCCGCAAAACCTCCTCGCCCCCTGCAATGGCCTCGCGCGCATGACTTTCGCCCTCGGCCAGACGGTACTGCATCCGGTAGAGCCGAGCCAGGTGCCATTCGGCAAAAGCCTTGATCAACTCCGCCTCGGAGTTCCAGCCTGTGCGTCTGCTCGCGCCGGCAGCCAGCATTTCCGCCGCCGCAAGATTTTCTTCGCCAGACTGAATCTGTCCCAGATCGAGCAGGGTCGAACCGGCACGCACGCGAAGGCGGGCCAGCACCAGCGAATCGGCCGGCCCCAGCGCCGCGCCTTTGTTCTCCAGCAGGCGCCGGCCCCTTTCGAAACTGGCGATCGCTTGCGGCGTGACGCCCTGCATTTCTCCCAGGCGCAGATACGTAGTGGCGAACTCGGTGGCCAGCGCGGTATCGTCGCCGGAGCGCTGCGAGGCCACATGCCTGAGATAGTCGTCCACGGACGCCACCAGCGTCTGGCGCGCTTTGGCGGTGCCGGGAATGTCCGACAATTGCCTGTGCACATCCACCAGTACGGTGCGCGCAAATCCGCGCAACTGCTCGAAGCGCTCGCGCGCCGCGAGTGCCTGCCGGCCCGCGATCACTGTGCCGGTAGCCACCGAAGCCGCGATCAGCAAGCCGGCGACGGCCGCGGTCCAGTTGCGGCGCAGAAACTTCCCTCCGCGGTACAGCAGCGTGTCGCGGCGTGCGTGCACCGGCAGCCCCTGGCAGTGACGGCGGAGGTCCTCGGCCAGTTGTTCGGCGCGGCCATAACGGCGCGCCGCGTCTTTGCGCATGGCCATGAGGACGATGTTGTCCAGATCGCCCGCAAGGCGCCGGCGGGTGCGCGCTGGTAGTCCCACGGTGGCGCTCGGCTTTTTGGACTCGCCTTCGCATACCACGCGCTCCATTTCCTGCCAACTGGCGTTATCCAATCGATACGGCCGCTGCCCTGTCAGGATCTCGAAGAGCACCACCCCCAGCGAGTACACATCGCTCGCCGTGGTCACGGGGGCGCGGCGAATCTGCTCGGGGCTGGCATACTCGGGCGTGAGCAGCACCGAAGGTCCGCGAGTCAGCGGCTCTTCGCCGTCCATTTCGTCTTCGGAGAGCAGCTTGGCAATGCCGAAGTCGAGCAGTTTCGGATTCCCGTCCGGCGCAATCAGGATATTGCTCGGCTTCAGATCGCGATGCACCACCAGGTTGCGATGCGCATACGCTACGGCATCGCAAACTTTGCAGAGAAGGAGGCATCGCTCTTCGATGGAGAGCCCGCGTTCCTCGCAGAAGCGATGGATGGGCAGCCCCTCGATGTACTCCATGGCAATCCACGGGAGGCCCTCGGGGGTGGTCCCCCCATCGAGCAGGTGCGCAATCGAGGGATGCTCGAGGCCGGCCAGGATGCGCCGCTCCCGGCGCAGGCGCTGGATCACCGAAGCGGTATCCATGCCACGCTTAATCAGTTTGACGGCGACGCGTTTGTGAAACTCGCCATCGGCGCGAGCCGCCAGGTAGACCACGGACATGCCGCCGCGGCCGATTTCGCGCTCGATGCGGTACGGGCCCAGCATGTGGCCCGCGGACGGGTCATCGCCCAGCACGCTGACCACGCCTGCATTGATGGCATCCAGCAGAGGCGGCTCTTCCGCAAGATCGAACTGCAGCAGGGAGAACACTTCGGCCCGCAGTTCCGGGTCGCCGTGGCACTGGTTTTCCAGAAAGGCCTCGCGTTCTGCCGGAGGCAGATCGGCTCCCCCCTGGAAAATCGCCTCGACCTGCGTCCATCGATCAGCCGGCAACGGACTCCGCACCCACACCCCCTTCTATAGGTGTATGCGAAATTCCCACGGCTTTCCAGCGCCGCGACCAGACAAATTCAAACAGGTGTTTACCTGGATCCCGGCGAACTGTGCAGAATGATCCAGGCGGGGGTCGAAAAAAGCCTGACTCAGGGTATACTTCTGTGGCACTCAGGTGACCCTTGAGCAGTAAAGCTGGTTCTGGAAGGAGAGTTCTGCCAGGCCGGATTCACTGCCGGTAGTGAGGAACACATGATCAAAATGAGTAAGACGCTCGCTCTCGCTCTTTTCGCCGCGGCGTTACCCGCGGCGCACGCCGATCAAGGCAGTTTTACGAACTCCGGAGGCTCTACATCGGGCGGTTCCGGAGTCGTCGTCACTTCCAGTGTGACTACGCCGGCAGGCGCCCTGAGCCTGAACTGCCCGCCCGCCGGAACGGGCCAGTGCGCCGGAGGCACGTTCAGTTACATCTCCGGAGACGGAACTACCAGCATCAATGCCAGTTTCACCAGCGGCACATATAGCGAATCGTGCGCAGGCGGAGGCAAAGGCGGCCACGTTACCTGCGGCTACAGCTTCACGGGTTACTTCAGCGGTACCCTGACCGTGAATGGCGCATCGCAAGCGATCACCGGTGTCACCTCCCAGGGATTCGGAACCGGCGGCGCGGCGGCGCAGGGGACCTCGGCGTATAACTCCGCGTACGCCCCGTTCTACTACTCCGATAGCGAGCAGATTCACCGTTCGGACGATTTGCAGGGCACAAACCAGATTTCCTACGGTAGCCAGGGCAGCGGCGCCGGGCAGTTCTATGGCGCCTATGGCATTGCGTTGGATTCGGCCGGCAGAATCTATGTCGCCGACACGTATAACTGCCGGGTGGTCCGCATCGACAATATGAACGGCGTCAACTGGACGTCGTACGGCGGCGTCTGCGGATCCGGACAGGGCCAGTTCTACGATCCCTCGGGCATCGCCCTGGACTCCACCGGCAGAATCTATGTGATGGACGCGGGCAACTGCCGCGTGGTGCGCATCGACGATATGACCGGCGCCAATTGGATCTCCTACGGCGCGGTGGGAAGCGGCGTGGCCCAGTTCTCGCAGTATCTGCAATCGGTGGCGGTCGATGCCGGCGCGCGCATCTACGTGGCCGACACCGGAAACAAACGGGTGGTCCGCATCGATGACATGACCGGCACAAACTGGACGGTGTTGACGTCTTCGGTTCCCGTAAATGGCGTGAGTTACTCGCTCCAGTCACCGGCCGCCGTGGCTCTCGATTCCGCCGGCAGAATCTACATCGCGGACAACGAATACTACCAGCCCGCCGTGGTGCGGGTGGATGACATGACCGGGGCCGGCTGGACCTCGCTCTACACGGGCAGCGGTTCCGGACTGAACAGCATTTCGGTGGACCCGAGCGGCGCGGTCTTCGCCGGCGGCGGAGGCGCCCGAATCGTCGCCAACATGGCGGCCGTGCTCCCCTCCTCGGGCGCCATCGGCCCCATTGGGTCCTACTATGTTTTCGGAGTGACTCCCATCCCGCAGCCGGTTCCGCGACCCTCCGCAATCAGCTTTTCGCCGGATGCTTTGAACTTCACCCAGAACACCGGCACCAGCGCTACCTTGCCGTTGTCCATCGCCAATTTCGGCGGTAGCCCGATGAGCCTGGGGACCATTTCGGCGTCCGGCGGATTCGCCGAAACAACCGGTTGCGGCGGCCAGCTTCTGGCCGGAACAAACTGCACCGTGAACGTGACGTTCGCACCCACGATCACGGGACCGGCAAACGGATCGCTGAGTATCAGCGATAACTCAGGCAATCTGGGCAGTTCGCAATCCGTGACTCTCTCCGGCTTGGGAACGGCTCCAGTCGCGTCTGTGACTCCGGCGAGCCTTACCTTCCCGTCCCAAGTAGTGAATACCACCAGTTCAGGCCGGAACGTCACCCTGCTGAACTCGGGTACCGGCCCCCTGCAGGTGACCAGCGTAGTGGCCACCGCGCCGTTCAGCCAGAATAACACCTGCACTGCAGCCATTGCGCCGGCCGCTTCCTGTACCATTGCCGTTTCCTTTTCGCCCACCGCGATCGGCGTCGCCACCGGAACGCTTACTATCGCCGGTAATGCCGGCACGCAGATTGTCACGCTCAGCGGAAACGGTAGCGCGCCAGTCACTCTTTCCTCCAGCAGCTTGAATTTCGGCACGCTGGCGGTGGGCTCTACCAGCGCGGCGAAGACAGTGACTCTGACCAATCGCAGCAGCGCAGCACTGAATTTTTCCAGCATCGCCATCACCACGGGCTTTGCCATCGCCAGTAACACTTGCGGAACCAGTATTGCGGCAGGGACCAACTGCACCGTGGGGGTAACATTCACCCCGACCGCCACTGGCAGCGTCGCCGGCACGTTGACCTTCACCGATAACACCATCAGCAGTCCCCAGGTAGTGAGTCTCTCAGGGACCGGCAGCGCTCCAGTCACTCTCTCCGCCAGCAGCCTGAATTTCAATTCCGTAGTAGTGGGCACAACCAGTTCGGCGCGGAACGTCACTCTGACGAACCGGCAGACGGCGCCCTTGAACATTTCCGGCATCGTGGCGAGCGCGAGTTACACGGTGGCCAGTAACAACTGCGGGGCGACTCTGGCGGCGGGCTCCGGCTGCACCGTGGGGGTGACCTTCTCGCCAACGGTCACCGGCGCCATCGCCGGCGCACTGACGTTTACCGACAATGCCGGAAACAGCCCGCAAGTAGTGACTCTGACGGGCTCCGGTACGGCGCCAGTCACTCTTTCGACCAGCAGCCTGAGTTTCGGGACGATCACTGCCGGCACTACCAGTTCGGCCCGGACCGTCAAACTGACCAATCACCAGACCGTGCCGCTGAGCTTCACCAGCATTGCGGCAAGTGCCGGCTTTGCGATAGCCACCAACACCTGTGGAACCAGCATCGCCGCCGGGAAGTACTGCTCGGTGGGAGTGACTTTCCACCCCACGGCGGCCGGACTTGTATCGGGCACCCTGATATTCACCGACAGCGCAGGGAACAGCCCGCAAACGGTAACTCTTTCGGGGACCGGACGCTAGGACGGCGAATGGAGCGATGGAAGGACCGGAGTCACTTTCTTACGCGTACAAATGGTACAGCATCACGTACACCACCACGCCCGTCACGCTCACATAGAGCCAGATGGGCAGGGTCCACCGCGCGATCCGCCGGTGTGCATCGAAGCGCGCGGTCAGTCCGCGGCGCAGCGTGATCACTGCCAGGAAGGGCACCGTCGCGGCTAGAATGGTGTGACTGATCAGGATGGTGAAATACACCGGACGGATCCCGCCCACGCCCTTGAACCGCACGCTGCCCACCTGCGCGTGATAGATCAGATAGCAGATGAGAAAAGCACACGAGACGCAGAACGCCGTGAGCATTACCTTGCGATGCTGCGCTACGCGCTTGCGGCGAATCAGCACGTACGCCCATACGAGCAGCACCGCGGCCGTAAAGTTCAGGGTCGCGTTAATCGTCGGCAAAATCGAGATCATTGTTTTTCCAATTGCCGGATGTCATGCATCAACCGGGGCATGAAGGCGTCCTCGCCGGTGATGTAAAATCCGCGGATGTGTCCCCGGCGGTCCACCAGGGCAAACCTGGTGCTGTGCGTCAACGAGCCATCCACGGAATTGAGCTTGAACCCTAGCCCCACGGCATTGAGCTGGCTCATGTCCCCGGTGAGGAAATGCCAGCGGTAAGGATCCTGCTTGAAGTGCTTCGCATAGGCAGCCAGCACCGTGGGCGTATCGTGCGCCGGATCCACCGTAAAGGAGACCAGTTTGAGGTCTGTCATCTCCGCGGTGGAATTCTGGATCTGGTGCATCTGCGAGCTCATCATGGGGCACGGACCGGTACAGGTGGTGTATACGAAATCCGCCACCCAGACGTACCCGGCCAGCGACTTGCTGTCGAACGGCTGCCCCGTCTCGGAAATCAATTGGAACGAGGGCGCAGGCCCCAGGTCGTCTAATGGCTTGGGCTGCATGCATCCGGTAAGCGAAGCGAACCACACAACCCCGGCCAGAAGAGCGAGTCTCATGCCGCGCTTCGGGTGGCCTTTTGGGCGGCCATCACGCCCGATATCAGCAGCAGCACCAGCCCGAAGGCCGCCGTCACAATCAGGCTTTCCATGGGACCGGGAGTAGCATTGGGAAGGCGCAGGGTAAAGTTCAGCAGCGAGATGGAGTAGGTCAAAGGGTTCACCCACATGATCCATTTTATCAGACCGTGAGCCGTAGCCATGGGAAAGAGCGATCCGGAGACCATCCACATGGGGACCAGCAACAGATTCATGATGGCGTGGAATCCCGAGGTGGAATCCATGCGCCAGGCAATCACGAAGCCGAGCCCGGTCAGCGTGAACGAGATCAGAAACACCGCGGCGGCAATGGGAATCAGTTCCACCAGGTGGACGCGCACCCCGGCCAGCGGCGCGAAGCACAGGAAGATCAGCCCCTGAATCCAGGCGAGCGTGGCCGAGCCGGCGATCTTACCCAATACCATGCTGGTGCGCGGCGCCGGGGATACCAACATAGAAAGCAGGAAACCTTCGCGGCGGTCTTCGATAATCGAGATGGTCGAAAAAATCGCCGAGAACATCACCGTGAGGACCAGGGCGCCGGAATAGAAGCGGGCCAGATCGTTCGAGCCATAGCCGATCAACAGCCAGAAAACCAGGGGCGAAGCCACCACGCCCAGCACGCGGCTCTTCTGGCGCCAGAAGCGCACCAGTTCGCGCTGCCACAGGGTCATCGCCGGCAAGAAAAAGCTACTCAATGGATGCTCCCGTTTCCCGTACGAATACGTCTTCCAAAGTCGGTTTGTGCAGCCCCACGGATTGGATGGCGCCTGGAAATGCCTCCACCACTTCGGCGATGAAGCGGTGCCCGTTGGGGATTTCGACGCGCACCTGCCCGTCCCGCGCCGTGGCTTTCATGCCGAAGTGCTGCTCGATGCGCGCTGCCAGGCCGGCCGAATCGCCGGTCTCCAGCACCACCACGTCGCCGCCGATGCGCGAGCGCAATTCTTCCGGGCTGCCCTGCGCCACGATTCTGCCCTGGTGCAGCAGCACCAGGCGGTCGCAGCGGTCAGCCTCTTCCAGAATGTGCGAAGTGAGCAGGATGGTGACGCCTTCGTTCGGCGCGGAGAGTCTCCACGTGGCGCGAAAGGTCGCGGCGTGCCGCCGGATCGAGCCCCGTGGAAGCTTCATCCATAAGCAGCACCTGCGGCTTGTGAAGCAGCGCCTTGGCGATTTCGACGCGCCGGCGCAATCCGCCGGAAAGCGTTTCCACCAGATCCTTGCGGCGGTCCAGAAGGCCCAGTTTTTCCATCGCTGCTTGCATGCGGCCGCGTTAGGAGAGCGCCGCTCAGCCCGTGCAAATGGCCCTGCGCACGCAGGTTTTCTTCCACGGTGAGGGCTTTGTCCAGGCTCTGCGTCTGAAACACCACGCCCACCTGCCGGCGCACCGCCGCCGGATCGCGGACCACGTCATGCCCGGCCAGCGATAGCGCGTGCCCTCGGTGGGCACCATCATGGTGGAGAGGATTCGGAAGAGAGTGGATTTGCCGCCGCCGTTCGGCCCCAGCAGGCCGAAAATTTCGCCCTTTTTCACTTCGAAGCTGACGTTCGAAAGCGCGACGCGGTCACCATACCGGTGGGTAAGGTTCTGAACTTGAATCACAGACCAGGCCTATCCAAGAGCATGAGCCCGTAGATGAGCGGCAAGTATAACACGGACGTAATCAGGACATTCCGCGCGCGGGCTAAACGTCCGTTCCACGGCCACCCGCACGCCCGAGTATAAAAACCACAAACCAAGCAAGAAGAGCTCCAATCAAATACATGCGTCCCGACATTCCCAAGCGGCCGGAATCAGGCTGACGGGAATCAGGGCGATGCCGTAAAGCACAATCTGCCGCGCCGTGGACCGGCAATCCGGCTCCACCACCGGCAGCATGCGAATGCCCGGCGCGGGCGTAATCCTCTTTATACATCCACGCAATGGAGTAGAAATGCGGGAACTGCCAGAGGAAGAGGATCGCGAACGAGCACCCAGGCGTCCAGCGTGATCGTGCCCGCCGCGGCGGCGTAGCCGATCATCGGCGGCATGGCGCCCGGAACGGCGCCCACCGTGGTGGACCACCAGGTGCGCTGCTTCATGCGGCGTATAGAGGAAAAGGTAGCTGGCCAGGGTGAAAAGCCCGATGAGCGCGCAGAGCAGATTCACGCCCAGCCACAATTCGGCGAAGCCGGCGAGCGAAAGAGCCACGCCGAAAGCCAGCGCGCGGTTCGCGGTCATGCTTGCCGGAAGGCAGCGGACGATGAGCCGTGCGCCGCATTCTGCGATCGGCCTCGCGCTCGTACCACTGATTCAGCGCAGCCGTCCCGCTGGCGATCAGGCCCGTGCCGATCACCGTATGGAATAGCGAAAAAAGATGAATGTTGCGGAGAAAATCCCACCAGTTGGCGGCGCCGTGGAGCCCAAAAAAGTACCCGATCCCCGTACTCATGAGAATCAGCCAGGTGATCCGCGGCTTTGTCAGTTCTATGTAATCGCGCATTAATAAGGATGGCAGACGCGCGAACCCCTCGTCTCCCTCAAATTTACAGATGCATCCGAACCGGGGCAGGCTTCCCAAACCTGCCCCGAATTTTTAACTCTTCACAGAAAAATCAACGGTCTTGCTGTCTTTTGCACCAACCGTAACCTGCTGCTCCTGCTTTCCATACTTCTCGTGGACCATTTCGATCGTGTAGGTCCCAGGAGGCAGTCCCTTTATTGTAAACGTTCCGTCGTCTCCCGTCACGGCAAAGAACGGATGCGAGACCACCCCGATATATGCGCGCATCCAGGGATGCACGTTGCACTTCACCGGGATCAGCACTTCCTGCCGCGGGTAGCTCTTCATAATGGCCGGCGATCCGGGACTCTGCGATTGGTTGAAATCGGCATTCACGGTAGCTGCCGGGTGGATGTTGTGATTGGTGGGATCGCTGTTCTTAATCTCGATGTTCTGCCCCGCCATCACGCCGATTACGTGCGGCGAGTACATGCAGCCGGTCTGGTCCAGTTCGACATTGGTTGCGGGAATCTTCCACGTTTTGTCCGGCAGTCCGGATTTCACCCATACGAACGCGTTCTTTAAAGTGTCGATTACCGTTGACGATTACTTCTTCCGATTTCACGGGCGTGGTGTGAGCTTTCACGCACACTGGTTTATCCGACATATCGATAGTCGCCATCTTGGGCTGCGCGCCGTCGAAGGCCACTTTGCCAGTGATGGTGGCACCGTTGGCCTCATCGGGCACCGCGTCCCCACCGCCACCCGCCGGAGTTGTCGCCGCGGGAGTGTCCGTCTTTGCCGTCTCGTTGCTGCTGCCGCCGCATCCAACCAGCGTCAGGGCGAAAGCAACGCCGGCTCCGATCCATATCTTCTTCATCGCTAGAGATTCTCCTTTAGTAGAACAGGCCTCCCGGCCTGTCGAATATAGTGCAATCTACGGCTTCCCCGCGCCGGCGCCCGCGCTGGAGCGCAGACGATTCAGTTCCTCCGGCGTGAACTGGAACATGTACCGCACCAACAGGTCGGCTTGGTCCTTTGTATATCCATTGAAACTGGCAGGCGTGGGTCCGGCGAACACCCACCGGTCGCCGTCGCGCTTAAACAGTCCGGACGGCATCGCCGTGCCCGGCGCCATCATCGCCGGATCCAGAATCCAGCGCTTGGTCCATCCGGGTTGCAGGCGCTCCTTGGCTACCGTGAAATTCGGCGCCGTGGCTTTGGCGTCGTGCTTCGGGTCGCCGGTCATGTGGCACTTCAGGCACGGCGCGCCTTCGCTGGTGAAGAGTTGCCGCGCCATGGTGCGCTCCTGGTCGGTAAGCGGATCCACCTGTTCGGCGATGAACGGCGCCGCCTGCGAAGAGAGCGCCTGGAAGAAGCGCACCAGCTTGCGGATCTCGCCATCGCTGAAGCTGAAGGTGGGCATGCGGGCGTGCAGATAGCGGCGCACGCCGTCGCGGTCCGTATCGGTGTCGCTCAGCGACGGGTTATTGAGGAAACCCATCAGCCATCGCGGATTGACGCGCGCGCCTTCGCCGATCAGCGTGGGCGGCTTCTGCTCCAGCCAATCGGGATCCTGGTATCGCGTCATGGTATCGAAGACGGTAGTCTGCCCCACGTGCACGCGATGGCAGCCCATGCAGTTGTATTTGCGCACCACCCACCAGCCGTCGATGATGTCCTGACGCTGGTCGGCGGGCGCATAGAAATACCGCGCCGGCATGGTGGAATCGACGGAGCCTTCGAGGAACGTCGTGACCTCTTCGATTTCCGGTTTGGAGAAGTTGAAGTTCGGCATCTTCAGCCGGTCCTGCTTGGCTTTCTCCTTGCCTTGATCGAATACCGCGGGGTTGGCCAGCTTATGTTCGAAGAATCCTTTGTGCGTCTCCCATCCCTCATCTTCGGCCTGATGACCCAGCAGGGCGAAATCCAGACGCTCGATGGGTTTCGAGCCTTCCTTGGTCAGTTCGGTACCGATGCGCTGCTCGTCTTCCAGCCCGGCTGATTTCGTGGCATCCGGCGCACCCATAGAAGCGGACCAGCGCGAGCCCCTTGTTCTTCAGGTTCGGATCGTCCATGTAGCCGGCATCCTGATACGTCGCGTTGTCGTGCTTCTTCGTCATCAGGTAGCTGGCAATGTCGCGCGCTTCGTCTTCGGTGAGGCGCAGGCTGGGCATCGGAGTCATCTGCTGCACCTGAAGCTCGTGACCGTCGTTGGGACACTTGCTATGTTCCAGGTCGAACACGAACGGCAGATTATGTTTGGAGTAATCCTCGGCCGTGAGGTCCTTCTTTTCGTAGGCGCAGTAAGGCTCGGTGCGCTGCCGTGGATTGTGCACCCAGCGCACGATGTAATCGTAATTGGCCTTTTCGCCTTCGCGGCTCAGGTTCGCGGCGAATGTGCCGCCCTGCTTCTGGCCGCCCTCGCCCATGGAGTGGCAGGCCATGCAGCCGCGCGTTTCGAACGCTTCCTTGCCCTTCACCGGGTCGCCGGGCTTCTGCTGCGGCAACTGGCCGGTGACGCCGGATTGCCAGATGAACGCCGAGATGGCTTTGATCTCGTCATCGTCCAGACGGAAGGTGGGCATCTTGGTGCCTTCGCGCCAGTTGTGCGGATCCTTCAACCACACCGGAATCCACTCCTTCTTGAGTTTCATCCGCACTTCCTTCAGGCTGGGCCCCACCTTCTTGACTTCGCGCACCAGGCTCTTCGACCGCATGTCGAGCTGCTCGATCTTGGCGTCGATACCGGTGCTGCGCACCTTCAGGTCGTTGGATTCCTGGAAGAGTTTCTTCGCTTCCGTGTCGCTGGTGCGCGGATTGTTGGCCTTCTGCTCGTCGAATCCAGCCTGTCGGATCCATTCGGCCTTCTGTTGATCGAGCTGGTGAATCTGCTGGTTCACGGAGGACATCTCGTCCGCCTCGCGATCGAACCCGTCATAGCGATGGCAGGCCATGCAGCCGCGCAGGCGGAAGATTTCGCGCCCGGCGTTCAGTGTGGGCGCCATTTCCGTGACAATCTCTTTCACGTGGCACTGCTGGCATCCCGCTTCGATGTTCTCCTTATGATGCAGCGGCCAGAGCCAGTATTTGTTGTATCCGTGCGCCTTGGTGACGCTGGAAAGCGCCACTCCATTGCCGCCGTGGCAGGGCGTGCAGCCAAAGTTATCGGGGTCGTGAATCTTCAGAAGTTCTTTATTGGGGTGGCTGGCGAAGACCTGTTCGCCGCCCATGTTCGCCGCGGTCAACTGCACCGGCTCGCGCGTGCCCAGGTGGCAGGACTCGCAACGGTCCACCAGGTCCACGTCTTTGATATGAATCTGGCGAATCTGAATATCGAATTTGTCCAGCGAATTTTGCACACTGGTCAGGGTCTCGGTGCTCGCGCCAGGAATGCGGTCGGAGAGATATTCATCGCGCTGCTTGCTGAGATCGGTGGTCTTCTTCATGATCTCGACGCGCTGTTGCAGCAGGTCGGCTTTCTGCGCCTTCATCTGCAGCAGCAACACGTTCATGTCGTCGAACTTCATGGGCTTGGCATCGGTCCAGCCGGGCAGCTTGATTTTGCGCGTCTCCTGTTTCAGCTCTTCGATCTGCTTGCGCAGGGAGTCCTTGCCGCTTTCGCTCTTGGTGACCTCAATCTGGTAAGTCAGCGATCCGATATGGCTCCGCACTTCCTGGAACGGATCGTTGAGCGCCAGAATCTGCGGCACGATGGCGTTGACCTTCTCATCGATGGCCTTCGCCGCCGGCGCCGCTTCGGCTGCCGCCGCATTCATTTCGCGTGTCAGCCTTTGATACTCGGGGGCACTCTTGATCTGGCGTTCCAGTTCCCCTTCGGGCAGCTTGGCCTGCTTGAGATACCGCCCGTACAGTTTCTCAAAGCGCGCCTCATACCCCTTCCACGGACGGATCCCGTACATTTCGTCATACAGGCCCCACACCAGCGATAACACCAGCAGCGCAGACCAGATGAAGAGAGGCTTGCTCAGCGAGGAATGGACTACGGGGTCTTTCTCTTGATCGCTCATATGTTGAACCAGGGCGTTACCCAGATGTATTTAATTCGGAACAGCAGCCGCACCAGAATTTTCACCGGCAGGGCCAGCATGATGACCAGGAACACCTGCATGGTGACGTATTGCAGCACGCTCATCCGCGCCAGAATCTTGCGATTGAACGAGGTGCGGGTGAGCAACTTATGGATGCCGATGGCCGCCGCCACGCAATACAGCAATACCACGATGCCCCCGAAAATGATCTTGCCCGCGCGCGCCGTGATGCCGAAAATATCCGGCAGGTCGCGATTCACTTCGAAGATCAGCCGGTTGTGATCCCAGGTAGTGCCCGGCCAGAACCACATCCATCCAGGCCCCCTTATTAAGGTGCCGATCACGATCATGGAAACCCACAGAACGATGAAGCCGAAAATAAAGGTAAGGATCGAGTATTTGCGCTGCCTGAAAGTGTAGTAGCCGTTGCCCAACGGATTGGCGTCGATGTAGGGAATCGCCATCAGCCCGACAATGATCAGAGACGGCATGATCACACCGGCCATCCACGGGTCAAAATAGACAAGCATCTCCTGCAGCCCCAGGAAGTACCACGGAGCCTTCGAGGGATTCATGGTGAGAGTCGGGTTCGAGGGCTCTTCCAGAGGCGCGTTCAGAGTAATCGACCAGACCATCAGAATCACCGTGACGATAATGGCAGCCAGAAACTCGATGCGCAGCAGGTACGGCCACACGTGTACTTCCTTGGCCCAGCCAGGCTTGTACGGCTGTACTTTGCGATGGTGCGTCTTGGCCATTTCCGGATCGGCTTCCAGTTGCGCGATCAGCCGGTCATTGGCGAAGGATTGCCGGAGCCCATACCAGGTATAAAAAGGAACCACGAACAGCAGGAGCACGATCGGGACATTGTCCGGCGTGCTCAGGATCGTCCAGAGTTGATGAAAGTCCATATGAACCTCTACCGGCCCGTCACAGTTTGCGCGGCTCTTTAATTTCTTTTTCCAGCATCACCGGCGCGGGACCGGAGATGCCGCCGTCTTTTCTCACACGCCAGAAATGCACGATCATGAACAGGGAAGCAATGATTGGAATCGCCACGCAGTGCCAGATATAGGCGCGCAGGAGCGCATTGGAATCCACAATCGAACCGCCTAACAGGCCGAAGCGCACGTCGTTAAAAGCCGTCATGCCGAGTTGCGGTCCGAACGGTCCCATGTGCCCCAATAGCGGCGTCGCGCGCGCCATGTTGGTTCCCACCGTAACGGCCCAGAAACCCAGTTGATCGTCGGGCAGCAGGTATCCGGTGAAACTGAGCAGCAGCGTCAGCACCAGCAGCAGCACACCCACCACCCAGTTGAATTCGCGCGGCTTTTTGTACGAACCGGTGAGGAACACGCGGAACATATGCAGTTCCACCATGATCACCATCAGGTGCGCGCCCCAGCGGTGCATGTTGCGCAACAGTTTGCCGAACGGGACATCGCTTTCCAGGTAGAGGATGTCGCGGAAGGCCACCACCTTCGAAGGATGGTAGTAGAACATCAGCAGCGTGCCGGTGAACACCAGCGTGATGTAGACGTAGAACGTCATGCCGCCCATGCCCCAGGTATAGTTGTAGGCCACCGAGTCGCGATTGATCTTGGCGGGGTGCAGATGCAGGAATACGTTGCTGAGCACGCCCAGGGCGCGACTGCGCGGCGTCTCGTCGTGCTTCACGCGGAGGATGGACTTCCAGACGTCGGTCTTTTCCGGCGCCTTGATGGTCTCCTTGATCTCCTCGACCGCGCGGGCCTGCACCTGTTTGGCGCCGGCGACTACCGTAGCAACCTTGCTGCCCTGGCCGTTTCCGTTGCCGTTTCCCGGAGTGCCGTTGGTTCCACCTGTAGATACAGGTTTTGCGTCGTGTCCATTGCTTTCAGGCATATGTCAGACCTCACACGTGCAGAATCGCGCCATCGTCGCCGAATTGGGAACGTTCGCCCTTGGGCCACGAATAGGCGTGGCTCACGTCGACGACAATCTGCCCTTCCGGGTCCAGTTCCACGTGCGCGCGATCCATGGGCCGAGGCGCCGGACCCTCGAAGTTGATTCCTTCGGGGTCGTAGCCGCTGCCGTGACACGGGCACTTGAACTTGTTCTCGCTGGGTTTCCAGTCCGGTGTGCATCCCAGATGCGTGCAAATGGCAATGATCACAAAGATGCCTTCCGTATTTCGCACGACCCAGATGCGGTGTTGATTTTGGAATTTGGTATCGACGCCGAAACCGAAGTCGGAAGGATATCCGATCTTGAATTTGGTTTTCGGTTCGTAAAGAGCGCGCGGGAAGAAGAACCGCAGAAACATCAGCAAATTCACGCTCAGCGTGCCGAGAACGGCGGCCATCACGAACCGGCGCCGCTTCGCTATTGCCTTGCTTTCATCGGGTTCTTCGGATTTGGAGAATATCGATTGGAGTGCTTTAGCCAGGGACGGTTTTGTGGCCCGAGGCTCCGCCGTTTTGGCGGGTTCTAACGTTGAATTCGCCATCTTGTCCCCACGGCCGGCTTACCCGGCCGGATTCCTCTGAGTTCGCAACCAGCGGTGGCAGAAACCCCCTCGCCGAACTCGGAACGCCAAGATAGCAGGCTCGCCCCAGACCAACCCCTTCAACTGGGAATGTATGGCCGTTATAAAAAATGACGCTAGTTTAAGCCCGTCTCACACCGTGTCCTCGCCCAGCACCTGTTTCTGTAACACCGATTTATCCAGACGCTATCTTACACCCGAATTTTCGATTTGCAAGCAGACACGGGAAAAAATGTCAAGTCCCCGTACGACGTTGGGTGTGCGACGTAGAAGTGGAATCAAGCCGCCGGGCGACGCGCCTCCCAGTAGTCCGCGAAGCGGCCGTTGAAATTGCAGCATCGCAACGCCCGGATGGCGTTGGCCCCGCGCACGGTCCAGAACATTCCCGACTGCTTGCAGCGGGAGCCGATGATGGCCTTGCAACCGGCTTCGATGACGCCGGAGCCGACGAACAAACGCTGCGCACGGAATTCGGGATAGCGCATGCGCTCGGTGTTCTTGTCAAAGTAGTCAGCCTCGATGCGGACCTTTTCGGCCAACTCCGGATTGGACGGATTGATGGAACGGAGCGAGGCCACCAGTTCTTCAATTTTGCCCTTATCCAGCAGTGCGTCCTTATGGATGATCATCCAGCGTTCCTGCTCGGCCTGGTGGCTGGGAAACAGCTTGCGGGCTAGATCCCAGAGGTGTTGTCGGGCGTGATAAAGGTCAACAATCTGAATCGCGCCGGGGAAGTGTTGATCGGCGATATTCCAGATCCATTCGGCTCCATCGCCGATGACGACCTTCTTTTCGGCGCGGCTCCAACCTCGCTTGTAGGCTTCCAGATAGAGGCGCAGGCCAAACTCTTGCGCCGTTTCAATGGCGCCAACGTAGGTGGTCGAATCGGGGTCGCGGATGGCGTAGCCTTCCTTGTCCCAAGGGGTTTGCGTGAACACAGAGCCCAGCTTGGCTTCCCGCGTGTGGGCGGGTTGCCCTTCCGTTTTGCCCGCTCGGCCCACGGTTTCCTTTTTCACCACGGGCACCCCCGTCCCGTCCAGTTCCACATACAGGAAAGGGATCGGCTTTCCAATTACTATGGGTAGATCCAACTGCACGGCTCGGTGGATCTCGTCCTGCTCGCGGGCGGCGATGTCGGCCCCAATCGCTTCCGCCGTGCGCTCCACGGCCTTGGTGGTCACTTCCAGATCGGCGAGCAGTTGCATCTGCTGGCGGCCATGGTCAAAGGGGGCTCCCAGTCCCACGAGTGCTTGCATGCGGCGCACTCCCGGAGAGAATTCGCGGTTTTCGATATCCAGTTCGACATCGGCGGGGAATTGGCCCGTATGGCAGTGCGGGCACAAGTAGTAGGGGCGTGATACCTCCACCTTGCCCACTGCCGTCAGAACCGGCTTGGAACGTAGTTCCCGATAATGAGCGCGATGGCCGCAAGCACAATGTAGGGTGCGCTGCTCGGTGGCCGGCACGGGAAATTGCAGGAGTTCGCGCAGAGCAGTTGCTCCAGCGTGGTGCATGGCCGAGCGGACAACCATCTCGAGGGCCTCCAGATCCAGGTGCCCCGACTTACGGCGACCGCTAAAGATGACGCTCTACTTCGCACGCGACTTCCTTTTGGATCGCTTCCGCCGTTTTTTTTCCTCTGGCGAAAGCACATCCGGTTCGGACGGGCGCAGTTGGCAGATCTGTGCATTGACCTCAATCAGTTCCTTATGCAGACCTTGCAGTTTCCGGAATTCAGCGATCTCTCGTTCGGCCTTTCGCGTTGCGGTCTGGTCCGGCAAGGACTCGGTAACCGTCTTGCCGTTGATCTTGAAGGTCAAGCGGAGATTGGGGCCGTGGCCTGGATCCTTGGGCTGATGGCAGTGGCAACTGGGTTTGCCACATTTGCCAGTGGTGGAAGTGATCGATCCACAACGCAGATCGCCGAGAGCGGCGATCTGATTGGTAATGTCGACGCGCTGTTGTTCCAGAAATTCCAGAGACTTTGGGGTTGTCATTGGGGCAGCCTCCAATCCTAGCGTACTATATACGCTCGGAAACTGACCACAAAAAAAGGTTTTGCTATATTTTCTGGTCGGCTGGCCAGGCGTGCACGGTGATTGGCGGCTAACGCGGAAGCCGGCTTGACACGTTTGGGAAAATGGGATTTCGGCTGTCCAGTGGCTGTAAGGACTGGGGAGGACGGACGCCCCCTTTCCCGTTTCCCCCCCCGGGGAAAGCCGGGGCGGGTTCCCCCCACGCCGCCAAAACCGGGCGACTCCCCCACAGAGGGCTGCCGCCCCCTTGTGCATCCCCCGCTGGCTACTTCCACTGTGACGGCCTAGATCTGGCCTTTGGACCTCTGGCTAGCCAGAGTTTCACAAACCCTTCACTCACAGGAGACATATGCAAACAGACTGGACCAAGGTGCTGGGATCGCCCGGATACCGAGTGTACGACTACCAGATTGACGAACCGCGCCGCCATCTGACCCTGCACTTACGGCGCAAGCGCGGGAATCGCAAGCTGACCTGTGCCCAATGCGGCGCGGGTGCAGGACATCCACGCCTCTACGAGCGCAAGGTGCGCGACCTCCCGTGCTTTGGTTCGACTTCGGTGGTGGTGGAGTTGTCAGATCCGTTGTCCCAACTGTGGTGTCAAGGCGGAGCGCAACCCGCAGGTGCCCAGCAAGGCGCCCTACAGCAAGCGCTTCGAAGATGCCGTGGGGGAGGCCTGTGAAGGTGCCGCCGCCCGTCAGGTGGCGCGCCGCATGCGCCTGGCCGAGAGCACCGTGCGGGCCATCGATCTGCGCTATCTGGAGCGCTGGGAAGCCCGCCGGCGTATGCCGCCGCTGCGTCATATGGGAGTCGACGAAATCTACAAGGGCAAGCGCGAGAAGTTTCTCACGGTGGTGTGCAATCTGGAGACCGGCTATCCGCTGTGGTCGGCCGGGAGCGTAAGCGCGACACGCTCGACGAATTCTTCCGCAGCCAGTTACGCAGCCGGCAACGCCAACGCATTGAAGCGGCGTGCGTCGATCTGTGGGAGCCGTTCCGGCTGAGCATCCAGCATTGGGCGCCGCAGTGCCAGATCGTCTACGACAAGTTCCACATTATGCAACATGCCAACGCGGCCATTGATGAAGTCCGCAAGGCCGAGTTCTTCCGTCAAAACCCCAGAAACGGGGACTCATCAAAGGCAAGAAATGGCTGCTGCTGAGCCGCTGGAAGAACCTGACCGAGTGCACCGCAACTCAACCAACTGTTCCCATCAACCGCAGTGTTCAAACCTATCTGCTGAAAGCCTGAGCGCTGTGCAATACACCTACCCAAGCCATGCTCAACTACCTGCAGAAGTGATGAATCAACGCGTGCAGCGCTAACTCCGTTCAAACTCACCGTCACGCTACTAACACGTAGCATCACCAACTACTACCACCAAGTCCAGTTAACCTCAATGCAACACCAACTCATCATCCGCACTACACCGCGCTACCTCAAAAAACAAAAAGCAAACCAGCCATTTCACACTTTCAAGTCGCACACCCGTGCGCACGTGCGCACCATCAATGGCCACGTTCGCTTGATATATTTAACGATGGACATTCAGCGGTGGGCCTCGATGAACTCCTGGATCTGCGCTTTTAGCCCCGCGTCGTTCAGTGAATCGAGCGACTCCCCGGCAAGTTGTAAGTTAAAAGCCAGTTCCTTCGGCATGGCCCCCGTCAGGTAAAACCTCGCACCTTCCAAATGCTCTATAAGTAGCGGGCACCGCTCTGGCGGTAATTTCTCCAGTTCGGCAAGAATGTTAGTGAGAGTATCCAGATCGTTCATGGTTCGCGCCATTCGTCCCAAGCCTTTTGGGTGGGATCTCACGCTCATGGAAACAGCCGTCCGGTGCCGCGTCTGACGCTGCTGTTCTTCAACGCGGCCAAGGCTCCGGAAGCAGCAAAAACGGCCACCGCCCGAACGGCCTCCGGCTATTTCTTTGCACGAACGCTGCCAAAAGCGAACAGCCGGGCGCTCTCCGCCTCGGTAGTCTACGATGGAGGTATGACGCGGCGCCTCCTGTTCCGCATGCTCCGCGCGGCCGTACTGCCTTTTGCCGCCAGGGCGACGCCCTCTTCCGGACTCGAGTGGAGCGACCTGAACTCGACGGCATTCTCCACCGAGCGCCGCTATCGCGCCGATGCGCAAGTATTTCTTTTCGGTATACCTTTCCTACACCGCCAAGGCGTCGGCGGCGGCAGCGTACTGTGGCGCGAATCTGCCGAAACTACCGGCGCGTCGCTCCGCCTGCTCGAATTTCACGGCTACTCCCTGCCCGCCCATGCGGCCGGCCTGAACCGCCTGGGCTTCATCCGTGAACTGTGCCGCTGGAAAAGCGACAGGAGCCTTGAATCCATCTATTTCGGCCTGATGACCGCCTCCACCGAAGAAAGCGCCGAACAAGCCCGCGGAGCGCTGCATTCCAACGCTAAGGAGCAGATCTACACCACCATCGACGGCCGCATTCTTCCCTCCGGCTCGGAGGTATCCATCGCTCACTTCGCGGCGCCTTCCACACTTTCCGGCGCACAGCAACAGGAGTTGCTCCAACTCGCGCGGAAAGCACTCGCCGAAACAGCAAAGAATGCCGGAGGACCGGCCGCTCCGCAAGGCCAGGCGCCCAGCTTTCTGCAGGCGCTCGCCGAACTTGTGGCCCATCCCGACCGCTCCCAGTCCACCTACATCTATTCCGGTCGGGTTTATTCCCTTTGGGTCGCTCGCACCGGCGACGCCAAGGCCACTGCTCTCTTCCGCCAGAGCGGCCTCATCGATGGAAACACCGGCATTATTCGGGTCACCGGCACCCTGCGGCGGCAGGCCGGCGGCGATAAGACCGGCTTCCGTATCTGGGTGCCGTATCCTTCGGAACATCCCTTGCCGTTGCGCATCGAATACCAGGCGAAATCGTATCTCCGGTTGGTCTTCGAGGCCGTAAACAGTTGATTCCCGGCATCGCTTGAATCGAGCGTCTCGGATGTGTCATCATAAAAGCGTAGTTTGAGCGCGATCGCTCATTCCGACCTCTTGCATTCCGCCCTTTGATCGCTTTATCCGGCGCCAGTCCGGTGAGTAAAGGAGAAGCATATTTATGGCTACGAGATCCCGCACTACCTTTAAAAAGCGGCAGAAGGAAATGGCTCGTATTGAAAAACAGCGCGACAAGGCTGCCAAACGAGCGCAGAAAAAAGAGAGCGGCACTCCTAACGAGCCCGAGATCATGAGCCTCGAAGAAGCCGCGGCTCTCCGTTTCAGCTAAGGAGGACAGGCCGGCGGGCCTGTCCTTACACTTCTAACTTCCACGGACTGCGATATCGCGCCTTGAGGTAAGGCTTGGCCTCCTCCTGCAGCACGGTCCAGTTTGCCTCGTCCCAATCGAGCCGGGTCTTGAAGCGCATCGAAAGATTCGCCAGCAGGCACGTTGTGGAAGATCGCACACAGGTTTCGATTTCGCTGGTCGGTTTCTGCCGGCTCTTGATACATTCCACCCAGTTCTTCCAGTGCGGAACGTTCATCTGGCTCATTTCGGGGTTCTTTTCCCATGCCGCCGCAGCCAGTGACGATTTAGGGTTCGGAATCACCCAGCAGCCGCTGCGATTCACGAAGATTGTCCCTTCGGTGCCATGAATCGTGGTCCCCGCTCCCTGGTCACGCCCGAACAGCGGCAGCGGATTGCACGTGCGGCTCTCGTACGTTGTCAGGAACCTGGGATAGTGGAAAGTGGCCTGCATCGTGTCCGGCGTTTCCGTATTGTCCGTTACATAATACTTGTCGCCCAGTGCTACCACTGAGGTCGGCATCACCTCGCTGAAACATTGGTGCAGGGGGTCGATCAGGTGGACACCCCAATCGGTCATCGCTCCGCCGGCATAATCCCAAAAATAGCGGAAGGTGGGGAACGTCGCCGCCTTCACTCCCCAACGGTTTAGATTAAACGGACGTTCCGGCGCCGGTCCCTGCCACATCTCCCAATTCAGATCGTCCGGAGGATTGCTGTCCGGCGGATTGCCATACCCGGCTTTCTTTGTCGCTCCGCTCTGGAAGGTGTGGCAGAAAGTGATGTCCCCAATGGACCCGCCCTTCACCAGTTCGGCGGCCTTCTGGAAGTATCCCCCCGACCGCTGCATTGTGCCGGCCTGCACCACGCGATTGTACTTGCGCGCGGCCTGCACCATTTTCTGACCCTCTTCCACATACGTGCAGGAGGGCTTCTCCACATAGACGTCTTTGCCCGCCTTGCAGGCCTCCACCATCATGTATGCGTGCCAGTGGTCGGGAGTCGAAATGCACACGGCGTCGATCGCTTTATCCGCCAGAACATCGCGAAAATCCTTCACCGCCTTGACATCCACTCCGCCCTTTTTGGCTGCCTGCACCGCGCGCTCCTCGTGCGGCTTGTAAACATCGCAGATGGCCACGGGCTGCACTTCCGGCACTTTCATGGCATAACCCAAATTGCCGGAACCCATGGCTCCCAGCCCGATAAAGCCGACGGCGATCCGGTCGTTGGCGCCTTTCACGTTTCCGGTGAAAAGCGCGGTAGTGAATGCGGTAGTCGCCGCCGCCAGTATTTCGCGGCGGGGGATGGTGGTTCGTTGGTCCATGCTGACTAGTACGATACCTGATTTCATCTTTCCCTGCTCGTCACTTTCCGCCCCGTCCGGCGTCTAACTCCAAAGGATTGCCATGGGGAACTTAACCGCCGACATCAAACACGCATTCCGGATGTTTCGCCAGAACCCCGGCTTCACCGCCACGGCAATTGCCGCCCTGGCGCTGGGGATCGGCGCCAACACCGCCATCTTTTCGGTGATTAATGCGGTGATCCTCAAACCGCTCCCTATCCGGCGCCCAACCGCCTCGTGACCCTGATGAACACCTCCCCGCAGGGATCCGGCCCCGCCGCCTCCGTGCCGAAATTCAATGTCTGGCGCAGGCAAACGCAGGTGCTCGAGGACGTCGCTGCATACGATACCGCCGGTCCCGGCCTCAACCTCTCTGGCGGCGACCGGCCCGAGCAACTCAAAGGCATCCACGTGTCGCAGGCGTTCTTCCGCCTGTTCGGCGCGCGAACCCTGGTGGGCCGCGACCTTCACCGTGGACGAAGACCGCCCGCGCGGACGGCAGCCTCGCGGTGCTTTCGAATGGCATCTGGCAGCGCCGCTTCGGGTCCGATCCTGCCATTGTCGGCAAGGCCATCGTGCTCGGCGGCGAATCCTACACCATCATCGGCGTGCTCTCGCCCGACTTCGCCTTCGACCCCGCCCGCCGACTCTACCTCCCGTTTCAAGCCGACCCCAACAGCACCAATCAGGGCCACTACTTCCGCGTCGCCGCGCGGCTCAAACCCGGCGTCTCCCTCGCAGCAGCCAAGGCCGCGATGAACCTTGCGGCTGAGGAGTTTCGCCGCGCCTTTCCGGACGCCATCGGCCCCAGAAACAGCTTCTCGGTAGAACTGATGCAGCAGCTCATGGTGCGCAACGTCCGCGCCGCTCTCTACATCCTGCTGGGCGCTGTCGGCTGCGTGCTCCTCATTGCCTGCGCCAACGTCGCCAATCTCCTGCTGGCGCGCGCCACCGGCCGCTCCCGCGAGATCGCTATCCGCTGCGCCATCGGCGCCGGCCGCGGCCGGATCATCAGCCAGCTGCTCACCGAGAGCGTGCTGCTCTCCGCGATGGGCGGCGTTGCCGGTCTGGTGCTCGGGCGTTGTGGGCGTGCGCGCCCTGCTGGCCGTGAATCCAGGCAATATCCCGCGCATCGGCGAAGATGGCTCCGGCGTGGCATTGGATTGGACCGTTCTCGCGGTCACCCTGTTGCTATCCCTGCTGACAGGTGTGCTCTTCGGCCTGGTGCCCGCCCTGCACGCCTCGCGCGTGGATATCAATTCCACCTTGAAGGAAGCCACCTCCCGCTCCGGCTCGGGGATGCGCCAGAACAAGGCGCGCAGTGTGCTGGTAATCGCCGAGATGGCCCTCGCGATCGTGCTTCTGGTGGGCGCGGGTCTGCTGATCCGCACCTTCTCCGCGCTCCACAACGTGCCCCCCGGTTTCGACCCCCACAACGTCCTCACCATGGAAACCGCGCTCACCGGAACCGCGTACGATCAAACCGCCGCCATCACCACCATGAGCCGGCAGGTGCTGGACCGCGTCGAAGCCATCCCCGGCGTCGAGGCCGCGGCGGCTACCTCTTACCTTCCGCTGGAAGGCGGCCTGGGACTCGGCTTCATCATTCAAGGGCGTCCCCTTACCAATGGGCCGGCCCACGGAGGCGCCGCCTGGAACTACGTTACGCCGCACTTTTTCGCCGCTTTTAAAGTTCCCCTGATCCGCGGCCGGGTGTTCACCGAACGGGACGATGCCGCCGCCCCGCCCGTGGTCGTCATCAATGAAGCCATGGCCAGACAGTATTGGAAGAACCAGGAACCCATCGGCCAGCGCCTGATCATCGGATCCGGCATGGGCCCCGACTTTGCGCAGGCGCCCCGCGAGATCATCGGCATCATCGCCGACGCCCGCGACGCCGGCCTGAATAACGATCCCCAGCCGGCCACCTTCGTGCCGCTCTCGCAGGTGCGCGATTCTTACATGAAACTCAACAACCGCTTCATGCCGCTCAGTTGGGTGGTCCGCACGCACGTCGATCCCTTCTCGCTCTCCCCCGCCATCCAGCGCGTCTTTCAGGAATCGGCCGACCTGCCGGTGGCGCACATCCGCACCATGGACCGCATCGTCATCCAATCCACCGCGCGCGACGAATTCAATACCCTGGTCCTCGGCATCTTCGCCTTCGCCGCCATCCTCCTGGCCTCCATCGGACTGTACGGCTTGATGGCCTACGCCGTAGAGCAGCGGACGCTCGAATTCGGCATCCGACTCGCCTTGGGCGCCAATTTCCCGCAACTGCGCAACATGGTGGTCCGCCAAGCCATGCTCCTGGCCGGCGCCGGAATCGCCATCGGCCTCGCCGCCGCCTATGGCCTGACCCGTTTCATGAGTTCGCTGCTCTTCGACGTGAAGCCCAACGACCCGGCCGTCTTCGTCACCGTAGCCGTACTGCTGGCCCTGGTGGCATTCTTAGCCAGCTATCTCCCCGCCCGCCGGGCCCTCCGCCTGGACCCCGTGATCGCCCTGCGCTATCAGTAAACGGGACTAATCCCCCATGCCCAGCCCCACCCCTAACCCGGGCGAGCCGCCTACCCCGTATGCTATATGGTGAATATCTATGGTAGATGGAGTTTCCCGCCGCGCACTCCTCGGAGCCGGCACCATGTGGGCGGCGTCCGCCCTTGCGCTGGATGAAAAGGCCGCCTCGCGATTGAAGGTTGCGATCTTTTCCAAACACCTGCATTTCCTGCAGGGTGAAGAGTTGGCCAAAGCAGCCAGGGAAATTGGCTTCGATGGCATCGACATCACCGTCCGCAAGGGCGGACACGTGGAACCGGAGCGCGTCCGTCAGGACCTGCCGCCGCTGGTGTCCGCGGTTCGGAAGGCCGGGCTGGAAGTGCCCCTGGTCAGTACCGACATCATCGATTCGGACACGCCCTTTACCGAAGACATCCTCAAGACTCTCGCCGAACTGGGCATTCCGCGCTACCGCTGGATGCCCCCCGGCGGCCTCAAGTACAACACCGCCGAGCCCTACCCGGCACAATTGGAGCGCCTCCGTCCGCGCATCGCCAAACTCGCGGCGTTGAACGCCCGCCACAAGCTGAGCGCCATGTGGCACACCCATTCCGGCGTGAACTACGTGGGTGCATCTTTCTGGGACATCTATCTGCTCTTGAAGGGGCTGGACCCCGCGTCGGTGGGCGTCAACTACGATGTGGGCCATGCCACCATCGAAGGCGGAATCGGCGGGTGGATCAACAGCTTTCACATCATGGGACCGTATCTGCGCGGCATTGCCGTCAAGGATTTTGTGTGGGCCAAAGACGCCAAAGGAACCTGGAAGGCGCAATGGGTGCCCCTGGGTGACGGCATGGTGCACCTGGCGCAGTTCTTTGGGATGGTCAAGGCGGCGGGCTTCGCCGGTCCGGTACAGCTCCATTTCGAATATCCCCTGGGCGGCGCGGACGCCGGCAAGAAGACGCTCACAGTTCCGCGCGAAGAAGTATTCGCCGCGATGAAGCGCGACCTGGGCAAACTCCACGGGTACATGGGACAGGCCGGCTTATGAAATTGGGGCGCCGGGAATTCCTGGCCATGCCGTTTTTCCTTCAGGCTCCACTCAGCACCGACGCACGGATTGAGGAAGTGCGCTTCGATACCGAGGATTTTCTTTACCGGGCCCCTTACAAGTTCGGCGGCCGCGAAGTGGACCGCGTCACCGTGCTGAACGTGCATTGCCGCGTCCGCACGAAGGCCGGCAAAGGGGGCACCGGATTCGCATCGATGCCGCTAGGCAACGTGTGGTCCTTCCCCGCCCCGGACATTCCGTACGCCACTACGCTCGCGGCCATGAAATCCCTGGCGCAGAAAATCGCCCAGAACATGCGCGATTTCACCGATTTTGCGCATCCCCTGGAAGCCAATCGCGCGCTGGAGCCGGCTTATTTCGGACTGGCGGAAGAAGTCACCATCGAAATGCGCCTGCCCCGCAAAGTGCCGGACCTCTGCACCCTGGTGACGGCCAGCGCCTTCGACGCCGCGCTGCACGATGCCTTTGGGCGTGCCCACGGGCGCAACAGTTTCACCCTGTGCGGCCGGGACTTTGTCCGTTACGACCTCTCCCGTTACCTCAACAGCGAGTTTCGCGGCGAGTGGCTGGACACCTACATTCAGGCCACGCCCGCGCCGCGCATTCAGATGTTCCATTCGGTGGGCGCTTCCGACCCTCTGACCGCGGCGGAGGTGAAGAAGCCGGTGCATGACGGCCTGCCGGAAACTCTGGAAGATTGGATTCCTTACAGCGGCGTCACCGCCATCAAGATCAAGCTCAATGGCAACGACCTGGCCTGGGATGTGGATCGCGTGGCGGCCATCGACAAGGTGACCGCGGCGGCGCAGGAGAAACGCAAAGTCACCGCGTGGGTCTACTCGCTGGACTTCAACGAACGCTGTCCCAACGTGCAATACCTGCTGGATTTCGAACGGCAGTTGAAAGGCAAGGCCCCGTCCGCATTCGATAAGGTGCAGTACATCGAGCAGCCCACAGCGCGCGATCTCGCGTCCAACCCCAAGAACACCATGTTCGAGGCCGCCAAACTGAGGCCCGTGGTGATTGACGAATCGCTCACCGGCCTGGATGCGCTGATGCTGGCGCGCGAAATGGGCTACACCGGCGTGGCGCTGAAAGCATGCAAGGGACAGTCGGACTCACTGCTCATGGCCGCCGCGGCACAGAAGTACAAAATGTTCCGCTGTGCGCAGGATCTGACCTGCCCGGGCGCGGCCCTGATCCTCTCCGCGGGCATCGCGTCGCACGTGCCCGGCGTGACGGGACTGGAGGCCAATGCCCGGGAATATGTGCCCTCGGCCAACCGGGGCTGGGACAAGAAATTCCCTGGCATATTCGACGTCAGAAATGGGTACCTGGATACCAGCAAGCTGGATGGAGTAGGATTGTGCACGAGCCAGGATCTATGAACAGGCGGGATCTCTTCCGTACCACGTTTGCCGTGGGCGCGGCCAGTGCGCTGAGCGCCACCCGTGTACAGGGCGCCAATGACCGCATTCGTTTCGGCCTGATTGGCAGCGGTGGCCGCGGCCGCGAAGATTGGACCACATTTCTGAAAGAGCCGGAGGTGGATCCCGTGGCCGTGTGCGACGTCTACGGCCCGTTCCGCGAGAAAGGCGTCGCGCTCACCGAAGGGCGCGCCACGGGGCTGAAGGATTTCCGGCAACTCCTCGACCGGAAGGACATCGACGCCGTGATTGTGGCCACGCCCGATCACTGGCATGCCCTCATCGCCATCGCCGCCTGCGAGGCAGGCAAGGACGTCTATTGCGAAAAGCCGCTCTCCCTGGCGGTGGTGGAAGGCCGCAAAATGGTCCAGGCCGCGCGCCAACACAATCGCGTCATGCAGACCGGCAGCCAGCAGCGCTCGGGGACGCACTACGCCCAGGCCGTGAAACTGATTCAGGATGGCGGAATCGGCCAGGTGCACCGCATCAGCGCCGGCTATCAGCGCAACATCTACCCCGGACTGAAACCCACCGAAATGGCCGGCGGCATCAGCCCTGAATTCGATTACGACATGTGGCTCGGGCCCGCGCCCAAGCGGCCGTTCGACCCCTTCCGCTGCATCTACAATTTCCGCTGGTTCTGGGATTATTCCGGCGGGCAGATGACCAACTGGGGCGCGCATCACCTGGACATCGCCCGGTGGATCGTGGGCATGGATGCGCCGTCGGAGGTCGCGGGATTCGGCGGGCGCTATGCGCTCACCGATGGCGGCGAGACGCCCGACGTGCAGCAGGTGACTTATCAATTCGGCAAGGTCGTGGTGACCTGGACCGTCAGCGAGGTTGCCGAAGGCAAGCCTTTCACGCTGGATATCTTCGGCGCCAAAGGAATGCTGACCCTGCTGCGCGGCGGCTTCCAGGTGTTTCCGGAGAAGAAGGCCGTTCCCGGTTCCAGGGAAAAGCAGCCACTCATGGAGCCCCTGCAGGTGAAGGGCGCCGACCTGAACGTGCAGCACGCCCGCAATTTCCTGGACTGCCTGAAAAGCCGCCGGAAGCCCAGCGCGGACGTGGAGGAAGGCCATCGCACCGCCACCATGTGCCACCTGGGAAACATCTCCACGCGGCTGGGCCGCTCCCTGAAATGGGATGCCGTAAAGGAGCAGGTAATCGGGGATAACGAGGCGAACCAGATGCTCGCCAGGCCGTACCGGAGTCCGTGGAGGCTGACATGAACCGCCGACAATTTCTTTCCACTACCGCCGCGGTAAGCGCCATTCCCGCGGCGCAGGCCGCGCCCGCCGGAAAGCCGGCATTGATGAAGCTGGGATGCCAGAGCGCTCCCACCACCGAGACGCACGTGAAATACCTGGCGCGCTATGGCGTGCGCAACATCTGCGGCTATCCCCAGGTGGCCGACGGGCGTCTGTACGCCACGGTGGACGAACTCAAGAGCATGCTGGACCTGGCCGACAACAACGGAGTCAGCGTGGACTGCATCGCCCTGCCGTTTCTGGCCAGCAGCCACATCGACCGCGAAAAGCACCCGGCCATCATGCTGGCGCAAAGCCCGGAGCGCGATCGCGACATCGAATCGGTGCAGAACGCCATCCGCAACTGCGCCACTGTGGGAGTGCCGTCCATCAAGTACAACATGAGCATTCTGGGCGTCCTGCGCACCGGCCGCACGCCGGGCCGCGGCGACGCTTCGTACAGCCGATGGCGGTTGGCCGACGCCCACCCCGCGACGCCGCTGACGCGCGCCGGTCAGGTCAACGCCGACCAGTTCTGGGAACGCATCACCTACTTCCTGGATCGCGTCATCCCGGTGGCCAACGAATACAAAGTCCGCATGGCCTGCCATCCGCACGACCCGGGCGTGCCGCCCGAAGGCTACCAGGGCGTGGACCGCGTGCTGGGTACGGTCGATGGACTGAAGCGCTTCCTCACCATCCGCGAAAGTCCGTACCACGGGCTGAACTTCTGCCAGGGCACCGTCTCCGAGATGCTCCACGACCCCGGCAAGGAAATCTTCGACGTCATCCGCTATTTCGGCTCGCGCCAGAAGATCTTCAACGTGCACTTCCGCAACATCCGCGGCCACCGCGACGATTTCATCGAGGTGTATCCCGACGAAGGCGACATCGATTTCGTCAAAGCCATCCAGGTTTACAAGGAGGTCGGCTATCCCTACATGCTGATGCCCGACCACGTGCCGCAGGCCCCCGGAGACCCTGGCGGCCTGCAGTCGTTCGCGTATTGCTACGGATACATCCGGGCGCTGATTCAGTCCATCGCTTGACTCCCCTGCGTCTGGGATAGAATTAAAAACCAAGCCATGCGCAACCCAAGAACCCTATTGTCCCTTTTTTGCGCCTTTGCGGCGCTCGCCCTGTTTACCGCCGCACGGGCAGTCACTTACACCCCGGCTAGCTGGGCAGCCCTGAAGTATCGCTCCATCGGACCGGAGCGCGGCGGCCGCGTCACCGCGGTCACCGGCGTGCCCTCCGAACCCAACACGTTCTACTTCGGTTCGACGGGCGGCGGCGTCTGGAAAACCACCGACGCCGGACATACCTGGGTCAACCTGACCGACGGCCAGATTCCGCTTGGCTCCATGGGCGCGGTCGAGGTTTCCCTCTCCAACCCAAACGTGATCTATGTGGGCACCGGATCTTCCAAGATCCGCAGCAACGTGTCGATCGGCCGCGGCGTGTACAAATCCACCGATGCCGGCCGCACCTGGAAATTTTCGGGATTGCGCGATGCGGGCCAGATCGCCACCATTCGCGTAGACCCGGGCAATCCCGATCTGGTCTATGTAGCCGCCCAGGGAAACCCGTTCGCCCCGAACAAAGAGCGCGGCGTCTATCGCAGCACCGATGGCGGCCAGACCTGGAAGAACGTGCTGTTCGTCTCCGACCTGGCCGGCGCGGCCGATCTGGAGATTCAGCCCGGCAATCCCAAAGTCCTCTTCGCCTCCATGTGGCACGCGCAGCGCAAGCCGTGGACCATCATCAGCGGCGCGCGCGAAGGCGGCATCTACAAAAGCACCGATGGCGGCGACACCTGGAACAAACTGGCCGGCGGCCTGCCACACGAGCTGTTCGGACGCAGCAACGTGGCCATCTCCGCGGCCGCGCCGAATCGCATTTACGCCCTGATCGAAGCCAAGCCCGGCTCCGGCCTGTACCGCTCCGAAAATGGCGGCGACACCTGGTCGCTGGTGAACGGACAGGGCAGCCTGATCACGCGGCCCTTCTACTACACCACGCTTGGCGTGGACCCGACCAATGCGGACGTTGTCTGGGTGGGCGATGAAGGCTGGTTCAAGAGCACCGATGGCGGCCGCAGTTTCCGCACCTCGCCGGTTCCCCATGGCGACAACCACGACGTGTGGATCAATCCCAAAAACTCGCAGATCATGATTCAGGGCAACGACGGCGGAGCCAACGTTTCGCTGGATGGCGGCCGCACCTGGAGTTCGCAGCTCAATCAGCCCACCGCCGAGATCTACCAGGTGGCAGTGGATAATCAGTATCCCTACCGCGTGTATGGCGCGCAGCAGGACGACGACACGGTCATTGTCCCCAGCCAGCCCCTGGGCGATGGCCAGGGCTTCCGCAACGGCCCCGGCTGCGAGACCGGGCCCATCATGCCCGACAAGGACAATCCCTATGGTGGTCTATGGCGGCTGCAAGGGCCAGTTCAGCCGCTTGAACCTCTCCACCACCAACGAAGAGCGCTACTGGGTGGGCGCGGAATCGCTCTATGGCAACGGCGGCGATACCCTCATCTACCGCTTCCAGCGCGTTTCCCCGATGGAGGTCTCTCACTATACGCCGCACACGGTTTACTACGGCTCGCAGTACCTGCACCGCTCCTACGATGGCGGCGTGACCTGGCAGAAGATCAGCCCCGACTTGACCGCGCATCCCGAAGGCACCCAGGGCGCCAGCGGCGAACCCATCACGCGCGATGCCACCGGCGAAGAGGTGTACAGCACCCTCTATGCCATCCGCGAGTCCCCCCTTCAGAAGGGTCTCATCTGGACCGGCTCCAACGATGGCCCGGTCTACGTCACGCGCGATGACGGCAAGACCTGGACCAACGTCACGCCGAAAGATCTGCCGCCCGGAGGCCGCATCCAGAACATCGAAGCCAAGCCCGCACAAGCCGGGTACCGCCTATATCGCCGCCTATCGCTACCTGTTGGGCGACTTCGCTCCGTACATTTTCCGCACCGACGATTTCGGCAAAACGTGGACCCGCCTCACCGATGGCCACAACGGAATCGCCGCCGATGAACCCACGCGCGTCGTGCGCGAAGACCCCGACCGCGCCGGCCTGCTGTATGCCGGCACCGAATTCGGTATGTACATCTCCTACGACAACGGCGCCGAGTGGCAAAGTTTCCAGCTCAACCTGCCCAATACGCCGGTGACCGATATCAAGATCGCGCATAAGGACTTGATCCTCTCCACCCAGGGCCGCGGGTTCTGGGTCTTGGACAACCTGACGCTTCTGCATCAACTGCCCGAACGGCAAACCACGGCGGGCAATTATCTCTTCACGCCGCGCGATGCCATCCGCACCACCGGCGGCGGGCGCGGAGGCCGCGGCGGATTGCAGCATGGCGCGCAGATCGATTACGAAGTCGCCGATGGCGGCGGGGACATCAAGCTGGAGTTCCTGGACGCCACCGGCAAAGTGGTCCGCACCATCACCAGCGCCGCGCCTGCCGCCGCGGGGCAATCGTTTGGCGGCGCTCCGGCAGACGACGAAGAGGGTGGAGGCGGCCGGTTCCGTGCGCCCGCCGCGCGCCTGGAAAAGGCTCCCGGCACGCACCGCTTCACCTGGGATCTTCGCTATCCGGGGCCGTGGCAGAGCGCCGCGCGTCCCGAAGGGCCCAACGGGCCGGAAGCCATTCCCGGCAAATACTCGGTGCGGCTCACCGTGGGGTCGTTTACAGCCACCAAGCCGTTCACCGTCGTGGAAGATCCGCGCATCGTCAAAGACGGCGTCACCGAAGCCGACCTGCGCGAGCAGTTGGAGCACAACCTCAAGGTCCGCGACCTGGTCAGCGACGTCAACAAACTGGTGGCACGCTTACGCGAGGCGCAGGCCAGCATCAAGGATCCGGCGAAACTCGCATCGCTGAAGGATCTCTCCGCCGACCTGGTCACCCCGGCCATCCGCTACAGCAAGCCGGAACTTCAGACCCACATCACGTACCTGTACACGGTCACCAACTCGACCGACCAGAAGATCGGCCGCGATGTGATCGAGCGCTACCAGGTGCTCCGCAAGACCCTGGATCAGCGCATTCAGCAACTGAACCAGATTCTGAAGTAGGGTGATTCAGTTAAGATACGCGGAACTCGCCGCATCCTCGTGAGGCAACCGGTGAGTGCAGAACTCGAGGGCCGAACGCTCGATTGAACTCACCAGCCTACGGACGGAACGCTACCCGAGAAAGGTTGCGGATTGGGCGGAAGTGTTTGGCGTTGCCGGTGCAGAGCGGCAGATCTGATTCGAGTGCAGTAGCGGCGATGAGCGCGTCAGCCAGTTGAATCCCGTGAGCCGTGGCGTGCTGTTCGATAAGCGCGGCCGCAATGGCCCCGATAGATTCGGACAGGGGCAAGATATGGAATTGGAGTTGACGGAGCGATTGCTGGATCTGGCGGACCTCCAGTTTTGACCGGGCTCCTTGGAGCATTTCCATAAGGGACACGATCGAAAGTTCGCGATCCGTGGCGGCGTCGATGATGCGGGCCGCGCGCCGATTGCCACGGGAGGCCCAAATCAGAACGTCCGTATCGAAGATCATCTCGTCTTCTTGGCAGATCCCTTTCGCTTCCGGCTCGCTCGAACCAGCGCCGGGCGAGTTTGGCGCAGATTGCGGACGTAAGAGGCTGGGTCGGCCAGATCTTCGCGGTCCTTCCACAGACCGAAGAGCGGTTGGTCTTGGGTCCTACCCGCTCCAGGGCCCGACACTCCAGGGGACACCCCCACCGGCATCAGCTTCGCCTTGGCTTTTCCACGATAGAGAACGGTCACAGTCTCACCGCGGTCAATGGCGCGGAGCACGTCCTTCATCTTGTATCGGAGATCCACTATGCTCGCGTTCATGAAATGCCTATGTCCAAGTATACATCATGCGAACATGCCGGCTTCGCAGCGCTCCGCTTCCACTGGCTGCAATCTCCGTCCAGCTCGCCGACCACTTGCCCGGAGCGAGGGCTCGGCACTTCTGTGACGTTGCTGGGTTGAGGCTTCCAGATGCGGAAAACGATTCTGATTCTTGGCATCTTGATCCCGCAGTGCGTGGCGTTGTTCGGCCAAGGTGTCACGGCTGGGTCCATGTTCGAGGTGACTTCGGTCAAGCCGACACCGCCGGACCGGCAGAACCAACTTCGGATGGACTATTGCCGGGCAGGCGGCATCTTTTCCGTCGGAGGCACGCCCCTGATATGGTCCCTTGCTTACGCCTATCGCGTGAAGGAGTACCAGATCTCGGGTGCACCCGGTTGGCTCAGCGCGTTTGACTCCGCCTACGACATTGAGGGCAAGCCGGCTGGCTCCGTGACCAATGGGCAATGTCGGCTAATGGTGCAGTCGCTCTTCGTAGATCGATTCAAACTGGCTGCACACCGAGACACGAAGGAAAGGCCCGTTTACCTGTTGGTCATTGGTAAGAATGGAACGAAACTCCGAGAGGGAGAAGGCGTAAAGCTGAATGGTGCAGTGCAAATCGGCGCATCGGGAAAGCCGCAATGGGCCGACGGGTGGAACATGTCAACCCTTGCAAGCTACCTTTCAGACTTCACAGGCCGACCCGTCGTGGATCGAACTGGACTTCCCGGAACATATGGAATCACTCTCGCGTTTTCTCAGGGGGATCAAAACGATCGACCAGGCATCTTCACGGCTGTGCAGGAGCAGCTTGGCCTAAAGCTGGAGCCGGGGAGGGCGCCAGTCGAGGTTTTCGTTATCGACCACATCGAAAGACCGAGCGCCAATTAGTGCACTCGGTGACTCTCGGGGCCGCGCCTGAGCCTTATGTCACGCCCATGCTCTGAGCTTGCACCACGTGCGCTCCGGGGAGCCGCAGGCTGAAGCGCGCGCCCCCGCCGGGCGCCGAACCCACCGATAGATCGCCGCCGTGATCCAGCACGGTCTGCCGCGTGAGCGCCAGGCCGAGTCCCAGCCCATTGCGTTTACCCGCTGTGACAAAGGGCTGAAACAGCTTGGGGCGGATCTCCGGCGCGACGCCGGGACCGGTATCGTCCACGTGCACCAGCACCGCGCCGCGATCGAGTTGCGCTGAGATGCGGACCGAGCCTCCCTCCGGCATCGCCTCGATGGCATTGCCGATCAGATTCACGAATGCCCGCTCCATACGGCTGCGCTCCAGCGGCAGCTCGATTTCCGGCGCGATGTCAACCGTCAGAGTCGTACGCTGGGCTTCCGCGGTGGTGGCCAGCGATTCGCATGCCGCCGCGGCGACTTCGCGCAGGCGGCACGCTTCCGGCACCGTGCTCTTGCCGCGGGAAACGTTCAGCAGGTCCTGCAGCAGTTCCTGAATCCGCCGGGACGCGCGGTAGATATTGCCGGCCAGGCGTTTGACATGAGCCGGGGGCAGGTCCGCGTCCACCAGCATCTCGGCGCCGCCATAGATGGCGGCCAGGGGATTCCGCAAATCGTGCACGATCGACCCCGACAGGCGGCCGATAGTGGAGATGCGCTCCTGCCGGATGAGCTCTTCGCGCCCCTGCCGGATGGAGGCGCACATGGCGTTGAACGTCCGCGCCAGCCGCCCGATTTCGTCTTCGCTGCGCACCGGCACTTCGATGGCGTAGTTTTGGCGGGCCACCTCGGCCGCGGCACGGTCCAGTTGTTCCACCGGTTCGACGATGCGCCGGGCCAGCAGGTACGTCAGCCCCAGCCCCGCGGACATCGCTGCCAGCCACAGCAGAAGTATGGTGGTGGAGAGGCTCGCGATGTGCGATTCGGCGACTTCGAACGAGCGCAGAATGCAGATATCCGCCACTTTGACGCCTGAAATGTCCAGCAGCGGCTGCCGCACCCAGGCATATTTGTGGATGCCGTCGCTTACCAGTTCGGTTTCTTTGGCATGGAGCAGATTAGCGCGCGTGACACCGGTGGCCCGCGGGTTCAGCGTCGAGGCGATCACGCCGTCGCTGGTATCGAACAGGATGTCGCTGCCGGTGTCTTTCTTCAGTTCCCGGGCCACCAGCGCGTCCACTTTGTAACCCGCTACCAGCACCTTGCGCAAGTCCTGTCCCTGGGAGGAATCGAAATAGACCGGTGTGACCGTAATCTGGTACAGCTCGCACGGGTCGCCGTTCTGAAGGAAAAAGCCGGAAGCTTGCAGGTTGGCTACTTCGTGCGGATCTTCCACGTGCGGCGGAAATTTCGCCGCGGCCGTGCGCACAATCTCCAGGCTCTGCGCCAGCGACGGCGATGTGACGCCGCCCAGTGAGGCCAGCACCTTGCCGTTCGGCTCGGTTACCAGGAAGATGGCATCCGTGCGGGACACCTTGGACCATAGTTCGCCCGCGCTGTCTTCGATGGTGGCTTTGTCGCCGGTCCCCAGCGCCGTCCGGACCTCCTTCATCTCGCTGATGATCGTGCTGACGGATTCCAGCAGTTCCTGGCGGCTCTTCCAGAGCGAGGTATAGGCCTGAAAGCTGCCGCGCACCTCTGCTTCCAGGCTGTCCGACATCGTCCGGTTGATGTTGCCCAGCACAATCACCGTGGTGATGGCGAACAGCAGTGTGATCGCGCAGGAGGTGGAGAGCAGGATCTTGACCAGCAAAGAAAGACGGGCAAAGCGCGATCGCATCAGCGACCTCCCCCCATGTACGTGCCGTCGGTCGCTTTGGGATACGGCATGCCATGTTTATCCAAGTGCACGGACGGCACGAACCCGGTCTCGGTGATCGAAATCAGCGGCAGCGCCAGGCCGCCCTCGGGCACTGTAATCCGGCGTTCCAGAAACTGCAGATTATCGGGCAGCGCCCGCTCATGGTAAATGTGCAGTTGATACTCGCCCGGAGGAATGCCGGCGATGCTGAACTTCCCGGTGGCTTTGGTCACGTCGTACCACGGCGTCGGCACCACGTCGATGATGGCGCTCATGGTGGAGTGAATGTTACAGAACACCTGCACGATTCCCGGCCTGCGGAACGTCACCGTCCGCGAGGTCCCCGGCGGGTACAGCGCCAGGTCGAAGGTCTGCCCGCTGAACGTCGAAAAGGCGTTGTGAAAGATGGGATCGAGGTTCGGGAAATCCACTGTGTCCCCCACCTGAATGGCCACTACATGGGGGGTGAAATGTTTGTTCTGCTGCTTCATTTCCACATGGCGGGGCACCATAGGCACGGGCGCATCGCGGTCCACGGGCTGCAGCCACAGGACCACGCCGGAATAATTATGCCGGCGCGCCGAAAGGTCCTGAGAGTTGGTCAGCTCCACCCGGCCGGTAAGCGATGCGGCTTCAATCAGCCCCAGTACCGCGTTAAAACAGATAAGCCAACGCCAAATCATAATGGTTGTTGATCAGCGTGCCCTGACCAATATATACGCTACGCAACTGCGAAAATTCGGGCCCGATCAGCACGTTCGGCGCGATCCGGTAGAAAAGATTGGCGCCGAACATCGCGTTGCGGCTGACATCTCCCGTACTGAGGTATCGCACGCCGTAGTTCTGCCGGCCCGTAAAAAGATGCAGGTCCACGCGCGGCAGGGCATGAATCGTAAGCTGCCCCCAGAGCCCCATGCTGTCGATAGGCCAGGAGATGCGCCTGTAAATAACATACCCCTGGTTGACCGCGCCCGTTCCAAGATTGGCCACGTTCTGGCCATTGAAGAATGCTCCCGTGAATTCCGCCACACGCCAGGGTTTCAGCAGCCAGTCCATGGAAAACAGGTTCGAGGGGATGGAGAAGCCCATGGCGTGCGTGGTGCTGGCGTGGAACCCGGAAGCGATCTCGAAACGCCGGTCGGCATCCAGGTTGTAGAAAAGCTCGTAGCGGCCCTCCAGGCCGGGACGAATCGCGGCCACACCCGCGGGCAGCCCGGTGGTGTCGTACGGACCCACCTCGCGCGTTTCCACCACTCCCATGCGGGCGCGCAGACCGGCCCGCGACCCGAATTTCAAATCCTGCTCCAGGCGCACCTGCGGGATCCAGAGCCAGAGGTTGCCGGCTCCGGTTAGCGGCGAAATGGCCACCTGTGCCAGCGAATCCGGTTCGCGCGGATTGAAGATCGGCTTTTCCACCCCCACCAGGATGCTGCGGCTCTTCCAGTCCACCTCGATGGAACCGGTGCGCAGCCGCATGGTCTGGGCCAGCGGCGCGGCCCCGCTGGCGAAATCCATGTACACCGAGCCTTGGACCGTACCGCCCAGGAAGGTCCTCGGCCCGCTGAATTCCAGGCCCACGATGGTCTGGCGCAGGGTCGCTCCCGCCAGCGCGGTTCCCGGCGCCGCCAACGTGGGGTAAGCGACGCCCCCGTTCTGCCGGGAATCGAGGTAGGTGTTGAAGAGCGCCATCCCGGTGAGCCGGATCGGAAACTTCTGCGAAGCTTCCACTTTGGTCTGAGCCTGCTCCTCGATCTGACGTTGCTGGACGTCCAGACGCTCCGCCGTGGATGGCTGTGCGGCTGCGGGCGCCTCGGCCGGCGCCGCCTCGCCGCGGGCGGCGGCCAGTTCGGAGCGCAGTTGCTTAACCTGGTCGGAGAGCGAGCGGTTTTCCTGTTCCAGACGGTCCAGCCGGTCCAAAATGCTCTTCAATTCGGGAGAAGGCTGGCTTTGCGCGGATAGCAGCGCGGAAAGCAAAACGAGAGTCGCGGCGACCGTGAGTTTCCTAAGACCGGCCATTCAAAAGCTGCTCCAGTTTCCGCCGGATTTGCGCGGGAGAAAACGGTTTAGGGAAGTAGGCGCTCACACCCAACTCGGCGATGCGCTGCGGGGTGGCCGGGTCGGTATCGGCGCTCACCACGATAATCGGGGTGGCGGAATGCCTGGCGTCCTGCCGGACTCTGCGGATCAGTTCGAATCCGTCCATGCGGGGCATATTCAAGTCTGTCACGATTACCTGCACGGCGGGCCCGCCGCCATTGAGGATGCGCAACGCGTCCACGGCGCTGGTAGCCAGTTGCACCGATACGCCGGGAATTCCACCCAGCGCGATCTCCAGCATCGCCGCCGCATTTTCGGAGTCGTCGACGATTAAAACCGGATGGGCACCCTCAGAGGGCATGAGGCTATTGTCGCCTATCCGTGGAGCCTCGGAACTGTAAAATCTGTCACGGCACGAAACGGTAGCCCACGCCGTGAACGGTCAGAAAATGCCGCGGAGTGTTGGGGTCCGGCTCCAGTTTCTGCCGCAATTTCACCACGTGCGCATCCACCGTGCGGGTGTTGGGAAAGAACTCGTAGCCCCACACGGAGTTGAGAATCATGTCGCGCGTCAGCGGCCGGTCCGGGTTATGCAGAAAGTAACTGAGCAGATTGTATTCGGCCGGCGTGAGTCTCAATTCCTCGCCTTTGCGAGTGACGATGCGCCGTTCGAAGTCAATCTGGTTGCCGCTGAACTGAATTACCTTGCGGGCATCGGCGGACGCCCGCCGGAGCACCGCGCGGATGCGCGCCATCAATTCTCGCGTGCCGAACGGCTTGACCACGTAATCGTCGGCGCCGATTTCGAGCAGCAGCACCTTGTCGAGCTCATCGCCCACGGCGCTCAACACGATGATCGGAGTGCTGACCTGCGCGGCGCGCAACTGCTTGCAGATCTCCGTGCCGCTCATTCCCGGCAGGCGCAGATCCACCAGCACCAGATCGGGTTTCAGGATCACTGCCTTATCGAACCCGCTCTTACCGTCGCCGACCAGGACCGCGCGAAAGCCCTCCTGCTCCAACATCACGCCGATGGTGTCGCGCAGGCTTTCGTCGTCATCGATCACAAGGATGGTCTGCATGCGCTTCTCTCGATTGTAGCAACCGGGTTACTCCGGCCGTTCGCACTACACTGGGAACATGCCGCTCATTCCAGTGGGGAAGATCTCGGCCCTGCCGCCCGGTTCCGTCATGGAGGTGCTGGTGGACGATCGCCCCTACGCTGTCTGCAACCTGGCCGGTGAGATTCACGCCCTCGATGGCGTGTGCCTGCATCGCGGCGGGCCGTTGGGGCAGGGCCAGATTCACGACGGCCGCGTGGTGTGCCCCTACCATCTGTGGGAGTTCGATTGCCGTACCGGCGAATATGATTACGACCCCGCCAGGCGTCTGGCCACCTTCGAAGTGAAGGTGGAAGGCGACAACATTCTCTTGCAGGTGCCCTGAGTGCCCGAGCTTCCCGAAGTCGAAACCGTCACCCGTTCCATCGCTCCGCTGGTAGGCCGCCGCATCGTTTCGGCCGAATTCCGTTGCCTGCGCGTGCTGCGCGGCGGCGATCCGGACCGCATGGCGGCGCGCATCTCGGGCCGCAGGATTACCGCCATCAAGCGCTATGGCAAGTTCATCGTGGTGTCGCTCGAAGGCGGCGGATATCTCATGATTCACCTCGGCATGACCGGCCGCCTGCTGCTCGGCGGACCGGCCGGCAAGCATACCCACGCCATCCTGACCTTCGATCGCGGAGTCCTGCTGTACGACGACAGCCGCCAGTTCGGATGTCTGGAATTCAGTGAAGAGTTTCCCGCGCGCGTGGCCCGTCTGGGGCCGGAGCCTTTGGAGATCTCGTTCGAGGAGTTCGCGGCCCGCGTGAAACGCCACAAGACCCGCGTCAAGGCCCTGTTGCTGAATCAGACCTTCGTACGGGGGGTGGGAAATATTTACGCCGACGAGGCCCTGTTTCGCTCCGGGATTCACCCCTTGGCTGTGGCGAGCCGCCTGCGCCGCGAGCGGGCTCGCCGCCTCTACGATGCCATCGTGGCCGTGCTCACAGAGGCCATCGCCGCCGGAGGCTCATCCATCTCCGATTACGTCGATGCCGAAGGCCGCAAGGGGTTTTTTCAGTTCAGCCATCGTGTTTATCAGCGCACCGGCGAGCCGTGTACGGTGTGCGGCGCACCCATTCGCCGCGTTTTGGTAACCCAACGTTCCTCGCATTTCTGCCCCCGCTGCCAGCACCGTTAAGTTTTATTGAGAATTGAAACCTGAGCTTCCGGAGTTGCGTCGTATGTGTTGCAACAACACAGTTTTACGTTGCAAAGGCCCATAATAGCCATGATCCGGTAGCCCTGATAGGGCATAATCAAAGTTGTGTGGCAAATCCGCAAAATATAGAGGAGACTTCTCACGTGAAACGAATTTCCCGCTACCTTCCGCTGCTCTTGGCGCTGTTCTGCTGCATGCAATATGCGAGCGCCCAGAGCGGATTCGATATCAATATAGGATTCGGCGGCATCCATGACAAGGCGAGTCCCACCCAAGTCGATCAGGCCTTGCTCCCCTGCAGTGGTCCGAGCGACCCTTACGGGCCCTGTGTATCGACGCCCGCGCTCAACGGCTTCATGATGGGAATTGGCGGCGATCTGATGCTTTGGAAGAAGTTCGGCGTGGGCGCCCAAGTCGCATTCCAGCCGGCCAAGCAGGATTACGTGGATCTGAATTCCTCGGCTGCGTATCAGGGGCTGACCGGGCTTCAGTTGCAGTCCCGCGTCACCCTGTATGATTTCGACGGGATTTACGAGCCGATCAATACCAAGAAAGTTGCCGTCAAGCTGAAAGGTGGCATCGGCGGCGCGAATATCAAGTTTTATCAGACTGGCACCAGCCTCGACGCACTAGCCGGCGCTCAGACCTTTTCACAGTATTACGAAAGCTCCAACCACTTCAATGTGCTCGGATCGATCGGCGTGCAGATCTATCTGACCGAGCACATTTTCATTCGCCCCGAGTTTGACGTCCACTACGTTCCCAACCTGAATCAGTTTGGCAGCAACGTCATCCTGCAGGGAATGGCCTGGATCGGGTACAGTTGGGGCGACCGGCCGTAAAACTGACAGTCTGTGTTTCAACTCCACCGCTCCCTTGGCGCCGCTCCTGGCCAGGGAGCGGTTTTTTGTGGGCGTAGCCGTGCGGAAACTATTGCTGGGCGGCCGGGGCGGGTTCGCCGGAGAGATCTTCGACCTTCACCGGCGGATTGTAATACAAAATGCGCAGGCAGCTTTCGCATTGCATGAATTTCTCGCCCTTCCGCAATTCCTGGAAAAACTGCGGGCGCATCTGGATCTGGCATACGCTGCAGCGTCCGTCGATCGCCTCCGCCACTCCGATGCCGCGGCGCGCCTTGCGCACTTTTTCGTATTGCTGGTAGTGTGCCGCCGCGATCCCCGAGACAATCTGCGCGCGTTCCACATGCAGGTCGGCGGCCGATTTTTCGTCCACCGCGGTACGCTCCCGTGCCTGCTGTTTTTCCCTTTCGACTTCCGTCTTCTCGGCCTTTAGCGCCGCCTCTGCCGCCTTCACATTTTTATCGAGAGGCTCGGATTCGCTCATCAACTCCAGGATGCGATCCTCCGCCTTGCGAATTTCCTTCTGGCAGAAATCGATCTCGTTCTGAAAGGCCCGATACTGGTCGTTGGTCTTCGCCTGCAGCATCTGGTCTTTCAGCTTCGATATCTTCTGATCCTGTGTCTGGATATCGCCTTCGCACTTTTTCCGCTCTTTCTGGTTGGCGGAGAGAGCGGCTCGATCGGCCTCGAGTTTCCGCTCGTGCGTGAGCAGCTTCTTTTCAATTTCGGCGATGTGTTTTGGTAGAGTGGCAATCTCGCGCGCCAAGTCCGCAAGACGATTGTCTATATCTTGCAAGCGGATCACCAACTTCAGGTCGGGGAGCATTCCTTAACGAAGTGTAGCACGGTGTTCCGGACCCGCTCCACTTCCTCCACCCCCAGAGACCGCGCGGCAAAGTAGAATACAGCCGCGCCGAGCGGGATCGAAACCGCCACATCGGCCAGTTGGGCCGCCTTTCCGTGGGCCAGGATCGCGTGAACGGCGCCGCTGGAAGCGAGGCACGCCAAGCCCATGACTACCGACGCCGCCGCGATGCGCGACGCAGTCCACGCCAGGCGTCGTCCGTGCAACGGACCAAGCCGCGCCCGCAGCAGCAGAAACAGCGCCGCCGCTCCGGCCAGAGCCACCAGCGACGTGGAAAGCGCCAGTCCCGCATGACCCATTCCGGCGCGCGTCACCAGCAGGAAGGCCGCACCGCCATTCAAAGCGATCGACCCTAAACTCACCCACATGGGCGTGCGCGCATCGTTCAAGGCGTAGAACGCCGGCGCCATCACTTTGGTGGCCGAGTATCCCGCCAGTCCCACGCTGTAACAAGTCAGTGCCAGAGCCGTTTGGTGCGTATCGGCAGCCGTGAACCGGCCCCATTGGTAAACCGCGCCGATCATGCTTTCTCCCATCAGGGCCAGGCCGATTGAAGCGGGGATGGTCAGGAGCAGCACCAGCCCCAGCGACTCCGCCAGGGTGTCCCGAAACTCCTGCATGCGTTCGAGCGCCGCACTCCGCGAGATCTCAGGCAGGGTGGCCGACGCAATTGCCACCCCGAACAGCCCCAGCGGCAATTGCATGAACCGGAAGGCGTAGCCCAGCCAGCTCACCGGTCCATTCATCACATGCCCCGCGCTGTCGGTCAGACTGGAGGCGAAGTTGGTATTCACCGTGACATTGACTTGCGTGGCCGCATTGCCCACCAGCGCCGGCAGCATCAGGAGCGCAATTTCCCGCAGGCCGGGGTGGTGGAAGTCCAGGCGCGGCCGGAAGCCAAAGCCCGCGCGCCAGAGCGCCGGAGCCTGCCACAACAATTGCAGCACTCCGCCGGCCACCACCCCCACGGCCATGCAGACAATCAGTCCGTGGTCGAAGCGCCGGCCCACGGTGAATCCCAGCGCCAGCCCTACCGCCAGCGATCCCAGATTGAAGAATGTCGAGGCAAGCGCCGGCACTCCGAAACGGCCGCAGGCGTTCAGCACTCCCATGGCCTGGGCCGCCAGTGCCACCAGCACCAGGAACGGAAACATGATCCGGGTGAGCAGAATGGAGAGTTCGGTTTTACCCGGCACTCCGGCGAACCCGGGCGCCAGCAGCGCCACCAGTTGCGGGCTGAATACCATGCCCGCCACGCACACCGCGCCCACCGCCAGTATCAGCGCCGTGCCTGTCAGATTCGAAAGCTCGGCGGCGTCGCGCTTGCTTTTAGTGGAAAGATATCGCGTGAAGGTGGGGACGAAGGCTGAAGAGAGCGCCCCTTCCGCGAACAGGTTGCGCGTGAGATTGGGGATGCGCACGCCCAGCAGGAACGAATCGTAGGCTGCGCCGGCGCCGAACAGGCGCGCCATCGCCACTTCCCTCACCAACCCGGTGAGGCGGCTCAGGGCCACCGCGGCCGAAACGGTCCCCGCGGATCGTAGAAACGCGTGCTGCTGGTGCGCTTGGTCGGGCAAGCTATTCCGCGCGGCGGACTTCCACCTGCTGGTAGATTTCCCGCGTCTGCTCCAGCGATGCGAATCCCATTCCGGGCAGGCGCGAAGATGCCGTGCCCGCCGCCACGCCCCATCGCAGAGCCTCCGCCGGATTCGCCTTGCGCGTCATGGACCAGATGTAGGCGGCCGATAAAGCGTCACCGGCGCCGATGGGGCAGACCGCATCCACCCGCGGCGGAATGGCTTCCACCAGCCCATCGGCGAATGCACCGATGGCGCCGCGGCTGCCCAGGCTCAGCACCACCATCTCCGGACCCATGTGCCGGATCAGTTCCGCGGCTTCCAATCCGTGGGTACGGGTCAACAAAGTACGCCCGAGAAGCCGCTCGGCCTCCTGCTGGTTCGGCGTCACCACCGTGGGTTTGGCCTCGATCCCCTCGCGCAGAGCCTGCCCGTCTGCATGAAGCAGCGTCTTTACTTTGTGCTCCCGCGCCATGGTGATCAGCTTGGCGTAGAACGACGAAGGGACCCCCGGCGGCAGGCTGCCGCACACCATCAGCCACGCGGCGTGCGCCAGCCGGTCTTTCACCACCCGCTCCACCCGCGCCACCTCCGCTTTGGTGAACGCGGGACCGGTCTCGTTCAGGTTCACCGTGAGCCCGTGCTTATCGGTCACCGTGAGATTGGTGCGAATCGGATTATGGATGGGAACCACGGCGATCAGAAACCCGCAATCGCTGAGCAGCGATTCCAGCCGTTTGCCGGAAGCGCCGCCTGACGGAAACACCGCCGTAGTTTCGGCGCCGAACGAGTGCAACACGGCCGACGCATTGATTCCCCGCCCGCCGGCCGATTCGCGGCTCGAATTGACGTAGGACCGGTCTTCGAAGGCGAGCCGGTCGACGCTGAGGATCCGGTCAATCGCCGGATTGATCGTGAGCGTAACTATCAACTCACCATTCTACGCAGGATTAGGTCTCCGGCGAGGATTCTCCCGCATTTCCCGGCTGGCATAGATCCATCGCCCGGCGGAAGCGCTGGCGCTCCTCCGGCGTCAGACCCTTCCAGCCTCGGACAAAACGGGCCCGCCGCATCCTGTGCCCCCATCCGCCGAACCTGCCGAAAAGCAGCCGGCTCAGCAAAAACAATCCCAGCGCCTGCCAGAAACCGATTGCCGGAAGACCCAGGATCGCCGGCATCAGCGCATTCCAGAGGCCGGCGATGGCCAGCCCCAATAGTCCCGCGCCCAGGATCCCGAACAGAACAATGCGCACTCCCACAAACCTCAGTTTTCTCATTGCCTTTTCCTTTCATAACCCGCTTCGTCGTAGATCCGCTGAAGACGGTTTCTGAGACGCTTCACGGCGTAGTGCTTGCGCGAAAGCAAGGTGTTGACGCTGACTCCGGTTCCGGCCGAAATCTCGGCGAAACTGCGCCCATCGATCTCGTGCGCCAGAAAGACCTCGCGCTGGCTCGCGGGCAACTCGTCCAGGGCGGCTTCGATCTCGTCCAGCAGGACACTGCGCGCGTAGAGGGCATCCGGACCGGTATCGGGGGAGGGCAGCAGATCTTCGAGTATCCGCTCGCCTCCGTCTTCCACCACTTCCCTTTTTCCGCGGCGAAACACATCCGTGATCCGGTTTTTGGCCACCTGCATCATCCACGCCCCGGCATGCGCGATGGGCTTCATCGTTCGATAGGCCTCCACAAGCTCGTAAAACACATCCTGCAAAAGGTCTTCGGCGTCGATTTCCTCCGGAACGCGTCTGCGGATGAAGGCCAGCAGACGGCGCCTCTCCTTCTCGAAGACCGACGAGAGGCGCTGGTCCTGCTCCGCACGATCCTGGGTCATGGCCGGCACTTCGTCCTCTCACCCGGATAGACGAAATCGCCGCGGAAATATTTTCATTGCCTGCCGATGAGACCGCCTGCCGCCTGAGCCATGGCCTGTCCCACTTGTGCCACAATTGTGAATCGGTCTTCCCATGGCAAAGATTGCACCAAAACAAGCGCCCCCGCTTGAGGCAGCCCGTTTTCTGCCTATTATGCTGGTTTTGTTCGCCGGCAGCGGCTGTTCCGCGCTGATCTACGAGATCGTCTGGTACCAGTTGCTCCAACTGGTGATCGGCTCCACCGCGATTTCGCTCGGCGTCTTGCTGGCCACCTTTATGGGCGGACTCTGCGTAGGCAGCCTGATGCTGCCGCGCATTGCGGCCGCGCGGACCCGGCATCCTCTGGTGGTGTATGCCGCCATCGAAACCGGAATCGCCATCTGTGGCGTATTGGTGCTGTTCGGAATGCCTCTGGTGGATGGCATCTACACCTCCGCGGTGGGGCATGGGATGCCGTCGATTCTGTTCCGCGCCGTCATCTGCGCGGTCTGCCTGATGCCGCCCACGTTCCTGATGGGCGCTTCCCTGCCGGCCATTGCGCGCTGGATCGAAGCCACGCCGCGCGGCGTTTCCTGGCTGGGACTGCTGTACGGCGGCAACACCGCCGGCGCCGTTTTCGGATGCCTGCTGGCCGGTTTTTACCTGCTGCGCGTATTCGATCTGGCAACCGCCACCTTCGTGGCCGTGTTCATCAATCTGGTGGTGGCCTTCGCCAGCTATCAATTGGCCAAGCGCGTGCCTGAGCACTCCACCGAAGAAAAGGCCATCGCCACCGGCGGCCCGCGCTTCTGGCCGGTGTATATTGCGATCGGCCTTTCCGGGGCCACCGCCCTGGGCGCGGAGGTGATCTGGACGCGGCTGATGGGGTTGCTGCTGGGCGCTACGGTGTACACCTTCTCGATCATTCTGGCCGTGTTCCTGGTCGGCATCGGGGTAGGCAGCGCGGTGGGCTCGGCGCTTGCCCGGACCATGAAGCCGCGGACGGCCATCGGGGTCTGCCAGTTACTGCTGGCCGGCGGCGTGGCATGGACGGCGTACATGATTTCGCAGTCTATACCCTGGTGGCCGGTGAATCCGCTGCTGAATCAGAACCCCTGGTTCACGTTCCAGGTGGATATGGTTCGCTCCCTATGGGCTATCCTGCCGGCCACTCTGCTCTGGGGCGCCAGTTTTCCGCTGGCTCTGGCGGCCGCGTCGCGCGGCGACGAGCCGGGAAAACTGGTGGGGGGAATTTACGCCGCCAATACCGGCGGCGCGATTCTGGGGGCCCTGACCTTCAGCATGATCCTGGTGCCCTGGATCGGCACGGCCAACTGCGAACGCGTGCTGATTGCCATGGCGGCCCTGAGCGCCCTGGTGGTGTTGGTTCCGCACCTTTGGAGTTCGCGCGCCCGGGCGGCCTGGGTGGCACTGCTGGCTTCCATGGTGGCCGTAGTCTACCTGATCGGCGGCGTGACGCCGGTGCCCCCTCTGCTGATCGCCTATGGCCGGCGCATCATGACCTCGCAGTCCAGTTCCAAAATTCTCTACACCGGAGAAGGCATTAACTCCTCCATCGCCATTTCGCAGTGGAGCGATGGCGCCTTCCAGTTTCACGTGAGCGGCAAGGTGGAAGCCTCCACGGAACCCTACGATATGCGGCTGCAGCGCATGCTGGGCCACCTGCCGGCGCTGGTCCATCCGGATCCCAAATCCGTACTCATCGTGGGATTCGGAGCGGGCGTAACGGCAGGCTCGTTCGTGACCCATCCCACTATGTCCCGCATCGTGATCTGCGAGATGGAGCCGCTGATTCCGCCCACCGCGACCAAGTACTTCGCCAAAGAGAATTACAACGTGATGAACGACCCGCGCACGCAGATTTACTATGACGATGCGCGCCATTTCGTCCTGACCACCCGTGAAAAGTTCGACATCATCACCAGCGATCCGATTCATCCGTGGGTCAAAGGCAGCGCGACTTTATACTCCAAGGAGTATTTCGAACTGGTGAAGGAGCACCTGAATCCAGGCGGCGTGGTGACTCAGTGGGTGCCCTTGTACGAAAGCGATATGGAAACCGTGAAAAGCGAATTGGCGACGTTCTTCGCCGTTTTCCCCAACGGCAGCGTGTGGGCCAACGAGCTGAACGGCGGCGGCTATGACGTATTTCTGATGGGACGGAACGAGCCGGCTAAGATCAATCTGGACAGCCTGGAGCAGCGCCTGCAGAGTCCGCCCTATACGCGCGTAGCGCAATCCCTGCGCGACGTGGGATTCAATTCGATGTACGATCTGCTGGCCACTTACGCGGGCCAGGATCAGGATCTGAAACCGTGGCTGCGCGATGCCGAAATCAATCGCGACGGCAACCTGCGTCTGCAGTACCTGGCGGGACTGGCGCTGAATATCAGCCAGGAAGGCTACATTTACAGCGAGATGCTCAAGTACCGGCAGTTTCCGGCAAACCTGTTCACCGGGTCGGAAGAGAAGATGCAGCGCCTCATGGCGGCACTGACCCCGACGGCCAACCGGTAAGCCCCGGAGCGCTCCTGCGGCCGAGACCAGCACCGTACCGTAAGTACCGTAAGATCTCAATGCGTTGATAACATCGGATAATAGGGTCTTTAACTTCATTTCATGTGCTATTCTGTCACACGCGGTTGTGGAGGTATTCATGCGAACAGCAACGCGCGTTCTCCTGCATTGCGGTCTGATATCGATATTGTCGATGTTGGCGAATGCGAGCACAATCTGGACCGAACAGAACGCCGGCGGCAATCCTGGCAACGCTGAAGTTACCAGCGGTTCGGGAGTCCTGACCGATATTATTGGTCTTTTGACTAATACAACAACGGGCTCGGATATGTATGAGATTTACATAGGCAATCCGAACACCTTTTCCGCGACAAGCAAGGGGAACACCAACAAGCCCATCGTCGATCCGGCTCTTTACCTGTTCGATTCCACCGGCAAAGGTCTCTTTGGAAATGACAATATCTCCGGCATTGACATGCAGGCCGCGTTGCCGGCGGGAACGCTCAGCGGGTTGACTCCGGGACTATACTTCCTTTTGATTGCACCATCCGGACATTTGCCCTACGATAAGCAAGGAAACAGCATCTTCGGAGCGATCGCGGGCACAACCGGAGTCTTCGCTGGTTCCGGCAAGTTCAAGAATTACGGCGGAACTCCCAGCGCGGACGATGCCGGCAAGGGCTACGACATTCAACTGACAGGGACACGATTCGCCGTGCCGGAACCGGCGACGCTCTCATTTACCGCTCTGGGGATGGTATGGCTTTGGCGGCGCGCGCGCCGGTCGCGCCAGGCCTGAACGGCCGCGTGCAGTCGATCCAGGCTTCCGCCCCGATCGAATGAATGACGAAACCCAACCAGAAGGCAATGCCGAAGAAATCGCGCGGCTCCAGGTGAGTGGTCCACATGGTGGCAAAGAACGCCTCACAATCGGACGCACGAAGGCCACTGATCCTTCAACCTAAAAAGAGCAGTTAGATTGGGGCATCGGCAAGCCGACCAGCGTGTCCGATGATCTTGCCACCGAGAAAGTGACGGAACGCGGCGCTGAGAATCAGCTTCCACCGATCATCTTGCGTCAACTGCTCCGCACTCGTTTTAATTCGCTTTAGAAACCCGCTCACCTTGGTCAGAATTTCCGCGATCTGCGAGGCCTTCGCGTGCGTGCTCGTGATCTCCACCGTGGTCTGATTGCCGTGGCGAGTTTGTCGGGCGATGCCGTGCAAGGCCAATGGCCGAGAAGTGATGGCCTCGGCGTGTTTGTCCGGAATTCCCAGACGCATGAAGATGGTCCACCAGTTGTAGACCAAGGCGATGATTCGCCCCATAATCTGGCAGCGCTTCCGATCCTGTGTCGTGAACCCTGCCCACCCCCACTGGTTTTTCAACTCGTCAAAGTTATTCTCCGCGTCGCCCCGGTCCCGGTAGTGTTGTGCAACGGCTCGCACCTCATCCGGCAGCGATGTCACTAGCACGGCGTACTCATATTGCACTCCCTGGTGAGTCAACTCCGGTAAGTCCAAAGTCAACTGTTTGGCGGCTTTTCGCCCGCGCTTCTTCTTGCCGGCAGTTTCTACTTCCGGTGCCGGCTTAGTCTTCAAGGGCCGCCGCAGCACCACCACACGCCGCTCTTTGCTCCAGCCACTCAACCGCAATACGTCCTCTCTCCCCTGCCATTGTTGCCCCGCCTCCTCCCATTCCTCTTTCCCGAAGATCTGTCCGATCAGCTTCTTCACGTTGGCGCTCTGCTTGAGTTTGAACAGGTATTCAAGATCTCGCTCCTCGGCTCCCACCATGGCTTTCTCCGATCCCCAATGGCTATCCCCGCGCAAAAACACCGGCCGGTCCTGCACCTTCAACCCGTCCAGAAATGCCCACAGTTCTGGTTGCGCATACAACGGAGCCGTCTGATTCCCTGCCTGCACCTCCATATCCAACACCATCCGAATGTTCGCCGCGAAGTAACTGTGATAGGCATGCGACGGACGTCCTGGCTTGGTCGGGTTGTATCCCACCTTGGCGTCTTGCTGATGTCCGTATAACGGCTTCACGGTGGTGTCCACATCTAATATCCAGGGCTCCTGCAGCAGCGGCTCGTAGCTGGCCTTCAAATGCTCTTTCATCCACCGGGCGCTGGCGTCTTCGTCCAGGGCCTTCATCGCCCGCCGCACCGAGTCCTCGCTCGCGACCTTGGTCATTCCCAGTAATTCCGGATTGACGCCGTCTCCCCGGATCGCATTGATGTGGGCGTACCGCCAATGACCGGCGAGCACCGACAGCAGCAGAGTTCCCAGCACATCCCGCTTCTCCGGCGCATTCGCACTGGTGTAGTGCAGCGGACAATCCTCTACCCACTTGTCGAACAGGCCGCTGGTCTTCAGAAACTCGATGAAGAATGGCATCAGCCCCAGGCTGCTCACCGTGGCTTCCGGCGACCACTTCACATAAACCTTGCCCGCGAACGTGTCCAGGCTGGTAACCGTTTCCGCCGCCTGGTTTCCTGCACTTTTGACCTCACCCTCCGGGTGAGCCTGAATGCCCTGCTCTTCCTTGCTCATGTTGAACAATCATAACCATTTCTCTGTTCAAGCCATGAGGGCGACCGCCGTTTTTCGGTTCAAGTCCGCGTATGAGATGGGGAAGAGAGTTTGCGATTTTCGCGGTGCTTTGCGTATGATGGCCGCGACAGAGGCCAGTTCCTCGGAAAGGCGCACCGGCAGGGGATTCAATATCAGGGTGTTGATTAGCGTAAAGACGGTGGTATTGGCGCCGATTCCCAACCCCAAGGGTCAGGACCACATACACCACGAAAATCGGACTCTTCCGCATACTTCGGGCAGCATAGCGAAGGTCCTCGCAGATACCTTCGATCAGATTGGCGGGCGATGCCTGGCCGGCGCGCGGCACTTCGTTCTTCGGCATGGGTCGATGCTTTTCCAATCCGGCGCGCAGCGGGTACATCAGGCTGTAGTGGCGAGGCTGGTCTTCCAGCAGCGACAGAACCGGAAGTTCGGCACTTCCCTTTTTCCATTCGGGATCGGGAGTCATGCCTTGATATTATTCAGTCCCCTATCTGGGTGCCAAAAATATCCGGGATGGTTTTTCACAATGGAGGCTTGGGCGGCTTCACCGGCGCCCATGACGCTGTGCCGGTCACCTTCACGGGCCGCCGGAACAGGTGCGCACCCTCCGTGACATACAGCCATCTCAAATCCTTCCCGCCGAACAGCAAGCTGGTGACCGCGCCAATTTCTGGAGAGTTCAGCACCAGCGCCGTTCGTCCGTTGGCTTCGCACATCTGGACTCCCAGCGGAGTCGCGAAATAGACCTGGCCGATGGAGTCTTCCGCCGCACCGTGCACACCGCTCATCCACCCGGTCTCCGGCATTTCCAGCCGGAAAAAGGGCTCGCCATGCACCAGCGATCCGTCCGGCGCGATCTGGAAACTCCAGCTATACCGCGCCTGCGCATCGGTCACGATCAGCATCGCCTGGTCCGGCGAAAGCGCCACGCCGGAGGGCACGGCCATCCCTTCCCCGCTATACGCTGTGCGCACTCTGCCATCCGGGCCAACATACCCAATGGACTTGCCCGCGCGGTCGATGAAGTACAGGCCGGAGGCGGCGGTAATGGTCAGCGAGCCGGCTTCCACATTCCGCGCCACCAGTTTTTCCTCGCCGCCCACTCCGTACGACACGATCCGTCTGCGCCCCGGCTGCGAGGCATATAACCGGCCATCGGGACCGGCCGCCAGCGCCTCCGCTCCCGCGCCTTCTTTAAACACAGTCACCTTGCCGTCCCCATCCGACCTGTAAATGCGGCCGGCGTCAGCAAAATACACGTTGCCGTCTTTATCGGACGCGGCGTTCGAAAGTCCCGTGTAGCTGCCGCCCACCTTCTCCCATCCCTTGGCGGCCCACACGGTGGAGTAGACCTTGCCGCGCGGATCCCAGCCGGGCTGCGACATGGCGGCAGGCTCGCGCACCGTCACCGGATTGGGATAATCGCGCCAGAGCCATCGCAGCGCGTCGGGCATGATGGCGGCGCCCTGTTTCATGTTGTGCCCTTCGTCGCCGATCGCCAGTTTCACGTCATACCCGGCCAGTTCGAAGGCTTCATACATCACTTCGTTGTTGATGGGCCAACTGCCCGCGTAGAACGTGCCGAACGGTTCGGCGGGCACGATGTGGTCGTTACGCCCGTCCTGCAGGAACACGCGAATCGGCTTGGGCTCGGTCTTGCGGATCAGCGCGGGCAGCGAATCGGCGCCCTTCATCGCTACAAACGTGCCAATGAAGCTAAGCACCCGGTGGAACTGATCGGGACGGTTCCACGCCGCCATGAACGCGCCCACCGCGCCGGTGCTCACGCCCGAAATGGCATGATCGTCGGGATTCTGCGACAGATTGTAGTTCGCCGCCACAGCGGGAATCAGCTCTTCCAGCAGAAAGTGCGAAAAGGTGTCGCTGAGATTGTCGTATTCGAAAATGCGCTCGTAGCGGTTCTGCGCCTGGGGACTGGAGGCTGGCAGGATTCCGGGGTCCACGAAGATGCCGATCAGCGGAGGCAGGTCGTGCTTGGCGATCAGGTTGTCGAACACGGTGGGCACGCGCACGCTGTTTCCCAACACGCCGCTGCCGTCCAGGAAAACCATGAAGGGCGCGGGCTTGGCGGCATCGTACTGCGCCGGGACGTAGACCGAATAGTTGTGGGGCGTGCCGGGATAGAATGTGCCGGGCGCGAGCGTATGCTTCGTAACAGTCCCTTGCGGAATGCCGGGGTGCGGCTGCGAATCGGGGCCAAGCGTGTAATCCGCGGCGGCCGGCAATGCGGCGGCACACGCCAGGAATAGGGCTAGGATCTTCATGGGTAAGTTTCGACTTTCGGGGCAAGTATACCGGAAACCGCCGCGCGATAATCAACCATGCCTTTCCGATTCGCGATGCTGGCCGCCCTTTTCCTTTCCTGCGCACCGGCGCAGACCACACCGGCGCCGCTCACTGCCCTCAACGACGCTTTCCGCGCGGCCTACGCCGAAGCCAAACTCCGTGTACTCGCGTCCGCGGGGCCGGCTCTGCTGGTGAACGGCGACACCTTCATCCTGACGCGAGAGGGCCGCCGCGTGGAAGCCAGCACCGCCACCCCGATCTACGACCCGGTCAAGACCATCGCCCATATTCCGCTGGCCATCTACGTAACGCTCACGCCGGGCAGCGGGGCGCTCGACGCCGGCCGCCTGGCCACACTGGCGCATCTGCGCGAACTCGTCCGCCCGCCCAAGCCAGTCTGGATACGCTGAAACTCGCACCCGCCACACTGGCTCGCCAGAAGCAGATCGTATCCGCATGCCTCGCCTTCATGGATGAAGTAGCCGCGCGCCGCGCCTTTGCGCGCCCGGCGCTGCTGGCCTTCACGCGCCGCATGGCCCCCCTGGTCATGGGCAATGTCACCGAGGCCACGCGCGCCCAGTTGGACGCTATCCACGCCCAGGTCTCCGCCTGGCGTCGCGACATGACGCCGAGGAATGGAACCGGATGCACGTCGTCGATCATCGGTCCGCACATGCCGCGCGAAGACCTGGTGGTTCACCCAGTCTTTCTGCGCCTGCTGCACGAACCGCGCGAAGGCCGCCGCGTGGTATACGCCGAGTCGCTCTGGCAGGAGCCCCAGGCGATGGATCTGCTGGGCACCCATCTGCTGGATGGCGATGTGGGCGAAGCATTCTTTGGCGACGCCATGCGCATGCACCGCGACCTGTGGGCGATGCCGCCAGACAATATCTGCCGCACCTGTTGCCCTAACGCGGGAATAATCAGTGGGTAGCATGAGAAAGGCTATGTCCCGTAAGGCCGTTTGCCTGGCGCTGTTGTGCCTGCCGCTGGCGCTCAGCGGAGGCGACGCCTACTTCCCGCCCCCGGACAGTTCGGGCGGCTGGCGCACGCTCAGCGGCGCGGCGCAGATTCGCAAAGTCGCGGGCATGGATCTTGCCCGGCTGGACCAGGCCTTCGAATTCGAGAAGGAGACCAGCCAGCACGGCGGCCTGGTGGTAGTGCGTCACGGATACCTGGTATACGAAAAATACTTCGGCAAGGGCAACCGCGAGGCGCATCCCGATATGGCGTCTATCGGTAAGGCCTTCACCAGCATTTCCTGCGGCATCATGCTGGCGGAAAAACATGACCAGATTCCCGAGGGCCTGGAGACCAAAGTCTTCACCGAAAAATACCTGCCCGAAGCCTTCCCGCTGAACGACCCCATGAAGGCCGAGATCAAGCTGGGCCAGTTGCTCACCATGACTTCCGGCATGCACGGCGATGGCAACAATCCGGGCATCGTGAACGGGCAGGACATCAAGGTGGAACCCGCTCCGCGTCCGGCCGCGCCGCTGGACCAGGACAACAGCGCCCTGCGCGCCGCGATGTGGACCAAGCCCGGAGGGGGCTACGCCTATGCCTCGGGGTCGCCGCACGTGGCCTCGATCGTGCTGCGCCATCTCACGGGAATGGAGATGCAGCAATACATCGCCGAGAAGCTGGCCACGCCGATGGGATTCGGAAGCTGGGGCTACGCGCTGCATCGCAACGGAAACACGCTGCCGCATACGCCCGGCGGCGGGCAGCATCGCGCTGCGGGCCACCGATGCCGTCCGCTTCACCTACATGCTGCTGCACCACGGACGCTGGGGCAGCCGCCAACTGGCGCCCGCCGACTACGTGGCGATGTGCGGCCGGCCGTCGCCCTATGACCCGCACGCGCCGATGAGCCTGATGTTCGAAGTGAATGCCGACGGGCACGTTTTCGGAGCGCCGCGCGATGCGTTCTTCAAAAGCGGCGCCGGCGGCTCGGGGATCTACGTCGTGCCGTCGCTGGACCTGGTGATCTACAAGATGTCCTCCAGCGATGCGCAGTTGGATCCCGCATCTGACAGGTCTGCCGCTGACTTACCAGATGGATCATTCCCGCGACAGTTGGAAGCCGGGGCCGCACGATCAATTTCACGATGGACCCGGTAGGCGGCGACGATGGCGTGCGCCGCCTGCTGGAAATGGTGGCAGCCGCGGTGATTCCGTAGCCGATGACGCGCCGTACCCTGATGACGACCCTGTCGGCGGCTCCCCTGGCCGCCCAGACCCGCGCAGACCGCACTTTACGCATATGTGGGGTGCTATACCAGCGCCCTACGCTCCGCGCGGGGAGATGGCATCCACGTCTATCGCGTGGATCCGCGCAGCAGGCGCGTGGACGCACGTGCAGCGCGTCGGCGAGTCTGGTCAATCCGTCCTTCCTTGTTATGGCCGCCGACCAGCGCCACCTCTACTCGGTGCACGGCGATGAAACCTATGCCACGGCATTTTCGGTGGATCGCGCCACAGGCATGCTCCAGCCGCTCAGATCGCGCTGAAACCGGCGGGCCGCAACGCCGTGCATCAGGCGATCGATCCCAGCGGCCGGTTCCTGATCGTGGCCAATTATGGTTCCGGCAGCGTGGCCGTCCTGCCGATCCGCCCGGACGGCAGCCTGGCCGATGCGACGCAGGTGGTCCCCCTGCCCGGGCAGCCCGGCCCGCACCGGATCGAGCAGACCGGTTCGCATCCGCATCACGTGGTGTTCGACCCCGGCGGCCGCTCGGTGATCGTGCCGGACAAGGGGCTCGATCGCATCTTCATTTTCCGTTTCGACGCCGCCTCCGGCAAACTCACGCCCACCGAGCAGGGGGCCGCCATCGCCCGCGCCGGATCGGGCCCGCGCCATGCGGCCTTCCATCCCCGCCTGCCGGTGGCCTGGGTGCTCAACGAAATCGCCAGCACGGTGACTACGTATTTCTGGGATGTGGACCGCGGCAGTCTGCGGGCCGCACAGATTCTGACCCACGCTGCCGTCCGATTACACCGGCGAGAACACCGCCGCCGAGATTGCCGTATCCGCGGGCGGCCGCTTCGTCTACTGCTCCAATCGCGGGCACGACAGCGTGGCGGCGTTCCGCAGCGATCCGCGCACGGGCCTGCTCACCTCCACCGGATGGACGCCTTCCCAGGGCCGCACGCCGCGCTTTATCGGCTTCGATCCGGCGCGCACGTTCCTGTGCGTGGCCAACGAGCAGTCGGACACCGTCGTGATCTTCCGCGCCGATGGCGAAACGGGAGGGCTCACGCGCCAGGGATCGCCGGTGCAAAACGGCAGTCCCGTGTGCGTGGCGTTTCGGAACAGGCGCCGCGTGAGAATCGACAAGTGGCTTTGGGCCGCCCGATTCTTCAAGACCCGCTCGCAGGCCGCGCGCGCCTGTGAACTGGGGCGGATTCAATCGGGCGGACAGCCGGCGAAACCGGCGCGCGAAGTCCGGCCCGGCGATATGCTCCAGGTGAAAAACGACAGCGGCGATTTCGCGGTGGAAGTCGTGGCGCTCAGCGAATTACGCGGTCCCGCCCCGGTGGCGCAAGGGCTTTACCGGGAAACGGACGCCAGCCGCGAAGCCCGTATGAAAGCAACCGAGGAGCGCAGAGCCATGCCCTATTTCGAACCCGTACACCAAGGCAAACCCTCTAAGCGCGACCGCCGCCGGCTGGATCGTTTCCGCGGCCGGTAAGGCCTCCGCGGTCTACTGGACGGCCACCAGAGGCTGGAGCCGCATGGCATTTTCCGAGCTGCGGAGCTTTTGCAGAGCCTTGGCTTCGATCTGCCGGATGCGTTCGCGGGTGAGACCGAACACCTGGGCAATTTCCTCCAGCGTGTGTTCCCGATCGCAGCCGATTCCGAAGCGCAGGCGAATCACGCGCTCTTCGGCGGGCGTCAGCCGTCGCAGAACATCCGCGGTTTCGTCGCGGACATCGTGCGCCATGAGCGGATCGATGATGGAATTGGCGGCGTGACCCTGGATCAGGTCGCCCAGGACCGATTCTCCGTCCCTTCCCACGGGAAGGTCGAGCGAAACCGGGTCGCGGGCAATGACGCGCAGTTGCTGCACTTTTTCCGCCGTGGTCTCCATCTGCTGGGCGATCTCCTCGTTTTTCGGAAGGCGCCCCAGCTCCTTTTCCAGCTTGCGCGAAACGTGCAGGAACTTGGTCAGGCTCTCGTTCATGTGAACGGGAATGCGGATGGTCCGCGACTGATCGGCAATGGCGCGCGTCACCGCCTGGCGAATCCACCAGGTGGCGTAGGTGGAGAACTTGTAGCCGCGATGATAGTCAAATTTGTCGGCCGCGCGCATGAGGCCGATATTGCCTTCCTGAATCAGGTCGAGCAGGTGAAGGCCGCGATTGACATACTTTTTGGCGATGGAAACCACCAGCCGGAGATTCGCCTCGACCAGCGCGGATTTGGCCGCCGCGGCTTCCGCCTGGCCCTGGTGGGCTGCCTGCAACCAACGGCGCATCTGGGAGGCGCTGGCGCCGGCCGTCGCTTCCAGTTCACGGATGCGGCCCTTGAGATCGCGCACCAGGGCCGGCGAGATACGACGCCCGCTCAACTCTCGCTCCCACTGGTCGATCTCGCGGATAACGGCTTCCAGAGAGGCGCGAAACTGGTTCCACTGCGCCGGATTGAAGGGAATGGTCCGCATTTCGCGGGAACATTCCACGTGCAGGCGGCGCAGCTTTCCGTTCAGTTTCGCACGCAGGTAGAGTGTATCGCGCCGGTGTGGAACCGATTTCCTCATCGAGCTCCAGCAGTTTCTTGTGGAGGCGCGCGAATTTGCCCAGCCGGCGGTGCAACTCCTGACGGGCCTTCTCACGAGCCTCATCATCGATACCGCCTACTTCGAAGCATTCATCCGCACGCATGGCGTCGTCGCGCAGGGCGCCGGACAATTCGAGCACGCTCCGCCAGGCCAGCGGCAACCGGGAAACGGCTTTTTGCATCCGATACTTTCCGCGCTCCATGCGTTGGGCGAGGTCGATTTCTCCCTGCCTTTTGAGCAGGCGGACCGATCCCATCTCCCGCAGATAGACGCGAACGGGGTCATCGGTGGAGACGGGCTCCCTGGACGACTCCTCGTGTTCGTGATGTTCTTGGAATTCAGTCTCCAGCAGCTCGGGCGCATCCCCTGCTTCGATCCCGATCGACGCGGCCGGATCCAATGCATATTCTTCAAATTGTTGCATTTAGATTGTTGATATCTCCCGGCGCCCGGCGACCGTGACTTCTCTGAAAACGCCAAGGCTCGAGGTATCTGTCATTTGGATGCAAAAAAGGCTCATCTGGTTGCACTCTCAAATCGGTATGCAAACGTACATTCGCCGCGATGCGAAAATAGCGAAGTTATGTATTGCGGGGCACTTAAAGCGGATCGAATTGTCGTGAACAAATCCCGGCGGGAAATGCTGCTGTTGAGGGGCGAATCCCTGCTCCGGACGTATCGGGTGGCTCTGGGCCGCGAACCCGCCGGCCACAAAGTGCAGGAAGGCGATGGACGCACGCCGGAGGGAAGCTATGTCATCGACTGGCGGAACCCGCGCAGCCAGTATCACCTATCGCTGCACATCTCGTACCCCAACAAGGCGGATATCGAGCGCGCCCGGGAACTGGGTGTGCCGCCCGGCGGAGACATCATGATCCACGGCCTGAAGGACGGTCAGCGGCTCGAAACGGACTGGACGCAGGGATGCATCGCCGTCACCAACGAAGAGATGAATGAGATCTGGGCGCTGGTTCCCGATGGGACCGTAGTGGAAATCAATCCTTAGAGGCGGAGAAGATGACGATACACCAGGGAAATGGGGAGCCCCACTACGTTGAAGTAGCAGCCTTCGATGCGCTCGATATATTTGGAGGCCAGGCCCTGGATGGCGTAGGCGCCGGCTTTGTCCATGGGCTCTCCGCTGTCCACGTACGCCGCGATCTCGGCTTGAGACATGGCGCTGAACCAGACGCGCGTGACGGCGTAATCCCGAATCACGGTGCCGCCGCGCTTGAGGCAAATGCCGGTCATCACTTCGTGGCAGCGTCCAGCTAACGCGGCCAACATGCGGCGGGCGTCGGCGGCGTCCGCGGGCTTGGCCAGCATTTGGCGCCCCACCACCACCGTGGTGTCCGCGCCTAATACCGTCTCGGCGGGTTCCGTGGAGACGGCGCGGGCTTTCCATTCGGCGAGGCGCTGCACATAGGCTTCGGGAGCTTCGGCGGTGAGAGGCGATTCGTCTATGTCCACAACGCGAATTGTGAAGGGAATCCCGGCTTGCGTGAGAATCTCTCTGCGGCGGGGCGACCGGGAAGCGAGCACCAACATTGTTCCAGTGTAGAATGGGGCCGGATGAAGCATCTCGCGCACGAACTCATGGTGTCTCCCGGCAGCAAGATCAAACTGCGGGACATGGACCCCGACGATACCCACGGCGCAACCAAGGCCCGCGCGGATCTGAAACTGAAAAAGAATTGCGAACGGCTGTCGGTCTTACAGTATCTGTTGTATGCCGAGGCTAAGCGCTCATTGTTGGTGGTGCTGCAAGGCATTGACGCGGGAGGCAAGGATGGCACCATCAAACACGTGATGACTGGATTGAATCCGCAAGGCGTGGATGTAACCGCGTTCAAGGTTCCGGAAGGCGCGGAGAAGCGGCACGACTATCTGTGGCGCGTGCACAAGGCGGTGCCGGAATCGGGGAAGATCGGGATCTTCAACCGGTCGCATTATGAAGACGTGCTGGTGGTGCGGGTTCACGGGTTGGTGCCGAAATCGGAGTGGTCCAAGCGCTACGACCAGATCAACGACTTTGAGCGGATGCTGGCGGAAAACGATGTTCGCATTATCAAATTTCTGCTTTATATCAGCAAGGAGGAACAGGCCAAGCGATTTCGGGAGCGGCTGGACGATAAGACCAAGAATTGGAAATTCTCATTGGGAGACGTGAAAGAGCGAGAGTACTGGGACCAGTACATCGAAGCTTACGAAGAGATGCTGCGCAAATGCAGCGCCAAGGATGCACCGTGGTACGTGATCCCGGCAAACAAGAAGTGGTTCCGCAACCTGGCGGTCTCGGAGATCATGCTGCACACGCTGGAGAGCATGGACCTGAAATTTCCCAAGCCCACGGCGGACTTGAAAGGCATCACGTTCGAGTAATGCGCGGCCCTAATTCTTCAACAATTCCCGCCGCGCCTTGAGCGTCGCGATCAGGGACTGTAACTGGGTATCGGTAGGGATGACGGAGCCATCGGCGGCTCGGCTGGAGCGCAGGGTGCCGATGACCAGTCCGCGTACAGTCTGGATGCAGGCGTTGAGGTCCTGGTCCAGACCCGCAGCCATTTCCTGGCCCAGCGCCATCTGAAACTGCTGGACAATGAGTTCGCGCCGCTCTCCGGCTTTGGCGGCCTGGGTCAATTCTCCGATGGATTTATTCAGGCTGACCAGCATGTAATTGCGGCGGTCCAGAATCTTCTGCACGGTGGCCTTCTCGCCATACGAGGTACCGTCGGCGAACACGCTGGCGGCTACCGCCACCTTGGCATACATGCCGTTGCCGCCGATGCGGAACGGCAGAGTAATCTCCTGCCCGGGAGGCACGGGCTGGGCCAACTGCGGGTCTGTGAGCGCATCGTAATATCCCATGGACGCGCCGTAGGCAGGACCGTTGGGATCGCGATGCAAGGTGTAGATGAAGTTAAACGCGGTGAGCGTGGCGGAGGCTCCGTTGTGCACTCTGACTGTAGCCGCGCCGCTGGGATCGTGCGTGATGGTGCTGGTGACGGGCTCGGCCGGTTGATCGGCGGCGGCGGCACAGATTACAAACAGCAACATGGATGCCAGAGTCTGCAATTTCCCTCTCACTCCTGTATACACCCGGGCACAGCGGCGGGCAAATGCAGCGGGGAAAATCACGTTGCATCCAGTGCCCGCATGATAAAATAATTCAACCACCAAAAGTATGGAACGCGCGAGCAAGCTCATCCGGGGATTGAGACTGCCTGGCGACACGATCAGTCCGGAAGAACTGGCGTGCGCCGCTTGGGCGGCGGCGGTCGGTAAGAAGATCGCGGCGCACACGCGGGCCACGCGACTGGTGCGCGACCGGCTGGTGGTGGAAGTGGAAGACCAGACCTGGCAGCGCCAACTGTTTACGCTGAGCGGTTTCATTCTGCGGAATCTGGAAAAGCATCTGGGCGGCGGGCTGGTGGGCGATCTGGAATTTCGCGTGGTTCCCCGGCGACGGCAACCGCAACGCGCGGTGCAACCCATGCCCGGCCTGTTCGCCGATGAAGCCAACGGCATCGAGGATCCTGTAATGCGCAGCATCTACCGCGCATCGCGGAAAAGAGCACTGGCGTGAAAATCACGGAAAAGGAAGTCCGGTATGTGGCCGGACTGGCGAATCTGCAATTGGAAGAGGGCGAAATCGCCAGGCTGCAGGCAGACCTGGAGAGCATCCTGGAACACTTCGACAAGTTGAACGAAGTGGATACCAATGGCGTGGCGCCGATGGCCCAGGTGTTATTCGATGGCGGGGAGACCGCCGCGCTGCGCGCCGACGAACCGGTTCCGCCGCTGGGCAGCGAAGCGGCGCTGGCCAACGCGGCCCAAAAGGGCAGCGGATATTTCAAGGTCCCCAAAGTAATTGAACGCTAGCGGCCGCTAACACCATGGACATTCCCTCACTCACGATCGACGGCATCAGGAAAGGACTACGCGCGCGCCAGTTCAGCGCCACGGAACTCGCCGGCGAGGCGTTGCGGTTCGCCGAAGCGGAGAATCCGAAGACGAACGCCTATCTGCACTTTTCCCCTGAGCGTGCGCTGGCCGCGGCGGCGCGGGTGGACGAGCGGATCGCGCGCGGGGAAGATCCCGGACCGCTGGCGGGCGTGCCGGTGGCGGTGAAGGACGTCATCGTCACGAAAGGCCTGCGGACTACCTGCGGGTCGAAACTGCTGGCGAATTACGTTCCGCCGTACGATGCCACGGCGATCCTCCGGTTGGAGCAGGCCGGCGGCGTGATTGTAGGCAAGACGAACTGCGACGAGTTCGCCATGGGATCGAGCAACGAGAATTCGGCGTTTGGGCCGGTGCGCAATCCGGTGGCGCCAGACCGCGTGCCGGGCGGTTCGAGCGGCGGTTCGGCGGCGGCGGTGGCGCAGGGCACGGCGGTGGTTTCGTTGGGTTCCGATACCGGTGGCTCGGTGCGGCAGCCGGCGTCCTTCTGCGGCGTTGTGGGCGTGACGCCGACTTACGGCCGTGTTTCCCGGTACGGTTTGACGGCTTTCGCCAGTTCGCTGGATCACATTGGACCCTTCGCCCGCTCGGTGAAGGATGCGGCGGCGGTTTTGGGCGTGATTGCCGGGCGCGACGCGGCCGATTCCACATCGGCGAATGCGCCGGTGCCCGACTACGCGTCGCTGCTGGACGGAAACATAAAAGGCTTGAAGCTTGGACTGCCCGTCGAGTATCTAAAAGATTTGACGGGAGAATCCGGTGAGCTGATTGGCCGCGGTGTGGAAACGCTGAAGTCGTTGGGCTGCGAAGTGCGCGAGATCAGCCTGCCGGCCACCGATTACGCCATTGCGTGTTATTACATCATTGCCACGGCCGAAGCCAGCTCTAACCTGGCACGGTATGACGGCGTGCGCTACACCGTGCGGTCCGGCCACAGCGACACACTGGCCGATATGTACCGGAACACACGGGGCGAAAACTTCGGAGCGGAGTGTAAGCGCCGCATCATGCTGGGCACTTACGTGTTGAGCGCGGGCTATTATGACGCATACTATTTGAAGGCGCAGAAAGTCCGGGCGCTGATCGCGCGGGATTTCGCGCGGGCATTCGAGCAGGTGGATGCGATTGTGGCTCCCGTTTCTCCTTTCCCGGCGTTCCAATTAGGAGAGAAAGTGGACGACCCGGTGGCCATGTACCTTTCGGATATTTTTACAATCACCGGCAGTCTGGCGGGTATTCCGTGCATGAGCGTACCGTGCGGAAAAACCGCCGGGGGGTTACCGGTAGGGATGCAGGTCTTAACCAGACATTTCGACGAAACCACGATGTTTCGGGTCGCCGATGCGTTTGAAAAAGCCGGCGCCGTTTAAGCCGGCCGAAAGTTCAACATCAGAGGAGCTAAAGGAGAAGATATGGCATTCACACTACCAGCGTTGCTCTATGCAACCGATGCACTGGAACCGCACATCGACAAACTGACGATGGAGATCCATCACGGGAAGCACCACGGGGCCTATGTCGCGAACTTGAACAAGGCTGTGGAATCGGCGCCCGATCTGGCCGGTAAAACTATCGAAGAACTACTGGCGAACAATTGCGCGATTGTTCCGGAGAGCATTCGCACAGCCGTGCGGAACAACGGCGGCGGGCATATTAACCACTCGATGTTCTGGCGGATCATGGGGCCCAACGGCGGCGGCGCGCCGGTGGGGAACCTGGCATCGGCCATCAACGGGGCGTTCGGCAGCTTTGACACGTTCAAAGAGAAGTTCATGGCGGCGGGCGCCACCCGGTTCGGTTCCGGCTGGGCGTGGCTGGTGAAGTCGGCCGGTAAGATTGAAATCACTTCCACGGCTAACCAGGACAGCCCGGTAATGGACGGCAAATATCCGGTTATGGGCCTGGATGTGTGGGAGCACGCATATTATCTGAAGTATCAGAACCGCCGGCCGGATTACATGAATGCCTGGTGGAACGTGGTGAACTGGCAGGAAATCGAAGAACGGTTTAATTCGGCGAAATAAGGCTCAACGGGGCTAGAGACGGCCGGAGCGCCGCCGGCCGTCCAACTCTGCACATGCAAAAATTCGATCTCATCGTGATAGGGTCCGGGCCCGCCGGCCAGCGCGCCGCTATCCAGGCCGCCAAATGCGGGCGGCGCGTGGTGGTGGTAGAGCAGCGCGATATCGTGGGCGGTGTGTGCATCAATACCGGCACGATTCCCAGCAAAACCATGCGGGAAGCGGTGATGCATCTCTCGGGATTCCAATACCAGGGCATCTACGGCGTCAATTACCACGTGAAGGACAAGATCTCCATGGCTGACTTGAACTTTCGGGTCAACCAGGTGATCAAGACGGAAGTGGACGTCACGCAATCCCAACTGGCGCGCAACGGCGTCAGCGTGATTTTGGCGCGGGCGACTTTCCTGGATTCGACGCATGTCCGGATCGAGAACAGCCGGGGACAGGCGGATCTGGAAGCGCCGGTTGTGCTGATCGCCACCGGCACCAAGCCGGCAGTTTCCCCGGCCGTGCCGCTGAACGGACGCACCATTATTAACAGCGATCAGATTTTGAGTATTCCCGACATACCGCGGACGCTGATCGTCGTAGGCGGCGGCGTTATCGGCGTGGAATATGCCTGCATGTTCGCGATTCTGGGCTCGCGCGTGATTCTGGTGGAAAAGCGTCCGCGCCTGCTGGAGTTCGCCGATAACGAGATGGTGGAGGCACTGTCCTACCATTTGCGCGACCATCGCGTGACCATGCGGTTGAACGAGGAAGTGGCCGAGCGTGGAGGAGACCCCGGAAGGGGGCGTGGTGGCCAACCTGAAAAGCAACAAGCGTATTCAGGGAGACGCTCTGCTGTACGCGGTAGGACGCCAGGGGAATGTGGACGAGTTGAACCTGCCGGCCGCGGGCCTGGAGGCCGACAACCGCGGGCGCATCGCCGTGGATGCCGAGTATCGCACCAAGGTGCAGAATATTTATGCCGCGGGCGACGTGATCGGCTTTCCCAGCCTGGCTTCGGTCTCGATGGAGCAGGGGCGGCTGGCCGCGGCACACGCGTTCGGGCTGAAGATTCAGTCCAATCCCGGCGACTTATCCGTACGGCATTTACACGATTCCCGAAATTTCCTTTGCGGGCAAAACGGAAGAACAACTGACCGATGAAGACGTGCCTTACGAAGTAGGCGTGGCGTTCTATCGCGAGACCGCGCGCGGCCAGATTCGCGGCGATACCACCGGAAGGCTGAAGCTGATTTTCCACCGCGAAACGCGTGAAATCCTCGGCGTGCACATCATCGGCGAGGGCGCCTCGGAACTGCTGCATATTGGCCAGGCAGTGATGATTCTGAAAGGCACGGTGGATTACTTTGTGGATACCGTGTTCAATTATCCGACCCTGGCGGAATGTTACAAACAGGCCGCGTTCAACGGGATCAACCGGCTGCGGTCGTAAGAAGGGGATTATTGGCCGCGGATCGCAGCGATCCTGAACTGTTCACTTTCGGGCCACATCTGCCGATAAGACTGCTGTGGCGATTCGTTTCCTGGCGCTGTTGGTGTCGGCCTGCGCCGCCGCGGCTCAATCCGGAGAGAAACCACCGGCGGACGAACAGGTCCTGTTCGGCGATCTGCCTCGCATCGAAGCCGCGTCGCTACATGCCCAAACGCTGGCGGAGGCTCCGGCCCAGGTCACCGTCATCACCGCGGAGCAGATCCGCCGGTATGGCTATCGCACTCTGGCCGAAGCGCTCGCATCGGTCCGCGGATTCTATGTTACGTACGACCACTCGTATCACTATGTAGGGGTAAGCGGAATCTCCCTTCCAGGGGATTTCAATACCCGATTCCTGGTGATGCTGAACGGGCACCCGCTCACCGACAACATTTATAACTCGAACAATCTCTTCGGCCAGGATTTTGGACTGGATCTGGACCTGGTGGAGCGTATCGAGGTCATCCATGGGCCCACATCGGCGCTGTATGGTTCGAACGGCATGCTGGCCAATATCAACGTGGTGACCCGCTCGCCGGTGGATGGTCCCAAGCTGATGACCTCGGCGGAATCAGGTTCGTTCGGGGAGGTCAAAGCGACGGTATCTTCGTCCGTTTACCTGGGCGGCGGCGCCAATCTGCTGGTATCGGCATCGGCGTTCCGCAGCACCGGTCCCCTGGTTGCCGATGGAGAGCACGGATATCACACCTTCGCCAACCTGATCTGGCACAACTGGAGTTTCACGGCCTACTGGAACTCCCGGGAGAAGCAACCGCCTATTGGGCTGGGCACCAGCCTGTCCGGCGACCCTTCGCAGCACACCATCGACAGCCGCGACATGGTGGGCGCCACCTACAAGCGCCGGATGGGTCCCGGTGAATTACGATGGCAGATCTACTACGACCGCTACCGCTACCAGGATCGTTTCAACTATCCCGTGGACGGCGGACTCAGTGACGTGCGCGATTTCAATCGCGGCGATTGGGTGGATTCGCAACTCACGTACGCAGTGCCGGTGGCGCGCGTGGGGACTCTCACGGCGGGAATTGGCGGGTCCTGGGACGTGCGCGCCCTCCAATTCAACCTGGTGGATGGAACGCAGCAGAATTACGTCAATCATCCGGACAGCACCGCGGCGGTGTTTGTGCAACAGGAATGGGCCGTATCGGCCCGGTGGAAATTATATGGCGGGGTGCGATTGGACGATTCGCGCAATTATGGCCGCTTTCTTTCCCCGCGGCTGGCGGCGGTATGGCAGTCTTCGCCGCGCACTGTCTACAAACTGGTATTCGGCCGTCCTTTCCGAAACCCTAGCGCGTTTGAGCAGTACTACAACGATGGTGGCCTGAGTTATACTGCCGCTCCTTCCCTGCGCCAGGAGATTGCGCAAACCTATCAGGCTTCCATGGAACGGAAGCTGACCGCCGTCTGGACCTTGATCGTGGATGCCTTCCAGTACCGCATCCATAACGGAATTGAGGCCATCACGCTGGATGACGGAGTGCAGCAATATCGCAACGTGGCGGGTTACCGGACCGCCGGCGGGGAAGCGGAATTGTCCGGCAGGCTGTGGGATCGAGTGGAAGCCTCGGCCAGCCTCGCTGTACAGCAGGCGGCGGGTTCGCTGTCGGCGCCCCTGGCCAATTCTCCCCGGCAGGTGGGCAAACTACGCCTGGGAGTGCCGCTGTGGCGGGACCGCCTGCTCCTGGCGGGAAACTGGCAGTTTGTCTCCGCGCGCCGCTCCTGGACCGGAGACCGGCTGGGGGGAACGCTGCTCACCGATGCCACGGCCACCGTACGGCTCAACGCGCAATTCGACGTGCAGGCGGGCGTGCGGAATCTGTTCGACCGCCGATATGAAGACCCCATTTATCTGGCGGCGGACCGGGTGCGCGGGGATGGGCGCTCAGCCTTTCTGATGCTGGTGTGGCGGGTGCTGGAATGAGTTGGCCGGGGTTTTGGGTGCTGCTGGCAGCGTCGGTGCACCAGCCGGCTCAAGCGGCCGTCGTGGTGGCGTACGAGTCCGGAGTGAGCGCCTATGTGGAGGCGGTGGAGGGTGTACGGGCGGGAATGGGAGACACGGTTTTCCTGCTGGTTGACGTGCAGGCGCCGGGCGGTGCTGCGGACCTGGCCCGGGCCCTGGGCGCGCGCGACACCCGGCTGGCGATCGCGGTGGGAGCCCGGGCGCTCGCCGAAGTGCAAAGCCGCGGACCGGCGGTCCCGGTTTTGGCGGCCATGGTGCTGCGCCCTGCCGGCGGGGGCAACCTGGCCGGCAGGGTGGATCTGGACGTGGCGCTGTCCACGCAATTGGCTATCTTGAAGGCTCTGTTTCCGCACCGCACCCGGGTGGGCATCATTCGCAACCCGCAGCGCGCACAGTATCCCTCCGAAGCCGCCGAAACGCGCGCGCGCAAAGAGGGTTTCAGCCTGGTGGTGGTGGAGTGCGACGGTCCGGCGCGTTTGCTCAAGGCGATGGCCGCACTGAAAGGAAAAGTCGATCTTCTATTGACCTTCCCCGATCCGGATCTTTACAATCCGGTGACCATCAAGCCGCTGATTTTGAGTGCCCTGGAGAGTCGCCTGCCGGTGGTGGGGTTTTCGCCGGCGTTCGTGCGCGCCGGCGCCGCGGCCGGCATTTATCCCGACTACCGGGAAACCGGACGCCAGGTTGCCGAACTGGCGCTACGCGTCATGCGCGGCGACGAGCGGGTGGGCGACAGTCCTGCCAAAGTGCGCGTCGCCGTGAATGAACGGGTTGCGCGACTTCTGGGAATCGAATTCGGCGCGACGCCGTTTCCCGTGGAGGTGTTCCGCTGATGCGGTCGATCCAACCTTCGCTGCTCACCCGGGTACTCTCCGCCAGCCTGGCGAGAAGTGCTCTGAGCATTGCCGGACTGACGGCCTTCTTTCTATGGAGCTACAGCCACGACCTGCAACGCCAGGTGCTCCAGCGGGCCGGCGCGCTCGCAGATTTTCTGGTGGCACAGAGCCAGTTCGCCATGCTGGTGGGCGATGCCCAGGAACTCGAGCGGATCGCGCGTAACGCCATCGCCAGCGACCAGGTGCAGTTCGTGGAATTCCGCGATGAATCCAGCGGCCGGCCGGTGTTGGTTTCGCGCCCCGGCGCTCCACCGCCCGGCCGGCTAATCGAGGTGACCCGGCAGGTGGTGTCGCCGCATCGGGAGGGTGACATCGGATGGGAATCCGGCGATACTTCACAGGCTCGCCTGGGAACCCTGCGTCTTGGCTTTTCGACCGAAAACGAGCGCGCCAGCCAGGCCCGCATCGGCTGGTTGATCGCCGCCATGGCCACGGCTTTCCTGCTCGTGTCCGCAGCCGTCCAAACCTGCCAGTTACGCTCGCTGTTGAAGCCTCTGCAGTTGCTCATCGATTCCACCGCGCGAGTGGCCGAAGGCAATCTCACAGGCCGCGTCCAAGTGGTGCGCCGCGACGAGGTGGGCCGCCTGGCGATGGCGTTTAACGCCATGCTGGAACGGCTCGGCGAGACCCTGGTTTCGAAAGAGGCGGCCGAGGAAGCCAATGCCGCCAAGGGCCGCTTCCTGGCCACCATGAGCCACGAACTCCGCACTCCCCTGAATGCCGTCATCGGCTACAGCCAGTTGTTGCGCGACACCTGCGCGGAGCGCGGCATCGAAGGGCTCACCGGGGACCTCGAGCGCATCGAACGCTCGGGCGCGAATCTGCTGCAAATGGTGAACCAGATCCTGGATTTTTCCAAGGCCGAGGCGGATCGCATGAGACTGCATGCCGAGCCTTTCGATGTCCGGCAAACCGTTCAGGACGTGGTGGCTAGCGTGGGTCCGCTGGCCGCGACGGAATCGCAATCGCGTGGAGATCGAGATGGACGGGGGGCCTCTAGAGGTGCTCACCGACGAAATGCGCTTCCGCCAGAGCCTGCTGAACCTGGTGGCGAACGCCTGCAAGTTCACCCAAAACGGGGACGTCCGGGTGGAACTCCGGCGCGAACGCAAGAACAACGAGGATTGGATCGCCGTCAGTGTGAGGGATACCGGAATCGGCATCAGCCCGGAGCAGCAGACCAGGTTGTTTGAGGCCTTTACCCAGGGAGATTCTTCCACCACCCGCAAGTATGGCGGGACGGGCCTGGGCCTGGCGATCAGCCGGAAGCTTTGCCGCCTGATGGGCGGAGAGATCTCGGTGGTGAGCGAGTTGGGAAAAGGCTCGAATTTTCAGATGCGAATTCCGGCGCGGATGCGAGCGTCGCAGAAAGAACCCGATACCTATGGCAAAACGCCTGCTAATCGTGGATGACGACGAAATGAACCGGGACCTGCTCAGCCGGATGTTGTTCCGGAACGGGTACGAAGTCATGACTGCGGCGAGCGGGCCGGAAACCCTGGAGATCCTGGACAGCCAACCCGTGGACCTGGTACTGCTGGACGTGATGATGCCGGGCTCCAGCGGCATCGATGTGCTCCAGCGGATCCGGACGAAATTCCCCGCCACCGCTTTGCCGGTAATTATGGTCACGGCGCTGCCGGAAAGCCAGGGACTGGTGCCGGCGATGCGAATGGGCGCCAACGATTACATCACCAAACCCGTGGACTTTGCCGTGGCCCTGGCCAGAATTGAAACACGCCTGGCGCTGGCGTCGGTTAGCCTGGAACAACAGCGTGCCGGCGAACTGTACCGCCTGGCTATGCGAGCCTCCGACGACGGGCTCTGGGACTGGGATCTGGTCAATCGCCACTTAACCTACTCGGCGCGGTGGAAAAATATCCTGGGCTACGCCGAACAAGAAATCGGCTGCGACGTCGAAGAATGGTTCGGGCGGATTCATCCCCGGGACCGGGTGCGCTGGCGAAAGGACCTGGAGGCGCATATCCGGGGGCGGACCGCGAGCCTGGACTGCGAACTCCGGGTGCGCCACAAGGACGGCCGGTATCGCTGGGTGGAGTGCCGCGGCGGGGCCTCGCGCGATGCCGCCGGAACGGCCATCCGGCTAGCCGGAAACATGACCGATATTACCTCGCGCAAGACCGTGGATGACACGACGCTGCTGCCCAACCGTCTGTGGCTGGAATCGGAGTTGGAAGACACCGCGGACGAACCCGGCCTGGCGGCCCTGCTGCTGTTGCGGCCGGATGGATTCGAGCGTTATCGCGAGAATCTGTCGCCGGAAGAAAACAGCGGATTGCTGCAAGCCGTCGCCAGGCGGCTCAGGGACGCTCTGCGTGTGTCCGGCGGGAGCGCCCCTTCCGAAGTGGCTCGCGCCGGCGAATCCGAGTTTGCGGTTTTGTTCCGGCGGGCCGAATCCGTGGAACAGGTCCACGTACTGGCGGTTCATGTGCAGCGGTCCTTGAGCATACCGGCGCCGCCGCAGGGCGGCGCGGGCTTTTTGTCCACCAGCGTGGGAATCGCGCTGGCGGGTGTAACCCGGGAGCGAAATACGCTCTTGCGCGATGCCCAGGCCGCGTTGCGCCATTCGCGGGAAGCGGGCAAGGGCGGCATCACCGTGTTTCACGAAGCCATGCGGCAGCACGACCTGGAGGAATTGCGCCTGGAAACGGCGTTGCGTGGGGCCGTGGAGCGCCAGGAACTGGTCGTACATTACCAGCCCAAGGTGGATCTGGAAGACGGGTCGCTGGAGGGCTTCGAGGCGCTGGTGCGCTGGCAGCGACCGGATGCCGGCCTGGTGATGCCCAACGATTTTATCCCCTTGGCGGAGCGGAATGGATTGATCGTTCCCATTGGAAAATTCGTTCTGGAGCGGGCCTGCCGGGATACGGCCGGGCTGCGCCGGCATTTCCGCGCCAAAGTGAGCGTCAATGTCTCCGGCCGGCAGTTCTCCAGCCCCGATCTGGTGGAGCACGTCGCGCAGGCCCTCAGTGCGGCTTCGCTGGAGCCGGAGGCGCTGCGCCTCGAAGTCACCGAAACTGCCGTGATGAACGACCCGGACGCGGCCCTGGCGTCCATGCAACGGCTGCGCGCGATGGGCGTTGGGCTCAAACTGGACGATTTTGGCGCCGGTTATTCCTCCCTGGCCTACCTGCAGCGGTTTCCGTTCGACACCCTCAAGATCGATCGCGCGTTTGTGCTCCGCATGGAAGTTCCCGAAGGGCTGGCCATGGTTCGTACCATCATTGGCCTGGCGCGGTCGCTGAATCTGGACGTCGTGGCTGAGGGCATCGAGAGCCAGCAGCAGGCGGACCTGTTGCACAGCATGGGCTGCCGTTACGGGCAAGGCTACTGGTTTAGCCATCCGGTGGAACTGTCGTGCCTGCGGGAACTGCTGCGGGGGTGGAAATTGCCGGGCGCGCCGGCGCCGGTAGCGTGCGGCGAGCCGCGGGTGCTGGCATATGAGTAAGCTGCTGCTGGCTGAAGACGATGAATTCAGCCGCGACATGCTGGTGCGCAGGCTGGAACGGCAGGGATTCGAAATGTTGTCGGCGGCGGATGGGCGCGAAGCGCTGCTGGCGGCGCGCCAGCACCGCCCCGACCTGATTCTGCTGGACCTGGACATGCCGGTGATGGACGGCCGGGCGGCCATGCGGGCGCTGCGTTCGGATCCCAAGACTTTCCGTATACCGATTATCGTGCTAACAGCCCATGCCGACCCCGACGATGTGGCGGAGGCCAAACTGGCCGGCTGCTGCGCGTATGAGACCAAACCGATTGTGCTGCGCCGCCTGATCGAGAGAATTGAGGAAGGCCTGAAAGCGCAACTCGCCAGGGAAAACGAGCCGGAGTAGACCGAGCCGGGATGCGGCGGTCCGGCCAAAGTTGTAGCTTAGTGGACGTGGGCAAACTAACGAGAGTGATTCTGGTGTGCGCGGCGGTGTCCGCGCTCTCCGGCGCGGGGGCGGCTGGCGCCGGGAACGAAGCGGCGGCTCGCGAGATCCTGGCGCTGGAGCGGAAGGCATTGGACGGCTGGCAGGCCGGCGATCCCGATCCGTGCCTCGCGCTACTGGACCCGGAGATCACGTACTTTCACGTGGTCACCGGAGAACGGCTGGATGGGCTTCCCGCCGTGAAGGCCCTGTTGGAGAGCTACCGGGGCAAGTCGCTATTCGACAGCTACGAAATAGCCGGCCCGAAGGTGCAGGGGAACGGCGATACCGTGGTGCTGACCTATATCCTGGTGAGACACGTCGGAGGCGACACCACCCGCTGGAACTCCACCCAGATCTACCAGCGGAAAAAAGAGGGCTGGCGCGTGGTCCATTCCCACTGGTCGGCAACCGCCGCATAGATCAGTCGTCGCAAAGCTCGATACGATGGCGACGCCCTATTCCTGGCGGATGGCATCCATGGGATCGATAGAGGCGGCTTGGTGTGCGCTCCGCATGCTCATAACGCGAACGCCCCAGCCGGCGCAATCCGGAAGCTGCTTTTCCATGCGGTGGGCGATTTTGCTCATCTGCGCTTGCGCCGCCTGCATGGTAACGCCCGGCTTCAGCCGCGCGTAGGCCTGGTACTGATGATTCTGGTGGCCGTAGTTGCGGTAAGCGATGGGGGTCCAGTATTCGGCTACGTCACCTTCATTGAAACGGAAGGTTGGCGGCATCACGCCGGTAATGAGATAAGGCGGGTCGCCGTAGTACAACGTGGTGCCGGCCACATCCGGGCGGCCTCCCAAACGCCGTTTCCAAAAACGATAGCTCAGCATCACCACGCGGGCTGCGCCGGGTTTCTGCTCTTCGGGCGTAAACCAGCGGCCAAGTAGCGGCCAGTGATGCGCTCGGTGTCGCCCATGCCGGTCAAGGTGGCCGGGGAGAACTCGGTGAAGGCCATGCCTGAAAGACCGGGTTAGCGGCTTGCCAGTCGCGAAAATTCTCCTGCCCGACACTCTCCATTTCGCCGCGGCGGGCATGAACAGAGAAGATGAGTTGTTCCAGGTGAAGGGCCAGCTCGCCGGCGAGTTCCTCATTCACCTGAGCGCCGCGGAACAATGGCCGCGAGCGCTGGCGTAGCACACCAAGCAGACGCATGATGCACCTTCCGTCAGGCCTTTTGCAGGACCATCTGTACCGCCGGGGAGAGCCGGCTCGAGCTTTCCAATTCCCCTTCCAATTGGCGCCGGCCTTCCCGCGTCAGCGCACAGAATTTGGCCGTACGGCCGAGGTCGGTATCTTTCCATTCGGCCGCGATCCAGCCCTGCTGCTCCAGGCGGTGCAGCGCCGGGTACAACGAGCCCTGCTGAACGGACAGGACTTCATCGGAGAGAAGCTGAATGCGTTTGGCAATTCCCCCACCTCCCCGGTTCAGTTCTGGGCGGCCACCTGGGTGCGCCAGACTACCCGCCAGTTTTCGTTGCGGCGCGCCAGGACCAGGATGTCGCGGCCGGTTTCCTGGTGGTCCGCTCCTCCGGCAAACCAGGCCATTTGCCAGGCATACTCGACCACGGCGGCGTCGCCTCGCCGTGTGACGAAATAGTCCTGGGTCTCAAAGCGATCGATGCGAGCCTCCGAAGTGAACCGGCGATAGCTCTCGATGGCGTAGTCAATGCCCTCTCTTCGTAACTTTCCTCCCGGCGCGACGAAGACGACATCATCAGCCAAATAAGCGGTCAGGTCTTGCAGCCTGCCCTGGACCCAACATTGGTCCAATGATTTGATAAACGACACGAACGCGGCGTCATTCATATACTCACCTTGTTACATTTACGGTGCGGTTGTCCGTTCCGGACGTAAATCAGGAAAGCCCCTCCCCGCGCCAAATACCCCCAATACCCCCACACGCGGCGGGCAATTGGGCGAGACTCTTCCGATATACTGGGATTTAAGACTTTACGTTACCGGATCGTCATGGCTGAAATGAGCGTCATCTGGCTGCGCGTAGCTGCCGCGCTGTACTCCCTCGGTTTGCTGCACGCGATCCTGACCCTGGTCCGCCGCCGCGAACATCTCTTCCGCGTGGCCCTGGGGGCGTTTGTCATAGGTTCCATCTTCCACTTCGTGTCCATCGTGGAAGAAGGTATAGTCCACAATCGCTGTCCCATCGCTAACTTCTATGAAACGCTTTCCATGTGCGCGTTTCTGGTGGTGATTACGTATTTATTCGTACACTGGCGGTACCGGCTCGATAGTCTGAGCGTCTTTATTTTCCCCTTAGTATTCGTGGCGGTCCTGGTGGCCACGATGGGCAACCCGGTGAGCGCGTGGAGCAGTCCGATTGTGCGGGATGCCTGGCTGATTGTACACATTGTGCTGGTGCTGCTGGGGTTTGCGGCGCTGTTGTTTGCTGCCGTGGCCTCCATACTCTATCTGGTGCAGGAGAGGGAATTAAAGGCCAAAAAGCCGCGCAAACTATATTACCGGCTGCCCCCTTTGGGCACGCTGGACGACCTGATTTCAAAGTCCATGACTCTGGGCTTCGTCCTTATGACTCTGGCTGTCATTGCCGCGAGCACATGGGCGTTTATCGAACATAAGACCGACTGGATCAAGCAGCCCGCGATCGCTATTTCCTTCTTCACGTGGGGAATCTACATGCTGCTGGTGTTTTTGCGCACCAACGCCGGATGGCGCGGGCGTAAGGCAGCCTTGATGACGGTAGCGGTGCTTGGTTTTTCCGCGCTCACCTGGGCGGCACACGCCCGGTTGGGAAGCATGTTGATGAAATGAAGCTGCTGATCACCGGAGTGAGTCACAAGACCGCACCCGTTGAGGTGCGAGAATGTCTCGCCTTTCGCGAAGACGCGCTGCCGGCCGCACTGGAAAATCTGAAGGCCCGCCAAGGAGTTAGCGAAGCGGTGATCCTTTCCACCTGCAACCGGGTGGAGATCACGGTCACCACCGATGACGGGGCGGATCCGCAGGCGATCGTGGATTCGTTCCTGGCCGATCAGAAAGCCATCGACGCCGGGAGTATTGAGCCGCACCTTTACCGGCATGAAGGGCGCGAAGCGATTCATCACCTCTTCCGTGTGGCCGCGAGCCTGGATTCGATGGTGGTAGGCGAGCCGCAGATTCTGGGACAACTCAAGGCCGCCTATGCCGCGGCCAAAAATTGCGGCACGCTGTGCGGATGGCTGGACGGGCTTCTGGGCCGCACGTTCAGCGTGGCCAAGCGAGTGCGCTCGGAAACCGGCATCGGGCAGATGGCGGTCTCGGTGAGCTACGCCGCGGTGGAACTGGCGCGCAAGATTTTCGGGTCCCTGGCCGGCCGCACCATCATGATTGTGGGTGCGGGCAAGATGAGTGAACTGGCGGCTCGGCATTTGCGCCGTTCCGGAGCGTCCCACGTCTTCGTCACTAACCGCACGCACGAACGCGCGGTGGAGATGGCCCGGCTGTTTCAGGGGACGCCGGTGGAATACACGCGCTTCGTGAGCATGTTGCCGGAGGTGGATATCGTCATCACCTCTTCGGGAGCGCCGCATTATATTCTGCACAAGGAAGAGATGCAGCGGGTAATTTCGGCCCGCCGCAACAAGCCCATGTTCCTGATCGATATTGCCGTGCCGCGCAACATCGACCCGGCGGTCAACCAGGTGGACAACGTTTTCCTGTACGATATCGACGATCTGCAGGAAGTGGTGAACGCCAATCTGCGCGAGCGCATGAAAGAGGCGGAGAACGCCGAAGCGCTGGTGGCGGACGAAGTCGACCGGACCATGGCGCGGCTCAAAGTGGCGGAGGTGACCCCCACCATCGTCAGCCTGCAGGAGCAACTGGAACAGATTCGCACGGGGGAACTCGAAAAGGTGCGGCGCAAGTTCGGGCCGTTCTCCCCGGAGCAGGAACAGGCGTTCGAGATGTTGACCCGTGGGATCATCAATAAAGTGGCGCACGGTCCCATTTCCGAACTTCGCAATCACGCCGGACAGCCCGAGGGTGCGCACGTGGTAGCGGCCATCAAAAAGGCCTTTCATCTTCAGGATTGATCATGCTCGTCATCGCGTCGCGCGGTTCGCAACTGGCATTGTGGCAGGCACACTGGGTGGAGGGGCAACTCACCGCCGCCGGCCACCCGTGCCGCATCGAAATTATCAAAACCACGGGCGATAAAATCACCGATGTCCCCCTGGCGCAAGTGGGCGGCAAGGGGCTCTTCACCAAAGAGATCGAAGAGGCTCTGCTGGATGGGCGCGCGGACCTGGCGGTGCACAGTCTGAAGGATCTGCCCACGGAACTGCCCGCGGGCCTGGTGCTGGCGGCGGTGCCGGAACGCGAAGATCCTCGCGATGCGGTCATCGGGAAGCGCTTGGCGGAACTGCCGGACGGAGCGCGGGTGGGCACCAGTTCCCTGCGGCGAAGCGCGCAACTCCGCAAACTGCGGCCCGGCTTGGCGATCGAAAGCGTGCGCGGCAATCTGGACACGCGCCTGCGCAAGCTCGACGAAGGCCGGTATGACGCGATCCTGCTGGCCGCAGCGGGGCTGAAGCGGTTGGGATGGGCGGAGCGCATCGCCGAGATTCTGCCGCCGGAAACCATGTGCCCGGCAGTGGGTCAGGGCGCCCTGGCGATTGAGACGCGCCGGAGCGGAGCAGGCTTCGACGCCTGTTCGGTGCTGGATCATGCAGCGACTCACGCGGCAGTAACGGCGGAGCGCGGCCTGCTGGCGTCGTTGGGCGGCGGTTGTCAGGTGCCGATTGGTGCGCATGCCACCGTGAGCGGCGATACCATCCGGCTGCTGGGCGTGGTGGCATCGCCGGACGGCAGCCAGATCATTCGCGCGGAATCGACCGGCACGCTGGACGGCGCGGAAGCGCTGGGGCGGAAGATGGGCGAAACCCTGCTGGGCATGGGCGCGCGGCAGATCCTGGAGACCGTGTACACGTGAGTGGGACAGGCCTGCCGGGCTGTCGTGCCGGTAAAGTCTACCTCGTGGGTGCGGGCCCCGGTGATCCTTCCTTGATTACAGTCAAAGGCCGGCGCATTCTGGAGACCGCCGCGTCTGTTCTCTACGACAATCTGGCTTCCGAGGCCCTGTTGGAACTGGCGCCGCCGCAGGCCGAACGGCTGTATGTGGGGAAGAAGCGGTCAACGCACGCGTTCAGCCAGGAAGAGATCTCCGATTTGCTGATCGAGCGGGCGCGGCGGGGCCGCATAGTGGTGCGGCTGAAGGGCGGCGATCCGTTTATTTTCGGCAGGGGCGGCGAGGAGGCGGAGGCGCTGGCAGACGCGGGAATTCCCTTTGAAGTGGTCCCGGGAATTACCACGCCGCTGGGTGTCGCCGCGTATACCGGAGTGCCGCTCACGCATCGCGAGCATACTTCGGCAGTCACGTTCGTCACCGGTCACGCCGTGGGCGACATCGATTGGGACAAGGTGGGGATGAGCGAGACGCTGGTGATTTTCATGGGGCTCACCACGTTCTCGCAGATCGCCCACGAACTGATTTCCCGCGGGCGTCCCGGCGGAGACGCCGGCGATGGCGGTGCGCTGGGCCACGCGCCCGGATCAGCAGACGCTCACCGGCACCCTGGCCACCTTGCCGGGACTGATCGAGCGGCAGGGCATGAAGCCTCCAGCCACCATCATCGTGGGGGAAGTGGTGCGCCTGCGCGAGAAACTGAACTGGTTCGAGCGGCTACCGCTGTTCGGCAAGCGCATCGTGGTGACGCGGGCGCGTGCGCAGGCCGGAGCGCTATCCACCCGCCTGGAAGCGCTCGGCGCCGCAGTCATCGAAATACCGGCGATCGAGATCCGGCCGGCGGCGGATTACGGACCGCTGGACAGCGCGATTGCCGATTTGGCTTCGTACGATTACCTGATTTTCACCAGCGCCAACGGGGTGCGTCATTTCGTGGAACGGCTGGACCGGTCCGCCGCCGATTTCCGCGCGCTGCGCGCCCGTATTTGCGCCATTGGACCGGCGACGCGAGCGGCGGTGGAAGCCCTGCATCTGAAAGTGGACCTGATGGGCAAGGAGTACGTGGCCGAAGGCCTGCTGGAAGCCTTCACCGGCCACGAACTCGCCGCCAAGCGCGTGCTGCTGCCGCGCGCCGCTGTGGCTCGCGACCTGGTGCCCGCGGAGTTGACCCGCCGCGGCGCGCAGGTGGACGTGGTGGAAGCATATCGCACGGCGATGCCCGAAACTTCCGGCGCGCTGCCGCTCACCGCGGCCGGTATTCTGGATTGCGATTGCATCACCTTCACCAGTTCTTCCACAGTCCAGAATTTCGTGGCGCTCGCCGGCGCCGGGTGTCTGGCCGCGGTGCCGGTGGCGTCCATCGGTCCCATTACCACACGCACGGCGCGGGATCTGGGCATCGCGGTCACGGTGGAAGCCAGGGAATTTACCATCGACGGATTGCTGGAAGCCGTGCGCCAGATATGCGAAACTGGAGTGACTCCCCCGTCACACCAATGAGACCACACATCATCGGCATTGCCGGTCCGTCCAGTTCAGGCAAAACCGAGTTGGCGCGACAACTCTGCCTGAAACTTCCGGGAACCTCCATCGTTTCGCTGGATTCCTATTACCGGGCCATCAGCCACCTTCCTTTGGAGGAGCGGGCCAGGACCAACTTCGACCATCCCGACGCGCTGGATTGGGAACTGCTCCATGAACACCTGAGCGACCTGGCCGGGGGCCGTCCGTTCGAAGAGCCGGTGTATTCCTTCGCGGAACACACCCGGCTGCCGGGCACCCGAATTATAGAGCCGCACGAGTTCGTGATTGTGGAAGGCCTGTTCGTGTTCTACTGGCCGGAACTGCGCGGCATTCTGGACACCAAGGTATTCGTCCAGACCGATCCCGATGTCTGCTTTCAGCGCCGCTTGCGGCGCGACGTTGCCGAACGCGGGCGCACTCCTGAATCCGTGCGGGCGCAATATGCCCGAACGGTGCTGCCCGGCGCGGAGTGGTTTGTTTATCCCACCCGCAAGTATGCGGACCTGGTGGTTTCGGGGGAAGAACCCCTGGACCGCTCCACGGCGGCGGTGATCGCGGCATTGCACCAGGCCAGGGCAGCGGCCGGGGCGTAGCGCGCCGCCTGCCGGACAAAAGCGCCTGCTAAAATAGAATTTTCCCCATGCAAATTGAAAAAGTGTACGAGCCACAGCGGTTCGAACCGCATTGGGCGCAGTGGTGGATTGACTCCGGCATCTTCCGCGCCTCCAGCAAAGCTGCCGGGCGAGTATTTTCGCTCGTTATCCCGCCGCCCAACGTGACCGGTTCGCTGCATATCGGCCACATGCTCGAACACACCGAGATCGACGTCACCGTCCGCTGGCGCCGGATGCTCGGAGACAACACCCTGTGGCTGCCCGGGACCGACCACGCCGGCATCGCCACGCAGATGGTTGTCGAGCGCAAACTCGCCGAAGAGGGCATCCAGCGCCGGGAACTGGGCCGCGAAGAGTTTGAAAAGCGCGTCTGGGAATGGAAGGCGCAATACGGGGACACCATCAAGCGCCAGATGATCCGTCTGGGCGCATCGTGCGATTGGTCGCGCGAGCGGTTTACGCTGGACCCGGGGCTGAGCCGCGCGGTGCGCGAAGTGTTCGTCCGGCTGTATGAGAAGGGCCTGATTTACCGCGGCGAGTACATGGTGAACTGGTGCCCCCGCTGCCACACCGCCATTTCCGATCTGGAAGTGGCCCACACGGACGTGCCTGGCCACTTGTGGCATATCCGGTATCCGGTGAACGGCATGCCGGGCCGTTTTGTGACCGTGGCGACCACCCGGCCGGAGACCATGCTGGGCGATACCGCGGTGGCCATCAACCCGAAGGATGAGCGCTACCTGGATCTGCACGGGCGGACGGTGCAACTGCCGCTGATGGATCGTGAGATTCCCATCATCCTGGACGAACTGGCGGATCCGAAATTCGGCACGGGCGTGGTGAAAGTCACGCCGGCGCACGACCTGAACGATTTCGAAGCCGGCCGGCGGCACAATCTGCCGAAGATTCAGGTGATCGACGAAAGCGGCGTGATGACCGCCGCGGCGGGTGCATATTCCGGACTCGACCGCTTCGAAGCGCGCAAGCGCGTGGTGGCCGATCTGGATTCGCGAGGCGACCTGGTCAAGATTGAAGACTACCCGCTCAGCCTGGGCAAGTGCGACCGCTGCAAGACCGTGGTCGAGCCGCTCGTTTCCACGCAGTGGTTCGTGAAGACCAAGCCGCTGGCGGAAAAAGCCATCGAAGCGGTGGAGAGCGGACGCATCGAATTCATCCCGGCCAACTGGACCAAGACGTACTACGAGTGGATGTACAACATCCGCGACTGGTGCATCTCGCGGCAACTCTGGTGGGGGCACCGCATTCCGGCGTGGCATTGCCGGGAGTGCCAGGAGATCATCGTGGCGCGGGAAACACCGGCGCGCTGCCCCAACTGCGGCGGTGAAGATCCGGTGCAGGATACCGACGTGCTGGACACGTGGTTCAGTTCCGGCCTCTGGCCGTTTTCCACGCTGGGCTGGCCCGATCAGACCGAAGACCTGGCAACGTTTTACCCGACCTCGCTGCTCATCACCGGCTTCGACATTCTGTTCTTCTGGGTGGCCCGCATGGCCATGCTGGGGATCGAATTCATGGGCGATGTGCCGTTCCGCCAGGTGTACATCCACGGCCTGGTGCGCGACGCCGAGCGGCAGAAGATGTCCAAGACCAAGGGCAATGTGGTGGACCCTCTGGTGGTCACAGAAAAGTACGGCACCGATGCCGTGCGCATGGCCCTGCTGCAAGGCGCTGCGCCCGGCACGGACATCGTGCTCACCGAAGAGCGCATGGAAAGTTCGCGCGCCTTCGCCAACAAAATCTGGAATGCCAGCCGGTTCCTGTTCCTGAATATGGAGCGCTCCGGCGTGGAACCCTGGGTCCCGGAACGGCTCGAGGAATATCGGCCCCAGCCCGATACCGTCACGCTGGAAGTGCCCATCGAGGACCGGTGGATTTTCAGCCGGCTGAACAGTTGTGCCGAGCAGGTGAATCGCGCCATCGAATCCTACCGGTATCACGAGGCGGCGCAGGTGCTCTGGCAGTTTTTCTGGCACGAGTTCTGCGATTGGTATGTGGAGTTGAAGAAGCTGAAGTTCCAGGAAAACAGCGGCCTGACGCCGGGCTGGCGGAATATCCTGGCGGCATTCGAATCGGCGCTGCGCCTGCTGCACCCGGCTATGCCGTTTCTTACCGAAGAGCTGTGGCAGCGCCTGGCCGCTCACGCGGAGGGACGGCCGGCGTCCATCGCCATCGCAGCCTATCCGCAGTACCGCCAGGATTCCACTGACCATGTGGCGGAGCGGGAAATCGGACTGCTGCAAGACATCGTAACCATGGCGCGCACGCTGCGCACAGAGGCCAAACTGGATCCGAAGCTGCAACTGCAAGGCACGCTGTATTCCCGCAACGATGCGCTGGAGGTGGGAAAGCGGCACGCCACGGCGATTCAGAAGCTGGCTAACGTCACCCTGGAGTTCAAAGCCGAAGGCGCGCCTAAAGCGGCGGCAATGCGGTCCACGGCGCAGTTCGACCTGGTGCTGCACGTGCCCAAGACCCAGGAGGAAGCGCAGCGCAAGCGGTTGGAGAAGGAGCGCGATCAGCTTGTCAAGAACATCGCCAACTCGGAGCGCCAGTTGGGCGACGAGACATTTTTGGGCCGTGCTCCGGCGCAGGTGGTGGAAAGCATCCGCAAAAAGCTGGAAGAGTATAAAGCCCAGCTAGCCAAGGTTCTGGAACAGCTCCGCCAACTCGACGAAGAGTTATGAACGAAGTGGTGCGTCTGGCCCTGGCAGAAGACATCGGCGCCGGCGACGTTACCAGCCGGGCTTGCGTTCCCGAATCGCGCATGGCGCGCGGGCGCTTTCTGGCCCGCGAGCCTTTGGTGATCGCCGGCCTGGAACTGCTCTCCGAGATTTACGATCTGCGCGGCGGTGTGGATGAACTGGCCGTGCTGAAACGCGATGGCGATATCTGTGGCGATGGCGAAGTGGTGGCCACCGTCCGCGGCCGGGCGCGCACGTTGCTGGAGTGCGAACGCGTGGCGTTGAACTTCCTGCAGCGTCTGAGCGGGGTTGCCACGCTCGCTCGGCGATATTCCGACGCGGTCGCCGGGACCCGCTGCCGGGTGCTGGATACGCGCAAGACTACGCCGGGACTGCGCCTCCTGGAAAAGCGCGCCGCGGCGGCCGGAGGCGTCACCAATCATCGCATGGGACTGTTCGACGCCATGCTGATCAAGAACAATCACATTGCGGCGGCCGGCGGCGTGCAAAAGGCTATGTCGGCGGCGCAAGGCGCGGGCTTGCCAATCGAAATCGAAGTACGTACGCGCGAAGAACTAAACGAAGCGCTGCGCTGCGGCGCCGAGCATCTGCTGCTGGACAATCTGACGCCGTTGGAGGCTGCGGAGTGGGTCCGGGAAATCGGCGGGCGCGCCACGGTGGAATTGTCCGGGGGGATCACGCTAGAGACGGTCCGGGCGTATGCCGAGGCGGGCGCCGATTTCGTCTCCGCCGGGGCGGTGACGCACTCCGCCCGCGCGGTGGATCTCAGTTTCCGGTTGGAACTGATGGGGCTGGAAGAATGATGGGACCGCGGATGAACGCAGATGGACACGGATGGAACAAGGTCTTTCTTATCGGCGTTCATCGGCGTTCATCTGCGGCCAAAATGCTTTTCGCGGAACCGGGGCCCGTATGATCTACGACATCCCCCGCGTCCGCGATGCCTTTCCCGAGAGGCGCATCGTCTACTACGAGACGATCGATTCCACGATGACCGCGGCTGCGGGCCTGGAGCCTGGCTCGGTGGTGATTGCCGGGGAGCAGACCGCGGGGCAGGGCCGGCACGGCCACTCGTGGCACTCTGAAGCGGGGAATGGCCTGTATGTTTCGCTGGTCCTTCCGCCTTCTCCGGTGCTCACGCTGGCGCTGGGGCTGGCGACCGTTGAGGCCGTCGCGCAAACCACCGGCGTGGCCTGCGATTTGCGCTGGCCCAACGACCTCATGATCGGCCCGCGAAAGGTCGCCGGCATCCTGGTGCAGCTTGTGGACGGACGCGCCGTCGCCGGAATCGGCATCAACGTGAACCACCGCGAGTTTTCCGCCGAACTCGCCGGGGAGGCCACCTCGCTGCGCCTCGCCGCGGGCGGGCGTGACTTTCCCCTTACCGGACTCGTGATCGAACTGCTGCACGCCATTGAGCGCGTGGCGCCGGAAGACAAGGAAACCATTCTCCGGCTGTTCACACAAAGTTCCAGTTATGCCGCCGGGCGGCGGGTCACCGTGACCCTGCCCGATGGCGTCATCGAAGGCACCACCGCGGGACTCGATGCCGACGGATTCCTGATCGTGCGAAAAGACGACGGAACCAATACTCTGATTCTGGCAGGAGGCGTACGTGCTGCTCGCTCTTGATGCAGGCAACAGTAACATTACCATCGGCGCATTCGAAGGCAAGAAGCTGATCTCGCAGTGGCGGCTGCGCACGGTGCACGAACAGACCGCCGACGAATGGGGCATCCTGCTGCACAACCTGTTCGGCCCGGCCAATCTGGATATCGCGCAAGTCGAGGGCATGATCGTTTCGAGCGTAGTGCCGCCCATCGATTCCACTCTGGCCGCCATGGCGGAGCGTTACTTCCACATGTCCGCCATGTTCGTGGGGCCGCGCACCGACCTGGGCATCGTCAACAAGTACGATAATCCTTACGAAGTGGGCGCGGACCGGCTGGTGAACGGCGTCGCCGGCTTCGCCAAGTATGGCGGCCCCTGCGTGGTGGTGGACATGGGGACCACCATCAACTTCGACGTGATCTCGAAAAACGGCGAATACCTGGGAGGCGCGATCGCGGTGGGAATCGGGATCGCCGTGGATGCCTTGTTCAGCAAAACGGCGCGCCTGCCGCTGGTGGATTTCCGCCCGCCCAAGAACGTAATCGGCACCAACACGGTGGCCAGCATCCGCTCGGGACTGTATTTTGGGGCCATCGGAATGATCGATGGAATCCTGGAGCACATGGTGAACGCCCTGGGTCCGGACACCGCCCTGGTGGCCACCGGCGGGCAGGCGCACATGATTGTAGCGGGCTCGCGCTTCCTTAAAACGGTGGACGAGCATCTCACGCTCGAAGGCCTGCAAATGATATGGGAACGGAACCACAGGCACTAAACTACTTCAACTATTTCACCGAAACCGAAGAGCACTTCCAGCGGGCGCGCGGCACCAGCCTGTTTCTGCTCTCGCCGCTGGATTGGGCGCTGCTGGAAAGCTGGAAGAACTCCGGTGTGCCTCTGGAAGCGGTGTTGCGCGGCATTGACGCGGCCTTCGAAAAATGGCGCGGCCGCAAGGTGAAAACGCAGATGGTGAACTCGCTGGCTTTCTGTGCCCAGGCCGTGCTCACCGAAGCGCAGGTAATGGCCGGAACGGCGCAACCGAAAGTGCGCAAGGAGGCGGCCCCGCCCTTCGGGCTGGAGGAATTGCGGGCTTACCTGACGAGCAATGCGGCGGCGCTTCCCGCGGAGTACGAGTCCACCACGGCGTCGTTGCACAAACTGGCCTCCGGGGCGGAAGAACATTACCACGATCTGGAAGCGCTGGAGCAGCGTTTGACGGTACTGGAAGAGCGCATGCTTGCACTGGCGCGGTCGCGGCAAACCGAAGAAGAGATGCTTGACGCGCGGCAGACGCTGGACCGGCAGTTGCGTCCCTATCGCGGCAAGATGACCGCCGACCAGCTCTCCATGCTCGAAAAGCAATACCTGGAGCGACACCTGCTCGAGAAATCCGGCCTGCCGCGATTGAGCCTGTTCTATATGCGGTAGCCCTACGCTTACCCGCCGATGGAGTACATGGGGCGCGGCGGCGCGACGAACTTGCCGGAGTTGATTTCGTGGCCTACCCACTTGCCGGCCACGTTGCGGCGAACCAGGGCGGCAATGTCTTCGTCGGAAGCTCCGCCGCGCATCAGCCCTTTCACATCGTCTTCCTCAATGGCGAAGAGGCAGTAGCGCAGTTTCCCATCGGCGGTGATGCGGAGGCGATTGCAGTTGAGGCAGAAGGGACGGCTGACCGACGCAATGAATCCCACCGAGCCGCCGCCATCGGCATAGGTGTATTCGGTGGCAGGCGCGCGCGGGTCGGGGTCGGGCACCGGGATGAGCGGCGAGATTTCGCGCGACAAAGCGGCAATGATGTCGTCCGCCAGCAACACGCGGCTGCGGTCCCAGAGGTTCTGCGCATCCAGCGGCATGAACTCGATGTAGCGCACCTCGAAGCCGTTTTCGCGGGCGTAGAGAGCCAGCGGAACGATATCGCTTTCCACTACGTTCTTCACAGCAACGGCATTGAGCTTGATGCGCGTGAAACCGGTACGGCGGGCGGCCTCCAGCCCGGCGAGCACCTTGGGCAGTTCGTCGCGCCGGGTGATGCGGAAAAACCGCTCTCGGTCTAGCGTATCGATATGTACGTTTAAGCGCCGCAGACCGGCTTCGTAGAGGGCCTCCGCCTGATCGGCCAGCAGCACTCCATTGGTGGTCAGGGCCAGGTCCTGGATTCCCGGAATCGCAGCCAGGCGGCGGATCAGCACGGGCAGATCGCGACGTACCAGCGGTTCGCCCCCGGTGACGCGAATTTTGGCGATGCCCATACCTGCGGCAATGCGCGCGAAGCGTTCGATCTCTTCGAAATCCAGAATCTCGCGGCGCTCTACGAAGTGCACGTCCGTTTCGGGCATGCAGTAGAAGCAGCGGATATTGCACCGGTCGGTGACGCTGATGCGCAGGTTGTCATGGACCCGCCCGAAGCTGTCGCGAAGCGGAGCGGGGTTACTCATTTATTTCACGGCGAGCATGCGCTCGAGGGGCGCGAGGGCGCGCTGCATGATGTCGGCCGAAAGTTCCACGCGCGGTTCCAGATTGGCCAGGCAATCGCGCAGCTTGTCCAGCGTGTTGAGCTTCATGTACGGGCATTCGCTGCAATTGCAGTTCTCGTTGGCCACGAAGTAGAACTGCTTGCCAGGCAGTTTAGAGAGCGAATATTGGATGCCGCTTTCAGTCATCACGATGAATTCGCGCGCATCGGACGCCGCGCACCACTCGATGAGGGCGCTGGTGGAGCCTACGAAATCCGCCAGTTGCAGCACCGATTCCGGGCATTCCGGGTGGGCCACCACCTTGGCGCCGGGATGTTCGATTTTCGCCTCCACCACACGACGCGCGGGAAACGTGGCATGAACGATGCAAGTGCCCTGCCAGATCTGCATATTTTCGCGGCCGGTCTGGCGCTTTACGTAATTGCCCAGGTTGCGATCCGGGAGGAAGAGGATGGGCTTGTCCGCCGGTATGGAGTTGACGATCTTGACGGCGTTGCGCGAGGTGCAGAGGATGTCGCTTTCGGCCTTCACTTCGATGGAGGTATTGATGTAGCTGACCACCACGTGGTCCGGGTTGCGCCGCCGGAATTCGCGCACCGGCTCGACGGGGCAGGCGTCCACCAGGCTGCAACTGGCCTCGCGATCCGGCACCACCACAATGCGGTTGGGATTCAGCACTTTGGCCGTTTCGGCCATAAACCACACGCCGCAAAAGGCGATCACGTCCCCCTCGAATTCGCGCGCCTTGCGAGCCAGTTCCAGGCTGTCTCCCACCACGTCGGCCAACTCCTGGATTTCGGGCTCCTGGTAGTGGTGCGCCAGCAGGATGGCTTTGCGCTGCTTCTTCAGGTCGAGTATTTCGTCAGCGACAGTGAGTGCGGAAAGCATGTGAGGGAGACGTCTTGGTCTGGCTTTATTTTATCAAAGGCGTTACTAACGTCATAATGGATGAAGTGCGAGTCCTTTTGGTTTCAACGTACGAACTGGGGCGGCAGCCGTTTGGACTGGCTTCCCCGGCCGCGTGGTTGCGCGCCGAAGGGCACCAGGTAACGGTTGCGGACCTTTCGTGCAGTCCCTTGCCGGCTGCCGCGGCGGCAGACGCAGGCCTGATTGCCTTTTTCCTGCCGATGCACACTGCGACCCGCCTTTTTCTGCGGCTCGTCGATCGCGTGCGGGAATTGAACCCCTCCGCGCATTTGTGCGGATATGGACTGTACGCCCCCCTCAACGAGAAGATTTTGCGGTCGGCGGGCGTCAAAACGCTGATAGGCGGCGAATTCGAACCGGGGCTGGTGGAACTGGCGCGGCGTTTGAGCGCCGGCGAGGAGTTCGTCAAGACCACCCAGGTATCGCTGGCCCGGCAGCAGTTCCAGGTGCCGGACCGGACGGGACTGCCGGCGCTGGGCGCGTATGCGCGGCTGGTGACCGGCGAAGGCACGCGGCGCGTAGGATACACCGAGGCCAGCCGCGGATGCCGCCACTTGTGCCGCCATTGCCCGGTGGTGCCGGTGTACCAGGGCACCTTTCGCATTGTGCAGCAGGATGTGGTGCTGGAGGATATTCGCCGGCAGGTGGCCGCCGGCGCGGAGCACATCACCTTCGGCGATCCGGATTTTTTGAACGGTCCGGGCCACGCCATGCCGATTGTGGAGGCGCTCCACCGGGAGTGGCCGCACCTGACGTTCGACGTCACAATCAAAATCGAGCACCTGCTGAAACATCGTGCGCTGGTGCCGGAGTTGCAGGCGACGGGATGCCTGTTCGTCACCAGCGCCGTGGAATCCCTGGACGACCGGGTGCTGGAGAAGTTGGACAAGGGCCACACCCGCGCGGATTTTGAAGAGGCCCTGCGGTTGATGCGCTCCGCTGGCTTGGCCATGGCGCCGACCTTCATTCCGTTTACCCCGTGGACCACGCGCCAGAGTTTCGCCGGCTTTCTGCACGCCCTGGTGACGCTCGGACTGGCAGACCAGGTCGCGCCCATTCAACTGGCCATCCGGCTGTTGATCCCGGAAGGCTCACTGCTGATGAAACTGCCCGAGGTGCGGGCGATGGTCCAGCCGTTCGATTGGAAGGGCCTGTGTTATCCCTGGCGGAATCGCGATGGCGATGTGGATGCGCTGTGCGCGGCGATTCAGGAAACGATCAAGCGAGAAGAGCGAAGGCGGACCCCAAGGCTCGACATCTTCCGGAAGATCTGGGACCTGGCGAAGGCTGGGGAGTGGCCCATCGAAGTGCCGATGGCGTCGCGCGCAACCGTGCCCTATCTGACGGAGCCCTGGTATTGTTGAGCCGAGCCCACCGAAGAGCAGTTAGCTCTTGTATAAAGCAGCCTGATCTAAGATGGTGGCGGATAGCCTCGCAGACTCATCGCGGACAATGATCGATCATGGGCGGCGTGAAGCTCTTTGCCGCCCAGAAACAAAAGAAACATATCGGACCGATCGATCCTCATGCCTTGAAAGTCCCTGCCCGGAGGGTGGAACCCCGCTTCGGTAAGATTCAGCTCATCGTGGCGCTGAACCAACACACGTGTCCTTCGGTGCTGTTCCGCTAGAGTGTGTCGCCCGGCATAACGCGACTCCGGCAAATAGACCGGCCGCTGCCGCAGTCACCAGAGAGCCTGTCAGGTGCCGTCGGGCAAACCTCCGCAAGCCAGTGACCACATCACTCAGGTCGTGATCTTCGACATATGACGCCGTAGCGTCCAATCGATCTGCGGTCCCGCCGGTAAGGTCGTCGAGTGCTTTGGAACCCTGGCGTCCTGTTTTGCGAACGGAACTGGCAGCCGCATGAAGCGCATCTCCTGTCCCTTCTCGTGCCTCGTCGAACTTCCGCTCAGCGGAGCGACCCAGACCCTCTATCGACTCTTTGGCTTCTTTGCCAAGATCCGACGCCTGTTCCGTCAATGTGTTTCGTGCAGTCATAATGTTCCTCCCAAGTCTCGGATGATTTCCATACGCAGGCGATCGCCGCCGGGCCTGCTAATACGCGTAGTCCGGCGCGAATCGGCGCGGTGACGCGCATTTAGCCCTTGGCGCCTTTTTTCACCTTTGGCGGAACACCCCCGGCGCCTTTGGCTGGGGCTCCGGAATGGTCCCGCTTATGGCGCGCCACAGCTTTCGCAATCTGTTCCGAGGTGAGTTTTGCGTGGTTCTCGGAGTGCAATACTTCAGTTGGTGAACTCGTAGTTTCGGTCATCGTTTTATAGGTTCCTTTACAATCTCAACATGCACTTTACATACCAGCCGTGCTGGGACCGAACTGCTTGGCTCGGCTGGGCTCTCTGTGGCCGGTGCCGTGACACTGCGGACACTGGCCGGATCCGCCGCCCGCGTCGCAGTTCGCTCTAGGTTCAGTCATGATACTCGGCATCCTTATGTTGGAAGATGAGGGTAATTGGCTTACGTTCCGGCCTCTCGACGCTGACCGTCATGGTGCCATCCGCGGCCAGCGTGTAGCTCTCGACTGTAACCGCGCCCGATTCCGTGGTTGTGACCTTCAGGACGTCGTGGTCCCAACGGGTTTTGGTCTTGAGATTCTTGCCGGTATGAATGGTAGCGTTCTGCTGGGCATCGGTAATGTCGTGGTAGAAGAACGTCTCGCTCGCGCCTTCATACACGAATCTGCGAGAGACGATAATAATGCCTTCCCGGTCGCTGATCGTCACGGTTCCCGTCTGTACGACAGGCTGGCCGGCGAAATTGCTCTTCGCGGGGACCAGAGTCCAGGTACCGTTCAGCGCGCTGCGGTCACGCGCGCAGACAGAGAACGCAAACAGAAGTGCCGGCAGAACGATTCTCATAAATGCAGTAGTTGAAAAGGTTCTCATGAATTCCTTCCTTGGGCTATCTGTTTTGTTAGAGCGCGCCGGTTACCGTTCCAGTGAAAATCATGGCAAGCATACTTGACTAAGACGCTGCCTTGCGCCGGATGACTGCCCTGTGACCAGGGCGCGCCCATTTTCTCTGGTCGCGACAGGAACTTGCTCTGTTCAGGGGAATTCTATTTCGCTTTGGCCATAGCTTTCGCGAGCCGAATGTCTTTTATTGCAGCTCGGGCAACTGCGGCGAACAGGATTAAAAGCACGAGGCCATAGGTGTACCATAGGCCTCCCAGACTCGATATCTGCTTTTCCATAAAGCCTCCACGCGGTCATTGCCGGTGTGCTTCGCGGCCGCGTCATCCTCCGATGCGCCTTTTGTGCAACCGCCTACCCTCTTCAGCACGACTTGGGCCACAAAAACCCCTGCTCTTTACCCTGAGGCGGCGGTGCTCGCGGGCGGTCAACTGAGCCGCCAAAAGCAATACCTGCACCCGAAAATGCGAAAACTGCCGATTCGCACTCTTCCCTGCCAAACACAAGCCCCTCAACCGCGCGGTGATGTCGATCCGGACCAATTGGCTGGGCTCGTGCTGGAGCAAGGTAGGAGAACAAGATTATGAAGTGGGATCGAATCGAATCTCAGTGGAAAGAGTTTGCAGGTTCGGCACGGGCGCACTGGAACAAACTCACCGACGATGACTGGCAGGCAATCTCCGGCGTAAAGGGGCATCTTGTCGGGCGCATCCAGAAAAGATATGGGATTACTCCGCAGGAAGCCGAGAAGCAAGTCGACGAGTGGTCTCGTTCCCTACTGGACGTTGTCGGAGCATCGAAAAACCACTGATGTTCCGGCGGCGGGCGGCAGGAATCGTCTTCCGTGCGGCGTTGGTCCGCATTACCCATACGTTACGCCCCGGTCGAACACCAGTTGGCCAAACGCGTGCTCGTGCATACCCCGGAGCAACGAATACGGAGAGGATTTTCGGGTTATCGGTTCTGCTTTGCGCGGCCGCTCTTGCGCAGCGCGGAGGCGGACACTCCTCAGTTGGCGACCGGTACGTCCCTGCTCATGATCCGGCTCCAATGAGAGCTTTGCGGCCTGTGCAGGCCTCGATTCCTGCGCGAAATCGGCCAACCACCGGTGCACCCCCCAAATCTCCGGAGTTGGGGCGGCTAAAAGTCCGAGCCTGTAACAACGACGGCTGACGAGGCCATCGCCGGCGGTGGCTGAGGCTGGCGACTGGCTCAATGAAACCTTGCTGGTGGGCCACTGGCGGGCCGCTGATTTCCGGGACCGCGCGAAGGCGGCAGGGATCGCCTGAACACCACGAAACGCTACGTTCACCCGCAAGAGCAAACGATTCTCGACGCGATGGAAAAGGCACGCGCGGTAGTAGGCGCGCACAATTCTGGGCACAACCCGGAAAGTGCGGCCGAAGGCGTCCGCGGCGAATCCGCTGCAATCAACTGAACAGAAAGCAGTCACATGGTGGGCGGTGAGGGGTTCGAACCCCCGACCTTCTGGGTGTAAACCAGACGCTCTAACCAGCTGAGCTAACCGCCCTCGGAAGGCTTCTTCCATTCTAACCGCACTGTAGCCCGCAACCAAATGCCGTTTCCCGGGTCGCGCCGCGGGCACTATTATGGAGGGAAGATACGTGCGCGGCCTCGGACAATTCAACTGGGTATTCGCCGGCCTCCTGGCCGCCTCCTCGCTGTGCGCCGCGGACGTGACCCTGCACGGAAAAGTGGTCGATGAAAACGAGGCGCCGGTGCGCAATGCGCGCGTCAGCGTGCGTCCGGCCACGGACTCCCCCAACCTCTGGAGCGCCCGCACCGATCCCACCGGCGCATTCAGCCTGACCTTCCCCGGTCCCGGCGATTTCCTGATTACCGTCGATCGCGAAGGTTACTACGAGCTCAAGGACCGCCCGGCCCATATCGAAGCCTCGCAGGAGATGACGCTGGTGATCGCTACCGTCCGCGAGGTGTTTCAATCCGTCAACGTCAACGCAGAAACCTCGCCCCTGGAGGCGGGACAGGCGCAGAGCCAGGAACAGCTCACCGGCACGGAAGTGAACGATATGCCGTACGCCAACAGCCACAGCCTGCGGAACTCGTTGCCGCTCATGCCGGGCGTGCTGCAGGACGCCACCGGCACGCTGCACATCAACGGAGCCGCCGAAAACCAGGTGCTCTACCAGCTCAACGGATTCAATATCACCGACCCCATCACCGGCCAGTTTCAAACCGTACTCGCGGTGGAAGGGATCCGTTCGATGGAACTCACCGCCGGCCGCTACTCACCGGAATTCGGAAAAGGCTCGGCCGGCGTACTGAACGTGAGCACCGAAACCGGCACCGACAATTTCCACTACACCGCCACCGACTTCATCCCCGGCCTCAGCGTGCAGCAGGGGCTCCACCTGGGAAACTGGTATCCGCGGGTGGGCGCATCGGGACCCATCGTCAAGGGCCGCGCCTGGTTCTCCGACACCTTCCAATCCGAATACACCGAGTCGCTCGTGACCGGCCTGCCGAGCGGGCAGGATACGCGGACCGGTTGGGCCGGCAGCAATCTCCTGCACACGCAGGTGAACCTGACGCCCTCGAACCTTCTGTACGCCGATTTCCTGATAAACGTCGATAACGAAAGCCGCGTGGGTCTGGGGCCGCTCAATCCGGTTTCCACCACATCGACGGTGCATACCCGGCAGTATTTCGGGAGCCTCAAGGACCAGAAGTACTTCGGGCACGGCATGTTGGTCGAGTTCGGCTACGCGCACAATGAATTCTCCGATTCCCAGAGTCCCCAGGGACCGAGTCTGTATTTGATCGCTCCCCAGGGCAACACCGGCAACTATTTCGTGAACTCGAATCAGGGAGCCTCGCGCGACCAGGTGCTGATTCATGCCTACCTGCCGAAGTTCCAGTTCGCAGGCTCTCACCAGATCGAAGCCGGCGCGGATGCCGATTGGATCGGCTATACCGGCGACTTTCGCCGCACGGGCTACCAGGTGCTGGGGACTTCCGGCCAGTTGATCCTGCAGACATTGTTCCCAACCCCCGCGAACTTTCAGGTGCGCGATACCGAAATGTCCAGCTACCTGCTCGACACCTGGCGCGTGCGGAAGCAACTGCAATTCACGCTGGGCATCCGCCAGGATTGGGAGCGGCAACTCGGCGCTCTGGCCTGGTCGCCGCGCCTGGCTTTTACCTGGTCGCCTTTCGCCAACGGCGGCACCAGTATTTCCGGAGGGTACGCCATCACGCACGACGCGGTGACCATGGCGATGTTGGGACTCCCCCTGGACCAGACGGCCTATACCACGCAATACAACGCCAACGGCACGCCCGCTGGACCGGCGGCGCCCTCGTCCTTCGCTATCGGCAATACTTCCCTGCAACTGCCGCGCGCCTCCAACTGGACGCTGGATGCCGAACACCGCATCGGTTCGCGGCTCACCGTCACGGCGAAATATCTGCGGCGCAGGGGAACCGATGGGTTCGCCTTCCTCAATACGCTGGCGCCGGATGCGCCGCCCTCGCTCCTCCCGCTGCCCAGCGGACAATCCGCCGGCCTCTATCAACTCACCAACCTGCGCCGCGATAATTACGATTCGGTCGCCGTATCGGTGCACCAGACCCTCACCGGCCAATATGAGTGGATGGCCTCCTATACGCATTCGCGGGCCCTCTCCAACGCTGTGATCGATCCCAATTTCCCGCAGCCCTTCCAGGTGCTGGGGACCCTGGCGCCGATGCCGTGGGACGCGCCCAACCGCCTGCTGGCATGGGCGTACCTGCCGCTGCCCTGGAAGGATTGGGCCATAACGGCGATGGCCGATATGCGCACGGGATTCGCGTTTTCCGCGCGAGCCGATACGGGCGTCATCGCCGGCGCTTTCGATTCGTACCGCTATCCCATGAATTTCGACTTGAACCTGGCCATTGAGCGAATGGTGACGCTGCACGGTTACCGCTTCGCCCTGCGCGGCGGAGTGGACAACCTGACCGGCCGCGCCAACTATACCAGTGTGAACAACGTCACCGGTACGCCGCAGTTTCCCCAGTTTCTGGGACCGGAGGGGCGTCATTTCGTGGTGCGGATCCGGTTCTTCGGCCGCGCCGGGGGAAAATAATCGATATGAGATACCTGGCCGTCTTACTTTTCGCCGGAGCCGCGTGGGGACAGCACTACGAAATTGGCGCGACCGTCGGATATGGGATCTATAACAACGGCACCATCTTTTCGGACGCCCAGACCGTGCAGGCCGGCATTCGCAATCGCTTCGCCGCGGGCATCAACATCGGAGAAGACGTTTCGGATTACATCTCCGGCGAATTTCAGTATCTGTACCACGACGGGCACCCGTTCCTGCAGGGCGCCGGCGTCAAGACCGACATCCAGGGCCAGTCGGATGCGCTGACCATGAACGCCCTCTTTTATTTCAAGAAGCGCCAATATCGCTGGCGGCCGTTCGTGGAAGGCGGCGCCGGCGGCAAGGAGTACATCATCGCCGGCCCCGCGCCGTTCCCGCAACCCATCCCTCAGGTCGCCAGCCTCACCACCAACGACGTCTGGAAAGTGGTGTTCGTGGCCGGCGGAGGCGTAAAGCTCCAGCTCATCCCGCACATGGTCCTGCGGGCGGAGTTTCGCGACTACATGACCACCTTCCCCCGCCAGCAGATTGTGCCCGCGCCCCACAACACGGCCCGCGGCGTCTTCCAGCAGTTCACCCCGCTTTTCGGAGTGAGCTACACGTTTTAGTTGTGGCACAATCGAACCCATGACGCTTCGTTTTCTGATCGTGTGCCTCTCGATCGCCACGGCCTGGGCACAGAGTTTGCCGGTAAGCGGGAGGCGCGTGCGCCGCCTGCTGATTCACAACGCGACGGTGATCGATGGCAACGGCACGCCGGCCAGCGGACCCAAGGATATCGTGATCGAAAACAATACCATCAGCGACGTGATTGCGCTGGATCCGGTGTCTCAGAGCCGCGGAGGGCGCGGCGGCGTACAGGCGGATGCCGTGATCGATGCCACCGGCAAGTACGTTATGCCGGGCCTGATCAACGCGCACGCGCACCTGCAGGAGGAACGCGGCGGAAAGCCCCAGCCCATCGCCTACGAGCTGGATATCTGGCTGGCCTGCGGCATCACCACCGTCCGCGACGTGGGCAGCGATACGAAGCGCGCCCTGGAACTCCGCCGGCAGAGCGCCGAAGGTGAGATCGCCGCTCCGCGCATCTTCGTCTATCCCATGTTCGGCCGGCCCAAAGACGCCGCCGCGGCCCGCGCGCACGTTCGCGAACTGAAGCAGATGGGCGCCGACGGCATCAAGATTCTGGGAATCGACCGCGACACCATGCAGGCCATGGAAGACGAAGCCCACAAGCTGGGCCTTCGCATCGCGCACCATGCCGGCGTAGAGGAGACCAACGCCTGGGACGATATCAAGTTCGGCACCACCAGCATCGAGCACTGGTACGGCATTCCCGACGCCGCCATCGAGGATGGCGTGCAGCACTTCCCGCCGTCCTATAACTACAACAACGAGACGGACCGCTTCCGTTATGCCGGCCATCTGTTCCGTGAAGCCAATCCCGAGCGGCTCACCAAGGTCCTCGAAGCCATGGTGCAGGCCAACGTCGCGTGGGATCCCACCATGGATATCTATGAGGCCAGCCGCGACCTGCAGCGCGCCCAGACCCAGCCCTGGTTCGCCGAGTACCTGCATCCCACGCTGGAGGAATATTTCAAGCCGAATCCGGCCAACCACGGGTCGTACTTCATCGGCTGGACTTCCACGGACGAAGCCTACTGGAAGGAAAATTACCGCCTCTGGATGGCCGCCCTCCGGCAGTTCGACCGCCTGGGCGGACTGATCGGCATGGGCGACGATGCCGGCTTCATTTACCAGATGTACGGCTTCGGCCTGATCCGCGGGATGGAGTTGCACCAGGAAGCCGGATTCCATCCGCTCAAGATTATCCAACAGGCCACCGGCAACAACGCCCGCATCCTCGGCCAGCAGGACCGTTTGGGGCGCGTCCGCGCCGGGTGGGCCGCGGACCTGATTGTAGTCAACGGCAATCCGCTGGAAAACCTCAAAGTCCTGTACCCCACCGGAGTGGATGAGATCCAGGGCGGCAAAGTGATCCGCACCGGCGGCGTGGAATGGACCATCAAAGACGGGATTCCCTATCACGCCCCGGAACTGATGGCGCGCGTGAAAGAGATGGTCGCCGCCGCTAGAAAAAAGTAGGACAGACGATCCGTTCGCGTCGTCTGTCGAGGCCGCTCAAAGCTCACCAGCCGTGCCGGGGCGTCTCGGCGCGGCTGAGAGAGACTACCGTGGGAGACACCAGCCGGCGATAATCGGCGGTCTGCATGTGAATCGCTTCGCGGTGGGTTCCCGCATTGAAAACGATCTCCGGCTCGGCCGCCAGGCTGGCATCCAGGTACACAGGCATGTCGTAGATGCTGCCCACCGGCGGCATGGCTCCCAGTTCGCAATCGGGAAACAACTTGCTCAATTCTTCTTCGGTCGCCAGGCGGACGTGAGACAGTCCCAGAGCGAGCCGGACCTCCTGGAAATCCACCAGTCTGTTGGCGGGAATCACAATCATGTGAAATCCCCCATCGCCAAAAAGTACGACCGTCTTGGCAACCTCCCGTGCGGGCAGGTGCTCCACCGATGCGACCTCGCGGGCCGTAAAGGCAGCGGTATGAGTGGTCTGGGTGAAAGCGAGGTGGTTGGCCTCCAGGACGCTGCGCAGTTTCTGCTGATGCGGCATGGCATACCTCCGCTACGCCGATTGTACGCCTGTCGCTGCTCAGATAAAAGAGCCTAAACTACCGGTTGCGCCGTATAATAAAGCTGAATTCGAGACTCTGTCATGGCGATGCTCACCAGAATCCTGGTGCCGGTAGAGTTCTCACCGCGCTGCCAGGGTGCGATCCAGTATGCCGGCGCACTAGCCCGCCATTTTCATTGCGAAATCGCAATGCTTCACGTAGTCATACCTCCTGCTTCGGTTTACGGATTTTCGGAAGCTGCCGCTTATACCAGCGCTCCCGATCTGCAAGCCGAGGTTGTGGCCGATCGCAGGGACCGGTTGGATCAATTCGGAACTGCCGAATTGCAGGGTCTCGCGGTTACGCGCACCATACTGGAAGGCGATCCCGCGCACGTCATCGTGCAATACGCGCGGACCATCGATGCCGGCCTCATCGTCATGCCCACCCATGGACGCGGCCCGTTCCGCCGCTTTCTGCTGGGCTCGGTCACGGCCAAAGTCATCCATGACGCGGAGTGTCCGGTCTGGACGGGCCCGCATATGGAACAGGCGCCCTGCCGGCCGGACCCGGTCTTTGCCCGCGTGCTCTGCGCCCTGGATCTGGCACTGGACAGCCGGAGCATTCTGGGATGGGCAGGCGAATTCGCGGGTACATACGGCGCATCCCTGGCGGTGGTGCATGCCATCCCCTCCTCCGTGACGCGGCTGGGCGGCGTGTATTTCGACCCCGACTGGTCCATCCACGTTGCCGCGGACGCCCGCAAGCGGATCTGCGGAATGCTCGAGGATCTGGAAATCGCCGGCGAAGTGTCCATTCCCGTGGGAGACCCGCCCCATGCCATCGCCGAAACCGCCGCCACCTGGAAGGCCGATCTGCTGGTCATCGGGCGCGGCCGTCATACCGGAGTGCTGGGCCGCCTCCATACCAATGCCTACGCGATTCTGCGCGAATCGCCTTGCCCCGTAGTAGCGGTGTAGCGCGGGCCGGTTACCGGAGATTCTCGTTAAACCAGGCAATCGTGCGCAGCAGCACGTCCTTGCGATCTTCCGGTTTGTGGAACAGGTGGCCCTCGTCCGCATAGACCACCATCTGCGTTTTCACCCCGAGCGTCTTCAGCGCGTGCCAGAATTCGAAGGATTGCGGTGCGGGACACTCGCCGTCCCGCTCGCCCACCACAACGAGCGTCGGGGTCTTCACGCGCTTGATGAAATCGATAGCGGAGCTTTTCGCGTATACCGCCGGGTCATCGTACACGGACGCGCCGAAGTACGGAATCATCCACTGATCGATGGAGTTCTGGCCATAGTAGCTCTGCCAGTTCGAAAGCCCGGCTCCCGCCACTGCGGCGCGAAAGCGCGTGGTCTGCGTCACCGCAAACATGGTCATGAAGCCGCCGTAGCTCCAACCGGTGATGCCCACGCGCCCGGCATCCACCGGCGCGGTGCGCACCGCTTCCTCCACTCCGGCCAGGATGTCGCGCAGGTCGCCGCCGCCGAAATCGCGCACGTTGGCCAGGGTGAATTTCTCGCCCTGCCCGTAGCTGCCGCGAGGATTGGGAAGCAGGACGAAATACCCCTGCTGCGAAAGCAGCGTGGGATTGAAGCCCGGTTTGGGCCACGATGGCTTCATCTGCGACGCCGGACCGCCGTGCACCGCCACCACCATGGGATACTTCTTCGCCGCGTCGAAATTCGCCGGATAGATCAACCACCCCTGCACCTGAAACCCGTCGCTCTTCCAGTGCAGGTTTTTGGCATCGCCCCACAACGGCCGCACGCTGCTGTTGGCATGCGTCGTCGCGCTCCATGCGCCCACCGGACCGGCCCACACTTCGGGCGGATTCTTCCAGGAGCTCCGCACCACGGCCGTCATGCGGCCATCGTCGGACATGGAAATGCCCGTGTCTTCGAACGGCAGATTGACACTCTCGGCGCCCTGCCACAGGCGTTCGATCTGTCCGCTCGCCGGGTCCACTTTGGAAATGGCGCTGCCGCCATCGTAGTGCTCGCTGAAATACAACTGCTTCGATTGCTTCGGCCACATCAGAAAGCTGGCCGAGCCCTTGAGCCCGGGAGTCAGGTTGCGCGCGGCGCCCCCGCCGGCGGGCACCTGGAAAATTTCACCGCCGGTGGACCCTTCATCGCTCATGATCCCGCCGATGAATACGATCGACTTGCCATCGGGTGCGAAACGCGGCACAGCCACTTGCTGCTGCACCGGCGGTTTGTAGATAGCTTGGATGGCCCCGCCGCTCGCGGGAATCCGGTAAAGCTGGGCCGTCCACCAGTTGTTGTCGCCCTCGCCGTGCGCCGCCGTCGCTGCGAAACTGCCGCCGTCCGGCGACCAATCGAATTCGTACACGTACAGGTCGGCCGGCGAAACCTGCCGCACCGAGCCGCTGGCCACATCCACAATCGCCAGCCTCTGCTCGTAGATTTTCGATTCCAGAACGCCGGTCTGCGGCGGGACGGGGTCCAGCGGCCCGGCGGCGCGCGGCAAGTCCTGGGTGAAGAGGATCGCGATCCGTTTCCCATCGGGCGACCACTTGGGATCCGCCAGAAGTCCGTGGAGCCGCGTCAACTGCCGCACCGCGCCGCCCAAGGCAGGCGCGACGGAAAGCTGCATCTGCCCCGCCGTGGCGCAATCGGACAGGAATGCGATCTGCCGGCTGTCCGGCGACCAGGCCAGGCTGTTCTTCTCGCAGGAGCCGCCCGGCGCGATCTCCACCGGCGCGCCGCCGGACGCCCCGACAGGCGCCGTGAAGATTCCCGATTCTACCCATGCCAGGCGAGCGCCATCCGGCGATACCACCGCCTGCTCCGGCCACTTGGTCGAATCGATCGCCTGTAGCGCCGGGTCCACCGGCACCGTCTGCGCCGCGGCGGCGACGCCTATCAGCAGAAGGCAGCAGCAGCGCATCATCAGCGGATTTCCACTCCCAATCGGTCGCATAGAAAGCTCATCCAATCCACCTGTTCTTCAATGGTCTTATTCACCGAGCCGATTCCGCTGTGCCCGCCCTTGGTGTCGTAACGCAGCATCACGGGCGTATCCGCCGTGTTGGAGGCCTGCACCAGCGCGGTCATTTTGCGTGCGTGCGAAGGGTCCACGCGCGTATCGGCGTCGCCGGTGGAAAACAGAATCGGCGGATATTTGGTTTTGCGGACGTTCTGATACGGCGAATATTTGCGCAGGTACTCGAACTGTTTGGCGTTGTCGGCGGAGCCGTATTCGGAAACCCACCACGCGCCCACCGAGAGCTTTTGAAAGCGCAGCATGTCCAGCAGCGGCGCGGCACAGACGATGGCGCCGAACAGATCCGGCCGCTGCGTCATCATGGCGCCCATCAGCAGTCCGCCGTTGGACCCCCCGATAATGCCCAGCCGCGCGGTGCTGGTGTACTTGTTCCGGATGAGCCATTCCGCGGCGCCGGTAAAATCGTCGAATACATTCTGCTTCTTTTCGAACATCCCCGCCTTGTGCCAGGCTTCACCGAACTCGCCTCCGCCGCGCAGGTTGGCTTCGGCAAAGACGCCGCCCTGCTCCACCCACCATGCCGCGGTAGGGTTGAAGCCCGGCAATCTGGGGACGTTGAAACCGCCGTACCCGGTCAACAGCACCGGCCGCTTGCCATCCAGTGCGAGCCCTTTTTGGTGCACCACGAACATAGGCACTTTGGTTCCGTCTTTGGAGGTGTACCAAACCTGCTTCGTCTCGATGTCTTCGGCGTGGACCGGGACCTTCGGCCGGAACCACAAATCCTCTTTTCCGCTGGAGACCATCAGCCGCCAGGTAGACCCGGGCTCCACGAAAGAGGTGAAGGAAAAGAATGCCTGGTCGTCTTCCCACCGGCCGCTGGGCACAGAAGCCGTTCCCACCCCCGGCAGTTTCAAATCGCCCAGGTACTTTCCGTCGATGGTGAACTGCTTGATGCGCGGCAGCACGTTCTCCAGATAGCTGACGAACACGCGCCCACCCACCGCCGCGGTGCCGGTGATGGCCTGGGCGGCCTCGGGAACAATCTCCTTCCAGTGTTCGCGCGCCGGATTGTTCATGTCCACGCGAAAGATCTTGCGATTCGGCGCGTTCCAGTTGGTTTCCAGCAGCAGCGCGTCCCCTGCGACGCTGAGGTTGAAATCGGCGTCGGCCTTGACGATGTTCCGGATAGGACCGCCGCTCTTCAGATCCTCGACGTACAACTCCGTTCTGGCCGCCGGCACACCTTCGCCCACGCCGATGAGAAGCCACCGCCCGTTATCCGAGAGATCGACGCCCACGTTCTGCGTGTCGCTGTATCCCTGTCCGAAGATCTCGCGGTCGGCGGCAGTTTCAGTTCCCATCGTGTGGCGATAGACGCGCGAACCCTGGCCCGCCTGAAAGCGGGAGTAATAAAAGCCGCTCTTATCGGGCTGGATAACGAATCCGAAATAGCGGCCGCGCGGCAGCACGTCCGGCAGCACTTTGCGCGTGGCCACATCCATCAGCCGGATCTCGTTTTCGTCTTCGCCGCCGCGGCGGATGCCGAACGCCACCAGCGCACCGTCGGGCGTAACGCCGGCGTAGCTGACGCTGGTGGTGGCATCGAAGCCCATGGCCGCGGGGTCCACCAGGATCTCGTCATTGTCTTTGTATCCGCGGCGCATCAGCAAGGAGCGGCGATCTTCGCTGGCCAGCCGCCGGGAGAAAAAGTAACGGCCATTGCGCAGCGTGGGCGCGCCCAGGCTGTCGATCTTCTCCAGACCCTCCAGAGCCTTGCGAATCCGCTCGCGGCCCGGTATCGCGTCCAGAAAATGGCGCGCGAACTTGTCCTGCTCCGCCAGCCAGGCACGGGTGTCCGGGCTGTCCTGGTTTTCCAGCCAGCGGTACGGGTCGGTAATGGTCACGCCGTGCAGCGTCTCGGTGACCGGGACGCTTTTCGTGGGCGGAGGCGTGAAATCCGCGGCATTCAACAGAGCCATGCAGAGGGGCAACAGAAACAACCGCATATCATTCCAATACGTCTTCCACGGCGTCCGGCAGCGGACCCGTCAAATCGCGCAGTTTCTCGAACAGCGCGTCGTACAGTTGAGCGTAGGCCTCCAGCCCCGGATCCTTTTTACGCGGGGCGGCAAAGGTGCGCCGCATCTGCCGGACGGCCACCAGCAGAAGCTTCAGTTCGTCACTATTGAATCCAAATGTTTTGGCCACTGGCTCGATTATAGAACCGCGTCCGCCGGTTCCGGGATGCGGTAGAACCGGGCTGCGGTCCCTCCCAGCAGTTCCTCCCGTACCGGAATGGGAGCGGCGCCCAGCGCCTGGGTGAAGGCGGCCAGCGTCTCTTTCCACGCAAATTCGGGAAGGCAATCCGGCCAGCCGCTGCCGAACATCACCCTCCGGGGGCCGAAACAGCGGATGGCGTGGTGTACGTAAGGCCGCAGGTTGTCCGCTTTCCAGGGCGCGCGCATGAGCCGCACCAGGCCGCTCAGCTTGCAATATACCTGCGGCAGGGCGGCCAGGCGGTCCATACCCACGGTCCACTCCGCGAAATCGCCCCCGTCGATATCGGGACCGCCCAGATCATCCAGCACGATCTGCGTCTCCGGCGCGCGTTCGGCGAGCCCCAGCACGGCCGGAAGATCCGCCGTTCCCACGGTCACGTCCAGAGTCTCGCCCGGTAGCGGGTCGCCCTGCAGACTGGCGCTCGTCCAGAGTACACCGCGAAATTTGGGATGCCGCCGCCAGGTCTCCAGCCCTTCCCCTGCCCTCGCCCGCACCACCACAGCGCCGATGAAGCCGGCGCCGGCCAGCGAGACAGCGTCCTGCGCCTGCACCACGCAAACCGATCCGGCGAACCGGTTGCGCTTCAGAATCGGGCCAAAATGTTCCGGCGGATGTTCGGCGGTAAAACTCTGGTGGGAGTCGATGCGGAACGGCATGTTGACGGAATTCGCGGGTGCGCCGTTAGAAGATGAAAGCCAGTCCGCCCCGGAAGCTGCGCGGATTCTGCACCAGCAGCAGGCTCTGGCCTTCCGAGCTGCTCAATGGCAGATACCCCTGCGCCAGCAGGTTCCGCAGGTCCGCAGTAGCCTCGATGCGCCTCCCGAAGCCCGGAATCGGCTGCCGGAAGTGGATATTCATGCCGGGCAGGGTCCGGAACGATTGGGTGCTGTACAGGTTGTCCGGTGTGAGCCAATCGCGATCGCCGCTCCACTGGTAACTGGCGATCACGCGCGTGCCCAGGCGCGGAATCAGGGCTGCAATACGCGTAGTCACCGATTGCCGCCGGCCCTGCCGGATCATGCTCCGCAACTCGTCCGGACTGTTGCTGACCAGTTCCTTTCCGTCCACCGTCAGCCCGCCGGCCGAAGTGTAAATCGCCGTCACGCTTACGTTCTCACCCAGGTTCTGCGTCAGGGCCGTGGCAAAGCCATTGCTATCGAAATTGCCCACGTCGAAGATCGAACTGTTGGAAAACAGATCCGGCACCACGTCGGAGGCCCCAAACAGGTCCCCGGGCCCCATCAGGGAAAGCGCCAGATTGCTCACTGCCTGGTGATACGCCGAAGCGTAGAGCGTGCGCGATCCCGATTTGCGGGAGTAGGTGACTTCGTATTCCTCGCCCCTCTGGATTTCCGAGCGCCCGTTCATCATGGAAAGACGCGGAAACATGCCAAGCGAATTGAGGTCGCGCTGCAAATCCTCATCGTCGGCATCCGATCCGCCCAGGTCCGGACGAGCGTTGCCCGAGGTGTACGTGAACTCCACGGTGGAATTCTGCGTGGGTGTGTACGTCACCCGGGCATACGGGCTGTAGTAATTCGAATGATTCACGAAGGATACCGAATCCATCGACATGCCGTACCGCACGGTCATGCTCGGCCCCAGTTGCACCTGATCGTCAAAGCTGGCCGACATGCTGCGGAATGCCGGCAGCGAGGAGAGGTTCCCGGTGTATGCGGCGCCCACCCGCCCGGGTAGGAACAGTTGCCGCATGGTAAGCGACACTTCGGGGCTCCCCGCACCGAGTCCCCGGCTATAGCTGGTGCGGAAGGCGGTTACCGGAACTCCATTGGATGCGCCGTACCCCAAATTACCGGAGAACTGCAGCATGTTGCTGCCATAGAGCGAAGTTGCCAGCGCGAACGCCGTCCCCATGTCCGCCTGATTGGCCACGCCCTCGGCCAGCGATGAACCTTCGCCGCCGGAGAGCTTCAACATGCCGCGCGTTTCCGAAAACATGGCGCTGTGGGGGTGCGCGTCCGCCACCGCGGCGGACAGCGGATCCGGATCCAGCAGCCGCAGAACCGGCCGCGTGGCCGAAGAACTGCGCAGAACCCATTTCCAGTCGTCCGACATCAACGGGCCGTTCTCCACCGTCGGGTAGGAGAGCTGAAGGGAACTGAAAATCGTATCGAGCCGGACGTTCAGGATGCTCCGCAGGCCCGGCTGCACCTTGATGTCCTGCCGGATGGTGGGCGCGAACGCCGCAAACGTGACCTTCACGAAGTAGATATCGGGAAGCAGACCCAGCAGCTTGAACTCGCCGTGCTCATCGGTCAGAACCCTTTCCAGCATGCGGTTCTGATGGTTATATAGGAAGACTGCGGCGCCCATCTGCGGGGCGCCTAAGTAGTCTTTGACAACTCCGGCGATCGCTCCGGTCAGCGTCACCGGCTGCGCGGCATGCAGGAATGAGGGTGCCATGAGGCAGGCAACCCCAAGGGCGCATGTGGCCAACGTCTTGTGCGTCTTCGTCCTGGACATCTACGACGCTTTCTTTCACTCGGACCTTCAGGCCGGCGCCTGTGCACAAGTCCGCTTTTCCACTAGGTTACCGTAAATTGTGCCGATTGGGTAAGCACTTGATTACGATTCTTATCAGTCACTTTAACCCTAAGGGTATACTGTCCGGGCGCAAAAGAATTCAAAGGCAAGAATTTCTCGACCGTAACCTGGCTTGCCTGAGCATCCGGAATTTGCCCTACCTGTTCGGTGACGTCCGGGAAGACTTTTTCGTTGCTTCCATTTCGGACTACTTCGTAGGTGATCTCCCCGACCGGTTTGTGAGTTGTGTCGTCCGGCTGGAAATTGTACAGCTTCAGGTAAATCCCCATCTTCTCTTCGTGCTTGAAGGAGTTGTCGATCCTGGGCCGGACCTTGGATTCCCACAACACGAATTGGCCGGTCCCGATGCTCTTCGTCGGCACCTTTTCGATCAAATCGGCCAGCACCAGCGAACTCGAGGAGAGCTTTTCGCTGTCCAAACGCGGCACCACCAGCGGCATTTCGTAATGGTTTAAATTGCCGGCGATCACGTCCTTGGCGATCACCACCAGCCGGTAAGTGCCGGGCACCAGGGGAACGCTCTTTTGATAGATGGATTTACGGTCTTTCGCGTTGGATAGAAGCTGCCCAATCGTATCCACCGTCACGTCTTCTTCGAAATTGGCGATCGGCTTCCGGGTCAGCGAGGTGATGCGGCCCAGAATCTGCACCTCGGCCTTCTGATACCCTTCCTTGTTGGTGAACTGCAGATCTTTATTATTGAACTGCACGGTGATGTTGGTCAGTACCGAAGCATCGGTGACCGGGAAAAAGTCCGCGCGCACCTGGAAGGGCAGGATGTTGTAGCTGATGCGCGAAGTGATATCGGCTTCCAGATCCTTGAACTTGATTTCCGGAGGCCGCTGGAGCTTGGCGAACTGCTCCAGGCGGTTGAATTCGTCCATGCTCTCCGGCTGCCCGCCGAACGGCATGCCCAGGTGCGTACCGTCCGTGTTGTTAAATCGCTGCGTCTTGTCGGACATGCCGAGCTGTTCCATCAGGGTAAGACCGGCCCCGGGCACGTACAACAGCGCGTCTTTCTCCGAGGGGTCCATGGTCATGCGGAACTCGCCGGACATGGTCGGATCGACGAATTCGATGATCACGTTGTTGCCGATGCCGTCGATATAGCGATAGCGCCACTGCTGGAAGGGGTAGGTGGAGGTTTCGCCGCCGCCTTCTTCCGGAGGCCGTTCGTAGAACCCGCCCGAGGAATGGTCCTCGATCTCGTCCGGCGGCCCGTAGGTTATATAGATGCGGCCGCGATCCGTCTTCCACCCGGGAATGCCCGACGCATAATGCTCGTTGGCGTAAGCGATACGGCGGTAATGCTCTTCTTTGAACTCGTTCTCAATCGTGTCCGGGGTGGGATCCCGGCGCAGCCAGAAGTTTTCGATGAAATTTTCGCGCTCATCGTCGGTTTGCAGCTTTTTAAAAGCGGCGCGCTCCTCGTCGGTGATGATGTACGACACGTCCTCGTTGAGCCACTTCTTATACGGGGTTTCCAACTCCTGCCGCAGTTTCTTTTCGGCGGCGCGCTGCTGGCGGGGCGTCAGCGGACGGGCGTTGGTTTCCCTTTGCGTCTTCTTGGGAGTGTCGGTCTGTTTGGGTGGATCCGTCTGCTGCTGGGCTGCGAACAGGCCAAGCAAAATGGATAGCGAAACAAAGCAAATTGAGAGGCGTGTCGCGTTCATACGGCTTAACCGCTTCCTGGCGGACTGAATTGAATCGGCTGCCATCTATTTTAGAACCCTGCGTTTGTTAGGGTCAATCCCGTGACCCCCAGGCACACTGTGACGCCAGGGCAGATCCGGTGACAATGGCTTGTAATTTATGATTCGTTTGTTTTCAATCAGTTAGCGGAATTAAAAAAAGAGTCCAGGCTCCGGTATCGGTATCTTGAAGGTGGAAGAGGAGCACGGTTCAAGCCACCCGCTCTCAAATCCCGCCATATTTCCTCCAAATAATGCCCCACCCGCTCTCCCGGAGCGTTCCCATCACCAAAACCCGTGCCCCTCTTCCAAGCGGTAGAATCAGGACCTTTTGACTTTTATGGTGAGATCGGTTAAGCCCTGTATATGCCCGCGGGCGCTTACCGGTTCCAGGTCGGAACAATCCGCTGCACGGTTCTGAGCGATGGCTACTTCTCGTATCCGGCTGCCTGGCTCTTTCCCAATGCCGACCCGGAGGAAGTGGCCGCCGCCCTGAAAAAGCGCCATCTCCCGCACGACGGCATCCTGAGCCCGTACACCTGTCTGCTGGTCGAAACAGGACGGCATGTGGTGCTGGTGGACACTGGCGCGGGTACGGGCTTTACCACCAGCGGCGCCATCGGAGCGCGCCTGGAGATGTGCGGCATCCGCCCGCGCGACGTGGATACCGTGGTGCTCACCCACGCCCACCCCGACCACATCGGCGGCGCCGTGGATGAGCGCGGACGCCCCGCGTTCCCCCACGCCCGCTTCATGCTCTCCGAGACCGAATGCGATTTCTGGAACAGAACTCGCGCCGACCTGCGGGATACTCGCCTCCCCGGCGATGTCAAGGCCGCCATGCTCGAGACCGCCCGCCGCTGCCTCCAAACGCTGCGGCACCAGTTGGAGGTGATCGAGGGAGAAACCGCAATCGTGCCCGGAGTATGGGCCATTCCGGCGTCCGGCCACACCCCGGGACACCTCGCCGTCCGCATCGCTTCGGATGGAGAGCAACTTCTCAATCTGGGCGACGCCGCCGCGCATCCCCTGCACCTGGAGCACCCCGAATGGCACAACGGCTTCGATCACGCTGCCGCGCAGGCGGTCCTCACACGGCGCTGCCTGCTGGACCGGGCCGCACGCGAGTGCATGCACGTAATGGCTTTCCACTTCCCCTTCCCCAGCATCGGCCGCGTGGCTCCCCGTGCCGCGGGCGGGTGGGAGTGGTCGCCCGGGTGGTAGCAGGGCAAGAGCGGTAACGATTCGAACGGCTTCGATGACGCTGCCGCACAAGCGGTCCTCACACGGCGCGCTGCCTGCCGGACCGGGCCGCACGCGATTCCCCCTTCCCCAGCATCGGCCGCGTGGCTCCCCGTGCCGCAGGCGGGCAAGAGCGGCCGCCCGGACGGTAGCGCGCCAAGAGCGGTAACGATGCGAACGGCTTCGATGACGCTGCCGCACAAGGCGGTCCTCACACGGCGCGCTGCCTGCCGGACCGGGCCGCACGCGATTCCCCCTTCCCCGGCATCGGCCGCGGGGCTCCCCGTGCCGCGGGCGGATGGGAGCGGTCGCCCGGACGGTAGCGCGCCAAGAGCGGTAACGATGCGAACGGCTTCGATGACGCTGCCGCACAAGGCGCTCCTCACACGGCGCGCTGCCTGCCGGCCCGGGCCGCACGCGATTCCCCCTTCCCCGGCATCGGCCGCGGGGCTCCCCGTGCCGCGGGCGGGTGGGAGCGGTCGCCCGGACGGTAGCGCGCCAAGAGCGGTAAACTACTCTCTGTGAAGGGCTTTTTGTTTTTTCTTTGGGCCGTATCGGTGGCTCTCGCGGCCGATGGCCCCCTGGCTTCCACGCCGCCGGTGGGCTGGAACAGTTGGGACTCCTACGGCACCACGGTCACCGAAGCGGAGGTCAAAGCCAACGCCGATGCCATGGCCGCCAAACTGAAGCGCCACGGCTGGCAGTACATCGTGGTGGACATCCAATGGTCGGACCCGCAGGCCAAAGCCCACGGCTATCGTCCCAATGCCGAGCTCACCATGGACAGCCAGGGACGCCTCACCCCGGCGGTCAATCGATTTCCCTCCGCCGCCGGCGGCAAGGGTTTCGGCCCGCTGGCCGCCTACGTCCACGGAAAAGGGCTGAAGTTCGGCATCCATATCATGCGCGGCGTGCCGCGGCGCGCGGCAGTAGCGGCGCAAATTGCCGACACGTCCTCCACCTGCCGGTGGAACAGCGATATGTATGGCGTCGATATGAGTAAGCCCGGCGGGCAGGAGTATTACGATTCCATCGTCAAGCTCTATGCCGGGTGGGGCATCGACTATATCAAGGCTGACGACATGGCGATTCCCCTGCACGCTGCCGAGATCGAGGCGCTCCACAAGGCCATCGTGAAGTCCCGGCGCCCCATCGTGCTGAGCCTGTCGCCCGGCCCCGCCGATATCGCCAAGGCCGACTTCTACGCCGCCAATGCCAACCTGTGGCGCGTCTCCGGCGACCTGTGGGACCGCTGGCAGGACGTGCTCAAAACCTTCGGCCTCATGGACAAGTGGAGCCGCTATTCCAAGCCCGGCGGATGGCCCGATGCGGACATGCTGCCGCTGGGCCACATCGGCCTGCGCGCCGAGCGCGGCAACGACCGCATGAGTCTGCTCTCTCACGAGGAGCAGCGAACGCTTATCACCCTGTGGTGCATCGCGCGAAGTCCGCTCATGATGGGCGGCGATTTGCCCACCAGCGACGACTTCACCTACTCGCTCCTGACCAACGATGCCGTGCTGGCAGTGAATCAGAAGGGCACGAACGCGCATCAACTCAGTGCGAATGACGGCCAGATCGTCTGGGAGTCCACCGGGCCGAAGGGTGAGAAGTACCTGGCATTTTTCAATACCGGAGAACAGCCCGCGCCCGCCCATTTCGACATGAAGCTGTCGAAGCCGCGTGACTTGTGGACCGGCCAACCGGTCGAGCCAGACATGATTGTTCCAGCGCACGGCGTGCGCCTGATCGGCGGGCGTTAGTTACCACCGCGGCAAGACGCGCTTCCACTCCGGGTCCACGTGCTGGCGCATTTCCGCCTCGTCGTCGCGTTTGCGGAAGGGGATCTTCTGGTAGCGTTCGCGCCCGCGTGCCACCTGGTCGTAATCCAGTTCCACGCCGAGCCCGGGCTTGTCGGGAATGGGCACGCAGCCATCGATGAATTGGATGCGCCCACCGGCCACTACTTCGTCGCGCTCCGTCTGCCACGGATAGTGGGTGTCGCAGGCATAGGTCAGATTCGGGCACGCCGCCGCCGCATGGGTCATGGCCATCAGGCTCACGCCCAGGTGACTGTTGGAGTGCATCGAAAGCCCCATGCCGAGCACGCTGGTGAGGTGCGAAAGCTGTTGGACGTTTCGCATGCCGCCCCAGTAATGCGGGTCGGAGAGCACAATTTGCACGGCGTCCAGTTCTTTCGCGCGCGGAACGTCGGCAAAACAGGTAACGGCTACATTGCTGGCTTGCGGTGTCTCATTGCCTTCGGCCAGCAAATAGCGGCGCACTTCCCCCATGCCTTCGAGAGACGCACAGGGATCTTCCATATAGCCTCCGGCGGAAAGTTCGTCCTTCAATTCGCGGCCCACACGCAGGCTCGTCTCCACGCTCCAGGCGCAATTCGGATCGATGCGCAGCGGGTATGCGTTGCCGAAAGCCTGCCGCAGTGCCCGAATGCTGGCAATTTCCACATCCGGTTCCAGTACCCCGCCCTTGAGCTTGATTTCGCGGAAGCCGTACTGCGCAATCATCTGCCGGCACTCCCGCACGCAGGCTTCGGGGTCGAGCACCTCGCCATATTCGTCCTCGCGGGCATCGTCCCCTACGCCCCCGCCTCCGCCGTGTTTGTAGAAGAGGTAAGCCGAGAAGCTCACCCGGTCGCGCACGCGCCCCCCAATTACATCGCAGCACGGTTTGCCAACCGCCTTGCCAATCACGTCCAGGCAGGCGATTTCGATCGCGGCGTAGGTCCGGGTATGGCGGTCCAAGGGGTTCTCGCCGGGTACCAGGTAGGTCTGGGACCGTCCTCCCGGAGCGGCCGCGATTTGGCTTTCGGCATCGGCCGTCAGATCGCGATACAGCCCCGCGAGTTGGAACGGATCCATGCCGATGACGCGCTGCCGGACTGCCATCAGCCCTGTCAACGGACCATCTCCGCCGTACGTCTCGCTGATACCCGTAAGGCCAGAATCGGTCTTCAGTTCTACGATGGTGCGCAACGCAAACGGTGCGTGTAGCCCGTAAGAACTGCGCAGCGGTGGATCGGCGATGGCGATCGGATGGAGAACGACATCGGTGATTCGCATGGCACCTCAATTGCTCTTCGAAACAGCGGAGATACGACGATGGATGCCTTCGTGATCGGCGCAACGCTTTTGGGCAGTTTCGTGGGAGCCTTTGCTCTGCAGAAGGCGGCGCTGGAAGGCCTGTTCCGGATCATGGATACCGGGCGCCGCGCACGCCACTAACTACTTGCGCGATCCGCGCCGTAGGTTCTTTAATTGGGACTGGCGCGCTTTGATCTTCTTCCGCTTGGGCTTAGAGATCACAAAGGTGCCGCTACCCAGATATTCCGCCTGGTACAGTTTATCGCTTACCGGTTTTTCATCAGCCAAAACAAATCTCCTCTAGAATTGAAACTGGATGGAGTCCCTATTGTACCGCGCATTCGGCAGGCTCAAATTGGCGGGATTTCTGTTGCTGGTGGCGGTGCTGTCCGCCGCGCAGCAGGATTCCCGTCAACTCTGTGGACAGGTACCCACAATCGCGTCGGAACTGACACAGATTTCGGGGATGAAGCTGAAACACCCGGTGCCGTGCGATTTCATCAGTAAGGAAAAGGTCAACGAGTTCCTGAAAAAGCGTGTCAAAGAAGAGTCGCAGCCCGGAGGAGATTCGGGCCGAAGAGTTGACGCTCAAGAAATTTGGCTTCGTCCCGCAGGATTTCGACCTGGCGGAGAGTACCGTGGACCTGCTCACCGAACAGGCCGCCGCCTTTTACGATTACAACAAGAAGAAGCTGTTCATCACCGAGTCCGACAGCCAAGGAACCGCAGGAACCGGTGCTGGCGCACGAACTGTCCCACGCCCTGGCAGACCAGAACTTCAACCTGGCGAAGTTCATCAACGCCGGGCCGCAAAAGCGATGACGGATCCACCGCGCGCCTGGCGGTGATGGAAGGGCAGGCTACCTGGATGATGTCCGAATTCCTGGCGCGCAAGAACGGCCAATCGCTCCAGACATCGCCGGCACTGGTGGCCGATGATGAGCGGCGAATCCGATTCGGGCGCGGGCGGCCAGTTCCCGGTCTATGACAAATCGCCGCTGTATCTACGACAGACTCTGATTTTTCCATACACCAAGGGAATGCTGTTTCAGGACGCCGTGATTCATCGCGATAAGCAGGAGGGCTTCGCCCAGGTGTTCCGCCACCCGCCGCTCTCCACCCAGCAGATCATCCATCCGGACAAGTATTTCGCCGGCGTCAAACCCACCGACCCGGCGCTGCCCGACCCGCACCTGCCGCGCCGCTATAAGGGCCTGGTGGGCGGATCGCTGGGCGAACTGGAGCACACCATTCTGCTGGAACAGTACGCCGGAAAGCAGGATGCGGCGGAGATCGCGCCCCACTGGCGCGGCTGCAACTTTGAGCTGCTCGAAAACAAAAAGGCCGGGCGCGTCGTGCTGCTCTATGCTTCGGAATGGGACAGCGAGGACAGCGCGCGGAGCTTTTTCGCGGCCTATCGCAGGACCCTGGAGAAGAAGTGGAAGAGCCTGACGATCGCTTCCGAAACTGCGGATCGCATCTCCGGCATGGGCGATGACGGCCAGTTCGTGTTGGAGCGGAAAGGCGCTCTGGTTACCAGCATGGAAGGGCTGGAACCGGCAAGTTGAACTGGTAGACTGAAACTTATGGTCCAGCGCAGGATGGTTCTCTCTCTGGCGGCTCTTGCCGTCGCCGCGGGCGCGTTACCGGCGCAGCAACTGCCCCGTAAGTCCCCGGATTTTGCGATCAACATGACGGGAGGGAAGCCGTCCCTTCAGCTCAGCAGTTTCAAGGGCAAGGCCATCGTATTCGCGGCCATTCTGACTACCTGCTCGCATTGCCAGCACACCATTACCCTGCTCACCAAACTGCAGAACGAACTGGGCCCGCGGGGATTGCAGGTGGTGGCATACGCCGCCGCCCAGGACTCTCCCGACCTGGCTGTGCCGCTGTTCATCAAGCAATTCAATCCGCCCTTCCCGGTGGGATACAGCAGCGACGTCAAAGCCGTGCTGGACTACTATCAGTACTCCCTGAACAATCTTCCCCACATGCCGATGCTGGCCTTCATCGATCGCCAGTTCAACATTCGCGCGCAGCACGAGGGCGGCGAAGAAGCGTGGTTCGCCGACCCGCAGCAGGAGACGAATCTGCGTACGCAGATCGAAGCGCTGCTGAAGGAACCCGGCACCAGGAAGACGACGTCGAAAACGGGCACACCCAAAAAGGGAAATTAACTCCAGCGCGCGCGTTTGTGCCTTACTCGCTTTGAACCGGTATCCCCGCGCCCGCGAGCGCGGACTCCACTTCTGCCGGACGCAGGCGCGTGGCGTCGTATTCCACCATCAGGCCGTCCAACGCCGGATCGACTTTGATCTTCTGAATGCCGTATAGCGAGGTCGTGTCGGATAAGCGGTTGAGCATTAAGTCGTCGAGCGGCTTCTGGAGGCGGAATCGAACTTGTACCTTGGTCATCAATAACAGCCTATCGCACCGGGGCGGGCGGCGCGTCAGGACGTTACCGGCGGCAACTCCGCGGATCCACTCAATTCGGCCAGCAGACGCAGGGCGAGGGCGCGATAGCCGGCGTCGTAATCGGTCCGCGCATCACCGGCGGGCATGTGTGCGGTGATCCAGGCTTGCAGCATTTCGGTGACCGGCGCGGCGACGGCCTCTTCGGCGCCGGGCTCGAAGCGCAGCGGAATCTCGGAGCGTTGAATGGCGGAAAGCAGCAGATCGGCAAATGTCATACGACCTCGGCATGGTGATTTACGGGACCGCAGCCGCGCCCTAGCCCGGGAGCGGTCGCGGATGGCTTCGTGAACAAACTGTTTGGCGCGGGCCACGGCATCGCACAGCGGCAGGCCTTGCGCCAGTCCCGCGGTAATGGCGGCCGAATAGGTGCAGCCGGTGCCATGGGTATGGCGCGTCGCGATCCGGTGCGCGGGAAACTCATGCCACGCCGCGCCGTCCCAGAGCAGATCGATGGCATCGCCCTCCAGATGCCCGCCTTTGATCAATACCGCGCGCGGGCCCATCTGCAAAATGCGGCAGGCGGCGTGGCGCGCGTCGTCCAGAGAGCGGATGGAAATGCCGGTGAGCGCCTCCGCTTCCGGGACGTTGGGGGTGAGCAGGGCGGCGCGCGGCAGCAACTCCTCGCGCAGAGCGCGTATGGCTTCTTCGGGCAACAACGGCAGGCCGTGCTTGCTGATCATGACCGGATCCACGACAAGCGGGAAGCGGAACGACTTCGGCCGCTTCGGCGATGGCCCGCACCATTTCGCAGGAGCCGAGTGCCCCGGTCTTAGCCGCCGCCGGAGGGATATCCTCAAGCACGGCTTCGATCTGTTCCCGCACCAGGAGCGGGGTCAGCACCTGAATGCGCGAGACGCGCGTGCTGTTCTGCACGGTGACGAGCGTGATGACGGCCTCGCCATAAACCCGGAACTGGTGAAATGTCTTGAGGTCCGCCTGAATTCCGGCGCCTCCGCTGGGATCCGATCCGGCAATGGTCAGGGCGACAGGCGGCATTCACCTATCAGTCTACTTCTACTGCACCCAGATGCTCAGAACCGGAGAAGTCACCGACCCCACCGTGAGGGTCACGACCGCCTGGCCCGGCGAAATAAAACCGCCTGGAACAACCGCATTGAGCTGAAGCAATCCCACCAATCCGGGAGCACTGCCGGCATACAGCAATTGCGCGTTCACGCCGCCGATGGAAAGCGTAACCGGAGCGGCGGGCCTGGCGTACGGCGGGGCGGCGGGAAGTCCGGCGATGTTGGCTCCGTTGGTCAAGCCGTCCCCGGTGGCATACAGCGTGACCACGGTGCCGCGAGACGCCGGAGCGGACCGGGAGTTGGTGCTGCCGTCCTGATTCCCCACGGCCGGAAACAGGCCCGGGGCGGCTGGCGCTACTGCCACGTCCAGAGATCCCGCCGGTTGATTCCGGTAAAACAGCTCGACGTGGGTAGAGGGGGCGCCCGCCACCGTATACGGCACCTGCGCGTTGACCTGCCCGGCCTGCGCGTAGAAGAGCGGCGCAGGCACGCCATCGAAACGGACTTCCGCCCCGCCCAGCAGGGTGGCGTACAGTCCGGTGGAAAGGAGCGTTCCGGCAACTCCGGTGTCGGGGCCGAGGCCGGCGCCGTAAATCGTAATCGATTCGCCCGGCGCCACGGGACCCTGTACCAGGCTGGCGGCATTGACTATCGCCAATGTAGTGAGCGGATCGGATACAGGAGCCGGGGTTGAAGACGGATCCGGAACCAGACGGCGAACGCGGTTATTCAACGAGTCGGCAAAGTACACGTTGCCCGAGCCGTCTACCAGCAGGCCGAGCGGTGTGTTGATTTGCGCCGCACTGCCGGGGGCGCCATCGCCGGCGAAACCGGCGGAGCCCTGGCCGGCAATGGTATGAATTACGCCATCCGTGGTGACCGCGCGGATGCGGTGGTTCGCGGTATCGGAGATGAACAGGTTGCCTTTGCTATCGGCCGCCACGCCCCGCGGCGAATTCAAGGGAGAAAGGGTGGCTGCCACTTCATCCACCGCGCTGTCCGCCTTGCCGGTGCCGGCTACGGTGCTGATGATGCCGGCAGGGGTAACTTTCCGGATGCGGTGGTTGAGGGTATCGGCGAGGAACAGGTTGCCCAAAGAATCCACGGCGCAGGCGCCAGGCTGATTCAGTTGAGCCAGCCGCGCCGGGCCTCCATCGCCGGTGTCGCCCGCTGCACCGTTACCGGCGACGATCGCGATGACCGCGTTGGCGCCGACCGCCAGGACGCGGTGGTTCGCCGTATCCACAATGTACACGGTACCGGCGGCATCGGCACAGACCGCGCGCGGCTCGCGCAGCGGCGTCGCTTGCGGCGGCATGCCTTCCCCGCCCGCGCCGGCGGCGCCGGTGCCCGCGAAGGTGGAGATGATCCCTCCGCTGGCGCGGCGCACCAGGTGATTTTCGGTGTCGGCAATGAACAGCGCTCCGGCGGGCCCGGCGGAGACGCCCTCGGGCGAGTTCAGTGCTGCGGTAACGGGGGCGACCGGATCGTGATCGTATCCCGCGGCGCCGGTGCCTGCGAAAGTGGAAATGACTCCGGAAGGCGCCACCATGCGAATGCGCTGTGTGCCGGTATCGGCGATATAGAGGTTGCCGGCGGGGTCCAGAGCCACCCCGGACGGGCGGAGCAACAGGGCAGCCGCCGCGGCGTTCCCGTCGCCCAGGGCGTGCAGGTATCCTTCGCCGGCGACCGTCTGGATGATGCCATATACGTCGACGCGGCGGATGCGGACGCCATCGGCGATGTAGAGGTTGCCGGAGAGGTCGAAGGCGAGATCGTGGGGTACGGACAACACCGCGCTCACAGCCGGTCCGCCGTCTCCACCGAAGCCCGTTGAGCCGGCGCCCGCAGCGTCGAACCAGGAGCCGGTGGCGGTGAGGCAGCGGATGGTGGCGCTGGCATCGGCCGCGAAGAGATCGCCGGCACTATTCACCGCCACGGCGATGGGCGATAGAAGCGCAGTGCCGGCGGAACCGCCCAGCGCCGTGGAGATCACGCCGCCGGGAAGGATTTTGCGCACGCGCTGGTTCTGCGAATCGGCGATGTACAGAGTGCCGGCGCGGTTCACGCGAGACCGGCCGGAAAAGCGAGTTGCGCTTTCACGGCCAAACCGCCATCGCCGCCTAAGCCCGCGGCTCCCGTGCCGGCGATGGTGGCGATGTGGCCATCGGGCGTCACCTTGCGCACGCGATGGCCCAGGAACTCGGAGATGTACAGGCTGCCGTCGCTATCCGCCACCACATTGCGCGGACCTGACAACAGCGCGGCGGCGGCCGGCCCTCCGTCGCCCAGAACCGTCTGGCCGCTGCCGGCGTAGGTGCCGATGGCGCCGTCGGGGGACATGCGGCGCACGCGGTTGTTGCCCAGATCGGCGATATACAGGTTGCCGGCAAGATCCACGGCGAGCCCATAGGGGAGATTGAGCTGGGCCTGCGTGGCCGCGCCGCCGTCGCCGCTGAATCCCGCGGTCCCGTTCCCGGCAACAGTGGTGATAATGCCGCTGGAATTGATTTTGCGGATGCGGTGATGATCGGTATCGGAGAGATAGATATTGCCAAGACGGTCGGTGGCCACTCCCTGAATGTTGCCGATTTGCGCCAGGTTCGCCGGGTCCCCATCGCCGGGCAGGTCGCTGCCGGCTATGGTTTCGATGCGGTAGGTGGGAGGAGCCGTGCCGGCGAGAGCGGCCGCGGTCGAGAGCAGAACGGGCAGGAAGCTCCGATAGCGGTTCATAGTGGTCAATGATTGAGTGCCCGCCGCTTCAAGAACTTCTCATTTTGTTCGAAAAGATATTTGAGAACCCGAATGTCTCTCAAATACGCAATCTACCTGATCCTGCTCAGCCAAGGAGCGTGGGCGGGCGATCTGATCCGCCTGAAGTCGCGCACGATCGACGGCGCTCGGGTTAGCCGGCGGAGGGAGATTCCGCCGGGTGAAAAGTATTGCCTGGTGCAGTTCCGGGAGCGTCCCGGCGCGCGATTGCGGGCGGAACTGGCGCGAAGGGGCTTCCGCATCATCAGTTATGTGCCGGATTCGTCGCTCCTGCTGGAGACGCCGCCAATAGCGGACCTTAGCGGTCTGGACGTCGAATGGGCCGGTCCCCTGGATGCTTCCGATAAGCTCAGCAAGGGACTGAACGACGAAAATTCCGGTGTGTTTCTGGTGGAGTTCCACCGTGGTGTGGGTTCGCGCGTGGCCCGCGGCATTGCGCGGCAACACGGATTTCTGGTGCACGAGACCGACGGGCTGATTCCCTGGCATCTGCTGGTGACGGGAGACCACTCCGCCTTGCGCGCACTGGCGGGCCACGAAGAAGTCGCGTACATCATGCGAGCCGATCCGGAGCTGCTGACCAGGAAGCGGCTCGCCGGATGCGCCGGCCCTATCACCGAGGCAGGCCCGGTGGCTGATTATGCCCTGGCGGATACCGGCTGGCTGCGCGATGCCCAGGGGAACGTCGCGCTGCAGTACATCTTCAACACGATGACGCAGAAGCTGGATTCCAACGTGGCGCGAAGCCAGGTGGAGCGGGCATTTTCCGAATGGGCGCGTTATACCAATGTCACCTTCACTCCGGGACAACTGACCGGAACCGGGCGCACCATCGAGATTCTCTTCGCCAATGGAGCGCACGGTGACTCGTACCCCTTTACTTCCATCACCTCGTTGGCCCATACGTTCTACCCGGCTCCGCCGAATCCCGAGCCCATCGCCGGGGACATGCATTTCAACGATGCGCAAACCTGGGGCGTGGGAATGAACATCGATCTGTTTTCGGTGGCGCTGCACGAGATCGGACACGCGCTGGGGCTGGCTCATTCGGACGCGCCGGGCGCGGTGATGTATCCGTATTACAGACTGTCGGCTGGCTTGACGAACGACGATATCGCCGGAATTCAGACGCTCTACGGCACCAGGGGGGCACAGACCGGGTCTTCGGACCCGCCCCAGCAACCGCCCGACCCCCCGCCACCGGCGCCGCCATCGACGCCCCCGCCACCGCAAGACAGGGTGGCGCCCACGCTGGCGATCGGAACGCCGTCTTATACCATTGTTTCCACTACCAACGCCTCGATTGCCGTTAGCGGCACGGCCAAAGACAACGTGGGCGTTACGGCGGTGAAATGGACGACGTCAACGGGCGGCTCGGGCACGGCATCCGGAACTTCGGCATGGTCTGCCACCGTTCCCCTGCTGGTTGGGACAAATACGGTCACCATTCGGGCCTATGACGCCGCGGGCAATTCCGGCTGGCGCTCGGTGACTGTGGTCCGCCATTGAGAATCGATAACAAATTCGTCGCGATACACTATCCCGTTTCGGCAAACCGCCGATAGAAATAGCAGCACATGGAACGAGAGCAGCAGACGGTTTTGCCACGTAGCCCGGGCGTGCTGGCCCTGGATGAAACCACCCAAACTCTAATTGGCCTGGTGGCGGCTATGGACCAGCGGGACGGGCATGTCGCCGGTCATTGCGAGCGACTGGCCTACCTGGGGGTAACGCTGGGCATGGCGTTGGGGTTGGATAGTGCGAGCCTGCAGGACTTATACCGGGGCGGCTATCTGCACGATATCGGCAAAATCGGTATCCCGGATTCGATCCTCCTGAAGCCCGGGAGGCTTACGGCTCAGGAATGGACCATAATGCGGAGCCATCCGGCTCGCGGAGAAGAGATTTGCCGTCATCTGAGGTCTTTGGCGCCGGTCCTGCCGTTGATTCGGAACCATCACGAACGATGGGACGGGTCGGGATATCCCGACGGTTTGCGCGGGGAAGAAATTCCGTTGCTGGCGCGCGTACTGCAAGTGGCCGATATCTACGATGCGCTTACTAATCCACGGCCCTACAAGGAGGCCTTTTCAGCCGAAAAAGCGTTGGAGATTCTGCGACTGGAAACCGACCGCGGTTGGCGGGATCCCCTGATTGTGAAGGCGTTCCTTCGGGTTCACGAAGGGGTCATCGTGGATGCTTCCGATGGAAATGAGGCGGCAATGGACGAGTCGCTTGCCCACTTGCGGCATTTTTTGGCGGCTGGCCGCGGCAAACAGCCTAATGATCGTATTTCTTTTCGCCCGCTTCCACTCGTACCGGCAATCGATTTTCCGGCGGAGGTAGAGGGCACGTGGCGTACGGAGTAAAGGAGCAGGGCGGGTTATAGGCTTTATTGAAGTCCAGAATCACCTTACCGTCGCGGGGCATCTCCGAATAAAAGAAACGGCCCGCGCCATAGGTTTCTTTGCCGCTGGTTTGATCTTTGAAAATATAGAAAAGCTCTTTGGCGCCGGGTTCTTCCAGAATGGGATAGAGCTTGAGTTCCTGGCCTGCGAGGTGGAAGACCGCGTACCCGGGAGATTCCGACTCTTCGGTCTGGCCCAGGACGTTGAGGATCGGGATCCTTTTCGGCTCCGCTACGAAACGGGCGGCAATACGGTACGATTCATTCGCCGGAAAATACTCCAGCCCATGAAACTTCCGGCGGTACTCGCTGTCGGGATCCTTCAGCCGGATGCCGAAACGTCCGCCGCGCTGGATCGCGAAGAGGCTCAGGCGGTCGATTTTCAACACATCGTCGGAATCGGGTTTGAGTTCGCGGCCGGGAGCCCCTCGCGTGACGCGTACATGTCTCTGGCGCAGTTCGAGGACGCCGAACGTGGCGGGACCGGCCGGCAGAACGATATCATTGGCTCCGCCGGTGCCCAGTGTATTGGGGCCTTCTTTCAGCCAGAACAGGCCGGCGACCGAAAGCCAACCTCCGTCCGCCTTGAGAGCGGCTATGCGCTGCTGACGCCACTGGGCGATTTCAGATTGATAAGTGGATGCCGCGGAAAGTGCCATTGCAATAACAAATACCGCCAGCCGCATCAACGTTCTCCGGAGGCCAGCAGTTGCTCCAGCATACCGGCGAATTCACCGCTCTTCCGATCCACGCGCTCCTTGAGTTGCGAAAGATCGCGCTCCAGGGTCTGCAGACGGTCGGCAAGGTGCAGGCAGGCCAGGACGGCAATGTGGGTGGAGTCCGCGTTGGGAGCGCGGGAGGCGATGTTCAGCATCAACTCATCCACGCTCGCCGCCACCGCTTCGACTTCCTTCGGGTCGCCGGAGGTGCGCAGGGTATAGGGACGGCTTAGAATGGTAACGCGAACGGCCTGTTTTTCAGGATTGCTGGTGTCCATTCCGGCTCTCCCCAATGGGCGGCGGCCTACGAAGTGCTGAGCTGGTCGATCTGCCCCAGCAGCTTTTCGATCCGGCTGCGCACCTGTTTGCGCTCGGCTTGCAGCGCCTTCACCTCATCCGCGAGGCGAGCCGCTTCAGCCTTGGCTTCAGCGGCTTCTTCCGCGGCGGCTTCCTTCTCGCGCCGCAACTGCGACACAAGTTGAATGGCTCGCTGGATGCGATCTTCCAAACTGCTCAGGGAATCAGTTTCGTGATCTGCGGGAGTCATGCCTTCTCCAAGGCGGTTTTGGCTGTGCTTACCAGTTGGCCAAATGCAGCTTCATCGTGAAGCGCCACATCCGCCAGTACCTTGCGGTTCAAATCCAGACCAGCGGCCTTGAGCCCGTGCAAAAACTGACTGTAAGACATGCCGGCGGCGCGGCAGGAGGCGTTGATGCGAACGATCCACAAAGAACGATATTCGCGCTTCTTGTTCTTCCGCCCGACATAAGCGAATTTGAGGCCGCGCTCCACGGCCTCCTGGGCAGCACGGTTCAGTTTACTTTTGGTGAGAAAATAACCGGACGCCAGTTTTAGCGTCTTTTTCCGGGTAGCCCGGCGGTGGGTACCTCTTTTGACTCTAGGCACGTTTCATCTCCTTAAATGTATCTATTCTTGGCGGAACGGGCACGTGCGACGAGCGCCGTCCGCGCAATTTGCCCTCGCCTACTCTAGTAGGGGAGCATACGCTTCAAAACGGGCTGATCGGCCGGATCGGCCACCACGCTTTGATGCAATTTCTTTTTGCGTTTGTGCGGTTTCGAGGTCAGGATATGACGGCCAAAGGCATGACTGCGAACCACTTTGCCCGTACCAGTCTTCTTGAACCGCTTAGACGCACCTTTGTGTGTCTTGAGCTTAGGCATAAATTTCCCTGGATTCTAACAGGTAGACTTCAAAAGTATAGCATGAGGCTATGCCCAGCCGGTAAGGCCGAGTTTACGGATCCGCTGCACCGCCTCGATGACCTGGACGGCCGCCTGCTCCACCTCTTCGCGGGTGTTGAAGCGGCCCAGCCCGAAACGGACGGACGACTGAGCCTGCCGCCGGTCCAAGCCGAGGGCCTGAAGCACGTGGCTCGGCTCCACGGTGGCGGAAGTGCAGGCGGCCCCCGTGGATAGCGCCAGATCGGGCAGTGCGATCAGCAAGGACTCGGCATCCACTCCGTCGAAGGTGACGTTCAGATTGCCGGGCAGGCGATGCTGCATGGTTCCGTTCACCGTCACCCCGTCCAGACCCGCTTCCAGCCGCGCCCGCAGGTGCTCGCGGGAGTCAAAGATACGCGCCTGTTCGGCCTGCATCTCGCGTGCGCAGAGGAAGCAAGCCTCACCGAAACCCACGATCGCCGGGACGTTGAGGGTACCCGAGCGCATGCCCGATTCGTGCCCGCCGCCATCGATTTGGGCCACCAGAAGGGCCCGCGGATTGCGCCGCCGCACGTACAGCGCTCCTACTCCTTTGGGGCCGTACATCTTGTGGGCGCTGAGCGACATCAGATCGATCCGGTCGCGATCCACGTCCACCGGTATCTTGCCGAATGCCTGCACCGCGTCGCAGTGAAACAGGACGCCCCTCTCGCGGCAGATTGCGCCGATCTGTGCCACCGGCTGGACGGTGCCGATTTCGTTATTGGCATACATCACGCTGACCAGGACGGTATCGGGGCGGAGCGCGGCACGCAGCGCATCGAGGTCCAGCAGGCCGTCAGCCATCGGCGGCAGAATGGTGACCTGGCATCCCTGCCGCTCCAGGTGCTTCACGGAATCGAGCACGGCTTTGTGCTCCGTCGCCATGGTTACGATATGGTTGCCCTTCCGGCGCCCGGCTTCCATGGCGCCTTTGATGGCCAGGTTGTCGGATTCGGTGGCGCCGCTGGTGAAAATGATTTCCCGCGGGGTCGCGCCGGCCAGTTCGGCGATGCGGCGGCGCGCCAGGTCCACGGCCTTTTCAGCTTCCCATCCAAAACGATGGCCGCGGCTGGCGGCATTACCGAACCTGGGGCCGAAATAGGGCAGCATGGCCTCCAGAACGCGCGGGTCCACGGGGGTGGTGGAGTGGTTGTCCAGGTACACCATAATTCTATTGTGGGGCACCGGGCGGCGTTAGAATGAGAGGCATATGGCTGCCCTTCCGAATCTGATTACGGTGGCGCAATTCCGGGAGTTGCCGGAAGGCGGCGAATACGCATATGAGCTCCATCATGGCGAGGTGGTGGCGTTGACGCGCCCGAAGATCCGGCACACCAAAATGCAGTTGCGGTTGAGCCGACTGCTGGAACTGAAACTGAAATTGTTCGGCGAAATCATCATCGAGTTGCCGTATTGCCCGCTTGCGGAGTTTGAAGTGCGCGCTGCAGATGTGGCAGTGATTTCCCAAAGCCGTTGGGATGCGGGCGACTCAGACGGTTATTTGATGGGCGCCCCCGACCTGGTCAGAGCAGTGAAATCGCCTTCCAACACGCGGAAGCAGCTTCAAGAACTGGCCGCGCTTTGCCTGGCAAATGGAGCGCGGGAATTTTGGATTGTGGACGCCGACAACCGCACCGTCTCGGTCATGCGCCCTGAAGGCTCTGTCGGTTTATATGACACGGGCAGTTCCCTTCCCCTGAGCGCTTTCGATGGCGGCGAACTGGCAGTGGACGAAATCTTCGGCTGACCGCCGGCATCTCCTGCTAAGCTGGCATTTCAGTCATATCCTCACACGAATGGAGCCTCCACCATGAACGTAGTCGCCGGAGTCGACCTGGGCGGGACCGCTATCAATTACACGATCGTCAACGGGCAGGAACAGTTTCTGATTGAAGGGCTTTGCGAGCATCCCGCGCGCTCGACCGAAGGCCCGGGAGTGTGCCTCCGGCAAATCGAAGAGGGCCTCGCGGTCGCCGTCGATAGGGCCGGCGTGGGTTTGGGCGAAGTCGTCGCCGTGGGCCTGGATACGCCGGGCCCGGCGAGTTCGACCGGCGTGCTCAGCGCGCGCGGTTCGACGAACTTCGTGCACGACGATTGGGCCGGTTTCGATATCCGCGCCGGGCTGGAGGCGCGACTCGCTCGCCCGGTCACGTATCTCAACGATGGCAACGCCGGAGCGCTGTGGGGGCACTTCACTCTGTTCGGCGCCAGGAGCCAGGAAACGTCGATCTCGGCGGTGATCGGCACAGGGCTGGGTGGCGGAGTGATTGTCGAGGGCAACGTGGTAAAGGGCAAGATGGGCTTCGGCGGAGAACTGGGCCACGTACTGATTCCCTACCAGAGCATCCCCGGTATCGAGGGCATCCATCCGGCCTGCAATTGCGGGCGTACGGGAGACCTGGAATCGCTGTGCTCCCTTACCGCCATTACCAGGACGCTTCTGCCGTACTTTCTGCAGCGTCATCCGGAACACGAACTGGCGAAACTGGACATTGTGAAGGCGGCCAAACTGGTGCGCGGGATGGCGGAAAAGGGCGATTCCCTGTGCCGCGACGTCTTCCGCGTGCAGGCCCAGGCGCTCGGGCTGTTCTTCGACGAAATGGTGAATACGTTCGATCCGGACGTGCTGATCATCGGGGGCGGAGCCATTGAAACCGGCGCCGATTTCCAGGGCTGGTTCCTCGCGGAAACGCGAGCCGCGATGCCCGCTCAGCGGGCCGAACAGAGCGGCATCCCGATTCACATCATGCCGAACGGGGACACGGCGGGAGCGCGCGGCGCCGCCATCGAAGCGCTGAAGTACGCCCGGGCGTCCGGCCTGCTGTAACTGGGATAGGATGTGGGGATGCGGTATCCAGATCTGCCGGGGATGCTGGGGGCCGGCGCCATGGTGGCCCTTTTCGCCGCATCCGCATTCGGCCAGGGCCGGTGCCGGGATGGGTACGGTACACGATTGTGTCCCTTGAGCGAGGAAGTGGCGACGGCCGCGATTCGCCCGGTTTTCGCTCCCACTGGCTGGAAGACCGTGGCGCTGGATCACATCGCCTTCGAAATGCCCGATTATCGGAAAGAGGCGGCATTCTACGTAGCGCTGATGGGATGGACGCTGCGCGGCGATGATGGCAGGCAGGCTGTCCTGGATATTGGCGACTGGGGCTCGGCCATCTTTAAACAAGCGCCCGAACGGCGGTCGGCCATTGTGGTCAGCTTCTGCTTCGTCATCGAGCCCTGGAACGCGCCAACGGTGCGGAGCGAACTGGAGAAGCGCGGGCTGACCCCGGTGGCGGACAATGACGGGAAAGGATTCGAGAGCTTCCATGTGAAGGATCCCGATGGAGGCGACCTGCAGATCGCGAACCGGAGCGGCCTCGCGAAGGCCCGCAAGATGGTGGCGACTGCCAAACTGACAACGCCCTTGCCGTTCGGAACGACCGGCTGGAAGACGGTTTGGCTGGACCACTTCTCGTTCAATGCGGCCGACTACAAAAAGACCGCGTCCTTCTATAGCAATCTTCTGGGGTGGAAAGAGACGTACGACGAAGGCAGCCAGAACGAGCTGCTGATCGGCGAGATCGGAGACATCATCATCCGCGGGGGCAACCCCAACGACCCGAATTTCGCCAGGACTGCGGCTTCGCCCTCGCGCCGCCCGCGGATCGATCACATCTCTTTCGGGATCGCTCCGTGGGACACGGATGGGGTGAAAGCGGAGCTTGAGAAACGTGGACTTAAAGCGCAGATCGACACCTCCACGCGCGATGACATCCACGTAGCGGCATTCAAGAGTCAGGCACCCCCCGCGGAGCGGGTGGCTTGATGAGTTGGGCCGCCTCAAAGGCGGTCGGGCCATGGGTCTAGCCCTACCTTCGCATTTCTGAACGACAAAACAGCATTGTGCGGTGCTTCGGTGCCATAAAGCATGGTGCGACGCTTCCTTTGTGGGCGAAATCATGCTACATGAAAGATATGCATGTCTTCGAACGCGTGGTGAATGGCCGCCGCTATCGGATCGCTGCCCAGTCGGTGTGGGACCCGGTCCGGAGCCGTTCCGTTGCGCGTCAGACCGTGCTGGGGCCGGCAACCACGGCGCCTGTCGCCGATCTGAGCGCCACGCGAACGGTGGGTACACAGGCAGTTGGGGATGTCGGCGCGTTGATCTGGGTTGCCGAGCAACTCGATCTGATCGGGCACATCGACCGGGCGTGCGGCAATCTTGGTGCCAAAGGCGGTCCGTCGGTCGGTGAGTTGGCCGTGGCGGTGGCTATTCAGCGGGCCTGCTCGCCCGGACCCAAGCGGCACTTGGCCGAGTTTTTGAATGCGGCCGTGCCGCGCTTGTCGTGTCTGCCTGGGTTGGTATTCACTGGCCAGGCTTATCATCGGGTGGCCCGGCAAGTCACCGATGAACAATTGGAAAAAGCGCAGATCGCGATTGCCAAAGCGGCGGTGGCCCGGTTCGATCTCTCGGCCGACGTGCTGGCGTTCGATACCACGAATTTCGACACCCACATTGCGACGGTGACGCCAGGGGAGTTGGCGCGTCGTGGGCATGCCAAAAGCAAACGGAGTGATCTGCGTGTAGTGGGGCTTGGCGTGCTGGTCAGCGAGACGGGCCATGTGCCATTGCTACACCGCACTTATGCGGGGAACAGTTCCGATCGGGCGGTGTTGACCGCGTGCCTGGATGGGTTGAGGGCACTGCACCAATCGCTGGACGATGGGGAGTGCCGCGAAAACGCGCAGCGGACGCTGGTCCGGGATGGAGGATTTTGGAGTCCCCAGTTAGAACTGGATCTGGACGCCGTCGGCTACTATAGCCTGATCTCGCTGCCGCTGGGGCATGCGGCGGCGGAGAAGGCGCTGCAGATGGCGGCCCAGCGAGGCGCCATGAAGCACCTGACTGGCAAGTTGGCCCAGGTGCGGGCAGCGCGGGTGCAGATGAAGGTTTGCAACCTGGACCGCACGCTGGTAGTGGTGGAGAGCCAGGAACTGCTGGAGGGTCAGAAGCGTGGCATAGCGGTGGCGTTGCGTAAAGCCAAGGCGGAGTTAGGCAAGCTGGATCGACTCGTAAAAGGGAAACGGATCTCGCGCAGCAGCCTGGAGCAACGGATTAGGAAGACGCTGGCTCGCGAACATTTGTCGCGATTCGTGGTGACCGAAATCGGCGGCGACGACCAGCAACCGACCTTGCGCTGGCATGTGGATGCGGCACTGCGTCGCCAGATGGAGAAAACCCGACTGGGGCGGCGAGTGCTGTGCACGGATCATCATCTGTGGAGTACAGGCCGGATTGTGCAGGCATTTCGCGGTCAATGGAACGTCGAAGAACTGTTCCGACGGGCGAAGAAGGGTGGCGTGGTGCCCTGGGGACCATCGCACCAGTGGGCCGATGGGTCGATACGGCTACACACCTTTGCAACGGTCGTGGGACTGATGCTGGTGAGTCTGGCGAAACTCGCGCTCGGAACAGGCGACTCGGCCCTCGCGATGATGGGCGATCTTGCCGAGATCCGCGCAACACTGGTGCGCACGACGACGCGCGGGCGGGGGCGTCGCGCGACGGTAATGATTGCGCCAGAGCTGAGCACCTCACAGCGTAAAGCTGTTAAGACATTCGAACTGGATCGTTGGATGCCGACACTTCTTTCATGTATGACTACTCGGCCTGTTCGTCATGATTGAGGCCACAAGACCGGGATTCCGCTGCCTTCACTGCGAAGGTAGGGCACTAGCACGTCCACCCGTGCCAACGATGGCAGCAACTTCCCGAGGCTGCCATCAACCCGCGCCTCGCCCAGTTCCCGGAACAGCTTCCCGGCCGGCCGGTACAACACCGAAAAGCCGTCTCGGCAGGCCTTGTGCGCCAGTGCCTGCGATAGCCATGACTTGCCGATCCCAGTTGGCCCCGTGAAGATAACTGCCAAGTGCTGAGTCACCCATTCACAGCTCAACAGCGAGCGCAGCTTGGCTCCGTCCAGTTGGCGGGCGTAGCGGTAGTTGATGTCCTCCACGCAGGGCTCGGTTTCAGCCGACGGGCCAGGGCCTTGTTTTCGCGCCATGTCCAGTGTTGGTCCACCATCAGGCCCAGCCGTTCTTCGAAGCTGAGCGAACTTACATCCGGGTTCTCCGTCTGCTGCCGATAGGCCTCTACCATGCCGCTCAATCGCAGTGCCCGGAGCTTATCGAGGGTCTGTTCAATCATCATCCGGCCACCTCCTCGGAGCCGGGTGCCGCGTAGTAATCGGCTCCTCGGATGTTGTCGTGTTCCACCGGCGGGGTGGCGGGCGCCAACTGCGGCAGCAGTTGTTGATCGAGCCCACTGGTCAGAATCGAGCGCACGTTCGCCAGTCGGTACAGCTTGCAGCGGACCGCCCGGGTACAGGCCGATTCCAATCGCGCCTCGCCGTATTGACGAGCCAGGGGACGCAGCCCCATGCCAGCGCGAAAGCCGGCTTCCGGATGTGGATGATTGGTAAGAAGTCCTTCGACGAAGCGCACCGTGAAGAGCCCGATGGTGCCGGCCCATTCCAACAGTCGGGTGGGATTCCATTCCAGGTAACGCTGGTGAGACTTGGGGCGATGCGCTGGTTCGGTGGAATGCCCCGGCACTTCGCTACTGCGCGGATGCGAGGCCACGCGCTTGCCGCGGTAAAGAATCTCCACGGTGGAAGCGGTGTAACGAGCCTCCACCTGCTGGCCAACAAGCTGATAGGGCGTGGAATAGTGGCGGCCTTCCACCTCCACGTGGTAATCCAACCCGACGCGAACCTTCTTCCACTGCGCGAACACGTAGGGCTGGGGCGGCAGGCTTGCCAGCGCCGGCCGATCCAGTTTCTCATACAACTCCGCGCGAGTGCCGGGCAGCTTGCGGAATGGTTTCTGATTTAGCTTGGCTACCAGTTCCCGGATCGCTTCGTTCAACTGGCCCAGGCTGAAGAACTCTCGCTTCCGCAGCACGGCCACCACCCAACGCTGGGTGAGTAAGACCCCCTGCTCGACCTTCGCCTTGTCTCTGGCATGTCTGGGTCGCGCTGGAACTATGGCCACACCGTTGTGCGTGCCCCAGTCCTGGTACGTGCGATTCAACTCCGGTTCCCAGTAGCAGGGCCGGCTCACACCCGCCCTCCACTGATCGGGCACCACCAACTTGGTGACGCCCTGGAAGTACTGCAACGCCCTGGTGTGCGAGCCGATCCAGTCCGTCAGGTCCCGTGTCCAGGTGGCCTCGGCGTAAGTGTAGTTGCTGGCGCCCAGCACCGCTACGAAGATGTAGGAGGCCCGGGTTTCACCGGTTGCGGGATTGATGATGTCGATGGTGTCGCCGGCGTGATCGACGAACATTTTCTCGCCGGCTCGGTGATCCTGCCGCAACACTACATCCAGATGGCGCGCCCAGTCCCGATACTGATCGCAGAACCAACTGTAGTTGACGCCATCGGGCTGGCTCTCCTTGTATTCCTCCCACAGCAACTGCAGCGTCACGCTGCGATTGGACTTCAACTCCTGGTGCACTTTGGTGAAGTCCGGCGGTGGTCTGGTCCCCGCCGGCGCTGGCACTGGAGGAAACAGCAACTTCTCCAGTTGAGTGTCGTCCAGGCCTTCTGGTAAGGGCCACCCCAGCCCTACGGCTGTGGCCCGTTGCAGAAAGCGCTGCACCGTTCCTTTGCCCACCAGGCAGATCGCCGCAATCTGGCGCTCCCCCAGGTGAACTTCATGATGAAGTCTGAGTATTTCTCTGATCTGTCGCGCGGTTGATCTCTTTCCCGGCATGTGATCTCCTTTCCTGCTCAGGGGATCACACACCTTCGTTCGATTACCTGCGCCAGTTCTCCATCTACTGTCCGATTCCGGTGATCTGGTCCACTGTTCCGGTCCATGCGGTCCAACATTCCGGTCACCTCGAAAAACTGGACCACTTCCCACCGGAATCGCGGACCAGTTCCCACCGGAATCGCGGACCAATTCCCACCGGAATCGCGGACCAATTCCCACCGGAATCCGCACCGTGCATAGAAAGCTATGCGCTAACGACAAGCGCAACGAAACACATAGCTTCGGAGCGGGCCTTGGTGGGATTGAAGCCAAAGGAGGACGATGAAGCAGCAAACCTCGAACTGACCTACTCGACTTCGGACCACATCAAACCGAACGCGACGGGCGCTCGGAACGCTCTACGTGTGCATAATTCAGGTGACAGGGTTGCTGAAATGGAAATGAGTACAGGCGTTGTCGCCGTCCTCATTTCCACCATGTTCTGACATGGGAGAGTCGGAACTTGATCTTAGCGTCCGCTGCGTAGACTCGTTTTCGGATCTCGCTCATCGGCTACCCGGCCTTCGCCGCCCTACTCGTCTTCTCCAAGTTTTCGGGTGCCAGATCGCTCTGGTTTAGGCTAATTAGGTTCTTATGTTACCAACCGCTGTAAGCTCAACTATCACGACTTAGATCCGCACCGTTCGTCTTAGTGGGGTACTCGCCGGGAGCATTTCTGCTCCAAGTTGCCAGCGGCTCAAGGCGCGCCCTCTGGGCTTCTCACTTCTTATATAGATCTCTTGAGATTTCCATCCACTTGGCAAAGATCTTTTGAGTTCCGAAAATATCATCGCACGGTTTCTGAATCTGTCAAGTCCCGGTGGCATCGTCGTCTTGAATCAGCAGTAAGTCACGCACGAGGCTATCGTTTTGCAGAGGGTGGTTATTTACTTCACTCAGGTTGCCCGCTTTAACCACTACCTGTTGTGGTCTGAGCCCCTGCTCCCTCGGCACATTTGACCATGGACTTGTACGGGACGGGATCGATGGCGACTGCTTGCTGCGCCAGGCGGTAGAAAAGCTTCCCTCGATTGCTGGACCGACGCCGGTTGAACCGAAACGTGAATTCGTCGAGGTAGTACTCCAGATGCTCATGGCTCACCGCTCCTTGATGAGTTCCCAGAATCCAGCGTTCAGCAGCGATGCGATTCGGTGCACCCTCGGCATCAGTTCCAACGCGGATTCCTTCTTGCCCTTCAGGAAGGTTATTTCATGCGCGTAGCCTCGCCCCTCGAGCGGGTCGTAGCCGACCCACCCGTCGGTATGCACCGTGCTGCCTGGCTCAATCGCCTCGTCCACGAAATCCAGTAGGCTATTCGCGCACGCATCCGGTATGCGCTTCATGCGGATCCGCCCGATGCCCGGCCCATCCTCTTGGGCAGCGATCACAATTCCTCCAAGCCTCCCAAATACGTTTCGTCCACCTCGACCCGACCCGTCAGACGGTCGCGGCCAGGCCGGACCATCGCTCGGCGCTGTTTGTGGAGCCAAGTCCAGGCGGTTTTATAGCTCCCCAGCCCGAGCACCTTTTGCAGTCCCACGGCGCTGGCGCCATTCTTCTGCGTGGTGACTCAGTACATAGCGCGAAACCAGTCCACCAGCGGCTTGCGTGTGTCTTGGAAGATCGTCCCGCCGTCACCGAGGTTTGGTGTCCGCACTTGCGGCACTCCAACAAGATCGAGCGCACCGGCCAGTATTGACCGCCATCGCAACGTGGGCATCGGAAACCCTCCGGCCAACGCTGGCGGAACAAGTAGTCCCGGCACGCCTGCTCAGTCGCAAACCAAGCCTCAAATTCGCTCAGGTTCCGCGGGTATTCCTCCATAGCCCGCCATACTACAGGTTGTGTCCACCTGACTCAAGTAAATAACCACCTTGCAGAGATCTAAATACATCAATCGGGTATGCATCGGGTTGCCTATCAGAGATATCGGTGACGGACTCTACCCGATTGAATGGAGACATGCATGAGGAAAGCGAAGAAAGCCATCGTATTGCGGCTGGACGAAGCCATCGTGGACAGAATCGACTCCGTTCGCCATCCGCTACGAATGGATCGAACCACATGGCTGCGAAAAGCAGTGGCACGCAATCTGGCCCACAACGTTGAGCACGAACTGCCAATCGTGGCTGGCCGGGAAATACAGGCGGCGTTGATGCCGTAGGAGGGAACGATGAAGAAAACGAAAAGCTCCACAATAGACAGCAAGGATCGAAAATTTCAGCAAATCTGCGACGAGCTTGGTGAAGATGCGGTACGCAGACTCCACGAGGCGTACAGGTTGACCGCTGCCGCTCTGTATCGACGGGCCAAACAGCACGCCGATGCGAAGCTCCGTGAGGAAAGCTCGATATGAAGAAGAAGTGTGGATTACGTGAAGCGTCGAGAACACCCGCTTGTCCCTGGATATTCGAGCGAATCGTAGAGTGCCGATTTCTGGCATTTCCAGAGCTACTGGCGTTTCATTTTGGTAGACTTGAATTCTGATGCGGGGCTGTGGCGGAATTGGCAGACGCACCAGATTTAGGTTCTGGCGTTCGAGAGGACGTAAGGGTTCAAGTCCCTTCAGCCCCACCAAACCCTGCCCAATACCTTCTCTGCGACGCTTCTGTGACGACCCGCGACGAAAAATGACCAAAGGTGTCACACGTATAGCCTGTAATCTACTGAAACTAAACTAATTGCTGTATAGCTGGTGGATTTAGGTTCCAGTTCCCGCGAGGGAGTGTAGGTTCAAGCGGATGTTCACCCCAACGATTTGAGATAAGCGCTGCTACTTGAATGATTTAGGCCCATTTTGGGCGAGATTGTGTAGACATGCATAAAAAGCCGGATATCTGAAGTTTTCACTTGAGATTAGGATGTGCGTGCCTTATTATGTGGACATGCACATAGCCCGCGCCCGCTGGCCCTCCTCCAACGGTAAAACCTACGAGTCCATCTACCTCCGCGAATCCTTCCGCCAGGACGGCAAAGTCAAAAAACGTGACATCGCCAACCTCACCCACTGCGATCCCACCGAGGTCGCCGCCATCGAACTCGCCCTCAAACACAAAGGCGATCTCTCCGCCCTCGCCTCGCTCGACGGTGTTCCCCTGCAAGAAGGTGCTTCCGTCGGCGCCGTCTGGGCTGCCGCCGAAGTCGCCCGCCGCCTCGCCCTTCCTCAAGCTCTCGGCACGGACTTCGCCGGCCAACTGGCACTCTGGCAGGTCATTGCGCGTCTCTCGGATCAAGGCTCCCGTCTCTCCGCCGTCCGCCTGGCCCAGGTGCATGCCGCCTGCGATGTCCTGGGTATCCGCCGCGGCTTCGATGAAAACGATCTATACGAGAATCTCTCCTGGCTGTGCCAGCACCAGGAGCAGATTGAGCGCCACCCGTTCGCCGCCCGCCACGCTCAGCGTAAACCTGAGTTATTCCTCTACGACGTCACCAGTAGCTATCTGGAAGGCGAGGACAACGCGCTCGGCGCCTACGGCTACAACCGCGACGGCAAGAAAGGCAAAAAACAAAGAGAAGTGCCCCAGAGTCTTGCATGAAGAGCAACGGCCCCGTGATCCGTCCTCCGGAAAACTCTGTTCCTTCGAGAGTGGATCCGAATCTCCATGCCACAGCTGCGCAAAGTAGACAACCTACAGCCTGCCAAACCTTTTGTTTTTGATGTTCCATACAGTGCCAGACTCTTCTCGCCCCCCCATTTCAACACGCGGCGAAGCTGTTGATATGGATCGGTGGGCCGTGATTCGAACCCGCTGTCTGGTTCGTGGTGCAGCGGCAGAGCCCTGTGTGGCACTATTTCTGCGGCGATTCTTCGCCCCGCACAACCACGCCGGAGCAACTGGCCTTTGAGGTAGAGTGTTGATTTGCAATGAGCCGGAGGTTACTGCGCCCCGGAGGGGAGTATCATTCCCCTCCAGGGCAGGAACTTCTGGGAGTCATCACCTCCCGTGGGCCCTCCCGAGAGTCCTACAGGTCATCCCGAAAATCAAGAGGGTGGCCGGCGGAATGTCAAGCCTCTTTAGAAATGTCCCCGGTTTTACCTCGATAGAAGTGTCCCCGTTTCGGCCGGCGTAAACGCCGGGTTCTCTTCGCTGAATTGCTTCTTCCTTGCTGCCGCAGGCTGTCGCGTCGGTAGGGAAAGTGGGAATCCTGCTCTTGGATTTCCACTTTTCCTCCGACGGCATTTTTTGTTTTCTTGGCTGCTCATCGCGATCCCAACTGCCGTCGTCGGAGCTGTGGGAATGTGGAGATCTCGCGCCTTTTGTGAGATCTCCAAGGAGTCGTGGAAAAGTGGGAATCCTGCTTTTGGATTTCCACTTCCCCACACTCCGGCATTTCCATAGCTCTGGGTCTACACGCTCGCTGGCTTCTTCACGCCCATCTCCTGATAACTGCTCTTCCACGGGTGATTGCTGGCTGGCGGCGCCGGCTTGCGATGCGCCTTCCGCTTGCTTTCGATTTTGACCTTGGCCGGGCGCTGGGCTATTTCTTCGAACTCCAGACGCTTGCCCCGATACCGGATTTCCCGCCGCCCATCCTGCCATTGGCAGACCACCACCTTCGACTTCGCTGGTGCATACCTGCTCTCTCTGGTCACCTGGAAGAATCGGCTGTCGTCTCGTACCACCCAGTCCTCTCCCAGTGTCCGCTCCGTCTCTAAATGCAAGGCTTCCTCTAACGCCCGCTTCGCTGGCCTGGCCCGATGATAATCTTCCGGTTCTCCGGCCTCCACCGCAAATCGCCGATTGTGCTCCGGCAGATACTCCTTTTCCAGATACTCATTGGCCGCTTCATGCGTGCCGATTTTCTTCCGACGCATCTTCTTGATCAACCGATCCTGATGTGTCCCGTGATTCCGTTCCACCCTCCCTTTCGCCTGTGCCGAACTGGCCGCGATGATGCTGATGCCCAACCGCCCGCACATCCCGCCAAACTGAGTTACCGGCGTTTTCCCGTGCAATAACTCCTTCGTCGTCGGCTCCCTCACGTACACGTTCTTCCAGTCCGTATACAGGGCCATCGGCACCCCGTGGGCTTCGATCCATGCGCGTAACACTCCTGCCGCTGCCCAGATCGTCTCTTGCTCCCCCAACCGGCATAACGTCGTGCTCGTCGCATCATCTACCAGATTCATCAGGCAACCGTAGGGTCCCCGTCCTTCCAGCCAGTCTTCAAAGCTTCCGTCCATCTGCACCAGTTGTCCAAAATGTGGTTTCCGCTCGCGTCGTTTCCTGTGGACCTTGCGTTTCCGTTCCCGGCTCCAGAGCCCTGCCGCCAGCATCCATCGCCGTAGCGTCTCGGCATCCACCTCAATGCCGTCTTCGCTGCACAGGTGCTCCGCTGCCAGCGTGGGACCAAAACGCTCGCCAATCTCTCCGGAATACTTCTGCCGGATCAGCCGCAGAACCCGTTCTTTCACCTTCTTCGGTTTGGCTCGGTTGGATTCCTTCCCCACACTGCCGTGCACCAGCCCCTTCGCACTCTGTCCTCGATACCGCCTCCAGATTCGTTTCGCCTGCCGATAGCTGATGCTCAGAATCTCCGCCGCGTTCCGCAACCGCAGATCCCCCTTCTTCAAACGTGACATTACCTCGCCACGCTTCCGCTCCTCGTCACTCATCGATATCCTTCCCAACCGATAGACCTCCACGTGAGGTCTTCAGGTTAGGGGACATTTCTAATGAGGCCACAAGGGGACATCATCGAGGCACAACAGAGGGTGGCCGGCGGAAGCGATTGCCCCGCCGGCCGCGAACACGCCGGTGTCTGCTAAAAGGATGTGCGCAACGCTTTCATCCCGGCCAGGCACGCCAACGATATTGCAGCGAAGCGTGCCGGGAAGCAGCCCGGCAATGGTCGCGGTGGAAAGCCCAGCAGAGATACCGGACGACCACGGCAGGTAGACAGAAACGGAACGGGCAAAGCCACCGCTACCGGGAGCACACCAAGAGCCGGAAACCCGAAGAGCCAGAAGCGGTTAATGACCCTGCGAGGGTAATCGCTACGGAACATTTTTTTCGATCATTTCCTGCGACCGGCCGGGCTGCTACGTGGGATTCGTGCGTGCTCGGCGAAGTCCTTTACAACGCTTCTGCTCGCACAACTGCCGGCGCGCGATGGAGCGCGTCCGGGAACGGGAGCAACGCTGGAAACAGGGGCGTGATTTAGTCCGGAGATATTGATCGGCTGGCGGGGCTCGGCGTACATTCAGCCAGTCCGATGCAACTGGAGACCCTAATTTCTAGCCGACTTCGCTTCGACCGACCCCATATTGGCCGGCCGACGCCCCGCGCCTCACCCCGCCTTCCGCGCAAACTTCAGTTTCGACGCACGAGCCACTATCAAGGGGAAAATCCTGGGGGAACGATCATGGCGGGCGGCGGCGTCGAAGACTTTGTTGTGGTGGTGACCGGGGCCTCGACGGGGCTTGGCCGCGCCATCGCCGTGGAAACCGCGCGCCAGGGCGCCAAGGCCGTGGTGATCAACTACGCCCGCTCCAAGGCACAGCGACCGCGCCTGGTCAAGGCCGCGAGGTTCCAGGCCGTGCTGGTCCAGGGCGACGTGGCCTCCGACGACGACTGCAGGAAGATCGCCGCCGCCGCCCAGTCCTTCGGTAGGCCGCCGAGCCGGTAGGGGTTGTTGGACACCAGCAACGCGTGGGCCCCGGAATGCTCCGCCCCGTCCGGCGCCCGGAAACGCAGCGGCAACGGCGCAGAGTCGGGCCCGATCAAGTCGGGCAATTCGTCCAGGACTGCCCGCACCTTGGAGCGCCGGTAGTGCCGTGACCTGACCATCGCCGCGTAGATGCCGAGCGAGACGTTGTTCACGAACACCTGGCCGTTGACCTCGGCCAGGTCCACCCGGACCTGCACCCCGCGCCGGAAGGCCGTCATCGCGTGTGCCAGGTCGTCCGGGTCCAGGCCGAGGTCGAGAGCGAAGTGGTTGCGGGTGCCGGCCGGCACGCACACGAAGGGCAGCCCGTGCCGGGACGCTACCGCCGCTACCGGCGCCATCGATCCGTCGCCGCCGGCGACGCCGAGCACACCGGCACCCCCGGCCACCAAGTCCTCGGCCAGCTCACCCAGGTCATCCCCCGGCCGCACCGCGACGACGTCGGCCCCCGACCGCCGGGCCAGGCCGGCGAGGTCGAGGCGCGCCGCCTTCCCGCTGCCGGAGCGGGGATTGAGCAGCAGGACAGCGCGGCCAGCACCCGTCACCCGAGCTCCGCGGCGGCGACTGCCCCGCCGCGGACGCCGCCCCGCCGGTAGCAGCGCGAAGCGGGCCGAGGCCATCGAGAACCCGAACAGGAGCATGGCGACCAGCAACGCCCCCGGCCGATGCGCCAGCACGTGCAGCACCGGTGCCACCACCGCGGCCAGCACGATCAGGCCGGCCACCACCCGGGCCAGCCCACGCCGCGTCACCACATGCCACCCGGCGATCACTGCAGCCGGTAGCGCCACCACGATGCCCAGCATCGACCACGGGTGAACGCGCACCGCCGCGCACATCACCACCAGCGCCGCCACCGCGGACCCCAAAGCCACGACGGCAGCCGCGCGGTACACACGATCCGTCCCGGCCACGCCCGCCCCCATACTCAGTTGTCCCCTGCCCTCACGCCCATCGTCGCGGAGCCATTTGCGGGTCGCCACAGCTGCTGTGTCCCCAAGGCCGATCCCGCGATGACGTTGTCTTGCGTCTGACTTAGCGAGCTGGTCCCCCGGCAGAAATAGCCACCGGACGGCGTTGCCTGAGCGGCCAGCGGGCTGATCGCCGTGTCGGATCGGATTATGAACTCGGCCAGGAAGAAGGCGGGCAGGCGGCTGGCGCCGAGCGAGAAGTACGAGCTGTACATTCCGGTGCTGACCGGGCAATGATCTGCGCCTGGTAGGACTGCTGCAGCTGGTCCCGCTCGTGGGCCGTGTCGTCGCGGACCCGGCCGAGCTGCCGTTCTGCGGCGGCGACCTGGTCCCGGGCCTCCTGCCGCACCGCCTCAGCCGCGCGCTCTGCCCCGCGCCGCGTCTGCCGGAGCTCGTCGCGTAGCCGGTCGATCTCGCCGCCAGGCGCCGGACCGTGCCCGCTCCAGTTCCTGCCCCGCAGCCGCCGCGTCAGCTTCGGCCCGGGCAACCTCGCGGGCCGCGCCTGGCATAGGCGGCCTGGGCGCTCGGTGCGGCCGGATCGCCCGGCGCGAGCCAGAACACGGCCCCGGCACCGTCACACGCCCGGTCGATGACGGCGGCGTCGCCGTGCGAGCCTTGGACGCAGCACCAGCGCGCCGCGAGGGCGGCTATCGCAGTGATGGCGATGGCGAGAATGCGTGGCAGGAGCGAGCGGGGAAGCGGCCGCTGGCGGCGCAGTGCCCGCTGGTTGCGTCGCCATTCGAGATAACCTGGCCATGCTGATCGATGGCCCGGTACACGTACGCCCCACGCTCGAACGGGAACCCGCCGGTCTTCCGCCTCTCGAGCCTGAGCCGGTCCGGGGCTGGTTATGGCGCGTGCGAGCCTTCCCCGCCAGCGCCAGGAAGGCAGCCGGAGCCAGCTCAGCGGGACGGCGGCAGGACCTTCTCGCCGGGCGGTCCGGAGACCGGCGTTTGCTCCCCGCCAACGGTGGGTGTTTGTTTGAACCGTCCGCCGTGGTGGCTCCACACGTCGCGGGCAATGATTTGGATCATGGCCGCAACGGGGATCGCGACAAGCGCGCCGAGAATTCCGGCGAGCTCGACGGCGACCAGGATCGCGATCAGCACCGTCAGCGGGTTGAGCTTCACGGTCCGGGAGAAGATCAGCGGCTGCAGTACGTGGTTCTCGAACTGCTGGTACAGGATGAAGAACACGATGGCGGCGATGCCGGCTGGCACGGAATGCACGAAGGCGGCGAGCGCGGCCACGACGGCGCCGAGGGTGGCCCCGACGAGGGGGATGAGGTCGGCGATGGCGACGAACAGCGCGATGAGTCCCGAGAACGGCACCCCGAAGATTTTGAGGACGGCATAGGTGAGCACGCCGCAGATCACGCTGATGAGCAGGTTGCCGGAGATGTAGCCCGTGATGGTCCTGGCGCAGTCCGTGCCGACCTTCCGGATGCGCTCGGCGCGGTCCTCCGGGAACAGGGAAAGGGTGCCTGCCACGAGCTTCGGCCCCTGGAGGATCATGAGGAATGACAGCACGAAGATCGTCACGAGGGCCGCCGCCCCGGTGGCCGCCTTCCGTAGGAAGCCGAGGGCCGGGGTGCCGAGGCCACTCACGAACTCGCGGACACGGCCCTCGTTCTTCTGGAGGTATTCGAGCACGTGGGCGCGGACGAGCAGATGGCCCACCGGACCTCGTCCGGCCCGGGCGTCCTGCACTATTTGCGGAAGCTGGCCCGCCAGGGCGGTCCCCTCGCGCGCGAGTGGCACCGCGAAGACCGCGATCAGGGCGGCGAGGGCCGCGAACACCAGGAAGAACACGATCAGCGTGGCAAGCGACCGCCGGCACCATGGCACGCGGCGCTGGATCCAGTTCACCGCCGGATAGAGCGCGACCGCGAAGAAGGCCGCGATCGCGATCCACACCAGGACCCGCTGGATCTCCCTGATCAGCAGCAGGAGAAGGACAGTCCCGAGGACAAGCCCGATCGCTGCCAGGATGGTGCGCACGGGCACCCGTTCGCGCGCCGTCCCGGCGCCGCCGCGCGATCCCGCCGAAGGACGATCCGGGCGGCCGGGCGCGCCCGGCGACCGGCACTGGCTGTGTCCGGTCAGGCACCGGCGTGTGTCCGGCCGCCGTCTCGTCGGGGGACGGATCGGCCGGCGGTGAGGTAGGACGGCTCGTCATGCGCTGCCCGTACCCTCGCGTTTGGTAACCAACAACTGATCAGGTCCAAAAACGCCCCGCCGGACCCGCCGGGCACGGTGTGCTGCCCAAAAGCACCATGTTGCGTCCACTGTCGGCCAACGCCACACCGATCGTTTGACGCTCATCCCGAGCAGGCCCGCCACGAAGTAGAAGGTCACGCCGATGGACACCGAGAGAATCGCCACCAGGCGCGTCACCCGGCCCATCTCAAGCTCCAGCGGGCTCGGCCGCTGCTTCGCCGTTTGGGTGAGTTCGGCGATGCGCCCAAGCTCGGTGCGCATTCCGGTCGCCGTCACCCGGGCGTCCCCGGTGCCCGCGACCACATAGGTGCCAGCGAACACGAGGTTGGGCGCTCCGACGCCCGCGCCGGTTTCCGCCGCCGTCATGCGGCGGCGGACGGGGCGCGACTCCCCCGTCAGCGTTGGCATGTCCACTTTCAGCTCGACGTCGGCGACCAGTTCCCCATCGGCCGAGATGCGGTCCCCCGCGGCGAGCAGGAGGACATCGTCAGGCACCACTTCCTGCGCGTCGATCTCATGTGGGCGTCCGTCTCTGCGGACACGCGCGCGCTGCGGCAGGATTCGGCGCAATGCTTCGACGGCGCGCTCGGCCCGATACTCCTGAGCAAAGCTGAACACGGCGTTGACCACGATCACTGCCACGATCGCGATGGAGAGCTGCGGCTGGTCGCCCAGCCACGCCAGACCCGCGCCCGCCCACAGCAGGATCGCGAAGAAATAGGTGAAGTTGCGCGCGAACCGCGCTAGCCAGTGCGGCCGCTGCGCCTCGGCCAGCAGGTTGGGGCCGTATTGCGTGTGCCTCGCCCGTGCCTCATCGCTGCTCAGCCCGCGCGATGGCGGACGTCCGAGCGCATGCGGGCCGCCCACCGCAGAAGGCAGCACCGACGTCATCAGGTGACCTTCTCTCGGTCCGCCGCAGCGACGCTGTCGTCAGCCACGGCTTGGCTCCATCGCAAACCGCTGCCTCGGTTCATCGGTGGCCAGCCGCGGCGCCCGCGGCCTGCGGGTCACGCCGCTGCGCGAACCCAGCTTGCGGCCGTTACCTAGCCGGATCGCCGTGCGGCGCTCCCCTTCCCACCTGGCGGCAACAAGCGTCGACTGTGTCACCCCTGCTCACCTCCTCTGGCGGCGGCACCGGCAACGAGCCCACCTTCTGCCTAACAGCCAGCGGCCCTGCCGCCCAGAGTCGTTCGCCCGTATCTGCCACGCGGGCGCCGCAGCCCGGGTCAGGCGCTGAACAATCCGGTGAGCAGGCCGGACGCGACGGCGTTCGCCTTGATCGTTCGGAGCGCCTGCGGCAGAGCGGCCCCTTCCTGTAGTTCCAGCCGTCGTTGCTCCGCGTAGACCGTGAACCGGTAGTGGTGGGTTCCGCTGGGTGGGCACGGGCCGATGTAGCCGGCCTGACCGCCGCTATTCGCGGCCTGCGTCGCGCCTGGCGGCAGTGACCCGCCCTCGATGCCTGCGGCCGTGGGCGGCAGGTTGAACACCACCCAATGGGTGAAGGTGCCGCCCACGGCGTCCGGATCGTCCATCACCAGGGCGACGCTGGCCGTGCCCGCGGGCAATCCGCTCCAGCTGAGCGGCGGCGGGACGTTGCTGCCTTTGCAGGTGAACCTGACGGGAATCGCCGCGCCGGCGGCAAAGGCAGCGCTGCGCACCTCGATGGCCGCAGGCGCCGGGGCGGCCGTGCTCCCGGTCGGGGAGGCCGCTGGGGTCGCGGCGGTGGAGCGGGCGGTGCCGCCCGGCGAACTGGCTGTCCCGCCACCCGGCGAACTGGCTGTCCCGCCGCACGCGGCGAGCAAGAAACCGGCGAGCACGGCAACCACCGCGACCGCATGGCCGCGCTCGCGCCCTCGGCCACCTGCGTTCGATGGCAGGCCAAGGACAGGCTCACCATCGATCCACACCATGCCGAGCCTCCTTGGCCGCGTCATCCCACTTCCGACATTGCCACCAGGTACGGGCCGGAGCGCAAGAGGCGAACATCACAGAGATCGCGGCCGCCGGCCGCCAAGATCTACGCGACACGCCCTGAGCCGTCCGAAGTGACATTGGCCTCTAGATGATCGATTCCAAGGGGTCAGTGGTCATACGCCAGGAGCGAGCGCTTGACGGGCTGGCCGACTCGGTCGTTGTGCCAGATGGCGGCGGTCAGTGCGAGGATGCGCTGCAGGACGCGGACTATCACGCCGTCGGGGGTGTGGCCGCCGTGTTGTTCCAGGTCGAGCTGGCCTTTGAAGGTGTTGTTGATCGACTCGATGATCTGGCGGAGGGGCTTGAAGAACTGGGCGCCTGCCCGTTCCGGCTCGCCCTTGCGGGCGGGCCGCAGGAGCTTGATCCGCGCGCCGGCCATGGTCGCCTCGAAGCCGGCGCCGAAGTAGTTCTTGTCACCGATGAGGGTCTGGCCGGGCCGGGTGGCGACCAGCTCCGGGTCAGCGGTGAACATGCCGGCCAGCACCTCGCGTTCGTCGGCTTTGGCGCCGGCCAGGGCGAAGGCGACAGGCAGGCCCTGCAGGGTGCACACCAGGTGCAGCCGAAGGCCCCAGAAGTAGCGCGAGTGACTGGCGCAATACCCGTATTCGGCCCATCCGGCCAGGTCAGAACGTTTGGCGGTCTCGCGGGAGCGGCCGCACTCGACCGGGGTGGAATCCACCACCCATACGTCATCGGTCCATACGCTGGTATCGGCCGCCAGGGCCCGGATGCAATGCCGGATCAGCGATGCCGCGGCGCGCAGCCGCTTGTTGTAACCGGGCTGCTGCGGCAGGCAGGGGAACAGGTGCCGCAGGTGAGCCCGGGCGTGCCGCAGCCACCGGGCCTCGGAGGTGAACCCCAGTAAGGCCTGCATGACCGCAAGGGTGACCAGCTCGGCGTCGCTCAGCTTCGGGTCGATGCCTACCTCAGGACGGTACGGCGCGAGCTGCGGCGATTGCTTCAGCAGGTCGTCGGTCGTCACGTACAGTGCGGTAGCGAGGGTGTCCAGGTCGGCGTCCACGAGGGCCTCCAGGCTCGACGTTGGGTTAGCAACGTCGATCTTGGACACCCTTCACTGCTGGCCACGGTGCGACACGCCGTGTCAGAACCCTTGGAATTGGTCATCTAGGCGGTGCGAGCGGTCTTTCGCAGCCTGAGATGGCGACAGGCCAGCAGGAGCGCCAGAAGGAGTGACCGTGCCGTGGCGATGGGTGTGCTGGAGCGCGGGTGCGGCCCTGCTCGTCCTCGCGGGCACGGTGCTGATGCTACAGGTTCAGGTGCGGTCCGCCGGGACGACAGCGCAGTCGTGCGGCTCGGCGTGGGACGTGATCGCCGGTCGGGTGGGCTGGCAGCAGTGGTGGTCCGCTGATCTGTCCGGGCCCGGCGGTGGCCTCTCCAGGACGTTGCGCTGCCCGGATGCGGTGAACGGCCGGATCGTGCTGGCTGGCGGCCTGACCCTGGGCGCGGTCGCGGCGGTGTCGGCTGGGGAAATCGCGACCTGGCGCCGCAGCCGGCAGATCCGGCGTGACGCGCCTGACGCGGTGCGGCGGCTGAGGCTGCTCGGTACGGTCCTGACCGTGCTCGGCGGCCTGCTGACGGCCGGCGGCCTCGCGGGGATTGCCCTGGTGGTGGCCGACCCTCAGGCGCCCCTGTTCTTCTACGCGAGCCGACCCATCGTCGTCCTCATCGGCCTGTTGCTGGTGCTCCCGGCGATCCTGCTCATCGCGCTTGGCCGCACCGCCAGCGTGATGGCCGAGCACCTCGCTGCCGCGAAGGTTGCCCGTGAAGCGCCGTGACCTGCTCGCCGGCCTCGCCACGGCCGTCGTACTGGCCAGCGGCTGCGCCAGCCATGCGCCTGCCTGGGTGCAGGCGGCCAAAGCGCGCTACACCAAGCAGATCGTGTTGCCCGCGCCCGTCACCGACGGCCCGATGTCGCTGGAACAAGCCATCGAGCGGCGCCGATCCGAGCGCGCCTTCCGGCCAGGTCCGCTTCCCCTCGCCGATCTGGGCCAGTTGCTGTGGGCCGGCCAGGGAATCACCAGCCCCGACGGCAAACGCGCCGCCCCTTCCGCGGGCGCCCTTTACCCGCTGGAGTTGTACGTGGTGACCCGCACGGAAGTGATGCACTATCTGCCCCAAGGTCACCGCGCCGAGATCCGCACCCAGCCCGACCCGCGGCCCGCACTCAAAGCCGCCGCTTACGGGCAATCGGCGGTCGGCGCCGCTCCCGACATCATCGTCGCGGCCGCGGCACCTGATCGCACCCGCCGTAAGTACGGCGCCCAAGCCCAGGCATTCATCGACCGCGAGGCCGGCCACGCGGCCCAGAACATCCTGCTCGAAGCCACCGCACGCGGGCTGGCGGCCGTGCCCATCGGCGGCCTCGATGCGTCCGGGGCGGCGATCGCGCTCGCTCTGCCCACCGGCCAGACGATCCTGTATCTCATCCCGGTCGGCCTCCCGCCGTGACCCACCCCACCGGCACTCATTGCGGCTGAAGGGCGGGCCGATCCGTAATCGGCGAGCTTGCCCGCCGCCCACAGCAACGACTTCGCCCGCTCCCGGCCGCCCGGCGCCACTTCGCCCACCACCATGCGGGCGAATCGCCGCCCGCGGCGACACCGACACCGGCGGCCAGCCAGTGACCAGCCCGCCAGCACCGCACCTGGGCGGTAAGGCAGGCGTCCCCAGCGGGCCGGTGTCCATACCGTAGGCATACCGCTAGGAGCAGCCGGAATGGGGGACCTGTGCCACCCTGGGACAGTGCGTGTCGCCCCGGCCACCAAACCCAGGCCCGCCAGATCGCCACCGAGCTCGCGAAAATCGCCCGCACCGGCATGGTGCTACCCGGCTCCATCACCGAACGCCGCACCCGCTGCGGGTACCCCGGCTGCGCCTGCCACGCCGACCCGCCCCGCCGCCACGGCCCCTACTGGCAATGGACCCGCAAGGTCGCCGCGAAAACCGTCGGCCGCTGGCTCACCGCCGAACAAAACCACGACTACAAAACCTGGATCGACAATGACCGCCGGCCCGGGAACTCCTCCACCAGCTCGAAGCCCTCGGCATCACCGCCCTCGAAACCGACCCCCGCTCACAGCGACACACCCACAACCCAGCACAACCCGCCAGCTGACACGAACCAGTGGAAAACGGCCGCTTAACCTGTGGGCACGCTCCCCGAATCAACGCCCTTCCGGCGAGCTCACGCCCAAACTGAGGACCTCTCTCGCTCACAAGCCAGGAAGACGGTACCTCACCTGCGCAAACACGGTGAGGTGCCGTCTTCGTGTTCTCCGGCTGGCTACGGCTGAGACCGGCTCGCTACGGCTGGTTGTGCCCAATACGTGCCCAAGCCTCAGTCGTCCCGTCTGGGCTCGTGGGGCGTGTCTTGCTCCGCTCCCGCTCCCGCTCCGGCGGGCCGGACAGCCGGTCGGCTGGCGCGAAGATCAAAGCCTTCCGGGCCGCCATGACGTTGGAATGTTCACCGCGCGGTCAGTCGACCGTCAAGACCTGGACGTGAACGGCTCCCGCTCCGTCATTGTCCGGGGCGGGGGGCAAATCCCGTCAATGGCGCCTTCGGCGTCGGCTTCGCCGCAGACCGGGAGCCTGGCAGAAGGTGGCCCGCAGCACCCAACCCGAGCACCCCTGACTTTCATGGTTTGATGCGTAAGCGTCAACGACAGGTGTCCAGCACTGCTCTTCGTAGAATCGGGATCTGGGGGATCGCTGGAGGACATCGGCTGGCCCGACCGGAGGTTGCCAGGCATCAGAGATAGGAGGAAGAGACGCCGATGAACGGAAGTCATGACCTGGTAAACCTTGTCCGACAAGCAACGAGAGAGATGGCTGGACGAATACGAGCGCATCCGGATGCGAACCAGCGAAGATCCTGGAACTGCAGGGGATTCGGGTGAGGAGAACTGGGCGGAACTACTTCGTAGATGGCGCAGAGCTAACGGGGCGGGAGCCGGACCACGGTCAGGTAGAAGTCATCAATGGAGTGAACCACGTGCAGGAACTGGTCCAGGTCGAGTGGTTTTTGCACGTACGCGTTGGCGTGCAGATCGTAGCTGCGCACGACGTCTTCCTCGGCGCCGGAGGTGGTGAGGATCACCACGGGAATCCGGCGCAGGTCGTGGTCCGCCTTGATCTCGGCCAGCGTCTCGCCGCCGTCCTTCTTCGGCAGATTCAGGTCGAGCAGCACCAGGTCGGGTCGCGGCGCGTCGGCATACGGCGGTTTGCGCCGCAGAAAGGCCATGGCCGCGTCCCCGTCCCCGACCACGTGAACGTTGTTAAAGACCTTGCCTTCGGTCAGCGCCTCTCGGGTGAGCAGCACGTCGCCGGGGTCGTCTTCCACCAGCAGGATCTCGACTGGGACACCAGGGGTCCTCATCGTTACGGCTTCGCTTCCGCCGGCCAAGTCCAGTAGAACGTTGTGCCCGCACCGGGTTGGGACTCGCACCGGATCGTGCCGCCCCCAGTCTCGACGATCTTCTTGCACACGGCGAGCCCGATCCGGGTCCCGGGTACTCGGCCCGGGTGTGGAGCCGTTGGAACACGCCGAAGACCCGCTCGGCGTACTGTGGCCCATCCCGATGCCGTTGTCGGACACCGCGAATCGCCACTGCGCCCCGCGCCGCTCGGCTGAGATGACCACCCGGGGCGCCCGGGGACCGTGGAACTTCACCGCGTTGCCCACCACGTTTTCGAACAGCTGGACCAGCCGGGTCGGGTTGCCTGTCACCGTGGGCAGCTCACCGGCCACCGTCACTTCCGCGCCCGACTGCTCGATGGCTGCGGCCAGATCCAGGCGGACGTGTTCCATGATGCGGTTGCAGTCCACCAACGCGACGTCGTTGCCGGCCCTGCCCACCCGCGAGTACGTCAACAGGTCGTTGATCAGCTGTCGGATGCGTGCCGTGCCTCGACCACGAACCCGATGTACTCGTCCGCTGGCTCGTCCAGCCGGCCTTGGTAGCGGCGGGCCAGCAGCTGGCAGAAACCGGTGATCTTGCGCAGCGGTTCCTGCAGATCATGGAGGGCGACGTACGCCAACTGCTCCAGCTCGGCGTTCGAGCTGGCCAATTCGGTCGTCCTGTCCCGAAGTGCATCCTCCGCCTGGGTCCGCTGGGCGATCTCACGGCGAAGGTCGTCGTTGACCCGGACGACACGTTGCTTCTTGAGATCGAAGTCGTCGAGGATGTTGAGCAGGGCCCGCTGGGTGTCACCGAGCCGCTCCTTCTCAGCGGTGAGGTCATCAAGGATATTGAGCATCGCCATGGTCAGCGCACCTGCCTCGGCCGGGTCCCCTTCGCCGGAACTGGCTTCCTCAGTGAGTGTCACCATCACGAGGCCGTCCCGATCCCGGTCTTCTTCAGTTCCTCGATCTCCTTCCTCAGAGCCTCGATCTCCTTCTTCAGCTCTATCATCTTCAGCTCGCGTCCAACCGTCAGCCGCTGGAACCGCTCGAGCTCGTCCAGCCGCTTGAGTTCCAATTCCCGCCCCGCGATCTCGGCTTCGGCCTGTTTCTGGGCGGTCACGTCGCGGGCGACGGCAAACACGCCGAGGGGTTTGCCGGCTAGGTCTTTATAGAGCGAGGCGTTGTAGACCACGTCGGTGAGCTTGCCGTCTCTGACCGTGAGCGGGAAATCGGTGACCGAGCCATTGGCGAAGACCTGCTGGTAGACGGCCCGGGCCTTGTCCGGTTCGGTGAAGTAGTCGCAGAAGTCGGTGCCGATCAACTCGTCCGGGGAACGCCCGTCACCTCGACGGTGGCCTGGTTCACGTCGGTGATCTTCCCTTCGGCACTGATCGTCACCAGCGGATCGAGACTCGCCTCGATCGGCTCCGGGCGTACTGCGCGGCTTGCCTTTGGGCGGTGACGTCGCGGGAGGCGACGATGATCTCTTCATCGCTGGGCGTAACAGTGATCTCGAACGAGCCTGCCACGCCGTTCGCGTCGAACCACGGCAGGTCGATCGTTGCCGGGCTGTGCGTCTCGATCGCCTCGACGTAGCGGTCGAAGAGACCGAGCTCGCGGACGGAGGGAAACAACTCGAGCACACCATGCCCGATGACCTCGTCCCAGGATCGGTTGTAGAGCCGCAGCAAAGCCTTGTTGACGTAGCGGTACTCGAGTTCGACGATCCGGCCCTGGCGGTCGCGGACGGACCGAAGATAATGAACGAGTACGGCAGCGCGTCGACCGCCGAGCGGAACCGCCTCTCCGACGCCTCCAGCGCCTGCTGGGCTTCTCCCTCCCCCTCCCCTTCACCCGTCACCGACGCCGTCGATCAGCTCCGTGTAGGCAGCCTGGCCACCTTCAACCGTCCTCCACCAGCCCGCCGCCATGGCCACCGGGCTGGAGGGCCACACGTCCAGGAAACGGCGGCCCACGATCTCCCCGGCTGAGCGTTGGCCGATGTCGGCGACCGGGTTGATGTAGTCGACCACGAAATCGACGATGTGGCCATCGCCGTCGCGGACCGCGGTGGTTATCAGGACACTGTCGAGCATCGTCTCGAGCGCCGAGCGGAACCGCTTCTCCGACGCCTCCAGCGCCTGCTGGGCCCGGTCCCGCCCGGTGAAGTCGCCTGCCGTCGGGGCCTGCGTCGGACTCGCTGACAATCGGACGCCGCGTCATGGCGAGCTGCCCGGTCGCTCACCGGCAACGCGAGCACCCGCTCCGCCTGCTCTCACGGCATTCCCTCCGACCACAACCCGCAGTTACCCTCCAAGCCAAGACGGGTCGTCGGTAGAGCCGAACGTCACATCTGACCATGCGGTCACGCGTTGCTGTCCGGCTCTCACGCTCGGCGTCCGTCCCAGGGGTCGGTCCGAACCGCGGACGTGGGATGCCCTGCCAAAACCGCCACCTTCGTCCGGTCGATTGCCGGCCGTCGGCTCCGCGTCGCTGGTGCTGTCATCAAGCACCAGTACCCGGACCCCGTCTCCCGCCATGCCCTGCGACGGCCCGGTTGCCGCCCGGGTGCCTGAGACGGCTGCGGCCGACGAGCGACTGCCGGCCGTCCGAGTCGACACCGAGTTCGGGCTGGGCCGTCATCTCCGTCGGTGACCTCGCCCAAACGGGCCTTCGGCGATGACCGAGGCGCGGAAGCCGCGGGCTCCGCCGCGCTGGCCGAGAAGCCACAGCCATCCTCAGCTCCTCCTACGCTGGTGAGCACGCCCTGCCGCAGGCACAAGTCCACTCAGGCCGGGGAGCTTTGAATCTTCCGGCGATGTCCCACATCGTTGTTTCAACACTCGGTCCCCGACGCAGGCGGCCAGTGATCGTCAATTTCTGCTCGAATGCTGCGCTGTTGTCTCTTGGCCGCGATTCGGGTTAGCTCTGCCTGTTTGCGTTCCATGGCGTAGCGTATGGCGTGGGCCAGCATGGATGCGTCGACCCTCCCCTTGACGAGGTAGTCCTGGGCGCCTGCCGCGACTGCTTGGGAGCCGGCTTCCTCGTCGACCAGCCCGGTGAAAACAACGACGGCGGCCTTGGGAGCTTCGTTCAGTACGGCGGTGAGGGTTTCCAGACCAGTTGAGTCAGGGAGGCCCAGGTCCAACAGAATGCAGGACACCGGCTGGCGGAGCTTCCGGCGGGCCTCGGCCAGGGTGGTCACCAATTCTGTGGGGACCCCGAGGTCGGCGTCGGCCAGCATCTCGAGCACCAGCCGAGCGTCGCCGCGATCATCCTCGACGACCAGAATAGGCGCGGTCTCAACCCCAGCTCATCGCTACGATTGCCTTCAACCACCCTGTCCGGCTTCTGGTGAACTGGTTCGGCCCGTCGCCGATTTCGTCGGGGGCACATGCTTCGTAGGCAGACAACATAGCGGCGTGGACGAGGCGCACATCCTCCGTCGTGAGCGCTCTTCCGAGGCTCGGCCAGTTGCAGCGGGGACGACCATCGGCGCCCAGCACCACGAGCGAGGCAAGCTCGGGGTGCCCTTTCTCCGATAGGCCCGTTCGGACTATGTCTACCATGGGCCCGCCGATGCCGTTCATGACCCGACCTTCCTTAGCTCGTAACCCATCTCATTGCCTGCACGTCCGCGCACAGCCGCGGGTTTAGGGCAGCCGCCCGCTCACAGCCACCGATAAGCGGCAACGCCGAATAGTCGAGAAACGACGTCCGGATGGCCATTTTCAGCTTAAACCCCCAGTAGGCATTGAAGACCGCGGAGGAGATCGAGCCTCCGTCAGCTCACTGACGCTGTCGCCGACCACCATCCCCTCACGGTCCCACTCGGGCGTTTCGGCCGACAGAGTAGAAAGTCCCGCCCCACCTAGCCGCCCCGGACGGCCCGACACGGGCGTTCCTCAAGGCCCTGGTCAGCAAGGCCACGAGCCCGGGGGTGTGCGCTCAACGCGCTCGCCGCCCTGCCGTTCGGCTCCGGCGCCGCGAGCTCAATCTCGGTCGACCAGGGCACGCACCTGTGCAACCTGATCAAGGTGGCATTCGCGCTGCGTAACCCGCAGACCGGCACGGTCCCGGTCGCCAACGCCAGCTGCCTCACGGCGAACGCGGGCGACGCGCTGCTGTGGAATCGCGGCAAGGCGCCGCAGCGCTTCACCGCGCTGAAGAACACCAGCAGGTACCGCCGGACCTGCTGAGCGGGACGACTATCGGCGGACAGCGCTCGGGGCATCCGACAGAGGTGCGAGCGACAGATTTGCAGGTGACGGAGTCACGCTGGGATGGCCACGGTGGTCTGGTTAGACAGATCTTACTATTCACAGGGCTGACGTACCAGGCATGACGTATGCACCGATCTTCCAAATGCCCTTCTCGCGAAAGTCTGGGACTGTCTGGTGACGAGCAGCTTTCAAGAGGTCATGCGGAGACTCGTCGGCTTGTTTGGCATAGTCAGTGTCAACGGCCAAGTCCGGCTGCTCGAAACCGCGGACATTGAGAGTATTGGGCGGCTGGCGAGACGGTTCCTCGCGGGGCGGGGGAGCTGTTCGAGGAGCGGATCCGCGGCGGGCATGTGGTGGATGGCCATGGCGACCTGCTCGCTGACGATATTTTCTGCCTGGACGATGGGGTGCGGATCCTGGATTGCCTGGAGTTCGATGACCGGCTGCGCTGGGTCGACGGGCTGGACGACGCGTCGTTCCTGGCGATGGACCTGGAGCGGCTCGGCGCCCCGGAGCTGGCCGAGCGGTTCACCGGCTGGTATACCGAATATCTCGGTGACCTGGCCCCCATGTCACTGCGCCACCACTACGTCGCGTACCGGGCGTTCGTCCGCGCCAAGGTCGCCTGCCTGCGGGCGGGGCAGCAGGGCGACCGGCTCGCCTCGGCGGAGGCACAGCAGCTGGCCGGCCTGACGCTGAGCCATCTGCAGGCCGGGGCGGTCACCCTGGTGCTGGTCGGCGGGCTGCCGGGCACCGGGAAGACCGTGCTCGCCGGGGAGCTCGCCGGTCGGCTCGGCTTTACCGTGCTCAGCAGCGACCGGATCCGTAAGGAACTGGCCGGCGTCCCGGCGGAGCAGCGCTGTGCTGCGACGTGGGGCACCGGGATCTACGCCGCCGGCTGGACCGAGCGGACCTACCGCGAGCTGCTCCGCCGCGGGGGCCTGCTGCTTGCGCGCGGCGAATCGGTCATCGCGGACGCGTCCTGGGCTTCGCCGCGCCAGGGCCGCCGCGGCGGCGCTGGCCGCCACGCGGATGCTGACCTGGTGCCGCTGCGGTGCACGGTGCCAGCGGACGTCGCGCGGCGGCGGCTGGTGGGCAGGGAGGGGGGTGTCTCCGACGCCGACGGGGCAGTGGCCCGCGAGATGGCCACTGCGCAGGGTCCCTGGCCCGAAGCCCTGACGATCGACACTGGCGGCCGGTGCGATAGTGCCCGCCGGGCCCGGGCGTCCCGCTGGGCGCCGTCGTGGTGCAGCGCGCGCTCGAAGCGATCCGGCCGCATGCCCCGCAGCACGTCCGGTCACCCGGCCGGCCCGTCATGCTCCCCGGCTGAACAACCCCGCTGGCATCCAAGACC
>CAWIGC010000034.1:0-15784 GCA_963835555.1 uncultured Solibacteraceae bacterium | reverse complement strand
TAAGGGGCGGGCCAGTCCGGCCAGATCCACAAGTCCGGATTCCGGCGGTGCAGGTGCTCATCGAGGGCGCAGTAGGTGGCGAACTTTTCCAGCAGGTCGCCTTCCCGATCGCGGAACCTCTGGAACTCGCGAGCGCGCGGCGAATCGGTCCGCCATTCGCGCAGAAAGCGGGCGAAGGAAATCTTTAAAAAACGCAGTTTCAATGCGGCCACGCGCTCGTAGTCTACAAATTCGGTGGCGCGCAACGCTTCGATCTCCGCTGCGATTTCGGGCGAAGCACGCAGTTCCGGGCCCGCCGGCACTGGTTGTAATCCTCCAGTCCCTCGATATCCAGGTAAAGGAAATTCTGATAAAAGATGCAGTTGGGCAGGTAGGGGCTGGTATTGAATGGCCGGCGGTTGTGAATGGCGTGCAGCGGATTGAGCCCGACAAAGCTGGCGCCCATGTCGCCGGACACCCACTCGACCACGTCCCGCAGGTCCCGGAAATCGCCGCAGCCCCAATTGCGCTGGGAGCGAACACCGTACAGGCTTACGGCCACTCCGGCCACGCGGCCACCGCGCCCGAGGTGCGGATCGCTATAGGCGCGTTCCGGAGTCACGATGTAGCTGGTGGAGCCGTGGGTATCGCCTACGGTGGCACGAATGGTGTGGTATCCCAGCGGCAAGACGATGGGAAGGCGCGCCTGTTTGCGCACCCAGGTGCGGCCATCCATTTCGATGGATGCGGTCTGGGGCAGTTCCCACAGGTTCAGGTCGAACTCAGTCTCCTCGCCGGTTTCCCGCCGCACGACCAGATGGGCACGCATTCCCAGCAATTCGGCCGGAACCTGCAGGGGGAACTCCGCCACGGGCAATTCCCGGGCGACGACGCAGGGCGGCAGCAGGGACTGCCATTCCTGACGCGCGCGGTCGGCCAGGGACCGTTCCAGTTCCTGCTGATTTCCGGCGGCAATTCCCTTGGCGCGCAGGAGGGTCTGACGGGCTTCCGCCGTCGTAGTGTGATAACGGCCCCAGATATCCCAGAAGCCTGGCTCGATTCCACACACGGAAGCGGCGCGCTCGAGTTGTTGCTCGAATGATTCGGGTGACATGATGCGACGGGTATTTTGATTTTACCGCGCGAGCGGGAGTTTCCTTTTCCTATGCGAAAATAAAAGTATATGAATAAACCATTTGCCAGCAGCCTGCCGGAGATCTTTACGCGTGTCGATAACTATTCGGTAGACAATGCGTCGGCGGCAGCCTCGGAGGGTTTGGTATTCACAACGCTGGACAAAGCGGTAAACTGGGCACGGAAAAACTCGATCTGGCCAATGACGTTCGGGCTGGCCTGCTGCGCGATCGAGATGATGTCGATGAGCGCTTCCAGGTTTGATATCGCACGTTTTGGGGCGGAAGTGTTTCGTGGGTCGCCGCGGCAGTCGGACCTGATGATTATTGCCGGGCGCGTCTCGCAAAAAATGGCGCCGGTGATTCGCCACCTGTATCAGCAGATGCCGGAGCCGAAGTGGGCCATATCGATGGGCGCGTGCGCCACTTCGACCGGCGTGTTCAATAACTATGCTCTGATTCCGGTGAACCAGGTAATTCCGATCGACGTGTTTGTTCCGGGCTGCCCGCCGCGTCCGGAGCAGCTTATTTATGCTCTGATGATGCTGCAGCAGAAGATCCAGGACCAGAGCGGCACGGTGAAGCAAGTTCTCAACATGGCGTAGTTCGCGGGGAGGCAGCAGTCACCGGCGCGCGGCGATACAATCAGGTTCTGACTGAAAACCTGCTGAATGCCTTGTTCCGCGAGTTTTCCCGAGAGGCTCTGGACGCGGATCCGGCTGTATGCTTCGTCTTGGATGAGAAGCTACGACTAACCTATTGCAATCCTGCCTGGAACCGGTTCGCGCTGCAAAATGGCGCGACCGGTCTGCAAAGCGAGAGAGTGCTTGGTACGCCGGTTCTAAACTGCACTTCGGGCGCGGTGCTGGAGTATTATCGATCGCTATATCAGGATGTTCTGGCGGGAGCGGCGCCCACCGCGCATGATTTCCACTGCTCCTCGCCGCAAGCCGAACGATTGATGAGGATGCAGGTGTATCGCCTTAGAAGCGTGCCGGCGCTGCTGGCGGTTTGCTCGCTGCTGGTGGAGCGTCCGCATCGCTGGCCTGCTGAAGATCCTCTGGAAGCGGTCTACCGCAGCGAGCTCGGCGTGATAGTGATGTGCAGCAATTGCCGGCGGACCCGCCGCGCGGGCGTCCTGCCGGATGCGTGGGACTGGGTGCCAGGTTTTCTGGCGCAGCCGCCGGCGGCGGTGAGCCACGGTATCTGTAATGTCTGCCTGGAATATTACTACCCGGGCCAACGGGCGTCAGGATTACGCCGGCAATGAGCCGGGCGCGGCGTTGCGCACATGCAAGGCGGGCAACGCGGCGGGTTGCCTGCCGAGCCATTTCTCGATGATTGGAAGGGCAGCGAGCGCGGCCGTTTCGCCAGCCTGAATCAATGCCGGACCCGAGCCAAAGGCGTCCCACGCCATGCCGTTGACCGCGGGAGTAATTACCAGATCGCTTTCCAAACGCCAACTTTGTTCGGTATGGGTTTGCATAATCTGAAAGCAGCGGTTGACCACCTGGAACATATTAGTGGGCGGGCAGGCGCGATCCTGCGCGGGCAGGTGCACGGAGATCACGTGCGTCGCGCCAAGCCGGCGCGCCAGGTGGGCGGGAATTTCCATGCTCATGGCGCCGTCTACCAGCAAAGTGTCGCCGGACTGCACGGGCTGAAAGAGTCCGGGATAAGAGCAACTGGCACGGATGGGCAGAAAGACGTCGCCGGAACCGGAGAATGTCACCGAAGCTCCGGTGCAGAGATCCGTGGAGAGAACGCCCAGCGGAATTCGCATGTTTTCGAAACGATTCTGTTTGAGCAACCGCTCGAGAAAACGCTTCATGCGCTCACTGACCACGAATCCCATGCGGGAGATGCTCCAGCGCGCTACGTCTCCGAAACGCATGGCACAGCCGGCGCGGCCGATTTCCGCCGGAGTGGCGCCGCTGGCATAGGCGGCCGCGACAATGGACCCGGCGCTGACGCCGGCGATGCAGTGAATGGGAATATGGTGCTCTTCCAGGACTTGCAGAACGCCCACATGGGCGATTCCGCGAGCAAAGCCGCCTCCCAGCGCAAGTCCGATTCTTGGCTGGGGCAGCGTCGTGGCCGGCTTGGCTGCCGGCACGGCAAGGCGGCGGAGAGCGGAGAAGAAGCGGCGCGCGGCGTTCATTACCCCCTCCTTACGATGGCCGCGACAGAGCCATCGTAAAATAGTCTACTAATGATTCTGACCCGCAAGCCAATCGCCAGGTTTCTCACATTTTTTGTTTTTTCCCTATCTCTGCTGCAACTGCCGGCGCAGCAACGGCCGTTTACCGGGACGCCGGAAGTAGAACATGCGTTGCGCAAGCTGAACGAGCTGGGCACGTTTCTGATGATCGCGGCGCATCCCGATGACGAACGCACGGCGGTGCTGGCCTACTTTGCGCGAGGCCGTCACATGCGAACCGCCTACTTATCTTTGACGCGCGGCGAGGGCGGGCAGAATCTGATCGGCTCGGAGCAAGGGGCGCAGCTTGGATTAATTCGCACGCAGGAACTGCTGGCGGCGCGGCAGATCGATGGCGCGGAGCAGTTCTTCACGCGGGCAATCGATTTCGGGTTCACGCGCACCGCCGCGGAGACCATGCAGAAGTGGGGACACGACCGGATTCTCTCCGACGTGGTGTGGGTGGTGCGGCGCTACCGGCCCGACGTGATCGATTGCGGATTTTCGGGGACGCCGCGCGACGGACACGGGCAGCACCAGGCATCCGGGATTCTGTGCCACGAAGTGTTCGATGCGGCTGCCGATCCCAAGCGGTTTCCGGAACAGTTGCGCTATGTGAAGCCGTGGCAGGCGAAGCGGCTGGTGGAATCCAGCGGGTTCAGCGGTTTCGGCGTGAATTTTACGCCTCCTCCGGGCAGCGTTCCGCCGGTGCGGCCGGGTGAAGCGCCCAACGCGGGATCGGTGGAAACCGGCGCAGTACAACCCCATTTTGGGCTATTCCTACGATGAGCTGGCAGTGTTGAGCCGCAGCATGCACCATAGCCAGGGAACCGGCGCCATGCGGCGTCCCGGTGCGGGCCGCAGCGAATTCGCGCTGCTGAAAGGCGCACCGTCGCATAAGGATCTGTTCGAAGGCGTGGATACGAGCTGGAACCGCCTGCCGGGCGGTGCGCCGGTGGGACAGTTGCTGGATGAGGCGATCCGCACGTTTCGACCGCAGCATCCGGAACTGTCCATTCCGCTTTTGGCCAAGGCCCGGCCGCTGATTGCCGGCATCGACGACCCATTGGCCAAGGCCAAACTGGTGGAATTGGACGAGACGCTGGCGCTGTGCGCGGGCCTTTGGGCGGAGGCTCAGGCGCAAAAGCCAGAAGTCGCGCCGGGCGAGGACTTGAAGGTGACGGTCACGGTGCTGAACCGCTCCGCCGCGGATGTGGCATTCGAAGGCGCCAAGGTGGAAGGGATCTGGAACGAGGCCCTTCCGGCCAAGCCGGCAAAGTTGGGCAACAACCAGAGCGCGACGGTGGAGTTCAGCCGGCAGGTGCCGGCGGCGCAACCGTATTCGCAACCGTACTGGCTGGCGAAGCCGCCCTCCGGTGACGTTTACACGGTAGACGACCAGATGCTGATCGGACAGCCGGACACTCCTCCGGCGGCTCAGGTGCGGCTGCGGTTGACGATTGGCGGAGCGCCGGTGGAACTGGTCCGGCCGGTGCATTATCGCTACGCCGACCGGGCCGAAGGGGAGCGGCATCGGGCCATGGTAGTGGTTCCGGCGGTGGCGGTGGAACTTCCCGAAGCGGTGGCGTTGTTCCCGGCGAGCGCGCCGCGCCCGGTGCAGGTAGCAGTGATGGCGAATGAGCCCAACGCGTCGGGCGAGCTTCGATTGGAACTGCCAGCCGGGTGGAAAGCGGAACCGGCGTCGCAGGCGTTCCACGTGACGGCTACGGGCGAGGAGAGTGGCATGACGTTCCAGGTGACTCCACCGGCCGGAGAGATTACGGCGACACTGCGCGCCGTGGCTACGGTGCACGGCAGGGCAATCGGATCGGGCATGCAAGCGATCTCTTATCCGCACATTCCGGTGCAAGTGCTGTTTCCGCCCGCGAACGTGAAACTGGTCCGCACGAACGTCAAGGTGACGGCGCACACGGTGGGCTATATTGTGGGACCGGGAGACGAGATGCCGGACGCGCTGCGGCAACTGGGGCTGAACGTGACGCCGTTGACGCAATCCGACCTGGAGCACGGCGACCTATCCCGCTTCGATGCGATTGTGGCCGGCGTGCGCGCCTACAATGTGCGGGCCGACCTGCGCGCCAACCAGCCGCGACTGATGGAGTACGTACGGAACGGCGGGACGTACATCGTGCAGTATCAGACCGGCGATGGGCCGGACCCGGCGGCGCGCACCGGCCGCCGGACGGGGCGGGAATCCGCTGGGAATTCCGGCTGCGAATCCCATCACGTCGAATATGGGGCCGTATCCTTTTGTGGTGCCGGCGGGAAACAAGTACCGCGTGACGGTGGAAGATGCGGCGGTGACCTTTCCGCATGACGACAGCCGGCTGTTGCAGTATCCGAATCGGATCACGGAGAAGGACTTCGCGGGCTGGGTGCAGGAACGCGGCGCATACTTCGCGGCGCAGTGGGATGCGCATTACGAGACGGTACTTTCCACGCACGATCCGGAGGAGCCGGCGTTGCAGGGCGGGGAACTGTATACGCGCTACGGCAAGGGCGTCTACATCTTCACCGCGTATGCCTGGTTCCGGCAGTTACCGGCCGGCGTGGCGGGCGCGTACCGGCTGTTCGCCAACATGCTGAGCGCGAAGTAAGAGATCGCGCTGCTTTTCGCCGATGGCTTTCCAGTCGAAATTGCGGCGGGCGTGCAGATGCGCGGCCCGGGCGATCTGGGCGCGGCGTTCGGGATCGCCCAGCAGGGTGGCGATCGCGGCGGCAAAGGCATGGGGGCCATCGGCTATCCAGACGCTGTGCCCGTGCAGCAAACCGAGGCCGGCGGCGCCCGAAGTGGTGGAGACGACGGCGCGCTGCATTGCCATAGCCTCAAGCACTTTTACGTTGGTGCCCGCCGAGACGGTGGTGGGCACGATGACCAGGTTCGATTCCACATAGAGAGGCCGGACGTCGGCGACGAAAGAGAGCATCCGGATGCGGTCATCCGGCTGTGGCTCCGGGGTGTTGGTGAAGGCGCGCCAATAGAGCAGGGGATCCGCGCCGCAAACTACCGTCAGGGTGAGCTGCGGGAACTTTTCGCGCAGGAGCGGCCACACCTGTTCGGTGAAGAACCGGTATGCGGTGACGTTGGGGAAGTGCCGGAAGGATCCGATGAACAGCAGGCGGTCGCCGGCTGTTTCAGGCTCCGGACGGAACCGTTCGAGATCCACACCGTTAGGCAGTACGACGGAGTTGGCCGCGGGGCCCAACATGGCGGCATCCTTCTCCGACATGACTACGGTGTACGGAAAACGCCGCACGACGCGACCTTCGAAGCGACGCCAGCGGAAGAAATCCCACCATGCGGAGAGGGTGCGTTCGCGGCGCGCGTTCTGGCCAAAGAGGTCGAAAGTGACGTCGTGCTCGACCAGGATGTCGCCGCCATAGGGCGCGAGTTGGGTGTATTCCACCTGTAGCGCCTGGAAGGCGAAATCGCGGCGCTGCTCTGCGATGGCGCGGCGCATGGCGGGCGAGCGAAACTCGTGCACTTCGGGCGGCAACAGGCTGCTCCAGCGGGGTTCGCGATAACGCGGCTTTTGCACCAGCACGAGGCGCGCGCAGAATTCCAGGAGCGGCGCCGTTTCGGGTTCGCTTCCGGCATCGGTGAAAGCGAACAGTTCCACGTCGAATTCGCGCGCGATTTCACGGAGCAAATTGCAGATGCGGACCGCGCCGCCGTGGGAGAGCGGATAGGGCAGATATGGCGAGAGCACAGCTACCCGGTTGCGCTCCGGCGAGCAGGAGCGCCCTTCCAGCACGCGATGCCCTTGCGGCACGGTGGATTGCTCGCGGCGGGGCCATGGCCACCAACGCGGCCGCAAATGGATGCGGTCCAGGGGCACGCCGCGCCAGAAGAGGAACGAAGAGAGATTGAGCCCCAGGTGGTGGCGTTCCAGGCGCGTGTTGTATGCCAGAATTTTGCGCGGCGCCATGCGATACGCGGCGCGGCGCAGCGCATGAGAATCGGCGCCGAGCAGGACGGGCGCAAGTCCGATGCGGTGGCGCTTCAGCACGCGGCCGCATTTCGGGCCAGTTCTGGGGCGTGATCACGAAATGGCGGCGGTCCGGCACCAGGCTGCGAATCTCCTCGGTCATGCGGCGGCACAGTTCGGGATTGCCGGTGCAGAAGATCGGCCACTACGGCCTCGGGGTCTTTGCCGAGCAGGCGAAAGAGCCATTGTTTGATCCGCTGCTTCATTCGAGCGACCCGGTGAGGCGCAACACCGCGCAGGCGGCCAGGGGCGTGAACGCGGAGACCATGGTGAGCGGCGGGTACCCGTAGAGGTCGATGGTCTTCCCAAAGAGAGGCGAGACGACGGCCTGCAAGGCTCCGTACGAGGCTACCAGAATGGAGACGGCGAATGCGGCTCGGGCTCCGCCGAACGCATCCAGCGGTAGCGTATACATGTTGACGCTGAACGCGGACACGGCGAAGATGCTGCACGAAATGCCGGCGGCGGCCCAGGCGGCGGTAGGTGCGAGCGGGATGGCTGCCGTGGCGAGCGAGAGCACGGCGGCCAGCAGGCAGACTCGGAAGCGGGCCTGCATGGGGAGAATCCCGCGATTCACCAGGCGCAGGGAGAGCCATCCGCCGGCGAATCCGCCGGCCAGCGCAAACAGGGGAGGAATCCACGCTATCCAAGCGGACTGGACCAGCGTGAGGCGCCGGACATCGACGAGGTAGGCGGTGGTCCAGTTGGTCCACAGCGAATAACCCGTCATGCTGAGGGCGTTGGCGGCGACGAAGGCCCAGAGTCGCGGGTCATGCAGCAACCCGGTGGCGGCGGCGCCCGGCGCTTGCGGTGTGGCGACCGGCCCGGCGCGGTGAGCCATCCAGTTCCACACCGGGATCCAGAGCAGGCCGAGGATGCCGGTGGTGACGAACGCCGCGCGCCAGTCTGTGCGCTGCGCGATCCAGATGGCCAGCGGAGGCGCGACGATCAGGCCCAGGCTGATGCCTGCCTGGTTCACGGCATTCCCGAGCGCGCGTTCGGCGGGAGGCAGATACTGATGGATGGCCTTTCCGGCGGCGGGCACACCGCCCGCTTCGGCCATCCCAAGCACGGCGCGGCATCCCACCAGTCCCGTCAGGCCACTGGTGAATCCGGTGGCGATGCCGGCGCACGACCACACTCCCACCGCAAGGGTGATGGCGCGATTTAAACCGATGCGGTCCGTGAGCATGCCCGCGAACGGCGCGCTGGCCGCGTAGGTGAGAGAGAAGGCCGAGAGGATCCAGCCGTAGTCCGCGTTGGAGAGGTGGAACTCGGCGCAGAGCACCGGCTTGAGAGTGGCGAGGGTCTGCCGGTCCAGGTAGTTGATGGCGGAAGAGAGCACGAAGACCGCCAGCACCAGCCAGCGGAAGCGTGCAGCGTCGGCGGATTGTTTCACTGGAATTCGATGGTAGCCACTTCGCCCGCAGTCGCCAGACGGGAATTTGTTTTCGGGAAATACTCGATAGCGACCGGCCGTGGTTTTCTCTGGCCTCCACAACCCAGCGCCAATTCGCCTGTGCCGCTGATGGCTATTTTGCCGGGGTCGGAGACCAACAGCTTCAGAGGCTTGTGGTCGGCGCTTTCCAGCACCAGGCGGGCCTGCCGGCCCAGGCAATCCACCTGCTTCAACGTTCCGTGGAACTTGCCTTCGGGGTGAGGGAAGTCCGACCACGGCACCACTTTGCCGGGCGGCGCGGCGGGAGCGTCGCTGTATTTGGCCTCGAGGGCATGGACTTCGGCGCGCGCCTGATCCTTCAGTTTGGCGAGTTCGGCAGCATCTGCATCGGCTTTGCGCTTTCGTTCGGCGGCTTCGTAATCGAGGCGCTGCTGTTCGATCGAGATGCGGGCCTGGTGCATTCTCTGGCGCTCGGCGGGATCGGTCGCTGCCTGTTCGCCTTGCGACCAGGCTCTCGCGGCATCGGAATAATTATGGTCGGCCAGGTAGCACTCGGCCAGTTTCTGCCAGTAGACGGGATTGCGAGGATTCCGCGCCGCCGCGTCTTTCCAGTGCATCAGGCGCTGGGCGGGATCGAGGTCGCGCTGGGCCATCAGGGCGAACGGCTCATCGAGTTTGGGATTGATGGCCGCGGCCTGCAGTAGCGCTTTGTCGGACTTCTCGCTGTAAGGATCCAGTTTGGCGTACTCGATGTAGGCGCGGGCGCTGGTACTGCCGGCATCGATGGAAGCGGCGAAGTGCCGGCGCGCTTCATCGGAGCGGCCGGCGCGGAGGGCGAGCAGGCCGAGGCCCTCCTCAGCCTCCGGAACCTTGAGATGGTCCTGGATCAGCCGCTGGTATTCGGCGCCGGAATTGGCGGCGAGCAGATCGGCGCGTGCCAGCCGCACGTCGGATTCGGCGATGGCCTTTTCAGGGAAGTCGCGTTCGGCCAGGGGGCGGCTGTTGAGCGATGCGGTTTGAAAATCACCGGCCGCGAGATGCTGCTTCGCCTGAGCTTCGATCTCCGCGGCGGATTTGCCGAACGCGTTGCGATAGGCGGCGTCCTCGTCCACGCCCTTGCGGAGGTTGTAAAGCAGCACGCGAATCTTGCCGAAATATTGCGGATCGACCACCAGCAGATGGATGCGGGCCCAGTCCAGGTCGGGCTGTGGAGGCGGCGCTCCCACGGTGATATGGATGCCGTTGTTAGTGAAGGTGGAGAAGAACCCGGTGAGGCCGAGTTCGAAGCGGGCGGGCATGTGGCTGGTGTTGGCTTCGAGGAACAGGCGGGTCAGCCCGCGATACACATCGGGGGAGACCGGCTGTTTGGCTTCGAGCACGACGGCGTAACGGTCGCGGCCTTCGGTGACGGGCTGGGGGGACGTCCAGCCTTTGGAGGATTTGAAGACAAGGACGCGGACCGGCATGGCAGTGGTGAGGTCGTCTGCGCCCACAATCTGGCCGAGCGCGTGGCGGAACTCTTCGACGCTTACGATGGTCTGTTGCCCGGCACGCGCGCCGGCATCCGTAAGGACTTCGTAAGGGCCCGAGGTGAACTTAATCCAATGGTCCTCGGCGACGAGGAGAGCGGGAATCAGACAGATGAGGAGAAGCCGCCGCATGGCACCCCTATTATCCCGCGGGCGGTGCGCATCTGGTAAACTGGAATTCTTCACCCGTGGCGCTATCGTCTAACGGTTAGGACAGAGCCCTCTCAAGGCTTAAATACGGGTTCGATTCCCGTTAGCGCTACCATGTTTTCATAGAGTTACAGCCGAGTGACAACAAGTGACAACGCGCGGCGCTCCAGAGAAAGTTCTCTTTCAAGTACTGTCGGCCTGCACCAGCAGTCTCAAGCCTTGACAGACCAAGCCTTCAGACGAAACTCGAGGGAAACTTTGACCAGATCTGAGGGCGAATAAGGATCGGCGTTACCGATGAACCCGTTATTGGGCAATTGGTAGTCATGTAGACCTTACCTCTTGGCGACGAGGACATCAAGCGAGAACAGGTTGGACGGCGCAGAATTCTGTGGATGGCGTTTCACGGGAGTCATCTGTGGCGTTCCTGAACGCGGCTCACAGCGACAGAGTTTGCGCCGATCCGAGTGCATGAATGCAATCGATCAGGACCGTTTTCTTGTAGCCGACGCGAATGATCCACTTTAACGATCATCCTCGCCCACTGCACGCCTGCGGGCTGCAAGGGCGCGCCGGTACAACGGCTCGGCACCTCAAAGGTGATGAGGAAGACCGCATGAACTAAGCCCAGTACCAGGAGTATAATATCCGCTACTTCGTGAATTACAGGAGGCGCGAATGCCACCAGCGGCCGAACAGTACGGTCATTCTCAACGAAACCTTCGAACGCTTTGAACGAATTCTGGCGATGGCCTTGCTGGGCTGTTGGCATATTCGCGGGCAGAAGCGGACATGCGCGTAAAGGTCGCGGCCGCCAGAACCGCCGTGGAGGTTCAGCGCCGTGCTGTTATATCGGACACGATTAAGGCTGCGGCACAGACGCAGCCTCGGGGAACGTTCTCGACGAGGAATGGGATCGGAATCTTACGGGACGACGGAACAATGATCGTGCCTGGAAGGCCATTGAACTTTGGCTCTGGGGTGACCTACAGATATATACACCGTCGGCCAGAGTCGTTACACGATCAGTACTGGCGCGCTGTCGTTCGTCCAAGATGCAAGCTCTGGACGGAGTTTGCTGCCGGTGATGCCGATCCGCAAACGCCATACGTGAACCTGTCGTTCGTTTGGTCACCACTGGGAATGGAGTTTTCCCATAGGTTCCACAGCCTATTCTACTGCGTATGTTTTGCGTGCTGGCGTATATCGTTTTCAGCGCAACCGGGTTGGACATGGAGTTCGCAACGCCCTGTTCGGAATGTGGGACTTCAATTCGTACAATCCAATACGCATTGGGGCCAACTAGCTGTTCTTTGAGCGATATGACTATCTCCAGGATGCCAGCATCATTCTGAGAACCTCCTCTGACCACGTAACGATAACGTGGACCAAGTTTGGTGCCCGCATTCTGCATCTCCCAACACATTTCAGGCCCAGCTCTTTCAAGACGGCAGGGTCCTGAATGAGCTACAAATCCTTGAATCTGGACTATGGTGGTGTTGGATTGGACTCCGGAGTGCTGGAAGCCCCGCAGCTTGCATGTCCGGGAGAAGCCACACCATCCTGGTAGTTCCGAACGACGGCCCTACCTTGGGATCAAAGACGCCAAGTTGTCGCTCGTGGGTGATGGTTTGTTAAGTTCGATGTTCAGCTAACAGGTCCGCTACCATCCGCAGCGGCACTCCCAACGGGCACCGGCTACGGCTTGCAAGTGGGACAACTTTCTGTTGAGTTCAATCCAGCACTGTTAATGGTGCGACATCAAGCTCGAGCATCTACTCGGTTGGTCCGTGGAGTGTATCCGGCTACCTTGGGGCCGTTGCGACTCGATTGTACTCACTGCAGATACGATCACGTTCATTATTCCAGTGGAGGTCTTCGGCGTGCTTGGTGTTCCGAGACTTGTTCCGTTAGCTCCTATACTGTGGGTCCCGGGTTTATCCCCCTCGTCGCGCAGTCCGGTAGCGCTTGCATTTCCGAAGATCCCAACTACCCGAATGCTGCCCAGCAACGGCCAAGGCACGCTCAACGCATCGGCGGTCACGTTTGATTATTTCCAATCCACCTTTAACAGTTTTGCAATACAGGAAGCAATTGTGGCTCAATTAGGTGTGACCGCCCCGTCTTAGATAACTACTATTGGTTTCCCCTCGACTATGACCGACATCTCCCGCACTGGCAGCTTGCCGGAACCACCGTCAAGCCGACAGGTGTTGCGGGCTTGGGGGATATCGATATTTTGGTGACGGCGGCTGCAATTGTCACTGGGGTATTGAGTTTGTGTCTCCGAACGAACTGCTGCTCGCGGGCGACGTAGCGTATTATCCGCTTTCGCACGAAATCGCTCATGAGTGGGTGTTTTATGCAGATTACCTCGATAACGCGGGCCAGAAGGAACAGCGATTGGCGACTGAATACCTTTAGCTGCACCGGCCTGCCTGTACACCCCGGCGATACGGTGCAGAACACCAGCATGTTTCCCGACACGTCCAGCCAAATTGTCAGCCGTTCGGTGATGGGTGGTACTGCTCGCGATGCCAAAGGGCAAGTGGTGCCGTACGAGTTATTCGGGTTCAGCCCTCTAGAGATGTACCTGATGGGCATGGCGGCTCCTAAGGAAGTCAATCCAATCACGATTTACGATTCTCAAGGGGGCGTCAAAACCACGATCTCGATTGAGAATATCATGGCGGCCAACGGCCCCCGGACGCCTGCATACGACGGATCAGTGAGGACGATTAGAATCCCAGTTGTTGTCGTTGTACCGCAGAACGAGGATGTTGACGACACAGTCCTGAACAACCTCGCCGGTTTGATTCAGACCTGGAGAGCGCGCTTCGGTCGGGAGACCGGGGGGCGTGCGGTAGTGGATTCGACAATTCCTAACTATCCGGCATTTTCGCTCGTCGGCTTGGTGAATGCAGCCAGCTATCAACCTGGGCCAGTTGCGACGGATGAATTTGTTTCTTTGTTTGGTTCAAACTTGAGTATCCAGACGGCCTCAGCGGCGAGCGGTCAACTACCGACATCGCTGGCTGGGGAGACGGTGACGATCACCGACAGCGCTGGTGGTAACTGGCAGGCAAACCTTCAGTGGGTCGGCGCAGGACAGATCAATTTTGTCGTTCCCAACGGACCAAGATCCGGCCCTGCCACCCTGCTGGTTTCGAATGCTCAGGGCCAAGTGGTCACTGCTGCGATCAATATTGCAAGTGTAAGCCCCGGCTTCTTCAGTGCAAATGCCGATGGCAGGGGAGTGGCGGCCGCGGGGGCGCTCACGGTGAGCGCGAATGGTTCTCAGACCGCACAGCCGGTCTTTCAATGCGGATCAACCGCCGGGAGTTGTGTAGCGGTTCCGGTTGATGTTGGCGGCGATACGGATCAGGTGTTTTTAACGCTATACGGTACCGGTTTGAGACACCCCGCGGGCACTCCTACGGTCCAGATTGGTGGGGTTAACGCACAGGTAACATATTTGGGAGCACAAGGCACGTACTTGGGCCTGGACCAGATTAATTTGATAATTCCGCACCAGTTGAAGGGCAGCGGCGAAGTGCCAGTCAGCGTCCAGGTGGACGGGCAGCCAGCGAACATCGTGACGATCAACTTGAAGTAGCCTGCGTTTGTTCACGACGTTCCAACGAATGGTACCCAAAAGCGTATTCGAAGGGCTGTGATTCTGCTGCGCCGACACGCTCGACAACCTATGGCCAGAGTGCGGGCCTGTTGGCGCGGAGGGACTGAAGGTCTACTTCAAAGAAAAGGATTTGGCCGAGGATTGCCTCACGGCTTCCGTCAAGAACGGGAGTATGCAGCTTCGGGAAGCGCAGGCCGCGATTGCGAAGGACTGGACCCAATATCGAGAGACCGCGATGAGGTGCTGCGCCTCCAGACGGTGCTCCGCCGAGCAGTAGGGACTATCCTGGTACCCAGATACCTTTGGCGGCGATCACGTCGGCGCTCCGGGGCAATTGCAGCGGCTCGGCAGACTTTGTGTAGAAGACTAATCCTTTGTAGCCAACCAAATACTGATAGTTCTTAGTGAAAAGGCCGCCTGTAGCAACTACCACCAAAGGGTCCGGTACGCGACCGACGATTTTCAGAAATTCCGCCGGATCGAGACGCACGAGAACGCCGGATGCTTTGATCGCCTGTGCTATAGCACCGGCTGCCGCGCCTGCCGCCGCTCCTCCTGCCGCCATGGTTCACCCCCGCATCCAATTGTACCCAGTCTGATCAATGCGAACGGCATGTTCGTCGTACTGTTTGCCGGTCCGAACTGCCGGAACGGAGATACGCGCCGGCCCGGCAGACCGCCAGCGAATTGTGGGCCCAAGAAGAGAGATTGAAAGGGCCCCTGGGGATGCGCGGTAAGCGAGTTTCCCTAGTCTGCGTAACCGCTGGCGACTTCGGCCTGCGCATCCCAGGCTTCTATGCGGCCGCGGCCCGCTTCGCCGCCCATCGCTTCTTCTGAGCCGCGGCAATCGCTTTCCTGCCGGCCGCGCTGAGTTTCCGCCTCGACTTTGAGGCTTCGGCGGGCGCTGGCGACTCGCCTCTAACTGCAGCCCAGCGGCGCCGCTGCCCCTCCCTCATTCTCTCCAGAGTTTCGGGGCTTACTTTGCGTTTGGTCCGACCCCGTTTCGTTGGAGCCGGGGCCGCCGGCGTCCCGGTCAGCATCGCTCGGAGTTCGGCGATTTGCGCGGCAATACTCTGCTTCTGGGCCTCGAAACCAGCGATCGCGGCCTCGATGATTTCCTTCGTCAACTTGGGCATGTATAAACCGTCCTCCCCGACGATCTGATCAATGGTGTCTCAAGATGAGGCACAGTCCTATAGTGACACGACGGCCGTGCGGATCGTGCCACGTGACAAATGTCGGGCCGGACGTTGCAGGCGTGCGCCATGATATTCGTTATTATCGGCGACCAGGGTGTCGAGTGTTGCAATACGAGCTTGTGACGAGAATCAATGTGCTGGCTGTACAATACTGATTGAAAAGAAGATGGGAAAACGACCAATCGCGAAGTGTCGGCTCTGTTCGCTCGAACGCCTCCTGTGCAACAGCCACTTGATGCCAGCGTCGATGTATAAGATACTCAGAAACGCGGGTCGACCGAACTCGAATCCGACCGTGTTCGGTGAAGGATACGCGCACACAACATCACGGCAAGTGAGTGACTATCTGCTCTGCCGAAGAATGTGAACAGAGGTTCAGTGCCCTTGGCGAAAAGTGGGTGATGGCTAATTGCTACCGCGACGACAAGACCTTTCGAATTCGCGAAATGCTTTCAGTCGACAACGCCACTTTCGCCGAATCCGGAGATCAAAGTCTACAGAGCCTCTTTGATTCCGCGATTTGAAACGGACAAACTCATTTACTTCAC
>CAWIGC010000033.1:0-447955 GCA_963835555.1 uncultured Solibacteraceae bacterium | reverse complement strand
TCCGGCCCGCTGTGCACGGCGTAGTGCTTCGGCGTCGCGACAACTTTCAGGTAGTGCGGGTCGTCGCCCTGCATGCCCGTGACGAAGGCTACGCCCATTCGGCTGGTCAGATATGGATCTTCACCGTAGTCTCTGCCTGACTCCCCAGCGCGGATCGCGGAAGATGTTGATGTCCGGCGACCAGTAGGTCAGCCAGGCGATGCGGCCGGGCAAATCCCCCGGCGGCACTTCCGGGATAGGCGGCCGGCGTTGCGCCTCGTGATACTTCGCCCGCGCCTCTGTGGAGATCGCATCCGCGACGCGATGCACCAGATCCGGGTCGAAGCTTGCGCCCATGCCGACCGGCTCGGGGAACACGGTGGCGCGGCCCGAGGCGACGCCGTGCAGAACTTCGTTCCAATAGTTGAAGACGCCCACGCCGAGGCGCGGAATCGCCGGCGCGCTGTTCTGCATTTGCAGCACTTTCTCCTCCAGAGTCATCCGCGAGACCAGGTCCGCCGCGCGCTTGTCGGTCGGCAGATTCGGATTCATGTAGGGCGCGTCTGCCGGCGCTTGAGCAAACGAAGAAACGCCGAATGTCAAGAAAGCGATAGCGAAAGGAACGGTTCTCAACTCTGATCTCCTGTCGGCGTTTTCTTCGCCTCAAAGGCGAAACGAACGCCGATAGTACCGCTTTAATCGCCGCTCTGCAAGCGCTTGCGGCCACTCGCCGCCCGCCTTATAAGTTCTATTTGAATTATGGCGGAGTCGAACCGGCTAAGTAGTACCTGAGAATGCAGCACCCTTTGCGCAAACTCCGCAAGCGATTACAATAGCTCCTTACCGGGTGAGGCTTTGCCACGGGAGCGAGACCGCTCCAGCTCACGCTCCGATTTTCGCAAGTGCCGGATCGAAATATGGAGGTGTAAGGATATGAAACGAGCATTGGTTCTCCTCGCGTTGACAGAAATCTGGGCCGCGGGAATTTGTCTGGCCCGACCGGGCGCGGCCGGGAACACCCCGGGCCGTGCGGCCAGCCCCCCCGACAAGTGTCCCCGGACGCTTTCGCCTTATTTCACACCGGCGACGCCGGGCCCCAAAGCGCGGATGCGGACGGCTTCATTCAACGCTGGCTGCTGCTGGAACCGATCGACAAGCCGAACCGCACGAATACGGTTTTTACGGACACCTACGTGCGGACCACCCTGAATACCGAGTACTTCCCCAACCAGTTCACGGTAATTCCGAACAATGGCGACAAAGTCAAAGTCGGCGACAAGGACTTGGCGTGGCATGCGCTCGATTCCACCGGCTTCAACGTCAAGCTCTTTCGCTTCGCCTATGGTCTGAAATTCAGGGCAGCGGCAAGACCACGTATGGTGTTATTTTCTGGGCTGTGACTGTGGTCAACAGCCCGCGCGAAATTCAGAACGCCCGCATGGCCGTCGGCGTCAATGGGGCGTCTATCTGGTGGGTCAACGGTAAGGAAGCCGTGGACCTCTTTACCGACCGGCGCATGAAAATGGACGATTGGTGTCCAAACGGCTCACGCTCAACAAAGGCCGAAACGTGATTCGAGGAGCCGTTATCAATGGACCCGGCATGAGCGATTTCTGCCTCCGCTTCCTTGATGAAAACGGCGAGCCGATCAAGGATCTCGCCGTCAGCCTGGATAGCGCGGGAAAGTGATGGGCCGCCTGTCAGAGGTCTCAATCTATTTCTTGGAGCGTCTATGAAGTCCTACATTCCGAGCAGCAGCGATTGTCCTGGCCACGGCGGTTCCCGCTCTGTTTGCGCAAACCCCGGCGCTGACGGTGAACCCTACATCCACGATCCTTCCACTATCGCCTTCAGTGACGGGAAATATTTCACGTTCGGCACCGGCGGAGGCGGTCTCATGTCCGAAGACGGCTGGACGTGGCACGGCGGAGCCCAGCGCCCCGGCGGCGGAGTTGCTCCCGACGTCATCAAGATCGGGGACCGCTATTACATGTCGTATGCCAGGGGCGGCGGCGGGATGTCCGGCGGTCATGCGAGCAATGTCTACGTGATGTGGACGAAGTCGCTAGACCCGGCTTCCCCAGACTTCAAGTTCAACGACGAAACGCTCGTCGCCTCGAGCGACGGGGTTGAGGACTGCGATGCCATCGACCCCGCTTTCCTCCTCGATCCCGCTACCGGCCGGCTGTGGCTGAGTTACGGAACCTATTTCGGCAACATTCGCATTGTTGAGCTCGATCCCAAGACGGGAAAGCGCGTTGCCGGCAACAAGGCGGAAGACGTCGCGATCGACATGGAAGCCACCGATCTGGTGGCTCGCGACGGCTGGTATTACCTGCTGGGCACGCATGGCACCTGTTGCGACGGCGCCAACTCCACATACAACATTCGTGTAGGCCGCTCCCGGAATGTCCTCGGCCCCTACGTGGATAACATGGGCATCCCGCTGCTCAAGGGCGGCGGCAAGCTGGTGGTGGCGGCGAGCGGCCGCTTCGTCGGGCCGGGCCACTTCGGCAGGCTGGACTTGGGAGATGGCGTGGAGAAATTCTCGATGCATTACGAAGCCGACCTGGACCGCAGCGGTCGCAGCGTGCTGGATATTCGCCCGCTGCTTTGGAAGGATGGATGGCCGGTGGGCGGCGACAATTTCTGGGGCGGGACCTTCGAAATTCAGTCGGAACGGAGCGGCTTTGCGCTTGAGTTGGCGGTCGATTTCGTACGCATGGCGGGTCGCGGCGGCGGTTTCGGCGGCTTCGGAGGCGGACGCGGACGCGGCGGCGCCGCTCCTGGCGCCGGTCCTGGTCCTGCTCCCGCTGGCGCTCCTTCCGGCCCTCCTGCCGCCCCGGCAGCCCCGGTGGTGCAGCCGGTTCAGGGTCAGCGACTCTACGACGTATTGCACGGCTGGCCGACGGGCAATATCGACTTGCGCATCGGGGACTACATGATGCGGCCCCACCAGAAGTGGACCATCACGCCGGTCCTCAATGCCGGCGGCTATCCGGGCTCGCCCTATTTCAAGATTCAAATCGCCGACACGGATCGCACGCTGGCCGCGGCGGAAAACAACGAAGTGGTGACGGTTCCCACCTTTACGGGAGGCCCCGAACAACTCTGGCGTATCGACCAGTTGACTGACGGCACGTACCGCATCATGCCCAAGGCGGTGCCGAATTCCGCGGGGCCCGTCGCCCTCAACGCAGTAGGCGCCAGCACGCCGACGCTGGCGAAGTTCGACCCGAAGAGTGACAAGGGGCGATGGACCTTCCGGAAGCCGTAAGCCGCCGGGATCAGCGTTCATAGCCTTCGAGAAAGCGCCGGGGGGGTGGCATGCAAGGGAGGCAATCTTAAATGAAGCGGTTCCTTTTTCTCGCGATATTGGCCGCCGGGATTTGCGCTGCACAGACACCCGCGCGCGTGAAGGTCGAAGGCGCCTTGCTGCAAGGCACTTCCGAAGACGGTCTAACGGTCTACCGGGGCATTCCGTTCGCGGCGCCACCGGTAGGCGAACTACGCTGGCGGGCGCCGCAACCCGCGGCCAAATGGGAGGGCGTGAAGCCGGCGGATCAGTTCGGCGCCCGGTGCTACCAGGGCGGCAGAGGGGCCGCGGGCGTGGACACGAGTGAGGACTGCCTCTACTTGAACGTGTGGTCGCCGGCGAAATCGGCAAGCGACCACATCCCGGTTCTCGTTTGGATCTACGGCGGCGGTTTCAGTGCAGGCGCGACTTCCGAGCCTACCTATAGCGGGGAGAAGCTGGCGAAGAGAGGCGTAGTGCTGGTGAGCATCGCGTACCGCGTCGGACAGATGGGCTTCTTCGCGCACCCGGAGTTGAGCGCCGAGAACAGGAACCATGTCTCGGGCAACTACGGTCTGCTGGATATGATCTCGGGACTCCAATGGGTGCAGCGGAATATCGCGGCGTTCGGCGGCGATCCTCATCACGTGACGATTTTCGGCGAATCGGCAGGCGGCATCGCCGTCAGCATGCTGTGCGCGTCGCCGCTGGCGAAGGGACTGTTCCAGGGCGCGATATCGCAGAGCGGCGGATCGTTCGGCCCTCCACGGCCCGGCGCCACTCAGCCTGGGGAGAACATGAAGAGACTGGCGGATGCGGAATCGTCCGGAGCGGCCTACGCCAGGAGCGCGGGCGCCGCGTCCATAGCGGACCTGCGCAAGATCACGGCGGACAAGCTTCCGGCGGGCGGACGCGGCGGCGGAATGTCCTGGCCGATCATCGATGGCTACGTGATTCCGAACGACCAATACAAACTCTACTCGGCGGGCAAGTTCAACGACACGCCGATTCTGGTGGGCTACAACTCGGACGAGGGCCAGACCTTCTCGCGGGCGTCGACGCCGGAAGATTATATCGCCTCCGTGAAGGAGCGGTACGGCCCGTTTGCCGACAGGCTCATCAAGGCTTATCCGCCAGGTGAAGGGAGGGTGTCGAAGACCGCGCGCGATCTCGCCCGCGATGCTGCGTTCGGCTGGCACACGTGGATTTGGGCCCGGCTGCAATCGCAGCAAGGAAAGGGCAAGGCTTACCTTTACTGCTTCGATCAGCATCCGGACTATCCGGCCGATTCGCCGCGGGCCGGATACGGCTCGCCGCACGGGCAGGATGTGGCCTACGTGTTCCAGCATCTGAACCAGTCGCAGGCCATGCCGAGTGACCAGGCGATTTCGGACGCTATGGCGGCTTACTGGACGAACTTCGCCAAGTACGGCGATCCGAACGGGCAGGGCGTTCCGCAGTGGCCGGTCTTCCGCGACGCGAACCCCGTGGCGATGTGGTTCCAGCAGACGCCGCACACGGGACCGGTTCCGAGCGCGGACGCGCTGAAGGTCCTGGATGAGTACTTCGCCTGGCGGCGGACGCCGGAGGGAGAAGCGTTCGTCAAGCCGTAGTCCGGTTCAAAGCCGGAACTGCGATTACCACTCCACGACCGAACCGTCCGGCGCGAAGACGCGGGCCATGGGGCGCGTGCCGGTAAAGGGATACTTGGCGAGAGCGGCCTCGGTGAGATCGAAGCCGAGGCCAGGTTTTTCGGGAAGCGGAAAGCGCCCGTTCACCATGCGCATGGCCGGAAATCCGAGCCACTCCTCCCAGATTCTGTCAGTCGCGGACGGGCGCACTCCTCCGCAAATCTCCTGGACCAGGAAATTGGGCATGGCCGCGTCCACGTGCAGGGTTGCCGTGCCGCCTATTGGACCTTCGCAGGCGTGCGGCGCCATAGAGATACCCGCGGCTTCGGCCATGGCCGCCACCTTCCAGAGCGCCGACACGCCGCCAACATGATTGATGTCGGTCTGCAAAATATCGACCACGCCCATTTCGACGATCTCGCGGACTCCGTAGGATGCTACCAGACGCTCGCCAGTGGCGATCGGCACCGTGGAACGACGGGCAATGCGCGCCATGGCCTTGACGTTTTCCGGTGGGCAAGGCTCTTCGACCCAAAGCAGATTCAACGGCTCAAGTTCTTTGATGATGACCGAGGCGACACTCGGGCTGGTCTTCGCGTGGAAATCGACGGCGATATCGATATCGGGTCCAAGGCCTTCGCGCAACGCGGCGATCTGCTGCACCGTGCGGCTGATTTTCGCGTGCGTGTCGATCCACTCATAGTAACCAGACGGGCCGGTCTTGAAGCAAGACACTCCCTGCTCGATGGCGGTTTCGCGAAGTTGCTTCAACTGATCCGGAGTGCGCACTCCATCGGCGTGGTAGTAGCCGCGGATGCCGTGGCTGTCAAATGGACCGCCGAGCAACTTGTACACCGGCATGCCGAGCGCTTTTCCGCGGATGTCCCACAGTGCCTGGTCTATGCCCGATATGGCGGAGCCGATGACGGGACCGGCGCGATAGAAACTGTGGACGTACATGGACTGCCAGATGTGCTCGACCTGCATGGGGTCGGCGCCGACGACAAAGTCGTGGAAGTCGTTCATGCAGGCGATGACAGCGCCGGCCTTTCCTTCGAGCGTGCCTTCGCCCCAGCCCACGAGACCCTGGTTGGTTTCGAGCTTGACGAAGACGTAGGGGCGGTCCGACTGGGCGTTGAGCGAAACGCCAAAAACCTTCATACCGGTAACGCGGACGCGGGAACCGACGCGTTCGAAGGCGGCGGCTCCGGCGGGAGCGGCAGGCAGTGCCTGGAATGCGCAGCCGCAATCGAGCGAGGGGCGGCGAACGGCTTGGGCGTCCCCGGAGAGGAGCGCAGTTGCCGCGCCCTGAAGAAGTTGACGGCGGCGCATCACGCCACCTCCTTTCCGAGCAGCGATGCATCGATCTTGAGGCCTAACCCGGGCTCCGCCGGCAGAGCCAGGTAACCGTCGGTTGCCGATTCGAGCGCGGCGCCGGCGAGGGCGGCACGGAAACGGCGATCCTCGTCAGCGTCGGGCACCGGGATCTGCTGAGCGAAGAAGTTGGGCATCGAGGCCGCGAGATGCAGAGCGGCCGCCGTTCCGACGGGACCGCCGTCATGGAATGGCGCGACCGCCACGTAGTTGGCCTCCGCGAGGGCGGCAAACTTGCGGATCTGAGTGATGCCGTTACGGGCCAGGTCCGGCCGGAACACGTCGATCATGTCCTCGCGGAGCAGATCCTGAAATCCGGCGGAGGCAGTCAACGAGCGTCCGAAGCCGAGCGGCGTGACGCGCTCGCCGGCAAGCTTGCCAATGGCGGCCAGACTTGTGATCTCGCAGGGTTCGTCCAACCAGAGAGGGTGGAGGCGCTCAAGGGCGTCGCTCAGGCTGGCGGCGTCGCCGGGTGTGAGACTGGCGGCGCAGTCGACGACGAAATCCGAATCTTCGCCCAGCGCGGCGCGCAAAGTCTCCACCCGCTTGCGGTTGGCAGCGACGAAAGGCCGGCCCGAGTTTCTCGCGGCAGGGGCAACCGCGGGGATCACGAAGGCGCGAAAGCCCGCCGCTCGCGCACGCTTGCAGGAGGCGAGTATGGCGTCTTCGTCCGCGGCTGCCACTACAGCGAGAGCGCGCACTTTGTGACGCGTCGGGCCGCCAAGCACCTGATAGACCGGAGCCTTGACGGCCTGGCCGACGATATCCAGCAGGGCCATATTGACCGCGGCCCGAAGATCCGGCAGAGCCGTCAACCGGGCATGGAGCGAGGCGTATTCGGTGGCTTGGCGGCCTCGCAGGATAGCCACGGCTTGGGCGAGTTCGGCGGCGGCAATCGCGCGGGTCTCCCCCCAGCCGACGATCCCGCCGGTGGTCTCCAACCTCAAGATTGCGTACTGGCGCTTGGAGACAGGCTCGCGCACTGCGTACGCTTTGCAGTTCGCGATGGACAGCGGTCCGGCGGCAGGTGTGGCCGCGGCGGCCTGCGCGGCGATCAAGGCCGACAGGCGAGCCCTTCGAACGGTGGCTTCTTTCATTTGGCTCCCATCCTACCTGAATAGAAGCTGAGCGAAAGTATAGAAGCTCCTTCGCCACGTCTGCCATTCGTGCGTAGTGCCGGGAGACAAATAAATATAGCTGTTCGTGATGCCGGCAGCGATCAGTTGTTCCTGGTGTCTCTTCAGGCCTTCGGGATTCTCTAGCGGGGGTTCCGTGCCATAACTCATGAAGAGAACCTTGACCTTCCTGTTGAACTCCGCCGGATCGACCATTGCGCCGCTGTAGACAGTCTTGAGGTCGAGTGTGGCAGGCGCCGCCCCGCCACGGCCACGGCCGCCGAAGCCGGCTGCGCTGCCGCCGCTGAATAACCCGACGTACGAGAACTTATCGAGGTTGACCATGGTGACGGCTGCAGTGATTCCTCCCCCCATCGAGAGCCCGCCCATCGCCCGGTGGTCCCGATCGGCGATGGTACGGAAGTGGCTGTCTACCCACGGGATCAGTTCATTGGTCATGAGCTGCCCGTAAGCGCCACCCCCGCGACCGCCACCGAAGCCGGCTCCGCGGCCGCCAGGAGCGGCTCCCGCGCCACGCCCACCCGCGCCAGCGATGATGCTGGTCTCCGATACCACGATCATAGGTTTGACCTTCCCCGCAGCAAGCAGGTTGTCGAGAACCAGGTTGGTCCGGCCCATCTCAAACCAGACAGTTTCGTCTTCGCCGCTGCCGTGCTGCAGATACACAACCGGATAGCGGGTCTTGAAGTTCGCCTTGTCGTCATATCCAGGCGGCGTATAAACGAAAATGTGACGCCATGCATGGATCGACTTGGCAAAGTAGTTCGCGGCCTCCAGGTGGCCGTGCGGTACGTCCTTGAGGTCGTACCAGTCCACGCCAGCTTCGGGAATTTCAAAGCCGTTGCACATGTGGCTGTAGCCCATGAAGGCCCTGGTAGCGGGGTCCAAGACGATGGCGCCATCGACGAGCATCCAGTAGTTGTGATAGCCGGGGCTCTGCGGAACGCTGGTGTAGGTCCAAACACCATCGGCGCCTTTGACCATGTCGTACGGAAGAGGGCTAAGCGAACCCTGGCCGGAGGTGACCAGGGCAACCTGGACCTTCTGCGCGTTGGGAGCGGTGAAGTGGAACGTCACACGGTTGTCCTCTTCAATCCGCGGATACTGCGCGCCATAGACATTGTACGGATTAGGGTGTGCCGGCACGGCGGGCGCACCCGGACTGGCCACAGGAGCAGGTGAAAGCTCCTGGCGGGCGGAAGGCTTGGAGTTATAAGAAGCCTTTTTCGTCTGAGCGAAACAGACTCCGGGGGCCAGAACCGCCGAAAGGCAAGCGAGAAAAAGTGCTCGTTTCATGATTGCGACCTCCCCAAGGGGCCCTACCGGAACAAAAGAGGAGCGAAGGCGTATAGACTCCTCCTCCAGGTTTGCCATTCGTGTGCGGTGCCGGGAGAAATGTAGACGTAGCTGTTGGTGATTCCGGCGGCGGCCAGTTGCTGCTGGTGCGCCCGCAAACCGTCGGCGTTCTCCACCGACCCGCAACTCATGAAGAGGACCTTGACTTTCTTGTTGAACTCCGCCGGTATCGCCATTTGGCCGTTGTAGATAGTCTTGAGGTCAAGCGGAACTGGTGCGGCCGGAGCGGCGCCAGGAGTTCCCGGCGCGTTTCCTCGGCCGCGGCCGGGCCCACCCGCAGCGGCGCCGCCGCTGAAGAAGCCGATGTAGGAGAACTTGTCGAGGTTAGCCATCGTGACGGCTGAAGTCTGCATGCCACCCATCGAAAGCCCCGCCATGGCGCGATGGTCTTTGTCAGCGATGGTTCGGAAGTTCTTGTCAACCCACGGAATGAGATCAGCAGTCATAAACTGACCGTAGGCGCCGCCTCCCGGACCTCCGATTCCGGGAAAACCTCTCCCCCGGCCAGGTGTCGCCGCTCCGCCAGCCGCTGGAGGCCCGGCGGGAGCGCCCGCTGCCGGAGCACCGGCAGGGCCGCGGCCGAAGCCGCCGACTGGAGGAGCGCCGTTAATTCCAGGCCTGCCGCCCGGAGCGTCCGGAGCGCCCGTCGCACTCGTCTCCATAACGACAATCATCGGCTTCACTTTGCCCTGCGCAAGCAGGTTGTCGAGAATCACGTTCGTCCGGCCCATCTCAATCCAGACCCGCTCATCCTCGCCGCCGCCATGCTGCAAATAAAACACGGGATAACGCATTTTCAGGTTGGCGTCATAGCCAGGAGGCGTATATACGTAAATGTGACGCCATGCATTGATCGACTTCGCGAAGTAGTTCTCGGCCGTCACATGGCCGTGCGGTACATCCTTCAGATCGTACCAGTCCACGCCCGGCTCGGGGACTTCGAAGCCGTTGCACATATGGCCATAGCCAATGAAGGCTTGTGTGCCGGGGTCAAGGACGATCGCTCCATCCACGATCATCCAGTAGTTGTGATACCCAGGGGCTTGCGGCGCGCTGGTGTAGGTCCACACGCCGTCGGGGCCTTTCACCATATCGGACGGAGCATTGACAATGGAGACCTGCACCTTCTGCGCGTTGGGAGCAGTGAAGTGGAAGGTAACCCGGTTGTCGGCTTCAATCCGCGGATACTGAACGCCCGCGAAGTTATAAGGGGAGGGATGCGCCGACATGGCGGGGGCGCTGGCGGGAGCCACCGGGGGATCGACGAGCTGCTGTCTCGCGTTGGCCTTCGCCTCCTTCTTGGTTTGGGCGAGAGTGCCGACGACGGCAATAAGGGCGAATAACGCAACGATCCATGTCCGTTTCATAAGCTGCAGCCTCCAGGGGAATTCTGGAATGCGTCGAGATCGTACGACACCTGAGGCCAAACCAAAAGCGCCTGTACTGTACGCCCTTACAGAATTGTCAAGAGGCAGTGTACCGCCGACCAGCAGAGGGTGCAACCGCCTTCGGGAGGTTTTTCTCTTGAAAGTGCTTTATGGCCGCTAAATAAACTGCGACTCCCAGATAATCAGCGTACTCCACTCATGTCCTGTTCCATTGCACACCCCACTGCAAGCCATTACAATGCGGGAACGTGGCAGTACACAAGGAGACCCTCATGAACCGAGTACGCTCCCTTCTTCTCGGCGCCTCAATGGCAGCACTGGCTGCATCTGCGTTCGCGGCCGACGGCCCAACGGTGCTTCTGCCGGCGGATTCCACCCTCGCGCTCAAGCTAAGCGGCGCAGCGGGCGAGTCGGCGCGGATCACGAACGCGACCGTCACCGGCCAGCCGTTCAAAACGGTGCTCCGCGTCGAGGTCTCGAAAAAGCCCGAACGCCCCACTGATGTCCAGCTTTCGACGCCTATTGAAGGGGCGCTGTCCGCCGGCGACGTCCTGATGGTCTCTTTCTACATGCGCTCGGCCGGTAGCGGAGAGGCCACGCTGGACGCCGGGTTCCGCACCGCGCCCGGCGCCGCGCCCCAAGGCCCCACCGGCCCGCCTCCTGCCGGACCGCCAGCCTCGCGCGGTCAAGTCCCGCCTGGAGCTCCCGGCCGTGGCGGCCGAGGCGCGTTCCTCGGACAGCCGCCTCTGGGCGCCGCCGCTGTGGCCGGACCCACGTGGAAAAAGGTCACCTTCCCCTTCGCCCTGACCCGCGCCTACAACAAAGGCGAGGGCGAGCTCTTCTTCACTCTCGGCCTCCCGTCGCAGACCGTCGAGCTGAGCGGCATCGAACTGGTCGACTACGGCACAACTAAGGGCTTGCCGCAAAATAAAGTTTACCATTAGAACTTTGGTTGACTTGGGTGCGGCAGAAGCGAGTAGTTCCATTCCGGGTTCTGCTTGTGTGGATGAATGTTGACTTCCTTCATCTGCGCCTGGCTGATCTTCACGCCGGTTTCGTAGCGGCCTTCATCCAAAACCGCGTTGATTTTCAGTCCGTGTTCTGTTTTGGTGGCGCTAATCATTTTGACGACGGTTTCGAAGCTGACCAGTGGCTCTCCCTTCCAGTTCATGCTAATGAAGGAAAACATCCGGTGCTCAATCTTGTTCCACTTGCTGGTTCCGGGCGGATAGTGGCCTACGACGACTTCCAGTTGCGCCTCGTCGCTGAATTTCTGCAAGTGGTATTTCCAGGCCCGGTTGCGGGCGGCATTACTTCCCCCGCTGTCTGCGCATATGAATAGTCGACGTGCGACTGGATAGTGGGGGATGCCCAACAGTCGCCACCAGCGTCGAATGCTTTCGACGGCGAACTCCGCCGTGTCGTGTGTCATGCCGACGTTCACCATGCCCTCGTTACGGTGGACGTCATAGGCTCCGTAAGGTATAGCCGTGCCCTCTGCCATCAAACGCCAGCACGTCGGCCGAAAGCTGGAACCGGGACACCGCCGCCTTAGCGATTGCGATCTGAGCCTGCTCCAATTGCTCATCGGTAACCTGCTGCGCCACCCGATGATAGGCTTGGCCAGTGAATGCCGAAGATGGCAGACAGGATAAACGGGGTACGGCTCCGCCAAGAAACTCCGCCAAATCCCGCTTGGGTCCGGGCGAGCAGGCCCGCTGGATGGCCACCGCCACAGCTAACTCGCCGACCGAGGCGCCGCCTTTGGCGCCAAGGTTGCCGCACGCCCGGTCGATGTGCCCTATCAGATCGAGTTGCTCGACAACCCAGATCAACGCGCCGACATCCCCAATTGCCTGCGTTCCCACGGTTCGAGTGGCACTCAGATCCGCGACGGGAGCCGCAGTGGCGGGGCCAAGGACAGTCTGGCGTGCAACGGAACGGCCACGCACCGGATCCCACACCGACTGGGCGGCCATACGGTAGCTGCGGCCATTTACCCTCCTCTCGAATATATGCATATCTTTCATGTAGCATGATTTCCTGCAGAAAGGAAGCGATTTAGCACCTTTTATTGCGCGAAATCTCGCACGATGCTCTTTTTGAAGTTCAGAACTGCGAAGGTAGGGCTAGGTCTGTTACCATGCTCGGCGTGACGGAATCACTGCCGCCGTCGCGAAGCGATCATGATATGCCCGCATCGGTGCCAAGGCGCCGGCGCGTACCGGCATCGGCGTCCGGTCATCTAAAGTTATACGCCAAAACGCCGATAAGTTCTGTGTGGGCCCATCGCCACGCAACGCACCCGTTTTCGTGCTCGCCTCTGTGGCCGCGCTCGCCGCTGGAGCGGCTCTATACCACTGGTACTTCCCACCGATCCCGGATCGCGTCTACCGTATTGGCTACGACAATAACCCGCCCCTGCAGATCGCCATGCCCGACGGCAGCGTCCGCGGATTCGCAGCCGATACGGTAAACGCCGCCGCCCGCCGCGCCGGAATCCGTCTCCGATGGTTTCAGCACGATAGCAACCTGGAAGCCGTTTTCACCCACAAATTGTTCGACCTCTGGCCCATCGTCGTCGACCTCCCCGAACGTCACACCTACATGCACATCTCTGAGCCTTGGTCCACCTCGGATATGTATGTCATCACCCGAAGCGCGCTCGCGCTTCCCGGCCACGATTTCGCCGGCGTGATCGACTACGCAGGCGCCAGAGTGATCGAGGTGCTGGGCCAGCGCCGCTGGCCCAACGCCTCACTCCGTCAAAATTCGACTCTGGAGGAGACGGCCGCCTCCTTCTGCGCCGGACGGACCGACGATGTTCTCGTTACTTCCCAGCAGGCGCCCATCATCATGCCCACTTTGACGCGTTGCGCTCCTAACGGCTATCACGCCTATGCGGCGCCTAACCTGACCGTCCACCTCGGCATCGGCTCCAGCCTAGAGTGCGCGCGCGTCGCCGATCGGCTCCGCTCTCAGATCCTCGAAATGAGCAGCGATCGCGAATTTGAAGACATCCTGGCCCAATACTCCTACATGGGCCTCACCGAGGCGCGCACTCTCTTCGAACTCGGCAAGCGGGAGCACCTCGTCCGCCTCTTGCGCTTGGCCCTCGCCGGTCTCGGGTTCGCCCTTCTCCTTCTCGGCTTCCTTGCGCGCCATCTCCGCCGGGCGCGCCAGTCCGCCGAACAGGCGAGCATCGCCAAAAGCGCCTTCCTCGCCAACATGAGCCATGAGATCAGGACCCCGCTCACCGGCCTGATCGGTATGCTCGACCTGGTGCGCGATACCTCGCTCCGCCCGCTCCAGCGAGACTATCTCGATACCGCCCAGTCGAGCGCCCAAAGCCTGCTCTCCATTCTCAATGACATCCTCGATTTTTCGCGCATCGAGGCCCGCCGCCTCGATCTAGCGCCTGTCGATGTCTACCTCTCTTCACTGCTCGAAGGCGTCAGCCGCCTTATGGGTCCGGTCGCTCGGAACAAGGGCCTCGAGTTCTCAACCTCAATCGACTCCGATCTCCCGGCCGCCGTTCGCATTGACCCCATGCGCGTCAAGCAGGTCCTGCTCAATCTCACCGGTAACGCCATCAAGTTTACCGCCGCCGGTTCCGTCCGCATCTCATGTGATTCCAACCCGCTCGCTCCTGGACAACTCCGCTTCCGCGTGGGCGATACCGGCATTGGCATCGCGCGTGAACTTCAGAATCAGGTTTTCGAAGCCTTCCGTCAAGCCGATGGGTCGATCGTCCGTAAGTTCGGCGGTTCCGGTCTCGGCCTCGCCATCTCGCGCGAACTCGTGAATTTGATGGGCGGGCACATCCTCGTGGAAAGCGAACCCGGCCGCGGTAGCACGTTCTCGTTCTCGATTCTCTACGAACCCGCTGCTTCCGCCCCCTTGTCACCTCCCGGCTCGGACCCCAACTCCATCGCCGCCGGGCCGCCGCTACGCATTCTCGTCGCCGAAGACAACCTCGTCAACCAAAAGCTCATTCAGGCCATGCTGGAGCGCGACGGCCATACCGTCCATCTGGTCGGATCCGGAGTCGGAGTTCTTCGCGCGATCGACCAGGGACTGCAATTCGACGTCATCCTCCTCGATATTCAGATGCCCGAAATGGACGGCTTCCAGGCTGCCGCCGCCATCCGCGCCCTTCCCGACCCGCTCCTCTCCCGTCTTCCCCTGGTCGCCCTTACCGCTCACGCCCAATCCGGCTACGATTTGATCTGTCGCTCCGCCGGCATGGACCACTATCTCTCCAAGCCCATCGACCGCGCCCAGCTTAGATCGCTCCTCGCCTCCCTCGGCACCGCGCGCGACGGGGGAGCCAGAACCAGAATGCTGCCGCAGGCAAAGCAGAAGCTGCGCAGGCGCCGGGCGCCGCAAAAGCCCCGAAGCCGTGCCGAGACAGAAGGGTAGAACAGGGAACGTGCCCGAAATGGACCACGGGTCGGTGGCAGCCGACGAAGTAGCAGGGCATTCCAAAATCGGCACTGAACGAGAATCCGACGGATGGCTCATTTTAGGCGGCTTTCCTGACAGTGTGTACGGTGATGAATTCGAGGTTGTTCACCCCCATGCACTTGGCCTTCAGCAACAGGTAGCGAAGGTTCTGATACCCACGGCCCCGGTTGATCAGCATGCGAATGTTCCCGTTGACCGCCTCGACTACGCCAAAGCGAACCCGTATTTGTTTACCAGCCTGAGAGTCCTCTGAGATCGGTCGTCTGAAGATTTCGCTGAACAAACGGAGCGGTCTCAGCTATCGTAGGGTTGGATGAAACCAGTCGGCCGACCCGCCGTAGACCAGCAGCCCGAGAGCATCGAGTATGTTCCGAAGCGGGACCTGGACCGGGCGCAGCAGGAGATTGACCGGCTACGAAAAGAGAACGAGCGCCTGCAACAGGAGACTGAGCGGTTGCGGCGAGAACTGGAAGCAGCTTTGCGTGCCAGCAAGCGTCAGGCCGCACCTCATTCGCGGGGCAATCCAAAAGCCAACCCGAAGCGGCCAGGCCGTAAGCCGGGCCGCCGCTACGGCCGGCAAGCGTGCCGCCCCATTCCACCGCGCGTGGATGAACAGATTGCGGTTCCCTTGCCCGAGCGCTGCCCGCACTGCGGCGGCGGCGTGGAGCCGGCAAGCTGCGAAACCCAGTATCAAGAAGAGATCGTCCGGCGGACCATCGTGCGACGTTTCGATATTGCTGTGGGTCACTGCTGCGATTGCCACCGGCGCGTGCAGGGACGCCATCCCTTGCAGACCTCCAACGCAGTGGGAGTCGGTAACGTGCAGTTGGGGCCGGAGGCGCTGACTCTGGCGGCCATCTTGAACAAGCAGATGGGGCTGTCGTTGGGGCATACGCGTCAGGTCCTTTCCTACGGTTTTGGGCTGGAGGTCAGCCGCGGAGGATTGTACCGGGCGTTGGCGCGGATGGCTGGTCGGGCGCAGGCCACCTATGAGGGACTCGTGGAAACCGCGCGGCAAGCTCCCGTCAACGGCATGGACGAAACCGGCTGGAGGGTGGGCGGGCGGCTCCAGTGGTTGCACGTGGCGGTGAGCGCGCAGGTGACCGTATACGCCATTCTGCCGGGCCGAGGATACGAACAATCCAAACTGATTGTGGGCGCTGCGTACGACGGGTTTCTGCTTCACGACGGCTGGGTGCCCTACTACCGATTCCAGTTCGCGTTCCACCAAAGCTGTCTGGCCCATCTGCTGAAGCGCTGCCGGGAGATGGCTCTCATCGCCTCGCCGGCCGCTCTGGCCTTCCCGCGAGCTTATAGAGGATTTGCTGGAGACGAGCTTGGAGTTGCGCGACCGCTATGAGCGGGGCGAGGTCTGCGAACGCGGTCTGAGCATCGCCACGGGAAAACTGGAAGCCAAGCTGGACCGGATGCTGGAGACACGCCGCCGGAACCCGGCGAACCGCCGACTGGCGCGTCATCTCGAACATGAACGGCTGTGGCTGTTCCCGTTCCTGCACTGTCCTGGGTTGGACGCCACCAACAATGCCGCCGAGCGCGCCATCCGCGGCATGGTGATCGCCCGTAAGGTGTGGGGCGGGAATCGGACCTGGGCAGGAGCGCGTACGCAACAGGTCCTGGTCAGCGTGCTGCGCACCTGCTGGCAGCAGGGAAAGGACGCTTTTGCGCGCTGCGTAGGACTGCTGCGTGCGCCGCGCGCCGTGATCCTGGACATTGTGCCTGGCGCGGATGGACCGCGCCATTCTGCCATCGCATGCCCGAATCCCTGACTTTTTGCGGACGCACGTTCCGCCCCAGCGAACTGGGCTTGATGCGCCAACTCGCGTGGGAGTTTTCTGGTCTCGGTGTGACCGAGATTGCCCGCACCGTCTGCGAGTTGCTGGAGTGGACCCGACCCAATGGAGGGTTGAAGAGCCACGAGTGCCGGCAACTGCTGGAGCGACTCCAGGCGGAAGGCTTCCTGCAGCTTCCAGAGGTACGAAAGTTGGGCGGGAGAGGTCCGCGACGAGTGGACGTATCGGAGGCTTGCCCGGAGCCGGTGCCCGTCGCATGCGCCGTCAGCGAGTGCGAGCCTCTGGAGATGGCTTTGGTGGAAGGCCCCGTGGAGAGCCGCCGGTGGCGCGAACAGATGGAACGGCACCACTATCTCGGATGCCGCGTGCCGTTTGGCGCGAACCTGCGCTACTGGGTACGGACTCAGGATCGGGAGTTGGCGTGTCTGCTGTGGACGTCGCCGGCCTGGAAGATGCAGCCTCGGGACGAGTGGATCGGCTGGAGCGATGAGCAGCGGCGAGGCAACCTGCAACGGATCGTGAACAACGGAAGGTTTCTCATCCTGCCGTGGGTCCGCGTCCAAGGACTCGCCAGCAAAATTCTCGCCCTGAGTGCTCGGCGCATGCCGCGCGATTGGGAAAGCCATTATGGCCATCGCCCGCTGCTGTTGGAAACGCTGGTGGATGCCAGCCGTTTTCGGGGAACCTGCTATCGTGCCGCTAACTGGCTACATGTCGGGCAAAGCGCAGGGCGCGGTCGCATGGACCGGGAGCATAAAGCTCACGGTCGAGCCATTAAGGACATCTACGTCTATCCGCTGGTGCGCGACGTCCGTCAGCAGCTATGCGGTGATCTCACGCGGTAAACAAATACCTTAAGGAATCGGTTCTCGGAGTCGAGGTCTTCGGACGCGCCCCGGTTACGAACTCCGCCGCCAACTCCATCGTGCGGGTGGAGTTTGCCCGCCTGCGCAAGAAACTGGAGGAGTATTACGGTTCTGAAGGCATAAACGATTCGGTCCGGATCATCTATCGGCGCGGAAGGCACTCATCATCCTCCGAACCTCCGCAGACCAGCGGCAGCACCGCTACGCTTCCTTCAAAAGTCGTGGGCGCTACCTCATCTTTAGGCACGAACTCGGGATTGTAACTTGGGATTACGGACGAACTCATCACAGCGCTGTCGCGGGTGCGCGGTCTCTGTGCCGGTTCAGCTGAAAGATGAGGAGGCGATTCAAGAAGATTGAAGTCTCGCCGAAGAGAAATATGTGGAGCGAGAAAGAACGCCGACACTTTAGCGCGGACGATAAGGCGAAGCTCTTGCGCCGCCACCTGATCGAGAAGGTCCCGGTCTCGAAGATTTGCGAGGAGGCCCAGTTGGCTCCCAGCATGTTTCACCGCTGGCAGGAACAGTTGTTCCTGAATGCGGCAGCGGCCCTGCAGGGCAACCGCTCGTCGGAGCGGAACCAGGATCAGCAGCGTATCGAAAAGTTGGAGAAGAAGATCCGGCAAAAGGACGAAGTCCTGGCTGAGTTGATGGCGGAGCACGTCGCACTAAAAAAAGAACTTGGGGAGCTCTGAACGGTTGCTGGGTCGAGCCGGATGTCCGCGATGCAGTGGTGGACTTCACCCGGCGCTGGGCTGAGAAGACCAGCCTTTCGATTGAGCGACTGCTGGGGTGGATGGAGCTGAGCGTAGGCAAGTTTTACGACTGGGGCCAGCGCTACGGCCAAACCAACCAGCATAACGGCAGAGTTCCCCGTGATTTTTGGCTACAGGAACCGGAGAAGCAAGCGATACTGGATTTCCAGGAACTCTACCCCCTGGAAGGCTACCGGCGCCTGACCCACATGATGATCGACAGCGACATTGTGGCCGTTAGCCCGTCCAGCGTGTTTCGGGTGCTGCGCGAAGCCGGCCGGCTGCGGCGTTGGGCGCAGCGGCCCAGCAAGAAAGGGACGGGCTTCGAACAGCCCCTGGCGCCGCATGCGGATTCCGGCGCAATTGGTCCACTGATTCCGGTGGGAATTGGTCCGCGATTCCGGTGGGAACTGGTCCAGCATTCCGGTGGGAAGTGGTCCAGTTTTTCGAGGTGACCGGAATGTTGGACCACTTACCGGAATGCTGGACCACATGGACCGGAACAGTGGACCAGATCACCGGAATCGGACAGTAGAAGGAGAACTGGCGCAGGTAATCGAACGAAGGTGTGTGATCCCCTGAGCAGGAAAGGAGATCACATGCCGGGAAAGAGATCAACCGTGCGACAGATCAGAGAAATACTCAGACTTCATCATGAGCTTTCCGCAAGGCTGCATGAAATCTGCCCGGCATAGCTGGTAAGGTCGTTCTTCGGCCGGTTATACCGGGAGGAGGAGTGGCAATGCGCAGCAAAAGCCAGGCGCTCACAATGGATGAGGTACGTGCCCGCTTCGAGGTTTGGAGACAGAACCGACAGGGAAAGAGCCCGATACCCGATGAGTTGTGGTCGGCGGCAGCCGAACTGGCCCGCAAAGATGGTATCAACCGAACGGCGGCCGAACTCCACCTCGACGGCGGCAAACTGAAACGACTGATGGCAGCGAAAGCAACTTCTGGAAAGCCGGCCCCAACGTTCGTGGAGTTGCTGACGCCTCGGGCAATCTCTGTTGCGGAATGCACGATTGAACTGGAAGGGCGGCGTGGCACGGTACGAATCCAGTTAAAGGGTGCTTCGACATCGGATCTTGCGGGGCTGAGCCGGGCGTTGTGGGAGGTCGCGTCCTGATCCAGATCACGCCGCAGATGCGCATACTGGTGGCGATCGAGTCGATCGATGGCAGGAAATATGCGCCGTCCATTGATATGCGGAGTCCCTTCGAGGCAGGACTCCAAGGTTGAAGCTCTGCTTCGTCGGCCGCGGTCGTACCCGCGCGTGGGACTCCACATAACGTAGCCTTTCAAGCGGCTGTCAGGACTGGCAGCCGAGAGAGGACTACATGGACATTTCTGAACTTCTGTCGCAACCCCATGACATGAACCCTGGGAGTGCGGCTCCGTATCTTGAGAGTTTCGCTGCCCAGTTGGCGTCGGTGGGCCACACTTCGTTGACGATCAACTTCTATTTGGGCTCAGCCATTCACTTTGGCGGGTGGTTGGAAGCAAAAGGCCGAAAGTTCGCGGATATCAACGAAGAGACCATCAAGGCATTCGCGAGGCACCGCTGCGATTGTCCCGGACGTCGCAGCCAGAAACGGGTCTCGCGAGCCTACACAGCACGTGTTCAGCGTTTCACCGACTTTCTGAGGCAACACGGCGCCATCAGGGCGATCACGGACTCCACGGCTGAAACAGCTTCTCCGCTCAGCCCCTTTCGTGATTGGCTTCTTCGGCATCGGGGACTCGCGATGGTGACCGTGGACCGCCACGAACGTCTGATTACCCGCATGCTCCCAGCGCTCGGCGTTGACGCTGGCCAGTACGATGCAGCCCTGGTCCGAAGGGTGATTCTGGATCAGATCCGCGGCTGTCGGCCCGCTCACGCTAAAACGATCGTCGGTGCGCTCCGCGTTTATTTACGATTCCTCGCAACGAGTGGCACATGCCAACCTGGTCTTGACCATGCACTGCCAACCGTGGCGGAATGGAAGCTGTCCTCACTGCCCCGATACCTCGACTCCCAACAAGTGACCCGACTCATTGACTCCTGTAGCAAAGACGGGCGGCAGGGATGGAGGGACCGGGCGATCGTATTATTACTGCTTCGGCTTGGACTCCGGGCGGGCGACATTGCCAGCATGCGCCCCACTGATATTGATTGGCAGGAGGCCACGCTGCTGGTGCGCGGCAAGGGACGCAGGGATGTTCGCCTGCCTCTGCCACAGGATGCAGGAGATGCGGTTCTGGACTACATTGAGCATGCACGCCCGCAGACTGGCATTGACCGGGTGTTTCTCTGCGCAAATGCTCCCTTCCGCCCCCTCCGATCTGGAATAACCGTCTCTGACATCGTTCGCGCTGCACTCCGGCGGGCTGGCATCGAAAATCCGCCAACCCACGGTGCGAACCTTCTTCGGCACAGTGCGGCAACCATGATGCTGCGTGCCGGCGCCACGTTGGACGAGATCGGAACCGTCCTGCGGCATAAATCGCCGGATACGACTGCGCACTACGCAAAGGTCGATATCGCCGCCCTTCAACAAATCGCGCAACCGTGGCCGAAGGAGAGCAGACCATGCTGAGCGAAGCTGTCAATCGTCACATTGAACTGTACCGGAGCATGGGGTTCAAGTACAAGGTCCAAGCGTACATGCTCCACAGCTTCGCAAATTTTGCCCAAAGTCGGTCCGAGCAGTTCATCCGAACGGACACAGTTGTTGAGTGGGCAGCGGGTGCGCCTTCGGTCCGCCAGCGCCATGATCGTTTGCTCATCATCCGCCGCCTGGCGTATGCATTGCACGCGGAAGACAACCGTCACCAAGTGCCGCCAACCGGGGTTTTCGGCCGTGCACGAAAGAGCCGTCGGATGTGTCACATCTTCACCACGGACGAAATCGACCGTCTCCTGCGAGCCGCTTCCCAGCTGACTCCGCTGGGATCGATGCGGCCAGTTACATACACGGCTTTGCTGTCGCTTATCGTTTGCACCGGTCTCCGAGTTTCAGAAGCCTTGAAACTCGAGCTCTCCGACCTGACGGAAGACGGACTACTCGTCCGAGCGACGAAGTTCCAAAAGAACCGCCTTGTTCCTCTTCACGAAAGTGCACGCCGCGAGTTGCAGCGTTATCTCGCTTTTCGCAGCCGAATAGCGACAACTACATCCACACTCTTCATTTCCCGGTGGGGCGTCGCGCTTCCTTATCCGACAGTGAACGCAACCTACCTACATCTGGCGCGCTCAGCCGGTCTGCGCGGTGGCCCGGGACTCGGCGGCTGCCGCATTCAGGACCTTCGTCATACATTTGCAGTTCGGTCGCTCGAACAGTGTGCGGGAGACCGTAAGGCTGTTGCGCGGCACATGGTCGCGCTGAGCACCTATCTTGGTCACGCTCACGTCTCCGATACCTACTGGTACCTGCAGGCCACACCGAAACTCCTGGGAGACGTGGCGATTGCCGCCGAGGCTCTGCATCGAGGAGGTGAGCGATGACGCCCATCGGTCCTCATCTGACGGCGTTCTTGCGCGAATACATTCCCAACCAGCGAGAAATGAGCGTCCAAACCTCCGACACGTATGCTTATGCCTTTCAATTGCTGGTGTGTTTCGCCGCTGAACGCCTGAAAACCACTCCCTCGGCGCTGTCGATCGAGCAACTCGACGCGACACTGGTACTGGCCTTCCTCGAACACCTTGAGAAGAATCGTGGGAACTGCGCCAGAACACGGAATTCAAGACTGGCCGCTATCAAGACGTTCTTCCGGTTTTTGGAATACCGGCTACCGTCATGTCTTGAGCAGGCACGCCGCATTCGTGCCATCCCTGTAAAGAAGACTGACGAGGTCATCATCGGATATCTCAATCGGGAGGAGATTCAGGCTCTGCTGGACGCTCCCGACCCGAATTGCCAGTGGGGATTGCGGGACCGCGCGATGCTTCATCTAGCCTTCGTCGGGGGCCTGCGTGTCTCCGAGTTGGTCGGCCTGAACGTAGCTGATCTGGCCTTCCACCCTCAACCCACCGTTCACGTGATGGGCAAAGGGCGTCGCGAGAGGGTGCTTCCTTTGTGGAAGGAGACAGTGACCGTCCTTCGCGAGTGGATTAAGGTGCGCGGTGAGCCGAAGGCCACGGCGCTCTTCTTGAACGCCCGCGGCGATGTCATGACCAGGTCTGGTTTCGAATACATTCTGGACAAACACGTTCGAACGGCCAGCACCAAGCAGGCTTCGCTAGTCAAAAAACGGGTATCTCCGCACAGTCTGAGACATTCGTGCGCCATGCTCACTCTGCACGCCACCGGCGACATTCGGAAGGTCTCTCTTTGGCTCGGCCACGCAACCCTCCAAAGCACAGAGGTCTACCTGAGAGCCGATCCCACAGAAAAGCTGGAGGCCATGGCGTCTTTGGTTCCGCCGACCTTACGACGAGGTCACTTCCGCCCCCCGGATAAGTTGCTCGCCATGCTTCGGCCCAAAAAGTAGCCAACGTTATGCGCCGTCCCGGGCCTCGAACATGGCCGATTTCTGCGGGTTCGCACTGTCCGACTCCGCATATCAATGGACGGCGCATATTTCCTGTTTTGCGGTGAACCGCAAAACAGGAAGGGCATTGATTGGCTGGCTCAGCTTTGCCGCGAGAAACTGGATGCCGATCCTTTTTCCGGCTGCCTGTTTATCTTCCGCAGCCGGAGCGGAAAGTCGATCCGGATATTGGCGTATGACTCGCAGGGATTCTGGCTTGCCACGAAGCGTTTGTCGAAAGGGCGTTTCAAGTGGTGGCCAGCCGACGCGACACCGGCGAAAACGCTGCGAGCGCACCAGGCACAGTTGCTTTTGGCGGCCGGCAATCCGGAGACCGATGCGGCACCGGTGTGGCGGAGTGTGAGTTCATAAAAAAGACTTACGTTCCGGTTTCGATTCTGGCAAACTGATCGCAAGATGCCAGCCGAGTGGAGATAGCGGGGCAGAGTCCTTACCGCGGAAGACGTCGCCTTTATCCGAGCTTTCATCGCTGCACATCCTGATGCGAGCCGGCGACGGTTATCGGCGCTCCTGTGCGAAGCGTGGCAATGGAAACAAGCCAACGGCGCACTGTGCGACATGATTTGTCGCGGGCTTCTGTTAAGGCTCCACCGGGCGGGCGAAATTGAACTTCCCGCAGTTCGTCAGGTTTCGCTGAATCCCTTTGTGCGGCGCGAGCGGCCGCAGCCTCCGCTGATCGACAGGACGCCGGTCAGCGGCTCGCTCGGTCAACTCGGACCGATCGAAGTCACGCAAGTCCGACGCACAGAGCAAGAGCCGCTATTCAATAGCCTGATCGAGCACCACCTCGGGGATCACTTCAAAACCGGCCATAGAGGATCACTTCAAAACCGGCCAACGGACCATCACCCTGGACGAACTTGTTTTACCTTACCGGCTGGCGGTCTGGCAAGTCCAGTTTGACCCAGTCCGGTCCCTCATCGTCAGCCCTGAGAATGCCGGCTGTCATACCAGTCCGACTTTCTGCAGGACCGTATTCCAGTCCTCCCCTTCCTGCGTCGGAAGGTGAGCTTTGAAAATCAAGTCACTTCTTTCCGTTCTGCGGGCGATACTCGCTACCGCCTCACGAATTACCTCCACCAGCTGGCGTCCTGCACCATCGGCGTCGAATGCCGCTACGATTTCGGCCCCGGCCGGTAGCTTCGCGATAGTCGCTTGGACCAGTTCCCTTTGCCGCGAGCTTGGTTTGCCACCCAAGCTGGCATAGCGGGTCTGGTCCTCCGCATCCGGAAACAGCGCGGCATGGGAGAGCGCGTCCACGGCGCTCTCGGTCAAGATCAGACGCCGGTCGGCCGGCTGGGTATGCGACATCCACAAACCCTTTTGGCCCCCGGCGGCAAAGCCGGTGAATCCACGATTCTTGATCTCGTATCCGCACAACCCCGCGGCATCGGAATGTGGAAATACCGTGTTGCCGAGGGAGTCGATCCGCATGCGGCCCGCCAACCGCGGCGATAACAGCGCTGCTGCGGGCACACAGCGCTCGTGTTCGAGATACGGAAACCGCTGTGCGTCTGCCATGCGCCGGTACGCGCCTTCGACACGCATCCGGTCCGGCCCGGCCGGCTCCAGTTTGGGGAACTGCGAGGAGATCGCAGACCGGCCGATCCATGGCCGCAGGATCTGACGCACCGCACCGAGACTCAGATTCTGGCGCCTTTGCAGAAGATCGATGACGGTGCCGTTGTCCCGGTCATCTCTCACGGAAAAGAAGACATAATGGCCATTGCCATTGCGCTTGACGACGATCTTGTCGGCGCCGCGCCGCAGCACCGTGCTTCCGCGCCAACTCTCGCGCCGGTCGATCTCATAGCCAAGGCTCACGGCAAATTGGCGTAGATCGATCTCCCGTTTGAAGGCATCGAGTTCGCTATCCTGGTTCCTCATCAGAAAACACCTTTTCCTTCCCTATGGCCCGTTTTTCTTCGTGGCTGATCACTGGCTTTCCGTCGCTGTAGCTGCCGCCAGCCTGGTGCGCCAACTGCGCGGGCCGCACTTGAGCACATGCCCGTGGTGCAGCAACCGGTCCAGCATGGCGGTGACCGCGGCCGCATCGCCCAGCAGTTTTCCCCAGTCTTCCACGGGTCTGTTCGATGTCAGCAGCGTGCTCGCCCGTTCGTATCGCCGCATGATAATTTCCAGCAGGTCCTCGGCCGCGGTATGCGGCAGTTTGCGCATGCCGAAATCGTCGATGATGAGGAGCGGCACGCTGGCCACCGACTCCATGAACTGCTTGCGCGTACCCTCCACTACCGCCTCCGCCAGATTGTCCAGCAGGACATGCGTCTCCCGGTACAGCACACGATAGTTCTGTTGGATAGCGGCTTGGCCGATGGCTTGGCCCAAGTGACTCTTTCCCGTCCCACCGGGACCCAGGAAAAGTGCATCTTCTCGCTTGCCGATGAAGGCACAGGTGGCCAGGTCAAACACCAGGCTGCGATTCATCTTCGGGTTAAAAGTGAAGTCGAAGTTGTCCAGAGTCTTGTGCGGGTCGCGGAAGGCGGCCTGTTTGCGCCGGCGATCCAAGAGTCTCTCGCTGCGGCGGGTAAGCTCGTCACTCACCAGACACGAGATCAGATCGATCGGCGCCATGGCTTCGGCCTGCGCTTGGCGCAGTCTGGTTTCCAGCACGGCGGCTGTGCCGCCGAGCCGGAGTTGTCGTAAAGCCCGTTGTAATTCAATGAGGTTCATGGTTCGCTCTCCTGGGTTTTGCTTTGAATGAAATCGCGGTATTCGGTGAGGTCGCGGATCAGGGGATCGACTTGCCGCAGGCTCAGAGGCAATTGCGGACCCCGTTCCAAATAGCGGCGCACAAAACGGTAGTAGTTGGAAGCGCCGGTCTCCAGAGCCACGGCGCAGGCATCTTCCACCATCGCCGGGCCATGCTTCTTGGCCAGCCCCAGCACGCCCTGAATGCGGCGCACGGCGACTTGCCCCTCCTCCTCGTACATCCTGCGGCACACGACTCCCATCTGCTGACCGGCACGGTCGGCGCGCAGCAGTAGGTGTTGTATCCCCGGCGGTGTGTGTTTGGGGCGGTCCTCGTCCTTGATCCGATGTTTGCCACGCACCTGAGGCAGGTGTTCCCGCAACAGTTCGCCGGTCTGCGGGTGCAGCAGACGGACGTGCCGGAGGTCCCATTGCACCGGAACCACACGACCGATCCATCCCGGCGGCGCGCCGTAGTAGGCGGCATCGACTTCCACGCAGCCATCCAGATTTACCGTGCGCTTGCCCTATTGGTAGTAGCGGAAAGGATCGAGCGGCAGCGGGAGCAAGGCGGGCTTCTCTTCGGCGAACATGGCCGCCACCTGCCGTTTGGTGGTGCCGTGAATGCGCGTGTCCGCCCAGCGCTCCTCCCAGTGGTCCAGGTAGGCCTGGGCTTCCTCCAGACTTTCAAAGCGCTGTCCCTTGAGTGGCGTTTTCTTAGCATGGCCGACGCCTGACTCGACCTTGCCCTTGCGATCCGGATCGCGTACGCGGCATGCCAGCGCCACCGAGCCATAGTGCGACAGCACGTCGCGGTACAGCGGGTTGAGTGTGGGGTCGTAGATGTCGGGTTTGAGCACCCCCTCGCGCAGATTATCCAGGACCACCACACGGGTCACCCCACCCAGCCGTCGGAAGGCTTTCTCATGCAATTCCGCCCAGATCTGGGAACTGGAATGGAAGATCAGCAGCCGCACCGCTTTGCGGCTGTAGCCCAAGGTCAGCACAAACAGGCGGGTACGGCGAAATTTGCCGCTGCCGGAGTCGCGCACCATGGGGCCCGATCCGTAATCCACCTGGCATTCTTCCCCGGGTGCAGTTTCGATCACCGCGCAGGCTTCCGGCGACGACTTGCCACGCAGACCAACGATGAACCGCTTGACACTTTGATAGCCACCGGCGAAGCCGCTGCGATCCACCAGGTCCTGCCAGATACCTTTGGCGTTGCGGCCCTTCGAGAGTTCCAACTCGATGGTTTCCCGGTGTGGCTCGCAGGCACTACGGCCGGCAGATGCGTTGGCTGTGGCCGCCGGCGGGGACGCCAATACCGCGCCAGAGTCGGGGATCACTTCGGCACGATTGGCCGGTTTTGCCGGCTGGGGGTCGGGGGTCACTTCGTTGGCCGGTTTTGCCGGCGCACTCCGTCCCCAACCACCAGGTGGACGCAGACCTATGCCTGCTGCTCGTAAATAATCAGCGGCGGTTTCTCGGCGGACACCGGTGGTCTTCTGAATCTTGCGCAGCGACCAACCGAGCCGCCCAAATGCTATGACTTGCTGCTTCTTTTCCTCGTTCAAGACATTGCTCACATCGACCGAGGGTAGCCGCCCTCGTGTCAAAATCAACGTCCTGAATGATGATTATCGTTGGCCGGTTTTGAAGTGATCCTCTATGGCCGGTTTTGGGTGATCCCCGAGGCTGAGCCAGTTGCGCTTCATCGCACGCCACCCAATCCTGACGGGCATCCTCCACGTCATCAAGCTGCCGGTTCAATCCACCTTCTGGAGATTCATCAACGCGCTGCACCGCACCGTCTACAACCCAAAGAACAAAGGCAAGAAGAGCTATCAGCCGAGAATACGTGTGGGGCGAATTACGTAATGGCGACCGGCCCAGCGGCAAGCAGATCTATGATCATCTGCGGAATGTCCAGCAGTCCTTGCCGCCGGGCGTGAAGCAGATCTACGGCCGAGCGGATTCGGGCTTTTACTGCCGCGAAGCCGTGGAGGCGTATGAAGAATTCGACGCCCAGTTCGTGATCTGTGCACGCAAGACGTCCCGGTTGATCGAGGAACTACGGCAGGCAAGTTGGAGGTCGTCGCCCAGAACGGATGCCGATGCGGACAGCGAATTCCGTTACCAGCCGGAGGGATGGAGCAAGCCATACCGGTTTGTGGCCTTGCGCTATGAGAAGACACGCGAAGAACTGGAAGCCGAGGAAACTACACAATACCAGTTGTTCGCCACTGCCCAGTACACGTACCGGGTCTTCGTCACCGACATGAGCGATCCGATCTACTTCGTCGCCTGGTTCTACCGGCAGCGCGGCGGCGCCGAAAACCTGATCAAAGAAGCGAACAACGATGCCGGGTTGGCGGCGCATCCCTCCGGCCGTTTTGACGTGAACAGCAATCACTTCCAGTTGGCCATGCTGGCGTATAACCTGAACTGCTGGCTGACGCTGTTCAACCGCGAACCACAGGCCGACGCCGCCGGGTTGAAACACACGACGCTGAAGACCTCGCGGCTCCGCTTCTTGTTTGTGGCGGCCAAGATCTGGCGCCACGCAGGACGCGTTGGGGTGAGCTATAGCGATCACTACGAGGAGAAGGGTGTGTTCGAGCGGCTGATGGACCGACTCCGCCGGATCGCGTCGCACCCGCACGGCTATGCGCCATTGATGACGCCAGCCCTACGCTGAAGGACGCGCCGCCGAATCACCAGGGGCCGTGCATAGAAAGCTATGCGCTAACGACAAGCGCAACGAAACACATACCTTCGGAGCGGGCCTTGGTGGGATTGAAGCCAAAGGAGGACGATGAAGCAGCAAACCTCGAACTGACCTACTCGACTTCGGACCACATCAAACCGAACGCGACGGGCGCTCGGAACGCTCTACGTGTGCATAATTCAGGTGTCAAATAATCTGCGAATCTCTGCCAAACAATGTGCGCGGCTTTAGAGGCGGGCGGCTTGCCCGGAGTCGAGATATCGCGGCAGCGAGGACAATTTCCACTCCGCCACGGTGGGCAGAGCATGGTCGAGGCCAGCCTGACAGACGCCACTTGTCGCCAGGAATCGCACGTAGATTCGGAGCGCGCCAACAAACGTTTTCGCGTAGGCTGGCCGCCGGCCGCGGATCTGGCCCAGAAGGGCCGCTCTTACCGCGGCGGCGGTGTATTGGCCGGTGTCAGTACCGAGCGCCGGAAGCATCTGCTTCAGCAGGTGCTCGTGGCGATCAACGGTTACCTGCGCCAATCCCCGATGCTGCAAGAGCCATTCGCGGAAGGCGATTAGAAAGGATGGAGTGTTTAGGTTCGACCGGATGACACCTTGCTGACCGAGATACCGGATGAACCGTTCGACTCGTGCCATATAGGCGCGGGAAACGCTTGGGCAACTGCGGCGCCCAGGACATTTGCAGCGATGTGCTCCAAACGCCTTGACGATCTCTTCATCGATACCCGTCAGGCTCAAACATCGAGCCTGCAGCCACCCGCCGAAATGGATCACCGAGTCCAAATAGCCGCCTATGGTTAGCGGCGTGTAGCCGACAGACGCCATCTCTGCGGCGAAACCTTCAAGATAACGAGCGGCATCCCCGACATTCATGTCATGGGGGCGCGCAAGAAGTTGAGCAATGTCCATGTGGTCCTCTCTGGTCGCCGGTATGGGCGGCCAGGAAGGAGCCTACGTTATGTGCAGTCCGCCGGGGCGCCCCAGTGACGCCCGCCGAGGTTTCTCTACCCATTTTCACCGTGACTCCACATAACAATGGACGGCGAATATTTGCGCATGTCCACGGCATCCAAGCTGATATAGATCTTGGTCGCCGGACCCAGGCCGAACATGCCTACTGGGCCTCAGCGGCGCGGATCAGGCGCGCCAGATCGCCATCGGGGAACTGCCAGCCGCTCTCAATCCGCCGCCCGTTGCTCAGTACAAGCACGAATGACCGGTGTAGCTCCGTCTCTGCACCCAGGTTCACCCTTACCAGTCGCTGCCCGCCGCTGTGTTGCCGAAGATACCGACCCAGTGTGCTGAGCGCAATCCCCACTTCTGACAGTAGGCAATCCGCGTCATCCCGCTGGTCCGGTAGCGTTCCAGCAACTCCTCGATCTCTTGCGTTGTCCGTCGCCGACTCATGCCGCCATCTCAGCAGCCTTCTTCTCCTCCTTCAACAGGGGTTCGTCAGACGCTTACGATTAATCCCACAGGTTCGTACAATGAGTTGGTCTTGACTCATCTTCTACGGTTTGCGACGCAGAGCGGCCGCAAGTTGTTGATTTCAAAAAAGGCGATGCTTGCCAGCGCGAAATCCTAGTGTCACGCATTATCTGCAAATAGCTGAAAACAGTGCTTGTAATGCGCTTTATAGTGGTCCATGATGGTGACACAGGAGCGCCAATTTGTTCGTTCGCACTCAGACCAACGGTTCCCGTACCTATCTGCTCATCGTCGATAACCAGTGGGGTCGACGGCAAGGTCAAGCAGCGTGTCTTGCTCCGTCTCGGCCGTCTTGATGAGTTGCTGGCCAGCGGCCAGCTCGACTCGCTGATCCAGTCGCTGGGCCGGTTCTCGGATAAACTCGCCGTCCTCGGCGCCCATGCGCGAGGCGACAGCATCATCACTCACAGCGCCAGGATCGGGCCGGCCCTGATCTTCCAACGGCTCTGGCAGGCCCGCTCGATCGACAAAGTCCTGACCACCTTGCTCGCAGACCGGCGCTTCGAATTCTCCGTCGAGCGGGCCATCTTCCTCACCGTGCTGCATCGCCTCTTCGCGCCCGGCAGCGACCGTGCCGCCGAGAAGTGGAAGGACGACTACGCCATCGAAGGCGTCGAGCGATCTGGACTTGCACCATCTCTACCGCGCCATGGCCTGGCTGGGAGAGGTTCTTCCGAAAGACCAGCAGGACGGGGCCACGCCCTTCGCTCCCCGCACCAACAAGGACCTCATTGAGGAGGCTTTGTTCGCGCAGCGCCGCGACTCTGTTCTCCGATTTGGACATCGTGTTCTTCGACACCACGTCGATCTACTTCGAGGGCGAAGGAGGCGAGACCATTGGCCAGCGCGGGCACTCGAAGGATCATCGCCCCGACCTGAAGCAGATGGTGGTGGGCATGGTGCTGGACCGCAACGGCAATCCGATCTGCAGCGAACTCTGGCCGGGCAACACGGCCGATGTGAAGAGCCTGGTTCCCATCGTGGAACGGTTGAAGAGCCGGTTCGGAATCGGCTCGGTGTGCATCGTCGCCGACCGGGGGATGATCAGCGCCGAGACCCTGGCGGAAGTGGAGTAGCGGAAGTGGCAATATATCCTGGGCGTGCGCATGCGGAGTTCGACGGAAGCCAAGGCGGTGGTGGCGCGCGCCGGCCGCTATGCGGAAGTGCATCCCAAGAGCGACGACCGGGACGATCCCTCGCCGCTGAAGGTGAAGGAAGTCTGGGTCGAGGATGCGCGCCGGTATGTGGTGTGCGTGAACGAGGATCAAGCCACCAAGGACCGCCACGACCGCGAAGCCGTGGTGGCCTCGCTGCGCGACGCGTTGGGCAAGGGAGACAAGTCGTCTGGTGGGCAACAAAGGGTATCGCAAGTACCTGCGCGCGGGAAGCAAGCAGTTCGCCGTCGACGAGGACAAGATCAAGGAGGAAGCGCGCTACGACGGCAAGTGGGTGCTGACGACGAACACGGAGCTGCCGGCGCGCGAGGTGGCGCTGAAGTACAAGCAACTGTGGATGGTGGAGGATGTGTTCCGCTCGATGAAATCGCTGCTGGATACCCGGCCGATCTTTCACCAAGCGCGACGAAACGATTCGCGGGCACGTGTTTTGCTCGTTCCTGGCGCTGCTGCTGCGCAAGGAACTGCAAGACCGATTGGCGCGCAAGGAGTGGAAGCTGGAGTGGGCCGACGTCGATCCGGGATCTGGACAACCTGATTGAGATGAAAGTTGCGATCAGCGGCAAGGGTTACGTTTTTCGCGGCCAGACTTCGGGAGTGGCGGGCAAGGTGTTTCAGGCCTGCGGCGTCGCCCTGCCACCGGCGCTACGCCCATGCTGAACTCCTCTCCAGTTCGGCTCAGGCGGAGAGAAAGCGTGTCACTAGGCCGATTTCAAAACTGCAACCATTGGGAAATGAAAGACTTCCGCCGACATGGTGTAGAAGATGAGCTTGACTGGCACGACCTTTCTGACGGAAAACTCGTTCACAGATTACGGTTACGTCAACATCGAATCGCTCGGCACATCCGCCGTTCCTGAGCCAAGCGGCTTCGCGCTTATGTTGCTTGGTGTCGCTTTCGTCGGCGTAGGGGGCTCAGGCTCAAGCCTGGCGAGCCGCGACGCCCGTAAGCTGTCGTTCAGACTTGGGCCACTTCGCGCCATTTTCTCGATGCCGCGAAGTGGCCCTTGTTGGACAGGGTGCTTGGTCGCACCGCTGGCTGCCGCGGGGCGAGGACGCAAAATCCGGCCCGGTCGTTTCAGTCCGCGCTGGTTTCAGAAAGCTCCCAAACCCGGGAGGACGTTCGCCGTTTGCGCCAGCGCGCCTTGTCTGCTGGGCTCTATGATCGCAGGGAATTGGGATGACGGGGCAAGTCGGGGCTCCGTTGAACAACCGCAGTTTCGCTTCTGCGCCCTGCTCGAAAAGCAGGTGCGCCAGGAAGACCAATAGGCAAGGAATCAGCGGCTTGTGGCCCGTAACCTCGGCCGATTGCCTTGGAACAATCTGGTGAGGCTTTCACCACCATCCAGAACACCTGTAACACAATGAATTCATTAGCCAAAAGGTTCGTCACGGTTGAGCTCGAGACTCCAGTTTTGCCACGGTTTTGTCACGGTGACGCTGGAAGACGCATTGCATATCAAATGAAAGTGATTTAGAATCAAGGGAGTAGAGTGTCGGGGCGTAGCGCAGCCTGGTAGCGCACCTGCCTTGGGCGCAGGGGGTCGGGCGTTCAAATCGCCCCGCCCCGACCAAAACCTACTACTTTTTCAAACACTTCCGGGGACCGCGTTTTTTGCGCTCAGGAAACGTGTGTGCAGTTGTGTAGCAATTCGCCGGAAGTGCTCACTGCACACCGCCTTCCGGCTTCGCTTCGGCCAGCCTGCCGCCGCACAGTTTCTGATCCAGCGCCTCGACCGCGGTCCGTACGCTCTCCGGCAACTCCTGGACGTACACACCGAACGTCATGTTCGGCGTCGTATGCCGGAGTTGCGCCTGAACGTCCTTTGGTCCTCCGACCTTCTGAAACCACGTGGCGCAGGTCCTGCGGAACGCGCGGAAGTTGACGGACGTCGCGGGATCGACCCACTGCTTGCCCTTGGGCCAGTCCTTGGGTTTCTTCTGCATGATACCGGCGCGGATCGCGGCGGGCCAGATGTGCCGTCGAAGGAAGTTCCTGGTGCTGATCGGGCGGGCGAGTTCATCGTAAGTCTCCAGATGGTGGGGTCGAACATCCAGCGCCTGCGCCTCTGGATGGCGGCTGAGATCCAGTGCCGGCAGGGGCGAAGCTCGGTGGTTACGACGCAGCAGGAAAGCGACCGGGGAGGCGCGCGGCGTATTCCGTTCCAGCGCTTCCCGGATGGCGCGGCGCAAAGCGGCTACGCCGTACACATCCAGTAAACGGAGCAGTTGAGAGGTTTGACTGGCGGCGGATTCTCCCTGGGCGAAGGCGCGCTCCAGCAGGTTCTCGCTTTCCGGAACGGCCAGCGCCAAGCGCCCCGCTCGCGTTGCATGGAGGGCCTTGCGTTTGGTGCGCAGCAAAGCTTGTTCATGGGCCGGGTCCAGGATGAATTGCTGCCGATCATAGGAGCGATGATGGCGGGCGATCTCGGCGATGCCGTCCAGGATGCGTACATCGGTGTCGGAGGCGACCAGGGTTAAAGGTTGGCCCACAGCTTCGGGCGGGCTGGAATAGTTGTTGAGATCGAAATGCACGTAGATGGTTTTGCGGGAGCGCACCTGCTCGATCCGATCGGTGTGGAAGAGGTGGAGCGGCAACGGCAGCAAGCGTGGCTGTTCTTCGGCGAAAGCTTCGGCCACGTAGCGTGCGGTATCGTCGGGCCAGCGGCGCTGGTGTGCGACTTCATCGCGCCACACCAGCGCCTGGCGGTTGCACTCCGCCAGAGTGGTGAAGATGCGCCCCGCCCAGAACGAATCGCGTACATACCGAGTAGCCCTTTCCACGCGGCCTTTGGAGAGAGTCGTCAACTACACCGCATGAGAGCGGTGTGCGCAAACATTTTCGGGTAACGCATCCCTTCCATCCCCGGTTCGGTCGTGAATTCGAGCTGATCGAATATCACAAAACCTGGGGTGAGGATCGCGCGTTCTTCCGTGACGCCGAGGGCTACCTGCAATCGATTGTGGCGAGCTGCACGGATGTCGGGGGCATCGACCCGTTCGTAGAGATCGCCGCCGGGCGCTCCTTCTTTCGCTACGAAGACTTGATGAGACTGGCGGATCTGCTGGAGGGACTTAGATGAGCCGGGGAGTACCGGAGTGTAAAGACAATAACGCCGCACATGTAAAGAGAACTGCGCCGCATTGCAGGTCGAATCTGGTGGAGCTATGGCCAATAAATGCCTAAAACAGGCTAGAAAAAACTGCTGTTTGGCGTCAAAACAAGCTTGACAGGCGGTCATACTGTGACACAATTTTTTTTACACAAAGCTACTTCTGCCAGGAGACGCCAATGCCGAAACCGCCCGACGACGCCAAACTGTGCAGTCTGCGCCAGCAGGGCGCCGTAAATCCACGCCCTCAAGCCGTGACCGACGACTTGTTTGCCGCCAGCACGAGATCGTCAGCTATGCGCGTTCGTGGCGCCGCGGCCAGACCTTTGGAGCCGAACGATTCGAAGCCGAACTGGCCGAGTTCCATCCCGCCGCCCGGCGGTCGCGCGCCCAAGACCGGCTGTTCGCCTTTCTCGACGGACTCTGTTCGAAAGCGGCGCTGGAAGCCTATCTCCGCGATATTGCCGATAGCGATCGCTCCCTGTCACGTCAGATCACAGAACTGCTTGAACTCATTCGTCAGTATGGCCCCGACGCCGTGGCCGGCGCCATCGACAAGGCCGCCACCGCTCGCGCTTTCGGCGCCGATTACATCGCCAACATTCTGCGGCAGCAGCAGTCTCCACGCCGCGAACAGCCACCGCTTCGCCTCCGCGATCCGCGGTTGAATGAACTCGTCACCGACCCGCTATCGCTGCTGGCTTATGACGCCTTCATTCTTGAATCCGAAAAGGAATCCGATGATACCCCTGGAACAGAAACTCCTCGATCTGAATCTGACGGTCATGAGCCACCATCTGGAGACGACCCTCTCTGAGGCTGCCGGCAAGAATCTCAGTGCGGCGGCGACTCTGGAATGGCTCGCCGATATGGAGTTGGAAGCGCGTCGCAACCGAGCCATCGAGCGCCGCTTCAAATGCTCGAAATTACAGGCCCAACCCAGCATCGACGCGTTTCACTTCTCTCACCACAAGAGCCGCTCGCAGAATAAGAATCGCGTCTTGCGCCTCCTCGACCTGAGCTTTATCGCCAACGGCACCAACCTGATCCTCATCGGAAATCCTGGGGTCGGCAAGACTTTCTTGTCTAAGATCGTGGGATGGCGAGCCTGTCAGTCGAATCAGCGCGTCCTGTTTACCACCGCCATGGACATGCTCAATCACTTACTCGCCTCGCAGGTCGATCACTCGCTCGTCCGCAAACTCAAGGCGTATACCGAGCCCGCACTGCTCATCTGCGACTAATGTGAAGTTGTCAGAAATGTGGAGTTGACGCGTGGCAACCGCGTCGAATCTCGGGTTCCCCGGCTTCCAACTCCACATTTCCTCGGGCCTACAGGGACTCCAGCCAGTCAAGGATCGTGCGGTCCTTGCCCCAGGGCGTGCGGGATCGGCGTGGGACCGGCTTGACCTTGGCGATGGCCTGGCGCTTCATTTCGAGGTCGACTTTCGCATAGCGGTTCGTCGTGGTCGGACTGGCATGCCCCAGCAGATGACTGATGGTCGATAGGTCGACGCCTGACTTCAGGAGGGCCACGGCCGTACTGTGGCGAACGCTGTGAGGATGCAAGCGCTTCTTGCGGAGATTCGGAACATTGGCGCAAGCCAGGCCAAGACACTTGGCGAGGATGTAGCGGATTGCCGACCCTACGAAGAGTCCCAACTTTACTGTTGGGCCGGCGATGACGTCGGCGGTCGCACTCGCCGAACTTCGGAAATTGCTGGACAGCTTGCATTCGAACTCCCAACGCGGTAACGCATCACTGAAAGAGATGCGACGGGAGGACACGAATGCTACCGAGAAAAACACCGGAGACGACCCAGATGAACCTGATGTTTTGTGACAGCAACCGATGATGTTACCTGACGACAAAAAACGGGAGCTGGCAATCGCACTGGCCGACCTGTTGTTGAATGCGGCCACTGAACCGAGCGAGCCGGATTCTGGGGAGAATGCATGAATCCCAAAATATCGGCGGACCATTTGAGCGGCGAGCCATTGTCTATATTCGTCAGTCATCGCCTGGACAGGTGATTCACAACCAGGAAAGCCAGCGCCGGCAATATGGCTTGGCCGACCACGCTCGCCAACTTGGCTTCCAGCAGGTCGAGATAATCGACGAGGATCTTGGACGCTCTGGGTCCGGCCAAGTGGAGCGCCCCGGATTCCAGCATCTGGTTGCGGAAGTCTGCACGGGACAGGTCGGCGCCGTGCTTTGCATTGAGGCTTCGCGCCTGGCCCGTAACGGTCGAGACTGGCATCATCTCATCGAACTCTGCGGCTTGGTACGCGCCCTCGTGATCGATCCAGATGGCGTCTACGATCCGGGCATCCTCAATGATCGGCTCTTGCTGGGGCTCAAAGGAACGATGAGCGAGTTCGAGCTGAACTTGCTGCGGCAACGATCATTGGAGGCGATTCGCCAGAAAGCTCGCCGCGGGGAACTCCAGTTCCGATTGCCAGTCGGTTTCCGGTGGGCCCCCAACGGCAAAGTCGAGATCGATCCCGACCGTCGTGTGCAAGAGGCAGTGCATCTGGTCTTCACCAAGATGGTGGAGTTGGGCAGCGCCCGGCAAGTGCTGCTGTGGTTTCGGGGCGAGAATACGAATCTGCCCGCGTTGGTTCTGGATACGCCGGGACATGACGTCGTCTGGAAACTGCCTGTGTACAACACCATCTGGCACATGCTCAGGAACGGCCGACGTAGTCCAGCACTTGCTCGGGTCCGGCGAAAGGACGCTTGGCGTAGACTACCCAGTCGGTCTGGCGCGTGGGCGCCAAATGGCGTAAGAATGCACATCGCTCGCGCAGCGGCTCCAAAGAAGAAAAGAACTGGAGCTTTCCGGCGTCAAAGGCTTGGAGTAGGTATTCGAGAAACAGCCGCCGGAACAAACGGGAGAGCACCCGCACGGGCAAAAAGAATCCGGGGCGGCAGGAAATCCACTGTGTACCGTCGGCGGAGAGGCCGCCGCCGGGAACGACACAATGCAGGTGGGGATGGTGAACCAAGTTTTGACCCCAACTATGGAGCACGGCGAAGAAGCCGATCTGGGCGCCGAGGTGCTTGGGGTCGGCGGCAATGGTTTGCAAGGTTTCGGCGGTGGCCCGGAACAGAATGCCATAGACTACTTTTTTGGGCTCTGCGCAGGAATCCGACAATCTGCCCGAAAGGCTAGCTTTCTGAGAGAGGTTTTGTTGGCTAGCCTGAGAGGATGCGGGAACATGAGTGGACGAGGGTTCTGGGATGGCCTGGATACAAGGTCTATCGGATGGAGATCGACGAGCGGGGCAAGGATCTGAAGCTGTGGGTGAGGCGGAAGAAGACCGGGTTAAAGCTGATTTGTTCGGGATGTGGGCAGCATGTGGCAGCCAGCCTGATCCACGAGGTGTGCGAGCGGGAAGTGCGCGACCTGCCCTGCTTTGAGTACCGGACGACGGTGGTGGTGGAGACGTACCGGGTGAAGTGCCCGCGCTGTGGGATACGGGCCGAGAAGGTGGCTCAGTTGCCGAGTAAGGCGCCTTACAGCAAGCGCTTCGAGGAAGCCGTGGGACAAGCTTGTGAGAGTGCGGCGGCACGTCAAGTGGCGCGACGGATGGGGCTGGCGGCGAGCACGGTCCGTGCCATCGATCTGCGCTGTTTGGAGCGATGGGACGCGAAACGGCGTCAGCCACCGCTACGCCAGATGGGGGTGGATGAAATCTACCGAGGGAAGAAGGGGAAGTTTCTCACGGTGGTGTGCAATCTGGGGACCGGTGAGCCGCTGTGGTTCGGCCGCGAGCGGAAGAAGGAAACGCTGGATGATTTCTTTCGTAGCCAGTTGGTCAGCCGGCAGCGGAAACGAATTGAGGCGGCGTGTGTAGACATGTGGGAGCCGTTCCGGTTGAGCATCGAGCAATGGGCGCCGCAGTGCAGGATCGTCTACGACAAGTTCCATATCATGCAACACGCCAACGACGCCATTGATGAGGTGCGGAAGGCGGAGTTCTTCCGGCAAGGGCCCAAGAAGCGGGGTCTCATCAAAGGGAAGAAATGGTTGCTGCTGAGTCGCTGGAAGAACCTGACGCAGGAACACCGTGGGGATTTGAACCGGTTGTTCCAACTGAACCGGCGGGTTTTCAAAGCCTACCTTCTGAAAGAAAGCTTAGAGAGGCTGTGGAATTACAGCTACCGAGGGGCGATGCTCAACTACCTGAACAAATGGATGGGGCAGCTGAAATGGCAACGGCTGGCTCCGTTCGAAAAACTCGCAGCGACCCTCCTGAAGCACGTGGCTGGCATCGCCAATTATTGCGAGACTAAGGTTCGCTTTGGCGTAGTCGAGGCGGTCAACGGGAACATTCGCATGCTGATCAACCGGGGCCGCGGGTATCAGAACCTTCGCTACCTGTTGCTGAAGGCCAAGCGCATGGCGGTGACCAACCTCGAATTCATCACCGTTCACACTGTCAGGAAAGCCACCTAAAATGAGCCATCCGTCGGATTCTCGTTCAGTGCCCACTTTAGATCAAAGGCCGTCTGGGGATGCCATGACACGAACTGCGACTCTAGAGCTTGGTCGAATGCGTACGCGGAACATGATTGTCGCCGGATGCGTCCCGGTCATCGGGGGCGCCACCAAGTCCCTGCAAAATCCCACAGTGCTGGGCCGATCTCCTGCTGCCGCATTTGTCCCGCAGCGCCCTAAGCTGGCCTCCCAGTCTTTGCAGTTCCGCGATGCGCTCCTTCACGTGACCGATGTGGGTATCCAAAAGCGCGTTGACCTCGCTACAATTTTCGTCCGGCGCGGAGCGAAATCTGAGCAAAATCCTGATTTCGTTCAATGCCATGTCTAGGGAACGGCAATGGCGAATGAACGATAGCAGTTCGGCGTGCTCCTGCCCATAGCGTCGAAAGTTCCCGCTCGTCCGGCCGGGTTTTGGCAGCAATCCCTCATGCTCGTAATAACGAATGGTTTCGATTCCGCATCCCGTTCTCCGTGAAAGTTCGCCTATTGTCACTTGTTCAGACCTTCTGTTTCTTTTAGCTTGACTCTGTAGTCGCTACAGGGTGTTAACTCATTAATAGCAGGATTGGAGAGCGACCGTGATCTCGAAGCGTTCCCTTCGGCTATCGGCAAGGACGGCTACCCTGCCACTGTTGGCGCGGCGAGCCGTCGCGGGGATTTTGGCAACCGGTCCGTTGTGATGACAGCAATTGTCAAGGTCTTGCCCGAGCCCCGCTCGGACTTCAGTTTGCCCCTGCGCGTTTTCTTGAGGAGGATCGAATGAAAAAGGACATTAGAATTGCCGCGTTGCCCATCGCTCTGTTGAGCATCGTCGTTGGCATTGCGGGCATCGCCTTCCCCGATGGCGGGATGACGCTTCGCCGATTGTTATTCGCGACGCATGGCCTATTCTACGCGGTCGTCGCTGTTCGCTCGGCCATGGGGCTCGGGCTGATCCTGGCTGCCTCGAGCTCTCGCTGGCCCAGGACCTTGTGGGCGTTCGGAGCCGTGGTATGCCTGCAAGGACTTTCGGCCACGCTTCTCGGACCTGATCACGGGCGAGCGATCATGGAATGGGAGGGGATGCAGGGCTCCGCGCTCCTTCGCGCCGGGGCCGCGGTGGCCTTAGCCAGCGGGGGCTTCATAGTGTTTGCAGTTAGACAGGGGCAGCCCGAGGAGCAGAGGAAAACAGCTCACTAACAACAACTGAACACCACCCGCTGTTCTCGCCGCGGGCCTCCTTGGATGGATCTTTAGCCCTGGAAATGGACCACTCGCAAAAGGCTATAACGACCCGAGGGGTCATTCTTAGAAAGCAGAGGCGGGGTCACTTCTGGGAAGACGCCAAAGTAGGTAAGTCGCCCAGTACTCAGGCAGGCGAGTTCGTGCGCGAGGAATTCGAACACATCCGCCAGGGCAAGCACGGCGCGCGATCCACCAAACAGGCGGTTGCCATCGGGCTGTCCAAGGCCCGGCGGGCGGGTGTCGATCTGAAGCCGCCCAAACCCGGAAAAGCGCCGGAGGCAACCCGAAAGAAGGCCGCGCGCGACTATGCCAAAGGCAAACGCAACCGGCCGGCTGAAGGGCGCTGACAGATCGCCTTTTCTGCTCCCAAATCTTGCACAAGCGTTCCCGGTTGCCTACGATTTTGCCCGGTCGTTTTGCATCTCCGGGTGATCCCCCTCCAGCACTGCCCTCATGGATGAGGCGCGTTCTGCCTGTGCTTTGTGCGCCAACAATCCTCTGCGGATGCTTACAAATCCGCCGTCCGGTCCGCGATATTTCTCACGCAATTCGTCGAACGTCCGGGACCATCGCCGCGGCACCGCTTGCGAACGTCCTGCACCTGTTCCTCGCGGCCGCGCGTCTTCACGCAATATCGCCGCGACCGCCGTATATAATCGATCAATTATGACCCCCTTCACTCGCCGTTTGTTCTTGCAAAGCACCGTGGCTGCTGCCGCCCTCGCCGCGGAGGATGTCAAACCCCTGGAAGCCGAAATTGCCAGGCGTCACGACGAAAACGTGCAGCGCCTCCAGGCCTGGATTCGCCAGCCCGCCATCGCCGCCGAGAATCGCGGAATGAGCGAAGGCTGCGACCTCATGATCCGCATGCTGCGCGACGCCGGGTTCGACAAGGTCACCCGCGTGCCCACCTCCGGCCACCCCGGCGTCTTCGCCACCCTGGATGCCGGCGCGCCCAAAACCGTCGGTATCTATTTCATGTATGACGTCAAACAGGCCGATCCGTCGGAATGGACTTCCCCGCCCTTCGAAGCGCGCCTGGTGGATAAGCCGGGCCTCGGTAAAGTGCTCATCGGCCGCGGCGCCGTGAATCAGCGAGGCCCCGAAGCCATGTGGCTCGCCGCGCTGCACGCCTTCAAAGGCGCCGGCCGCAAACTCCCCGTGAATCTCGTCTTCGTCGCCGAAGGCGAAGAGGAGATCGGCTCTCCCCACTTTCCCCAGATCGTCCGGCGGCCGGAAGTCCTGGCCGCATTCCGCAACTGCTCGGGCGTTTACATGCCCATGCCCATGCAGGCGCTGGATGGCACTGTCACCATCAACCTCGGCGCGAAGGGCGTGGTGGAACTGGAACTCGTATCCAGCGGAGAGCGCTGGCATCGCGGACCTAAACAGGATCTTCACTCTTCGAACGAGGCTCGCGTGGATAGCCCGGCGTGGCATCTGGTCCAGGCCCTCAACACCCTGGTCGGTCCCGACGGCCACACCCCCGCCATCGACGGGTACGCCGATAAGGCCCGCCCCTTGAACCCCGAGGAGAAAGCCCTGATTCGCGAGGCCGCCCAGCGCCAGAACGAGCAACTCGCCAAAAAACAGATGGGCGTGGAACATTGGGTGCACGACGTGGACTGGCTGGAATCCCTCGAACTGCTCGCCGGCCGGCCCACCGTCAACATCGAAGGGCTGGTCTCCGGCTATACCGGGCCGGGCGGAAAAACCATTCTCCCGCATCGCGCCGTTGCCAAACTGGATCTGCGGCTGGTGCCGGACATGACCGCCCAGGATGCCCTGGCGGCCCTCAAAGCCCACCTCGCCAAGCGCGGGTTCGGCGATATCGAAGTCAATATGAGCGGCGGCTACGATCCCACCACCACGCCCCAAAAATCCGCCTTGATCCAGGCCCAGGCCGCGGTCTACCGCCGCAGCGGAATCGAGCCCGTCTTCTGGCCCAGGCTCGCCGGATCCTGGCCCGGTTACGTCTTTACCGGCGAACCCCTCCATCTGCCGGCCGGTCACTTCGGCTTGGGTCACGGCAGCGGAGCGCACGCGCCCGACGAATACCTGGTGATCGAATCGGCGAATCCGAAGGTGCTCGGGTTCGACGGAGCTGTGCGATCGCAGGTCGAGTACCTGTACCAATTGGCTGCATCGTAGAAACTACCCACACCTTAGCCTGAAAACTCAGTGCTACACTCTACCCAACGAGGGCTGGGTAAGTGATTCTCATACGCGCACACTCGGCGTCGGTACTCATCGGCGCGGTCGCACTGATTGCTGTCTTCGCTGCGCAAGCGGCGGATGAGACCAGCGCCGGAAGTCGCATCCGCGTGGATTCCACCCTGGTGCTCATTCCCGTCAGCGTGACCGGTCCCGGGAGCCGCCCCGTTATGGGCCTCGCGTCTCACCAGTTCCGCGTCTTCGAAGGCAAGGCGGAACAGAAAGTCGTAAGCCTTTTCAGGGAGGATGCGCCCCTTTCGGTGGGCATCGTTTTCGACGCCAGCGGCAGCATGGCGGGAAAACTCGCCAAAGCCCGCGAGGCCGTGAGCGAGTTCCTCAAGAGCGCCAACCCGGAAGACGAATTCTCTCTGGTCACCTTCGGCAGCACCGCCGCGGTGGCTGTACCGTTCACCGGCAATCCCGGCGAAATCTCCGCCCGCTTGCTCTTCGTGGACTCCCAAGGCAGAACGGCACTCTTGGATGCGATTAGCCTGAGCCTGCGCTACATGAAGAACGCCCGCAACGCCAGGAGGGCCCTGCTCGTGATCTCCGATGGCGGCGATAATGCCAGCCGTTACAGCCAATCGGAAATGCGCCCCCTGCTACAGGAAGCGGACGTAGCCGTTTACGCGATCGGTATTTACGCCGGCGGCTCCTCGATTCTGCCCGAGGAAGAACGCGCCGGTCCGAACCTGCTCACGCGTCTCGCCGAAGAAAGCGGTGGGCGTCATTTTGCCGTGGACCGCGCCCGCGAATTGCCCGGGGCGGCGGCGAAAATCGCGCTCGAACTGCGGAATCGGTATGTGCTGGCCTATCGCCCCGAAGCCGAAGCGGCGCATGGGAAATACCGCCGCGTTCAGGTGAAGCTCGTCGAGCCTCGCGGCCTGCATTTGTCCTGGCGGCCCGGGTACTACCCGCCGCCGCGTTGACAGTCCACCCTGCGCGATACTGGCGATTCGCGCCGGTAGGACTCCGCCAGCAGCGAGATGTAATGTCTTACCCTTTGCCCGCTCCCGAACCGGTGGCTGCTGTCCAGCAGTTGCATCATGCAGGCCGGGCATCCCGTGGCGATCGTCCCGGCCCCCGTGCCGGCCGCATCCCTGGCTTTCCGCCGCGCAATTTCCGACGATGTTTGAAAGTGCGTCAGGCCATACGACCCCCCGCTTCCGCAGCAGGCGTCCGGTTGCGACATCTCCCGCAACGTGACACCCGGAATGGCCTCCAGAATCTCGCGAGGCTCGCGCGCCACCTTCATCGACTTTTTCAGATGGCACGAGTCATGATAGGTCACCGCTTCCTCCACCCGGCCCCTCGGTGGCCGGTACCCGGCGATTTGGGTCAACAGGGTGGAAACGTCGTACGTTCGGACAGCCCAATATGCCGCCTTTTCCGCATAGACGGTATCCCCGCGCAGCACCTCCGGGAACTCCTGCTGCCAGGCGCTGCCGCAGGAACCGCAGCCCGTAACGATATATGCGGCGTCGCTCTGCTCCATGGCCTCGATGTTGTTGCGGGCCAGAGTGCGTGCCGTCGCGGCATCGCCATGCACCAGCACCGGCATTCCGCAACACTGCTGGCCCTTCGGCGTCACCACCTCCACCCCGTTTTCCGTCAGCACCTGTATCAGATCGACGCCCGTTTCGGGGTAGAAATATTGCAACGAACAGCCCGTGAAGAACGCCACCCGCATCTTCGTCTGCGGCGCGGGCGTCACCTCCGGCACCCGGTCGCGCAAAGGACTGGTCGCGGGAGCCGGAAACAGACGGTCGGCGTCGAAGCCGGCGTCCCGGCCCACAATCGCGAAAGGCGAGCGGGGAGAAATCGCGCGAAGGCCGGGCCTGTCGCGGAAAACCAGACCTTGCAGGTGCGCTCCCGCTTTCATGGCGGTGTCCAGCACCCCCGGCTGCCGGAGCGTGTGGAAAATGGCCGCCTTGAGCCACGGCAGCCCCTTCTTTTCCACAATGGCCGCGCGCAGCCCCAGCATGATCCGGTCGAACTGCACGCCCGAAGGGCACGCCGTCATGCACGACTTGCAAACCAGGCAATTAAACAACGCGTCGATCGTTTCCTGATCGTCCAGTGCCAGGTCGCCCGATACTACCGCTTCGGCGATCCCGATTTTACCCCGGGCCACGGCCGCCTCGTCCCTTTCCGCCGCATAGACCGGGCACACCGCCATGCACATGCCGCATCGCATGCACTTGTCCAGTTCCGCCCGCACCCCGGCGTCGAGCTCACCGCCCTTCACGTGGCGCCTCTCTGGCCGGAACCAGCTTCCCGGGGTTCAACAGGTACCAGGGATCCAGCGCTTCCTTGATGCTGCGCATGAGATTCAGGCCGCTCTCCCCAATCTCGCCGCCCAGAAACTTCATCTTGGCGATACCGATTCCATGCTCGCCGGAAAGCGTGCCGCCGAACCGCAGCGCCGTTTCGAAAATCTCCTCCACGGCCAGGTGGACGCGCGCCATCTCCCCGGCGTTGTTTTTGTCGGCCAGTATCGTCGGGTGGAGATTGCCGTCGCCGGCATGGCCGAAGGTGCCCAGCACCAGGTTGTATTTGCGGCCGATTTCGGCGCAGGCCACCAGCATTTCCGTGATGTGGCTCCGCGGCACCGTGGCATCTTCCAGAATCACCGTGTTGTTCAGCGAGGCCAGCGCCGGCAGCGCCGCGCGCCGCGCCTCCCAAAGCTGATCCCGTTCGGCGTCGGACTTCGCCAGCCGCAGTTCGCCGTGATGTTCGGCCACGGTCCGGATCACGGCATCGGCCTCGCCTTCCACCACCGTCTCCGCCATGCCATCCACTTCGATCAGCAGCAGAGCCTCTGCGTCCACCGGCAATCCCACGTGCGCGTACGCTTCCACCGCCTCGATGGTCTTACGGTCCAGAATCTCCAGCGTTGCCGGGATAACCTGCGCCCGGATGATGCCTGCCACCGTATTGCCCGCATCCTCCATGGCGGCATAGGTGGCCATCATGGTGCGGCGGAATTTCGGCGCCGGAATCAGCTTTACGGTGATCTCCGTGATGATGCCCAGCGTGCCTTCCGAACCCACAAACAGGCTGGCAAAATCGTACGCCGTGACATTTTTGACGGTCTTCCCGCCGAACCGCACCTTGTCCCCGTTGGCCAGCACCACCTCCATTCCCATCACGTAGTGCTTGGTGACGCCATACTTCAGACCGCGCAACCCCCCGGAGTTTTCCGCCACCGATCCGCCCATCGTGGCGGTATTCACCGTGCCGGGGTCCGGCGGATAAATCAGCCCGTGGGGCGCGACCGCGCTATTGAGTTCCCCAATCACAACGCCGGGCTGAACCGTGGCCGTCAGGTTCTCCGCGTCCACATCCAGGATCCGGTTCATGCGCTGGAACGAGAGCACGATCCCCCCGGCCAGAGGGATGGCGCCCCCGCTCAGATTGGTTCCGGCGCCGCGCGGATAAATGGCGATTCCGCCTGCGCGGGCCAGGTTGACGATAGCTTGGATTTCGCCCGTATCCCCGGGCATGACCACCGCGTCGGGAATCCGCCGCGGGACGTCCGCCGTCGCGTCATAGCTGTAAGTGACGCGGTCCACCCTGCCGGTCAGAACGTGGCCGGCTCCTACGATATCCGCAAGCTGTCCGGCAGTGGACCGGTCAAACATGCCACGCTCCCTTTCCCCGCCTAAAAGTAAAACACTTGCAGTTGCACGGTCAGCTCGTTGCTGGGCCGGACCGCCGAACCGTTCTGCGGCAAGGCGCGCATCGCCTGAACCGTCCATTTCAGATTCTGGCCATGAATATAGTAGTTGAACCCACCCCCGGCGCGATGAATGTCTTTCGTGCGGTTCGCCGCGGCGACGAACTGTTGCGACTCGAATTTCCCGAATGGCTGCACCTTCGCTCGATGAAAGTAGTACGCAGCCTCCACAAACCAGTCGTTCTGGTCGGGAATCGCCGTGAATTTGTCCCGGCCGTCGTAGTGGAAGTACTGGAATTGACCGCCAATCTCGTCCCCTTTGTTTACCGGCTGGTCGTATGCCACATTCCCCGAGAGTCCGCGGTAGGTGCCCTGCTTGTCCCCTCCCACGTCAATCGCCAGGATCTTCTTCTTTCCCAGAGCCGTACCCACAAAAACGTATCCCGTCTCCGTATCGAAAAAATCGTATTGCAGATACGCGGCGGTTCGAAGGGAATTCCGGGCGTTGGCATCCCTTTCGCCCTGCATCGCTGCCACCCGGTACTGCAGGCGGTCGTCCAAAAAGAAATCCCCGCGCCTGAAAACCCAGGTCGCGCAGTGCCGCCGATTGCGTAGAGCTATTGTTGACCGTCGTCAAAGGGCTCAGGTCCACCGTATAGTAGCTCAGCGTTGACTGCAGCGCGTTACGCGAGAGCGGAACGAAAAACAGGCCGCCATCTAGCTGAAACACCTTCGTCGGCTTCCACTCCAGAAACGCATCCTGCAACATGAAGCCCGACGTCGCAGCCTTGGGTGTCTTCCCCAGGTTCGGCGAGTCCGTTTCCAGGAAAAAGCTGATGTCGTGGCCAATATCGCCCCCCATGAGCACACGCACCCGGCGCAGGTACAGATTCTGCTGGTAGCCCTGCGGCCCTGCCGGAGGCGCGGTGGCGTCCTGCGTCCAGTCTGCCCAGAGTTGCCCCTGAATGCCAAATTTGATGGTGGCGTCTTCGCTCTTAATTTGAAGCTGTGCCGCGGCCGGCGCCTGAATCAGCGCGAGCATCGCTATACCGCCTGTCACGCTCAGCAGCGTGCGTCGTCCGAGCCTACCGAACATCTTCATTCTTGTGTCATCTATCGGCACTTTTTGGCGCAACATTACTAGAGGTATTAATACCTTTATGTATCATATTTCCACAGTGGGCACAAGAACTACGACGCCACTTATCGGCGTTCATCCGCGTTCCTCGGCGGCCAATCGATTCTTCGTAACTCTTCCAATGCCTCGTTCCAGGCCCGGAGCATGCAGTTCCGGCGACCCGCGTACTCTCGAATATCCTCCCGGCGTACTCCCAACAATTCAGTCTGGAAGCGGACTCCGAAGTATTGGCGCGGTCCGGCTAACTGCCGGAAACCGAACAGCCTCTTGTAGACGTGCGAGTGCTCCACTCGCGGGCAAGCCACCAGCCAGCCCGTCTCGAAAATATCGGACAGCGCAGCAATGTGTCCCGGCAGTTTGACGAAGGCGTCACGCCGCGCCAGCTCTCCGAAGCACAATCGACTGGCTTCCACATAGGATTCCTCTGCGATCGCCTCGAACGCCGGATCGCCCCCAAATACCCGCCGCGATGGCGCTTCATTCCAGCTAAGGTCGGCACGCACCACGGACATCCGCACCGTGGCCTTGGCCTCCCTCCCCTGCCGCCGCACCAGCAGGCTGAAGCTGTTGGGCAGCGTGTCGAAATAATCCCAGAATCGGCCCTCGGGTTGCGGATCGATGGCCCCGTCCCGCCGGTAGGCCTCATGGCGTAACCGGTACACTTCGTCCCGCTCCTCCGGCGTCCGGGCGACGATACAACCGGAACAGCAGTGGGTGTTCGTCTCGGGACAAGACGCACTTCCAGTGATGCCGTTCATGCTGAACCCCCTTCTGTTTCGTGCTTCCCCTACATGCAGGTAACACGCCAAAAGGAATGCTCGCTGTAAGATACTCAGGACTCGTCTCAGTTCTTCAGACCACGCGGTGAAGCGAACCGGATCGTTCGCGTCCGTGAACCGGATGGTTCATGCGCGGCGGTGCAGCCATTCACTCCGCTTGACTTTTTCTTTTCCACTTACTATGAACCACTTACACGTCTCCGTCGCCGGTCCCCATAACTTCGCATGATTCAATGGAATTGGAGGTAGATCTATGGAAGATCAACTTACAGCACCCAAACCGCGCGATCCCCGCGCCCTGAACGCGTACCGCCACGGCCTCACGGGCCAGGTCCTCATCCTCACCCCTGAAGACGAAGTAGCCTACAAGGCCCACTGCCGCAACATCCACGAATCCCTCGCCCCCGTCGGAGGCATGGAAATCGAACTCGTTCAGGAGATCGCCGACGACCGTTGGCGTCTCAAGCACGCCTCCGCCCTCGACAACAACATCAACTCCCTCGGCCTCACCCAGCCCGATACCATCACCGCCCACCACCCGGAAATCGACGCCGCTTTCGCCAAAGCCCGTATCTGGCTCGGCGACCCAAAGAACCGCACCCTGCTCAGCCTCTACGAACAGCGCATCAAACGCAAGGAACTCCAGACCATCGCCTTGCTCCGCCAACTCCAGCAGGAACGCCGCGACGCCCTCCAGCAAGCCGTAGAAGAAGCCGCCCTGCTATCCCAACTCGCAGCCAGCAAAGGAGAATCGTTCGATATCGCCCGCGATCTCCCCCGCCTCGCCCACTACCCGCAATTTGATTTTTCGACCCCCGAACTCGCCCGCTTAGTCCTCCACGCCCAACGCCTCGCCGAGGCCCGAAAGCTCTTCCCCAAGCCCCCAAAGCCCCTCCGTATGGCCGCCTGAAAACTAAACCCCCATCCCCAACCCCCACCCCTAACCCCCATCCACGAACGGGACCGGCTCAATCGCCGCGACGCCCGCCGCCAGCTTATCGTCGTCGATCTCTTCCTGGCCCGAAAGCACGCGCCTCATCCGGCTTTCGTCCAGTTCATGCTCCCATTTGGCGACCACGATCGTGGCCACCCCGTTACCCACCAGGTTGGTGAGGGCGCGCATTTCCGACATGAAGCGGTCCACTCCCAGCAGCAGGGTCAGCCCTGCCATCGGAACCGTACCGATCGCTTGCAGCGTAGCCGCCAGCGTGATGAAGCCGCCACCGGTCACCGCGGCGGCGCCTTTCGAGCTGAGCATCAAAATCAGCAGCAGAAACGCTTCCTGGGAGCCGGTCAGATGCGTGTTGGTCGCCTGCGCCACAAAAATGGCGGCGATGGTCAGATAGATCGAGGTCCCGTCCAGATTGAAGGAATAGCCGGAGGGGATCACCAGGCCGACCACGGATTTCGAGCAGCCCAGCGCCTCCATCTTCACCATCATTCGCGGCAATACCGATTCCGAGGAGGATGTGCCCAGCACGATGAGCAGCTCCTCTTTGATGTACTTGATGAACTTCCAGACGCTGAACCCATGGGCCCAGGCGATGCTCCCCAGCACCACGAATACGAAAGCGACGCTCGTGATATACACGCAGGCCATCAGCTTGGCAAGCGGAATCAGGGTCTTCAGGCCATAATGGCCCACCGTGTACGCCATGGCCCCGAAAGCTCCCAGAGGCGCGGCCTGCATGATCAGACCGATCACTCCGAACAGCAGGTGCGCGATCTTGTCGCAGCCCGCGATCAGGCTTTTGCCCTGCCCGAATGCCGACAACGCCAGCCCCACCAGGATCGCAAGCAGCAGCACCTGCAGAATCTCACCCTCGGCGAAGGCCCCGATAAAGGTCTTCGGGATGATGTTCATCACAAAATCCACCGAGCTCAGATGCTGCCCCTGCGCGGCGTATGTCTGGATCGCCGTGGCGTCCAGCTTGCTCGCATCCACGTTCATGCCCGCGCCCGGCCGGAGCGCTTTCACCACGATCAGGCCGATCGCCAGGGCAACGGATGTCACCACCTCAAAATAGACCAGCGCTTTCAGCCCCACGCGGCCCAGCTTGCGCATATCGCCGATGCTCGCGATTCCCACCACCACCGTGAAGAAGATGACCGGACCGATCATCATGCGGATCAGCTTGATGAAGCCCAGGCCGAACGGCTCCATCTTGCCGGCCGTCGAAGGCGATACGATTCCGAGGATGACACCCAGGAGGATTCCCACAATAACCCGGAAATACAGCGTGCGATAAAATTTTCTCTGCATGACCTCAGACTCTTCGAAGGGCCGGAAACACGGATAGTATCACGCTACCCTTGGACGCTTGAGGACTGTTCCGGCGGACGGTCGCGCAGTCTCTGACGGGCGGCGATCTCCTCGTCGGTGAGCCGCGCGTCGTAAATCGATCGCGATTCGATAGTGCGCGCCACCAGCGTCGCGGTACCCGCTACCAGTAGCAGCGGCAGAATGAAGGAGCGGTCGCGGCCCGTCAGTTCCATCAGGAGGACGACTGTGGAAAGGGGTCCTTGCGTGGTCGCAGCCAGCAAGGCTCCCGCGCCCAGCAGGGCAAACAGTCCCGGCGGAACCCCTGGCCAGAGCCACGACCACACATGGCCCAGTACTCCTCCCAACAGGGCGCCCACCGTCAGCGAAGGTGTGAACAGGCCGCCGGGCGCGCCCGTGCGCATGCAAAGCGTAGTGGCGGCGGGCTTCAGAAAAAGCAGCGTCACCAGAAGCGCGGGCGTCACCTGGCCCAGGAATGCCAGTTGGGAGATATCCTTGCCGTTGCCCAGCAATTCGGGATACCACACCGAAACCACACCCAGTAGGCCTAAGCCGCCGATGGGCGCCGCCAGGCGCCGCCAGCCCGTGGGCCGCGAGCGGTCGGCCCAACTGATGAGGCGCACATAGCCCACCGAAACCACTCCCGCGATGGGACCGGCCAGCAAGGTCCACACGACCGCCGAAGCAGAGTATGGAAAGGACGGAATATGATACGTAGGCGCATCCGGCAGCACCAGCCAGGAAATGCCCGTGGCGATGACGGAAGCGAACAGGGCCGGCAGCACGTAGCGCAGCGCCAGCACGCCGCGCATCACTTCCAGGGAAAACAGCGCGCCTCCCAGCGGAACGCCGTAAGCCGCGGCCATTCCGGCGCCCGATCCGCACGCCACCAGCAGCCGGCGCTGTTCGTCGGACAAACGTCCCGCGTCGGAAAACCAGTTGGCCAGTACCGCTCCCGCCTGTTTCGGCGCGCCTTCCCGGCCGAGCGACGCCCCCATCCCTACGATGAAGATGGAAAGCAGCGCGCTGCCCAGCGTGCGCAGCGAGGGCATTCGTCCGGCATGAAACCAGATGGCGGCGGTCGTATCGATGCCGTTGGCGCTGGAGAGTTGCCTCAGGATGATTTGTCCCACCCCGGTCACCACGCCGGCCCCCAGCAGCACCACCACATGCCGCCACGCGCCGGCATGTTGCGCCGCGTCCAGCAGGTTGGTGGAGGAGCCGTTCCATACCAGGCGCTGCACCAGTTCCAGCAGCCGCGTCAGCGCTGCCGCGGCCACGCCGGTGCCGGCTCCGGTCAACACCACGGCCAGCCAGAAGCGCGCCGCGCCCGGTTTCCCGAGCGTCGAAGGGATCACGTCTGGGGACTGTGTCGCCATCGTCGCGTCCCGGTCCTAATAGGGGCGTTGGCCAACCCAGTTGCCGGGCGGATCGTAGTCGCAGACCCAAACCTCGCGGCCTCCGCCTCGTGCCGCCCCGCATCCCACTTCCCGGGTGTCGCGCCATACCATTTGCGTGTAGTGTCCGCAGTCTTTGCGGCATTTGTTTTTTCTGTAGTCGTAATCGCGGGCTTCCGCGGCCCAGGCGTTCACCACCTGCGTGCCTGTTGCGGCTCCGCCGGCGATCTCGAACAGGTTCTCGCCGTATGCCGCTTTCGGACGGTGGACGAACTTCTTCCGCGCCAGAAGCGTGTTGGCCCAGTCTTGCGCGCGCGCCGCCAACCGGTTGGACCACGTCAGAGGCGGCACGCCCACCCGCGCTCGCACCGCGTTGTGAGCCGCCAGCAGCTCGCGCTGCTCCCTCTGATCAAGCGCCGGCCGGGGCGTCGCCAGAGCAATCGGAATCAGGATCGAGGCCCAGAGGCGCAATCGCGTCATCCCTCTGGATTATTGACTCGCGCTCACGGGCGTGTCCCACAGAAATTTATGCAAAAACGTCTCCATGCGGCCCAGCGTATACAACCACCGGCTGTGCAGCAGCGACTCGTGTACGTCGTCGGGAAACACGATCAGCTCGTAGTACACGTCGCGCTGGCGCAGCAGTTGCACCAGCCCGGTCATCTGTTGGAACGCCACGTTGCGGTCGTCGTCGCCCTGGATCAGCAGCACCGGCGACTTCCAGCCGTCAATCGCGCCAATCGTCGAGGACTGATAAGAAACCGACCCCGGGATCCAGCGAACTGCCGAACAGGTGCACGCCCGCAAGGTCCACCCCGGCTTTGAAGATGTCGGAATTGCGCGCCAGCGCCTGCGAGGTGAGCAGGCCGCCGTACGACAGGCCCCAGATCCCGATCCGGTTCGGATCCACGTCCGGCCGGGTCTGCAGATACTTGGCCGCCGGCCACGACGTCCTGATACTCGCTGTTGCCCGCGCCCCCCGTATTGGGCGCTGTGCGGAAAGACCGGCCGTAGCCCACGCCCGCTCCGGTAGTTGATCGACATGACCACGTAGCCCTGGTTCGCCAGCCACTGATTGATGGCATAGGCCCAGTGATAAAACTGCATGTAGTGATAGGCGGGCATCATCTGCCGCACCGGTCCGCCGTGCACGAAGACGATGGCCGGCCGGCGGTCGCCCGGCTTCAGATCCTTCGGCAGGAACAGTTGATTGTGAATCTCCAGTCCGTCGGCCGGCCTTGGTGAGCACAATCTCCGGTTTCACGTGCGCGTCCATCGGAAAGCCCGGCAGCGAAGTCGGGAAAACAATCTTCTGCGTGCGCGCCGCCCAGTTTCCAAATGCCTACCGATTGCGGCATGTTCCAACCCGCGCTCAGCGTGGCCAGGTACTTGCCGGACGCCAGCGGAGCCGGAGACGTTTCGACCCCTTCGCCCGTCGTGATCTCCTCCGGCGTGCCGCCCGTCACCGGCACCTTCCAGATGTGGCGTCGTTCGATGTCCTTGGCGTTCGTGCAGTAGAAGAAGGTCTTGCCGTCGGCCGAAAGCGCGACCGAGGTCTGATTCTCGATCATCCCGTCGGTAGTGGTCAGCAGCACCGGACGCGCCGTCGAGTCCATGACGTTGAGCGCGTAGTAACGGTCCCATTCGTCCACGGTTACCGGCGCCGGGGTTGCTCAGTTCGGCGCCCTGCGGGCGCTGCCCCGCGCTGCGCCTCTGCCGCCGCGTCCACCGCCCGCCGCCAAACGGGAAGATCACCAGTCGCCCGCCAGACGCGGATTCCCGACGTTAGCCACCAGCGCATCGTTGAGCTGGTTGTGCCAGGTCTCCTGCGCATCGCCGGTAGCGACATCGGCTTTGTAAAACGCCAGCGTATAGCCGCCTTTGAATGTGGCTCGCATCAGGCCCGGAGAGTTGTTGGCCGCCGGTGTAGCGGCAGCCGCCTGACCGCCGCGCGCACTCCCGGCCGTGGTGGGCACCTGCGAGCCTGGCACGTTGCTGCTGGCCGCCTGCGCGAATCCGCCCTGTCTGCCCCGCCCGCCGGGCGTTCCCGCCGCGGCCGTCTGCGCCGCCGGACCGCTCGGCATACCGATTCCACCGCCGCCTTGCTGCGCCTGCTGCCCAAACGGCACGCCCGGCCGCCGGACGAAGATCAGGTGCTTGCTGTCCGGCAGCCACATCGGCATGGTGTCGAAGTCCACGCTCGGCGACATGTACTTTACCGACCGGCTCGCAACGTCGTACACCACGATGAAGCTATGATCCGTGCGCGTGCTCACCAACGCGATCTTGCGTCCGTCGGGCGACCACTTCGGGTCGCTCTGCACGCCCCATTCGGTAATGAAAGCCTTCTCCCCGCGATCCACCTCGCTTGCCGGCCTTACGGGGGTCACTTTCGCGCGGTAGATCTGTCCGCCCTTGACGAACAGGATCGCAGCTGCCGTCGGGCGCCAGTTCGGGATTGGCCGCGTCCACCACCCGCCACGCGCCGCCGCCCGCTGGTGCGCGCGGCCCACACGGCGTGCTCCGGCCCGTTGGGGTCCGCGGTCGGGTTGGGCGACCATCCCTCGCGATTGGGCGCCTCGCCGCGCAGAAACACCACCGTGCTGCCATCGTCCGATATCCGCACCCCCGACATCATGATGCCGTCGTCTTTCAGGAAGTTCGTCAGCCGCACCGGAACGAACAGGGGCGCCGCCGCGGTGTACGCGTTTCGCTTGCCTTCGGCATAATCCACCCAGGCGATCCGGTCCACCTTGCGCGCGGCCACCAGTTCCTGCGGAGACGCCGGGCTCAGAAACTGCTGGTACGTGGGGCCCTTCGGCGGAGCCGAGGCAAGTGGCCGTAACAGCGAGCCAACTGCCGCGATCGCAAATACGGTGGGACGGTTCCAGATGCGCATAGAGACCTCTGTGTAACGAAAACGGCCTGACTCCAAAATATGGGGGGAGTATAACACGGGAAGCGCCCGGCAATCCGGTCGAGCGCCTCCTGTCATTGCGCCACACTCCGTCACACAGCGGCCGGACGGATCAGAAGATCTTCTTGAAGATGTTCTCCACCGCCTCCAAAATGTCCGTGTGCGCCTCTTCCACCTTCAAGGCGCCCACTGCTACCACGCTTACGCCGGGCGAGGCGCTGGGCGTTCCGTTGTTGTTCCGGATCCGCCCGCTCAAATCGGTGATTCGCAGCGCCCGGGCCTTCATCACCCGGGAGTGGCGCTGCAATCCGAAGGATTGGGTCACCCCGGCAGAGCGTCCAATCTCGTGCCAGTCGTCCCGGTCATCGTCGTCGGTGGCCTCCACCAGGTATGGACGAGGCTCTTCGTCGGTGGCCACAAAAATCGTCACGTCGTCGTTACCGCCGCTTCCCACCATGGCGTGATCCTTGAAGCCCACCACGATCGAGCCACCCCCGCCGAGCGCAACGAATTGTGGAGCAGGCCTGGCGGTAAAGTCACCCAGGCAGGCGTGCGGATCGGTGTGCTTATTGGCGCCCGGCGCTGCCTCTCGTCCCGGCCGGAACTGAAACACCCTGTCGATATAATGCAAGCCCGGCAGGTTCACCACCGGTGTCTTGGGAACGGCCACGGTTCCCCCCACGATGACGCCGACCACCGGGTTGTCCGTGGGTCCGTACACCAGAGTCCGGGTATAGGTTCCGTCATGGTTGTCCACAATGGGCCCGGGGAAATCTCCCGCGGTCGTCGTGAATACGATCGAGGGATCCACCCGCGGATCGATGAAGATCACGTTGTGGAAGCGATCTTGCGGACTCACCGTCATCACGGCCTGGTTCAGCTTTTGACCGCCCTGCACGATCACGGAGTAATCGATGTGGAACAGGGTGAATTGCGGATCGGGTTGCACCGAGACTTGAATGTCGAGCGCCCGTTCGCGCCGGAATAACGTCCCGTCCGGAAGTGTACCGACCGCGGTGATCAGAAACGAGTAAGTGCCCGGCACCGAAGTATTACCCGTCGATGCCACATAGACGCCGGTGTTGCCGGCATCCACCATATTGATGACTTCCGTCGATGCCGAGGGGTCGAACGTCAGTCCCTTCTTGGCTAACCCCAGCAGCTTGATGCCGGTCGAGTCGATATCGGGATTGGCATGTTGCGTTTCCGCTTCCCTGCTGTATTCCGCGGCGGAAAGCGGCGACCGGGCCAGAAAGTTGAGGTGCGCGGCGCCAGGGACTACCCGGGACAGTGTCACCGAAGCGTACGGAATACCTGTTCCGTCCAACGTCAACCGCGCGGACACCTGAATGGTGTCGCCCGGCGCATAGCTCTTCTGATTCAGTTCCGCTCGCAGCTTGAGCCGGCTGCTCAGGAAGATGTCGTAATTGTATTTTTCGCTGTCCACCGCCGCCGCCCGCCGCTCTGCGATTCCCACGGCCGGGTTGAGCGTGAGGATCAGCGTCCACACGCCGAAACGCGGATTCGCCGGATCCCGCAGATTGGCCAGGAATGCCCGCGGGAACGTGAGCATCCGGAACCGCGGATTGGAGTCCACCGTGTATCCGCCTCCCGGCGTCTCCAGCAGCTCTCCCAGAGGCGTGCGGACCTGTACCCGGAGCCGTTCCGCGTTGACCGTAGTCCAGGCCACAAAGAAGGACAGTTGCTCGTCATACGGGGTGATGGAGATCTGCCGGGTTACCACGGGGTTCGTCGCGGTCAGAGTGCCGCCGGGGTCCACCCCCGTATCGAAATTCAGCCCCTGGTACATCAGCGGCTTGATGAACATATTGATGTCGCCCGGCAGCCCCGTGGCCTCCGTGAAGTTGTAATTCAGGTTGTCCGACAGGTAGCCGTGCTGAGCGATGGCTTGCAGCAGTACCTTGTTCACCGGTTGCGTGATGGCGGTTTCGGTACCGTACCCGATGGTCCCGACCCTGATTTTCTTGGCTGTAAAACTGCCCGTGGTAGTATAAAAGTCGGAGGGGTCCGGCCCGCTGTTCTGGTTGCCGTCGGTCATCAGGAACAGCCAGCGGCGGTTAAGGTTTTTCGAGGTATCGTCATTCCCAAAAAAACCCCATGGGAAGGTGCCGGCTTTGTCGCCGATCGCCGCCTGAATTCCCGTGCCCATGGGAGTCCCCGCCCCGTTCTCCCGCGTGAAGTGCTTTTGTAGCTCGGTAACCACCGAGTTGGTGTTGCCGTCGGTAATCAGCAATGGCTTGCCGCTCTGGAAGTCCGCGGCGCTGGGCGACGGCACCGGGAACGGCCCTCCGTAGGGCGCGCTGGGCAGCGCCGGAAACCCGGTGATATTGGGATATATGGTCAGTCCGAAATTCCCTTTGTTGGCCGCGTGATTTTTGAGCGCCGTCAGAGCTGCCTCTACGGCGGTCAACAGGATGCCGTAGCGCGTCAGGGAGATATTTCCCGATATGTTCGTATCGTGGCCGTCCGGGTCCAGCGCCATGCTCCCAGAGGCGTCCACCAGAAATGCCAGCTCCAGTTGCTCCACCCGTCCGGACATGGCAGCGATGTTATTGTGTCCCGCCGTGCTGGTAACGGTAGTATCGTTGCTCGTCAGTGTGACTGTTGCGGACAGGCTTTTGGTCGAACCGACCGGAGTCAGGGTGATTGCCGCCAACCCGGAGCTGTTGGGTCCGATGGCCGCCGCCGGTGCGGTGAACGTAAAGCTGGCGGCGTCGGTTCCGGAAAACGCACCCGCGATGCCGGTCAAATCCCCGGTTCCCTGATTCGCGATGCTCAGGTTCATATTGCCGGTATCGCCCACCAGGAGTTCGGAAAAGTCCACGGCGGTGGCGGCGCTGATCCAGGGCTGCTCCGCTCCGCCATCCGGTCCGCCGTCCGCCGAAGAGACGACGAACATGAAGCTGCGCGCGGCCACGTCGTTGTTCGTGACGATCACGTTCCAGCTGGAAGGAGTGGCAACGTACAGCAAGACTTTGACGTAGTAGACGCCGTGCGCCGAAGGCCCGATAAAATAGGCGTCGCCCACGTTCTGTCCGGGGCCGTTGATGCCTCCGGGCTGATCGTACACACTGCCTGGACTCGATCCGTCATACGGCCCGGTCACCGGATCGCCCGTGCCCGCCTGCAACTGGATGCCGGGGTAATTCGCCGGGTTAGCGGGCGTGGGCCCGGCCATGGCGATGCGGATGTACATGAAGTTGAACGGCGCATCCGCGCTCCGCCGTTCCGTGACGGCTTGCGTCCACTTACTCAGCGTGTTCACGCTCTTGAGGGCCGTTTGCGGTTGAGGATACACGTCGAAAGTTGAGGCCATGTTCTATCTCCTTAGGTGACAACGAAGGGTACTGGACTGTTGGCTGTCCCGGCCGTGGTGGTGACCGACACCGTGTAAGAGCCCGCGGGAACATTCGGCAGCTTCACGGAGATCTGGCTGGCGCTCGATGTAATCACCGCCGCAAGGGTTGCTCCGAAAGATACCTGGAGTCCCGCCTGGTCGAAATTGGTCCCTTTGAGAACCACCGGCGTTGCGGAATTCGCCGGCAGCGTAGTGGGCGTAAGTGGCGTAACTCCGTCGAAGACCGGCGCGAAACTTACCACCGTGAACAGGTCGTCCGAGGCGATCGGCCCGCCGCCATCGGTAGCAATGGTGACTGGATAACTTCCGGCGGGAAGCGCGGGCACTACCACTTTCACGTCCGTTGCGGTAGGGACAAAGGCCCCGGAGAGCGCCGCGGGCAGACCGCCGATGGTCACTACCGGGGTTCCCACATTGAAGTTCTTGCCCAGTAAGTCGATGGACGCTCCCGCCATGGAACTCTTCGGTGTGAACTGTTTGCCAGGCGGACCGAACGCCGGAATCAGCACCAGTTTCTCGAGCACTTGCAGGCGGTTCTCGAGCGACGCCGTGGTCAGCCGCTTGTGGCGGCGGTCGGTCAGGTCGGCCTGTTGGATATTGGCGGCAACGGCAGGGGCGGATAACTTGCGGTTGAGAAGGGAAAGCGGATAGGTGCTATGACCCACGAGGAAATCGGGATCGGCCGGACCGGGCACGGTGACGCCCTGACGGGTGCGCACGCACCATTCGCGAACCATGCGGGCGCAGCTTTCCACTCCAATGCCCGCCAGGATCTGAGTGGCGTCTTCCGCCGCCCTCACCAGCCGCTCCCACACGTCCAGATAGACCAGCACGCTGCCGGCGACCACGGGAATCGGCTGGATCGCGGGCAATCCGCCGGGCCCCGGCGCGCCGAAAAGCTTCTGCGCCTTGTAATTCATATCCGCCGGAATAATTACATCGAGGCCGTCTACGATGGCGCGGCCCGTGTTACGCAGACCAATATCGTAGTTAGCCGTTCCCGGCGCCGCCGGAGCATTCCCGGCGCGAATGATGAAATCATCCGCGACTCCCGGAACGATCGCGTCGATGCGGAATCCGTCGCTGCCTTCGGGTATCCCATCGCCGACGAACCACTTCAGATAGGCGCGCATTTCAAACTTACGCACGTCGTCAAGTTCATTCAGATCGGCGTCGACAATCGGTACGCCCTGTTGCAGACGGACATTACATCGCGTCTTCAGTGGATCGAACGTGCTGTTAGTGATCAGGGCCATAGATTCTCCTCAAAATGTAAGCCAGATAGTACGCGTCAAGGTACTCAACGGATCCTTCACAATCACGGGATGAGTCACATAGTTAATCAGCGTTTCCGACCCGTTCAGCGAACCGGTCAGGCCAAACTCCCGAAGGTTGCTGGTGACATGATTCCCGTCAGGCCACGAAGGAATATGCGGGCCGAGCGTGGCCACGATTTGCAGACGGTTGGTGGGACTGGGACTTACCGTGCCGCCGTCCAGAAAATCGATCTGCAGGTTGGCGGGCAGCACCTTGAACGAATTGGCGTCCACCAGCGCCGCCTGGGAGGCCGTCGCGGCAGGTGTTCCCGTACTGTCCCAGGAATCCAGTCCCATGCCCACCCGCAGCCCCTGAATGCCAAGACTGGGCGAAGCGCCTCCCATAAATGTTGCCAGGAGCTTACGGCAGCCGCCCACGATGGCGTTCTGATTTCCAACCGCGATCCCACACCACCCGGCCGCTCCCGTCATAAAGGATGTCGCGGTACATTCCGTGAAGGTCCGCTGCCGGTGTTTCGCTATTCTTCATCGATGCTCCTCTCATTGGATGGGCGGGAAAAAGGTGCGCTTTTGCAGGGTCGCCAGGCTGGCCACGTCAGCCGACAGGCTGCCCAAATCGTTGGATTGCAGGATGGTGACACCGGGCATTGCAGCCATGCCGGCATCGGCCAGCGGGCCTAGCGCCTCCACAAACGGATACACGTCGGTGAACTGCTCCCCGATGTCCACGCCGCCGCCGTAAATCGATTCGACATCCGCCGGCGCCACCACAATCACCAGGGCGCGCAGGTTCACCGGAAGGAACTGGCGCAGGAAATCGTGAAGGCGGGCCGCTTCGGTCTGCGTCAGCGCGTTACCTTTCGCGGAACGGCCGACGTACAGCCCCACTGTGCCGCGCGTGTACAGCTCGTCTTCGGTGAGTGTGCCGGCGCCGTCCGGACGGTTGGGCGTGTAGGTCAGCAGGTCGCCGAACGCGCGCCGGGTCCGCATGCGCGGCAGGTCGCCGGGCGACGCGGTTACTGTGCCGGCGAACCTGCGCACCGTGCCATTACCGGGAACCGGCCGGCTGGTCTGCGGACTCACGGAACCCGCCTGCGAGAGCGCGAAATTGCGATCGCTGCGAAACAGCACCCAGGTGGAACCGCCCACCGCCAGCGGCGCGGGGCAGATATTGGCGGCCTCGCTCTGAACCACCGGGACCAGGGCCGCCACTGCACCGGCCAGAGTCACGTCCACGCTCCAGAGATCGAACCCGCCGGCGCGATCGGACGAAAAGAAGACTGCGCATACCGCCGGCAATCGCCATCGCTCCCGGCGCGCGGTCCGAGGACCTGCCTCCCACCGGAGGCGCTGTGAGCGTTTGGTCCGCAGCCCAGAGTTGCGTCGCGGGATCGAAGATGCGGTAGTGCAGCGCCCAGGATTCCCGCGGATCGCCCGCATCGATCAGTTGCGACCAGAAAAGCCAGGTGCGCTGGTTCTGGTCGATGGCCAGGTGAGGCTCGCGGTTGGAACCCGCGCCCGAGGCCAGTTCCAGCGGCGCCGACCAGCCCTGTTGGATCGCTTGGGCGGCGGGATTCGGGCCGGCCGTGACGCTTACGGCGGCGATGAGGCCGTCCGATTGAATGGTGTTTACCCCGGCTGCCGTGCCGGCCCACAGCACGCCGTCCGGGGCAATCGATACGGTTCGCACGTCGTCGCTGGCCAGCCCGATGGCGGCATCGAAGGTCGTGCTTGCGCCGCCGCTCATTCGGACGACGCCTTTTGCCGTGGCGGTCCAGAGGGTCAAGCCGTCGGGACTGACTGCGACGGCTCGCACATCGCCGGAATTGACGCCGGTGAATCCGCCGGCGCGCGTTCCGCTGGCCAGGCCTGAGCCGGTGGCGACGTAGAGCGTGTCCGCCGGCCCCAAGGCCACCCCCCGGACATCGAGCGAGGGCACGCCGCTCGCAGTCCCGAACACAGAAACCAGTCCGTTGGCGGTGCGCAGCGCCAGACCCTGGGACGTCGAGATCCAGGCGTTGCCCACGCTCGTGACGGTCACCGACCGGACGTCGTTGGCAGGCAGTCCGTCCGCGGTCGTGAGAGTCGTAATGGCTCCGCCGGGCTTTCGGATGGCGATCCCGCCGGCGGTGGAAAACCAAACCGATCCGTCACCTGCAACGGTGACGCCGCGCACATCCGGCGAGGGCAGTCCAGGCCCGAGAGCGGCCACGGTTCCATCCGGATTTCTCTGCGCCGCGCCCGCTGCAGTGGCGATCCAGGCGATGCCGTTCGCGTCCGCCGCAACCGCGCGCACGTCGCTGGAAGGAAGCCCCGCGACCGCCACCCAGGGGTTGCCCGCGGCGCGAAGGAACAGTCCGTTGGCGGTTGCCACCAGCACCCGGTCGTCCCAATGAATCGTTTCAATGCGCCAGTTTCCGTCGATCCAGCAGGCATAGGCGAGGCGGACTCCACCGGCAGGGTCGTTGATCGCAACTGTTTCTGCGATGCGTCCTGGCGGCACCGGGACGACGTCCATGGCGGCGGACCAGTCGATTTCCTCGTCCCAGGAACCTGGCGTGCCAACGGCGTTGCTGCCGCTGAAGCCGAGCGTCCGGGCGGTTGTCGATTTGCTTAAGTCCACGGCGATGCGCGCCTGGTCTCCCCCGGCCTTGGTCTCGATCCGGATGGATCCGTTCTTCTCGACGAAGGCAACGGTTTTGGTGAATTGCGCGTTCATCGCCGCGACCACTTCCAGCGCGGTAGCCCGGGAGAGGTTGGCATAATTGGCGGCGTTGACCGTAAATTTGTCCACCCCGGCAAAATCTCCAGTAAGGGTCATCGCCGCGGTGTCCTTTAGGGCGAAGGGTTCACGCAGGCCGCCGAGCAGGCGGGCGGGCACTAGCGGGCGCGAGATGCCGAACGAGAATCGCAGCCGCGACGCGCGGGTCTGCGGAGCGTCGAACCAGACGGCGAACGTCCGCCCATCGGGAAGCGCGACCGCCGCCGGATCGCCTTCCGGAGTTACACTCTGGGCGAACATGGCGTGCGAGTCGCGCCATTGGCCGTGGACCAGGGTCTTGTATTTCACGCGCCGGAGAACATAATTCCCGTCTTCGCCGGCGGCATTGAGAACCGCGTCGGGAACGTCCAACTGCGGCATGGAAGGCGTTTCCCAAGCCTCATAGAAGACGCGGACGCGGCCCAGCGAGTCCGTGTGGGGGCTTAGCCGCCCCGTGGGCGCGCTGTTGAGCGAGATGAGGCTCGCCGGTTCCGGAGTCACGGCGAGGGAAGAGGAATCGCCCACCGTTTCCGAGGTGAGGACAATGCGGCCTGCCGCCACCGTCACGGTGACTTGGGGAAGATTGCGCTGCATGGCGGCGGCGACTTCCGCCGCGGTGGCGTGCGCCGGGTCCGCAAAGTCGGCCATGCCGAAGCGGACCGATTCCGGCGGGAGCCCGTCTACCGCGATCGTGAGGGTCATGCCCGCGCGCAAAGCGAACGGCCCGGCCGCGGTGCCCGTCAGGCTCGCGGCTGTAGCCGCGCTTCCCATGGCGCTCTGATTGGCAGCTCCGAAACCGAGGATTTCCGAGGCATCGTCGACGCCGAGCCAATGGACTCCGTCCGCCGAGGGAGCGATGGCAAACAAGTTCTGTTGCGCGGGCCGGTTGGATAACGCCAGATTTTGCGCGAATTCAGAGACCTGCGTGAACCAGCCGGTATACTGGCTGACCAGCGCCCGCAGACCGGGAATGGTGCCGACCAGGCGATACAGGCGCGGCGCGGCCTTGATTTCGTTTCGCCGCAGCGGGATCTCCGAATCGACGCTCAGCTCCCATCCGATCCACTGCGCAATCAAGGGCAGAAAACGGGCGTCCACGCGATCGATGTCGTGCAGGGTCCGCAGGCCCTCGGCGGTCCCGCGAATCGAATCCAGCGAGATCCCGAACAGGTCGATGAAGCGACGCAGTTGGCCGGACGCAGTGGAGAGTTCGGGGACCGAGCCGCTGCCCGTAGCGCCGGGGCGAGTCTGGACGTCGTGGCGGCGATACACTTCCGGCAGCGAGTTGTACAGCATGCGGTTGAGTCCGTAGCTGTCGGTCACCATGGCCGAGGAGCGGTACGGTTTCGCGTCGTCCCCGGCTTGCGGAAGGTTCAGGCTGAAGAGCTGGTAGTAATAAACGGTATTCGGCTGCAGGTCGCCGGGCGCGCTGCCCGTCTCCAGAATTTCGACCCGCTGCGAGACGGCCAGCCCGTTCGAGTCGTATTGGGTGGCGGTGGTGCGCCGCAGGATTTCGACACTGCGTCCACCCACGGCGATGGCCACGGAGACCGGCTCGTAGACCGTGCGCGAACCGTTGGTGTTGACTTCCCACGAGTCCAGATCGGTCACCGTAACTCCCCCGCCCGGAGCCGGCGGGAAGGTGGTGCTGTCATAGACCAGGTACGGATCCGGCGCGGCTGGGACCGGAAAATCGAAGTCGCTGCGCTTGCGGCGAAGGGCAACCGGGGGAGCATCGGCCAGGGTTTCGCTGTCTTCCGGGACAAACTCCCAGCAGATGCGAACGCGCCTTCCGACAATGTCCGACGATGCCGCAAAGCCGCTGACAAGCATTACGCCGACTCCACCAGGGTGATTTCGAGATTGCCCAGCACGGGAATCTCGAATTCCTGAATCTCGATCCGGCCGTCGGTGGCGACATCGATCTGGAGGGCCCGTTGGATCAGCGCGTTGACGTCGATTCCCGGCAGTTGCGCCGCAAGTTGGGAGATGGTCAGCGACGGCAGCGGAGCGGTCAACAGCGCGGCGGCGCTATCCTCTCTTCGAAAACGCAGGACCGTCATTGCGGTGACGCCGGCAAGGGCCTCCACTTTGCCGTAGACGTCGCTGAGATACAGGGGCTGTGCGAAATCCACGTTGGCGAATGCCAGCAGATCCTGCACGGCGGATTCGGCGGCCTGGCGAACCGCGTCCGGGCGGTAGCGTTTGTCGTAGACCAGTTCGATGCTGATATCGATGGGAACGGCGGTGGCGTCCAGAATCTCAACGAAGGTCCCCGCCATGCGCTTGTCTTCGAAATAGGAAATCAGGCTGCGGCGCAGATGCTCCGGCACGGGGCTGAGCGAATCGCCTTGCGGCGCCACGTACAGTTCGATGGTGTTCCAGTTGGGCGACTGTCCGCGGACCTTCGCCACGCCGCCCGCCTGCTGCGCCAGGGCTACGTAATCGTTCAGCGTTACGGCGCGCTGGCCGGAGCGAAACGCCAGCGGACCAAATGCCACGGCGTGACTGATGGCTTCGTGGTCCGAACCGCCCGCGGCGGGTAGCGGATTCGTCACCGAATCCAGCAGGGGAATCGCGGTGTTGGCGACCGTGATGGAATTGGCGGGAACGTTTCCCGCACTGCCTCCTCCCAGGCGATAGGTCGCGCGGATATTGTTCACGCCCACGGGGGGCCGGCGCCCATAAATGCCGTCGCCGAAGACCACCCAGGCAACATCGTTCTCATCGAACTGCACATAATAGTCGCGGGCATCGGACGCGGACAGAGAGATGCTTCCATCCGAGGCAGTGTCGTACAACAGGCTTTCCCGGCGGTCCCAACTCACCCACCCCGAACCTTCGTTCACTTCCACCAGGAGCGTGCTGAGGATGACCGGAGTGCCCGGAATCGCGAACATGAGGTTCGGCTCGCCGGTGGAAGATCCCAACACCGAGGTGGGCTGCTGGGTGCTCTGGAGCAGCGACAAGCCGCTGTACACCAACTTGCCGTCGGCGCGAGCCTGCACCTGGTCGGATCGTAGATCGATATCGACGCCGGGGTCGAGATACTCGAATGTTTGCGCAGGCACACCGCCCGCCGGAGCGGTGGCGAATTGCGCGCCTTGTGGAATGGTGACGATGGAAGACGCCGCCGGCGCCGGGGCATTGAACACCAGGCTCAATTCCACGGAGGCCGGCACGGGCGGCGCCAGTTGATACCCGACCAGCCGCATCAGATTCAGAACGCTGCGCCGCTCTACCGCTGTTGCGGGAAAACTTTCGTTGGCGACGCGGTCCTGATAATACAGCAGCACATCGCCCATGTAGGCAAACAGGTCAACCAGCAGCGAACCCAGATCGCTGGGCGATTGGTCGGTCCATTCCGGCAAACGGTACCGGGCCAGGTCGAGCATGGCTCGCCGTAAGGATTGGAAATCCTTGTTGGTGTAATCGATGGTCGGAATGGTTGCCATCATCGTGCCTCAAAGCAGGGGGACGCTCAACTGGTCGGCCACCGGTTCGGTGGTGTAGGTATAGTTGAGCAGCAGGCGGACCTCGCCTTCCTGTTGGATCACCTTGGTCTGTGTGACCATCACGCGCGGCTCGAAGACCAGGAGCGCTTCCTGCGCCTGTGTCTTGAGCAGTTCGGCCATCACACCGTCATTGGGATCGTGGACCAGGGAATGCAGGCGCGACCCGTACTCCCGCAGCAGCGGCCGCTCGCCGTAGCGCGTGCCCAGAATCAGGCGGACGTTCTGCTTGAGCTTGTCGGTGCCGGTGGCCCAGGCGACGCCGCCGCCGGCCGGATCGAAGCTGAATGGAAATGCGAATCCCGCGATATCGTCGATCATGATTTCCCCTATTGCAGTTTTCCCGTACCGGTCTGCGTGCCGGTTCCGATGTTTACGTTGCTAGTGTTCACTACGGTAACTTGAACGCCCGTGACGTCCGCAGTGAGCACGAAGGTGTGGATAGCGTCCGCCAATGCGTCGGCCACCTGGTCGCTGGACCAGGCATTGTCCTTCGCCGATTGGAAGGTGGTCTTCAGAAGTTGCGCGAGCTGGGACTTGTCAAGCGCCATGGGATTAATCGATGGGACACGCCGGAAGCGCGGGCAGCGCGGGCAGCGACGGAAGAGACGGCAGTTTCGGCACGCCCGGAATTACCGGCATCGGGAGCGCGAGGGCGGGCAGCGTGGGGGGCGACGGCAGATCCGGCAGCGCCGGCAGAGACGGCAGCGAAGGAAGAGAGGGAAGCTTCGGCACGCCTGGAATCACGGGCATCGGGAGCGCCACACTGGGTAGAGGCGGAGGCGAGGGCAAGTCAGGCAGAGCCGGCAGCGAGGGCAAGGAGGGTAGCGACGGAAGCTTCGGCAGCCCCGGGATCACCGGCATCGGCAAGGCGAGCGCAGGCAGCGACGGAAAGGAACAATTGCTCATTTGACCACCGTCCCCGAAGACAGCATAGGGGAGCCCGGTATCAACATGGGGCCGGGCGGGATGGGAGGGCCCGTGGGGCCTACGGCGGTGGCGTGAGTGTGGAGCGCAAACGGCGTGAAGGCGCTGCCGAACGTGGTCCCCAGAATCGTCGGCTCCGCCGCGGGATCGCCCGTGAGCGAGACTGAAGGCGCCTGCAGGATGATGGAGCCTCCCATCACGCGGCAGGCGCTATCGGTCATCTGGATGGTGGTGTTGCCGCTTTTCTCGGTGATTGTGACTCCGTCCCCGCCCATGGTGATGATGTTTCCATGCTGTTCCACGAATGTGGCGGTCTTGGCGTCGGCATCGAGTTGCAGGTACGAGCCGGTCTGATTGGCGATCAACACGCTGCCCTTCTTATCAAGCGTGATGAAGGCGTTGCCCTTGTGCTTGATGGTGATCTTTTCCTCGCCCTGCTTGTCCATGATTTCGATGGTGTGGCCGGACGCCGTCTGAATCACGCGATTGTCGGGAGGCGATATCGCGGCGGTCTGCGGCACCGTGCCTTTGGGATACCAGACGCCTACCCAGATGGGATACTCGGGGTCGCCGCTTTCGAATTCGATCCACACTTTGGTTCCTACCGCGGGGACGAAGAAGTGACCGTAAGGCAGGCAGGGGCGGGCGGGAACGCTCACGCCCACTCCGAACACGCTCGCCACCGCCACCGAGATAATCCCGGTGTTGTCCGGATCGATATCGTTCGCTGTTACTTCGCCGGAATACTTCGCGTAAAGCTTTCCGGCGTGACGCCGGATTTCTTCCAACATGGCTTTTACCTCGTCACATAAAGCTTCGACTGGAACGTACTGCGGTCCCGCTTCTTCTTTTTGGCATCGATGACATTGATCCTGGTGAAGATGTGGTTCACCTGGTGGACGTACCAATCGCCTTCGGCCCACGGGGCGATCCCTTTAATGGTGACCTTGCCTTTCGCCCGCAGCTTCACGGTTCCGATGGCCGTGCCGTGTCCGCTGTATCCCAGGATGCGGGTGGGGTCCGCCTTCACCGTAGTGGCGGCCTTATCGGGGTCGGACACGGCGCCGGTCACGACGGGCGCGGGCCGCGCTTCCGTGGGCTTGCCCGCGGCTTTCGACATCAGATCCGCCGCGGTGGCAAGATCCTTGTCGGCCTGCGGGTCCACCGTAACGGGCGCCTCCGGCGGGCGCGGATCGGCGGTCTTGGTTACCGGTTTCCCCGTCTGCGGATCTACCACCGTCGCGGTGGCGCAGGGACTCGCGCCGCTGCCGCTCCGCTCATACTTAAACTCGATCAATTCCCTGCCCCCGCCACCTACGCAGAAATGCAATACGCCCATGGGATCGCCCTTGAGCAGGCTGGCTTCCGAGACGAAATAGAATTGCGATTTGTTGTTGTTCAGCTCCACGAACGCCCGGGCGTTGAAATCCCGCGCCTTCTTTTGCAGGAAGTCCCATTCGGACTCACCCTCGGCTTTCATTGCCGGCTTTAACTTGCTGAGTACCGGGTTCGGAGTCAGCACAATATTCTTCGGATCCACCACGATTCCATCGTCCTTGTACTGGCCGGCCATCTTCGCGATGGCGTCCTGCCACGTGCCCGATTCCAGATAGAACGTACGCGGTTTCCTCTGGCCATCCGGAGTCTTCACGCCCTGCCTCATGAGATACCCAAAATCGTAGGCAGTCACAGTGACTCGTTGACGGGTAGACCCGGCAGCATCCGGAGTGGCCGACTTCACCACGCCTTCGAACAGCAAAGTGTTTTCCGAGTTCCACCCCATGCTGACCTGCATGACCGCCTGTTCGCGCGCGATCTGGCCGATCTTGGCGTCGGGATCGTCAAATACCACCTCCGCGCGATCGAGCGCGCGATCCTGATCCTCCACATTTACCGATTGCACATTCGCGCTGAAGTCGATTTTTTCAATTGTGACTGTGACGACCGGGACATCGTCGGCCATTTAGCTGAAGCTCCTGTTCCGCACGATAGTGCCGATGTCTCGCGAACCTGGAATGTTCAGAATGGTTCCAGGAACAATATCGGTAGCGAAGATGAGGCCATTGGCCTCCGCGATTCGCCACCACAGGGCGCTGTTTCCGTAATACCGCCAAGCCAGGTACTCGATGGTCTCGACCGCCGTGACTGTGTGCCGGTACATCGACGTGCCCGGCGCGGGCGGTGTGGGCGGACGGATGGCCACGGTGGCATGAGTCACACCGGCTGAGTCAGTAGCGTCGTAAACGGGCGATTGCGCGTAGCGGGAGGTGATGTTTACCGGCATGGCATCCTCACGTAAACAGGTTGACGATCGGGGTGGTGGCCAGAAAGTCCGATCCGATCCCTTTTCGGTTATAGCTTTTGGCAACGTTGATGTTGCGCGTGAAGAATTCAGTGAGCGGCGTGATCGAGAAACTCTGCTCTTTGAGTGTCACGCTTATGTCGGCGCGCAGCGCTGTCCCATCGGGCTGAAACGCAGTCACTTTGATATTGAGATCAGTCATGACACAGGTGACTGATAATCCCCCGTAGAAGAGATTGCAGGCGGGCGGCCGGTTGAGACACGGAATATCCTTGAAGCCCGATGTGAATATCTTGGTGATCTCGATCACGTCGAGAGTAGGAGTCATGAAGGAGCGGAGCACCGCGAGGTCCGGCTCGATGCTCCCATTGAAATTATCGTCGGGGGAATTGCGCACGTACCCGCTGCTGCCGTAATGCGTGTCGCCGTCCAGAGGGCCGGGCGTACTAGCGTCCAGGGAGAAATCGATCGAGAACGTCCTCTGGTCGCCTTCCACAGCTTCCATGGGCTTGGTCGCGATCAGGAGCGACCCGATCTCGTAAACGTCGTTCTTCAATCCTGTGAGCGTGTCCAGGAAACCGCTAGCGGCCGATGTCTGATCGAATTTCCAGGCGCCAAAGCTGTTGGCTTCCTGGTAGCGGTAGCTTTTCTTCTCCGACATCAGTTCCGGATTGAACTGGAAGCGGAAGATCAGCGGCGGTATGGTCGGAATCAGTGAGATGCTTGCCAGGTAACCTGTCTTGCGTGCCATAAGGCTCCTTTAAATAAGCGTTTCCAGTCCCGCGCCGCGGTCCCGAAGTTCCCGGAAGAACTTCCTCAGAATGGGCAGCAGGTCGTCGGGAATGTGCAGTTCCGGTTTCTTCTCTTCCTCCGTGCCCGTCGCCTCCGGGGGAGCTTCGATTTCGATGATCATGTCCTGGATGTCCACCGTGGCACGGGGCTCAGTGACTGCAGTGGGAGTCACTGCCTGGTTCTTCAGTGCGTCCGCCGCGCCCGGCTTCTTGAAGTAGTCCGTGACGTAGGTCAGGACGCCCTTGAGGCCCCCTTCCTTGAGCCACTTCTCGTAGGCTTCGGCGATGATCTCCAGGCCGGTGGGCGGGTGGCCTTTCGCCGCGGCATCGGCGGCGGCCTTCTGGGAATCGCCGATCGCGCCTGCCAGCGTGCGGGAATGATCCCGCAGGTCCTTGATGTACGGCCCCAGCGCCTTGTTGAAGTCTTTATCTTTGGCCGATTCGTCCAACTGTTTGGTGATTTTGTCCAACGTCCCCGTGGCCGAATCGAAAGTGTTTTTGAAGTTGTCCTGCACTCCTTTGATGGCGTCGGACACGGACTTGGTCAGCTTTGCATAATCGGCGGAAGGCAGCAGCGTGGCGGAAATCAGGGGCGGCGCCGCAAAGCTTGCGCCCGCGAGGCCAGTCGCGCCCAGATCCGGCTGGGCCACCTTCTTAGCGGCTGCCAGCTTTGAGGCATCCACTGCGGCAAGCGCACCTTCGCCCTGTAACGCCACGATCAAGTGGGGAAGCAGGTCCGGAAGTACCTTGACGATGTAAACGATTTCCCGGAAGAGAAGTGAGTCACTAATGGTGGTGAGCGCCGAGCCGATTACGTCCACCACCCAGCGCGCCACCGTGTCGATGGTAGCCTGCAGACCGTCTGCCAGATACCGGATGGCGGCTACCGCGCCGTCGAAGAGGCTCCCGAAGATTTTGAAAATGGATGCGGCGATATCGGCCAGCCCGGTGCTGACGATCCCCAGCACCGCCGCCGCCACCTTCGCAACCGCTGCCAGGGTATCGTACACCGTGACAAGGATGATTCCGCGCAGCAAAAATACTTCCTGCAGCACAAACTGAATCAGCTCGATGATCGCCAACTCGATGCGATGCATGTTGGCAAGCAACTCGGCGAGCGCCCCAAGGACCATCGGGATCAGGAACGTCAGCCCCCGCACCACGCGGTCGATTCCATCCACCAGCGCGGAGACGGTCTGCACGATGGCCAGCCACTGTTTGGCTCCCGGAGTCAGCGAATCGGTGGTTTTCTGCGCCGCCGCAGGGTCCTTGGCCGCTGCCAGAAACAGCGCCGTAAAAACCTGGAAGACATCCTTCCATCCCGCCAGCGTGTCGAGCAGCCCGGGACCTTCCGGCTTGGATTTGTCCTTCGACTTGTCCTTGTCCGCCTCGTTCCTGTTGATGCCGAGCCGGATCAGGATGCGCTCCACCGAATCAGCAATCTTCTGTATGTCCGAGATCATCTGCGGGAGCTTCCAGCTAGCCAGGATGCTGCCTACCGCGCCGCCGCCGAAATTGCCCAGAAAGCGGCCGATGCCGCCCAGCAACTGCTCCAGAAATCCGCCGCCCGCGCCGGGAGCCAGGTCGTTGATGTTGACGATCCACACCTTGAGCGCGCCGCCGAACATGGGAGGCTCGCCGAACTTCGCTCCGGCGGAGAGCGCGGAGGCGAAGGCGAAGCTGTTGTAGCGCGCCGTACTCCGCTCGATGTCCTCTATGGCGCGCCTCGCCACGCGCAACTGCGAAAGCAGCAGACCGATCTGATGGATAAGTTCGTCCATGGGTTATAGGCTCACCGTTGCCGCCTGGTCCAGAATCAACTGCCGCCCCTGTCGATACGCCTCCACCACCTTGTCGCGGAACCCTTCGGCGATCTCTGCCACCAGCCGGTCGTCCAGTTTCCGCCCCCGTGCGTCCACTGTGATTTTCTGTACGACCGCGCGACCCAACACCGCCTTCTTAGCCAAAATCGCCGGCGACGTTTTGGTGATCAGCACCGTCAGATCCTCTCCCGCCTCCTCCTGTTTGCGGAACGTGTGGAGCATTTCGGAAATGTAACCTTCCAGCGATTTCTCGAGCGTTTCGAAGCCACCCACCGCGAACCATTGCGCCACGGTGGACGCCATGGGATCTTCCGGCTCCTGAGCGATCTGGTCGCGCAGGGCCTGTGCGTCCGGACCGAATACGCTCGCGGCATTCGCCGCGGCCTGCTGCGCCACACGCGAATAATCGGCCGGCGAGCCCATGCGCGCCGCCGCGGCGGCCTGCTTGTCGAACCCCAGTGCCGCGTTCTGCAGCGCATTTGAGGCCCCCGTTGCGATGTCCGATAGCTGGCCCGGCAGCGTGGTGGCGATGTCCTTGAATTTGCCGGCGGCATCGGCGGCCGAAGCCACTCCGGTAAAGGCACCGGCAATGTTCGGAAACGGCGGCAGGGTTTTCTTTGTCAAGTTTCCTTTGTGCGGCGCTCCCGGCCCCGCGCTCAGGATCGCTTCGATGGCTTGCACCGCTTCGAGGCGCGCTCCGATTCCCGAAACGTCCAGGGGATCCACTTTCGCAGCCAGTTCCCCCGCCAAAAACGTGCCCGCCAGCGCCGCCGGCAGCCATTGGTTCAGTTTCAACAGGCTGGATTGTTTGCTGATGAAGATATCGATGATCCATGCCAGCACTTCGTAAAGGTAGTTCGACAACTGAGCCAGGGCCCAGGCAAGTTCGGTCAACACCGCGTCCACATAATCCTGAAGAAAGCCGGCCCAATAGGAAAACTGCCCCAGGAGCACGCCGCCCGCGACCTCGAGAAACTTCAGGGCCGTGTTCATGGAGTCGCGGAGCTTGACGTAGAGTTTGTCGATGAGGCTGCGCCGCAGCGCGAAGATGGTTTCTTCCACGGCTGACAGCTTGCTGAGCAATTCGGACTTGGCGGCGAACAGCAGGGTCTCCCAGATTTGCGGCCACCACTCCGAAATGGCCACCAGTATCAGCAGCCCGCCCACGATGTAACGCGCCAGCCAGTCCAGAAGGTCGGTGGTGCTTCGCGGATCCTGTCTTCCTGCTTCGGTTTCTCCGCCCTTCAAAAGCAGGTACGCGGGACCGAATTGCAGGAACAACGCTTCCAGAACCTGCTGCCGGCTGGAATTCAGCGCGCGCCATGCCAGTGCCGCTTCGCCGAACAGGTCGCTCGCCTTGCGCTGCCGCGGGTCGAACATTTGCGGGGTGGGTGTCTCGAACCGCGCCATGGACTGGTCGATCGCATCGACCGCCGCACGGGCCACGGCCAGCAGGCGCGGCAGAATCAGGTTGCTTTCGATGGCTTCGGGAATGCGCTTGAATCCGTCTACAAAAGCTCTTCCGGCGCGCGCCATCTGGTCCCCCAAGCCAGGGGGATCGCCGTTGGGAGAAAGCGCGCCACGCTGTATCTCGTCCAACCAAAGCGTCACCGCCTCGTTGTAAAACGCGATGGAGGGATATCCCCGGCTGGATTCGTCCAGTTTGTCCGCCTGCTTTACGCGGTTCTGGAGCCATTTGCCGAGCCGCTCGAAAGACTGCGCAATGGGCTTCAGCAGGAAGCCGCCGATGGAGCGGAACGGACCCACGATATGATCGAAATCGATACTGAATGGCATGGACTAAACCGGATTCGGCGCCAGATACTTCTGCGCCAGCAGCGCCTTGCGCACGCGCTCTTCAAAGTCCCCGATCTCCAACTTGTCGCCTCCCGTCGAACGCACCACCAGGCGCCGGACGATGGGCCTCAATTCGCCGTTGTCCGGAATGTGGCGGACGGGATAGTCCGGGGCCGTTACCTCTTTTTTCTTCCTTGCCAGTACGGTGTCGTCGAGCTTCTTGAGCCCGCTCACCAGGTCGTCCATGTAGCCGCGCAGTTCCGGCGGCAGAATGCGGCCCACCACCACCGAGATCAAATCGCGCAGCTTCTGCTGCTCCTGCAGCATGGCTTCCGGTGTGCGCCCCAATGACTCAATCAGTGACTTCCGCTCCAGCCCGAAGGCGCTCTCCGGATAGCGAAACCGATTCAGTTGCCGTTCCGCTTCGGGGCTGAGCGGCTCCGGCCCCTTGGGCCAGGCTTTCTGTTTCTCCTCCTGCGCCTTCTTCAAGACCGCGTCAAAATCGAATTCGGCCGGCGCCGGCTTCTTGTATTTGGCCAGAAACTCCCCGGGGGTCTGGACGTCAAGGTTCGGAAACTCGGGGAACGTGCCGGGGCCCCCGGACGGCTCCCGCACCGTCTTGGGGAAGGATTTCCAGGCGAAATGCGCGGTGATGCGCACGGTCCCGAAACTCACCTTTTCGGTTGCCGCGCCAATCAGCTTCCAGGCTTCGAAACCCTTCACCATCGGGTGCTCACGAACGGCCTGGCGCAGCCATTCTTTCACCGTGTCGAACAGGCCGAGCAGGCCCCATCCCTTCGTCTTCTTGGCCTCGTCGCCGCTGGCCCCTTTCAGGTCCTTGTAAAGCTGTATGAACAGGTTCTTGGCATTGATGAGGAAATCCAGGAACGCCGTCCAAAAGCCGTCCAGGGCCTTCTCCACGCTATCGGTCACCAGGCGGATCACGCGGAGAAGCACGTCCACGGGCGCGGCCTTCTTCAGTTGCTCGCCCAGATTATCCAGAATGAATGTCAGCGCCTTGCGCACCGGGTCCTTCAAGGCGATCAGCGCCTGGAATTCGCGAATAAACGGAAGCAGCAGCGGACCGATCCGCGTGACCATGATGGCGACGAAGCCGAGCACCTGCGGCACCAGCCCGGCGATCCCCTGGAACAGCCTCATTATCCCCGCCAGCAGTGGATTTTTGATGTTCTCCACGGGACCCAGCAGCAGCTCCAGAAATTGCCGTAACGAGTTCAGAAGTTCGGCGAGCGTGCCCATGATTTCGATTACCGCGCCCGTGGTTTCCTCCTGCACTCCGCCCAAAGCCACACCGGCCAGCAGCCCGGCCGGCACACCGATGCCCAGCACGAGCCCGGTGATTTCGCCGGACCACGCGAAGATCAGCCCGGTCACGCTCACCAGCACTCCCAGCAGCACCTGAAGCCACGTGGCCGATTTCCGCAGGCCGGCCTCCATGCGCAGAAGGATCCCGACCGGCGAGAGAACCGCCCCGGCGACCTGTCCCGCGATTCCGGCGAGCGGCTCCGTCAGGTTTAAGCCCGTCACTTCGCCCTTGGCCGATTGCGCCGCGGCCGCGTAACGGTCGCTCAACTGCTGCAGGTTCTCGATGTACACCCTCACGCCCAGCCCCTTCAGCGGCAGGTGCATGCCGAACCAGTGGACGAGAAACGCGCTGCGCGCCCGGCCGATCAGTACTTCTTCCACATCCACCATGTGGCCCCAGGATTTCAGTTGCTTCGCAGCGAACCGCCAAGTCCACGTGGTTTCCGCCAGAAGTAAGAAGATGGGCATGGCTATCGTTTCCGCGACGCCTCAATCTGCGCGTTTTCCCGTTCGATCTGCTCGAGGAGCAGCCGCACGAAAGCACGCCTCTCGTCGATGTCCAGGTTCATCACTTCACTCCACGACCAATGCAGATGGTAGGCCAGGAAAAAAATCTCTTGACGAAGGCCGTCCTGGTCTACTCCAGAGATAAAAAATGGGTCATGTCCAGATTGGATTTGAACATCACCCCGCAATTCGGACAGTCCACTTCGCGGACCAGGTCAACCCCCGGCGCGGCCTGATTCAACGCTTTATCGATGAGACGCCGGTCGGTGAGAGTCAGCTCCGACATGATCTTCGACCCGATGGCTTCAATGCGATGCCGTGGAATATCGCCCAGCGATTTCAAGCACCGTGCCAGCAGGGCGTTCTTGCCAAGCGATACGTTCTGGCGGATCTGCGGCGCTACGGCAGCCTCGTCGGCCCCAGTGGGCAGACGCATCCGCAGGGCTTTGTGAATCTGTCCATCCTTATCCAGGTAGCCGTCCTCCAGCGCCACCACGATGTCTTCCGGAGACTCATCCTCGCCCACGCTGCGGACGGGCAGCTCATCCAGATTCTCGGTGACTTGTACGGATTCGTTGCAGGAAGGGCAGGTATAGCGGGCCGGCAGCTCGGATCCGAAGGTGATGGTGCGCAGCTTCAGCAGCATAAAGTTGCGGTCGGCGGAGTACATGTTCTCGATCGGACCCGGCCCGTTCTTGGGCATATCTCCCAGGCGCACCAGGCAGCTATGGAGCAGCTCAGTGACCAGCTTGCCTCCATTCCGTTGATTGCGGCGGTCCGCCAGGATCGCCTCCTCTTTTCCGGTCATCTTCCGGAGCACAACCGTGCGGTGACTCTTTCCCTCCTCATCGGTATAGCCGACGGGAAGAACGAACTCGGTTTCCATCCTGCCGGGAGCAGGGGCATTCATGTTCATTTTGAAACTCCTCCAGACTGGTTAGTCTTCGCGCTGCAGGCCTTCGTGTTCAATCACGATGGTCTGCTTCATCAGGCCTGTGGACCCCGCCTCAAAATCCGTGAACTTCGACGATTTCACCCAGGCGTTGGTAAAGGAAAACGTCATCACGACCTGCCCGTTGTGCAGCTTCTGAATCATGCCGTTCTTGCGCACTCCGGAACCGCCGTTCGTGGTGGTGTTCAACTGGAACGTCTGCTGGAACCACTGTTTGAAACGCAGGTCCTCGGGGCTTCCGTCCACATACCGTTCGATCGTTAGTGACTCGAATTTGATCTTCGTGGCAGCCACTTTGTAAACGTGATTCGATCCACCGTCCGGCTGTTCGATGGTGTCGATCTCGCCTTCGCTCAAACCGGAGACCTTAGTGACTCCCGGGCTGGGAACGTTGTCCACCCAGAAGATGAACTCGTTCGTGCGATAACTCTCGTAAAAGCTTGCTACTTTCGGCATGGCGTGACTCCTCGTGCTCTATGCTTCCCCAACAGTGGCTCCGCTGGGCTGCTGTCCGACGATGATGATGATGGTTTCCGCCGGCCTCGATGGATAGAAATACACCTCGACCTTGAGATTGCCCTGGTCCACCTGGTCGGGCGGATTGTTGGACGCATCGCAGATCACCGTGAAGACCTGGGCGGGCGTTCCGGTTCCAAAAGCGCCCTGCCGCCACAGTCCCATGAGGAACGGATTCACGGTCTGGATCCTGATGGCATCCCACAGCGTGTCGCGATTGGGCTCCTGGCGGACCCAGGTCAAGCCCTGCTTCAGACTGCTCTTCACGAAATTGAACAACAGGCGGACGTTCACGTAGAGCCAGCGGGTATCGGTAGAGAGCGTTCGCGAGGCATCCACGATTACGCCCACGCGGGGAACCGCGCGCACTCCGTTGACGCTGCCTTGTTTGACCAGCGCGGTGTGATCGGTGTCACTCAGCGGAGTCTCGACGGTGAGGACTCCCAGGAGACTGGCGTCGTCGCCCGCCGGAGCCTTCCAGATGCCGCGAGCGGTTTCCGTGCGAGCGTAGACCCCCATGATGTGACCCACGGGCGGTATGGTCTTCTGCGGATTGCTGCCGGTGCCGGCTGGGTCGGCAATCACCACCCAGGGGCCGTACAGCGCTCCGTACACCTTCTTACCCTGAAACGCCTGACCGTAGGCAATGGCCTGTCCCGCGGCGACGAACCCCTGCGGCACGGCTCCCACATACATGCAGTCGCCGCGCCCGGCGCAATAGGCCAGTCCGGCAGTCAGGATAGGGGCGTCCGTCCGTTCACAGGTCACCAGCTGCACGTTCACCGTATCGAACGCATAGAATCCCTTGTGAGTCGGCTGGTCGCCGATGAAGTCGTTGGAGGTGGGGGTTCCGTCGCGGCCATTGGCGAGCGGCGTATAGGTGGTGGCGGCGGCGGGAAGATTGGCTCCCGGACCGCTGCCGCTGTTCAGGTTTGTGACCGCAATGTATTTCGATCCGATGATCTTATCGTTCAGCATCGTTACCGCATAGTTCGCCGTGTCCGACTCCATGGACATTTGCGTGAATAATTCGACCTGGTGGGCCAGGTCGTTGCCTCCGTAGGAGACACTCAGGTCGAAGGTGGCGCGGCTGAACTGAAGCTTGAGGGGATCGAAGGCGGCCAACGCGGCCGCGGTCAACGCCGGAATCCACGTGATGTTGTTGGTGAGTGCATCGATCGTCTGGATCTTGACGAACGCCGTGCCGGCGCCGTCGGTCATCTTGATCGCATCGCCAATACTGAACGGCGAGACGTCCGCCAGCGTCGTCCCCGTGATGGCGATGGCCGCGGGCGTGCCCGCTACGGGATTGGCCATGACTGCAAATCCCAGGGTGGCGTTCGCGGCCGTCACCTGCAGGCGCGTGAAGTCGCGGCTCAAGCGCGCCACCGCGCCGGTAGAAGTGAGGATGATCTGCTTGCTGTCGGCCGAAAGCGACGCAATCAGCTTTCCGGTCTGGCGATTGATGGCGTCGCGAATCTGCGCCGTGGTCGCCACGTTCGCTCCTCCCGGAAAATCCGCGGCCTTGAACGTGAGAACCGTGGCGGCGGACTCGCCATCGATCGCCACCGATAAGGAAGGCAGCGCCGTCATATCCACCGTGGCCGCCGCCAATGCCGTGCCGGTCACACTGGCCGGGGCCGTCTCTTTAATGCGAACCTGAGGCTCCACGCTGGCGGTGGCCTTGATGTAGACGCTGTCGCCCCACTTACCCGAATCGTCGACGCCGCGGAAGCCCGCATCCACCTTCAGGGTGCCGGCCGCCTTTGTATCCGTGAGGGTAGCCGTAGATGCCAGGGCGCCGGTAGCCGCATCCGAGGAGACAACGCGATTGATGTAAGCCGTCTGGCCGCCGTTGTCGAAGAACCCTTTCACCAGGTAAGCTCCCAGTCCGCCGGCGAAGTACGAGCCGTATTGCACCACGAACTGGGAAAAGCTGGTGACCGGGGTGGGCGCGTTCGGCACTCCACGTTGCGTGATGATATTGAAAGCGGCGACAGACGTGGACGCTCCCACAATTGCGGGCGTCCCCAGGCCATCGACTTCCACTACGTTCAATCCGATATTAAATGCCATTTATGCCTCTTTCTTTCCGGTCCCGCGGCGTTTCGCGCCGGCGGGCTTCCCGGTCACTGGAGTTTCTGCCTCGTTCCCCTCGCCGGCCGCTTCCGCCGGACCCGTATCGGGTTCCGCCTGCTCACGAACAGAGACCAGCCGTTGTTGCCGGAAGACTTTCAACTGGGCGCATTCCAGGTCCCGCTCGCCGATCTCGCCTTCCGCGTAAGGGCTCACCACCAGCACGCCGCCCGGCAGGTGCACTTCCAGCGGTTGGTTGCTGTGGTTCCTCACGAAATAACGGACGCGCGTTGACGGTTCCACTCGATTCCTCCTGTCTTCCCCTTAAGCCGGCGCCCCGATGTCGCCGCCGATGATGAGGGTCCGCGCCGGCGCAACCAGGTTGCCAAGCCCCGTCTCTTGCCGTACGGAAATTCGATAGAACAACGGGATATCCTGGGTGCGCACGCCGCCCGGCTGATCGAACGCATAGACCGTAATGGCCTCCATGGGCAGCACGACTCCGTTGACCAGCAACCCTCCGCGCGCGGGCAGCGCACGGAGAGTGAAATCGAGCATCTGGGATTGCGAAGCGCGGTCGTCCGCCACGGCCTTTACCTGGTAATACAGCTCGTAAGCGTTGCCGGCTGGTCCGATGGTGTATCCCTTGTCGGTGTAATCGACGCGCGGACGATTCGAGTCGGTGCGCTCTCTGCAAAAGAGAATGTCGTAGTTGGTGATTTCCAGGTACGGGCGCGCCTGCGCGAGCACTCCGTTGGCCGGATGAAGCACCGCGGGAACCGCAATACCGCCGAGGGTCAGGCCCTTGTCCAGAATTGCCAGCAGCGCCTGGTCTACATCCGTCACCATGTCGTCGCGTACGGCAAGAATTTCGTCGATGTTGCAGGCGAACGGCGCAAACGCGCAGCGCAACTGCATCACAGTCATGTCACTGCGAATCGCCGCGGGAAGATCGGCGATGCTGACGCGCACGGGCTCCCACACACCCGCTTGCGAGATGGGAAGATAGCGCTGCCACGTGTTCGCGGCATCGTTCAGGGGCACTGCCGCGCTGGCCAGGCGCATTTCCAGAACAAACGGACGGCCGGGTGTCCCATCTGCCGGCCGGTCCCCGCGAATCCAGAGCCGGAGCTCATTGAGGTGCGTCAGATCGACGGCGGCGAAACTTCTCCGAAGCGTGTGATTCAGGGCGGATGCCGAACCTGTGACTCGCGCCGAAGTAACTGCCGCGGGGGGAAACTGCGTCGTATCGATCGCCAGCGACAGCTCCGTGGAGGGAGTCACTCCGTCGGGCGCCAGGGCGGTCCATGGCGCGGCATTGTCCAGCGGATCAATCGTGAGCGAGGGCATATCGCCATCCTGCGCGGCATCGAAGGGAGTGTCCGGCGGCTTCCGGGAGTTCAGGCGGAATACCGGTCCGAAACCCGTGGTGGGAGTTTCGAGCAGGACGCCCTGTTCGACCAGCCACTCTACCGCCTCCTGTGTCTCGTCCAGTGTCCGGTACACGACTTGTTCCAGCAAACGCCATCGCGCGATCCCTTCCAGGTTGTCCGCGGCGTTCGGGTTGCGCAGGAAGTAACCCAGAATCTCTTGCGCAATTTCGTTCTGCCGCCGCTCTCCGCCGCGTGACCGACAACTCAAAAAACCTCTCCCTCTGTGCGCGCCAGTAGTGCAGGCCATATGCCAAAGGCTGGGTTCCATAAAATCAGTGGAATGCAAGCAGAACTCGGCGCGCGGTGCGGGCGGGCGTGTACGTTGCCGCCAGACGCACCGGCGTCAAACAGCGGAAACAATTGATTGTGTGGGGTGGGCGCGGCGCGCGCGGGGTGGGACAGATTTGTCCCAGTGGAATCACCTGAAGCGCACGAGTCACTGCCCGGGGAAATGGGGGATCTAACGGAGTTTGTACTTCTTGATGCAGACGGCCCAGCGAGCGGCGATCCTGTTGGGCGTGCCTGGCGGCCTGAGTCACATTTCCGCCTGTCTCGCGCAGTAACTGCTCTACGTAAGTACGCTCGAACTCCGCGATCGCATTCTCTTTGGCTGCCCGGAAATGCGCCGGCGCGGGAGTCACATCGGCCGGACCGGAGAACGGCAGGTGGGACGGAAGAATTTGAGCGCCTTCCGAGGCGAACGCCGCCTGCTGGACCACGTTGTGCAGTTCGCGCACGTTTCCCGGCCACGCATAGGATGACAACTGCCGCATGGCCGCCTGCGAGAACCAGCGCCTGGCGCCATCCGCGGCCGCGCCCGTGGATTTCAGGAAGTGATTGGCAAGCAGAGGAATATCGAGGGGACGGTGGCGCAAAGCGGGCAAGGTAAGCTTCAGCACATTCAGGCGATAGTATAAATCAGCCCGGAACTTACCTTTTCGGACACACTCCTCCAGATCCTGATTGGTGGCGGCGATGATGCGTACATCGACGTTCACGAATTTGCTGGCGCCGAGAGGCTTGAAGGTGCGTTCCTGAAGGAAGCGAAGTAACTTGGACTGCGCCACCGGCGAGAGTGAATCCACTTCGTCTAAGAACAGTGTTCCGCCATCGGCAATCTCCGCCAGACCCTTCTGGTCGCTGTGCGCGTCCGTGTAGCCTCCACGCACATGTCCGAACATTTCATTTTCAAAAACATGATCCGGAATTGCCCCGCAGTCCACGGGCACAAAGGCGTGGCTGCGATGGTTTCCCAGGTAATGAATGGCGTGTGCTGTAAATTCCTTGCCGGTCCCGGTTTCGCCCAGAATGAGAACCGGAGCGCTGGTCTGCGCGACCTGCGGAACCCGTTCCAAAATACGCAGGAACGCCGGATCTTCGCCTACCAGTTGCGCGAATCCAATCTCGTGGACGAGCCTCTCGCGGATTAAGTTATCGGACTGCGCCGCGCCGCCGGACAGACGGCGAATGCGCTGCACGATCTCCTCCCTGGTGGCCGGCCACAGTACGAAATCGTCCAGCAGTTTACAAGTGTGCGCCAGTGCCATTCCATCCATCTCTTGCGGGAGGATGGCGAGAGACAATTTGTTCGCCGACCGCTCCATCAATCCGGAAAACAGATCGAATGCGTCGGTCCAGCGGCCAGGCGAGATACCCACGACCAGGCCGGCTCGCGATGCGGCGACTTCATCCGGGCGGGCCTCGCTCCAGGCCAGCTCCGACCATTCATACTGCCCGTCGCAGGGCAGCAGGTCGGCCATGTCGAAACTCATGGGCGCGGGCCGATCGCAGATAAACAGTACCTGGTGCAATTCCGCCCCCTCCAGGCGAGAACCGTCAAACCCTTGTGACTTGTGCCGCGGGTTCGTTTCACTGGAGAACCGGAAAACTCGCCATCCGGTCTGAAACTCTTTGAGTCAGTGGAAATTCGTGACCGAATTAGCTGGTTCACCGGGCCCGCGCAATGTTCTACCTCTCGCAGCGCAAAGTATCCCTATGTTTGCCAAACACGGGTTACTTGTCAAGAAGAAACTGCTGTCCCGGTTAGCCGGGAGCAGGCCCGAACATAGCGGAAACCGGCAGGTGCTTTAGTCCTACGGAGGGGGGTGGCAAGCATTCGTTTCTCACGCAGCATCAAGGCTTTCGCGCCGGGACCGCATGGGCGCGGGGCCCCACGGCCCGCGCCGGAAGAGGCTCGCAGGCTTTCGAAGGTGAATGGAATCTTTAGATAGTGGATCGGCGCGAGTGCGGCATGGTCCGGTCAATCCCCGGGGGCCTTTAGTGCAGGGGGCACGTTTGAAATTCCGCCCCGGTCCGCGTACCATCGAGTTCGTGACCGAAAGCGAAAAGTTGCGTGAATTGCCCTCCGTGCACGAGCTTCTGGAACGCCTCCCCGACGCACTGGCGAGTTTCCCGAGGAACCTGGTGGTAGCCGAAACGCGGCGTGCGCTGGAAGACGCGCGCTCGCAAATTCTGAGCGGGGGGACTGGCGAGGCGGCCCTGGAAGCGCGCATCCGCGGCGCGCTGGCGGCGCTGGAAACGCCCATGCTCCGTCGCGTGATCAACGCCACCGGAGTGGTGCTGCACACCAACCTGGGCCGCGCTCCCCTGCCAGCGCTCGGCGGCATGCCCGGCTATTCGAACCTGGAATACGACGTGGCACGCGGGCGCCGCGGCAAGCGCGATATCCACACCGCGGCGCTGATCGAGCGCCTCACCGGAGCCCCCGGCATTGCCGTAAACAATAATGCCGCCGCCGTCTTTCTGGCTTTGCATGAACTGGCCGCAGGCGGCGAAGTGGTGGTCTCGCGCGGCGAGCTCATCGAAATCGGCGATGGCTTCCGAATCCCCGATATCATGTCCCGCTCCGGCGCCGTGATCCGCGAGGCCGGCACCACCAACCGCACCCGCATCGAAGACTACCGCGACGCCATCAACGAACGCACGCGCCTGCTGTTTCGCGTGCATCCCAGCAATTTCCGCATCACCGGGTTCACCGAACGGCCCGCCCTGAGCGAACTCGCGGCCCTGGGACGCGAACGCGGCCTGCCCGTGTACGAAGACCTGGGCAGCGGCTGTGTGACCGACCTCAGGCCTTTCGGCATTGACGAGCCCGTTGTATCCGACAGTCTGAAAGCCGGGGTGGACCTGGTCTCTTTCAGCGGCGACAAACTGCTGGGCGGACCGCAGGCGGGAATCCTCGCGGGTAAGCCGGAGATTGTCGCCCGCCTGCGCCGCAATCCTTTATTCCGCGCCCTGCGGCTCGACAAGCTGATTTACCAGGCCCTGGAAACCACCCTGCGACATTTGGCGATGGAACATTGGGATGCGGTGCCCGCCCTGGCCATGATCCGCCAGCCCGCCGCGGAGATCCGGGCGCGCGCCGAAGCGCTGCTGGCGCGCCTGCCGGCACTGCGCGCGCAGGTGGTAGAAGGCAGTTCGGTGATCGGCGGGGGAGCCACGCCGGAACAATCGATCGCCACCTGGCTGATCGCCATCGAATGCGCCGGCGTGGTGGAGTGCGAACGAAAACTGCGCCGCCATGACCCGCCGGTGATCGCGCGCATTGCCGGCGACAAGCTGACCATCGACCTACGCACCGTGTTTCGCGAAGAAGAGAACGAGTTAGCGGCCGCGCTCAGCGCCCTGTAAGCTACGCCCGTTCCTGGTAAGTACCTTCAGACGTATTGACGCGGATCTTTTCGCCTTCCACGATGAACGGCGGCACTTGCACCATGAGCCCGGTTTCCATTTTGGCCGGCTTGGTGACGTTGGAAACCGTGGCGCCCTTCAATCCGGGCTCGGTCTCCACCACCGTCAAATCCACCGTGGCGGGCAGTTCCACGCCCAGCGGCTTACCTTCGTAGAACTCCACCTTGAGCTTCAACTGAGGAATCAGGTAGTTCACCGCGTCACCCAGCAGATCCTTCATGAGGTGCATCTGCTCGTAGGTTTCGGTGTTCATAAAATAGTAGTACTCGCCATCGTCGTACAAGTACTCCATCTCCTGTTCGTCCAGCATCGCCTTTTCCACCTTGTCTTCGGAAGAGAAGCGATGCTCGATCATGGTCCCGTTTTTGAGGCCGCGCATGCGGGCCTGCACGAAACCCCGGAGGTTGCCCGGTGTGCGGTGGGTCATGCTGAAGACCGAATACAGTTCATTGTTGAACTTGATCACCATTCCCGGACGCAATTGTGTTGCTGAAATCATGAAACTCCTCAGTAGTATTGAACTTGGATCTCCAATTATAGCAAGCCGCTCAGAGGGGCAGAATTTCTTCCCGCACCGGGTCGAAATCGATGCGCCGCTTCTGCATGTACGAAATGTTACCCAGGTGCGACGCCTGCGCCGAGCGATGCCCCGCCAGCACGTCTCCGTTGGGCTTTTCGCGCGAACGCACGCACGCCAGGAAATTCTCCACGTGATCCATATCGATATTGCTGGATGCCTTCACGACGGTCGCCGTGGCATTGCGGCCCACCGGGTGGAACTCGTAATGTTGCCGGTCAATCAGCAGGCGTCCCAGGGTGCCCGCGAATTCCACGCCTTCGCCGGTAATTCCGGGCACCAGCGTGGCCTCGAACGTCGCCGTAAATTCGGCAGGATATTCCAGCAGCACGTTGATGGTATCGGGCGCAGTGCGTCCATCCTTATAGTTGTACACGCCGCCGGCCGCCACTCCGGCGATGGGGATGTCGTGGCCCATAAACATGTGCACCACGTCGATCCAGTGAGTAAACAGATCGGTCACCTGGCCGCCGCCGAAATCCAGGTACGCACGCCAGTTCCAATACTGCTGCGGATCCCAATCGCGCCATTTCAGCGGGCCCAGGAAGTGGGCCCAATCCAGATCGGCCGGCTTGGTCTGTAGCGATGGCGGCGCCTTGCGCAAGTGGTAGCCGTTGCCGTGCCACCACGTCCGCGCCAGTGTAATCTTGCCCAATCTGCCGGAATCCAGATACTCGCGCTTAGCCTCCAGATAGTGCTTGCCGCTGCGTTGCTGCATGCCTACCTGGCATACCCGGTTGTCGATGCGGGCGGCCTTCACAATCTGCGGCCCTTCTTCGATCTTCAGGGTCAGCGGCTTTTCGACGTAGACGTCCTTGCCCGCATTCAGGGCGTCGATGGCGATGGGGGCGTGCCAGTGGTCGGGGACGCCGATCAGGGCCACGTCCACTTCTTTCATATCCAACAGCCGGCGATGATCGGCGAACGTCTTGACGCCGGGATTGTTCGCCGGCTTTTTGGCCTGCTCGATGTGAGTGGCCCAGATGTCGCACAGGGCGACCACGTCCACCTTGCCGGTGGCGACGAAGTTGCCCATATCGTACCGGCCGCGCTCGCCGCAGCCGATGAGGCCCAGTTGAATGCGGTCGTTCGCCCCGTAAACGCGCGAGTAGGAGAGGGCCGTAGCCGCCGCCGCGCCGCGCAGAAACGTTCGACGAGGAACATTGCTTTCGGACATATTTCAAGCTTACAGCTTTCCGTCGCGGCCGTTTCGCTTCAATATCCCAGCAGGCGGTCCATCTCCGCCGTCAGATTTTCGGTCTGCGGCAGGATGGCGGCCTCCAATTGCGGATGGTATCCGACCCAGGTATCCAGCGCGCCCACGCGGCCCACCGGTGCATCCAGACGGTCGAACAACTCGTTCGCGATGCGCGCGGCGATCTCCGCGCCATAGCCGAATGAAAGAGTATCTTCGTGGGCGATCATCACCCGGCTGGTCTTCTCCACCGATGCCCGGATGGCCTCCCAATCGTAGGGCGCCAGGGTCCGCAGATCGAGGATCTCGACGCTCACGCGCGGATTCCGCTTCTCTACCTGGGTGGCCGCCAGCATGGCTTTCTGTACCAGGGCGCCATAAGTGACCACGGTGAGACTGTGCCCGGTTTTGACTATCTTGGCGCGGCCGAAGGGAATCAGGAACTCGTCACCGGGATGCGGCGAGCGGTTATAGGGTTCGCGATACAGCCGCTTATGTTCCAGGAACAGCACCGGGTCATCGCAGCGAATCGCCGTGCGGAGCAGTCCACAGGCATCCAGCGCATTGGACGGCATGGCTACGCGCAGCCCAGGGATGTGGGCGAACTCCACCTCGCCGCACTGGCTGTGATAAATCGCGCCGCCGTTCAGGTAGCCGCCAATCGGTACGCGGATCACCGCGGGACACGAGAAACTCCCGTTGCTGCGCCAGCGCATGGTAGCAAGTTCATCGCGAAGCTGCATCATGGCCGGCCAGATGTAATCGAAAAACTGAATCTCCGCCACCGGCTTGAGCCCGCGCGTGGCCATGCCGATGGCCCGTCCGGCGATGGCCGCTTCGGCAATCGGGGTATTGAACGCACGCCGGCCGCCGAACTCGGTCTGCAGTCCGGCCGTCACTTTGAACACGCCACCCTTACCTTTCACTTCCCGCAGATTGGCCTCGCGGCTGCAATCGGCCACGTCTTCGCCGAACACCACCATGTTCGGATTGCGGCGCATCTCTTCCCGCAGGGTGGCGTTCAGCAGGTCCACCATGGTCATCGGCGCGCCCTGAAAATGGGGCTCGGTGGCGAACGCCTCGCCGGTGGGATCGACCTTTTCAGAATAGAGATGGCGCAGGGCCGTTTCGGGCGCGGGAGGCAGATCGTGCAGCGCCTCATGGGTAGCCGCGTTCACTTCCTCATCCACTTCATGGCCGATGCGCTGCAGCATGTGCGGATCGATCACCCCCTCGGCGATCAGATACTGCGGAAAGCGCAGCACCGGGTCGCGTTCGGCCTCCTCCTGCCGTTCCGCGGCGGTCTTGTACATGCGCTCATCGTCGGAAAGAGAATGCGAATAGGGACGCGTGACCCGCGCATGCACCAGCGCCGGACCGTGGCCGCCGCGGCACCACTCCGCGGCCTCCTTCATGGCCGCATAGGACGCCAGAAAATCGGTCCCGTCCACTTCCTGGCGGTGCAGGTCCGGAAAGCCGGATACCAGCGCCGCGACATTGCCGCCCGCCGTCTGCACCTCCACCGGAACGCTGATGGCGTATCCGTTGTCCTCCACCAGGAAAATCACCGGCAGCCGCTTCAGGCAGGCGATGTTCAGCGCCTCCCAGAACTCGCCTTCACTGGTGGCGCCTTCTCCGGAGGTGACCAGCGTGACCTCGTCGCTCTTGCCGTTCAGGTACCGCGACGCCTCGGCGCATCCCATGGCCTGCAGGTATTGCGTGCCCGTGGGCGACGATACGCTCACAATGTGGCGATCGCGATGCCCCCAGTGGGACGGCATCTGACGCCCGCCCGATGCCGGGTCTCCGGCAGCGCCCACCGCCTGTTGCAGCATTTCGTGCGGCGTCACACCCAGGGTGAGACACAAAGCGCGATCGCGATAATAAAGATAGAACCAGTCATGGCCGCTCCGCAACACCATTCCCGCAGCCACCTGCACGGCTTCATGTCCCGCGCCGCTGATCTGGAAGAAGATGCGGTTTTGCCGCTTCAAGGTGACTTCGCGATCGTCCAGACGCCGCGAAGTGTGCATGATCCGGAAGGCGCGGATCAACTGCTCGGGGTCCAGCCCCGCGAATCGTCCCGCGGCGAAAGTTTGTGAATTGCTGGCAGAAGTCGTCGTACCCACCGGTGGCGTGCCCCCCCTACTTCAGTGTAATGTACCGCCAATATGCGCCTCCAGAGTGGGACGCAGCATTTCGATGAAAACGTCCCGGTTCCGGCGCCATCTACCGGGATACGGCAAATGGAGAACCGGACCGCTCCAGCGGGCGCGCAACACCGCTCGCGCCACATTGCCCTCGATGGAGCGGACCAGCGTGGCAATTCCGTCCGGCCGGAGCCGCGCCATTGCCCGTGCCAGTAAATTTTCGCCGGCCCGGCAGGCGGCCCGCCGCGATTTTGTGTCCAGACGATCCACAGGATCCGCGCAGAGATCCACCAGGTAACAGCCCCAGGCTTGGAACGCCACCAGAAACGCTTCGTCGCGGATCGACGGATCGACCGTGCGGAACGCATCCCGCATGGCCCGGTAAAGTCCCGAGTCGCCCCGGTAGAAGAATCGTCCGGAAGCCGGAGGCGATTCCCCGATGAAGAGCAGCCGCACCCGCGCCGGCCGGAAAGAGCGCCGGAGCCGCTCCGCGGACTCAAGCGATGACACGGACCTCCTGATTCACCTGGATCTCGCCGCCCGCGATGACATCGCAGTTCAGCGCCAGCTTTCCTCCAAAGCGCCTCACGATGTCGCGCAACACGTTGGGGTCGTGAGCCAGGGTATCGGGATCGAAGGTGGTCATGTTGCACCGGCCGCGCAGGTCGTGAATGCCGATGACCACATCGCCGGTCAGAATCCGGCCGCCTTCCCAGGCGCGCTCCGCCATGCCTTCCACGCCGCCGATAATCAGGTTGGGCCGCAGCCGGCGCCGGTCGCGCCCGAACTCCGCGATGGCGCCATCGGTGGCAACCAGCAGCGGCAGGATGTCGAAACGATCCAGGCTCTCGTAGCGTACCAGGCGCGCGTCCGGCCCGACAATTTTCTGCACCGCCGCCAGGACCTCCGGATGGTTCCAGGGCCTGCCATCGACGCTCGGAGTGCCGGCATCGTCCAGCACCGCGTGAAATCCCAGCAGGTCCGGAAATGTGCGCGCGGTGGCCGTGCGGCCCTGCCCGTACTGCACCTGCACGATCCGGTCGCCCGGGATTCCCGCGGGCGTCAGCCGGGCGCGCTGCAGGGGTTCTCCGCCCATGGACTTCACCGGGTATCGCCACAATTCCTTTATGTACATGCTGCAACTCGTTTCCATACGACGTATACCACGGCCGGACGCGTGCTTTCGGGCAGCGAGATGGAACTAAAGTTCCCTCCCTTCCAACCGATAAGTCTTAGGTAGAACAGTGGGGAGTTGCCCAAAAGAGATATGTTTCCGCAATTTCAGCGTGTCGTTACCTTGGCGGTAATGATTGTCCTAGTGGCCCTCTTCACCTGGATCTATGTCCGCGAACACCAGCAGCGGATTCGCCTGTGGATGATCGGGTGGACGGCGATCTTAGTCCATTTTGCCGGCAACGCCCTCTGGAGCTTCCATCGGATTCCCGACAGGCTCGCGATCTGGCTGGCCTATGCCACCCTGCTCTGCGCCGTTTGCCCGTTCTTCCTTTCGGTTTGCCGCGTCCCCGCCACGCACCGCGGGCGCACCGTCTTTTGGAGCGGTATGTTCGTCCCCGCGCTCTTTTATTGGACATGCCTGGCGATGGGGTGGCACCATCCCTGGCTGTATCGCCTCCTTTTGCTGTTGCCGATGGGCGCGGGCTCGGCGTTGGCCTTCGGTCACCGCAAACACTCCGCCGCCACGCTGGCCGCATGGCTCCTGGTGGCGATCCTTCCGGGTTTATGGACGGTCTATCGGGCGTCCGCCGACCCGATCTACGGCATGGACTTCATTCTGTTTGCCTCCTTCGCCGTGACGGGATGCTGCTACCAGAGGCACTACGGCCGGTGTTCGCCCGGCGTCTGTCTGACTTCCGTCTCGCTGGTGGCCTGGGGACTGGTTTTCCCGGTGGCGAGGGTATGTGGTTTCCTCCACGCTGGAATCCCCGGAGACCACGTGGTGTGGGACCTGCCGAAATATTTCGTGGCTTTCGGCATGATCGTCACGCTGTTCGAGAACCAGAGCGAGATGCTGCAATGCGAGGCGCGGGATCGCCGTCTGGCAGAGGAGGCGGCCCGTTCGGCGAATGAAGCCAAAAGCATCTTCCTGGCTTCTATGAGCCACGAAATCCGCACACCGATGAACGGTGTCATCGGGATGACCGACCTGGTGCTGGATACCCAATTGACCCTGGAGCAGCGCGAAGACCTCAACCTGGTGAAGAGTTCCGCCGAATCGCTCCTTCTGGTGATCAACGACATTCTGGACTTCGCCAAGATCGAAGCCGGAAAAATGCAGGTGGAGCAGATTGGCTTCGATCTGTTCGAAACGGTCGGCGAGCTCATGCGCATCATGAGCTTTCGCGCCCATCAGAAGGGCCTGGAACTGATCTGCGACATGCGGGGCGGCGTGCCGCAAGCCGTAGTTGGCGACCCCGTCCGTTTGCGGCAGGTGCTGGTCAACCTGTTAGGCAATGCCATCAAGTTCACGGACCGGGGCGAAGTCGAAATGACGGTGGAGCGGCTTCCGCCGTCGCCTGCCGGCCCCATGCTGCGGTTCAGCGTCCGCGACACCGGCATCGGCATTCCCGGGGAAAAGCGGCACCTGATCTTTCAACCGTTCACGCAGGCCGATCCGTCCACCACCCGTTGCTTTGGGGGGACCGGGCTCGGCCTCACCGTATCGGCGCGTCTGGCAGCCCTGATGGGCGGAGATCTTTGGGTGGAGAGCGGACCGGAAGGCGTGGGCAGCGTGTTTCACTTCACTGCCAGTCTGGGGCTACCGGACCGGCCCCTGCCCAGACCGTCTCTGGCCCACGTGGATCGCCTGCGGGATCAGCCCATTCTCATCGTGGACGATAACGCCACCAATCGCCACGTGCTGGTCAAGATGGTAAGCCGCTGGGGAATGCAGCCGGTGGCCGTAAACGGCGGCCGGCAAGCGGTGGAACTGGCGCGGGAACGGCTCGCACAGTCGAACGCCTTCCGCATCATTTTGCTGGACTGCCAAATGCCCGAAATGGACGGGCTGGAAACCGCCGAGCGCCTGCACGCCATACCCGGCATGGCGGCGCCGGTGGTCATGCTCCGCTCGGTAGGGAGCACCGCCGATGCGGCACCCAATCGCACGGGCGACATCGCAGCATCCCTGAACAAACCGGTTCGCCAGTGGGACCTGTTGCAGACCATCCGGACGGTGCTGGATGCCGCACCCGCGAGCCCGCCGGCTGCCGCCCCGCAGGGGCGCCGGGAAAGTGCGAAGGCACACTCTCCGCTCCGCATTCTGGTTGCCGAGGACAACGCCGTCAATCGCACCGTAGCCCAGCGCATGCTCGAAAAACACGGTCATTCGGTCACCATTGCCGAAAACGGGTTGGCCGCCGTAGCTGCCGCCGAATCCCAACGCTTCGACCTGATTTTGATGGACATTCAGATGCCGGAGATGGACGGTATGGAAGCTACCGCCGCCATTCGCCAACGCGAACTGGGCACGGGAGGCCACATCCCCATCATCGCCATGACCGCCCATGCCATGAAAGGCGATGAGGAGAAGTGCCTCGCCGGTGGAATGGACGGCTATCTGGGCAAACCGATTCAGCGGCTCCGCCTGCTGGAAATCCTGGAAGAGCGCTGTGCGTTGCAGATGTAGCCCGTACCCTGCGCACGAATTCGCATTTCCAGCTCTTTACTCCGAAATTGCCGTAGGCTAAGCTGTGGCTTGTCCCCAAAACCGGCTGGCGCCAGGGAACTGCCCGCCAATGCCTACACGCCGCTGCCAACCGGAACCGCTTACGAGCCCGTAATCCCAGCGTCCGCGGCACTCCCGGAACTCACCGGCCGCTCGGTGGGATGGGGCCTGTTCCTCTGCGTCCTCTTCACTGTGGCCTCGGCCTACTCGGGGCTCAAAGTCGGCCAGGTGATGGAAGCCGCCATCCCCATCTCCATCCTGGCGATCGGACTTGCCCGCGTCTACTCGCGCCGCTCCACGGTGCTGGAGAACGTGATCATTACCGGCATCGGCGGACTGGCCGGCTCCATCGTAGCCGGCGCCATCTTCACCCTGCCCGCGCTCTACATCCTGAAACTGGACCCGCACCCCGTCCAGACCATCTTTATCTGCCTGGCCGGCGGATGCCTGGGGGTGCTGTTCCTGATTCCGCTGCGGCGGTACTTCGTGCGCGAAATGCACGGCCGGCTTCCCTACCCCGAAGCCACCGCCATCACCGAAGTGCTGGTCACGGGCGAAAAGGGCGGCTCGCAGGCCCGCCTGCTGCTTCAGGCCACCGCCATCGCCGGCGTCTACGATTTTCTGGTCACCACCTTTCACGTCTGGAAGGAGTATCTCGACTTCCAGTTCCTGCCCGCCGTGCACGCCCTGTCCGAGCGCGCCCGCATCGCCATCAGCTTCGATGCCATCGGCTTCATCCTGGGGCTCGGCTACGTCATGGGGTTGCGCAGTTCGCTGATTCTTTGCGCCGGTGGCGTGCTCTCCAATCTGGTACTGGTGCCGCTCATCTGGATGATCGGCAGCCACCTGCCCGATTCGGCTGTCTATCCCGGCACCGTCCCCATCGCGCAGATGACGGCGGCGCAGATATTCCGCGGCTATGTGCGGTTCGTCGGGGTTGGCGCCATCGCCACGGCCGGGATCTTCGGCATCCTCAAATCCATGCGGATCGTGGCGGGGTCCTTCGGCGTGGCCCTACGCGCGTTCCGCCGCGGCGAAGCCTCCACCGGCGAACGCACCGATCGCGATATCCCGGTGATGACGATTCTGCTGGGCGTGATCGCCGGCGCCATTGGCGTATCCCTGCTGCTGGGCCGCCTCGCGCCTTCCCCGGTTGTGCTGTTTGCCGGACTTGCCCTCACCCTGGTCTTTTCCTTCTTTTTTACTTCCGTCGCCGCCAACGCCATCGCCACCACGGCGCGCAACCCCGTCTCCGGCATGACCATGCTGACCATCATCATCAGTTCCATCGTGCTGCTGCGTTTCGGCCTTTCCGGCACCAGCGGAATGTTCTTCGTGATGGCCATCGCCGGCATGGTTTGCACCGCGCTCTCCGTCTCCGGACAGGCCATTACCGATTTCAAAACCGGGTACTGGCTGGGCTCCACGCCGGCCGCGCAGGAGAAGGTCAAGTTCCTCGGCGTGATTGCCGCATCGGTGGCGGTGGGTCTGACCATCGTTCTGCTCGCGCAGGCTTTCCAGTTCGGCGACGCAGCGCCGGGCGATACGCGGGTGGTCCTGCCTTCTCCGCAGGCGTCCATCATGAAAGCCCTGGTGGAAGGCTTCATGAGCCGGCAACCCGTGGCCTATATCCTGTTCGGCGCGGGCGCGGCCATCGCCGTCGCGATGGAGATGCTCGAAGTGCCGGCGCTCATTTTCGCCCTCGGCATGTACCTGCCGCTGGAACTGAATACGCCCGCCCTGGTAGGCGGATTTCTGGCCCACTTCCTGAGCAAGCGCGACGCCACAGTGCGCGAGCGCGGCGTCATCGTAGCCTCGGGACTGATGGCTGGAGGAGCGCTCGGCGGAGTGTTCGGCGCCGCCTGCCGGCTCATTCCGGGCTATACCGAAGGCTGGTTCACCACCCCGTTCTACGGCAACGAAGCGATCTCGCAGTCCATCTCCGCGCTACTCTTCACGGGTCTCTGCGTGTACCTTTGGAAAGCATCCACCGTCAGGACTCGCGGAGCGTGACGATGGGTCCACTCCGGTGGCGCGCCGCGCAGATATGCCGGGGTCGCGCCCTCTCACCGGGAACAGCATTGATTGCAGACAGCGCTTGAGCCGCGCGGCACCGGCCAGCCTCACCGCCGGGCCGCTGGCTCGGCGAGCGACTGCCCGCACGGCGGTGCGCACCACCGGCGCGATCCATCCAGCTCTTCACCACCTGCCCCATCCCGCGGAGAGGAACTTGCAAAGCATTCAGGTACACGCGCGCTGGAAATCCGCACTGCCAGGTCGGAGTCATTGATGCTGCCATCCCCCTCGACGACGGCGTAGCTGAACGGCGTCGGGATACCGCAGGTTACGCGCGCAGCATCGCGGTGATTACCGAAAGCGCCGGCACCTCCAGCCGCAGCCGCCCGCCGTCCACCACCACGTTGTGCGCCTTCGGGACCAGCGCATCGGGATTTTCGAAGCTGTTGCACGCGTTCAGATCCTCGGAATGCAGAATCTGCGCCGTCCCGCTCTTCGCGGCGAAGCCCCGCACCGCGCAATCCACATCCAGGGCGGCAGTGGCGCTGGGATTGACAAAGCTCACTACCAGCTCGCTCGCGCTCTTCGATGCCGACATCGAAAGGCTCAGCGGATCGCTGCTCCCGGTCTCCACCTTCACGGCCATGTTCGAGCGGTGCGCCTTGAACAACTGGAACGCATAGTAGGTGGACGTGCGCACGGTCTTCTTACCCTCCGGCCCATCGGTGAGCAGAATGGATTGCAGCACGTTTACCATCTGCGCGATGTTCGCCATGTACAGTTTGTCCGCCTGCCGGTTGAAGATATTCAACCCCAACCCCGCGCCCACCGCGCTGCGCATGGTGCTCTGCTGCCACAGCCTGCCGTTGCTCCGCTCCTCGGCCGGCACCATCTGGTCCCATACGCCCCATTCGTCCAGAATCACGCCGCACCGCCGGCGCGGGTCGTAGCTGTCCAGCAGCGCTCTTTGCGCGACAATGCACTGCTCCACGTTCGGGAAAATGCGGAACTGCTTATACATCGCTTCCGCGGTGAATTTGGTGGGCGCCATCTCCCCGCCCTCATAGAAATGCGTCGACCATCCGCTTGGCAGCCGGCCCGCGCCAATCGTACTCAGCAGATTGCGCGACCACCGCAGGTCGTTGCCATTGGGCCCGCACGCCACCAGGAAAAGCTGTGTGCCGCCGAACGTCCGCATGTAGTTCGCAAAAATGCGGTACATCTCGCCGTAATGCTCCGGCGTCATGGGTCCGCCGCAGCCCCAGTTCTCGTTGCCCACGCCCCAGTACCGAATCTGGAACGGCTCTCGCGCCCCATTGGCGATCCGTTCGTCGCTCAGCGTGCTGCCGCCGGGGTGATTGCAATACTCCACCCAGTTCCGCAGTTCCTCGGGACTCCCGCTGCCCACATTGCCCGCGATATAAGGCTCCGCGCCAATCAGCCGGCACAGCCCCATGAACTCGTGAATCCCAAAGCTGTTGTCCTCCACATAGCCGCCCCAGTGGAGATTCACCCGCTTGGGCCGTTTCTGGTAGGGGCCGATCCCGTCGCGCCAGTGGTAATCGTCGGCGAAGCAGCCGCCGGGCCATCGCAGCACCGGAATGCCGAGTTCCTTCAGGTAGGTGACGGCGTCTTTCCGGTATCCGTCGATGTTGGGGATAGGCGAGTTCTTGCCCACCCACAAGCCCCCATACACGCAGGAGCCGAGGTGCTCCGCGAAGTGACTGTGGAACTGCGGCCGCACCGTGCCGATCTCCGTATCGGCCAGCACCGATACCTTCGTGGCCGTCGCCGCCGGCAACAGCGTACCCAGAGAAGCCACCGTGGCAGTCCGCACAAACTGCCGCCGCGTAAATTTTCCGGTCATCATCAGAACAATCAGCTTACATGGTTTCAAGCCGCGCGGGCCGCCGCCCCTTTCGTGATATCCTTTGCCCAAGCGAGGGACATCACATGGAACGGAAGAAAGCCGGCGACTATCCGCAGGAACTGCTCAACCTCTTCGATAAGTACGTCCACGGCGAAATGGAGCGGCGCGATTTCATCGAGAGCGCCAAGAAATTCGCTGTCGGCGGCCTCACCGCGACGGCTATCTGGGAGAGCCTCCGCCCCAATTACGCGTGGGCGCAGCAGGTGCCCAAAGACGACGCCCGCATCAAAACCGAATCCGCGACCGTCGATTCGCCGCAAGGCAATGGCAGCATTCGCGGCTACCTGGCGCGTCCCGCCAAAGGCGGCAAACTGCCGGGCGTCCTGGTGGTGCACGAAAATCGCGGCCTCAATCCGTATATAGAGGATGTCGCCCGCCGCCTGGCCGTTGCCGACTTCCTGGCGTTCGCGCCGGATGGCTTGACCAGCGCCGGCGGATACCCCGGCGACGACGAAAAGGGCGCCGCCGCTTTCGGCAAAGTCGATAAACCCAAAATGACCGAGGATTTTATCGCCGCCGCCCGCTGGCTGAAGGCCCGCCCGGATTGCACCGGCAAACTCGGCGTGGTGGGATTCTGCTTCGGCGGAGGCATTGCCAACACCCTGGCCGTCCGCATGGGCAGCGATCTCAATGCCGCCGTCCCCTTCTATGGAGCCCAGCCCCCCGCCGAACAGGCAGCGAAAATCAAAGCTCCGCTGCTGCTGCATTACGCGTCGCAGGACACCCGCATCACCGGCAACTGGCCGGCGTACGAAGCGGCTCTGAAAGCGAATGGCGTCACCTACAGCGGTTACGTGTACCAGGGCGCCCAACACGGCTTCCACAACGACACCACACCACGTTACGACGAAGCCAATGCCAAACTCGCGTGGCAGCGCACCCTGGATTTCTTTAACAAATACCTGCGCGGATAGTGAGCGCCTCGACCTCCTTCTGGCGCGCCGTCACGCGAGTGGAAGTCTCCAAAATCGCGCCGGTCCAGGCTTTGCGCAACGCCATCGCCATTGCCCTGCCGCTGGGCGCCGGAGTCGCCCTGGGCAACACGGCGGGCGGTTTGATCGCCTGCATCGGCGCCCTCAACGTGGCCGCTTCCGATGGTTCGGACCCCTACCGGTTCCGCGCCCGGCGTATGTGCACGGCTTCGCTGCTGGTGGCCCTGGCGGTTTTCGCCGGCGGCCTGTTCGCTCGCCAGGCCGTCATCGTGGTCGCGCTGGTCGCTATCTGCGGCTTTCTGGCGGGGCTCACGGTGGCGGTTGGGACCACGGCCGCCGATATCGGCAGCATCGCCCTGGTCACCCTCATCGTCTTTTCCACCCGCCCCATGTCGGTCACCGAGGCGCTTCAATCCGGCGGCGTCGCACTGGCCGGCGGTCTGCTCCAGACGGCGTTCGCCCTGGCGCTCTGGCCGCTGCACCGGTATCAGCCCGAGCGCCGCGCGCTCTCCGCCTTGTTCGCCGAACTGGCCCGCGCCGCGTCCGCCCCGCCCCAGATCCGCGAAGCGCCTCCCGCCAGCGACCAGAGCACGCAAGCGCAAACCGCTCTTGCCGGCCTGAGCGGAGACCGGTCCCTGGAAGCCGAGCGCTGTCTCGCCCTGCTCAGCCAGGCCGAGCGCATCCGGCTCGCCCTGATGATGCTGTCCCGTCTGCGTGTACGCATTGGCCGCGAGCCCGGCGGCGAATCCGCGGCGCCCCTCGTGGAGCACTGCCTCACGCTGGCCGGCAGCATCCTTTCGGCCATCGCGACCTCCCTCTCCGGCGGCGCGGCGCTCCATCCGCATGCCCAACTGGAGGAACTGCGGGCCTCCGCCGAGAGCCTCCGCGAAGCCGGCAGCGACGCCCAGCCCGGTCTGGCTGAACTGGCGCGCGACGCCCGCCTGCAGGCCGAAGCCCTGGCCGGGCAACTCCGCTCCGCCGAAGAACTGGCCGACCACATCGCGCCCGAGGGCACCGCCGCGTTCGCCCAAACGGAAGCTGCCCAACCCGCCATGCTGCGCCTCACCGGCGCGCTGGCCGTGATCCGCGCGAATCTCTCGCTGGATTCCGCCGCCCTGCGCCACGCCCTCCGCCTGGCCGTCTGCGTGGCCATCGGCGAAATCGTCAGCGCCGCCGCCGGCTGGTCCCGCGCCTATTGGTGCCCCATGACCATCGCCATCGTGCTCAAGCCCGACTTCACAGGCACCTTCAGCCGCGGTATTCTGCGGGTCGCCGGCACGCTCGCCGGCCTAGCCTTCGCCACCGCCCTGTTTCACCTACTTTCCCCGTCGATGGCGGCGCAGGTGGTCCTGATCGGCGTCTTCGCCTTTCTGCTGCGCTGTTTCGGCCCCTCCAATTACGGAATCTTCGTCATGGCCCTCACGGCACTCGTTGTGCTGCTGATCGCCATGACGGGCGTTACGCCCGCAGTGGTGATCGCCGCACGTGGACTGAACACCATCGCCGGCGGCGTGATCGCACTCACCGCGTACGCTTCGTGGCCCACCTGGGAACGCACCCGCCTGCCCGAAGAACTGGCCGCCATGTTCGACGCCTATCGCGTCTATTTCGAAGCGGTGCGCGATGCTTACACCGCGCCCGCCGTTTCCAACGCAGCGCAACTGGACCGCGCCCGCCTGGCCGCCCGCCGCGCCCGCTCCAACCTGGAAGCCTCCGTGGCCCGCTTCCGCAGCGAACCCGGCGCCGGCTTCGACCGCGTCACCACGCTCGACGCCATCCTGGCCAATTCCCACCGCTTCATTCACGCGGTGATGTCTCTGGAAGCAGGACTCGCCCGCAGCCAACCCGACCCTGCGCGCCAGGCATTCTACCCCTTCGCCGCCGATACCATTCGCACCGTTTCCCTGCTCAGCGCGGCCCTGCACGGCGCACCGGTTTCGCTCGCCGACTTTCCCAACCTGCGCGAGGACCACAACGCCCTGGTGCGCTCCCCGGATCCGCAGACTGCCCGCTACGCCCTGGTCAACCTGGAATCCGACCGCATCACCAATTCGCTGAATACCCTGACGCTCGAAGTGCTCCAGTGGGTCGCCGCGTAGCGCCCATGCTGTTCAGGCAGGCCGCCGGGGAACATGTCGGAGACGGCCGGATGTGGGTGTTTTCCAATGCAAAACACCACTTTAGCCTTCGCGAGCTCGAAAGACTGATTTTCCGACGCTTATCGTTTCTGACAGCAGAACATCCGGAACCTTGACGCCGGGCGCTGGACTCGCATTTGCAAACGCGCCAACATGAATGTCATGCTTCGCATTGCTGTCTGCCTGTGCGCCACGCTATCGCTCTGCGCGCAAACGCCTCCGCCCAAAACCTGGATCGATCCCGACACGGGACATCGCGTTTTTCGGCTCACCGACGAAGCCGGGAGCGCGAGCCTCTACTTCAACCAGAACGGATATAGCGCGGATGGGAAGAAGCTGATCTACACCACTCCGCAAGGCATTTCCACGTTTGACCTGGCGACTCACGCCACGCGCGGCGTGGTGGAAGGACGTGTCCGGGTGATCGTGACCGGTCGCAAGTCGCAAAGCGTGTACTACACAAAGAACGGCGTCATCTATGCGACGGATGTAGACACGCTGGCGACCCGCGAAATTGCCAAACTGCCGGCGCGTAATGCCGTTTCGGTGCCCACCGTAAATGCCGACGAGACGCTGCTGGCCGGAACTTACATCGAAAATGACGGGCCGGATTACAACTCCAACCGTTCCCAGCAACCGCAGCAGCAAAGCCTGATCCAACCTCCCAACAAAGGGCAAATGATGGAGCAGCGCCTGGCGGCTCACCTGCCCATGGCGATGTTCACGATCAGCACCAAAACCGGCGAGGTCAAAGTGATCCATCGGGCCACCGACTGGCTGAATCACCTCGAATTTTCGCCCACCGACCCCACGCTGCTGATGTTCTGCCACGAAGGGCCATGGCACAAGGTGGATCGCATCTGGACCATCCGGACCGATGGCTCGCACATTACCAAGGTCCACAACAGGACGATGGCCATGGAGATTTTCGGCCACGAGTTCTGGAGTCACGATGGGAAGACCATCTGGTACGACTTGCAAACGCCGCGCGGCGAGGATTTCTGGCTAGCCGGATACAACGTGGAAACAGGGCAGCGCACCTGGTACCACCTGCAGCGGAATGAATGGTCGATTCACTTCAATGTGACTGCCGACAACAAACTGTTTTGCGGCGATGGCGGCGATCCGGGCCAGGTGGCCAAGGCGCCCGATGGCGAATGGATCTACCTGTTCCGACCGGAGTTGTTTCGGAACCAGGGGCTGGCCGATCCGAGCTTTGTCAATCCAGGGGTGTTTCACGCCGAAAAGCTGGTCAACATGTCGAAACACAACTATAAACTGGAACCGAATGTAAGTTTCTCGCCCGACGAGAAGTGGGTGGTGTTCCGGTCGAACATGTTTGGCCCCACGTATGTATTCGCGGTGGAAGTGGAGAAGGCGCAGTAAGATGGCTACACAATTAACATACAATCGCCGTATGAATAGAAACGGTAGCGCTGTTCCACTGCGTGCCGGTATGCCGCCAGCGCCAGTTCGCGGCCGGCGAAAGCGCTGACCAGCAGCAAAAGGCTGGTCTTCGGCAGGTGGAAGTTGGTGAGCATGGCGCCGGTGCCGCGAAAGGCGAAACCGGGATAAATGAAGATGTCGGTTTCACCCCTGGATTCGCACAGTTCGCCCGAGCGCAGCGCGCTTTCCACGGTTCGCACGCTGGTAGTGCCCACGGCCACCAGACGGCGTGCCGCGCGCATCCTGGCAGCGTTCTCTTCGGTGATGGAATAGCGCTCCGAATGCAGACGCCCCTGCTCCACCTGCGCGGCGTGCAGCGGCTGAAACGTTCCCAGGCCCACATGCAGGGTCACGTACGCCACATTGACGCCCGCCGCGCGGCACTGCTCCAGAATCTCGGGCGTGAAATGCAGCCCCGCGGTGGGCGCCGCTACCGAGCCCCTCTCGCGCGCGAAGACCGTCTGATAGCGCTCACGGTCACGCGCCTCATCGCCGCGCTTGATATACGGCGGCAGGGGAATGTGACCGATCTTTTCGAACTCGCCAAACAGGTCGGCATCGGTGTGGAATCGGATGGTCCGCTCACCGAACTCGCCGCGGGCGGTGATTTCCGCTTCCAGGCCACCGGCGAAATGGATTCGTTCCCCCACCGGCAATTTGCGTCCGGGCCTCACCAGCACGTCCCAATCGCGACCGTCCCCGCTTACCGGCCGCAGCAGGAAGACTTCCACTTCTCCGCTCAGATACTCATTTCGTTTGGGATTGTTCTTGCCGATGGGCAAGGCGTGGATGCCCGCGCGATGCCCGAACAGGCGCGCGGGAAACACGCGCGAATCGTTCAGCACCAGGCAATCCCCCGCGCGCAGGAACGACGGGAAGTCGCGGAAGGAGAGATCTTCCCACCGGCCATCCGCACGATGCACCACCAGCATGCGGCCGCCGGCGCGGTCGGCGGGTGGTTCCTGGGCGATCAACTCCTCCGGCAATACGTAGTCAAACTCGTCGAGGTCCAAATTTTACTGTAAGGCATTGACAGGCCCGGGGCCCTGCCTTACCCTGGTATGGGAAACCAATAGGTATGGGAAAACAGCACGACATCGCGCAAGGCACCCTGGCGTTGATGGTATTAAAGACCCTGGAGGCCCTGGGGCCGTTGCATGGGTATGGCATTGCGCGACGGATTGAGCAGACCAGCGGCGACCGCCTGGCGCTCAACTACGGCACCCTCTACCCCGCCCTGCTGAAAATGGAACAGGAAGGCTACATCGCATCGGAGTGGGGCGTATCCGACAACAATCGCAAGGCCAAATTTTACAAACTCACGCGCGCCGGCCGGGCGCGCCTGGAGAAGGAAGCGCTCGAGTGGCGCCAGACCGCCGATATTATGCATTGCTTCCTTTCGCCCGGCAAGGAACCGGCATGAGGCGCGCGGGCTCACCTCACTGGAATTCAACGCCCCTCACGATGCCTTCTTTCTCCTTCCCGGCGGCGTACTCCACCAGCACCGGGCTGCCGGGCTGACGCCCGCAGACGAACGCTTCGGGCGCGCGGCGCATCTGCACGCGGGTGGGGTCGGGAATGGTGAGTGAGAGCTTGCCTTCGGGCGTGTCCACAGTGAGGCGCAGCGCGGTCTGGCCGCATTCGATTTCGAGCAGGACGCCGCGCACCCGGCGCAGGTCGTCGGCCGGCTCGACGAACGGGTTGAACACTTCAACGTTGTTGGGCACGCGGGTGGCGACCATCCGTGGATTGCCGGCGGCGTCGCGCGTGAGGCGCACGGCCAAGTGGGTTTCGGCGATATACGCCAGGCGCGCGGCGGTGGCGCGCTCTTCGGCGGTAAGGGCCAGCACGGCGGCGCGTTCGGAGGCCGCCTTGGCCTCGCCGCCTCGCCCCAGCGCGGTCAGCGCATCGGCCATGGCGCACCAGTAGGCGAAGGCACGCGCCGGCGCGATTTCCTGCATGGCCTGCAACTGCGAAAGGGCGGCTTCGGGACGGTTGGCATTCTGCTCCAGGAGCGCCAGCGTCCAGCGCGCATCGTCGAAATCGGGACGGAGAGCGACGGCACGCTCGAGGGCGGCGCGGCGGTCATCCCGGCGGGAGGGGTCGGAATCCAGCAGTTCGGCGTAGCGGTAGCAAATGGCTGCGTCCTTCACGCCCAGTGCGACGGCCCGCTTCCACAGCTTGCGCGCTTCGTCATCCTGGTTGCGGGCGGCGGCGACGGCGCCAAGGCCCGCGCAGATTTCGCCGGATTCGCCGGTCTCGGCGGCAAGGTCGCGATAGGCGGATTCCGCGCCGTTCAGGTCGCCGGTAATCAGGAGTAGTTCGGCCATGAGCAACTGCACCGCACTGCCGGGAATTTGGGTGACGGCCGGAGGCGCGGTATCCGGCTCGGGAGTGGCCAGAGGAATGGGTTTCGCGCCCTCGCGTGCTACCCAGGCCGTCAAATCGCGCGTCACGTCGTGGAGCGGTTTGTGACAGGCAGACAGCAAGGCTGAGGGTCCATCGACTCCCGCCGCCAGCGCGGCCGTCAGTGCTCCGAAGCACGGGCGGTACGCGGGAGAAAGTGCGAGCATCCCGGTAAGCGCCCAGCTTTCGGCATAAAACAGCGCCGATGTGGCGCGCTGGCCGCGGAGAGGCGAATTCGCGGGCATGCTCATCAACTGCTCCAACGGCATCCAGCGGGTGTGACGCAGAACCGACAGCCGTCCCGGCAATGGACCGCCGATGCGGCTGCCGCGGCGGTCAATGCGCAGCGTGGAGAACAGGTCCGCCAGCCCTTCGCTCCACCACGGCGGAAAACGGCGCGAGGCGGCATGTTGAATCAGATGGGCATATTCGTGGGCCGCCAGCGGGAAGGTTTCTTCCCCAAGGGAGGGCATCACAATGTAATTCCGGTCTCCTGCGGCCATGAAGTAGGCGTCCGCCGTGGGCGTCATGCGGTAGCGGGCGTACTCGGTTTCGGAGTGGAATCCGATCACGCGGACCGGCGTGTGACCGGCGACATCCACTCCGGTTTCCTGGCGCACGGTGGCGCGTAGTTGTTCCAGCCAGCGCAATGCGCCGCGCGCCGGTGCTTCGCCATCCTGCGAGTAGACCTCGAAATGCGCGTTGCGCGCCACAGTCCAGTCCGCCGCCACCCCGATGGCCGGGAGAAGAAGGACCGCGAGCAGGCGAGGCGCAGGCATCTTCTTTTAGAATAAGGCCATGAGTGTCGAATGGATCCGGCGCTGCTGCATGGGGTTTCCGCACGCCACCGAGCAGGTGCAGTGGGGCGACAATCTGGTGTTCAAAGTGGGCGGAAAAATCTTCGCCATCGCCGCGCTGGAGCCCTCCGGGAGAGTCGTCAGTTTCAAGGTGACGCCGGGCGAATTTTGCCGATCTGACGGAGCGGCCCGGCGTGATACCCGCGCCTTACCTGGCCCGCGCGCAGTGGGTGGCGCTGGAGAGCGAAGACGCCCTGCCGGGGGCGGAAGTGAAAAAGCTGCTGCGCCAGTCGTACGATCTGGTCTTCGCCAAATTGCCGAAGAAGACGCAGGCAACGCTGGGTCAGCGGGCGGGAAGGGCGAAGGCCACGTAAGTTCCGCCCGAGGGACCCGCGCGGCCGGCCTTTCCTCCCGTCGCGAAGATCACGACATACTGTTTGCCGTTCACCTCGTACGTGACCGGCGTGGCGTTGCCGGCGAAGGGAAGGGTGGTCTCCCACAGCAGTTTCCCGGTGGCTTTATCGAAAGCGCGAAACTTGCGGTCGAAGTTGGTCGCGGCGATGAAGACCAGGCCGCCGGCCGTCACAATGGGCCCACCGTAGTTCTCGCTGCCGGTATCCTTCAGCCCTTGCGCCGCCAGCGCGGGATATTCTCCCAGTGGAATTTTCCAGGCATACTCGCCGGTGTTCAGGTCGATGGCGTTCAGAGTGCCCCACGGCGGCACGACGGCGGGATAGCCATCCGGATCGAGAAATTTGTGATAACCGGTGAAGCGATACTTCGCGGCGGCCTGCGGTTCACCGCCCTCCAGTTCTTTGCTTTCGCCGCTCAACACGTACTGCGCGGTGGCGCGGATATCGGCGGGGCTCAGGTTCGGAAACGCGGGCATGCGTCCGGCGCCCTGGCGGATCGACAGCGGCAATCTCCGGAGCGGTGCGCTTGCCGCGCAGCGCCAGCAGGGACGGAATCTGCGGCGGCGCGCCGGACAGATCGTCGCCGTGGCAGTTGGCGCAGTTGGTCCGATAGGTGTGGCGCGGCGAACTGCCTCCGTGATCTTCGGCCAGGCTGGACGTCCACGGCAAATCGTTGGCATTCACGTAAAGGCGGCCGGTTTCCGGATCGAACGCGGAGCCGCCCCACTCGGCGCCACCGTCGAAGCCCGGAAAAATCACGGTCTCCCGGTCCACTCGCAACGGAACAAACTGGCCGTCGCTCTGCAATTTTCGAAACTGCTCCAGCGCCCAGGCGTGCGCCTCGGGAGTGCGATTGGTGAGCAGGTCTTCAGTCAATCGCTGGCGCGCGTAAGGGGCAGGCCGCACCGGCAGCAACTGCGTCTCCGCGGCCACTTCGCCCGGCACCGTGCTGGCTGGATAGCGGCGGGATTCGAGCGGAAACAGCGGCTTGCCGGTGACGCGATCCAAAAGGTAGACCCATCCCTGCTTGCTGGTCTGCGCCACCGCATCGACCAGTTTGCCCTCGTGCCTGACGGTGACCAGCGATGGCGGCGAGGGAAAATCGCGATCCCAGATGTCGTGCCGGACGCCCTGAAAGTGCCACACGCGCTCGCCGGTATCGGCGCGCAGAGCCAGCAGCGTATTGGCGAACAGGTTGTCGCCCACGCGGTCCGCGCCGTAGAAATCGCTGGCCGCCGAGCCGGTCGGCACGTACACGATGCCGCGCTTGGCATCGACCGCCATGCCGCACCAGTTGTTGGCGGAGCCGGTGTAGGTCCACGCATCTTTGGGCCAGGTATCGTAGCCGAATTCGCCGGGACGCGGAATGGTGTGGAAACTCCAGCGCAATTTTCCGGTGCGGACATCGAAAGCGCGGATATCGCCGGTGGGCGACGGCAGGGCTTCGGGCGTGCGGCCTCCCACAATCAACAGGTCCTTATAGATGATGCCGGGACTGGTGAGGACAATCGACTGCTTTTCGGGATCCCGGCCGAGCCCTTCGCGCAGGTCGATGCGTCCATCCTTTCCGAATTCGCCGGCGGCTTTGCCCGTGCGTGGATCGATGGCGTACACAAAGCTCTGCACGGCGGCAAACAGGCGCGCCTGTTTGCCATCGGTCCAATAGGCCAGCGAGCGATTGGGTCCGCGTCCGGCGATTCCGGAATCGAAACTCCAGAGCAGCGTGCCGGTGGCCGCATTAAGCGCGATCACTTTGTGCCGCGGCGTCAAGCCGAACAGTACGTTACCCACCATAATGGGCTGGGTCTGCGGATCGCCGGAGCCATCGGCCGTGTCGTAGCTCCACGCCACGCGCAACTGCTTCACGTTGGAGCGATTGATTTGGCGCAAAGCGGAATAACGAATGTCCGCGGGGCCGCCGCCGTACGAGGGCCAATCGTGCGCCGCCGCGCCCGCCAGAGGCGCCAGCGCGGCCAGGAGAATGCAGCGGCGTGTGATCATGCCGGCCGATATTGTACCAGCGTTTTCCGGGTTTGCATTTTGCGCCGGAAGGGTTATCATTTTAGTTACTCCCCCGATAGAAATCGAAGGCAAGCGTGAACTCCACCAGCGACTCTACCAGCAACCCCGTCATCCTGGAAACTGAATTTCCCGGCGTCACCCGCGTTGGCCGCGGCAAGGTCCGCGACGTTTACAGCGTGGATGAACGGTTGGTGATTGTGGCCACAGACCGCATTTCCGCGTTCGATTACATTCTGGCCACCGGCATTCCCGACAAGGGAAGAGTATTGACGCAACTTTCCATCTTCTGGTTCGATTTTTTGCGTGAACTCACGCCGACCCATTTCCTCAGCGCCAGCGTGGATGAGTATCCCGCGCCACTGCCGCAATTCCGCGATCAACTGGAAGGCCGGTCGATGCTTGTCAAGCGCGCGGAGATGGTGCAGATTGAATGTGTGGCGCGGGGCTACATTTCCGGTTCGGGCTGGAAGGAATACCGGCAGGAGGGCACGGTGTGCGGCATCAAGCTGCCGACGGGCCTCAAGGAAAGCGATAAGCTCCCCGAGCCCATTTTCACGCCTGCCACCAAGGCGCAATCCGGGCACGACGAAAACGTCTCATTCGAACACGTGGTATCGCTGATCGGCGAAGACCTGGCGCGACGCCTGCGCGACCTCACGCTCAACATCTACCATCGCGCGGCGGAGTACGCGCAGACCAAGGGCATCATCATCGCCGATACCAAATTCGAATTTGGATTCGTGGGCGGCGAACTGGTGCTGGGCGACGAGGTGCTCACGCCGGATTCCTCGCGCTTCTGGCCTGCGGAAACGTACAAGCCCGGCGGTCCGCAGTACTCGTTCGATAAGCAGTTCGTGCGCGACTACCTGGAATCGATTCACTGGAACAAGCAACCGCCCGCACCGGCGCTGCCCGCGGAAGTGGCCGCTAAGACCGGCGAAAAGTATCGCCAGGCTTACCGCGTCCTGACCGGCCGCGACCTATGAACTGGCTGGATGTAGTGCTGCTGCTCGTCCTGGCCGGTTCGATTGTCACCAGTTTCCGCAAGGGCCTTTCGCGGGAGATTATCGCGTTGGTCTCAGTGGTGCTTGCCTTGCTTCTCGGCATTTGGTTCTATGGCACCGCGGGTGCATTTCTGTTACCGTATCTGAGTTCGCGCACGGCCGCGAATTTCGGCGGATTTGTGCTGATATTCTGCGGCGTCGTGCTGGTTGGAGGCCTGGTAAGCGCGATTGTCGGGAAGTTTCTCAAGGTGACCGGACTTTCCATTCTGGACCACGCCCTGGGCGCGCTGTTCGGCGCAGTGCGCGGTTTGGTGGTTTCCATTGCGCTATTGGTGGCGATCCTGGCCTTTGCGCCGGGCGGGCAGCCGCCCGATTCTGTTATGCATTCGAGAATGGCTCCATACGTCACCGGCGCGGCGAGCGCCTTTGCCTCGCTGGCTCCCCACGAGTTAAAAGAAGGCTTCCACAAAACGTATGGACAGGTAAAAGACTATTGGGGATCGGCCCTGGATCAGGGAATCCGGAACCCCAAAGCGGAAAAAGGCAGAGAATGAAGAGTGAATTTGACGGGGTCGTGGAGCATCTGCTGCGCGGCAACATTTTGATGCAAGAAGCCGTAGAGCTTCTGGAAAAGAAAATGATCGAAGGCGCGCTGCTGGCAAAGGAAGGCAACCAGTCGGCCACCGCCAAGCAACTGGGGATACATCGCAACACGCTGCAGCGCAAGATGTGCCAATACGGCCTGGAGAATGGCCGCTCCCATCGCCGCAAGCCGGTCAAGAGCGAGGCTCGCAGGCCCCGTAAACGGAAGCTGGGCTGATGGACCTGCTTATCTTCGACCTGGACGGAACCCTCATCGATTCCAGATTAGACCTGGCCCAGGCGGTCAATGCCACCCGCCGGCACATGGGCAAAGAACCGCTCGCCAATGAGCGGGTCTACTCCTACGTAGGGAACGGAGCGCCGGTGCTGATCCGGCGCGCGATGGGCGAACAGGCCACGGAAGCCGAACTACAGGAAGCGCTGGAATACTTCATGGAGTATTACGGCGATCACGACCTGGATTTCACCACGCTCTATCCCGGCGTCAAGGAATCCTTGGACCGCCTGCTGGCCGCGGGCAAACGCATGGCGGTGCTGACCAACAAGCCGGTGCGCATGAGCCGGTCCATTGTGAAAGGACTCGGCGTAGCGGACCATTTCGTGCAGATCTATGGCGGCAACAGCTTCGAATTCAAGAAGCCGAATCCCATCGGTATTGAAGCCCTGATGCGTGAGACGGGAACCGGCCGGGAGCGCACCATGATGATCGGCGACAGTTCGGTGGACGTGCAGACGGCCCGCAACGCCGGGGTGCAGTGCTGCGGCGTCACTTACGGTTTTCAGCCGGAGACGCTGGCAGATCCGGCGCCGGAACTGGTGGTGGATCGCATGGAAGACCTGGCCGCTTGGGTTCTGGCCCGGTAGACGGACCTCACATTCCGGCCGACTTCAGCATTTCCAGAAACTGCGATTCGGTGCGCATGTCGATAGCCTGGGCCACCAGTTTGCCGTCCCGATCGAAGAGGAAGCTTTTGGGAATTCCTTCGACGTTAAAGGCGTCGTTCACCTTGCGATCGGGGTCAAGCAGAAGCGGGAAGGTATACTTCTGTTTTTCCTCGAAGCCGGCGACGGTTTCGCGGTCCTCATCGGAGACGGCGAGCACGATCAGGCCTTTCGATTGCAACCGCCGATAGAGCTTTTCCATATCCGGCATTTCCTTCCGGCAGGGCGGGCACCAGGTGGCCCAGAAGTTCAGCAGCACCACATGTCCGCGCAGGTCCGCGAGGGAATACGTTTTGCCATCGAGCGCGGTAAGCGTGAAGCCGGCCTCCTGGTGAAGCTGATTCTGTAAGGCAATCAGAGCGCCCGCGGAGTTCAGCGCCGGGTCGGACTTGGGCGCCGGCAAATGCTCGAAGCGGACCAGGCTGGCGAGTTCCAGGTACGGGTCGGCGGTGGCGGCGGGCGACGTCTCAAGCGCGGCGGCCAGCGTGCCGGAGACGGCGGAGAGCGCCTCTTTGCCCAGGTCGCCTTCGGTGGATAGATTGGCCAGGCTGCTGGCCATACCTACGCGGGTTGGACCGGCAGGCAATGCGCGAATCTCACCGGCGAGTTGCAGGACCACGCGGGCGCGGTCGGCGTCCGTGGGGAGACTGCGAATCTGGCCCATCTGTTTGACGATGGCGGAGGTATCGGGCGCGTCTTTCCCGGGTTCGGCGCTGGTGTTGCGGATAGATATGCCTTTCACGGTGAGCGGACCAGCGAGGTTCCAGCGCGCGAAGAGGGCCTTGTGTGCGGCAAAGCGATCCGGCGCCAGATCGTGGAGGCGGCTGCCGCCGGCCACCAGCAGGGTGTCGCGCGAGTTGGTAGTGGCGATGGTTTCGCCGGCGGCAGCGAAGGTGGCGGAAAGGACCGTCTTGGCTTTGGCGCCGTAGTCCGGCGCCGAGGCGGCGGCGGAGACGCGCTCGCAGGCTTCGACGGCCGGTCCGGCCGCCACCGGCGCCACGGTCTTAGCGCAGTTCAAGAAGCCGTAGGCGTCGTAGGGGTCGAGTGTGTCGAAGTGTGCCGCGGCGAGCATCTCCTGGAAAAGCTTTGTGGCCTCCGCGGGTTTCTCTTTCACCATGCGCGAGAGCAGGGCGTTGGCACTCACCGGCTGCAGTTCGCCACTAGCCAGCAGATGGCGGTAAACGGCCAGCGCCTCCGAGGTATGGTTGGCGCGAGCCAGGGAGCCGACCATCATGCCGGCCTGATCCGGCGCCAGATGCGGCAGAATGGCCGCGGCTTCACCGGGCGCCACCGTGGCGAACGCCTGGAGTGTAGCGTAACCGGGTTTCCAATCCTTGCCGGCGGCGATTTCCTGCACAGCCTGCTTGACGATCTTGCGAGCCAGGTCGGGATGCCGCTCGGACAGAGACTGCGCGGCGCGCATGCGGAATTCCATGCGCAGAGCGGCGGGCAGTCCGGCGGTCTGTTCCTGGAGGCGTAAGAGGGCCTGATCGACGGATTCGGAGCCGCCCGCGGCATATGCGGCGAGGGCAAAAAGCAACGGCGCGGATAGACTGCGGAAACCCATTGGCGAGAGCTCCTTGAGCCAGAGTATAGCATCCGCTGTTCGTGGTATTTTCGTCTCTAGCCTATGAGACTCCATCTTGCCCTTGTGACAACCGCGTTTGCCGGATACCTCTTCGCGCAAGCGCCGGAGTATGGTCCCGCCAAAGGAACGCTGGTGATTCAGGGAGGAGGTTCGGATGCGGGCACCGGGATCTTCGAAACCTTCGTGAATAAAGCCGGCGGATTGGGCGCGAAGATTGTGGTGGTGCCCACAGCCGGCGGCAACAAAAACCCGGACGGGAGCTGGAAAGTCTACAAGGAAGACGAAGTGCTCGCCCCCTGGAAGAAGCGGGGACTGACAAACGTGTTCATGCTGCATACGCACGATCCCAAAGTGGCCGACACCGAAGAGTTCGCCAAAGTGCTGCGCGACGCCAGGGGCGTGTGGTTCGTGGGCGGACGGCAATGGAACATCGTCGATTCGTACGCCAATACGCTGACCCTGGGGGAATTCCACAAGGTGCTGGAGCGGGGCGGAGTGATTGGAGGGAGTTCGGCGGGCGCCACGATTCAGGGCGACTACCTGGTGCGCGGAGCGATTGCCGGATCCAACATCGTGATGACTCCGGAACCGGAGCACGAGCATGGCTTCGCCTTCCTCCGGAAGGTGGCGATCGACCAGCACATCAATACTCGCAATCGCTGGGACGACCTGATTCCGGTAATTAGGAAGTATCCGGAGATGCTGGGGATCGGGCTTTCCGAAGGCACGGCGATCGTGGTGACGGGAGACCGGTTCGAGGCGATCGGAAAATGGAAGGTGGCGATTCATGACAACACGCGCGAGTATCAGCCTTGGGAGAAGCCCTACTATGTGCTTTCTCCCGGCGATGTGTACGACATGAAGGCGCGCAGGATCGTCAAGTATGGCACCGGTGTGCTGGCGCCGGCCGTGATCAAGTAACGCCGGCGGCGAGGGCGCGGTCCCTGCCCCACCAAAGCGCGGCGGCGAGCGTTGCCACCGAGGCCGCTGCCAGAGCGGCGACCATCCAGACCACCCGGACATCGCGCACACCGCCGAACCAGACGCCCGATGCCGCAACCGCAAGGCACACCGCCGCCGCGCGGGCCATTTCCAGAATCACGAACTCGCGGCGATTCTCCAGCACCCCGCCCAGCGTCACCAAACTCACCATGATGAACAGGAAATAGGCCAGGTTCCACGCGCCGGATTGCTTCGGCAGCAGCGCCAGGAAGTGGCTGTTGGCAACCATCAGAAAGGCGAACTGCGCCAGCACGTACACGCTCAAAGCCAGGCGGCGGGGCGGATCGAAGCGCGAGAAATCGCGCCGCGGGTCGTAGGGCCGTTTGGGGAAGCGCGCCGCCACATCCGGCGGACGCCAACCGGGAGGCGCGAACCAGACGCGCAGTTTATCGGCCCACGATGCCGCGTGCCACGCATCCTGCGCCATGACCCAGTAGTAGTGCAGGTTGGCCCACACCGGGTTCCAGCTTCTTAACTGGCCGCGGACCCCGTAGACAATGGGTTCGTCTTCGCGCTCTTCCTGGAACGTGCCGAAAATACGATCCCAAATGAGGAACACGCCGACATAGTTTTTGTCCAGGTAGATATCGTTCTGCGCATGATGCACGCGGTGGTTCGAGGGTGTCTGGACCCAGCGGTCCAGCACGCCCATGCGGTTGATAAGCCGGGTATGGGGCCAGAACTGGTAAAAAAGCTGGGCCACGCCCACCAGCAGAAATACAGGGACCGGCACGCCGCAGATAGCCAGGGGCAGGTAGAACAGCCAACTGGTGAAACTGCCGGTTCCCGGCTGGCGCAGGGCGGTGGTGAGGTTGAACTCCTCGCTCTGGTGATGCACGGAGTGCGCCGCCCAAAAGAGCCCCACGGTGTGCCCGAGGCGATGGTTCCAGTAATAGCAAAGGTCGAAAAAGACGAACGCGAACACCCATGTGAGCCAGTGGCCGGCCGGCAGTTTCACCGGCGCGATGTGGGTGAGGGTCCATTCGTAAGTGAACAGGCCGATGAAACCGAAAAAGACCCGCATGCCGGTGCTGACGATGCCGCAACTCAGGCTGTTGATGGCGTCGGCGAGATGGTAATAGCGGGTGCCGCGGGCGCGGTCCACCGCAATTTCCACGGCGATAAGGGTAACGAAGACCGGGACGGCCAGAGCCACCGCCTGCCCGTAGGTGGTGTCCATGGAGACATGATAGCGCGGGCCCTACCGCGCGACGGCGGGCACCACCCAGACGAACGTCGCCATGCTGAACAGAAGCAGGACTACGCCGATGCCGGGCAGCCAGAGGGATGCCCCGGAGTTCCCCGGTTCGAGCACGGCGATATCGGGATCCGCGGGGAAGTAGGACACGTTCACGTCCGCGCCCTTACGGTAGACCGAGGCGATGCGGCCGGCCTCTTCGACGCTGCCCCCTTCCACCTGCGCGAAGCGCCGGAGATTGTTGAAGTGGGTGGCGCCGGCCACATCATATCGATACACGAAGCGGGCGTAGGCCGCGGAATCCGTGGTATCGCCATCGTCTCCACTCATGATGACGACGCCCGCGGTGGTGGGCCAATGCCGGCTGGCATAGCCGTGCCAGGCGCGCTGCAGGCCGGCGGTGAGGGCCAGGACTCCGAGGCAGCAGGCCACAGCGCCGAAACCCGCGGCGGCGGCGGTCATCACCTTGTCCCCGGCGTCGCGGGGCGGGGCGACCACCGGCGGGACCGGTTCGCCCCGCTGGGCGGCATCGATGGCGGCCTGCACGGAATTCGCGAAATCGGAACCTCCGCCGGCGGCGCTCCGCCACATCACGGGGACTACGAACAGGCACAGAACGGCCGGAAGCAGGAATGCCAAACCCGCGCCCGGAAGCCAGAAGGCATCGGCATGGAGACCCGGTTTCATGACCGCAATCGAGGGATTCCCGCGATTGTAGGAAACCATCACCTGTTTGCCGCGCGGAAAACGGATGCGCTGGAGGGCCGCTTCCGATTTGTCGCTGGAGCCCAGCGTCTGTCCGAAGTGAAGCACATCGGTGGTGTGAGTTCTGCCGTCTACCACATACTGAATCACCGTGGTGGTGTCGAAGGTGGCTCCTCCCGTACGTCTCCGGGTGCTCCGCACGACGTCGCGAACGGTGTCGGAACGGATCACCACACCCGGAGCGGTAGGCCACTTTGTACTGGCCAGAGCCCACTGGATGTTGCGCGCGCCTTTGAGAAACAGATACAGCCCGAAGCAGACCACCAGGCCGATGAGGAAATAACTGACTGCCGCGCCGATTTTGATCATGCTATTTGGCCAGTGCATCCCACAGGTTCAGTGCGCGCTCCAGCACGAAATCGCGGTCCTGCGGCAGCACGAACCGCTGACGAATCAGTTCAGACGCCGCGGTATCGATGCGCTTCAGATAGTCGTCGCGGCCGGCATAGCGTTCGGCGATGGAAAGACGCGGATCATGGACGGCGTCGCGCGCGTCCCTGGTCTTGGCGAACGGGAAAGTGGATCCGTAAAACTCGGCCATTTCCGAGGGAGCGCCGCGCTCCGGGGCGCGCAGATTCCAGCCCGTGAACGTAGCCAGCGGAACCGATACTTCCGGCAGACGCACGCCGCCGAGATCGATTCCATCGGCATCTACTTGCGGCACCATCACGGGAAACGCGCCGGTCACCTTGGGTGGCTCCTGGAGAATTACGCCGTGCGAGGCGAACTCGGGCCCGAAATCGAGCCGCCGCGCCACTCGCGGATGCCGGGGCGTGGCGACGCCTTCGATGGCGGGAAACTTCAGGCCGGCCAGGCGCGTCAACTGTCCGGCCGCGATGTGCGGATACACGGAAGCAGGCGGCGGCGTGCCGTTCGCGATCCAGGCCTCCATATCGGCCAGCAGCGCGCGCTGCACCGGGCGGTGGTCCACGACGTTAATGGCGTACTGCGTGCCCTGCTTTACCAGGGGTAGCGAACGCGGAAAGTGCTGCACGCCGGCAATAAAATAAATGCGGGTATCGGGCGAAAGGGACGCGTCGCTTTTGCCATCGGCGGTGATATGGATCAGGCTGGCGGCGCGGCCCCAGTATTCCGAAGAATCGTTGGTGAAGAAGATCTTGGGAACGACGCGGGCCGCGCGGGCAAGATCCAGGAGGCCGCCGGAGGCTCCGGTCACCGGATCGGTCTCATCGCTGTCGGTGAACGGAAACAGGTCGGTGGGATAGAAGACGTTCATGTAGGGCCAGCCGTCGCGCGATGGCTGGGCGTAACGGAAATTGAAACTGCCGCGGCCGGCGCCGGCCACGTCGGCCCAGACGCCGTCGAAAACTTTGCGGCCGTCTTCCGCGGCGTTGAATCCATCGTACAGAAACTCGCGGAGCCAGCGGCCGCTCTGCGAAATGCCGAAGCCGATGGCGCGTTTTACGACGGGGCGCGACCCGCTCCAGCCGGCAGGTTCGGCGGCATACTTCAGGTAGGAAATGAAATCGCGCACCGCCGCCAAGCCTGTGCCGGCGACGACCGGGTCGGCGCCCCGATAGACGAATTCGTAGATCATGCCGGCTTCGAATCCGGCGGGCATGTGGAGCGAGCGGCCGTCCGGAGCGAGCGAATAACGCGACGCGGGCAACTCGCGCGGCGCGGAATCGGCGCCGCTGCGCACGTAGAGGGCGACAGGTTTGCCGATGGGGATGGCACTCTGCGCGCGATCGCCCAGCGGCATGGTGACGCCGGTCTTCTCGGGGGTGAACTCGGCGCGCACCAGGCCTTCCCGCGGTGTGCCGGGACGGTAATGCGGCGCGGTGAAATGCAGAGCCGTGGCGTTGGAAGCGGGAATGTCCCACTCCCAGCCGAGCCACACCAGGGTGAAGCCTTGCTGCATGACCCACTCGTCGCCGAAATCCGAAGCGCCGCTCGCGAAGTTGAAGCGGCTGAGGAGGCCCTTGCCGCCGCGATTGGAAACTTCGAAGAGCACGGTGCCATTGGCCTTGGCGGGGTCCGAGGGCTGAAGGATATAGAAATCGGCTGTGGATTCGGCTTCGCCGTGGGCATTGAGTTGCGCCAGGTCCAGGTCCCGCACGATGCGGTTGGCGGCGAGTTTGGGGTTCATGCCAAAGTGGACCCGCCCCACCACACGCTCATATGCGCCTTGGAGCACGGGTGTGCGCTCCGCAATTTCCACGCTGCGCACGGCGGCGCTGCCCGCACATGCCAGGGCCAGAATCCAGACGTACCTGCGGATCATAAGGTCGAGTCTAGCAGGGAGAAGAGGACGGAAAACGCGGAGGACTGCGGAGGACCGCCGCTACTCGCCGACGGACGCTCGACCGGCATTTACGCCGGAACTTACTTCGCACAAGTAACCTCCGTTTAACCCGATCACACCGATGTTCAGTTTGTCGTTCGCCGCGTATCCGCGCGCCAGACCGGCGGGCAGGATCAGGAACGCCGCCGCCGTATGCTTGAGGGAATCGCGTCGCGTCATCCGGCTTTCACCGTCATGCTGCTGCATATTACTTCTCCTTCAAGGGAAGCGGCACCGCCCGCCCGGTCCTTACCGAGATTTTGGCGGCTTCCAGCACTTGGTTGACTTGCAGGTTCAGATCCAGGGCGGACGGCCCATCCAGGGGCTGCTTGCCGCGGATGTGGTCTACCATATAGGCGATGGGTTCGGCCTGAGGCATTTTGCCTGAGGTGACTCGGTGGCTTAGGCACCTTGTGTCTGTTTCTAGCATCGATTTGAGGTGCGTTCAATGATAGTATCCGAAAAATATAACGTTAACGATCAGGGTCATGCCAAAAACATGAACGGATCGGAAACGATCGCTTTCTGAAAAACGTCGTGGTCAAAATCGTAGAACTGCATGTCCACGCCCGCATTGATCGCCATGCAGATGGCGTCTTTGGGACTCGCGGCCACGTGATGATCGCCGTACAGCCTCTGGATTGCACCCAGGTCAGAGATCACGAATCCCTGGAAGCCCCACTCCCTGCGCAGAATCTGTGTGAACAGCAGCGGGCTTGCCGCCACGGGAATGCCGTCGATCTCGTGGTACGCGGCCATCGCGCCCATCGCCTTGCCTTTCCGGAACGCCGGCTCGAAAGACTTCAGCATGACCGAGCGAAGCTCCCGCTCGCCGATATGCACGGGCGACGCATTAGCTTAGTCCCGCTCTCGGGCGAGCCATGTCCAGCGAAGTGCTTCGGTTCCGCGGCCACGGTATGATCGGTGTCCAGCGAATCGCCCTGCGCGCCCTGCACCCAGGCCGCCGAAATTTTCTTCGATGCGTCCCCAGCGCGGCTCGCGCGCCAGGTCCAGCACCATGTCAATGCCCGCGGCGCGCGACTCCGCTGCGATCGCCGCGCCGGTCCTGCGCGCCATTGACGGATTTCAGGTTGCCGAAAGGTTGATCGGCGCGGGGAAGACCGTGCCATTGGAGACTTCGTGCAGCCCTTCTTCGATATAGATCGCCGGGATGCCCAGGCGGCTGTTCTCCATGACCCAACTCTGAATCGTGTTGGCGAGCTTCGCATCGGGATGCAGGTCGTGCATGCTGCCCACACCCAGCACGCCCCATAGCTTTTTTGCCGCTTCGGGTTGAAAGCCGGCCGCCGTCATTTCCCGCACCGCGCGCCCCACGTTCCGCCGTTCGGCGGTCGGGCCCGCGTACATATCCAACTGGCGCGCCTTCTCCTCCAGGGTCATGCGGCCCACCAGATCGCGGCGCCAAGAGCACCAACGCAGCGCAACGGAACGGATTCAGTATGAGAGCGCTCATCGGCCCAACCATAACTTCTGGATCCAAGCGTTGCAAGCACGCCACGCAGCCTAGACCGACCAGCGGGCCTGCCGCAACACCGCGTGCGTGGAACCTTTCAATAACTCGTACCACACCGTGAGGAAGCGGCCGGCTTCGAGTTCCACGGACGAGGGATAACCCACATCGCCGCCGGCGCCATCGTCGGAAATGGCGATTGGCTCCGACCAGGTTGCGCCGTGGTCTGCGCTGATTCGCGCCTGATTGCCGAAAGGCTCCCTGCGGTATCCATATGTCATTAACAGCCGGCCGTCCCGCAAGCGTAAAAGGTGGGATGGCAGGCCCCAGACTCCGATTGAATGCGGCTTTGCCCAGGTTCGCCCTCCATCTGCCGACTCCGTCTGCAAGGTCTCGCCCTGGTTCTGCGGATTCTGATTGCGAATGTGCACGATGATCCGGCCATTGGCCGCCTGGACGGCGTGTAGCTCGTGATACTGGGCCGCGCTGTCGTTGGGGCGGCTGGGGATATCGGAGAGCCAACGCCAGGATTTCCCGTCATCCGGCGATTCGCAGACCCCCACCTTACTCCCGGGCTGCCACAGTTGCTTACCGGCATAGAGCAGCCGCCCGTCTGCCAGGCCTACCGGTCCATGCGGACTATTCACAGGAACGCGGTATGGCGACGACCAGGTCATGCCGCCATCCGTCGAGCGCAGCATCCAGGTATCGAGCAGGCTGCGGCGCTCTTCCGGTGTGGTGCGCAGGTCTACAGCCTGCCAGCGCGCGATCTTTTCAGGTGGCCAGCCGGACGCTTTCTTCAAGACTGCTTCGTACGCGAGCGAGGTGAAAGTCGTTACCAGCAACGTTCCGGCTGGGGTCTCCAGGACGCCGGAGTCGCGATCGTCTATCGGCGAATCCCAAAGCACTTCCGGCCAACTCCAGCGCCGGCCGCCATCGCCGGATCGGATTAGCTCGATTCGCCCGAAGGGGCACACATGGGCGTCACGACCGCCCGAATACGTAAGCAGAAGTTCGCCATTACGGCGTGCCGCCAGCGTCGGCCAGCCGTGGTAGTACTCCGGGTTGCGGCTGATCGTTGCGATGGATTCGATGCGGCCATGCGGTCCAGTTTGGTCGGCATGCACAACCGCCGCGGCAGCGCCACAAATGAAAACCCGACGTTTCACAATGCACCTCAGTGGAAAGCGATACCATCATCTCGCAATTCCAGCCCGCCGTGACTTACCCAATCACGATTTGATCGGTGCAAATCGAGGCCGGCGACCCGGCGCGGATATGCCAGGTAGGCATGCGAAGCATACTTTCCCCATGGACCTTTATGAAGCGGGCTTTGACAGCCGTTCCCATATCGGCCCTGAATGATTGTACAGGGACGTTGGTGATTCCCGGGTTTTCCTTCGGGTTTGGATTATTCGGATTCCGCACCTCGACTTCATTGCTGAACGTGGTTCCGTCTACTGACGTGGCATAGGTGACATATTCAGGCAGAACCAGCAGGTTCCAGTCGGCTTGGGCCTGTGCATTGAGAAAGTCCATGTTGACCGATTGGATGTCCGTGATCTCCTCCAGGTCCAGAATAAAGTCCATATGTTTGCCCTTATAGGCCACCCAATGTGGATCCGGCGCGCTCCAGGACTCATACGACCCGAAAATACCGCCGGTCAACTGCTGCGCTTTAGCGGCGCCGCCTTCAGGAAGCGTGACCGGCGCTATCTTTTTCCCGAATGACTTAGCGTGCTGCATCTCGGCCATTTTGGTAAAGACTCTGTCATACGAGGCCCGGTAATCATCCGGCGTAGTCGTCCGTTCTCTGACCCTGGTCACTCCCTCTTCCTTACACCCGCTCACGAATTGCCCGACAAGCAGCTTCATTTCCGGTTTTGCGATTACCTTGCCGTCCGGCGCATGCACAAACATACTACGGGGTGTATCCACTTCGTTCCGCCCGATCTGAACCTCCGCATATAAAATGGGCAGGCGAGCTATCTTTACCCGCTTGAGTAATTGCGGAGTGTCTGCGACGGCCTTTTCTGCCTGGTCGAACAGCGCGTTGTATACCTTCAACATGTCCGATGACAGATAGGCGTTCTTTGCGTCTTCCGGGCTGCCGAATATGTTCAGTTTGAAACCGCTGCTCAGCAGCGATTCCCGCATCCTGTCGATGTATTGACGGATGTAAGGCCCGGCCTTGCCGTAATAGCCGTTCAAATAGTCGTCGATCAGCGCGCTGTCATCGGCGTTCGGATCCCACATCAGTTTGCAGATGAGATAGGCTCTCAGCCCGGCCATCTCACCGCCGGCTTGGGCATTTGCCTGCATAAAGAGCGAGTTTACATTGTGCTCCGTATAGAACTTGATATTGGGCTTGATGGTATGAAGGTTCACTGCTGTCCAAGACAGGCACAGATCTAGCGATCCGTGTTGCAAACGGGGGCTTTGCGTGCCCGGAATTGGAATTCTGAGGCCGAGGTCTGCCGCTTCGAATTAGCGCCTCCTGTCCAAGAGCCCTACCGTCCGAGTTAGGACTGGGTTGATACCTGCAATGCCTGCAAGCATTGTGTGGTGGCCAAGAGGTCCAGCCAGGTTCCCCCCCGCTCTTATCTGCTGATATCGTCAAATAGCCTGTCCAGCCTGTCCCAATCAACTCAGATCCAGGCTAAGCTGTTCTGCCAGTGGAACAAGCGGCGGCGTGCCGAAGGGGTTCGCCAGCCAGCGGCGCAGATCCCGGTAGGTGAACAGGTTCAAACGCAGCATGGAAGCCAAATTGGAGAAGGACCACTTTGCCTTGGAGAGATGGTGCAGCCATTTCAACAGCAGCATGGCGATCAGCGCTGTCCAAATCTGAATCAGGAGCGCATTCCGGCTGGTGCCCACAAAACTCTTCACCTTCAAGTTTTGTTTCAGGGCCTTGAAAAACAGTTCGATTTCCCAGCGGTCCTTGTAGATGGCGGCGATGGTGGTGGGCCCGAATTCCAGGAGATTGGTCAGCAGTACGATCTCGCGCTCGTTGATTGGGTCCCAAACCACCACACGCCTGACTCGATGGGGATAGTCCTTGACCGCCTTGGCGCCGGTGAAGCGGATGAGTTCATCGGCCAAGATGTTGCGCGGCAGCGGCCCCATAGCGGAGTCCACCACCTCATAGGCGGCGTTGTCCTTCAGGCGTGTCACGAAGAACACCCCGCGGCCGTCCCACTTGCCGAATAGCGCGTAGTCGCAATAGCCCCTGTCGATGGCCACGATGGAACCGGCGTTGAGATCCAGGGACTGCGCGATGCGAACATCGCTCTTCTTGGCCTCGGTGATCAGGACGTAAGACGGCAGGTAGTCGTCGTGGTCCAAGAGCACATGCGCCTTGACGCCGCCTTTGGCCCGGCGGAATTTGGCCCAGGGGAACAGCTCCAGACACAGCGAGATGGTGGTGGAGTCCAGCGACAGCAGTTTGTTTTTGAAGCGGAACTTGGCCTTGCGGGCGCCCATGCCCTCCTGGCTTCGGAAGCGGTTCAGCGAGGTGTAGAACAGGTCTTCAAAGAGCGCCGCCGGGCGGTGCTCGTTGGCATAGGACAGGGTGGATTTGTTAGGTGCGTTGGTGATGCCGAGATGCACCAGTTTGCCTTCGCTGCAAGCCAACCCATTGCAGATCTCGCGTAGCGAATCGGCGTGGGCCAACTGGCAGAACGTCATGGCCACGAACTGAGTCCAGCAGGTGAAACCCTTGGCGGCGCGTTCGGCCTGGTGCTTCTTGACCAGAGAGCCAAACTCCGTCCTAGGAAAATGTTGCAGAAGTTGGTTGAACAGACTGGCAGCCTGTAGCATAATAATGCCCTCCTTGAGGCGAGTGATGGAACCGACATGAGCGTGGCGATTCACTCACTACGTTGACAGGAGGGCATACCCCACCGCAATGCGGCAAAAGAGGATGGCGCCGCGGAAACGGCCATCGCGGCACCCCTAACTCACGGCTAACTGGTGCATTCGCTTAGGTAACTGCTGTTTTGGACACGAGTGATGAAGGTTAGGAAACGGACTAACAAGATTGGCGAACTGGATATTGTAATCCCAGATCAGAATGTTGCCGGTCAGCTTCCCCCAGGCGATCAGGTCGCGGGAAAAGGCTGGATCTGTCTCGAAAACCGGCCCTTGGCGCCTGCTTTCAATGTTGCACAGCATGATATTGACATTAGGCTCGGCTTGGATATTTGCCTCGTCGGGGGAATTTGTGGGTGACCGCGAGCGTCAGCGAGCCGTCGCCGTGAGGAACCGGTGGAACTTGCGGCAAGTGGAATCGAAGGATCTCTGCTGATCTTCGCCACCGTGATAGAGGAGCGGCCCGCCGTACTCGATCATCTGGCGGAGAACCAACTCCACTGGCTTCTTTCTCAGGGAGGAATCGTAGTGGAGATCGCGGATGAACTCCCCGCCCAATGCCCACATGTTATCGACGTGTTTCTGGATCGTCTTCGGCGACAGGTCTGACGCCGCCAGGTGTTCGAGGAAGGGCCGGAACAGGGCAAGTAACTGTTCCCCAGGTGGCAGATCCTTTTCGAGCCCCATCCAAGAACGGGGCCAGCCATTCAGATCCCGGCAGTAATGTTCAAGGTCGTGACGCGCCGCGGTGGTGGTGCGGGTTATTTTGGTAGTTCTCGCTTTCACGATCTTCCACTTCATGCTTCAGCTCATCACGATTCTAAACCGCTGTCACCGCTTTCCGGGATTCGTTTACCAGCAGGCCGGTTTCAGCTCCGATCACAAGAGTATTGAGATCGGGGTGCGTCCGCGCAAGGGTTCGGTGGCGGTTTGTTCGCGTTGCCATCAGCCGGCCCCTGGATACGATCAACTCCCCGAGCGCCGTTTCGAGTTCATTCCTTTTTGGGGTTTTCTGGTCTTTCTGCTCTATTCCATGCGTCGCGTCGATTGCCGCCGTTGTGCGGCGGTCGTCGTCGAGGAAGTGCCCTGGGGCGATGGCAAGCGTACCTTGACCAACGCCTATATGCTGTTCCTGGCCCGCTGGGCGCGCCGGCTTTCCTGGAAGGAAACGGCCGAAGCATTCCATACTTCCTGGGACAAGGTTTTCGACGCCGTCGAGCATGTCGTCACATTTGGACTGGCGCATCGCACTCTCGGCCAGATCGACGCCATCGGAGTCGACGAGATCCAGTACGCCAAAGGCCACAAGTACCTGACGTTGGTTTACCAGATCGACCTCGACGTTACACGCCTGCTTTGGGTCGGAAAAGAAAGAACGATCGAATCCTTTCAGGGATTCTTCACCATGATCGGCGACGAAGTGGCCTCCAAGATCGTCTTCGTCTGTTCCGATATGTGGGAGCCCTATTTGAAGGTCATCCGCGAGAAGTGCTCCGAGGCTCTCCATATCCTCGATCGTTTCCATATCGTGGCGAAGATGAACAAGGCTCTCGATGAAGTGCGCGCCGGCGAATCGCGCCGCATGGCCATGGAAGGCCAGACGCCCGTCCTGAAGAAGTCACGCTGGCTACTGCTCAAACGCGAAGAGAATCTGAAGACCGAACAGCGCTTCCGGTTGCGCGACATCCTCCGCTACAACCTGAAGACCGTCCGCGCCTACCTTCTTAAGGAAGCCTTTCAGCAACTATGGGATTACAACTCTGCTACCTGGGCTGGGAAATTTCTCGACGAATGGTGCCGTCAGGTGATGCGCTCCCGCATCGAGCCGATGAAGAAAATCGCCCGCTCCCTGCGCGAGCACCGCGAACTGATCCTTAACTACTTCCGGGCTCAAAAGTTACTTTCCAGCGGCGTCGTCGAGGGTCTGAACAACAAAGCCAAAGTCACTATGAGAAAATCCTACGGATTCCGCACCTTCCGCTGCCTCGAACTCGCGCTCTATCACTCACTTGGCAAACTGCCCGAGCCCGAATCAACCCATGATTTTTTCTGACGAACCGGATATTTTGGGGCGGTGTTCTGGAATACCAGTAAGCCAGGGTGGAAATGATCTTATCGGGAAAAGCCTTGGCCACCTTATTTACGAAGTCCAGGATGGATCCGCTTGGCACTCCGCCATACTTTGCATTGAGTTGAGCACAAGGCTCGCAGCGGCAATGCTGGTCATTGTCATTCTGACTGACCGACCAATAGATGGCGCCGGTCTTAGCGGCCATCTTATCTTTCAGATTCGCAATCAGTACTGTGAGTACTTCGCTATTGGAAAGGCATAACTGCGTGCCCGGCAGCCGCTTGCCGTTAACCAGGGAAAAGTATTCCGGATGGGTTTTGCCGTACTGGTCCGGAGAAACCAAGGTGTTGAAGGTATGGACAAACAATCCCCACTCGTTCCGGGACGAAAGCCGGTGGAACTCTCCATACTCAGGGTCATTGGTATCCCGATAGGACGTGGTGCGATACTGGACTCCGGGAACGACGACCAGCGCTTTTTTGGGAATGCCGACGGAATCCACCTTCGGAACTTCGATCGATCTGGACGTATACATTCTGAAGCCCCAGAGGTCCAGCAGGCCGTATACACCGTAAAGCACGCCTTTGCCCGCTCCCCCTGCAATCATCAGGTTCTTTTCGGCAGGATACCAGGCAAATCCATCTTCTTTGAGTTGTTTGAAATCAATTTTTCGCGCCGTCGCATACCCGGTCTGTCCTATGAAAAAGGCAGGGCCGCTACGATAGTCTCCTTCCTTCTTCAGCACCGGGTCCGCATGCACGAGTTCCTTTACATAATGCTGTAGCTTCTCGGCCGCCTGCTGTTCTACCGGGCTTGACTGGTCGGGGACAATAATCTGATACCCTGCCAGTTGCCGGATACTTACCTCCTCGTTTTCCGAGGACTCCCCGGCCGCAACCAATACGGAGTGCGGCAGAAAGGTAAAGCCTCCGGCGATCAGGCCGGAACGCTTTAGAAAATCGATCCGGGTTAGTTTTTTGCATGATCTCATGGCAGTATTCTGTTGCTTGAAGCCAATGACTCCGACGTTTGCTTTCTGGTTGGATCCTGCGGCAGTTCTGTCCCGACGATGGTGAGGCCCTGGACGACCCGGAGCCCGCCGGAGGCGCATATCGAGCCGTGCCCACACGGAAAGTTACGGCCGGAAACGGTAGCCGCGCTCCGCCCCGTTCGGTCGGGAATAGTCAAGCTGCCGGCGGCATGGTTCGCGACATAGACGGCATGAATGCGCGGACCGGTCGCCACCGCCCCGTGGGTTGCCTCATCGGCAGCTATCGCCCCCGCGTGCCGGTCGGCCAAGCCCGCAACCAACTGCGTCAGGCCCCGGGTGGCAGCGTCCAGAAGCGCCGTGCGGTTATTGCAGTTGTGCGAGAAATACACCAATCCAACGCCGGGATTCACGGCGATGGAGTAGGGTTGCGCCGCCGCCAGATCCACCGGGAGAAGCCATGCCACCAGAAGCATAAGGCAGTTCACCGTCGATCCACCATAATATCCCATAAGGTCCGAAACTGAGAATCCCGGTAGAGACCGCCTGGCGGCCTGGAAAAGGTGAAAAAGAATCGGATCGCGCAGCCTGCGGCGGAAGGAATTCTGGGGCTGAGCGTGAGCTCCCTGCCGGCGCTGACCGGCTGCGTCTAGCGCCGTAGCGAAGTTTCGAACCGTGCGTTCGAGCGTATTTCAACAGCGATATCCGTTGGTCTGGTGTGATCCCCGCGTAGCCGCAGGATGATTTTGTACAGTCGCTGGCGGCCGGAGGAGTTCGCGGCAGGCCGAGGAGCGCGGCGGCGCCATCCCGTCCTCCGATCAACCACCCGGTCTGGTTGAGGACCGCCAATATGCGGTCCCTTTCGGCCTCGGCAAATGTGCGCGTGTCGGATGGCGCCGGAGTCTGTCGCATCATCTGTTTCAGTTCCGCCAGGGGCGGACGCAATACGGATAGTTGGGACATCACTACAGCGCGCTCGATGAAATTCTGTAATTCGCGAATGTTGCCCGGCCAGTCGTAATACTTGAGACACTCCATGACTTCTTCCGGGACGCTTTCTATCGGTTTGTCGAGCCGCGCCGCGAACCTCCGGACGAAGTACTCCACCAACTCCGGAATATCCTCGGTCCGCTCGCGCAACGGCGGGAGGTAAATAGGGACCACATTCAAACGGTAATAGAGATCTGCGCGGAACCGCCTGGCCGACACCAACTGCGCCAGATCCTGGTTGGTCGCAGCCACGACGCGCACATTGACACGAATGGTGTGGCCGCCAGGGGTCCCGGGATGGCCGCACAGTTTAACTTGACGAAAGGGCCTCGACTGCGGGAACTCTGTTCGTGGATCGCCCGCGCGATCGCTGCTTTGCCGGTTCCGGTTTCGCCCTGGATCAGCGTTACGGAATCGACCTTCGCGATAATTCCCACCTGATCCAGTACGTTTCGCAATGCCGGACTATTGGGTCCGGATTGACGAGTACCCGGCAGGGCGAACACAGCTAACGATAATAGCGAATCACGCCCCCAATCGCCCCGGCAACTTAAACTGCCGGACACTCGGCTCCAGAACCTTCTCGGAGACCATGCCTACATCTTCGATAAGCCGAGGGCGGTCCTCGCCAAACAATGCGCACAGCCACCGCTCTGCAACGTCTTCGTTCCACGGCAGGTAGTCGCCGGCACCCGCGAAGCAGAGCGAGGCGTACCAGCAATTCTCATCCTCGAGGCGCATGAAGATCAAAGAAACGCTCGTTGGGAGGTGTCTTGCGGAAACTGTCCTAATGTAATTCTGGTTGACCTTCGCCAGGGTCCCGCCTGTTGCTCCCGTGGCATGCCACATGCCACGGCCCGCGTTAGAGCGCAGCAGCGTCGCCACATTGAGGATTGACCAGTCGGTTCCGAATGTGCGGCCCTCGGTGTGCGGCGCGGCGATCGGCGGCTTAGCCATGATCAATTATCCCATTGGGTGGCGTTGCTGGACTCATGGTAAGAATGCGTTTCTGTGCCGCAGCCGTGGCAGGAGTCTCTGCCGGTACTTGCGTGGGATCTCTGAGCTCAACATTGGCGCAAGCCGCGGGACGGATTACAGATTGTCAGAATACGCTAATCGGGGCCGGCGTCGTCCAGGACATCGCTGCGCCAGCGCCCAGAATAGGTCGCCATGGAATGCACGCTCCTACTTTGACTGATGTTGGCGCAGATCATTTTCATCGTCGTTGCGGTACGAAGGAGCATGTCTTACTCCTGCCGCAGAGCCGCCAGCGGATCAATTCGGGACGCTCGCCTTGCCGGCGCATAGCCAGCGAGAATCACGGCGCTTAGGAGGACGACGCCGGCCAGCGCCAGGGTTCCCGGATCATTGGGCTGGGTCTCGAACAGAAACGATTTAACAAGCCGGGACGCGATCAACGCCGCAGGTACGCTGATCGCCAGTCCCACCGCCGCCAGTAGTAGAACGCGGCGCAGAACCATCCACACCACGGCGCCGCGTTGCGCGCCCAGAGCCATACGGATTCCAATCTCGCCGGTCTGCCGCGCCACGTTGTACGACATCGTGCCGTACAGCCCCACGCACGCCATCAGGAGAGCGAGAATCGCGAAACCCGTGCATAGTTTCGCGAACATGATTTCCCGGCTGATCGTGTGATCGATTTCCGCAGCCTGTGTGACCACATTCGTAACAGGGATGCGGGAATCCGCCTCCCGCACGATCTCATGCACACTCTTGACATACCTCAGCGGATCGCCCGCAGTGTGCAGCGCGTAAGTCACTCGTTCCGGAGAAATCTGGCTGGCCGCTACGAACATGGTCATCGGACTCTCTTCTTCATCTTTCAGACCACCGTACCGCAGGTTAGCCGACACGCCGACGATTTCGAGATCGCGCTTCTCGTCCACTAACGTGATGCGCCGGCCCACCGGGTTCTCGTTCGCGAAGTAAGTCCGCGCCAGTTCTTCGCTGATCACCGCCACGGGAGTCGAGCCCGGTTGGTCGCGTTCGTCAATCTCGCGCCCGGCCAGGATCGGAATCTGCATCGTCGTGAGGAAACGCGGTCCGGCGGCCAGGACGCCTGCGTCATCAAGGGTAACAGCGCCGATCTTCATTTCGCCCCTGATTGCCGGCCCGGCAAGACCGGCGTTGATGAGCGAGGAGTTCGAAAGCGTCGCGCTGCTCACTCCGGGGATGGATTCGAGGCGCTTGCGCAGGTCCGCGTAAAAAGTGGTGATCTCCGGGTCGCGATGCCCGGCCTGGCGCGCATTCATCGTGAACAGAAGGATGTTCTCGCGGGCGTATCCCAGTTGGACCGAGTGCAGTCTGTCGAGTGACCGGCCAAAAAGACCCGCGGCGACCAGGATGAGAAAAGAGATCGCGATTTGGGCGACCACCAGAACATGCTGCGCACGGCGGCGCGGTCCGCCCCCGCGGCCATCCTTCAGCGTGGGCATGACATCCGGCCGCGTTGACTGAATTGCCGGCGCGAGGCCAAACAACAGGCCGCAAACCACGGAGAGCGCCGCCGTCACGCCCAGCACGTTCCAGTTCAATTCCGCGTGCAGCGGAAATCTCTCCCGCCCGTTGGAGAGCAGAAACGTCAGCGATTGCACGCCCCAGATCGCAAACAAGACTCCGAATGCTCCGCCGAGCGACGCCAGCATCACACTCTCGGTAAGCAACTGTCGCACTACGCGGAACCGGCCCGCTCCCAAACTGAGCCGGAGAGCCATTTCGCGGCGTCGCGCGGCGGCCCGTGCCAGCAGCAGATTGGCGATGTTCGCGCACGCGATCGCCAGAATCAGTGCCACCATCATCAGGAGGACGTACAGGGGTTTCGAATACCGGCGGCGCAGGCTACCCAGACCGGCGGCGCCGGGATTCAGAACCAGCGCGGGCAGCTTAGCGCGCTCACCGTCGGTACTCGCCGTGGTGGCAACCCATTGATGGAAACGAGGAGCCATCGCTGCCTGGGCCTGGGCCATGGTTACGCCGGGTCGCAGGCGGCCCATCATTTCGAGCCAGTAGAAGTTTCCGTCGGGATACAGACCAGCCGCTCGGGGACCGTCCACAAGAAGATTCGTGTGCAACGGAAGGTATAGATCCGGCGCCGCCGCCGGATCGACTCCGAAGAACTCCGGCGGCGCCACGCCGATCACCGTAAAGGGCACCTTGTCCACGAGAACCGGTTGTCCGATCGCATTCGACGGTCCCCCAAATCGATTTTGGCTTGTAGCAAAGCTGAGTACGGCGACCGGCGGTATACCTGGACGGTCGTCTTCGGAGTTGATCAGTCGTCCCGCGACCGGCGACACTGCCAGACCGCGAAAATACTCGCCGGTGACGTACTCCGTGCTGGCGCTCATGGCCTGCCCGCCGACGGCCAGGGTACGGTTTCGCGCGTTGCAGTATCCGAAGAGCGTGGAGAAGACGGGATTCTCCTCGCGCAGCGTCTCGAACGCGCGGTACGGGAAGATCCCGGTTACCAGGGCGCCTTTGTCGCCCGGCCAGAACATGCCTTGTAGCCCGTGCACGACGTGGACAAATTCCTTGTCACCGTCCTTGGGCGGCCGGCTATGCCAATTCAAAACCACCAGTGACCCCGGATCGGCCACCGGCAGCGAGCGCAACAGAATCGACTCCATGAGGCTGAAGATCGCAGTATTGGCCCCAATGCCAAGCGCCAGCGACAAGACTGCCAGGGCGCTGAAGGCCTTGTTGGCGGTCATGGTGCGAAAGCCATAGCGGACATCCTGGCCAAGTTCCGAGAGAAACCGTGTCATCCAAATCTCCCGTGACTCTTCTTGCTTCAGTCCGACGTTGCCAAAGCCCCGGAGCGCTTCAGCCCGGGCGCGCATCGCCGTCATACCGCCCGCTTGCAGTTCAGCGGCCTTCTCTTCCAGATAGAGCTCCATTTCCTCACGCAGCGCTTCGCTGCGCCTGGAGTTTTCCATCCAATACCTCAGCCGTCGTATCCACATGTCCGTTACTCTGCTCCCATCACGCGGGCGATTGCCAGCGTGAGCTTCGCGTACTTCCGTGTTTCAACAGCCAGTTGTTTGCGGCCAGTCGCCGTGATCTTGTAGATCCTCGCCCGCCGATTATTCGACGTCACGCCCCAGACACCGTCGATCCAGCCGTTTAGCTCCAGCCGCTGGAGGGCGGGGTAAAGCGAGCCCTCCTCGACGAGGAGTTCATTGTCGGACGATTGTTGAATGAACTGGACTATGCCGTATCCATGGAGGGCGCGCTGCGACAGCGTCCGCAGAATTAACATGTCCAATGAACCGGGCAGCGAATCGTTCTTTTGCGCCTTGCGTCCCATACCAAGAATTCTTAGCCTACAGCGGGGAGATTACGCAAGTCAAGTTCAGACCGGCAAGCCCTCGTGCGAGTGGGCGGCAAGCCGGAGGCGATGTCCTCAGCCTCCTGACTGCGAGTAAACCGGTTTTCGCCCAGCAGAGCATCCTGGGCACTAACTTAATCGTCAACGGCAATGCCGAAGCAGGCCCGGCGGGCGCAAGCCTGACGTCAATAGCGGCGAGTATTCCCGGTTGGACGAACACAGGGAAAGCCAATGTCCTTCCCTATGGCTTGACCAGCTTGCTCCAGACCACGGAGCCCTCTCCGCCGGATCACGGTTTTCAATATTTTGTCGCTGGAAGCGCGACCTCCGTGCTGACCCAGGATATCGATGTCTCCTCTGGCAGTTCGGTTCTCAGCGGCGGGAACGTGAAGTTTACCTTGTCGGCCTATCTGGGGAGCATACTCCTGGCAGGAAGCACCGGAGGGGCTGAGGTGGAGGTTGCGTTTAAGAATGCCAGTGGGCAGCCCTTCAGCACGACAGCACTGGGGCCTTTAGGCGGTCACGTTAGCAATGAGGGGGCAGACCTTTCGCTACAGCAAAAAATAGGGCTTGTGCCCGCGGGCACCATGCGGATTACGGTGACTCTGACTATGAGTATCTATCCTTATTTCGAAGGGTATGGGTACGGTGCGGCCGATAGTCTGTCGCTGGTTTTCAACACACTCGGTACCTTCTCAGGGTCAATGCTCGGCCACAATCTGGTCCTCAATCCGGCAGCCGAGGAAGGCCTTGGGGTTCCCCCGCCCGCAGCCACACCTAACATTCCCGGCTGGTCCACGTACGGTGCTTCAGTGGCGCCTTATGGGGGAACAGGCTGGATTGGCACAGCGGATCCGGGTCCGGCCGACCGGGGCGTAAATGTCTTCTGGGGTTACGGTCCTACCTCTCTCACAGGCCCCGGGGATATGTACCAGGACATCGACGTCTCGGCAGCCGCTTCCCTAATCGATTCGGCCCAGGTGAGCTATCAGGTTTCGGCGTGGCTGGGCGCTTTGAACAGCGGGCCGACTCCCACGTTGACTTATGCTTTCTTTGACTGGTCCGGAAAACAACTGGCTGCCACAGGGCAGTTGGGTTCCGCTTCGCCTGCCGGAACGAGCCTGGTTGTAGTTTCTCACTCCGACACTCTACCGGCAGGCACGCGCCGCGTTCACATCGATGTCAGCTTTCCGTCCGGGTACCCGCTGGCTGACGATATTTCATTCATCCTCGCCACGCCGAGCGGTCCGCCGGTCATTGAAGCCGGTGGCCTAGTCAGTGCCGGCGCCGTCGGGGGTTCCACATCGATCGCAGCCGGATCATGGATTGAAATTTATGGAACGAATCAGGGCACATCCACCGTGGGTTGGACTGCCGCTGACTTCAATAACGGTGTTGGGCCCACCTTGCTTGGAGGCGTGAGGGTTTCCGTGGGCGGTCAGGCGGCATTCGTGGATTATGTCAGTTCCGGCCAAGTCAACGCGCTCCTTCCGAGCAATACGCTTACGGGGCCAATGCCCGTCAGTGTCACGAATTCTAACGGAACGAGCGATCCGTACTACGTGTACGTGAATCAAATCCAGCCCAGCCTCCTTGCACCTGCCCAGTTCAATATCGGCGGGCTCCAATATGTCGCAGCCTTGTCCTCCGACGGCCAGACGTTTGCGCTGCCGGCAGGCTCCGTTTTCGGTGTGACTTCGGCTCCCGCGAGGCCCGGGCAAACCGTGGTGATGTATGGAATCGGCTTCGGCCCGGTTTCCGACGGTGTGACTGCGGGAACTATCGCCACCCGGCAAGATTCCCTGACGACGCCATTGGAGGTCATGTTTGGCAGCACACGGGCTCAGATCACCTATGCCGGATTGGTTTCTATGTCAACCGGCCTATATCAAATCAACGTCGTCGTTCCCCAGATTCCCTCCAGCAACGCGGTGCCAATCACGCTGAATCTGGGCACGGCGACGGGCAGCCAGAAACTCTACATAGCGGTGCAAAACTGACGGCGGACTCCGATAGAACGGAACTGGGTTAGAATCCTGCCGCCAGCGTGTGGGAATCGGATCGGACGCGTTGATAAGCTTCCATGAGGCCGCGGTTGATCGGCCGTGGAAACCGCCTTGGGGACGCCCGCCGCCGCGAGCGAGGGCGGAACGGCGTCAATGCTTCGTCCTGGGAACATGTTGCCATTGACGGCTTCCACCACACCCATGCGGACCTTTGGTCCGGCAGTAGTTCGCGATGCCATTCACTTGCTTCAGTAGCGTGACGGCGAGTTTCTCGAACGGAGCCAGCCGCTGTTGCCAGCGCAGTTGATTCATCCACTTCTGCAGGTAGTTGAGCGTGGCTCCCGGGTAGGTGTATTGCCACAAGCGCTCCAGGCTTTCCTTCAGCAGAGAGGCCTTGAACACCCGCCGGTTCGTCTGGAACAGATGGTTGAGTTCCCCGCGCTGCACCTGCGCCAGGTTCTTCCAGCGGCTCAGCAGCAGCCATTTCCTGCCGTTGACGAGTCCCCGTTTCTGGGGTCGGCGCTTGGGAAGAATGGCCCGGCTGTGCTCACCAAAACTGACCCAGGCGGTCCAGGCTGGTTTGGCGAGCGCCGCACCGCAATGCAGGTTATTGGTCTGCGGTGAATAGGACGTAACGCCCTTCTGCTGATGCCAGCTTCCAGAAGGGCAGGAGATCCTTCAGATATGACCAGAAGTATTCAAAGTCTTCTTCGGTGAGCGGACGCCCGTAATTCTCCTGGGGAATGGAGAAATAGAGAAGACGAAACCGTTCTTGGGTTATCGATTGAAGAACGCCCAAAACTTCATGAACCTGGGCTGGCGTCTTCAGACTCATGATGTAGTCGCCTTCGGAGTACAGGCTCTCGCCACCGAGAATGACATGGCCATAAGGGTATTTGGAATCGTGGTGGGTGAGGGTGCCGTCGGTGAGAGCGCGGTGGATTGCGTCCCATGCTTTGTCCGTTTCGGCGGCGTGTTCGCGATCAGACCCCAAATAGTGCTCCTCCAATTCGTCCTGCACGTGGGTCAATCGTTCGCGATCATTGCGAAGGGACTTGAGCTTCTGAACCTCAGGCTCCTCTATGGCGAAATGAACTCCCAGGCAACTCATGATTTCTGCACCGTATGTTAGCACCGCGTGGGCGGGAAACAGCCTCGCCGGTAGCTCGCTCTCATCGTGTTTTGTCGGATGGACTTCAGGTATCGTTAATTCTGCAATGAGCCGGAGGTTTGCGCCCCGAACCCCGCAAAATCAGGACCACCGCGATTTCGCGCGTGGTAATGACGGATAACCGGCTGGAGCGAAATCCTGTGCGGATCCCGGAGGTTGGAGCCGGCCCGTTCCTGGTGCGCGTTGAGGGAACGTACCCGGCGCGCGACGGTGAGATATTCGAATGCGTTGATCCAATGCACGCTGAAGTATTTGTGGTGTGGCGGGGCTTCCAGTTCGCCTTATGGTGGGGCAAACCAGAAGAGATCGATGAAAACGAATTGCTGTTCGAGAAACGGGCGGCGTGGATCTGTTACAATTAAACCAGTCAAATTGACTAGTCAGAATTGTTACATGCGTGAAATCCAAGCTTCTGAAGCCAAAGCCCATCTGCCCCAGTTGCTCGATGACGTGGAGAGGGGCGAAACGCTAATTATCACCCGTCATGGCCGCGCCATCGCCAGGATCGTGCCCGAGGTGGATCGACGGCAAGAAGAAGTCGACAGAGCGCTGGCGAGTATCCTCGAACTTCGCAAGCGAACCGGCAAAGTCACCCTTGAGGAGATCCGGTCCGCACGCGAGGAAGGACGGAAGTATTGATGCCGTTCGTGCTCGATACATCGATTCCAGCTTGCTGGGCGTTTCAGGATGAACAAGACCCCAGGGCTGATGCCGCATACGTCCGAATCAAGACCGAAGAAGCGTTGGTCCCCAGTCTCTGGTGGTTTGAGATCCGCAACATCCTCGTGGTGAACGAGCGTCGCAAGAGGATCACCGAGTCGGACACGGGCGTTTTCCTGCGAGATCTTGCCGGGCTGCGGATCCGAATCGATCGTGAGCCGGAGGAAGGCGCCGTCCTCAGACTAGCGCGGACCCATCGCCTGTCCGTCTACGATGCCTCGTACCTGGAACTGGCGCTCAGGGAGGCGATACCGCTCGCAACCTTGGACGGCGAACTTACAGCCGCCGCTCGTAGGGAGGGGACCAGACTAATATGATTGGAGACCGATCACGAAGTGGACCGAAGGGTGGACCGGAACCGCAGATTTTGTCAACTGTGTGAGGCTGCCCGATACGGGCCTTGGACAAAGATCGAGGCGTCGCTCAACTGTTTGAGGCAGCACGGCCGGAATGCAGTAGCTACACTAGCTTAGCTAAGCTAGGGGCCCTGCAATCACTACGCCATAGAAGACCGCCCGGTGACGCGGGAGGGGACGCAGCATGATGGCTTCGATGATGCTGAAGATGGCGGTATTGGCGCCGATACCCATCGCCAGGGACAGCACGGCGATGGCGGCGAAGCCCAGATTGCTGCGGAGCGTGCGCAGGCCGTAGCGCAGATCTTTGAAGAGCATTTCCAGCACGGGTAAACCTCTCTGTTCACGATAGATTTCCGCGATGTTGGCCGGCGCGCCGAAGGAACAGCGAGCCGCGAGTTCAGCGTCGGGCGCGGCCATGCCGCGCCTGCGGTTAGCCTCAGCTTCCATGTCGAGATGAAAGCGAAGTTCTTCCTCCAGTTGGCGGTCCAGTGTGCGTTGGCGGAAAAGCGCGGCCAGGCGGCAGAGGTGAGAGCGCATGGCAGATCAGGCCCCGGCTTCGAGAAGGCGCTCGATGGCGCCGGCGACGCGCTTCCACTTGACGCGTTCTTCGGTAAGTTGCTTGCGGCCAGCGCGGGTTAGGGAGTAGAAGCGGGCTCGCCGCTTGTTATCGGAGATGCCCCAGTCGGAGCGGACCCAGCCGCGCTGTTCGAGGCGGAGCAGCGCGGGGTAAAGCGTACCCTGGTTGAGTTGGAGGATGTCTTCGGAAACCCGCTGAATGCGTTGCGCGATGCCGTAGCCGTGCATTGGGCCCATAACGTCGAGGGTCTTTAGCACGAGAAGGTCGAGGGTGCCCTGGAGGACTTCGGATTTTTCGTTCATTTGGTCGTCTACAGGAGTGTAGCACGAACTCCTGTAGATCGCCAAATAGAGGGGTTGCTGATAATCGAGATTTCAAAGGCGCGGATGCGGTCCTTCTACCCGCGATTCATTGCGTAATTTCGCCGGAAAGAGGGGAGGGGGGGGTTCGGGCTTCGGCGCTCTCCAGAACTTACCCACCGATACTCTCCAAGAGTGACCCAGGCATTCTGAGCTGATGCGCGGCGGCGCGTGATGACCACGATGGAACATCACGATGCCGAAGGTCCGGAAGAAGCCATGTAGAATCTGCCGCCGGTGGTTTCATCCGGATGCCCGAGTGGGAGAGCGGCAGCGAGCTTGCGGCAAGCCGGAGTGTCAAACCGCCCGGCGGCAGAAGACGCAGGCGGACTGGCGAAAGCGGAATCCGGACTACCTCATCGCCTGGAGATTGGACCAGCGCGCAGCGCAAACGCCGCCGCCGGAGCCGCTATGTTTTCCAGCTCCCTTGAACCAACTACCCTGGGAGTTCGCGAAAGACCAGTTCGGCGCGCAAGGCTCAGATTTCATTGGGGTTATGAGTACACTAATCCTGCGTGCCGCGAAAGACCAGATCCGCCCGTATCTCATTGATGGGGCGAGACTTCCCAGCAGACTTCCCCCAGTTGCCCGAAAAGACCAGTTCCCAGCTCCCGCATACTGAGTCCCGAGCAGGCAACGATGCATCTGGAGTTTCACCAACTGGATCGGCGATGGGAACATCTGCGAGTCCGTGAGCCGCAACGGCAACGCCGGTTGCTGGCCTCGCTGGCCGACATCGGTCAGCAGACGCCCATCATCGTGGTGGCCGCCGGGCCGCCGGACCGTTACCTGGTGATCGATGGCTACAAGCGCGTGGCTGCACTGGAACAACTGGGCCGGGATACAGTCGAGGCCACGATCTGGGCGATGAGCGAGGCCGAAGCTCTGCTGCTGTCGAGGTCGCTGCGGTTCAGCCCGCAGGAAAGCGCGCTCGAACAAGGCTGGCTGCTGGCGGAGATGGAGCAGCGCTTTGGCTATGGACTGGATGAACTGGCGCGCCGTTTCGACCGCAGCACCAGTTGGATCTCGCGGCGCCTGGCGCTGGTGGAGGTGCTGCCGGAAGCGATCCAGCAGCAAGTGCGCGAAGGGAAACTCGCTGCGCAAGTGGCGATGAAGTATCTGGTGCCGGTGGCGCGAATCAACGCCGCCGACTGCACGCGCATGGCGGCCGCATTCGTCGCACATGGCTGCAATACGCGGCAAGCCGGGCAACTGTACACGGCATGGAGTCAAGGCACGCGCGCGGTCCGCGAACGCATTCTCGCCGAGCCGGAACTGTTTTTGAGAACGCAGCGGCAGGCGCCGGCAGCCAAGCCGGCGGCGGTCGAACAAGTGGAGCGCGATCTGGATATGGTGATCGCCATCCTGCATCGCACCGGAAAGCGGCTTGCCGAAGCGCTGCCGGAGATGACTGGCCCGCAACAGAAACAAGCGCAGTATCAGATGGAAACTGCGCGCCGGGAACTCCACCGGATGACGGAACGAATCGGAAAGGAGCAGGAGCCGGAACATGCTGAGCCAGGCACAACGCACCGCGATCCTGGAACTGAGCGCGAAGGGAGTGAGCAAGCGCGAGATCGCACAGGTGCTGCGCTTGTCGCGGCCGACCGTGCGCAAAGTGCTGCGAGAGAACTCCACCAACGTGCCGGAGATCCAACGGGCGGAGAAGGCGGAACCGTACCGCGAACAGATCCTCGAACTTTTGACCTCGTGCAAGGGGAATCTCGTGCGAGTCCATGAGGAGTTGGTGGCGGGCGGCGCGGTGCTGTCCTATCAGGCGCTGACGGGGTTCTGCCGCAGGCAGGGTATCGGACAAACGCCGGTCGTGCCGGCGGGCCAGTATCACTTTGAGCCGGGCGTGGAGATGCAGCACGATACGTCTCCGCACACGGTGGAAGTGGGCGGCAGGAAGTACAAAGCGCAGACGGCGTCGGCGGTGTTGTGCTATTCGCGCATGCTGTTCTTCCAGATCAATCCTACCTTCCAGCGATTCGATTGCAAGGTGTTTCTCACCGATGCGCTGCGCCATGCCGGTGGCGCGCCGGAGCGCGTAATGATCGACAACACGCATGTGGTGGTGTTGCGCGGCACGGGTCGCGAAATGATTCCGGTGCCTGAGATGGAGGCGTTTGCGGAACGCTTCGGGTTCCGCTTTGTGGCGCACGCGATCGGCAATGCCAATCGTTCGGCACGCGTGGAGCGCCCGTTCTTCTTCATCGAAAACAACTTTCTGGCGGGGCGTACGTTCGCCAGTTGGGAGGATCTGAACCAGCAGGCGCGCCATTGGTGCGACAAGGTCAACTCGACTTACAAGAAGCATCTCCGCGCGGTGCCGCGCGAACTGTTCGCGGTGGAGCGCATGCATCTCAAACCGCTGCCGGCGTGGATTCCGGAAGTGTATCGTCTGCATCAGCGCACGGTGGACGTGGAAGGCTACGTCTCGGTGAACTCGATTCGCTACTCGGTGCCGGTCGCCTGGATCGGGCATCGGGTGGAGGTCCGCGAGACCCGGGACAAGATCGAGATCGAAATGGATGCGCGCCATATCGTTACGCATGCGCGCACAGTGACGCCTCTGTCGCAGCGCGTCACACTGGCTGCGCATCGCCCGCCGCGTGGGGAAGGCGTCAAGCGCAGCGATCCGCACCCGGAAGAAAAGGCGATCGTCGAAGCCGCGCCCGAGGCCGCACTCTACGTAGCGGCGCTGAAGCAGAAAAGCCGTAAGGTGGTGGCGCTTGCCCTACGGCAACTGTTGCGCCTGCTGCGGGAATATCCGCGCGAACCGTTTCTGGCCGCGGTGCAGGAAGCCGCCCGGTATGGGCTATACGATCTCGACCGTTTGGAACGAATGATTTTGCGCCGCGTGGCGCGCGAATACTTTCTACTGCTGGACCCGGACACCGATTCCCATGACTGAAGAACTGGAACAACTGCTGAAGAATCTCAAACTGCGGCGCATGCTCGGCGTTTACGATGAACAGTTACGCGCCGCCGAGAAAGCGCAAGCATCTTACTCGGAGTTCATCGCCGGGCTGTTGCGTGCGCAATGGCACGACCGGCAGGAAAGTGCTCTGGAGTGGCGCATCCGTAGAGCGAATCTGCCGGAACGCTGGTCGCTGGAATCGTTTCCCTGGGCACGCCAGCCCGGCGTAAACCGTAAGCAGATGCGCGCCTTCGCCGAACTCGACTTCGTCGCCAAGCACGAGAATCTGGTGTTGACGGGGCCGACCGGCGTGGGCAAAACCGGACTGGCTTGCGGGCTTCTGTTGAAGGCTTTGCAGAACGGCCATCGCTGTCAGTTCATCCGTGCGCAGGATCTGTTCGACGAGATGTACGCCTCGCTGGCCGACCGCTCCACGCGCCAGTTACTCAACCGCCTGGCCCGCCTGGACGTCCTATTGATCGATGAGTTCGGGTACCTGAATCTCAAGCCCGAGCAGTCGAACACCTTCTTCAAGCTGATGGAGGAGCGCTATACGCGCCACTCCACAATCCTCACGACCAACTTGGGATATGACGAGTGGCAAAACTTCCTCGGCAACAAATCGATGGTAGAAGCGCTGCTGAGCCGTGTGCGGCATTACTGCCACACCGTGACCATCAACGGTCCCTCGCTGCGCGAACCGCAGGGCTGACTCATGGAACAGCGCGACTACGTACGCCGGCTTCTGAACGCCTATCGTGTGACTCCGGGCACGTGTGGTGTCGTCCGCCGCCCGGACCGAGTGCTGGCGGCCCAACTGCACCAACGCGGTGTGCCCCTGGAAGCGGTTGAGGACGCCTTCGTGCTTGCCGCGGCACGGCGACTCATACGGCCCGCCGGCGCCGCGCCTCTGGGAACGATCCGCTCGCTGGCATACTTCTCGCCGGTGATCGAAGAAGTACTGCAACTGCAGGTCAGCCAGGAATACTTTCAGCACCTCCGCCACAAACTCCAGCGCGCCGCCTCGGCACGATAGCCCTAAATCCCAATCCCCCAAACGAAATCCGCCACCCCACAGCGCGCGCCTTCGGCGCGGATGATATCGCTCTGTCCCCCAACATCGACACCACTGCACGCCTGCGGCGTGGATGATGACGCCGGGTTCTCAATCCTGTTCCCGGGGTGGGTCACTTCAACCGAGCGTTACTGGGTAACTTCTCGGAAGCAGCGAAGGGTTCGGGACACAAATTCGGTGACGGCTTCCTGGGGCGGCACGTTCACCGGCGAGAAGCGAACAAATAGTTGCCTTCGGTTCTGCGCACCTTCCGGCAAACGTGCCGGGACGTGAACGGCACTCGACCTCAAATCCTCGCCGGCGTCCTCGGCCGTTTCTGGCAGCGACTGAAATGCAACACGCATCTCTCTGGCGGAAGAGGCAGCACGATGGTCGACTGCCGCTGGACGGTTCGGGCAGATTACGAAATGCGCCCTCATCTGATGAGGGCTCCCTCCGTTCCTTCCCCTGCCCGGTCACTTCACCCCATCGGGTGGCCGGATGTTCGAATATTCAAAGTGCAAGGACTCATGCGACTTACCGCTGGGGCCGCCACCCACATCCATGTCGAGTTCCTCTTTCAACGGCAGACCGCGAGCTTTGGCGATCCAAATCGTACCGTCGCTAACAATGCCGCCGTTATCGGTGTGGACGGAATAGACGGCGGCCGGTCCACCACTAACGGACTCATCGCGGAGGTAGCGGCACGTGCTCTTGGCATCGTGGATGTTTTGATCCTCCTGCTTCAGGAGCGCCGTGGGGGTCAGCGGACTGTGGGTCCACCGGCCGTTGAACTTCGCGAACATGGCGCCGTCCATGCCACCGGTGTGAATGACCTCCGTCTGCTGCGGCTGGTTGGGGTGCAGACCCGACGTTCTGGTGCTGTATCCGTGCGACGGCGTGGTGATGATCTTCTTGCCGGCGTCGAAGGGGATCGTGCAGCCAGAGTCGGCTGAGAACGCGGGCGACGCCACAAGGAACGCTGTGAGAAAAATCGATTCGATGCGCATGGGAATCTCCTTTTGGTTTCCGACTTATTCGAGCTTCTTGAGGACCGCGCGGGCCACGGCAATCGATTTGCCGTTGGGGTCGTCCACGGGGCCGGTCAAAATGCGAATCATTAAATCGCCCTTCAGCACACTCAGACCTACCGGGTCGAGACGCACGGCACGGTCGCCCAAGCCGGGCACCTCGACACCCAATCTGTACTCGGGGGCTTTCACGCCGTCCGCCTTGGCGACACCCTCGGTGAGTCCGTTGAACAGCGCCCTGGAGACGCTCAAAGCCGCCATCTCGGACTTGCCATCCGGCTCCAGCATGAGCATGAGAAACGGAAAATCGCCGCCCGTGCTGGCGTCCTGTTGGGCGGCGGCCGATTTCATGACGTCTTGAAGCGTCCCCATCAACTCCGAGGCGCCTACCGCTCCGGTGGACTTCATTTTCTGTGCCGTCGCGTTGGCATGTTCACTGGCCAGTTTGGTAGTCAGGCCGGCGGGGCCGTAATAGTCGCAGTTCTTATCCTGAACCTGGGTGCGCTCGATTGGCTCGCCGAGCAGCGACGACACTTCGCTCATGGACAGCACTTCGCAGGGTTTGGGGATGTGCCGCGGCGTTGCCGGGGAGTGAGTTGTGGTGGCGCCGGGGAGATCGACGCCCGCCTCTTTGGCTTTTTCGATGACTGCCGCTTTGACGCGGTGGGCCACGTACCAAAGTCCTCCGACCGCGGCCATGCCCGTCACCGCCATCGCCACCACGACCGCGATGACCACCTTGGCGCCGGTCGACATGCCCGCGGCTGGCGCTGCCATGGCTGCCGGGGCTACTGGGGGCTGTGCCGCGGGTGCGGCCGGCGCGGACGTGCCCTGCTGCCGGGCGCCGCAATTGGGACAAAACGCAACGTTGGGACCCTGCGGAAATCCGCAGCCACTGCAAAAACTCGCCATATCGGAACCCTCCATTTCAGGCGCCGAAAGCGTCATTCGTTACTGAACCGCGACCGAATTGACTGAGTCGCGACCGCAAGGGAGCGGTGCTTTCAACCTGCTAGAAAGAATTGCGGAGGAAGGGGAGCAAATAGCTCAAAGGTATTTTTTCGTACCCATTTATTTCTGGAAGCTGGCGAGACCTTGGGCCAGCACGTCGTGGAGGCCGCCTTTGGCGCCGGCCGGCACCAGCTTCAAGGCTTCCTGTTCGGTGACAATTGCCTTGGGCCGATCGCCGGCGCGAAAGTACGCCCAAGCCAGGGTGTCCAGAAAGAAGGGATTTTGGCGCTTTGTGGCACCCACGGCGTTTTCAGCAAGTTGCAGGGCTTTCGGGGGACCCTGCAAATCCGGGAAGTCGACCTTCAGGAGTGCGTCGGCATATTCGTTCCACTCCACGGGCCCGGCGCTGGGATTCTCGGCGGTCTGCTGGAGCAGCCGCATCGCCTGTTGTGCGGTATCGTGAGCGCGGGCTTTTTGCGGACTCTGCGCCAGGCGGCGGGAGAACGCGAGTAAGGTGCTTGCCAGTCGCAGGGGAGAGCCAAGATCGGAGGGATCGATCTCCACCGCCACCTGCATGGCGTGGATGGCGCGATCGAAAGCATCGATGCTGCCGGGGAGGTCTCCGGTAGCGGCCAAACTGCTGGCCAGAATACTTTCCGCAGAGGCCGCCAGCCGGCGGTATTCGGCATTGCTCGGCGCCAGTGCCTGCATCCCGCGCAGGGCGTCGAGCGCGGCCTGCGCATGCACCACTGCGTCCCGCGGCTTGCCGGAAAGGCGGAACGCATTGGCGTAGGAGCCTTCGGCGGTCGCCAGGAGGCGCTGCACCTCCAGGTCGTCCGGATGGGAGCGTGCCAGCGGCGTGAGAGTCGCATGGGCTTGCTCGCAAGCGTCCAGCGCGGCGGCGTTGTTGCCGGCGGGAAGCAGCAGGATGCAAAGGCGCTCCTGGACGGTGCCCAACGCACGGGCGATGGAGAAGTCGCCGGGAGACGACTGGTCGAGCGCCCGCGCGATGGAGAGGGCGGTCTGATCGTCGGCAAGCGCTTGTTTGGGATCGCCGGCGAAAAAGGTGCCGTCGCCGAGTTTGGCCAGGCTGATAGCAAGGTCACGGCGGTCGGCGGGTACAGCATCGCCACGCGCTACGATCTGCCGGCGCAGCCGCACCGCCTCCCGGTAGGCTGCCACTGCTGCATCCGCATCTTTCTTGTCCGTCTGCCGCGGGTCGGCGCGCAGTTCCCCCATGCGCTCGTAAGAAGCGGCGAGATCGCGCGCGAGCCCGATATCGTTGCTCGCGTCGGCGGTTAGCAGTTCCAGTTGGTGCTGCGCTTTGGCCACCATGAGGCGCCGGGCGGTGGACGATCCAGCCAGGTCGCGGACGCCGTCGTACAGATCGAACAGCAGTGAAGATGCCAGCGACCGCACCTCCCGATACCGCTCCTGCGCGCGCTGGCGCTCGTTCTCTGCTTCCTGCGTGCGGGCTTCGGCCACTTGCCGCTGCTCAGTGGCCACGCGGCGCGATTCTTCGGCCAGATGGCGCTGCGCCTCGGCGCTCTCCCGCTCGCTTTCCGCCTGGGCGCGCGCGGCGTCGGCGAGGCGTGCCTGGTGGGTGGTGGTCACAATGCCGCCCAGGAGGAGCAGGATCAAGGCCGCGGTGCTGGCGAGCGGGAGCCACTGCCGGCGGGCGAACTTTCGCAAGCGGTAAGCCGCGCTGTTGCCTTTCGCCAGGATGGGCCATCCGCGGCGATAGCGGGCGATATCTTCCGCCAATTGCTCCACCGACTGGTATCGCCATGACGGCAGCTTGCGCAGCGCGGTGAGCACGATGGTGTCGAGCTCGCCGCGGATCTGCCGCGCGTTACGGCCGGCCACGGCGCTGGGTGGCCGCGGATCGTCTTCGCAGATGGCGCGCATGGTTTCATGCGGAAGCGCACACCCGCTCTGAAAGGGGTGCTGTCCGGAGAGCATCTCGTACAGCAGGATCCCCAGCTGAAAGATATCGCCCGATGTCGCGGTGGGCTCGCGGCGGATCTGCTCCGGGCTGGAGTATGCGGGCGTGAGGAGCATCTCGGTGGCGGGCTCCGCGCCGGACGACTGGGGCTCGATCAGCTTGGCGACACCGAAATCGAGCAGCTTGACTGCGCCCGCTTCCGTAACCAGGATGTTGCCTGGCTTGAGATCGCGATGCACGGTCAGATTGCGATGCGCGTACTGCACGGCATCGCAGGCTTGCAGAAACAGGTCGAGCCGTTCCGCCACCGAGAGCAGGCGGTCTTCGACGTATTTCGTGATGGGTACACCATCCACGTACTCCATAACGAAGTAGGGATCCCCCTCGGGAGTCTCGCCGACGTCGAAAATGGTGGCGATGTGGGGATGCTCCAGGCGGGCCAGAATCTGCCGCTCCTGATCAAAGCGGGCGAGGAACGTCTTGGGGCTGATGTCGCGGCGCAGGACTTTGATGGCCGCCCGCTTGCGGAATGCCCCATCCACGCGCGCCGCTTCGTAGACCACGCCCATGCCACCCATGCCGATTTCCCGCTGAATGGTGTACGGGCCCAACTGGCGCCACTCGAGCGCCGGCCGCGACAGGTTTTCCACCGGCGACCGGTCGAGCAGGAGAGTGGAGCGGCCATGTTCCCGCAGGAGGCGCCGCAATTCGGCGGCAGCGGACGGATCGGACTCTGCAATGCGGTCGAGCGCCTTTTCGCGCGCCTCGCCATCGAGATCTACTATCTCTTCAAAGGTTCGGCGGATCTCCTGAAATCGCTCCGGTGTCATGCGGTACGGTCACCCCGCTCGTGTCGGGCTATGATATCACCAGATACCACATGGAGCCGGGTGATTCCATCCACATTACGGCGCTGCTCACCGACTGGCGCGATGGCGACGAAGAAGCCGGGCGGCAACTGATGGAGGCGGTGTACCGGGAACTGCGGCGCGTGGCGGCGGTGTACATGCGGCGCGAAGCCAACGCCATGACCCTGCAACCCACAGCGCTGGTGAACGAGCTGTGCGTCAATCTGCTCTCCGGACCGCCGGTAAGCTGCGAAAACCGGCTCCACTTTTTGCACCTCGCGGCGCGGCAGATGCGCCGCATCATCGTGGACCACGCCCGCCGCCGGACAGCCCTGCGGCGCGGCGGGCCTGACCAGCCGCTGCCGCTCGACGAAGCGCGCGATCATGCCATCGCGCTCGACGAACGGATTGCGGAGGTCAACGTGTCGCTCACGCGACTGCAGGGACTGGACGCGCGCGCCGCGTCAGTTGTCGAGATGCGCTATTTCGGCGGGCTGACGGAGCAGGAGATTGCCGACGTGCTCTCGATCTCTCCCGCGACGGTAAAGCGCGATTGGGAATTCGCCCGCTCCTGGCTGCTGGCGCAGTTGCGGAGCGACGCGGAGTAAGGGCTCTGCAACATGCGAAACTCTCGCGCCGCAGTCCGGAACCCGTGCGTATAACTCTCCTATGAAACCACACTCGGAGTCTCGAACTCGCTCATGGTTCTCTTCAGCCCAAGCAATAGCCGGTCATTCAGCACGCCCGGGCGTACATCCCACTCGGATTCCGACGCGCTTTTACGTTCGACCGCCATTTCCTGCATACGGCCGCATCGAGGTTCTCAGTGAGCCGCCCCCCGAAAAGCTGCGCCACGCGCTGCAACAACGTTTTGCCGGAATTAAGGTGGACCCCATTGTCAAGACCATTTTTCGCCTGCAATAAACTAATGCCTGGCGAGGGTCTAAGGTTGAATTTGGACGCGCCTCTACATCGAACTGCCGCATCTGCCGAGTGGTCGCCGGGGCGGCCAGCGCCAGGTGTGCAGTCCGGCAATGTTCTAACGTGCGTACCTCGCGCCTGACTAGCGGCAGGAGGCCAACTTCCGCTTGGTGCGTCATCCGGCGAGTGCCATGCTACACGGGAGATTTCAGTGGCAGGTGGCGGGCATCCAGGCCCGTGAAAAACAACTAACGATAATGACGAATATCGAGGCGCTCGGCAAGATCGCTGCTGGTCTCGTGTAGAAATGCCGGAAGGGCAGACTTACGACCCCGAAGAGGTGATCATGGCCATCGGAGAGTACATTGACAAGCACAGAGTCTCCCGCCCGATCCCGTTCTTCCCAGTTTCGCTGGATGGTTCCGTCCGGGCTCACGAACTAAATGCGGTGCGATAGACTATTTCACAGTGCAGGAGGCTCATTGGTGAAGTCCTCAGGATTGAAGAATATGAAGTGGATGACAGCGGGAGCGGTAGGTATATTCGCATTCGCAAGCAGTGTTGCGAATGCACAGCCCCCGGCGGGCGGCGGTCCGGGTGGGCGCGGCGGCCGCGGCGGTATGGGCCCCGCGCTGTTCAACTCGCTCGATAAAGACAAAGACGGCTCGGTTTCGCGAGCCGAACTGAAGGATACGTTTAACGCCTGGTTCACCGCGGCCGATGCCGCGAAGAGCGGCGCAGTGACCGAAGGTCAGCTCGTAACCGCTCTGCTGACGGTGTTTCCTCTCCCGGCGCCGGGCGGCTTCCAGACCTGGGGTAACTCCACGCCGATGACAACGGCCCAGGCGAACATCGATGCAATGCTGGCAGCCCTGCCGACCACACCTGGCGCCAAACCCGCGCGTGCCCGCAAGGTGCTCGTGTTCGCGCATACAGGTGAGTTTGGATTCGTGCACTCGTCGATTCCCATGGCTGCGAAGACTGTGGAAGCGCTCGGCAACAAGGGCGACCTTTGGTCGACGACAATCAGCTACAGCTTGGCTGACATCAACACCAACAACCTGAAGCAGTACGATGCGATTTTCCTCGACAGCACCACGGCCTGTTTCCTGGACGACGCCGACACGGCAGCCACGGCAGCGCGTCGCGCGGCGTTCCTCGATTTCGTGAGAAGCGGTAAGGGCGTTGCTGGCATTCACGCCGCGACCGACTCCTACCATTGGGATTGCGCCGAAGAGAGCAAACTTGCCGCGGCCGCTCCGCACAACGATGCCGCGCATGTGCTGGCTGCTCAGATGATTGCACAGGGCGATTCAAACGGCGACAAGAAGATCAGCCGCCAGGAACTCGCCACGCTGGCCGATGCGTGGTACGACAAGCTGGATACCGACAAGGCGGGCAAGCTGGTACAGGCTGACTTGACGGCACGCCTGAACACGGCGGTTCCCCCACCCCCTCGTGCACAGCAGCCCGGTTCCAGCGCCGATGTTCACGGCTGGCCCGAGTTCAACACGCTGATCGGCGGGTTCTTTAAGTTCCATTGGAGCGATCCGCAGCTCATCACCACGAAGATTGACGACCCGTTGAGCCCGCTCACCGCGATGTTCCACGGGCAGGAATTCGAAATCCACGATGAGACCTATACGCTCGCCGAAGATTCCTATTCTCGCAAGAATCTTCATGTGCTGACCAGCATCGATTACGCGAAGATGAGCGATACGGATAAGGCGAAGGAGCGGAATCCGCGTTCGGACGGCGACTATGCCCTCAGCTACATTCGCAAGGAAGGCAAAGGCCGCGTGTTCTATGAAGGCCATGGCCACAATGAAAAGGTGTTCTACACCATGACGCCGATGCTGGAGCACCTGCGTGCAGGTATTCAGTATGCAATCGGCGATTTGAAGGCCGATGATAGCCCGTCGGTGAAGTAAGACTTAATATTCGGCGCAGGAGCTGATAGGCAGGAATTCGAACTTCGGTCCGGTTCCTGCCTTTTGGTTTTTGTGGGCATATTCCGATGGAGACAGTATGGTCTTTCGCTGGAGTGCACGCATCCTGGTCATCGATACCGACGCCAGCCGGCGGATTCACTTCAACCTCGCTCTTCCGCATTCCGAAGCCGCCGAGACGGAATTCTTTCGCGAGACCGGCCCTGCTTTCAAAAAGCGATGGGCCGCGAAGAAGGCTGCGACCGCGTAGGCTTCGTCCGCGCGGTGATCAGGCCTCTCGCTCCACGTCCGTCGCCTGATGGCCCTCGCGCAGCCCCATAAAACGGGCGTGCGTCCACTCGTTGCTTCGGGAAGATTGGTAAAGGGGCACGATTCCGCCGCCAGGGCGCCAAATCGCCGGAATAGCTGGTCGCGGGATGCCGGCGTGAAACCGCTCCGTGTGCGCCCGGCGTAAAGCAGCTTTCCGTCCTGGTAGTAGCCGAACACGACAGCGTCGAAGGCCCTGGACGCCAGCGTGTACCCGGCGATCACGAACGGCTGCCCACGGTTGACGCGCATCTTTTGCCAGGCGCCAGTACGCTGGCCGGACTCGTACCGGCTGTCGCGCCGTTTTCCCACCAGCCCCTCCAAGCCGCTAATTCAAGCGATTCCGAAACCCGCCGTCTCAGAATATACTTCGTTGCTCAATAGGGGGGAGCAGTTTCATCACCCAGAAGTAATCGCGCGCGATTACTTCTAAACAGCCGATCGGGGTGCGCGCATCGTGAGACGGTTTCCTCAGAAGAGGCGTGGCTTCGGCGATCGATGGCTGAGAGCGCAACAAGCTGACAGGGGTCGGACGGGAACCAGTTCGGGTCGGACGGAACCCGGACGGAGCTCCGTATTTCGCCTGAGCTTCGCCGTTTATTGGGCATGAATCGTCCGCCCCGGCCTCTGATGCAAAGCGGGTCAGGCGATTGCAAACTATTGATGATTTAGGGGATTGAGATGGAGGCGCGGATCGGAGTCGAACCGATGTATAAAGGTTTTGCAGACCTTTGCCTTACCACTTGGCTACCGCGCCGGATGGAAGCTATAACTGCAAAATAACCCGTACGGGGGCCTCAAGTCAAATATAGTAGGTTTGTGAGCACTCCCCTCGACCGCATTCTGGACTCCACCGATGCTTCCCTTTTCGATGTCGCCTCCAAGGCCCGCGGCCCCGCCGGATCCCTTCCCATCACTCCCGAAATGCTGCTGAAACGCCCCTCCGGCGACACCTTCGGCTGGGCTCAGAACGCCGGTATGGGTTGGGACCCGGCCGCGCTCGGCGGCAAAGAGTTTCTCATCCTCAGCACCCATGGCGGAATCCGCGCCGCCGATGGCACCCCCGTCGCTCTCGGCTACCACACCGGACATTGGGAAGTCGGTCTGCTCATGGATGCCGCGGCCAAGGAACTCAAATCTCTCGGCGCCATCCCCTTCGCGGCATATTGCACCGACCCTTGCGACGGCCGCAGCCAGGGCACCACCGGCATGTTCGATTCCCTGCCCTACCGCAACGACGCCGCCACCGTCTTCCGCCGCCTGATCCGCTCCCTGCCGACGCGCAGCGGCGTCCTCGGGGTCGCCACCTGCGACAAAGGACTCCCCGCCATGATGATGGCTCTTGCCGCCATGCACGAGTTGCCCTGCGTGCTGGTTCCCGGCGGCGTCACCCTTCTCCCCGAGGAGGGCGAAGACGCCGGGAAGGTGCAGTCCTCCGGGGCGCGCTTCGCCCACGGCGAAATCACTCTCGAATCCGCCGCGCGCGACCTCTGCCGCACCTGCGCTACGCCCGGCGGAGGCTGCCAGTTTCTGGGGACCGCCGCCACTTCGCAGGTGGTCGGCGAAGCACTCGGCATGTCGCTCCCGCATTCCGCTCTGGCGCCCTCGGGCCACCCCATCTGGCTCGATATGGCCCGCCGCTCCGCCCGCGCGGCGCTGGCTCTGGAGGAGCGCGGCCTCACCATGCGCCATATTCTTACCGACGCCTCCGTACACAACGCCCTGGTGCTCCACGCGGCATTCGGCGGGTCTACCAACCTCATCCTGCACCTGCCCGCCATCGCCTGGTCGGCCGGCCTCCGGCGCCCGGCGGTGGAGGATTGGACCCGCGTCAATCGCCAGACTCCCCGGCTGGTAGACGTTCTGCCCAACGGCCCGAAGTCGCATCCTACCGTCCAGGTATTCCTCGCCGGCGGCGTGCCCGAAGTGATGCTCCACCTGCGCCGCGCCGGCTTGCTGGATACCGGCGCTCTCACCGTCTCCGGCGCAAAACTGGATGTCCTGCTGGACTGGTGGGAACAGAGCGAACGCCGCGCCGCCCTCCGCCGCACGCTCAAACAGCGCGACGGCATCGATCCCGATGACGTGATTATGGACCCGGACACTGCTCGCCGCCGCGGCCTCACTTCCACCGTCACCTTCCCTGCCGGCAACCTCGCCCCCGGTGGCTCGGTCATCAAGAGCACCGCCATCGACCCGGCCGTGGTCGATGAAAACGGCGTGTACCGCAAGACCGGACCGGCGCGCGTCTTCCTCACCGAGAAGGCCGCCGTCGCCGCCCTCAAGAGCCAGGGCCCCGACCGGATTCAGGCCGGCGACGTGCTGGTGCTGATGTGCCGCGGCCCCATGGGCTCCGGCATGGAGGAGATCTTCGAGATCACCAGTGCCCTGCGCTATCTGGAATTCGGCAAGCACGTGGCCGTCATCACCGATGCGCGATTCAGCGGCGTGTCCACCGGCGCCTGCATCGGGCACGTCACGCCCGAAGCGCTCGCCGGCGGCCCGCTGGGCAAACTCCGCGAAGGCGATCTCATCGAAATCACCATCGACCGTGTGCGCCTCCACGGCTCCGTAGACCTGGTCGGAGCCGGCGGCGTCACCTTCGGCCCCGAAGAAGGCGCCCGCGTCCTGGCCGCGCGCCCCCCGCGCCCCGACCTCGCCGCGGACCCCGCCCTGCCCGAAGATACACGCCTTTGGGCCATGCTCCAGGAAGTCAGCGGCGGCACCTGGGGAGGCTGCGTCTTCGACCCCGACGCCATCGCCCGGGCGATTTCCGCCGCGCGTGATGACTACCGGCCGAAGACGGTCGATCGGTAGGCTAGATGGCCGAGGGAAAAATCGGGCGCTAACCATTTAACAGCGACGCAGGGCTGGACGCCCCCGCAAATTTACGACTTGACTGTGCAGCGAACTGAAGTGACCAATGGTGTGCACCGCCAGCGCCCTGAGCGGCCAGCGGCAGATCGACACAATGAGCGTTTTCAAAACGGCACGTTTTACCATTACGAGTTCGTGATCGAGGGGCGGCGGCACCGCGGTTCCACCGGTACCGCCAACAAGCAGCAGGCGATCGCTGAGGAGCGCCGGCAGCGCGAGCGACGGCAGAAGCCTTACAGCCAGATTCTGGAAGAAGAAGCTCGTGCACAGCAGCGAAAGAACGATCCAGGTAGCCGTCGATGAATTTCTTCGCGACTACAAGCTGAAACACGCTTCCGGAAGCTTCGCGGAGTACGCCCTTGGCCACGTCACCAGATCACCTCGGCGACCATCTCATCGTGGAGATCACACCGGGTTTGCGTGAAGCGGTATCAGGCGATGAGGCTGGCTGAGAAGGCTGGTCCCAAGATCTATCAACGACGAAGTTTTGCTGCTGCTGCGGCTCTGCGGTGACCAGGGCGATCTGATCCGCGCGACATTGCGGCGCGAAAAGTCCCTGAAGCTGGCGATGCTGCCGTCCCCTGGCCGGGCCTACAGGCCGACGAGAAAGCCCGAATGCTCGAGGAAGCAGGGAAGTTGCGCAGCAAGAACATCTACCCCGCCCTGGTGGTGAATCTAAACTGCGGGCTTCGCGATAAGGAATTGCGCGAACTCCGCTGGCGGCAGATCGACCTCCTGCACAAGAATACGCTGACGGGTAGGAAAATCGAAAACAGACGCGGGCACGGGGCGGGTAATTCCCTTGAACGACACCGTTTTAAAAGCACTCCAAGCGCATGCTGCGTGGTACATCCGTCGATTCGGGGCGTGCCAACCCGAATGGTATGTTTTCGCCGGCCGGGAAAGGGCAGCCGAACGATCCCACGCACCCGGTCACAACGCTGAAGACCGCATGGACCAAGGTGCGCACCAACGCCAAAGTCGTTGGTCGCTGGCACGATAATCGCCATACGCTGGTGACGGAACTAGCCGAGTCCGGTGCTGGCGACGAAGTCATCATGAGCATCGCCGGCCACGTCTCGCGGGCGATGTTTTCGCGGTACTCCCATGTGCGGATGGAAGCGAAGCGGCGCGCACTGGAAGAAATCGCTTTGCGTCAACGAACCGCCGACACCCAGCGCCAAGAGGCCGCCAAGCAGCAGGACGCCGCCGAGTCTAGATTTTTCCAGTAGGCGGCAACGTTTCCTCTGTTGGGTTAGACGCGAGCACCATGGCCACTGGCTCGTCGGCATGGCCTTACAGACTCGGGGATACGCGCGAAGGGTTTGCTCAAGCAACCATCGCCACGAATATCTCCGGTTAGTACGATTGGGGTAGTGCACGGCAGGCGGCGCTTTCTTTCGGTTATCCTGGCCGCTATAGTTGACCGATGGCTGCAAAAAAGGCCCGTGAAAGATTCGTCGACTTGAAGGCATTGTTCGCCCAGCAGAGAGGCTGGCGCATCTTCTGTTTCGTAATGGACTCGGCGACCTTCGTTTACATCACGTTCGTAAGCCGTCGCGGTGCTTACAAGGACGCAGGATACCAGCGCAACCTTTCGAAACAGCGAGCAGCTTACATCGCGCGTTACATTGACAAAGAGAATGGTTGCATCCCGAATAGCATTCTTGTCAACCTAGAAGAAGGTGCCACCTATGATGAGAAGACGAAGACCCTGCGAATCCCCGAGCAGCCCAATGCAGCTTGTGTTATTGACGGGCAGCATCGCATGTTCGGATTGACGCAAGCCAAGACTGACAGACGATCTCGTCAGTACAGCCTTCCTCGGTATCTCTGTGGCGGTACAAGCAAAGCAGTTCAAGATCATCAATTGTAAGCAAAAAGGAGTGCCGACGTCCCTCCTCTACGACCTGCTGGACCTCACAAAAGACGGCTCATATGTTCAGCCGAGAGGGCACGAACTCGCGATGCAAGCCCAACGATGACCCGGAGTACCTTGGTACGGTCAAATTCGACTTGACCGGCTCTGGCGCCGGACTTATCACACAAACTCGAGTAGTCTACCGCTATAGAAAGCCGAATCTCGGAACGCGCTGCGTTGTTCCAGTACTTCGGACGAGGATTAGTACGGCATCCTCGAAGAATTACTTCACGGCCATCAAGACAATTTTCGCGAGCGACTGGGGGAACAAGAACAGCGTGCTCACCAAGGCACTTGGTTTTTCAGCCTGGCTGATTGTACTTCCGCAAGTGCTCACTGCGTGCTTGCAGCGCTTCCAGAACTTCACGGTCAAGTCAATCCTCGCCGTGCTGACACCGATTAAGCGCTACAATTTTACCGCAGAGCACCACAAAGGTTGGGCTGGCCATCCTGGTGAGAATCGGCTCGCAAGTGCATTAGCTGATGCCCTCAAGAGCAGCGAACCCAAGGAGGGCGCGAAAAAGGGCGCCCTGCAACTGGTCTGAACGCTCCCGTGACGTTTTCGGATTTGGAAATCGCTGTATCACAATCCTCCCGAAAATTCGGATACATCCGGGACAACGTGTTCTCCGTTTGGACACCTGGCGCAGGGAAGGTACAGCACGGATATTCGCGTGAACTCGCAGGCGCGATGCTGCTTGAGGCCGATGAGTTTTTTGATCGGGCACTGGCGCTCTATCTCTTGCGCAGTCATCTTCGCGAGTCGCAGGCGTCCACGTGGGCTGGTGTGGCAGCCTACTACGCCAATTACTTTCTGGCTCTAAGCTTTATTCGCCTTCACATGACATCGGTGACGCACCTGTCTGGCGGTCCGGTGTTTGAGGTGGCTCGCACAGATAACCAGACGCCCAATTTCATGATCCAGCAGCGAAGTCAGCGGCAGCGGCACGCCGATGTCTGGCGGTCGTATTATGACGTCGTGACACAAATGGCGTGGCCGGATCGCGGAACGGTCACAGATCTAGCGCCTACCCTCGATAGCCTTAGGTTCAGAGAACAACTATATCGGGAACGAATAAACTACCGCCCGGGAGAGGGCTTCGAGGAAATCTACCTGGTGCGGACACGTTACATCAAATCGCTTAGGGTGGCATTGATCGATGATGGTAGGGCGGCCGTCGGATTATCTGACGCCGCCTATACCGACAGAATGGCCGCCCAGCGGTTAAAGCACGTGGCAAATCTGCTGCACCGCCTGAGTGCTTCCCGAATCGACGTCGATGTCGAGGCTTCCGTATGGCACCGCCGCCAGGAAATGGTGACGAAATATGCGAGGGATCAAGCTGACAAGCGCTTTGCTGGCGCACTGATTCGGGGTCTCGCATGATCCCGCAATGCTTGATGCCGGACCCGGAACAGACGCCGGCAACTCAGCCATTCCTAGAAGTTCCCCCGGAGTCCCCCCAATTAACGCAGTAAGTAGCGCACGCCCAAACAGAGAGACCGTTTTTCCGTAACTCACCTTGCGAGTCGCCCGTGCGAGGATCGGCATGACGCGATGTGCGGCTCCAGGCCCCCTGGGCGCTGCGATATATTACTCGATCGTCTCCGCGCCTAAAAGCTGACCTTCAATCCGAATTGGATGTCCCGCGGGTTGTTCGCCTGCGAACTCACCACGCCGAAGCTGGCCGCAGACACCGACGTGTTGGGGCCGCCGAATTGCGCGGAATTGGTCACGTTATAGAACTCCGACCGGAACTGCGCGCGCACGGTGTGATCCAGCAGGTGGAACAGGAAGTTCTTGGAGAGTACCGCGTCCAGATTGCTCTGTCCGTCCAGCCGCACGTCCGGCAGCACCGGACCGACGTTACCGAAGGTGAAGGATTGCGCCACCGAAAAGACGCTGGTGTTGAACCACTTGGCGATGGTCGGGTTGTCGAGGTGAGCGCTCGTGCCGTTGTTCACGCTCGGCCGGCCGATGCCGATCGGCTGCCCGCTCTGCACTCCCAGAATGCCGTTGATGTCCCAATCGCCCACAATCGCATTGAGCACGCGGTTCATGCCTTTTCCGATGGACCGGTCGCGCCCGAAGGGAAGGTTATACACTCCGCTCATACGGAACTGGTTGGGCGTATCGAAGCCGGAGAGCCCTTTTTCCAATGTGCGATTGTAGAAGTCCAGGGGCGTGCGCACATCGTCGATGGCTTTCGAATGCGTGTAGGCCGCCAGCAATGTGAGGTGTGAAGAAAGCCGCTTTTCCACCTGGAGGGTTCCGGCCTGATAAGTGGAATTGCCCGCCGGTACGAATACCTGGTTGATGCCGGTGTACTGCGGGAACGGCAGCAGGGATTGCTGTCGCGAAATGGTGGAGCCCGCCAGCACGCCTCCCAGACCCAGACCGCTGAAGGGATTCGCCACCAGGTCGTTGAGCCTCGTACCCAGGGAGAGAAACTGGTCGGGAACCTGGTTGATGTTCCACGAAACCAGCAGGGCCGAAGACTTGCTGCCCCAATAATGCGCATCGGCGACCAGGCCGAAGGGCAACTGGCGCTGCACGCCAAAGCTCCACGTCTGCGAGTAGCCGTTGCGGAACGCATATTGCGGCGCGCCGATGCTGGAACCGACATTCGCCAGCGGGTTGCGGTCGTTCAACGGCGGCAGGATGCCGCTCGGAAACGGATTGCTCATGGTGGTGGCCGGGTTCAGGTTGTCCAGTGTGGCAACCATGCTGGTGGTGCGCACGGCTTCCACCGCGCCATCGCCGTTGCCTTGCACGTTGCGCGGCAGGAAGAAGATGCCGTAGCCGCCGCGCAACACAGTCTTCGGCGTCACGCTGTAGGCGAAGCCGGCTCTGGGCCCGAAGTTTTTCCAGTCGGTGGATTGCTGGTTGGCTGGGTTGCCTTGCCCAATCCAGCCGAGTGCGCCCCTCAGGTTCGGCAACCCGGCAGCCGCGGCGAATGCCGGCGTGGCGCTCGGGTCGAAGTAGGCCAGCCGGTTGTACTTTTCGCGGTCGCCGATCCCCACATCCCAGCGCAATCCCAGATTGATGGTCAGGCGCGTGGTGACCTTCCAATCGTCCTGCACATACAGCGCGTAGTAAAAGCTCTGCGTGGAAATGGGATTGATGGCGATGACGCTGCCGCTGGAAGCGTCGCCCAGCAGCAGGGACGCGATGCCGTTGCCACCGATGGTGCTGGCCTGTACCGGATTGGGACCCTGCGTGAACAGCCGGGAGAAACTGAATGCGCCGGACGCTGTGGCATTCTGCCCTTCGTTGAAATGCAGCAGCCGGATATCGCCGCCGAACTTAAGGGAATGACGGCCCTGCTGGTGCAGCACGCTGCCCAGGATGGCCCACACGTTGCGTGGCTGGAACTGCACGAACGAATCGCCGCCGTTGCTGGTGCCCACCGAATCGCTGGGGCTGAAGACCGGGAACTGCGCCACCACTTGCGATGTGTACGCGGCCGGCAGTTTCAGCGTGGAAAGGTCGAAGCCCTGCGACCGGCCGAACTGATAGGCCAGCGCGCGCGTGAAGGAAAACGAAACGTCGGCCACGGTGTTGGACGAAAAGACGTGGGTACCGTCGGCCATTGCCTGCGTGTAATGGTCGGACGTCTGCCGCCCGCCGCCTACCGGCAGCGGCATGGTTCCGGGAACCAGACGCGCATCCGCCTGCCGGGAGACGCGCACAAACATGCGGTTGTTCTCGTTGAAGTTCAGGTCGTTGCGGATGTCAAACTTGTCGCTGTTGGTGACCGATTTGGACGCGAAGATGTAGTTGTTCGCCCCGGTCACGGCGTTTCCGGGAAGGTTGGGCTGCGGATAATAGCCGAATACCGCCGCGCCGACCGGGTTGATGCGGCTGGAGGGAATGACGTTGCCCGGAAAGACGCTGCGCTGGCGCGTGCCGTCCGCCAGGCTGACCAGGGTGGTGGGGTCGTAGACCTGAATCTGTGCGCCGTTGGCGGCAAAGGTCTGAGAAAAATCGCCTGTCCGCTGGAGAGGGGTGGGCACGGTGGAAATAGTAGAGGCGGGATAAGCCTGCCGCAAGCCTTCGTAGTCGCCAAAGGCAAACCACTTGTTCTTCCATACCGGACCGCCCAGATTGCCGCCGAACTGGTGGCGCTGGAACGACTGCTTGTTGAGCCCGCTGCGATTGTTGAAGAAACTGTTGGCATCCAGCACGCTGTGCCGCTCGAAATCGTAACCCACGCCGTGCCACTGGCTGGTTCCCGATTTGGTGATCATGTTGATCACGCCGCCCGATGTGCGGCCAAACTGGGCGTCGAAACTGTTGGCCTGCACCTTGAACTCCTGCACGGAGTCCACCGGCGGATTGATGACGCCGCGATTGACGTCGGGGGTGGTGTCGGGCGCACCGTCCAGGATAATCTCCTGCGATCCCGACCGGCCGCCGCCCACATTGAAGTCCGACTTAAAGAAGTTGCGCCCGACGTCGTTGCCGCCGCCATTGCCGAAGTTGCTCCCCAGAATCACGCCCGGAGTCAAGGCCACCAGGGCGAAGGCGTCGCGGATGTTGAGCGGCAGGTTTTCGATGCTGCGCGTGGTCACAACCTGCCCCAGCGTGGATGATTCGGTTTCCAGGGGCGGGGGCGCCGCGGAAACGGTCACCTGGTCGCTACTCTGGCCGGTTTCCAGCCGGATATTCACCTCCAGCGCCTGGTTCACTTGCAGCGTGATGGGGCTCTGCTGAAAGCTCTTGAAGCCGGTCACCGAGCAAGTCAGCTTGTACTGCGCCGGCGCCAGGTCCGGAAAACGGTAGATGCCCTGAGCGTTGGTGGCGGTGGTGAACGTGGCGCCGGTAGCCAGGCTGGCGATAGTGAGCTGGACGTTGGGCACAATGGCGCCCGAAGCATCCGTCACCTCGCCGCTCAACTGGGCATTAAAAACCTGCGCAGTCAGGCTCGAAATCAGGCTGAAAAAACAAACGGCGAATGCAGTCTTGGCAAAAGCGCGTCGCACGATGAGACTCCTTGAAGCGAGGGTACTTGCAGCATAAGCATGTCCGTACCGACTCGCAAGAACAAGTTTCCGCCTGTGAGTTACGCATTGTTACGTAGGAAAATCAGCGAGATAGCGTATATAATGAGAGTCCAAATGAAGCAGACTTCGACGTCTGTAGTCCCGGAGCCGTCCGGTGACAGGGTGCAGCCGCTGCCGGATTGCGTGCGGCTGGTACTGGAAAGCCAGGTGTTCGAGCGTGCGCCCACGCTGCGCACGCTGCTGCTTTACCTGTGGCACAACCGCGAGGAACCGATCGGCGAATATGCCATCGCCACCGAAGCCCTGGGGCGGGGACCCTCCTTCGACGCCAGGATCGATGCCAGCGTGCGCGTTCAGGTGTCCCGCCTGCGGCAGCGGCTGGAAAAGTTCTACCAGCAGGAAGGCAAGTCAAGCGGCCAGCGGATCGTGATCCCCATGGGCGGCCATTGCGTGAAGCTGGAATCGGTGGCCGTCGCCGAGCCGGCTGCGGCGCCTGCCGAAATTGCCGTCCGCGGTGGCGGCATCAATCGCCGCCTGGCGTGGACTTGCGCCCTTCTGCTGGCGCTCTCCGCCGGATTGGGGATCGAAACGGTCCACTTACTCCGTACATCGCAAGCAAGAACTCCGGAGCAGGCGCCCCGCTTCTGGAGGGCGTTCTTTGGCGGCCGCCAGACCCGGATGATCCTGCCGACACCCACGTTCTTCAGTTACCTGCAAGCGGACACCTCCACGCTGATGGTGCGGGACACCTCGATCAACGAGTTCGCCGATCAACACAGGTCGCCGGTGTTCGGCCGTCTGGAAAAGAGCTTCGGGCTGGGATCGGCCAAGCTGGCGCAGAATTATACGGTGACCAGCGACACCTTCGCCTCGGTGAGCCTGATGCGCTACCTGGACCGTTTCTCGCTCAACACGCTGGTGAGAAGCAGCGCCGAAGCGCCGCTGGAAGCGCTGGATACAGAAAATGTGATCGCCGTGGGCACCTGGGGGACTCTGACGCCCCTCAAGACCTATCTGGACCGGATGAGCCTGCGCCTGGGCGCACACGAGCAATCGGTGGAGATTCGATCGCCCGGTCCCGGCGAACCGGCGCGTGTCCTTTCCATCGAAGAGAGCCCGGAACGGACCATCTGGCCCGGCGTCATGGCGGTACTACCGGGGCCGGGCGGAAAAACCCGCCTGTTGATCGTGGCCAGCCGGCAGACTTCGGCGTTGGTCTCGGCTCTCACCTCCAGCAACGGGCTGGAACAGATCGAAAGGCTCTGGCGCTCCAAAGGCTCCCCGGAATACTACGAAATGTTGATCAACTCGGAGATGAACGGGCCGGGCCTGGTGCGTTCCTGGCCGGTTTTGATCCATCCATTCCATTCCAGCAACAGCGTAACAGCGGGTAACTAACGACAGGATACTCCCGGACAACGGCCTGCGTGGCTGACAATTGTCCCAATGCGTAAACTCGTAGTCCTTCTCCTGGCTCTGGCCGCGCCCATCGCCGCTCAAACCTATGATCTGGTGGTATACGGCGGCACGGCGGGCGGCGTAGTTACCGCTGTGTCGGCAGCCCGGCAGGGAATCAAAGTCGCCCTGTTGGAACCCGGACGGCACCTGGGCGGGATGGCCACGGGCGGACTTTCCCGCACGGACTTCGGGAAAAAGGAAGTGATCGGCGGCATCGCGCTGGAGTTCTACTGGCGCGTGGGGGTGAAGTACGACGTGGGCCGTTTTGCGAACGAGGTCGCCTGGTTTTATGAGCCGCATGTGGGGGAGCAGGTACTCCGCGAGATGCTGGACCAAGCCGGCGTCACGGTGCTTCTGAACCACCGTCTGCGGGAGCGCGGCGGGGTGGAAAAATCGGGGACGGCGGTGACGGCGGTCACCACCGAAGACGGCGCCGTCTTTCACGCCAGAGCCTTCGCCGACTGCACCTACGAAGGCGACCTGATGGCGCAGGCGGGTATCTCTTACACCTTCGGCCGCGAATCCTCGGCACAATACGGCGAGAGCCTGGCCGGGGTGCGCGATCGCACGCCGCTGCATCAGTTCCTGGTCCCCATTCGGGCGCGCGACGAAAACGGCAAGCTCCTGCCCGAGATCTCCGCCGGACCCAGGGGCGTGACCGGAACGGCCGATAAGAAGGTTCAATCCTATAACTTCCGCATGATCCTGTCCGATGACCCGGCCAACCGCATTCCCTTTCCCAAACCGGCCAATTACGACCCTCACCGGTACGAACTGATGGCGCGGCTGCTGGCGGCCATGCAGACCAAACTAGGACGCGCGCAGGTGCTGCACGAAGTGACCTTGATCGCGCCGATTCCCAATCACAAAGCCGATTTCAACAATCAGGGGGCATTCTCCACCGACTACCTCGGGGGCAGTTGGGATTACCCCGACGCGTCCTACGCACGGCGGGCGGAAATCTTCCAGGCGCATGTGGACTACACCAAGGGATATTTCTACTTCCTGGCGCACGACCCGCGCGTGCCCAAGCCGCTTCAGGAAGAGGTCAACCGCTGGGGGTTGGCGCGCGACGAGTTTCGCGATACGGAGAACTGGCCGAATCAGCTCTATATCCGCGAAGCGCGCCGCATGACCGGCGATTTCGTGATGACGCAGAAGGACGTTCAGACGGACCTGAGCAAGCCGGACGCCATCGGGATGGGCTCCTACAACAGCGACTCGCATAACGTGCAACGGTTCGTGAATGCCGAGGGCAACGTGGAAAACGAAGGCGACATGCAGGTGGCGGTGACGCCGTACCAGATCCCTTACCGGGTGATGGTTCCCAAGCGCGGGGAAGCGACCAACGTGGTAGTGCCGGTCTGTTTTTCGGCCAGCCACGTGGCTTACTCGTCGCTACGCATGGAACCGCAGTACATGATTATCGGGCAGGCCGCGGGAGTGGCGGTCGCCATGGCGCTGAAGGAAGGACGCGCCGTGCAGGATATCGATACCGGCGCGCTGACCGCGACGCTGCGCAAGGACGGAGCCGTGATGGAGGACCGGCCGCCGGCGATCGGCCCGGCATTTTTCCACTCGCTGTATACGCGGTTCCTGCCGGGAGTTACGAGCAGGCAGCAGATTCAGTAAAGTCCACGATGGTTCTTCATCGCGGAGGCGCGGAGACGCGGAGGAAGACGCTGAGAAAACCGGGAGAAAATTTTACTCCGCGTCTTTCCTCAGCGTCTCTGCGCCTCCGCGATGAGCTTCTGGCGCCTGCTGATTTTCATACAATATAGTCTGATAGCGGTTTAAATCTTTTGCCATCCGCGAATCGTTATAGCAGCGGAAATGGATGGGACACTCGCAGTCGCGCCGGACCGGCCGCTGAGCCGTCCGGCAGCTTTCGCCGAAGCGGGCGAGCCATGGCCGCAGACCGTGGCCCAATTCGAAGCCCTGGTAGACGCCGTACAGGATGAGCTGGTGCATTTCGCCGTATGCCGGCTGCGCAACCTGCCGGATGCGGAAGACGTGGTCCAGGAGGTGCTGGTTCATGCCTACCTGGAGCGGGAGCGGCACAGCGCCATCACCCGCGTCCGGCCCTACCTTTACCGTATGGTCGCGAACCGCTGCACGGACCTGCTGCGCCGGCGCAAACGGCACGGCAGTGCGATGGACCTGGCGGCCCCGGAGCCGGAGGCCGACAGGCTGGCCGAAATCGAGGGTCTGCTGGAGCGTTTGCCACGCCGCCAGGCCGAAGCCATCCGGCTGCGGGTCTTCGCGGGACTTCCCTTCCAGACCATCGCGGAGACGGCCGGCGTTTCCCTGCCCACCATCAAGTCGCGCTTTCGCTACGGAGTGGAAAAGCTGCGCGGGATTGTCTGCCAGGAGGCCAAACGATGACATGCCGATCTGCCCGCCGCCGGTTGGTGGACCTGTTCGACACGGGCGACCACCCGGAACTGCGGGAACACCTCGCGGCCTGCGGCGCCTGCGCCGCCGAGTTCGAAGAGACGCTCAATGCGCTTTCGCAAATCGAGCCCAAGGGCCGCGCCTCCGCTTCGCCCAGCTTCAAACAGCGCACCGTGAACCGGCTCGCGGCCGAACTGCGCAGCGAACCGAAAGGGAGGCCTTTCCCGCGACGCCTGGCTATGGCGGCCGCCCTGCTGGCTCTGCTCTTCGTGCTGCCGTATCTGGGCAGCCTGGGGACCAACCACGCCGCCACCAACCTTCTGGCGCAATCGGTGCAGGCGCTGAACGGAATTCACTCGGTACACATTGTGGCGCGCATGCGCACGTCGCCGGGCGACAACTTCGAGTATATCGGCACGCAGTACGACTTCCAGCCGGTGGAGATGTGGAAGGAATTCGGCGCGACGCCGCGCTGGCGGGTAGAAAACCCGGGCCGCGTGGCGGTGATGGATGGCCGGCAGTCCATACTCTTCATCAAGCCGGACCGGGTGGTGCATGCCGGCCGGAATAATGGGTTCGTGGAATGGCTGCGGCCGTTGCTGGACCCCCAGGAGGTGCTCTCCGCCGAACTGCGGGCGGCGCAGAAGGGCGAATCGCACGCCGCCGTGCGGCGGGATGGACCGCGTATTACGCTCACGGCCGCGCGCCAGGCGCAAGGCGAGTTCGCCAACGATTGGACCCGCAACACTTCCGTGGCCGAATCCGACCATACCCGGGTTTACCGGTTCGACGCTTCCACCGGCCGCCTTACCGGCCTGCAGGTGATTCTGCACGATGGCGGCAAAGACACCGTGGTTTTCGAAATTAACGAAATCCGGTACAACGAACCGTTCGCGCCGGAACTGTTCACCGTGGCCCTGCCCGATACTGCGATCTCCGACGTGCCGCCCGACCGGATGCCGGTGAACCAGGCTCTGCCCGCGACCGCCCGGGATGCGGCCGTGACCTTTCTGGAAGGGATGGCGCAGCGCGATTGGGACCGCGTGCTCACGGTGTACCCTGCTACCGCAGTACCCGAGGGCATCCAGCGTTACGGAGGCGGACTGCGGATTGTTTCGATCGGCGAACCGTTCCAGTCGGGCCTGTATCCCGGGCTGGTTCGTGCCGTACGAGGTGCAACTCGCCGACGGGACGCGCAAGAAAATGAACCTGGCGGTACGCAACGATAACCCCGGGCGGCGGTGGATCCAGGACGGAGGCTTCTGACATGCCGGGCGCGCTGCTGCGCGACCTCCGCTTCGCCGCCCGCACGCTGGCGAAGGCGCCGGGCTTCACCGCGATTGCGGTACTGTGCCTGGCTCTCGGCATCGGCGTCAACTCCACGGTCTTCAGCCTGGTGGATGGGTATTGGACGCGCCCCCTGCCGGTGCCCCACGCGCAACAGCTTGTCTATGTTTACACGGCCACGCCGCGCGACCCGCAGGATGAGGTCTCCTTCCCGGAATTCCTGGAGTACCAGGCGCGTGCCAAGAGCTTCAGCGGCCTGCTGGCCACCGAGCGGAGGGGCGGCATTCTGACGGGACCGGGATTCGCCGACGCGGTGCAATCCAACGTGGTCAGCAGCAGTTATTTTCAGGTGCTGGGCATCGCCGCGCAGGTGGGCCGTGTTTTCACCGCGAGCGACGCCGCCGGTCCCCGGGTGCTGGTGATGAGCCATAACCTGTGGCAGCGCCGGTTCGGCGGCGACCCTTCCATCGTGGGACGCACGATTCACATTAACGGGCAGTACACGGTTGTGGGCATCGCGCCGGCAGGATTCCGCGGCGTCGAAATGTGGCGCGATTCCGACGTCTGGATCCCGCAGAGTTCCTGGGACCCGAGCGGCGCGGAGGCGGCCGAGCGGTCTTACCGCAGCTTCACCGTGATGGGACGCCTGCGCCCGGGCGTGCCGCTCGGGAGCGCGCGCACCGAACTCACCGCCATCTCCGCTCAGATCGAGCAGGCCTGGCCCAAATTCAACAAGGGCTGCCGCGCACTGCTGCTCACGGACTCCGAACGGCTGCACCGGTACAAACTGCCGTATATCCTGATGGGCATCGTGGCGCTGGTGCTGCTGATCGCCTGCGCCAATGTGGCCGGCCTGCTGCTGGCGCGCGCCGGCAGCCGGACCTATGAAATGGGCGTCCGGGTGGCGCTGGGGGCATCGCGGCAACGCCTGGTGGCGCAGTTGATGGCCGAAAGCGGCCTTATCGGCGCGATGGGTGCGGGCGCCGGACTGGTGCTGGCCCGCGTGCTCATTTCCCTGCTGCCCGCCATCATCATTCCGCCTGCCGCCAGCTACCTGCATTTTCAATTCCGGCTGGACGGGCGGGTGCTCGCGTTTACTCTTGCGGCTTCGCTGGTGACGATTTTCGTGTTCGGGCTGGCCCCGGCGCTGCGGACGTCGGCGATGGTGTCCCGCAGTGCGCGCCGTGCTTATTCCCGCCGCGTGCTGGTGGTGGCACAGATGGTTCTCTCGATTGTGCTGTTGTCCGGCGCCGGCCTGCTGGTGCGAACCTTTGCCTACTGCATGAATCTGGATCCGGGATTCACGCGGAGCAACGTGCTGGTGGCAGAGATCTCTCCGCCGTACAACGCTACGGGTTCGCGCGCGTTCTACGGCAAATTGATGGCACGCGCACCGGGCATACCGGGCGTGGTGGATGCCGCCCTGGCACTGCGCGCGCCGCTTAGCGGATCGGGCGGCGGCATGGCGCAGAATATCACCATCGCGGCCAACCCGCCGCAGCGCGTGAAGTACACCGCGGTGGACCCGCGCTACTTCCGCACGCTGGGAATCGCCCTGGTGCGCGGCCGGGACTTCGACAGCCACGATCAGCCCGGCGCCGCACGGGTGATGATCGTCAACCGCACTATGGCACAGCGCTTGTGGCCCAATGAAGATGCGCTGGGCAAGACCGTGCGGCTCTCCGGCGATCCGCCCGATACGGAGCGCACCATCGTGGGCGTAGCGGCCGACACGCGCATCAACAGCCTGGAGGAAGCCGCCGAGCCCTATTTCTACCTGCCCTTCGCGCAAACTCGCTTTTCCACGATGTACCTGGTCGCGCGCACGAGCCTGGACCCCATCCGCATGGCCCGGCAGGTACGGGCGGAGATCGCCGCGATCGACCCCGGGGTACCCGTCACCGAGATCACCAGCATGAATCTGCTGGTGCGCTCGACGGTTTTCGAACAGCAGGTGAGCGCCACCATTGTGGGTGCGCTGGGATTGATGGGACTCCTGCTGGCGGCGATCGGGCTCTACGGGCTGATCTCGTATACGGTGGCGGAGCGCACGCGGGAACTCGGCATCCGCATGGCGCTGGGTGCGCAGCGAGGGCACGCCTTGCGGCTGATTCTGCGGCAAGGGCTGGCCCTTTCGGCAATCGGCATGGCGGTGGGGCTGGGGTGCGCGCTCTTCGCTACGCGCCTGTTACAGGGAATGCTGTATGGAGTAAGTGCCCGGGATCCCGTGACCTTCGCGGTAGTAATCGGACTGATGCTGGCGGTGGCGCTGCTGGCGAGCTATCTGCCTGCGCGGCGCGCCACGAAGATCGACCCGATGACGGCTTTGCGGTACGAGTAGGGGTAGGGATACGGCGAGGTAGAATGAGGCATGAACGACTGGCAGGAGCGAATCACAGTCAACCCCGGAGTCTGCCACGGGAAAGCGTGCATTCGTGGCACACGCGTGATGGTGTCGGTGATTCTCGATAATTTGGCCGCCGGCATCCCTCGCGAAGAAATCGTCACCAGTTATCCCTCGATTCAGGAATCGGACATTCAGGCCGCGCTGGCCTATGCCGCGGAGCTGGCGCGCGAGGGTACTGCGAATCTTCCTTTGGAACATACCGTTTGAAGTTGAAGATTGACGAGAACCTGCCGCGCGAGTGCGCCGATGTCTTACGCGACGGCGGGCTAACGGGCGCGGAGGCTTTCACAATCGCGCTCAGGTGTCGAGCCGAGGGCCGGGTACTACTTACACTGGATTTGGGTTTCGCAAATATCCAAGAATAGCCGCCGGCGGAGTACGACGGTATCATCATTCTTCGGTCGAAGAGGCAAGACCAGCTCAGCGTCCTCGCTCTCGTAAATAGGGTCGCTCTGCGTTGACGAACCGGTCGCCTGCAGGCGAGCTTTGGATCGTAGAACCCGACCGTATCCGATTCCGAAATGGCTAGTTTGTCGCCACCCTGGCATACCGTATCACAGGGGAAAAATGTTGGTGCGGGATGCCAAGTCGGCGCCGCAGGTCCTGATCCGGACATGACTTCCGCGAATGCCGTAGCGTACCGTGGCAGACTTTCAAGTTTCAACTAAGGCGGTTGGATGACGGCTACGTTATTTCACGCCACCCGTTTGGCGCGCTTTCGGCGCGTCGCTACTTTGGGAGCCGGCTTTCTGACCTTCTCGCGTCTCGCCCGAGTTTCAACCCTGCCCGGACTTTCGTACCTGCCGACTGCTTCGGCCGCGGCCTCCACCACGAACAGATTCAGGCTTACGCCTTCCTCCTTCGCGCGGGCGGCAATCTGTGCGTGCATGGTTTTCGACATACGGACGCGAAATGTGCCGCTGTAGGCTTGGCCGGAACTGGGTTTCGGCAGCGGTTTACCGTCCTGCAAATGGCACCTGAGGCTGCCTTCCAGGGCATCCCGGCCGTTCGCAATCGCCTCTTCAATGGTTTCGCCATCCGACTGGCACAGCGGTACATCCGGGTATTCCACCAAGTAGCCGCCGCCCTCTTCGGCCGCCAGTTTCCGCACCGTGAATGGGTAGGCGTCCAGATCAAGTTCCCCTTGTTTCTTCATCCTTCCTTGTCCTTTCGGTCCGCCAGCCTGGCATCCAGCAGTTCGACAAATTGCCTCACGTATACGGGCTTTATGGGCCGGTGCGCGGGACCGCCCCACTGGCATTTCTACCCACCGCCTTCACCCACCGGCCCCGGGTCGGGTTGCCAAGGCTGCGGAATTCAGTGTCACTATTAGGAAATGCGATTCCTGGGCATCCTGTTCGTGTGCTTCTGCTGCCTGGCCCAACAGGGGACGGCAACCTACTTCAGCGTACCGCCGGTGGACGCGCCGGAACTGGCGTCGCGCGGACCTTGGGCGGTGGGCGTCCGCACCGTGGAGCTTGTCAATCCACACCAACCCGACATTCTCCACTTCGACAAGAGTACCGGCAAAGCGCCCTTGTACGATCGACCTCTCACCGTTGAGATCTGGTACCCGGCCACCATTCCGCAGGGTAAAGAAGAGCGCGTCATCTACGAGAGTGCGATGCCCGGGACACCACGGGCGGGCGTTCCGAACACATTTCCAATCTTAGGAAAGGCACTCCGCGATGCGCCGCCGGTGAGCGGCAAGGCCTTCCCGCTGGTGGTGGTTTCGCATGGATATCCGGGCTCCCGGACATTCATGACATGGCTGACGGAGAACCTGGCGTCCAAGGGTTACGTGGTGGCGGCGATCGATCATACGGATTCCGTGTTCGGCCAGCAGCGCGCGTTTACCAGCACATTGCTCAATCGGGCGGCGGACCAGACCTTTACCATTGACGCGCTGACGGAGCGATCGCACGATCCCGGCGATTTTCTTCACGAGGTAATGGATCCGACCCGGGTGGCCGTGGTGGGTTACTCGATGGGGGGCTATGGCGCGCTGGCCACGGCAGGAGCCGGGTACAGCCGGCAAGGCGGCTCCGAACGGGCAATCCCGGGCGGCTACTTCGATCGCTGGCTGGCCGATAACCCGGAGTACCAGTCGCGCCGCCGGGAACAGATCAAGGCGTTGGTGGCCATCGCACCATGGGGCAATCAGCCGCCGCAGAATAACTGGGACGCTCAGGGACTTGCCGGCATTCGCATCCCATCGTTATTTATTGCGGGAGACCAGGACGACATTTCGGGGTTCGAACAAGGAACCCGCAAAGCCTTTAGGGGCGCGGTGAATTCAGAGCGGTACCTGTTGGTGTTCGAAAATGCGCGTCACAACGTGGGAGGCAATCCGCCGCCTCCGGAAGCTCTGGGCAGTTTCACAACCCGGGAGTTCTTCGATGAGCCGGTTTGGCGCAAGGACCGGATCGCGGCGATCAACCAGCACTTCATCACGGCATTTCTGGATCTCTACCTGAAAGGGGACGCATCCCGCCGCGAGTACCTGGCACTTCCGGTGAAATCGCCGGCGGGCAAGCAGGCATGGAAGGGCTTTCAACCGCGATGGGCGCCGGGTGTGGAGTGGTATCATTATGCCGCCGGCCAGGAAGCCAGTCCCCAATGATCCGCCCTTATCGCGCCGCGGGCGGCAGGCCGTAGACGTCCACTTCGCCCTTGGCGTCCACATAAACCCGGCCGCCTGCCACGGTGGGGATGGTGAAGCGGAGGGTCTTGCCGGCGCGGTCGCGGGCGCTCATCATCTCGGAGTTGTAGAGTTCCCGTTCCACGTCCGCTGCGTTATAGGCGTGGAGCACGGCGGGGCGGTCGGCGCCGTTCCAGGCTTTCGTCTCGATGAGCCAGACGATTCCATTGCGTGTCCCGTTGGAAGAGACGGCGGGAGTGGCGCCGGGATTTCCGAAACGTTTTGCGCCCAGTTTGGGCTTGCCGAGCTGCCCGCCGGCGAGCGTAAAATCCGTGAGGTAATCGCCGCTCGCCAGGCAGAACACGTGACCGTTCCAATTCGCCGGAGCGGAATAGATGCCGCCGCGGAAGCGAATGCGCTGCACGGCGTGGGAATCGTCGCCGGCGTGATATCCGCCCATATGGTCGCGATCGATCAGGTACATGGCGCCATCCTTGCCGCCGATCGCCACGAGGTGCGGATGAGCGCCCGGTTGCTTGGGCAACACCAATGGCCCGCCCGATCCCAGGTCTTCGTCTCCGGCATTCAATTCATGCTCGTTGAATGGCGTGAAGAAGTCGCGCACCTGCAAAGAGGCATCCAGCTTCAGCAGGCTGTCGCCATAATCGCGCCCGCCCTGTGCGGCGGTGAAGCGGCCGTTGCCGGTGGCCACATAGATATTGCCGTCCTGGTCGGCCGCCGGAGCCATGTCGCTCTGCCAGATGCCGCTCTCGCCGGCCTGGGGCGACGTGTTGAGCACCGCCTTGCGCACCAGCGTTTGCGCATCGTAAGACATCACCCAGCCGTGGTAGGGGCCGGAATCGCAGGAAGAGCCCCAGGCGATCACCACGTTTCCATTGACCAGCAGCAAGCCGGCGCGCGGCAATTCGCGGAGCGGGTCGAAACCACCGGATGCCGGAATCTCCACCGGCCCGCCAAACTTTTCGACTCCGGTGGTGATTGCCAGGGCATGCAGCCTCTGGACGAACCGGCCGCTCTCCCGGGTGCGGGCCAGAACGTAGAGGGTGCCGGTAGTGATATCGATTGCCGGCGTGGGAGTGATGCCGATTTCCGGCGCGATGAAGCGGCAGCCCGTGTAAGTGGCCGGCACGGCGCCGCCGGGAAAATTCACATGCCAGAGCGGGTCCGCGGGTTGCGCCGCGGCATCGAAGGCGTACACGCTGTTATGTTCGGTGGCGATGAAGACGAGGTCGTGCGTGCCTTTGCCGGGCACCGGCACCCGCGGCACGAACAAAGGCTGGGCATACACGTCCCCATCGACTGGAAACGAGAAGATTTTGCCGAACTGGGCGGCATTCACATTGGCGGGAGTGAGGATGATTTCGTGGAGCGTGGAGCCGGTGCGCGCATTGTCATACTGCGAGGTGAGCACCTGCCCGGCGGCGAGCGAGGCAAGCCACCCGAACGCGCACAAGCCTCTAAACGCCACGCACGGCCACCACGGTTACATCGTCTCCGCGCGCGCCGGGGCTGAACTGCGCGACGTCTTCCTGAATGGCCTTCACCATCCGCCCGGCAGGCTCCCACTGATGTTCGCGCATCTTGGCGATGAGCCGCTCCTCGCCGTATTCATGGCCGCCTTCGATGCCCGCTTCGGTCACGCCGTCGGAGTACATCACCAGGGTGTCGCCGGGGAGCAGGTCCGCCGACCCTTCGCTGCATCCCCATTCGCGAAATGCGCCCAGCATGGTGGCGGTGGGTCCCAATCGATCGAGCTGCCCGGACATGCGTAGCAGAAGCGGCGCGAGATGCCCGCAATTTACATAACGCAGCCCGCGCGTGCGGTCATCATAGGTGGCAAAGAACAGGGTGGCGAACCGCTCTGCCGCGGTGGAGTCGAAAAAGTGGCGGTTCACGGTCTTCAACACGTTGGCCGGATGGAGCAGGGACCCGGGACTCTGGCTGCGGAAGCAGGCCTGTAGATTGGCCATCAGCAGCGCGGCAGGGACGCCCTTGCCGCTGACGTCGCCGAGCGCGAAGCCCATGGTGTGCTCGTCGATTTCGAGGAAGTCGTAATAATCGCCGCCCACCTCGCGAGCGGCGTGGCACTCGCCCGCATAATCGATGGATTTGAAGCTCCGCTGGGTTTTCGGAAAGAGCTTCTGCTGCACATTGGCGGCGATCTCCATCTCGCTTTTCCGTTTGCGTTCGGTATCGGCCTGCTTGCGGATCACCGAAATCACGCGCGCATTGTCCCACGGCTTCTGTATAAAATCGCACGCGCCGCGCCGCATCGCTTCGACGGCGAGATCCACGCTGCCCCACGCGGTCATGACTACCACGGGCGTGGCATTCCCCTGAGCGTCCAGGCTGGCCAGCAGGTCCAAACCTTCGGCGCCGCTGGTGGTGTCACGGGTGTAGTTTAAGTCGGCCAGGATGAGGTCAAAGGAGTCCATACGGATGGCCTGCAGCAGCGCCCGCGGGGAATCCACGGTGACGGACTGGAAGCCCTGGCCCTTCAACAGCAGCCGCATGGCCTCGAGCACATCGGGCTGATCGTCGCAAACCAGCACCCGAAATGGCTTCGGCTGCGCCGGAACAACAGGAGTATCCATCACACACATCACTATAATTGACGTCAGAGATGCACGTTTGTTGCCTGCGATGGAAACCGATATCGGCTGTCGCAGCACGCAGGGGAACGCCGGCACGTGTCCGATTTTGGGACGGGATGTTCCCCAGTGACACGGGGCGCGGCCCTTACGGGATGCGATTCGCAATTTCGAGGGCCAGGCGCCGGCCAGGGGCCATGACGGCAAGGATTCGTTCGCTGGTGCTGCGGATGATCGTTACCTTTTCGAGCTTGCCATGGTCGTCGAAATCCTCAATCAGGAGCGCCGGACCCGTCCGCAGCGACACCTCCTGAAGGTTCACAGGCTCATCCGGAGGAATATCGAGGAGCCAGGCGGGATTGGCGGCGAACTTCCGTGCCAGGGCGCGAGCCTCCCACACGGAGACGCCGAGGCTCCGGAAGGCCACTTCGGCGAAACGCTCCAGGGGAAATCCCGCAGGGATGGAGAGTTCGATGGGTTTGGCCTGAAGGATCCGGACATCGTCGCCGTAGTCTGCCGCTACCAGTGGGCCGATTGCGGCGCGCAACTGCACGCCTTCCCATTCGGGAGGCACCTGTACGTCGTTCGTTCCCACCTTGCGGAGCGCCGCGGCCATCTCGGCGACGTGGATGGTCTGTTCCGCCAGCATCAGCGGGGTCATCGAAAGGGACGGGTTCGGCGGCAGCACCCCGGGCTGGGGCAGCCAGGGACGGAAACCAGCCTTCCGTTCGGCGTCATCGAGGCCGGTGAGCGGCTGTTGCATGCCACTCATGGTCAGTTTCGCGTGCACCGGCAGATCCGAGAGATCCAGCCTGACCACGTCGATGCGATGCAGTACCAGGCGCTGCCAGAGTTCCTGCGCGAAGGCCCGGGTTTGGGGAAAGGCCAGCGCGGCGAGGCACAGCGTAGTAGCGGCGGCGGCCATCAACGGCCACGCGCGCGCAGGTTTGGCGAGCCCGGCGTGCAGCAAGTGACGCCCGTGCGCGAGATCGGGATTCCACTGGGGTTCCAGCGCGGCAAGCCGCTCTTTCACCCAGGTGTCTTCATGATTGGTTTCCATAACGCTTTCGATATTCCTTTCGGAACGCTTCCTGAGCACGGCTAACCAGGCTTCCCACGTAGTTCGGAGGCAATTCGAGGGCGGCGGCGATCTCCTGGTAACTGAGGTCCTGGCTGCGCAGCAGCAGAATCTCCGCCTGCCGGCGCTGCAACGCGCCGAGCACCGTTCGGACGCGCCGCTGTTCGGCATTCGCGGCGTACAACTGTTCCGGCGTGGGAGGCGATTCGCGGGCGATTCCGAGAAAGCGATCGAGGCGGCTGCGGCGTCTCTGGCTGCGCAGTTCGTCCAGGGCTTTCCGCACGGCGGTGCGGTAGAGCCAGCCTTCCGGCTGGTCGCGCCATTTCAGAAAGACCTCGACGGCCAGTTCCTCCGCGCGGGCCTGGTGGTGGATGACCCTGCCGATGACGCGGGTAATGCGCTCATAGTGGGCGCGAAAGATGGCGTCCAGCGCCTCGCGGTTGCCGGCCCGGATTGGAGTGGGTACGGCCATGCTGCTTGCGTTCACATACCAAGAACGCGCGGGAGGCGGTTTTTGTGGCGCTCGCGGCACCTGCTACCGCTGCAACACCTGGCTATGTTAGTGCCGATATAAAACACCCGCAGGATTGGTGGCTTTGTCCCCAGAACGGCCTGGTGGCAGGCGCCGCGAGACACACAGATGCGCCGGCGGCGCGACGATGGCACGTCTGAGACAGCAGCGAAGACGGAGGGCGAAGCCGTTAGCCGATACCCGACCCTCCCGCGCCGTCAGCATGAACAGGAACATTGGAACAGCGAGCGTTTCTGGCGTTCAGGCGGACCGATTCGGTCGCAAGGCGGAGTCTATCGACGCTGTTGACCTTACCCGCATGGTGCGCCTGATCAGGCGGAATGAGCTGGGTTGTGATGAAGTCGCACAGACGATAAACGCCCTGGGGATCGCGGTCCTGCACCAAGAACGCCGGGCACGTCCGATACTCCGTCGGCGGGAACTCGACCATTTGGCGCAAGCTTGATGGTAGCGCCGCCACCTGGGTTCAGCCAAGCAGAATATAGAATCTCGTGTAGAGTACCTACCGCGTCCTCGCCCAGGTGGACGTCGGCAAAACCGGCAATCCTGCGGGTGTTTTATCCCGGCACTGACATGGCTACTCATCGAGCTTTCAATCTGGTTTCTCGAGGCCTTTTGGGCCTCCGCGTCCGGGCCTTTGCTCGCGTCTTCGGCGCCGCGAGTGGGACCTGCACCAACCGTCCGAATCGCGGAGGCACGGCGGCCGCACTGACGATCGGACCGGCAGCCACCAGCCTCTTCCGGCGAGCGTCCACTTGCAGATTCAGACCTTCCAGAGCGCGCGCGCCGAGCAGTTGGAGATCGCCTGTTTCGGCGAAAACGACTTCGTCCACGGTCTTAGACTTGTCCACCGTAAGTACGGCGTAGCCAGCCGAGCGCGTAATGATCTGGCCGTTCCCCTGTTGAAATTGCAGATCCTTCTTGCGCCGCTCAATCCCGAATCGCCTGCAATACGGTCGCGTCGATCCACGTTGGACTCGGCGCCCGTGTCGACCATCAGGCGACGTACAGCGGTGGACTTGGACGTTACCGGATTCAGGACTCGGCAGCCAACGTAAAAAAGTCCCGTCTATGCGCAATGATAACGCGAGGAATCCGGACCCGCGAATCCGAGGTGGTCTGAACAGCGGATCTGCTCGCAGGCGCAGTCTGAATCCACCGAGGGGCAATCGAGCGGTCGGGCGTGATACGGCCAAGTGCGCTCTCAGCCCTCTGCACGAACCGAGAGGGACCTGATGGACCGGCGTCGTCTTGACGCAGTCTGCACCGGGAGAGTATCAGAATGACGGCGTCACCCAAAGATTCATTGCATAATGGCACGGCCTCGACGAATCAACCGCGCTAGCGGGCTGACGCGGTAAATATCGGAGCCGACCGGAAAACCCCTCAAATACTGTCTCCGCATTACGTTATGGCAGTTACTGCAGTACGATGGAATGCCCCTTCTGGAAACGAATGCGCGGCGTATTTGCCGAAACTCGTGGCCGTTCCATACCTCCCCCAGGGAACTGCCGTTCATAGTGCGAATTGGCTCATGAAAGTACGGGCAGACCTTGACCTCGCCGTTAGCTTTCAGCTCGAACCGCTGCCAGGGAACCGTGCAGAATACTGGAGCTCTCGATTCGAACCGCTCTTCACGCGTTTCAATATCTAAGCCGATGGAAGGATCGAAGGCGGTGGCGTAACATGAGCCGTAACGCTGTAGGATCTCCGCTCTCATGCGCTCCAACTCGGCCAAATCATCTCTCGCCAAAGTGAGCAAAGCGCGGCCGGGATTGTGTGGGTATTCCGCATTTATATACCAGAAGCAGAAATCATATCGCTTCGCGAATTCTGCCAGGGCAGGAAGCTGATGATAATTCTGCTTTGAGATTACGGTCGCGAGATGCAGGCGCGGCTGCTTCGCCTTGGCTCGGCGACGCAAAGCCGCTATGCCTTCCAGGTTGGCAACGAGTTCGTCAAAGTTGCCGCCCCGGCGCATTGTTTCATACAAATCTTTGGTGGCCGCGTCGATTGAGAGCTGAATGTACCCGATACCCGCAGCCGAATAGAGGCGGTAGACTTCAGGCGTCAAGAGCTTTCCATTGGTTGAAAACCCGACTCCGCAGGCGGGATTCTCACGATAGATGCTCTCAAGCATGGACAAGTGCCGCGGAACATCCAGCAGCACTTCTCCATCGCCGAACAGGTAAACTTCGAGGGCCGTTTTCATCGCGGGAACGACAGACTGAAACAGTTCAACACTTAGATCAGCGGGCTTTCGCGTGGTGTATGACTGCGAGCAGTGAACGCACTTGAAGTTGCACCTCGATGTCGGCTCTATCACCAACACCAAAGGAGCGTTAGTCGTCAACCCATCCGGGCGAGGTGAATTGATCTCTCGACGAAATGACCTAAAGTTGGCGGACCTCGCCTCGAAAAAGTACGCCAAAATTTCCGTCTTGGACTCCTGCTTAGCCTCGATTGTAGCTCGAATCGTCTGTATCATCCGCTGGTGGTCACTTGGCTGTAATGTCGCCTATGGTGAGACTGGCCGGCCAACGGCGTTACGGGACGTGTCCCCGGATTAGTTCCCGGAGTCGGATTGTGACTAATGGATATTGCCTGACTGGATCGCGCGACTCAGAGCAGGGTCACATCTGGCCGTCTCCAGCCCACGGACTGTCCCTCGGCCGCGGCGTGCCTGAACAGTATTGCTGCCAGCGTAGTATTCACACCGCACCATCCTGGAGGACGCGCGTGGCCGGGCAGCCAGACCGACTCGGGGGACGCGACTTTGTGGCCAATCGGCCACCATTGCAAGGATCGCGGCCGGTGCGAGTAGTCCAGCACCATTCGATCGCATCGAGAGAACTTCCTTGCCGCCCCTGCTACCATGGTATTAACCCCGAAAATGGATCCGCACAACGTAGATTTGAAGCAGACGATCAATCTGCCGAAAACGGCTTTCTCCATGAAGGCCAACCTGCCGCACGTCCGAGCCGAAGATGCTGGCGCGGTGGGAGAAGGAGAACGCTGTACGCGGCGCATTCGCGCGTCGCGCGCGGGCCGTCCCACCTACATTCTGCACGACGGGCCGCCCTACGCCAACGGCCGCATTCACCTGGGCACCGCGTTCAACAAGATCCTCAAGGACTTCATCGTCAAATCGAAGACCATGGCGGGCTTCGACTCGCCCGTACGTGCCCGGCTGGGACTGCCACGGCCTGCCCATCGAAATCAAGGTGGATAACGAACTGGGCGCGAAAAAGGCGCAGATGTCCGCCGGCGAAATCCGCCGCGCCTGCCGCAAGTACGCCGAGAAATACGTCGACCTGCAGCGCACGGATTTCAAGCGCCTGGGCGTGTTCGGCCAGTGGGACGATCCGTACCTCACGATGAGCGCGCAGTACCAGTCGGTGATCGCCGGCGCGTTCGTCGAGTTCCTGGACCGCGGCTACGTCTACAAGGGCCTCAAGCCGGTGCACTGGTGCATCCAGGACCGCACCGCGCTGGCCGAAGCCGAAGTGGAATACGAGAACCACACCAGCCCGTCCATCTGGGTGCGTTTCGCGCTGACTCAGCGACCCCGCGAGCATCCACCCGGCGCTGGCCGGCCGCAAAGTCTACGGCCTGATCTGGACCACCACGCCGTGGACCATGCCGGCCAACATGGCCATCGCTTACAACCCGAAGTACGAGTACGCGGCGGTGGATGTGGCGGGCGAGGTCTACATCGTCGCCGCGGATCTGCTGAAGGTCACCGCTGAAAAGTGCGGCTGGAGCGATCCGCAAGTGGTCGCGACGTTCCACGGCGCGGCGGCTGGAGGGCGCGGTCTTCCGCCATCCGTTTCTGGAGCGCGATTCGCTGGGCATTCTGGCCGACCACGTGACGCTGGAACAGGGCACGGGCGCGGTCCACACGGCGCCCGGGCACGGGCAGGAGGACTACGTCAGTCGGCCGGCAGTACGGCATCGAGACCTATTGTCCCGGTGGATGCCGCGGGCCGCTTCTTCCACGCCGAAGGCGCCGCCGGCCGTCTGCCCGACGAATTGATCGGCAAGACCGTGTGGGAAGCCAACCCGATCGTGATCGAGATCCTGAAGGCGCACGGCGCGCTGCTGGGTCTGGAAAAGCTGGAGCACTCCTATCCGCACTGCTGGCGCTGCCACAACCCGATCATCTTCCGCGCCACCGAGCAGTGGTTCATCGGCATGGAGCGCAACGATTTCCGCCAGGACGCGCTGGAAGCCATCCAGCGCGTGCACTGGATGCCCGACGTGGGGCGAGGAGCGCATCTCCAACATGATCGCCACGCGCCCGGACTGGTGCATCTCGCGCCAGCGCGTGTGGGGCGTGCCCATCATCGTGTTCTATTGCGACAAGCTGCCGCGAGCCGCTCACCGACCGCAAGATTCTGGACGGCATCGTGGAGCTGTTCCGCGAGCACACCGCCGACATCTGGTACGAGCGCACGGCGGCGGAGCTGCTGCCCGCCGGGCATCGCCTGCGCCAAGTGCGGCGGCACCGAATTCAGCAAGGAAACCGACATTCTGGACGTCTGGTTCGATTCCGGCTCCAGCCACCTGGCGGTGCTCAACGAGCGCTTCGGCCTGACCTGGCCCGCCGACATGTACATGGAAGGCGGCGACCAGTATCGCGGCTGGTTCCACAGCTCGCTGCTGGTGGGCACCGGGCTCAAGGGCGGCTCGCCGTACCGCGCCTGCGCGCTCAACGGCTGGGTGCTGGACGGCGAAGGCCGGGCGATGCACAAGTCGCTCGGCAACGCCATCGAGCCGGAAGAGGTCATCAAGCATCACGGCGCGGAGATCCTGCGGCTGTGGTCCGCTTCGGTGGAGTTCAACGAAGACGTGCGCCTGTCCGAGACCATCCTGACGCGCCTGACGGACGCCTACCGCAAGCTGCGCAACACGTTCCGCTACCTGCTGGGCAACCTCTCGGACTTCGACGCCGGCCACGGACGCTGTGCCCGCCGGAGAACTGCCGGAGATCGACCAGTGGATCCTGCTGCGCGCCGAAGACCTGGTGGCCACGCTGCCGGGCGTGGTACGACGACTTTCGAGTTCCACAAGGTCTACCACGCGGTCTACGCGTTCGCCACGGTGGACCTGAGCGCGGTCTATTTCGACGTGCTGAAGGACCGGCTCTACACCTCCGCCGCCAACAGTCACAAGCCCGGCGCAGCGCGCAGACCGCGCTGTATCGCCTGCTGGATGCGCTGGTGCGCCTGCTGGCGCCGCTGCTGAGTTTCACCGCCGAAGAAGTCTGGGGCCACATGGGGCGCGCCGGCAGCGTGCACATCGCATTCTTCCCCGAACCCGCCGAGCTGACCGCCGGCATCGCCGAAGCCGGCGCAGGAAACGCGCGGCCAACTGGGACCGTCTCATGGAAGTGAGGGACGATGTTCTGAAGAGCCTGGAAGCCGCGCGCAACGAAAAGCTGATCGGCGCGCCGCTGGAAGCGCGCGTGCGCCTTTCGGCGAATGGCGACCTGTACCCGCTGCTGCAGCAGTACGCCGGCGGAACTGCCCGGGCTGTTCATCGTTTCGCAGGTGGAGCTGGAGCCGCGGTCAGGGTGACGCGCTATCGCGTCAAGGTGGAGCGCGCCGACGGGCGTCAAGTGCGAGCGCTGCTGGAAGTACACCACCGACGTCGGCTCCGACCCGCGCTTCCCCACCATCTGCGGACGCTGCGCCGGGGCGGTGGACGAGACATTGAATGGCTGATTTGCGGATCAAGGCGTACAGCGCGGCTGCGCTGGTGTTTGCGCTGGACCGCCTGACCAAGTGGCTCGTCGAATCGCGCGTCTCCGTGACGGACGTGCACCGCGTGATCCCGGGCTTCTTCGACATCGTCCATTCGGAAAACCGCGGCGTGGCGTTCGGCATCTTCAACGATTCCACCTTCGAATGGCGCACGGCGCTATTGGTGCTGGTCTCGGCGATTGCGGTGATCGCGGTGAGCGTCATGCTGTGGAAGCCGCAGCGGCTGGACCGTCCTTCCATGTGGGGCCTCGCGCTGATGCTGGGCGGCGCGGCGGGCAATGTGTTCGACCGCCTGGTGTACGGGCAGAGTGACGGATTTTCTGGAATTCTACCTCGGCGACCTATCACGTGGCCCACGTTCAATGTGGCGGATTCGGCCATCGTGATCGGCAGCGGCGCTGCTGCTGCTGGACATGCTGAAGCCACGCGGCAGGCGGCAAATGTACCCTGAAATCTTTCACCTTTCGTTTCTTCCACACCTACGGCGCGCTGGTGGCGATCGCCTTCCTGGCGGCCCTGTGGATGGCCGGAAGGCTGGCCGCGCGCGCGGGCCTCAACAGCGATGCGGTCACCAACCTGGGGATCTACTGCGCCCTGGCCGCCATCGCGGGCGCCAAGGTGATGATGTTCCTGGTGGACCTGCCGTATTACATGCAGCACGCCGGGGAGATCTTTTCGCTGGCCACGCTGCGGGCAGGCGGCGTGTTCTATGGCGGCCTGATCGCCGCGCTGGCGGTCGCCTGGTGGTACATGCGGCGCACGCGCCTGCCGCTGTGGAAGACGGCCGACGTGTTCGCGCCGGCCATCGCGCTGGGCCACGGCATCGGGCGGCTGGGCTGTTTCTCCGCGGGCTGCTGCTGGGGCGTCCGGGCCAACGTGCCGTGGGCCGTGACGTTCACCAACCCCGCGGCCAACGACCTGGTGGGCGTGCCGCTGAATGTGCCGCTGCACCCGACGCAGCTCTACGAATCGTTCGCCGAGTTCTGCATTTTCGGCATTCTCTACTGGCGGATTCGCAAGGCCGCACGCGCCCGGCGCCATCATCAGCCTGTACCTGATGCTCTACTCGACGGCGCGCTTCATCGTGGAGTTCTTCCGGTATCATGAGCAGGGGAACCTGTGGGGCGGCCCTCTGGACACTTCGCAGTGGATCTCGATTCTGCTGGTGCTGGCCGGCGCGGTCTATTTTGTACGCTCCCGCCGGCTATCGCGGGAAAACGCCGCGTGAGCTGGTCTGCGCACGGCCGTTCTCAGTAATCGCCCTCGTCCAGGTAGTCGTTGTCCGCGAGATATTTCTTCACCGTCTTCTGGTCTTTGGCGGACGGTTTGAACTCATCGCAATATTGCTTGATTTGCTGATTCATCCAGCGCGACAGGCTGCCGATCAGGGTGTACTGGTGGATCGCGCTGGGCTGTCGTTTCGGCCGGCAGTCCAGGAACACCGATGTGGACGAACCGCTGTGGTTGTTGCGAAGCGAATAGCGGATGACATCTCCCAGGTGCCTGGCGTTCCCGTTATTGATCACAGCGGCCTGCACGCAGACCTCGAACAGATCTTCCGCCCGGTACTGCGACAGCGCATTTTCGATGGCAAGCTGCTCGGTGTTGTTGTAATTCCGTCCTGCCACCACATTCGCGGGACTGTCCAGTCCGCCCATCGCGTGGGCGATCAGGTGGCACCATTCGTACGCGCCGTCGGTGTATCCCAGCCAGTTCGCGTAGGCGGTGGCCCCATTTCCGGGACAGCCCAGCAGGTTCATCGCCGCAGCCATACCCTGGTTTGCCACCCGCCGCGATTTCTTTCGTTGCGCCGGAAGCTGGTGCCACAAAGCCGCGCCGACCTTGGTTCCGTTCTGGAACGCTTGCGACAGCACGTCCTGCGAACGCGCCCCACCCGCAAACCGCGTTTGCCGATCGAGATTGAACACGACCCGCCCGTACCACGGCATCCCTCCATAAAACTGAACTGTCCGCACATCTCCGTTGCGCAGGATCACGGCGGCGCGGTGTCCGAATTTGTCTCGTACCATTAGCGCTCCCGTGCCGTGGCGGCGGTAAATGACATCGACTCCCTTGATCACCTTGGTAGGCTTTCTCGGCATTCCTCCTCCTTGGAGCGACGTTAGCACCCCGTGTCGGGCTCTCGCAAGCGGCCACGCGCGGCGCGCCTTCGCTACCATAGCGGAATGCGTCCACTCGCCTGCTTGTGGCTCGCCGCTCTGGCGGGCTCCGGTTGTACCTCTGTCAAGCCGATCCCCGTGAAGGTGGTGGTAGTCACCATGTTCGAGCGCGGCGCCGATACCGGCGATGAGCCCGGCGAATTTCAGTTCTGGGTGGAGCGGAACAGGCTCGACCGCGTGCTTCCCTTCCCCGCGGGCTCTCATGACTTGCGGATGAATCGGGATGGCGTGCTCGGCACGGTCACGGGCGTAGGTAATACCAAGGCTGCCGCCAGCATCATGGCCCTGGGACTCGACCCGCGCTTCGACCTCCGGCAGGCCTACTGGCTGGTCGCCGGAATTGCGGGCGTGGATCCCGCCGACGCGTCGCTCGGTTCGGCCGCGTGGGCCGAGTGGGTGGTGGATGGCGACCTGGCGCACGAAATCGACGCCCGCGAGATTCCGCGCGATTGGAAGACCGGGTACGTGCCGTTGCGACGCTCCGTGCCGTACGAGCAACCCCTCGGGCCGGTCACCGAGGGGCAGGTCTATCGCCTCAACCCGGCGCTGGTGAAGTGGGCCTTCGCCCTGACCCGCAACGTGCCGCTGATGGATACCGAAGCGATGCGGCAGGAGCGCAAACTGTATCCCGAGGCGAACGCCCAACGCCCGCCCTTCGTGCTGATAGGCGACCAACTGGCGGCCTCGACCTTCTGGCACGGCAAACTGCTGAACCAGTGGGCCAACGATTGGGTGAAGTACCACACCGCCGGCAGGGGCAACTACGTGACCACCGCCATGGAAGACACCGGCACGCTGCAATCGCTGACCCTGCTGGCGCATGCCGGACGCGTGGACCTGAACCGCGTCCTGGTGCTGCGCACCGCCGCCGATTACGATCAGCCCCGTCCGGGAAGAACCGCCGCGGAAAGTCTGGCGCAAAACAAAATCGGAAAGTACACTGGATACCTGCCGGCGCTGGAAGCCGCCTGGCGTGCCGGCAACGCCGTGGTCAGTAACATAGTCGCCAACTGGCAGCAGTACCGCGATCGCATCCCGGGACAATAAGGAGGCGCTCCACGCCCGCATCTTGCCGCCCGGCGGCGAGACGATCAGCGGCCGCGAAAACATCAAGGGTTTCTGGAAACAGGTCGTCGAAGAGGTTTGGGCGAGTGTTACCTCGGTAACGCTGGAGACGGTGGACTTCCAACCGGCGGGTGACACCGGATGGGAGATCGGCCGCGCCACTTTGCAGTTCGCCGGCGATGCTCCGGCGGCGACCGCCAAGTACCTTGTCGTGTGGAAGCAAGAAAACGGCATGTGGAAGTGGCACGTGGATATCTGGAACATGAACCCGTAGGGACAGTTGACACCGGGCGGCCTTTGCATATATAAGTAGTCCATGCCTAGGCTTCCTATGCCTCCAGGAGCGCTCGCCATGCTGGTGTTGCGCGTGCTCCGCTCCGGCCCCCTCCACGGCTACGCCATCGCGCAACGAATTCGCGCGCTCTCCGATTCGGTGCTGGAAGCCGAAGAGGGTTCGCTTTACCCCACGCTGCAGCGCATGCTGCTGGAAGGCTGGGTGAAAGCCGAGGAGGGTACTTCGGAGACCGGGCGCAAAGTCCGCTTCTACACGCTGACGCGCGACGGCGCCAAACAGCTCAAAAAGGAGATGGAGGACTACGAGCGCGCCACCATCGCCATCCAGACCATCCTGAGGACCGCCTGACATGCGGAAACTCTTTCGCCGCGTTTCGGCGCTGCTACATCGCCGGAGGATGGAGCGGCAACTGGCCGACGAAATGGCGGCGCACCGGGAGATGATGCCGGAAGGGCGCCGGCGGAACTTCGGCAGCGCGCTACGGCTCCACGAAGAGGCCGCGGACCAGTGGGGCTGGACGTGGCTCGATCAACTTGGCCAGGATCTGCAATACGGCGCCCGTTCCCTGCTCCGCTCGCCGGGATTCACGCTGACTGCCATCGCGGTACTCTCTCTGGGCATCGGGGTGAACCTCGCCGAGGTCCACGTGTTCAATGCATTTCTGCACCGCCTGAACGTGCGCGATGTGGACTCGCTCTACCGCTTCTACCGCGTCACGCACAATCGCAAGGAACAAGCGTTCTCTTTGCCCGAGATCGATTTCTACCGGCGCCACAATGCCGTGCTCTCCGCCGTGATCGCCGAGATGGGGCTGCCGGGAATCTATTATTCCGGGGACCCGGTTGACCTGCGCTGCGTGCTGGTGAGCGGCAATTTTTTCGAAGACCTGGGCACCGCGCCCCTCTACGGACGTCTGCTGAGCGAACGCGACGATCAGCCCGGCGCCGCTCCGGTGGCCGTGCTCGGCTACGACTACTGGCGGAATCACTTCGGCGGCGATCCGCGCATCGTGAACCAGGTCATCCGACTGAACGATAAGCCGGTGCAAGTGGTGGGCGTCGTGCCGGCGGATTTCGGCGGCCTGATCTCGCAGAACACATACATGTGGCTACCCACGGCACAATATTCGTACCTTACGGGCGATAGGAGCCTGCCATCCGACTTCGCAGCGCGCCGCGCCAGCATGACCGGCAGGCTCAAACCGGGCGTATCGATGCAATCGGCCGAGGGGCACTTTCGTGCGTTGACCGCCGAATTACACCGCGAGCAGCCGCAGGCCATCGACGACGGCGAATGGCTCAAGGCAGAGCCTCCCGAGGCGCCGCCCAACTCCACACCGGCCGGGTTGCTGCTGCTGGGCACTTGCGTTCTGCTGGTGCTGATGGTCCTGTTTTCCGCCTGTGCGAATCTGGGCAACATGCTGCTCGCGCGCGGTATGGCGCGGCGCCGGGAGATCGAGATCCGCCTGGCGATCGGCGCCGGAAGATGGCGCCTGGTGCGCCAGTTGATGACCGAAAGCCTGCTGCTCGCGGCGATCGGCTCGGTGAGCGCCCTCTTCGTCGGACGGGTGGCCGCGCGGCTCCTGCTCAAGTTGACCGGCGCTCCGTCGCACCTCCGGATCATCACCGACTGGCGAATTGTGCTGGCATCGGCCGCGCTCGGAGCCGGAGCGACGCTGGCCTTCGGTTTGGCGCCGGCGCTGCAGATCGCAAAGCAGCGGCACAGTGCTACCACCGCCCGCAAGATCCTGGTGTCTGTCCAGGTGGCCGCAAGTTGCGTTCTGCTCATTCTCAGCAGTTTCCTGACGCGGTCGGTCGCGCACAGTTTGCGGAGCGACGCGGTGTTCGATTTTTCGAGGCTGGCTCTGGTGGACCCGGCTTTGTACCTCAATCGCGACAAGCCGTCGCAGAACGCCGGTTGGGCTCGCGAGATGGCCGCCCGGCTGCGCCAGATTCCGGCCGTGGAGGGCGTCTCGATTGCCGGGCATCCGCCGTTGCGCCGCCCGTGGGTAGAGCGGCTGAGCGGCCAATCGCTGTACATCAGCGATGTGGACCCGGCTTATTTCGAGACGATGCGGATCGAGGTGCTGCAGGGACGGATCTTCGGCGCCGCCGAGCCGGACGCCGTCGTGGTCAGCGAATCGGCCGCGCGCCGTTTGTGGCCCGGTGGGCAGGCTTTAGGAAAGACTCTCGCCATGGGACCGCGGGAGCGGACCGTCACCGGGGTGGTCAAAGACAGCGGAGTGAACGCGCTCCAGTTTCCAGAATCCGCCGAAGTTTACGTGCCGTTCGCCGATGGCGCAGGCTTCCTGGCAACGTTTCTGGTTCGCACCGCCGGAGCGCCGGCGGCGCTGGCGAGCACGCTTCGCTCGGCGGTCAGCCGCCCGGGACTCTCGCCGCAGGTGTTCCCCATGCAGAGCCTGGTCGATCAGCGGCTGGATTCCATGGAAAAGATGGTGCGGGTCGTGGGCTCGCTCGCCGCCATCGCGAGCCTGATGGCGATGCTCGGCATTTTCGGATTGCTGGCCTTCACAGTGGCGCAGCGCACGCGTGAAATCGGCGTGCGGATGGCTCTCGGCGCGCGGCGCGCCAACGTGCTGGCGTGTGTCATCGGCCAGTTCCTGATGCCATTCGGAATGGGCGTCGCGGGCGGCACGGTGCTGGCGTTCGGGGCAGCCAGGATCATCCGCAATCTCCTGTACGGGTTCCTCCCGTTCGACTTCGCAGGATTCGGCTCCGGCCTGCTGATTTTTGTTGCAGTCGCGCTGATCGCCTCCATCGCTCCGGCGCGCCGGGCGCTGCGGATCGACCCCGCTTCCGCCCTCCGCCACGAATGAAAAATTGCTACTGGATCCTGGCCACGCCGGGGCCTTGGTTCGGGAAGCGGGTCATCACTGCAGGATCGTGGCCGGGGATAATCCACTCGGGCCGGGCGGCCAACTGCCTCATGTGGTCCTGCGCCTTCAGATTGCTCGCGGCGTCGAGAGTCGCGGCGATGGGCACATGCTTGTCCAGATTTTCGTACAGGTACATGTTGTCGCTGGCCAGCACAACGGTACCCGCCGCGGTGTGGACCGTGATGAACTGCGAAGCGTACGTGTGCTTGCCGCCCAGGTAACAGGAAATGCCGGGCAGGATCTCCTGCGCGTCACCGTGGACCAGCCCCACGCGTCCCTGCATATTCAGCTTGACCGCCGCGAGCACGTCGTCCGGGTCAATGCCTCCGTGGGTGCGGCGTGACTGCCAGCCTTCGCCGGCGTAGTATTCCAGTTCGTCCCTCTGGATCCAGATCTTCGCCTTGGGGAACAAGTCGAGGCCGTCGGCGTGGTCCCAGTGCATGTGGCTGATGACGACGTCGGTGATGTCTTCGGGTTTCAGCCCCACACGCGCAATGGCTTGCGAGGGCTTGACGAAATCGGTGACGTGCCACTGTTTGAAGAACTGGTCGCGATAGAAGCCGGAATCCACCAGGATGTTGCGGCCCGGCGCGCGCACCAGCCACACCATCATGGCGATATCGAGTTTGCGGGAGGGATCGGCCCCGGCCACCAGTTGGGAAACCTGGAAGCCGGGAATCGTGGCGTAGCGGATGGCGTAAACTTCGTAATTCGGCTGTGCCACCAAAGGCACAGCCAGAGTTGCCAGCAGGAACCAGCGCATCAGCCGCGCGGAATTTCGCGCTGGGCCATTACCTTCTGAACCTGCTGCACCAGCGCCTGCGCTTTGGGCAGGCTCTCGATGCCCTTCTTAATTTCCGGATCGTCCAGCCACATGGCGCGATCGGCGGTCTGCTTGTCGAAGGCGCGGAAGTACAGTTCGTAGCGCAGTTCGCCGCGGATGAAGTCTTTGTTCGCCTGGAACTCGTCGTCGGTGAACGGAACGCTCGGCTGCGTCTTGAGCCAGGCTTCGAATTTCGCCATGTCGGCATCGCTGGGCTGCCAGCCGGTGGGTAGCGTCGGTTTCTGGCCGGAGAAGAACACGTTGCCGTAGTGGTACATCACCAGCGTGTAGATGTGCGACAGACGCCGCTGGAGAATGCTCAAGCGCGGGGCCGTGTATTTTTCATCCGGGGTGATCCCACCGCCGCCATAGACTTTACGGCCGGCATCGGTGGCCTTGATTTCAGCGCCCGGATTCGGCGTGTCGTTATGCTTGGCGTAGTAGTAATCGAAGAACGACTGGTTGGTGTAATCGCGCTGAATCAGGCGTCCGCTGGGCGTATAGTAGTGGGCGATAGTCAGCAGCAGGGCGCCTTCCTGTAAGGGGAATTGCGCCTGCACCAGGCCCTTTCCGAAAGTCGTGGAACCCAGGATCCACGCGCGGTCATGATCCTGCAGGGCGCCGGAGACAATTTCGGAGGCCGACGCCGAACCGCCATCCACCAGTACCACCATGGGATACTTCTGCGCGGCCGCCACGGCGTGCGCGCGGAAGACTTGCTCTTGTTCGGCGCGTCCGTGGTGCGAAACCACAATCTGGCCATCGCGCAGGAAGCGGCCGGCCACGGCTACGGCTTCATTCACCAGACCGCCGGGATTGCCGCGGAGATCCAGAATCAAACCGTTGACGTTCTGCTCGCCGAGTTTCCGCATGTCGGCTTCGACATCGCGGGCGACGTTCTGCGCTTCGAAGCTATCCAGGCGCAGGAAGGCGATATTGGGCTTGACCCAGAATTCGTCCACGATACTGGTCTCGATTTCGCCGCGCGTGACTTCCGCGGAAATATAATCCGGGGCGCCTTCGCGCTTCACCGTGACGCGCACCTGGGTTCCGCGGGGGCCACGCAACAGGTCCGCTACATCCGGCGACTTCATCGCGGTGGTATCCTTGCCATCCACCGCCACAATCCAATCTCCGCGGCGCAGATCGGCCTTCCAGGCGGGCGAATTAACGAACGGCCGCATCACCATCACGTGATCGTTATTGCTGACATCCTGGACAATCTCCATGCCCACGCCGAAGTAGGCGGCACGCTGCTTGCGCTGCATCTCTTTATAATCGGCCGGATCGACAAAATTCGAGTGCGGGTCCAGCGTGTGCAGCATACCAGGAATAGCGCCCTGGTAGAACGCCTTTTCAGAATCGACGTGGTCGGCAAAATTCTTTTCGATGAGGGCATAGGCGGACGCCACCGTCTTCATGCCGCCTTCCAGTTCATCGGGACCAGTGGACGCCGCCCGGGCACGGATTACGGGTCCATACCAGGGAGCCAGGAGAGTCATGGCCGCGGCAAAAACGACAACGAGTAGTGTTCTTTTTTTCATGGAGTTACCAGGAGCGCGAAGAATGCAGACTGGTGGCGCGGGCCCGCGGAACTGCTTGGATGCGGACCAGATCCGTCATTACTGATAGTGACGGACGCGGAAATGGTTCGGTTCCCTTCCCTACCGAATATCATAGCACCGGCAAACCGTGGCATGGTTATGGACGCACCGCCAGCCGAACGGTTTGCGATACCTTACAATGCATGGCTAACATCCTGGAGATCCGCGACGTGTCCTATGCCATCGAAGGCCGGCCGATTTTGCGCGGCGTGACCCTGGGGGTGGCGGAGGGGGAAACGGTAGCCCTGCTGGGACGGAGCGGTTCGGGCAAAACGACGCTGCTGAAAATGGTGAATCGCCTGCTTGTTCCCGGCGGAGGCGAAATCCGCTTCGAAGGGAAAAGCTCCGCCGACTGGGACCCCATTCGCCTGCGCCGCCGCATGGGGTACGTGATTCAGGATGCCGGATTGTTCCCCCACTGGACCGTGGAAGCCAATGTGGGGCTGGTGCCGAAGCTGGAAAAGTGGCCGCCGCCGGACGTGCGCCAGCGCGTAGAGATGCTGTTGCAAATGGTTGGACTGCCTCCGGGCGAATTCGGCGGTCGCTATCCGCGGCAGCTATCGGGGGGACAAAAACAGCGGGTGGGCATCGCGCGCGCCCTGGCAGCCGATCCGCCGCTGTTGCTCATGGACGAACCGTTCGCGGCGCTCGACCCGATCACACGCTTCGAGATGCAGCGGCAGTTCGTGGAGTTGAGACGCTCATTTCACAAGGCGGCGCTGTTCGTGACGCACGATGTACGCGAAGCGCTGGCGGTGGGCTCGCGGATCGCGCTGTTTCGGGAGGGCGCGCTGGATCTGGTGCTGCCTCCCGCGGAATTTCTGCGCGCGAACACACCGGAGGCCCGCGCCTTCCTGGCCAGCCTGGAGCCGGCGGGAGACCCTTCATGAACAGCCGCCTGGCGTCGGAGATCTTCTGGCTCACGCTGGAGCACCTGGAACTGGTAGCCATCACGATCGCGGTGGCCGCGGCAATCGGCCTGCCGGCGGGTGTGGCGCTGGCGCGGCGGGTGTCCATCCGGCGCTGGGCGATGGGTCTCGCCAACCTGGCGCAGACCATTCCCAGCCTGGCGCTTTTCGGCTTTCTGCTGCCTCTGCCGTTCCTGGGGGGGATCGGCAAACGCACGGCCATCATCGCACTCTGCCTCTACGCGCTGCTGCCGATTCTGCGGAACACGTTGACGGGGATTCTGGGCGTGGATGCGGCGGTGCGCGAATCGGCCGTGGCGATGGGGATGACCGAAAGGCAGGTGCTGTGGCAGGTGGAGTTGCCTTTGGCCGTGCCTTCGATTGTGGCCGGGCTGCGCATCGCCACCGTGACTACCATTGGAACTGCTACCATTGCGGCTGCGATCGGCGGCGGCGGGCTGGGCGTTTTTATCTTTCGCGGCATCGCCATGGTGGATACTCCCACGATTCTGGCCGGCGCCGTGCCGGCTGCGGCGATGGCGCTGGTGGCCGACGAGGGGTTGGAATGGATCGAGCGAAAATTATCGCCGGGCTGAGTCTTCTGCTGTGCGCGGGGTGCGCCCGCCCACCGCACGTTACGGTGGCGTCGAAGAACTTCACCGAACAGGTGCTGCTGGGCGAGATTCTGGCGCAGCAGATCGAGCGGCGGCTGCACGTGCCGGTGGAACGGAAATTGAATTTGGGCGGCACGCTGCTCACGCACGAAGCGCTGCTGCGGGGCGATGTCGATCTGTATCCCGAGTACACCGGGACCGCGCTCACGGCGATTCTGAAGCGTCCGCCGGCTTACGATCCGGCGGCCGTGCTGGCCGAAGTTTCCGATGTCTACCGCCGGCAGTGGCACGTGGACTGGCTGCGGCCGCTGGGCTTCGTCGATACGTTCGCTATGATTATCCGCGGGGACGATGGGCGGCGAATGGGAATCCACACCCTCTCCGAAGCGGCCAGGGCGCAGGCGTGGCGCCTGGGAGCCGGACCCGAATTCGCGTCCCGCGCCGATGGTCTGGACGGGTTGCTAAAAACCTATGGGCTGCGGACGCAGGGAACGCCGGTGACCATGGATCTGGGTCTGCTCTACCAGGCGCTGGACACCCATAAGGTGGATATGATTGCGGCAAATTCCACCGATGGTCTGGCGGCGGTGCGCGATGTGACCATCCTTCAGGACGACCGGCATTATTTTCCGCCCTACGACTGCGCGGTAGTGATCCGCCAGGACACGGAGGCCCGCTTTCCCGGTCTGCGCGCCGCCCTGGAGGAGCTATCGGGCAAATTCAGCGATGCCACGATGCGCCAACTCAACCACGCTGTGGATGGAGAGCACCGCTCGGTGGTCCAGGTGGCGGAGGGTTTTCTTCGGAGCCTTAATCCGGATAGCAGGTAAAGCCCTGAGGGTTTTGCCCTATTTATAGTACTTCCAGTACTTCAGTCTGGTATTCGATCCGGACATCATAGAGATAACAAAGCTATGATTCGTCTGGCGAGCATTGGTGGAATGACGGGCGGGTTTCTGATGATTTCGCCCGGTCTACGGGGCAACGTGATCAAGGGCTATTCCATGATTGTGGACATCCTCAACGATGCCAGCCCTTGGTCGTACCTGGGAATCGGTGTAGTCTTCTTCGTCCTGCTGACGATGGAGTTATACCGGCACGCCATCCCCAAGCACAAAAAAGTGACGCGGTATTAGACGCACGAGACAGACCGGGAGGTCTGTTACACGGCGCGGGCTTTGCGCAAAGGAGCGGCCGTTTCGCTGCGGGCAGGTTTGCGATCGGACGCCGCGGTGAGACGCTTGACCTGGTCGGTGACGCAGACCAGGAACATGGGTTGACGGGCGTTCTTGAGAAGATCGATGATTTTTTCGGACGCTTCTTCCAGATAGATCGTTTTTCCATCGGTCAACAGGTGGACGTCGGAAGAAGCTGCCAGGGCTTCGCTCAGCCGCTTACCCATGTCTTTCTGAAGGAACCGGAGGACGCGGCGAATTTTCTGCAGCGAGAAGCCCTTGCGCCGCAATTCGGCGATCACCGAAATCTCTACTACCTCTTCGCGCATATAGACGCGCTTATGCCCATCCTGCCGGGGAGAAACAACATTCCTCTCATCCCACCACTGCAGTTGCCGCAGGCTCACACCGCAAATGCGCGCAACATCACTGCTATTGAATCCCTGCGCCTCCGGAGACGACAGTGGACGGGCTTTCCTCGCTTTAAGCATCTGCGCCACTTCCATGATTTATAATTTAGGACCAACTTGGATTGTACATGCGCCATCGCCTGTGTCAATAGGGAGGGAGCATCCGTGATAATAGCACCCGGTGAGGACAAAATCCCGTGCTCGGCGACACCTGTTCCGCATCGTGATTTGCTGAGACTGGAAGGCCCACGTTTACACTATTAGGGAGGGAGGACGTGATGGACTCGGAATCGAATGGGTTGAATGTGAGGTCGGCGAAGATCTGGATTGGCATTGCGGTCGGCACGGCACTGGGCGTGGGCATCGCACTCTCGCGGAGGAAGCGTTCCCGCTGGGATTCGGCGAAGATGTTGACCCAAAGAATGGCGGACCGGTCGGAAGACCTGGCCGAAGTGACGCGCGACATCATCGAGCGCGTGAAGACCATTTATCAGGAGAGCCGAAAGGTAGTGGAAGAGGCCGAAGACCTGTGGTCGCGCGGGCGCAAACTGGCCGGCGTGTGACTTTATCGCGCAGCACCAACACGGACTTCGAAAACGCCGTTCGGTACCAATACCGCTGTTACTATCCCCTGATTTAATCAGGACTTACGGGGCCGAAATGGGACCGCTGTTTCTTGTGGGCCGGCGGCCGGGATAGTAAAATTCGGGAGGATGCGCGACAGAGCGGCGTGGTGACAGTGAGCGCAAGCGGATTGGATTTCGTTAGCGGCGAACCGGTTCAAGGAGAACTGCTGACGGATCGCCTGGCGGGCGGTCCCCTGGCGCCGCAGGAGGCGCTTCGGATTGCACTCGGGGTCGGCGCCGCATTGGCCGCCGCCCATGCGGTGGAAAAGGTGCATGGGCGCTTGTCACCGGCGAGCATTGTGCTGGCCGGTGACAGAATTCATATTCTGCAACCTAAGCCGGCAGACCGGCAAGCGGCTTTGCCTTACAGGGCACCCGAGCAGATTCATCTGAAGGAGACCGACTGGCGGAGCGACATTTTCGCCTTCGGCGCAATCCTCTACGAGCTGGTATCGGGACGGCGCCCTTTTGCGGGTACCGGCGCCGCACTGGACGAAGCGCTGCTCAACGCGCATCCCGAGTCACTGATGGCGAAGACTCCAGCCGACGCGGCCATGGAGGGCGTCATCGCGGGCTGCCTGGAAAAAGATCCTGCCCGCCGCCGGCAGCGCATACAAAATGCAGTGATCGAATTGAAACTGGCGGGCCGGAGCGTTCCACGCGCCGCGGCCTTCCGGAAAGCGAAGCCGGTGCCGGCAGATACGCCCGCCGCGGGGGCCGCGCCGCCGCTGAATCCGGCAGATTTCCTGGCTTCGGGCCGAACACCGGCCGCCGCGGCACGGTCCGAGTATTGGGTTGCCGAGGGCCCCGGAGCCGGACGCCTGCGGCGCAGATTGCTGGTAATCGGCCTGAGCGCGGTGGCGCTGGCCGCTACCGGACTCGCTGCCGCGCTGTATCTGCGCCAACAGGCAGCACCGGTTCTGAAGTTTTCCGTCGCCGCGCCGGAGCACACCAGTTATCCAGGCACCCCCGCGGTTTCGCCGGACGGCCTGTACCTGACCTTTTCAGCCGTGGGACCGGAAGGCCGGCGCATGTTGTGGCTGCGTGCTTTCGATGAGATGCATGCCAAGGTGATCCCGGGCACTGAGGGCGCGTTCGCCCCTTTCTGGTCGCCGGACAGCCATTACATTGCGTTCTTCGCTCACAAAGCTCTGCGGAAGGTTCGCATCGCCGGCGGAACAGGCGACGTGAGACCCGAAGTGCTGACGGCCACGGAAGCCTCTCCCGCCGGCGGAACGTGGAACAAGGACGGCGTGATCGTGTTCAGCCCGAACCTGGCCGGCGGTCTGTTCCGGATCTCGAGCAACGGAGGCCGGCCGGCATCAGTCCTCAAACCGGATGCCGGCAAGGGGGATCTTGGCTATCTCTGGCCGCAATTCCTGCCCGATGACAATCACTTCCTCTACTTCAGCCAGACATCCAAGGCGGAAACAACAATGGGAGTCTATGTGGCCTCTCTGGATGCGCCGGAGCGGTCGCGCCTGCTGTTTGGTTCCACTACCAATGCTGTTTATTCCCCCATCGCGGGCGAATCTTCGCGCAAGGGCTACCTTCTATATGTGAAGGATCGCGAACTGGTGGGGCAGCCTTTTAACGCATCGAAGCTGGAAACCACCGGCGACCCGATGGTGCTGGCGAATGATGTTGGCGCCATCGAGACGCTTTCGCTGGCTCCTGTCTCGGTATCGCGCAATGGCGTTCTGGTGTATCAGAGCGTCGGTAAAGCCACGCGGCAACTGGTGTGGATGGATCGCTCGGGGCAGAATATCGGCAGCGTTGGCGAAGGCGCGGACTGGGGACCTCCGCGAATCGCCCCGGACGGAATCCGCGTGGCAGCGGGTAGATTGGGCAAAGACGGAAAAACCGGCGAGATCTGGATTTTCGGAAAAGACGGTCAGGCAGTCCCGCTGGAAGTCCCGGCCGGCGGCAGCGCGGGTTCCCCGGTATGGTCTCCCGATGGCACGAAGATCGCGTTCTGGGAAGGGCGGAATGGGGGCACGTACGATCTATTTGTGAAGCCGGTGAACGGCGCCGGACGGGAGGAACCGGTATACACGAGTCCTTACAACAAATATCCGACGGACTGGTCGCGCGATGGCAGGTCGCTGATTTTCGGAGAATATACACCTAATTCGAAAGGCGACATCTGGAATCTGAATCTGCCGGAGAACCGCGCCCATCCCATTCTGACTACCATACGGTCCGAAGATTACGCGGCACTCTCACCGGACGGGCGATGGCTGGCATACCAGAGCGACTCCAGCGGGCGCTATGAAGTCTACGTGCAGCCCTGGGAAAGCGGTTCGCCCGGCACCAAGCGGATATGGAAAATCTCTCCGGCAGGCGGCGGTCTTCCGCGGTGGCGTGCCGACAGCGGGGAACTTTTTTACCTCGCTACGGGCGGAGTAATGTCGGTAGCGACCCATGCGACGGTTGACGACTTCCGGTTCGATGCACCGCATCTGCTTTTCGAGGCACGAGGGGTGCCGGGATTCTGGAATTTGTTCGACGTTTCGCCCGACGGGCAGCGGTTCGTGGTCAACCTCCCGCTGGAGTGGTCCAACTCATCGCTAATTACGGTGATGACCAACTGGACCCGGAAACTCGCAACTCAGACAAAATAACCAATTTATATTCAACAACTTAGACGTAACCTGATCCATGCAGGAGGAATGGTACAATGAAGTTGTCCCCCATCCGGCCCGGTAATACAGGAATCAGTTTATGACTACCAATAAGTTTTGGCCTCTGGATTACGACCCTGAAGGAGCAATCTACGAAAATCCATCGTGGGATCTGCCGGGCTTCCGGCGAAGCCGGCGGCAGTCCACTCGGAAAAAGGTACCCGTGCGTAAACAGGACTGACCTTTACGCACAATTTGCAGCTTTCGACGTCTTCCTGCGTTCCGCGGGTCTAAAGAAACAATTTCCGCCCCCATCGGTTAAATAAAGCACATTCGGGTAAACCTTACATCGTAAGTTGACCTTGCGGCGCTCAGATTATGTCCCCATGCCATCCAAGTGATAGGTATAACGTGGTCTCGCAACAACGGCGCGCGGATTGCTTATCTGGAGTCGAGGTTTTTGAAACTATGAAAGCTTTCCTGACCACGTGCATCGTATCGGGCGCTCTGCTCGCCGGAGGCTGCGCAACTAAGAAGTACGTCCGCAATACCACTGCTCCTATTCAAGCGAAGGTAGATCAGGTGGGCGAGCAGACGGCTCAAAACGGACAAGAGATCCAGAAGACCAATACTGACCTGAAGGGCGTCGATGAGAAGGCGCAGAACGGCATCAGCGCGGCGACCGAAAAGGCCAACAGCGCCGACCAGCATGCCGCATCGGCCGATCAGCACGCCACCACGGCAGACCAGCATGCGAGTGACGCCATGAACAAGGCGAACCAGGCCGACTCCAAGGCGGATCGCGCCATGAGCGACTTGCGTAACGTCGTGGCGAATCTCGACGACTACAAGCTCCAGACGTCCGCCACAGTGCCATTCAAACTCAACCAATACCTCCTTACCCAATCAGCCAAGGATGATCTGGACAAGCTGGCCAATGACGTCCAATCGGACAAGCGCTTCTTCATCGCCGTTGAAGGCTACACCGATAAGACCGGCAGTAAACAATACAATGAAGCGCTTAGCCGCAAGCGCGCCGACTCGGTCGTGGAATACCTGGTAGCCAAGCATGACGTACCGATCTATCGGATCCATATGATTGGCTTAGCCGACGAGAAGCCGGTGGATGAAGCTCATAACCGCGAAGCCCGCGCCAAGAACCGCCGCGTGGAAATCAAAGTATTCAGCGCCGACGGCCTGGCTACATCGCTGGACAGCGGCGATTCCGCCAATCGCGCACAGGACAAGCACTAAGCAGTCCGGCTTTACCAGTTCGCAATAACGTTACCAGGGAGTCGCGCTTGTACCGCGGCTCCCTTCTTTTTGTGGACTGGCGGATTTGGCGGCGGCAGGCGAGGTGGCCCTGACAGGGGTCTTCTCGCGGAGAGCCTGCCACCAAATGAACAGGCACATCAGATCCACGAAGGTACCGAGAATCCCACCGGTAAGCGAAAGGAATTTGGAATGCCGGCTAATGGCGAGTTGACGGAGCGAACTGCCAATTGCTTCACCGGTGAAGCGAATTCCCAGTCCTCCGCTGATAAGTAATAAGCGGGAATCTTTCTGGCGGGAAGAAATCAATAACGTCCACAGGCCCAGGTCGAGAATTGCCGAACAGAAATTCAAATCCCTAGACCACGGGACCACCCAGGCGCCCCACGCCACTGAACCGCTCGCGCGGTGGATCGCGAAAGACGCGGCGGCGAATAAAACTGCACCAGTCACCACTCCCAGAGCAACCACCCGTCGTGATTTCAATCGATTCACGGCCTGATAAATGAGGCTAATCACGACCGCATAAATCAGGGCCTGGAGCACGAATTCATTCAGAACGAAAAGCCCAGTCTGCTGAACTTTGGAGTCCTTAACGCGGCGGTAGACTGCCCAATAGGCCGGGATTTCGGCTGCAACGGCCAGAAACTCCGCGACCACAAAGGCCAGGATGAAAGGAAATCGCCGGTATTGCCCACGCAGCAATGCCGCGATCACCATCAACTCCATAGGGAGCCAGATGATCGTCGTGACGACTTCTATGGCAAGGCGCACCTATACAATTCTAACTGTGAGTCCGGTCAATTCCATAAAAATAATTAGGCCACTTTCACCGAGCCCATGTCCCACGGATCGGGAGGCAGCAGCGGACCGTGCGCCACTTTCACCGAGCCCATGTCCCACGGGTCGGGAGGCAACAGCGGACCGTGCGCGACTTTCACCGAGCCCATATCCCACGGGTCGGGAGGCAACAGCGGACCGTGTGCGACTTTCACCGAGCCCATATCCCACGGATCGGGAGGCAACAGCGGACCGTGTGCGACTTTCACCGAGCCCATGTCCCACGGATCGGGAGGCAACAGCGGACCGTGTGCGACTTTCACCGAGCCCATGTCCCACGGGTCGGGAGGCAACAGCGGACCGTGCGCGACTTTCACCGAGCCCATATCCCACGGATCGGGAGGCAGCAGCGGACCGTGCGCCACTTTCACCGAGCCCATATCCCACGGATCGGGAGGCAGCAGCGGACCGTGCGCGACTTTCACCGAGCCCATGTCCCACGGATCGGGAGGCAGCAGCGGACCGTGCGCCACTTTCACCGAGCCCATATCCCACGGATCGGGAGGCAGCAGCGGACCGTGCGCTACTTTCACCGAGCCCATATCCCACGGATCGGGAGGCAGCAGCGGACCGTGCGCGACTTTCACCGAGCCCATGTCCCACGGATCGGGAGGCAGCAGCGGACCGTGCGCAACTTTCACCGAGCCCATGTCCCACGGATCGGGAGGCAGCAGCGGACCGTGTGCGACCGCGACGACATCCTGAGACAACAGGATGGGAGTTGCTACGGTATTCGCTCCGCTCATGACGTTCCAGGCGGAAGCTAGCAGGAACAGGGAGAGAATCGCGGCGACCGCGAGTTTGTTTTCGAAGAATCTTCGCATTTTAGTTTGTAAACTCCTTTTCGTGGGACTTTTCGGGGCTTAGACAAGATGGGAACCCAATGCCTCATCGGCCTGAGGCAATTGAAACCTTGGTCCTAGCTTCTCTAATCCCGAAGTTTACCCTATTGACGCGCACAAAAATAGCCAAACGTCAGGGAACAGCTAGTACTATTGGGTGATGAATCGTCCCTTTACCGCTAGGGGTAAAGACCTTATTCAGATGCCATGCGAGAAGTTATGGAACTCTGGTACGTCGAAAACTACGTTCGGCAAAACCATCATCCACTGGAAATGCAGGCTCTTGCGGGTAATCGAGCCGCATATCGCCGGTCACTTCGTCAAGCATCTCGAGGCTGGCGGTCTTGGTTTCCATCGCGAAGGCGGTCAGCAGGAGGTTATCGCAAATTGCATTGATCAATCGAGGAATTCCCTGGGAACGACGATGGATTTCCTTCATTATCGGCAGGGGAATGATTGTCTGCTCCTCGATGCCCGCCCGCGTCATGCGCGAATTTACATAGGCAGCGGTCTCGGTGAAATCGAAGCCGCGGAGGGTGCATCGAAGCGCAATGCGCTGTTTCAGTTGGCGGAATTCCGGAGCTTCCATCTTGCGATCGAGCTCCTGCTGGCCGGCCAGTATGATCTGGAGCAGTTTGCCGCGCCGGTTTTCCATATTGCCCAGCAGGCGAATTTCTTCCAGGACATCCCACTCGAGGTTGTGGGCTTCGTCTATAATCAAAACCGTCGTGCGGCCGGCTGTAGCGCGTTCCAGCAACATACCGTTCAGCGCCAGAAGGACTTCGGTCTTGGAATGACGGTTACAGCGAAGGTCCAGGTCGTACGACAGCATTTCGAAGAACTGATCCACGGTGAGGCGGGAATTAAACAAAGAGGCGAAGGCAATTTGCTGGGCGCTCAAGAAATCCCGGAGGCACTCCAACATGGTGGTTTTGCCCGTGCCCACTTCACCGGTCAGCAGGATAAAGCCCTTGCGGCTCTGCACGCCGTAGATCAGGTTGGCCAACGCCTCTTCGTGCTGTACGCTCCGGTAGAAGAACGCCGGATCCGGGCTCATGTTGAACGGGTTTTGAGTAAAGCCGAAGAAAGCGTTATACATATGCAGCGGCGGCCGGCAGGACTTCTCGCATGTTAGCATGCGCCGCGCTTACGGATCTATTACGCCGTTTGCTGTACTGTATGGGAAGTCCCACAGCTTTACGACGCAGAGTGGGGGGGCGGCGGCGGCGCCTTTTCGCCCGCGGCGGGCTTGCCGACCGCCTTTACGGGACTGATCAGAATGTGTGCGTTGCGGCCTTCCAGCCGGGGTTGGCTTTCCACGCTGCCATAAGTGGTCAGGTCGGCGGCGAAGCGCATCAGGAGTTTCTTGCCAAGGTCGGCGTGGGCGATTTCGCGGCCGCGGAACTGGACTACGGCCTTGACGCGATTGCCTTCCTGAAGAAAACGGATCGCGTGGGCCTTTTTGAAGTCGTAGTCGTGATCGTCGGTATTGGGACGGAACTTGAGTTCCTTAACCTGGACCACATGCTGCTTCTTCTTGGCATCATGCTGTTTCTTCTTCATCTCGTAGGTGTAGTGGCCGAAATCCACGGCTTTGGCCACGGGCGGAACGGCCGTGGGCGCCACCAATACGAGATCCAACCCCAATTCCTGCGCGCGGCGCAGGGCGGCGGCAGTGGGCATGACTTCCGTGGTTCCATCGGGAAACACCGCGCGCACTTCCCGCGCACGGATGCTCTCGTTCACGTTCTCTCGGCGATTCTGCCTGCGAGGAGGAAAGTTTCTACCTGGATACATTTTTGATTTTGCGTTGAGAAGAAAAATTGCGTGGGTGGACAGAACAAAGCTGGACGGCAGCGAAAGATTTCGCGTCGAGAACCGGGATGAAGATTAGAGACAATCGCAATATACGTCAATCACAGTGTACAACAAAACGACACCGGTTTGGAAACCCAAAATGGGGTAGCGTCTGAGGCTGGAGGGAATTCTTTACTACTGTAACGCGCGGGAATACTCCTTCCGGGCTGGTTTGCCGCCATGGACAGGCAGGGATGCCTGGCCTACAATGTGTGCAATCCATGGTGCGTTGTCCTTCGTGTTCGCGGGAATCGAGCCAGAGCGGCCGGTTCTGTCCGTGGTGTGCAGCGGCGCTGGACGCCACCTCCGCCGAGACGGTGGCGATTGCGGCGCCCGCGACGGCACCCCGCCTGAGCTCATCGAGCGCCGTGGATGAGGGCCGCTTCCTTCCGGGGACGGTGATTGCCGGCAGATACCGCGTCGCCGGACTGTTGGGGCGCGGAGGTATGGGCGAAGTCTACCGCGCCACCGATCTGACTTTGGGCCAGGCGGTGGCTCTGAAGTTTCTCCCCGAAGCCGCCGCTCAGGACGACCGCGCGCTGGTCCGTTTTTATAACGAAGTGCGCATGGCCCGGCAGGTCACGCACCCCAACGTGTGCCGCGTGTATGACATCGGGCAGATCGACGGGCTGCACTATATCTCCATGGAGTACGTGGACGGGGAGGATCTCTCTTCCCTGCTCCGCCGCATCGGACGACTGCCGGCCGATAAAGCGGTCGAGATTGCGCGCAAACTGTGCGCGGGCCTGGCGGCGGCGCACGATAAGAACGTGTTGCATCGCGACCTGAAGCCGGCCAACGTGATGGTGGACAGCCGCGGCCAGGTGATTATCATGGACTTCGGACTGGCCGGACTGAGCGAACAGTTGCAGGGCGACGTACGCAGCGGCACTCCCGCGTACATGTCTCCGGAGCAACTGGCGGGCACCGGGGTGACCGCGCAGAGCGATCTTTACGCCCTGGGACTGGTGTTGTATGAACTGTTCACCGGCAGGCGCGCGTTCGAAGCTGCCTCGCTGGTGGAACTGATGGAAATGCAGGAGCGCGCCGCGCCAGCCAGTATCACCTCGGTAGCGAAAGACCTGGACCCGGCGGTGGAGCGCATCGTGTTGCGCTGCCTGCAGCCCGATCCACGAATGCGGCCGGCTTCCGCCATGTCGATTGCCGCCGCGCTGCCGGGTGGGGATCCCCTGGCCGCCGCCCTGGCCGCGGGCGAAACGCCGTCTCCGGAACTGGTGGCCGCCGCGGGTGAGACCGAAGGCATGAAGCCGCGGCACGCCATCGCGCTGCTGGCGGCGGCACTCGCCGGCACCGCGTTGATCGCTGTTTTCGGCGTGCGGTTTTTCCTCACCGAGAAAGTGCCCATGGACGTCCCCCCAGATGCCCTGGCGGTCAGCGCGCGCCATCTGCTGCGCGGCTTGGGCTATACCGCCAAGCCCCGGGACGCGGTATGGGGACTGGAGTACAACGGCGAATACTTCCAGTATTTGAATCGCCACCGGGACCTGGCCGCGGCGCGCTGGAAGAATCCGGTGGCGGGCCATCCGCCGCCGATCGTGTTCTGGTACCGGGAGGGCCGGCAGCCCCTGCTGGCGGTTTACCGGACAAATACGGCCGTGAACGAATGGGATCCGCCGCTCACCGGATCCGGTATGCTGCGAATCTTCACGGATGCGCAAGGGAGGCTGGAGAAACTGGAGGCGGCGCCGCGCCAGTTGGACACAGACCCGGCGCCGCCGCCGCATTTCGACTGGGCCGCATTGTTTCAGGCGGCCGGATTGGACATGGCGCGGTTTCAGCCGGCGACACCGCAGTGGAGTCCGCTGGCGCCCTTCGACGCGCGCGGCGCCTGGACCGGCAACGACCCGCAGAACGGGACTCCGCTGCGCGTGGAAGCGGCCGCCTGGAGGGGCTTGCCGGTATTCTTCCAGGTGGTGGGGCCCTGGAGCGCTCCGGTGCGGGACAATGCGCCGCAAGGGGGCCAGCAATTGCCGCTGGTCTTACTGAAATTCACGGTGCTGGCGGTGGCTGGGGTGTTTGCCTGGCACAACGTGAAGACCGCCAGGGCCGACGCGCGCGGCGCTTCGAAACTCGGGCTGGTGTACCTGGCCTGCATGGCAGGCGCGGCCTTTTTGCAGGCGAATCACTCCGCCACGGCAAGCGAGTTCGACGTGGTATGGAACATCATGGCGAATTCGGTGCTGAACGCGCTGGCACTCTCGGCTTTCTACCTGGCGCTGGAGCCGTGGGTGCGCAAGCGATGGCCGCAGACCATGATCTCGTGGAGCCGTTTCACCACGCGCGGCATCCGCGACCCGCTGGTGGGCCAGGCAATTCTGCTGGGAGTAATCTTTGGCTGTGTACTGGCCGCCCTCAAATTTCTGCAACTCGCGCTACACGGACCCAGCGGCGAGCCCGTGCTGGCATACCTCTATCCGCTACTGGGGCTTCGCGAGGCCGTGGCCGGCGTACTGAATTCATTTACCAATTCGCTATTGGACCCGATCTTCGGCCTGCTGCTTCTTTTTCTGATTCGCATTGCGGTGCGCAACCAATGGGTGGCCGTGGCGGTCTTTATCGCCCTGGTAGCGGCACTGAACAGCTACGGCAGCGCCTATCCCTGGACCGACGTCCCGATCTACCTGGGGATGGCCGCGATTAATGCATTCCTGCTGATGCGCTACGGACTGCTTGTCGCGATCGTGTCCGACATGCTTTACGATTTCGTCATCGGCATTCCGCGCACGCTGGATTTCAGCCTGTGGTACGCCAGCACGGGAATGGCGCCGCTGGTGCTCACCGGGCTGATCGCGATCTACGGGTTCCGCGTGGCGCTGGGCGGGCGAAAGCTGTTTACGATTGCGGCTCCATAGGGTACCAGACCGGTTTTTCGCCTTTGCGGATGAGGGCGGCGGATTCCAGCAATTGAGCGCGATCTACCGATGAAGTTTTGGCGAACTGCTCCAGGAACTGAATGACGGAGTTGCGTTCGCCGTCTTTCAGGAGCCAGGAAAGCAAAGGGTAGGCGATGGGCTGGTCAAAGTAGGCCAGATCCTCGGTAACGGGCGCGCCGGCGGCACTCTGCAGATACTTCAGCGCAGCCTTGCGATCATGATCGCGCATGGCGAGCAATCCGAGCAACATATCGGCCTGGTAGAGGGCGGTGCCGGCATCGGGATCCTTATCCATGCCTGGCGCCTTGCGGGTGACGTCCAGGGCGCTCTTGCGGGCTGCATCGAAGCCGGCCGGGTCACCCTGACTGTAGGAGACGATGGCCTGTTGCGCCAGGGCTTCGAGAGAGCCATCGGCGGGCTTGCGATGATGGACGTTGGCCAGCAACTCCGGGTCTATGGCGGCCGCCACGGCCTCGCGAACGTGGCCGGCATAGGCCGCGTCGGTGTCCATCAGGGCACTGGCATAGAGCGCACCCAGACGGGCGCCCCAGGGACCTTGCGGATCGCGCGCCCGCGCCTGCTGGAGGAACTTTTCCGCCAGAGGCTTATCGGAGGCGGCCAGAAATGCGGCGGCGTTGCCGAGCACGGGAAGAGGCGCGTCCGGCTTGGCGGCCAGCGCCAGCCATTCCTTTTTGATCTGCGCGTAGCCCTGCGGATCGGCCAGTTGGTCGATGGGCGGATCGATAAGGCCGGGCCGCTGACCGAGCAGGGGCAACTCCGGGTGATGCCCGATCATCCAGAGGATGTGTTTGCGGCGGGCGGCGATAACGACGCCGGGGTCATAGAAGCGCGTGCCATTTTCGGCGTAGAACAGGAGCAGCTTCTGGCGGCCGGCGGAATCGTCGGGAACCTCGGCGAGGTGGCGCTCCACGTCTTCGGCCTGGGCTCTGCTGAGGGCCTTCCCGGAGGCTTCGAACTGTTGGGCCTTCTGCGCCGCGAGCCACTGCGGGCTATCGGCGAGCGGGGCTACCGGCTTCTGCCCGCAAGAGGCCAGCAGAAGCGCGGCGGAGGAAGGAATCCAGGACCATCGAATCACGCTTCAAGTTTAGCGTCATCCGTGGGGAACCGATCGGGAATTGCGGACGGCGAATCGCATCCTGATCCGGCAGGGTTAGCGATCGATTACTTCGTGGGTCCGGAGGACGGCAGGAATCCAGGAACCACCGGGAGCTTGTGCCGGCGATTCGCGCATGTACCGGCGGACCAGTGACTACGAGCGAAGCGGCAGCCGTCCGGTAGCCAACGCCGGGAAAAGAGGCTTCGCATGCCATCGAATCACGATGCCCATGTAGTGGCGGACGGCGCTTCCGCGCATATAATGAGCTTGGTTGAAAATCCAGCAGGCTCATGAGGGGGCAATGGTGGGGAATTCGTTTGAAGGTGTCGTCTATACGCTTGACGATCAGGGCAGCTTATTGTGGTGGAAACTGAACGGCGCCGCCTGGGCGCCTAACTCGGGATCGGTGATTCGGACGGGGATGCCCGCGGGAACCTTGGCCGCGGGCTCAAACGGCGTCCTGTACGTGCTAACCGAAGATGGTCAAGTCTACTGGTACAAAGACCTGGCGAACGATGGTTCGTCCAACTGGGACGCGAACTCCGGCGCTGTCATTCTGTTGAATATGGATTCCTACGAATCGTTCGCAATGGGTGGCGACGGTGTCACCTACATCATCTCGACTAATGACAACGATCTGCACTGGGGCAAGAACTGGTTCGAGGGTTCTCCAAATCTTTCCTGGACCGCCCCGCGTTTGGGTTACCCGTGTTTCAAGGACTTTTGGCAAGCGTCATCTCTGGCACTGATTCCCAGCGGCGACGGGATTGTTTACCTTCTGGACAGCAGTGGAAATCTGCAGTGGTTTCGGGATACCGCCAATAATGGCCTGGTCTCGCCCGATCCCGGTTCCGGGACGCAGGTGGCGTCCGGTTTGCCGACTGAGCCGCTCGCTTCCGGATGGTTCCCGGTATGGGCCGGGGAAAATGGAGCATTCTACTCGATTGCCGGCGGCGTGCTGCAGGTGCATCAACTGTCGATCGGCATCGATGGGAGTCTCTCGGTCACCAGCAGTGCGGGGCCACCATGGACGAGTACCGCCTCGTCAGCCGCATCGCCTCTGACGGCTACCAATGTAGGGACCGCCATTGTGGCGCTCGCGAATGGTAGCTCGTCCCCGTTCCAGTACCCGGAGTTTTCGGGTACTCAACTGGCGTGTTACGAGGATATTTGCGCGCAGGTGGGAGAAAAATTCGGTTCGTCGTCGTTCGACCTCAGAAAGGCTTACGGCGATCCGATTTCGTATCCGCCGTCCGAGTTGCTCACCAATATTTCCGACGCCAAGCCCAAGCAAAAGGAGAGCAAAAGCGACTGGGACACAGTACAGCAGCAGGTGGAAACCGAGGCCACGCAATTGGGTGTCATTTACACCTATCAGACCAGTGCCGGCATTGCTGCCGACGCTGTGTCTAACGTCTACCAGCTCAGTTATCAGACGGCGACGGGGAACATCTCGGGCGGGGGCGACCTGGACCTGGATGTGTTGAGCATCCTGTCGTTCCTGGCGATTCCCGGCTTCGAAGTGGAAGGTTATGTCTGCCAGATGGCGGGGCTGCTTGGGTCGATTTTACAGGCCGCGAACAACACCGTCCTGACGGGTCCGTTGAGCCAATTGAATCTCTCGAGCGTCATTACCGGTATTCTGGACAACGTGACAGGCCTGTACCAACAGTTGCAGCCGGATTGGGGAATGGTGCAGGCGGCCAACGCGGTTCTGCAAAACGCGGCGTCGGTTCCCCCCACCCCGTCCTATCAGGCCATGGGGGATGCCTACGAAGTGGGACTGTACCTGACCTATGCACGATCCAACATGTGCATCTTGTTTGCAAACCAATGGAAGGGGTGGGGCGCATGCGGCGGAAACGGGGTGGGGCTGGCGAATGTGCCGGACCCCGATGAGGGGCCCAACGGGGTGAACGGGAACGTCTGCGCGCGGCTAACGACGTTAGGGGTGGTACAGCAGAACATCATCAATCGCGCGGGCCCATGGAGCGCCTTGCCGAGTTGGCAATGCACGTGGTTCACCGATCCTGCCGGATGGTCATGCGAATTGAATAACTAAACGGACCGGCGACCGGCCTGGAATACGACCGGTATCCGCGCGGCGGCCCGTATACTACAAGACATGGCGTCCGCCGCGCGGTATCAGTACGTGCTTTCGTTGCCGGAGCGGGTATTGCGCTCGCTGGGGGCACTCTCGGGCGGGTTGTTGCGCGAGATCGGGAATGTGGCGCTGCCGGCATCGGTGCGGCGGACCACGCTATACCGCACGATGGTGGATGTGGCGCTGCGCTTCCTGATTCAGGAGGTGGGACAGGTGGAGGGGGTGTACCCATCGGAGGGGCGGCTGGCGGAGGAGTTTCTGCTTCAGCGGACGGCCAGCCACGGCATTGAACTGCTGGGGATCCTGGCATTCCACGCGTCGCCAATCTGGGTTCTGGCGGCACTGGCGGACGCCACCGGCGGCGGGCGCAAACTGATTCGCGAAGTTTCGCAGGCGCTTCAGGAAGAGGGACTGCTGGAGGGCGGGGCCTCTTTCGAGACCATGGAGCAGGTGCTGGATGGACTGGAAAAGACCAGCGAACACCTGGCCGTCACCCTCAATCTTCCGCCGGTGAATCTCGGCGGCCTGCGGCAGGAGTGGGTGCAGCTTAAAAAGGAAATGGCGGCGATTCCACCGCGGAAGATCCCACCGCTGGCCCGGGTGGAAGCCGTGTGGAGAGAATTGCAGGAGGCGTCCGAAAAGCAGGGGCGTCCGGTATTCGTGGTGTCGTCGCTGATGGCCCTATCGACGGTCTCGCACTTGCCGGCGAACGTTATCTGGCTCTCGAAGGCGGCGCGGTCGGCCGCGCGGCGCACCGGAAAAGTGCTGGGGGAGGCAGTTCTGGACCATTACACCAACACACTATCGGAGATCGGCAGGACGGGCTTTCCGGCTTATTGGGCACGAGAATTCCGGCCTTACCTGCGCGGCGCCGCGGAACAGTTCGCGCCCGGGCACGAATCGCTCACCGAACGATTGTTGCAGCGCCGCAGAGGCCGTCGAAATCGGCTTCCGCCTGCGTGACCAGGGTTTCCAGTTCCGGGCAGGGGCATGCGGGAGCTTCCAGTTCGATGCGCTGGCAGAGAGCCGCGAGCGAATCGGCGCCCACTTGAATGGCACTCCCCTTGATAGCGTGAGCCTGCTGCTTGACCCGCGCCGGGTCCAGTTGAACCAGGGCCTCCCGGAGTAGCAGCAGGCGGCGGGCGGTATCGCTCTTAAACATATCGATAATTTCCGCGACCAGCTCGGCGTCGCCGCTGGCAGAGAGGAGCTGAAGGGTTTCGGGCAAGGCCCAATCGGATTGCACAGTCATCCTGTAGGGAAGTCTTACGGAGAATCCCTGAAGGCAACAAGTTGTCTTTTGTTAGCAGCGGGGGTTAGTCAGGTACCTGGTTCGGTCAGCAAGAGCGTATTAACCAAAGAGGCTCTTGTTCGGGTTTCAGCGCCCTGTGACACTAGTTTGGAAATACTAACCCGGTCCGGATGGCCAGGATTCGCCTGTTTCGAACCGCCCGGACGAAATGAGCGCTTTGGCTAGAATCTCGAGGCTGTACCGGACATCATGCCGGTATCTCGTGCTGCAGCGACACGCGATCGCGTGGAGCCTGACGCTGGCGGTCCCGGCCATGGCGGGCGTCTGTTGGCTGTTCCTCAATACCCCCATTACCCACACGGTGACGATCGGCTTCCAGAATTCTCCTCCTTACCACTATCCGGATGCGCAGGGGAACCCCACCGGGGCGGCGGTGGACGTGATCAAAACCGCGGCGATACGCAGCCACATCCGCCTGAAATGGGTTTGGGCGCCCGGCAACCTGGAACAAACCCTGAAGGGCGGCAAGGTGGACCTGTGGCCGGTGGTGGTGAGCCTGCCGGAGCGGCGCGGCTTACTGCACGTGACAGCGCCCTGGGGAAGGCTGTGGTACAGCATGTTGCTGCCGGAAACATCGCGGATCGCGACTCCGGGAGACGTAAGCGGAAAAACGTTAGCGGTGACGGCGAACATCGGCAGCGACGCGCGCACGGCGCGCAAGTATTTTCCAGGCGCCGCGGTGTTGAGCCGGCCGAGTCCACGCGAAGTAGTGGAGGCGGTGTGTTCCGGACAGGCGGAAGTTGGACTGATCCAATCCAACGCGTTGAGCAGCCCGAAACAGGCCGATTGCGCCGGACGACGCCTGAAGCTGGTACCGATCGAAGGGGCGACGTTCTGGTGGGGCGTAGGCGCCACTCTGACGCGGCGCGATGCACGCCGCGCCGCGGACCTTTTGCTGGCGGCAATCGGGGAGATGGCCAATGACGGAACGCTCAGCAGCATCGACTTTCGATGGAATACCCGAATCAGCTCGGAAGCGAGCACGGTGTTCGCATACCGCAGCGCGGAAACCCTGGAGCGCATTCTTCTGATTGCCCTGGGCGTACTGGCGCCCACCCTGCTGATCACGGTCTGGCTGGTGCGGCGCCTGCGATCCGCGCGGGGGCAGGCGGAAGCCGCCAGCCAGGCCAAGAGTGAATTCGTGGCCAACATGAGCCACGAAATCCGCACGCCCATGAACGGCGTGATCGGTATGACGGGACTTCTGCTGGATACCGAACTTTCTGAAGATCAGCGCGACTACGCGGAAACGGTGCGGAAATCCGCGGAGTCCCTGCTTTCGGTTATCAACGACATCCTGGATTTCTCCAAGATCGAAGCCGGCGGGCTGGTGATCGAATGCAATAATTTCGATCTGCGCCAGGTAATCGAAGAGGTGGCCGAGATGCTGGAGACCAAGGCCGAGGCCAACGGCATCGAACTGATTGTGCAATACGCGCCGAACATGCCGCGCCATTTTTCCGGCGATGCGGGGCGCGTTCGCCAGGTGATTACGAACCTGGTGGCAAACGGGGTCAAATTCACGCATCAGGGGCACGTTCTGGTGTCGGTGCAATGCGAAGATGCCAATCTGAACCACGCCATGATGAAGATCACGGTGGCGGATACGGGCATTGGCATCGCGCCGGACAAACTGGGGATCCTGTTCGACAAATTCACGCAGGCCGATACTTCCACCACGCGCCGGTACGGCGGGACGGGACTGGGGCTGACCATCTCCAAGCAACTGATCGAACTGATGGGCGGATCCATCGACGTGGAAAGCACGCTGGGCAAGGGTTCGCGGTTCATCTGCCGGCTGCCCCTGGAGGTGGATTTCGCTCCTCCGGCGCAATCCTTGCCGCCGGCCGATCTCAGCGGATTGCGCGTGTTGATTGTGGACGACAACGATGTGAACCGGCGTGTGGTGCACGAGCAGATTATCAGCTGGGGGATGCGCAACGGCAGTTTCGAGACGGCGCTGCACGCCTTGCAGGCCGTGCGCGCGGCGAAAGCCGAAGGCGACCCGTACCACTTTGTGATCGCCGATTTTCAGATGCCGGGGATGGACGGCGCCAGCCTGGCGGCGGAGATCAAAAAAGATCCGTCGATTGCGGACACGGTGGTGGTGATGCTCACCTCGATCGGCGACTGGCGGCAGGCAAAAGGGCTGGAAGGCGATGCCGTGGATGCGTGCCTGGTGAAGCCGGTGCGGCATTCGCAACTGTTCAATATGCTGGCGACGGCGTGGGCACGCCGGCTGCAGGCGGCCAAGGCTCACCCGCATGGGCTCTTCGACGCCAAAATGGCGGTGAGGCCGGCGCTGTTCGATCAGTTCCAGGGAAATCATTTGCGGGTTCTGGTGGCGGAGGATAACGTAGTGAATCAGAAGGTGGCTACCCGGATGCTGGAGCGGATGGGGATGCGCGCGGACGTAGCGGGCAACGGGCGCGAAGCGGTGGAGATGACCCGCATGATTCCGTACGATCTGATTTTTATGGATTGCCAGATGCCGGAGATGAACGGCTACGAAGCGGCAGCGGAGATCCGCCGCCGCGAGCGCGGCGACCGGCGGGCGGTGATCATCGCGATGACCGCCGAGGCGCTGGAAGGCAGCCGGGAACAGTGCCTGGCGAGCGGTATGGACGATTTTGTGCCGAAACCGGTCAAGCTGGAGAGCCTGGTCGAGGCCCTGAAGCGATGGGCGCCGTTGGCGTCTAAAACGGCGTGAAGCGGCCGATGAAGCATAACAAGGAAGTAGAGTCATGGCGGGCGAACCGATTCTGGTGGTGGATGATGCGCCGGTGAATTTGAAACTGGCGGACATTCTGTTGCGTAAGGAGGGATACCAGGTGCATGCAGTGGCGGATGCCGAAGAGGCGCTCCGCGTGCTGCGCAATTTTCTTCCCAAAATCATGCTGGTGGACATTCAGTTGCCGGGCATCGACGGCCTGGAATTGACGCGGCGCGTCAAGCAGGATCCGCGCACCCAGGATGTGACCGTGATCGCGCTGACGGCGTGCGCCATGAAGGGCGACGAAGAGCGCGCGCTGGCGGCCGGCTGCGACGGATACATCACGAAACCGATCGACACGCAGACCCTGGGCCGCCGCATTCGCGAGTATGTGGACCGGCAGGGCCGCCCCGCGCCTTCGGTTCCGCCCCCGACGCCGGTTCCGGCGCCCTCCCTGCCGGGAGGCCTCGCGCTGAACGACCTGGAACTGGAAAGCATCCGCCGGCGATTCCTGGAAGAAGGCGCGCTGCAAAGCCGGCAACTACTGATGGACATTGGTGGGAATTTCGATGCCGCCAAGGCGGCCCGGCTGGCGCACCGGTGGATCGGGGCGGCGGGCGCTTTGGGCTACGTGGATATCGCGGCTCATTCGCGCATCGTGGAAGACCTGCTGGCGGCGGCGAAGCCCGACGAAAGGCGCCTGCGGGAATCCGTCTCGGAACTGGTGCTGGCTTTTGCCGATCCGCGGGAAGGGGCGCTGGACGCGCTGCCGGACTCGGTCATCGCACAACTGATGGAGAAGCGCATCGCCATGGTCGGGTTTGCGGCGGAGGAAGCGGAGAGGCTCTGCTCGGTGTTTGAACTGGTCGGCGCGCGGCCCCGCCTCTTCGAGCCCGAAGAGCCGGCGGATTCCGATTCCATTCGTCTTTGCGAGGCCGTGATGGTGCATGTCCGCGAGGAAACCAAACACGCGGGGTGGCTCGATCCCCTGTGCCCCGTGGTTGCCGGGGGCACCGTGGTGTTTGTGGGCAGCCGCGAACGGATTATGGCGCTCCATCCGGTGGTGCAGCACCGCGCGCAGGAATTCCTGATCGATGGCTGGCAGCCGGAGGAAGCGCTGATGCGCCTGGCATTCGCCCTGTCGCGCACGCCCGCGGTGACGCCCGCCGCGATGCTGGAACGTCCGCGCATCCTGCTGGTGGATGACGATGAGAACGTGCGCGCGGTACTCGAAAAGACGCTGCGGGAACACCAACTGGATTGCCGCACCGCCAGCAGCGGCGATGAAGCGTTACAGACGATTGCGGAATACCGGCCTCATGCCGCCGTTCTGGATGTGAACATGCCGGGCATGAGCGGCTTCGAAGTGCTCGAGGCGCTACGCCGGCGGGATTCCGGGGTGCGCGTGGTGATGCTGACCGCGCGACGCCAGGAACAGGATATCATCCGCGGTTTCCATCTGGGCGCGGACGATTACATGGTGAAGCCGTTCAGCCCGATGGAACTGATTGTCCGGCTGAAAAGGCTGGTGCCGTAGGACCGGCCCTTACTTTGCCAGCACCACCTGCTGCACTTTAAACCCGCGTTTTTCCAGCAGACTGACCACGCCTTGTTTGCCCACCAGATGGGCGGCGCCGACTACCAGGAAGGCCTGGCCCTTCCCCTTGAGATACTGTTCCGCCACGTCCGCCATATGGGGATTGCGATCGTAGAGCAAAGCCTTTTCCACTTCCGGCGGGCCGGCGTCTTCGTGCAGGGCAGCTTCCACCTGGGCAGCATCGCCGCGCATCCACAGATCCTGCACCTTCTTGCTTTGATCGACGGATTTGCCGGCCTGTTTGACCGACGATGCCAGCAGTTTGGCCTGCACGTCATCGGGAAAGCCGGAGAGCAGGTTCATCTGCCAGTCGGCGGATTCGATCTCGACCACGTTCTTTTTGCTTCCCTCCGCCGCGGCTTTGTCGAGGAAGTATTTATCGATGCCGAGATTGGGGTCCATGCCGTTCTTGATCATGGGAAGGGTGGCCACCGTGATGGAGACCAGCCAGGGTTTCATCTGGGCAAGCACCATGGCCGGCATCTGGTACTGATCGCAGAACTCCTCCAGTTGTTTGCGCACGTCCGAATCGACGTGGTTCCAGAGCGTATCGCCTCCTCCGTACATGCCTCGCGAGAGCACCATGGCCTGCATCTTCTGCATGTCCACCTTGCCGATGTCCACCTCGACGATCAGCGTTTTGGAAGCGGCAAAAGCATCTTCGAACTCCTTGGGCAGAGGGTACATGTCCTTGGAGCCGATGTGAATCGAGCCGAGCAGGTAGAGGGTATTGGCGCCGGAAGTGGCTTTCCAGAAGAGGCCTTTTTTGACCGCGGCCGGAGAGTCCTGTGCCAGCAGGCGCGGCACGGTCACGAGGCCGGCGAGCAGAATCGCGGTCAGAAGTCGGTGCTGTTTGCCCATACATCTTTATGGTGGCAGATCCCGGCCCGGGCGGTAGCAACAATCTGGCGTTTGTCACAAATTGCAGTGGCCAATCGTTAACACGCTATGCGTGTGGCGGCAGTGTTTTTGTTGGCGGGATGGACGGCGGCAGCGCAGGCTCCGGCGTTCGACGCGGCTTCGGTGAAAGTGAGCGGCGCAGCCCGGGCGAACGATAAGTCGGCCCTGGAGGAACGCATCGACACCGAGCCCAATGCGCTCACCATGATCGGTGTCCGGCTGATTACTTGCATCGCGTGGGCGTACGGCGTCGATGAATACCAGGTTTCCGGGCCTGGATGGCTGGAGTCCGAACGGTACGATATCGTGGCGCGGGCGGGCGGCGCGGCGCCCGGGGAAGAATTGCGCCAAATGCTGCAGACGCTGCTGAAAGAGCGTTTCCGGCTGGAAGTGCACCGCGAAGAGAAGGAACTGCCGGTGTATGCCCTGATGCGTGGTAAAGGCGGCGCCAGGCTTGAGGCGGCGCAGGGCGACGGAAAACCTGCACTCTCGATCGACGGAGGGAGCATGGTGTTTCACAATTATTCCCTGGCGGATTGGGCCAGGTGGGCGTCGGTGGGGCGCGCCTTCGGACTGGATCGCCCCGTCGTCGATAACACCGGGCTTACCGGAAGGTACAACTTCGGCATGAAGCTGGCCGAGAGCACCATGGATCTAAAGAAGAGTTTGCGTGACGGACAACAGGACCCTGCGATATACAGCGATGCGTTGCGGGCCATGGGACTGAGGCTGGAGTTGCGAAAGGGTCCGCGCCCGGTGGTAGTTGTCGATCGCGTCGAGAGGGTTCCATCCGGGAATTAGGTACCCTGTGGTTTGTGCGTCTTTCTAATCGAACCACCCGGACCTATCTTTGGCTCATCCTTTTTCTCGCGTTGCGCGCGTTCGGCAATCTGTGCCTGGCGTGGGGCACCAAACATCTGCCGGAAAAGCTGGCCGGCGACCCGCTGGTGTATTTGCGGTCGATGCTGGATCCCTTCGTGGCGGCCGGCGTGGTGATGCTGATTGTGGCCCTGCTGGCGCGGCTGGCGCTGTTGAGCGTGGCCGATCTCAGCTTCATTCTGCCCATGACGGCGGTGGGGTACGTGCTGGCGGCGCTGCTGGGGAGGGTGTTTCTGCATGAGACCGTCAGCCCGCAGCGGTGGCTTGCGGTGACATTGATATTCGGCGGCGCCGCGCTGGTGAGTTCCACGCCGCAGAACACCACGGAGAAGGCCAAATGACGTGGGTGCTGCTGACGGTGATGGTGGTGGCGACGGCGCTCAGCGATATTCTGCAGAGCTACGAGATGAAACGGGCCGGTGTGCAATCGGTAGACGCGCGCGGGATGGGGCGGTTGCTGCGGATGATTGTGGAACGCCGGTACCTGCTGCTCTCCATTGCCTGCCTGGCGTTCTCGTTTTTCGCTTTTATGGCGCTGGTGCAATCGGCGCCGCTGAGTTGGGCGGTGCCGGCCTCGGCGGCCAGTTTCATTCTGGAGACGGCGCTGGCGAAGCTTCTGCTGAAGGAACGGATCGGAGCACGGCGAGGCGCCGGGACGCTGCTGGTATTGTGCGGCGTGGTGCTGCTGGGGCGGTAGGAAATTACGGCGCGCGCAGCTCGCCGGAATTCACCGGGACCAGTGCGCCTCCGCGGATGTAATAATCGCTGCCTCGCCAGCGGATGCTGCGCCGCAGGAAACTGGCCGCCCAGATCAGGAACGCCACGGCATCCCACAGGGGAATGAGCGCCATTTTGCGCCAGTACGCGGCGCTGCTTCAGCCCCCAGATTCCGATCATCGCGGTGATGGCGCAGCGCATGGCAAAGTAGCCGCCCAGATACACGGCCGCGGTGAGCAGCGACGGGGAAACCACTACCGCCGCCACGGACCACGGAAGCCCCAACGTAAACAGCAGGCCGAAATGACCCCACGGGCGCATGTGGCGCATGACCACGATCCAGCGCAGCCGCTTGTGCATCAACTCCCGCAGGGACTGGTAGTCGGCCACGGTATCGATGACGTAACGCGACAGTTCCACCTCGTAGCCCTGGTCGGCGATGAGCCGCCCCACCAGCAAATCGTCCGCCGGGCGGTTTTCGATGGATCGATACCCGCCGAAGGCCTCCAAGCGCTCGCGCGTGGTGGCGATGGTGGGGCCCAGCGCGAACTTCACGCCATCCAACTGCCACGCCACGACGATGCCGGCGTAGAAATCGGAAACCATGCCCACCGATTGCAGGCGGTCCACAAAGCTGCGCTCGTCGATCGAGCGGTAAAAGCAGGTGACGGCGCCGATCCTGGGATCGGCCAGCGGAGCCACCACCGTTCGCAGATAATCGGGCCGCGCCCGCACGTCGCTATCGTTGATGACCACGTGCTCGTACGCCGCCTCGCTCACCAGGCGCGCCAGCTTGGCGACTTTATCGTTGGTGGCATCGCGCCCGGAGCCGAAGAGGACGCGAATGCGCCGCTCCGGAAATTCGCGCTGGAGCCGGTCGATCAAGGGAAGCGAAGGGTCGTCGCGATCGCCCACGCAAAACAGGAGTTCATACTCCGGATAGTCCTGCCGGCAGAAGCTGGCGAAGTTTTCATAGGCGTCCGGATCGAGGCCGCGAATGGGCTTCAGAATACTTACCGGCGGGGTGAATCCCACATCCGGGCTCGATGGGCGCCGGAAGAAGCGCCAGCAACTGAAGAGGGCAATTCCGTAGTAGATGAACGGAGTAGCCGCCAATCCCAGGAATATGTAAGTGGCCAAACTTGCGGACATGGGTGCAACTAAGTAGACGTTTTCGCACCATGCCAGGGGTACAGCCGCCGGAGTAGCCCTTATTAACTAGCCAATCGGGGAGAAACCTTCTGTTAGAGTGGGAGTTCCCATTTCCGTCCAGCCATCGCACCGCATTTTTGCAGTTTCAGAGGGATTGAATCTTGTGTGGAATCGCCGGCTTTACACATCATAACTCCCACCCTGACCCGCAACGAATCCGGGATGCGGCAGCCGCCATTCTACATCGCGGGCCGGACCAGCAGGGCGTATTTGAATCGTCCGGCGTGTCCCTGGCAGCCACCCGGCTGAAGATTATCGATCTGGATTCCGGCAATCAACCAATCATTAGCGAAGATGGGGACCGCGTAATCGTCTTCAATGGCGAGATCTATAATCACAACGAACTGCGCCGGGAGTTGGAACAACGGGGACACCGTTTCCGCTCGCGGTGCGATACCGAAGTGATTCTGGCCGCCTTCACGGAATGGGACACCGGCTGTTTCGCCCGTTTGCGCGGCATGTTCGCCGTGGCGGTGTGGAGCGAATCGCGGGGACGCCTGGTGCTGGCGCGCGACCGCATGGGAATCAAGCCGCTCTATCTTGCGCGGCGCGGCCGCGACCTCTATTTCGGTTCGGAACTGAAGACCATTTTCGTGCATCCGGAGGTGGATCGGAATCTGAATCCGGCGGCGCTGGATTGCTTTCTCTCGTTGAATTACGTACCGGCGCCGTACACCATGGTCGAGGGCATCGAAAAGCTGAGACCGGGGCACTGGCTGGAATGGAGCGGGGGACAGACACGGAGCGACGCCTACTGGAGCATTCCCCGCGAAGTAGACCCGCACTGGAATATCGATTCGGCCAAGGCGGTGCTGGATTCGCTGCTCAAGCAATCGATTCGCGAGCACCTGCTGAGCGATGTGCCGCTGGGAATCTGGCTCAGCGGCGGGCTGGACTCGACCACGCTGCTGCACTACGCCGCGGCCGCGTCGAGCACGCGCCTGAAGACGCTGTCGATTTCTTTCGCCGGGCGGAGCTTCGACGAATCGGCGCAGATCCGGCGCACGGCGGAACGGTACGACACCGAGCACGAGGATTTCGATGTGAACCCGGACATCGGGCTGGCCGATGCCATCGAGCAGTTCGCCTATTACTTCGACGAGCCCAATGCCGACGGCGGCGCGCTGCCGGTATGGTTTCTTTCCCGCCTGACCGGCAGCCGCGTCACGGTGGCGTTGAGCGGCGAAGGAGCCGACGAGTTGTTCGGCGGATATCTCACCTATCGGGCGGACATGCTGGCGCAGCGGGCGCGCAGGCTTCCCGCCTGGCTCTTGCGCGCGGCGCTTCGGCGTGGCAAGCCGCTGGCCCGTTTCCGACGAAAAAATCGGGTACGAGTATATGGCCAAGCGCTTTCTGGAGGGCTGCCTCATGCCCGCGGACCGCGCGCACATCCACTGGAACGGCACGTTTTCCGATGCCGAAAAAGCCGCGCTGGTGGCCACGCCGCTACCGGGAGCGCTCCCGGGTCTGTTGCGCGAACTTTCTCCCGCGGGCGACAGCCTGAACGCGTACCTGCGGTTCGATCAGCAATGGTATCTGCCCGACGACATCCTGGCGAAGGTAGACCGCATGAGCATGGCGCACTCCATTGAAATCCGGCCGCCCTTCCTGGATCACCGCATCGTGGAATTCGCGGCGTCTCTGCCGGACCACCTGAAGGTCCGCGGGAGGGCCCAGAAAATCGTGCTGCGCGAACTGATGCGGCACCGCCTGCCCGCCGCCACACTGCGGCGCAAAAAGGTGGGCTTCGATTTTCCGGCGCATGAATGGCTGCGCGGTCCGTTGCGCGGCCTGCTGCTGGATACAGTCTCGGCGGAGTCCGCGGGCGGGCTGTTCCGGCGGGAGACGCTGGAGCAACTCGTGCGGCAGCATCTGAGCCGGCGCGTGAATATCGGCTATCATCTCTGGGGGTTGATGCTGCTGTTACTGTGGATGAAGAGATGGCGAATCCAGACGACACATTTCGAGATGGGCCTGCCAATGCCCGCAAGCAGCGTTACCTCTACTTAGCCATTGTCCTGATCGCCGCCGCGATCTACCTGGGCTGCATCCTTTCTCCCCCTTCCCTGATGGACGACGTGGATGCGGTGCAGGCGCAGATTGCGCGCAACATGCTGACGTCGGGCGATTGGGTCACGGCGCGCATCGACGGCATCCTCTACCTGGAAAAATCGCCGCTCATCTATTGGCTGATCGCCGGCGCGTTCAAACTTTTCGGAGCGTTCGATTGGGCGGCGCGCATCCCCGTGGCGCTCTCCTGCGTGCTGCTGGCATGGCTCACGGCGGCTTTCGGCACGTGGGCGTTCGGCCGGCGAGCAGGCTTCTACGCGGGGCTGTGCATGTCCACGGGCATCGGACTGTTTCTGTTCACGCGGATTCTGATTCCCGACGTGATGCTCACCGCCACCATCGCGCTCTCTATGTGGGCCTTCCTGCGGGTGCTGGATGAACAGGAGCCACATCCGCGCTTCTGGGCGTTCGTCCTGGCCGCGAGTTTCGGCGTGGGACTGCTGCTCAAGAGCACGGTGGCGCTGCTGTTCCCCGGAGCCGCGGCGGCGATTTACCTGCTGCTGACGCGGCAGTTGTTTTCGCGGAAAGTGTGGAAGCGCCTGCGCCCGTGGAGCGGGCTCGCGATTATGCTGCTGATCGCCGCACCCTGGCACGTGCTGGCGGCGCTGCGCAATCCGCCGTATTTCGACCTGACCATGCGCAGCGTGCCCGGCGAGTATCACGGCTTCCTGTGGTTCTACTTCATCAACGAACAGGTACTGCGCTTTCTGAACCTGCGCTATCCGCGCGATTACAATACGGTCCCGCGAGTCTGGTTCTGGCTGTTTCACCTGGTCTGGCTGTTTCCGTGGAGCGTCTACTTTCCGGCCGTCGCACGGCTCTCCTTCAAGCCGCTGGACCGCGCCGGGCAGACGCGTCTGCTGGCTCTCTGCTGGACGGGCTTTCTGCTGGTGTTCTTCACCTTCTCTACGACGCAGGAGTATTACTCGATGCCGTGCTACCCGGCGCTGGCGCTGTTGCTGGGGTCCGCCATGGCGGCGGGCGGCGATTGGGTCCGGCGAGGCACGCGCGTGCTGGCGGCGGTCACGGCTTGCGCGAGCCTGGCCTGCTTTGGCCATCCTGGTGGCGGTGCGCCACGTGCCCGCACCCGGCGATATCGCGCAGGCGCTGTCGCGGCATCCCTCGGCCTACACGCTCTCGCTGGGCCACATGGAGGATCTGACGCTGGAATCCTTCGCCTATCTGCGGCTCCCGCTGGCCATTGCGGCGCTGGCATTTCGGAATCGGCGCCTTGGGCAGCCTGCGGGCCGTGGGGCAGCGCGCTTTTCTGGCCGCCGCGCTGATGATGGTGATTTTCTTCCATGCCGCGAGGCTCGCCATGGTGACGTTCGACCCCTACCTGTCATCGAGGCCGCTGGCGGAGGCGCTGCTGCGTTCGCCGCCGGGAGAGCTGGTGATTGACCATCACTACTACACCTTCTCGTCGATTTTCTTTTACACGAATCGTACCGGATGGCTGCTCAACGGGCGGTTCAATAACCTGGTCTACGGATCGTACGCGCCCGGCGCACCGGACGTGTTTCTCACCGATGCCCAATGGAAGGAGCGGTGGCTGGGACCGCAGCGCTATTACCTGGTCGCCAAGGACGAAGAACAGGGGCGCTTCGAAAAGCTGGTCGGGAATAGCGCGCTCTTCGTGGTAGCGCAGAGCAGCGGCAAGATGCTGCTGACCAACCGGCCGCTGTGAATCACTCCTGCTGCAGGGCCCGGCCCGGGTCGATTCGTACGGCACGGCGCGCCGGCGCGAGCACGGCCAGCGCCACGACTGCGACGAACAGCGCCATCGCCATGAGGTAAGCGAAAGGCTCGAACCAGGGGACTCCGGCGAACCCGGTTACCGCGCTCCACAAGATTCTGGCAACGGCCGAACCGCCGAGCGCTCCGAACGCGAAACCCACCGCGATGGGCCGCGTCATGGTCGCCAGCATGGCGCGCACCACGTGGCCGGAGCGCGCGCCGAGGGCCATGCGCAGTCCGATTTCACGCGTACGCTGCGCCACCGTGTAGCCGGCCAGACCGGCCAGCCCGATGGAGGAAAGCAGAATGGCTACGATGCCCAGAATCGAAATCACCACAAGCGTGCGGGAGATCTGCGTCAACTCCCGATCATAGCCATCGGTCACAGGTTGGGCCACGGGCTGGAGACGCTTGTCCGTGCCGCGGGCCGCGTCCTGAAGGATGCGGACGAAATCGCGCGGATTCCCTGAGACCCGGAACAAGAGGGCCGAATCCGGCGCGTCAGCAGGAGAGTGCGCGAGGTAGAACTCCAGCGGCTGAGTTGCGCCGATTGCGGTAGTGGAAGCATTGCGGACCACGCCGACGACGACCGTGCCTTGAGAATCCCAGGGGAGATCCTTGCCGAGAGGGTCCTGATCCGGCCACAGCAGGCGTGCCGCGGAATCGGTAACCATCGCCACACGCCGTTCGCCCGGCAGGAAGTTGCGGCCACGGACCAGTTGCATGTTCATGGTGTCCAGAAAATGCGAGTCGACGGTGTTGCCGGAGAACTGGCGGCCCGCCCAACCGGTACCCATCCGCACGTTGCCCCAAGGCGCCAGGCCGACTTCGGATGCGGCCTTCATGTTCGGCAGTCCGGCGGCGCGCGTACGCAAGGATTCCAGGTAGGCCTGTGCGGCGGGCCCGTCATAGCCATGAGCCTTCAGACCCGGCGCCACTACGATGAGATGGCGGTAGTCGAACCCCGGATCTATGGCGCCGAGCCGTTTCAGACTGCCCACCATGAGGCTGGAGACCACCAGCAGCAGACAACTCACGGCCACTTGTGCGCTCAGGAAAATGGTGCGGGAGCGGCCTCCGTGAGGCGTCGCGCTCGTCAGCCGGAGAGCCGGCGGCAACCCAAACACCAGCGCTGCCAGCGGGGCCACCGCCGCCGTGGCGGCAAGCACGCTCCAACCCGGAAAGAGACTCATGGAGACACCGGCATTATGTTTCAACTGAATCGCCTTCAGAACCACGGAACTGAGGATCAGGGCGCAGGGCCCGCTGAGCGCGGCCAGCAACAGAGATTCGGTAAACAACTGGCGCACCACGCGCGCCCGTCCGGCGCCCAATGCCATACGGGTGCGAATCTCGCGTTCGCGAGCCACGCCGCGCGCCGATACCAGGATCCCCAGATTCGCGCTGGCTGCCACCAGCAGCAACAGTACCAGCATCCCCGCGGTGAGCGCAGCCAGGAATTCGTGGCTGTTCCGATCCAGTTGGAGAATCGGCCGCGCTTCCAGGTACTCCCCTTTCCACACATCGCCCGGCCGCAGTTCACGCAGTCTTTGGGCCAGGGCACGACTTTCCTGCTGCGCCGCCAGGGGCGACACACCAGGAGCGAGCCGGGCATAGGCATCGAGTGCCGAACTCCAATCGGTGAGGAGCATGCTGCCTTCGATAACGTAGGGCTGGCGCGCCAGCGGCATCCACACGTCCGCGCTCTCGCGCACCGAAGACGGCAGCACTCCCACCAGGCGGACCGGCTTGCCGTTCAACCGGATGCGTTGGCCGATCACCGCGGTATCGCCGCCCAGGCGCCTTTGCCAGAATGGCTCCGCCACCACCGCCACAGGCTCGGCGTCCGGCGTCTGGTCGCCGGCTGTAAAGAGCCGCCCGTGAGCGGCAGGGATTCCGAACTCAGGGAAATAATTGGCCGTGGCAAACAGCAGCCGGATGGGCCCGGCGTCTTCGGCAAAGACTGCCTGCACGGGCTGCGACACACCGATCACCGCGCGGAAAGAATGCGCGTTGGCGGCGAAGAAGGCCAGTTCCGGATACGGCAGGACGGTGCTGCGCGAACCGGGTGCGAGCCTCCCCAGTTGGACCAGGGTCTCAGGGCGGGGCGCCGAAGACGCCTGAAGATCGAAAAGCACCTGGCGAAAGGCCGTCAGCGGCACCCCGATCCCTAGTGCCAGGACGAGCAGGGCGGTGAGGCTGAACCCGGGCGATTTGCGTAATACCCGAACGCCGTATACCAGGTCCTGGCGCAGGCGATCGAGCCAGGTCCAGCCCCAGGCCTCGCGCGCATCTTCGGCGAAGCGGAGTTCACTGCCGAAAGCAGCGCGGCGCTCCGGCGGCATACGTTCGCGGTGGTACGCCATCTCGGCGGCCATCTGACGCTCCATGCGCCGGCGGTTCCACAAGTAAGCCATACGGCGCAGCACTTTCCTCATGTCGGGTTTCCCTCCGGTATACACATAGGTTTCCTACGTGTAGTCTACCTATGCCTGCAACGCTCGTCAAGGAAATACTAGAACCGCGGCATCAGGGAACTGGGCAGGAGCGGAAACGCGGGCTCATCCGGGTCGCCGGCCAGGAAGGCTTCGAAGAGTCTCGCGAGCAACCCGCTGTGCCGGGCGAAGCGCCGCCGCCGGTCATTGAGGTACGCAAAGCGGAATGGCGAAAGCGATTCCAGGCCTGCCGCGTATTCCGCGCTGTACAGTTCGCCCGCCTCTCCGGCGGAACGGACCAGGAACGAGAGACAGCTTCGCGCAATCAACTGCCGCAGCGGCAGCGCCCCCACGCCCGGAAGATCGTGCATCTGCATCATGACCCTGCCGCCGAATTGCATCAGGCGATTGGTGAGCGCATCCAGAGGTTCACGCCCCGCGGTCAGCGTAAAGACGGTTCGCACGCCGTGGTGGCAGTCCTCCTGCACATCCTGCAAATCATCGGCCAATTGCAGAAAGACGCCCCAATCGAAGGCGAACCGAGTCTGCGCGGCAGTCAGCGTTCCGGCGGCCAGGCACCCATCGGCCAGCACGCTGGTCCCACCTTTTTCGAAGCTGAGCGATAGAACGTCATCCAGGGCGGTGGTCGGGCGCAAGAGCCGCAGACTGTTTTCCTGGGCCGCCTGAATCCCGAGCAGGCTCTCAAAGACTTGCGGGTATAGCACACGCGCGTATTGCGACTCGATCCGCTCCACCAGCCGCCAGATCATGGTTTCGTGCGGGCCCATGGGAGCGACCGCGTCTCCCGCCAGGCGGCGGCTGAATCGCTGGTTGAAGCCGCGCTTGGTCTCGGCCGGCGTCTCCGTATCGTCCAGGTAGTTGTCTGTATACGGGTACAGCATGCTGTACGCGAAGATGGAGGGCGAAAGGCACATGCTGCCGCCGAACAGCACCTGCAGGCCGCACGCGGTCCAGGCATTGCGGGTAGCCTGGAAGATATCGGCCACGCTCACGTCCGGGTCGAAGCATCTCGCCTGGCGCGCCATGGCGTTGCCGATACCCGAGAATCCCCCCGCCAGCAGAATCTGCAGATGCGAATCCTGGAGGTTGAGTGCGGTGCGTCCGAACCCGGCGAAGGCCGCCGTGAGCCGTTCGTGCATCGCCTGCCGCTCACTGCGGGTGGCCGGCGGACGGCGCAGTTCGCCCTCCAGCGAATGCAGAAAAACGTCCATGCGCGCTTCCCGCTCCGCCTGTTCCGGCACCGTGAAGCTGTGATCGAAAGGGGGCAGGCTGGGCGGACATTCCCGCCACAGGGCCAGCGAGGATTCAAGCAGTTCCGTCACACCAGTGCTCACATTCCGGAGTACGAACAACGCGCGACGATTTGTTCCGCGATCAGCGACGCGGAGCGATGGCGCGCATCATCTTGCCCCACAGCGTCCGGCTCAACTCCTCGGCATCGTCCGGATCCACCGGCACTACCGTGAGATGCAGACCGGCCATCTCGTCGTTCGAGCCCGGACCGTAACGCACGCGCTGGGGCGGCTGATGGGGATTGCGCGGGTTGTTAGCGGAATTGTCGTAAGTGAATTCCATCCGGACTTCGGTTTCGGCGGGCAGCCGCAGAGGCGTGGGATACAGATATTGCTGCTGCCAGTTGAAATCCCAGTGCGGAATGTGGATCAGGGTGACGCGCTTGCCGTCGGGCAGCACCGCGTACCCGTACATATCGGTGCACACGTAATGGGCGTGAGGATTGATCCCGATCACCTCCACATCCACGGGAATGGTGAAGTGGTCGGTGACTTTGTAGGCGCGGTCGCCGGCAGGGATATCGATATTCGCCGACCCCAGCGGAATGTCCTGGGCGTGGCGCTTGGGCACCTCATCGGTATAGTACAGCGCGATGCGCGTGCGGTCCTGCTCCGGCTTGCCGGTGGGATGGTAATGCACCTGGAGCACCAGGTCGGCATTGCCGTGCAGCAATCCCGGGAGGCCCGGCGGGGTTTGAAAAGGCAGACCTCCGGGAGTCCAGCCGCTGAGTCCGTGGGCGGGCAGAAAACCGGGCGTGCCGAAGCAGGGATAACCGCCGCCGGTATCCCGCTGGCGCGCCGTGCCGGTAGTGTCCTGAAACAGCAGCGCGTGGTGGACCACCTTGGGATTGCCCGGCTTGATATCGACGGCGCGCAGGTAGCGGGCGCGCGGGCTCGGGTCGGGGATATCGAAACACTGGTACACGTCGAGCCCTTCGGCGGGCACATCGAAGGGCGCGCGCATTTCGGCCTCGGCATCGGGCTTACCGAGTTGCCAGCCTTCGGGGAAAACGGGCGGCTTGGGAGTCTCGGCGGGGTTGCCTTGCGGCGCGCCGGCGGCCGCCCATGCGGCCAGAGTGGCGATCTCCGCCTCGGATAGTTTCCGTTCCCCCTTAAAATGCGGGGCGGAGGGCAGCCACGGCGGCATAAAGCGCTTCCGGGTGACGGTGGCGATCTGGGCGGCGTGCCTGGCCGTGTCCTGGTAGCTCACCAACGGAAAAGGCGCGACCCCGCCGGGGCGGTGACACGAGACACACTGGCGGTACAGGATGGGCGCCACATCGTGGGAAAAAGTGGCTGCGGCCAGCAGCACGGTCAGGATCACACTTCCATTGTGGCCTACCTGGCGTTGGCCGGGAGAATGCGCCTATGTTCCGGAACATGGCGAAGGCTTCGATTGCGATCGCGCTATTCGTCGGTGACGCAGCCCAGGGAGGCGTTCTTGACCAGCCGGATGTACTTCGCCAGAGTCCCGCGGTCGGCCTTGTAGGGGGGCATTTTCCAGGCCTGACGCCGGGCGGACAACTCCTCGCTGCTCAAGTCGACACTGAGGGTATTCTTCGCAGCGTCGATCGTGATCCGGTCGCCATCGCGGATCAGGCCGATGGGGCCGCCTTCCTGCGCTTCGGGCGTCACGTGGCCGACGATGAAGCCGTGGGATCCCCCGGAGAACCGGCCATCGGTGATCAGGGCGACATACTTACCCAATCCCGCGCCCATGATGGCCGAGGTCGGAGTCAGCATCTCGGGCATCCCGGGGCCACCCTTCGGCCCTTCGTAGCGGATCACAATCACGTCGCCCTTCTGAATCTCCTGGCGCTCCAGGGCGGCCAACATCAGCTCTTCGGAATCGTAGACCCGCGCCGGCCCGCTGAAAACCAGTCCCTCTTTGCCGGTGATTTTAGCGACCGCGCCTTCCGGGGCCAGATTGCCGCGGAGAATCTGCAGGTGGCCCACCGGATTGATGGGGTTCGAGACCGGGTGCACGATCTGCTGCCCGGCGGCGAGGCCCGGCAGGTCCTTGACGTTTTCGGCCAGCGTTTTGCCGGTCACAGTGAGGCAATCGCCGCGCAACAGACCCTCGGCCAGGAGCATCTTCATGACCGCGGGAAGTCCGCCCACGGCGTGCAGATCTTCCATGACGAATTTCCCGCTGGGCTTGAAATCGCTCAGCAGCGGCACGCGATTGCTGACACTCTGAAAATCGTCCAGCGAAAGCGGCACGTTCACGCTCCGCGCGATGGCCAGCAGGTGCAGCACGGCATTGGTCGAACCGCCCAGCACCGAGACCAGCACCATGGCATTTTCGAAGGCTTCGCGCGTCATGATGTCGCGCGGCTTCACGTCGAGTTCCAGCAGTCGCTTGATGGCGGCGCCGGCGGCCAGGCACTCCGTCAGTTTCAGCGGATCTTCCGCGGGGGTGGAGGAACTGTACGGCAGGGACATTCCCAGCCCTTCAATGGCCGACGCCATGGTGTTGGCGGTATACATTCCGCCGCACGCGCCGGCGCCGGGGCAGGCGTGGCGTACGATATCCTGCCGCTGCGCTTCATCGATGTTGCCGGCCAGATACTCGCCGTAGCTCTGAAAGGCCGAGACGATGTCGAGCTTCTCCCCGTTGCCGCCGCAACCGGCCCGGATGGTCCCGCCGTAAATCATCAGCGACGGACGGTTGAGCCGGCCCATGGCCATGATGCAACCCGGCATGTTTTTATCGCAGCCCGGCAGGGAGATGTTCGCGTCATACCATTGGGCGGCCATGATGGTCTCGATCGAATCCGCGATCAGATCGCGCGATTGCAGCGAGTAACTCATGCCATCGGTACCCATGGAAATGCCGTCACTGACGCCGATGGTGTTGAATCGCATCCCCACCAGCCCGGCGGCAGTGAGCCCTTCCTTGACCTTTTCGGCCAACTGGAGAAGGTGCATGTTGCACGGATTGCCTTCGTACCAGACGCTGGCGACACCTACCTGGGGCTTGTCCATGTCCTGCTCGGTAAGGCCGGTGGCATAGAGCATGGCCTGCGAGGCGCCTTGCGAGCGGGGTTGTGTGACGCGCGCACTGAACTTGTTTAAAGGAACGGGCATAAACACTTAGTATGTGGGATACGCCTCCCGCCATGTCAAGGCGAAGGGACGCCGTCCGCCGGGGGATTTTCGATTCGAATGCAGTCTACCTCCGAGATGGCGATCATGCCGGTGTCCATCATCGCCTCAACCTCGGGGACCAGCCGCGCCAGGTTTTCCGCCGTATCGACAATCGTGACTACAATCGGCTGATCCTTCTTCGTCATCCGGCGCCGGTGCAATTCCGCCGTCTCGCCGAAGCCTTCCAGACCGCGAAACACGGTGGCGCCGGCGATTCCCAGCTCTTTGGCGCGGTGCACGATCGCCTCGTAGAGAGGCTTTCCCTTGTATGCATCGCTTTCGCCAAAATGAAGCCGCAGCAATTGGGCCTTTTTAGCGATCCGCATGAGAAGACTCCGGCTCCGGGCGGCTGCGCACCAGCCGGATCATGTCCACATCGGAGAGCACGATGATTCCATCCTGAATCATAGACTCGATTTCGGTGATGGCTTTGGCCAGTTTCTCTTCGGAATCGACCACCGAAATCATGATCGGCAGATCGCGCGAAAAAGGCAGGCGCCCGCTTTTGTGCGTGTGCCCCTTCACGCCGTAGCCCAGGATTCCACGGTATACGGTGGCGCCCGCGATCTCCAGCACGCGCAGACGATTCACAATCGCTTCGTAGAGTGGCTCACCCTGCCACCGGTCCGATTCGCCCATGTAAATGCGCATCATTCGGCCGGCGCCGCGCATTTCGAAATGCGGCTCCACGGGCGGCGCGGGGCGCTCCCTGCTGGCAACCTTGACGATGGTGGTGTCCTGCACTTCAATGACGCCGTCGGTAACCATATCGTGCAGGGCGGGCATGAGCGCGTCCACTTTCGCGGCGGAATCGATGAACTCGATGCGGATCGGCAGGTGTTCCGCCAGCACTTCGATCTTGGTGGTGTGCATCGCCTGGTGCGCGCCGAAACCGGCCATGGCGCGCGTGGCCGTGGCGCCCGCCACGCCCTTGCGAAGCAGGAATTGCAGGATTGCGTCGCACAAAGAGCCGAAATGGTGCTGGGTGTCTTCATTGATGAAGATGGTGACCTTTTTGGCCGTACCCGTCTGCAGCATAAACACAGCATAGCGCTCCGGCCGCACTGCTAAGCCCGGGATAAACCTCGATTAAGAAAGTTAAGATCCGCGGGGCCTGGTAACGCCGCCCATTTCGTCTCCGTAGGCAACACCAGGTGAAGCGCAGTGCGCCGCGTGCGCCGCTGCCCAGACCACCGCTGGCAGTTCGACCGTGACGGTGGAATCCAGTTCCGCTCCGATCGGCCTTGCCAGTTCGGAAACACTGCAATTGAATGTGGGGAACACGGCCACAGCCTCTTCCAGCGGCACGGCGGCTTCCTGCACCGGCGCCATTCAATTTGTAAACTCCAGCGGAACCGTTATTGGCTCTGCCACGTCTTTCACCGTGACCAGCGGGCAGATTTTCTCCGTGACGCTTCCATTTTCGAAAGTCGGTGCATCCGGAACCCGCAGTGAGGTTAGAGGTGTCGTCAGTTTAACGGTAATTACAGGTTCCGGGGCCGCACCCTGCCATCTCACCTCTTCGCTTGAATCGTATGACTCGTCTACCGGCGTTACGCACGTATATGTCGCCAACGCGATACCGGGCGGCAACGGAGGCGGCCCGGGATTCGGGCGCCAGGCGGGGCTTGCGGGCGTTTGCCGGCGCTCCCATGAGGACTGAATGAACGCTCGCATTCTGCTGATCGAAGACGAACCCGGCCTGGTAGTGACGGTGTCCGAGCTGCTTGGCGCGGAAGGCTACCAGGTGGAATTCGCCATGGATGGGCCGTCCGGTCTCGCCCGGGCGGCATCCGGCCAGTTCGAGTTGATCGTTCTGAGCGCCATGCTTCCCGGCAAGACCGGCTTCGATGTCTGCCGCGAACTCCGACAGTCGGGATTTGAGGGCGGAATCCTCATGTTGACCGGGAAGAGCGAGGTTGCCGACCGCGTAATCGCCTTGAAGCTTGGCGTTGACGATTATATGACCCGGCCGTTTGAGCCCACCGAACTGGCGGCCCGCGTAGAGGCGTTGTTGCGCCGCGTAGGCCGCCAGAAACGGCTCCCCGTGACCGCGTACCGCTTCGGCGATGTCGAAGTGGATTTCGAGCGCGCGGAAGCCCATAAGCGCGGTCAGCGGATCAATATCACCGCCAAGGAACTGGACCTGCTGCGCTACCTGGTGGACAACCGCGATCGCGTGGTCACGCGCGAAGAGATTCTCCGCAATGTATGGCAATACACCGCCGCCATCTCTTCGCGCACCGTGGACGTTCACGTGGCGTGGCTCCGCCAGAAACTGGAGCGGAATACGCACCAGCCGCAATTCATCCAGACGGTGCGCACCAAGGGCTACCGGTTTTCCACGGCATAAAACAATGCCGGCGGCCGGAGTTATCTGCTCTCCGGCAGCGTATCGTACAAAGGCTGCGCCGGCTTCACTTCCGGATTCTCCTCCGCCACCGATACCGCCAGCACGCGAACGTTGGCATTATCGGGCAGAGTCAGGGTCCGGGCATTCGCCGGCAAATCGATGGCATACGCGAACAGGTACGAGTATTGATACGGCTCGTTGAGCCCGTCCGGGGTATGGTGGTGCGAGGCGTACCAGGCCACATCGGCGCGCTTGATGTAGGCGGGGGACATGCCCAGAAAATCGTCGGGATACCGCGGCGACCAGTCCGGCGACCCGCGATTCTCGATATCCCAGGTGGCGTGATTCGCGGAAACGGCCCAGTCCTGGCGCAGCGGCGTGGTTGCCCCTCCACGACCGGCGATCTCCTTCGGCCGCGGCTTCCACAAACGCGTATCCCACTGGCCAATGAAGCCGCCCCAGTTTTCCACCGTCAAATCGGCGCTCTTCTCGCCCGCGCGGAACACGGCTTTCTGATCGCCATCGGCCGACGCTGCCAGTATGTACACGCGATTAAAGCGTCCCGCGGGCAGCTCGATCTTCTGGCCCTTGGCGATCACTGCATCGGGTTTGCCCGTGCCCGCCGCTCCCAGGTGAAACATCACGCCGTTGAATTCCAGCACCTGCGGCACCATTTCGGCGGGCAGCGCATCGCCTTTGGAATCGAACCCGCCCACGGTCTTGGTGTCATCATTGCTGGCGGCGGCCACGTCGAAGTGCAGGGTCACGGGCCGGGACAGAATCGAAGTCAGCTTCGCCGGAGCCGTGCCCAGTTTGAGCGCGAACGTCCTCGGCTGATACGCCGTGAAGCTGGTTACCAGCGCGCCGCCCTGCAGGGTGGCCGATCCCACCGGCAACTCCTGCCCGTTCACCTCGCGGGCGGCAGCGATGGGCGCGGCGAACTTCACGTGGACGTTGGGCGCCGGCTTGCCATCCAGTTCCACCATGCGGAGCACCACTTCGTCGCTTTCTTCGGCCTTCTTCAGCGCCATCACGCGAATGCGCGGATTGTCCACCTGGAGCAGCGAAAATTCCTTGCCCAGCCGTGCCTTCATGCTTCGGCGATTCGAAGGCGATGAGCGGATCGTTGAGCCGCTGTCCCTGCCAATCGGTTTGCGCCGAGCGCCAATCGCCCGCGTGGCCCGCAATGCCAAAGAGGATGTCGTGATGGCCCCAATCCTGGTTGAACTGGTCGGAGTAGCTGGTCCCGCCGGGCGTGCGAATCAGCGTCAGCCGGATAGTGCGATCGTCGTATTTATCCGAGCCGTTTTTGACATCGGTCAGGATGGTCGCGCCGTACGAACCGCTTTGATCGGTGAGGTCGATCCACTGGTGAGAGGCGACCTCGAACTGCCGGTCATTTTCGGTGGGGCGCTGGATCGTGCCAATGTCCCAGTTATAAGTGGCATTGGTATTGGACGCGGTAAGCGCGAAGGTAGCTTTCACGTTGGACGCCAGTTCTTTCCAGTCGATGGCGTTGGCGAACTCCACGCGATTTCCGGCATCGCCCGCGGCCAGCCGCACCGTAGTGACGAACCGGGAGCCTTCGAACTCGCGCGCCACCTGCACGGCCACGCGCGCCGGACCGTTCTCCACCACGTGTATCTGGGCAGGTCCGCCGACGTAGCGCGCGCGGCGCGGCGTGTACCTGGTCCCAATCCATATTCCACGCGGGCCACTGGCGCGGAGCATCATGGCTGATCGCCAGGCGCACCGGCGCGGAAAGCAGTTCCTTGTTCACGGATTTATCGAAGATGCTGGAGACGTCGCCATCGGCATTCAGCGTGACGCGGTAGCGCGCGTTCTCCAGCGAGGACGTCGATACTTTCAACGACGAAGCCGGCGCCGAAGCGGCGGGCTCCACGTCGTACACCGCGTAGCCGACGGAGGGAGTCTTCGCCACGAAGATGGCCTTGCCGTTTTCGTATTGCGCCGGAACCGCTTTCCCATCCGGCGCGATCACCCGCACCGACCGCGTCCCGGCGGGCATCGCCACCGAGGCTTCCACCACGTCTTCGCGCGCAATGTTGAGCGGGTTGTACACCACCACGGCGGTCCCGCGGGTCTGCGTGTTCAGGGCCGAAGACACGGCTTCGGTAGCGCTGGTCAGGACCGTAGCGAACTGATTGAGCGCGATCACGTCGTCATTCTAGGCGAACTCATAAGCGCGCGGGGTGGCGGTGCCGGCGGCCGTATCGTGGAAATGGCCGCCCATCACCAGGGTCCACGCGTCGTTGAGGCGCTGCTGCGGATACGGGCGGCCGCCCATCCACTGCGCCGCGATGGAGGCCTTCTCGGCGGCATCGGCCAGCAGTTCGTTCTTGCGATTCCAGCGCTTGTGATAGGCCTGGGAGGTCAGCGAGCCTGCCGAGTGGTTGATCAACTCCAGGTCGCCTTTGTAGCGCGGCATGCGCGCCGTCATGTCGGGCTTGATGTCCCGGAACATCTGGTCCGCGGTAGCAATCACCACGTGGACCGGACCTTCGCCGACGGCGACCGGGGGATTGGGTGGCGGCGGGGGCGCCTCGGGCTGGCCTCCGCGTCCACCGCGTCCGCCGCGCCCGAATCCGGGAGTGGGCAGCACCGTGGTGCTCTTATCGACGATGGCTTCCAGCAGTTTCGCGCTCGGCTCGGATACCGCGCCGCCGATATCGCCCGTCCCCACGTAATGATAGTCGGCATATACCCCGGTGACTTTGCCATCCAGTTCGATGCGCTGCACCCAATCCTGCTCCCTGGGACCGCGCCCGCCGCGGCCTCTACCGCCTTGCGCGTTAGGATTCGGCGCGGGCGGAGGCGGCGGCTCTTTGCTGAGGTCAGTGGAGACGCTGCTGCCATAGCCGCCGGGATTGAGAGCGGCGATGACCGTATGCCCGTCGGTGCCTTCCCAGATGCCCACATTGAACGGGATGCCTTCCGGCGTCTGCTCGGGCGAATCGGGTCCGCCCACGCGCGGCGCGGGCTGCCATCCCGAGGAGAGCTTCTGGGTGGAGAATCCCTTGACGCCGGCGTGCGCCAGAATGCTGGGCAAAGAGGCCGGGAAGCCGAAGCAATCCGGCAGCATGTACTCCTCGCTCGCTTTGCCGAACTCGCGGCGGAAATAGGTGTTGCCGTAGAGCACCTGGCGGATCAGCGCTTCGGCATTGGGCAGGTTGACGTCGCCTTCTTCCACCGAAGAGCCCGCCGGAAACCACCGGCCCGCCGCCACGTAGCCCTTCATCCGCTGGTAGTCGTTCGGAAAGTATTCCTTCATCAGGCGGTAGCGGTTAGACCCGGTCCAATTGAAGACGTAGTGCGGATACTTGTCGATCAAGTCGAAGTTCACGCGCAGAGTCTTCAGCAGGTACTCGCTGATGCTCTGCGGAAACTCCCAGCGCCATTGCGTATCCAGGTGGGCGTAGGGCACCACGTAGAGGGTTGGCGTTTTGGAAATATCCGGCGCCTTCATAGTCTGCGCGAGCAGCGCCGTGGCCGGTAGCAGACACGCGAAGAAAGTCAAAACTGGTCGTTGCATAGGCTCCCCACCTGAGGTTTTCTGTAGTCACTGATAACGATAACACACGCGGCGGATTACGGCGGTCCCGACGGAGGCAGAGCGGTAACCGGCTCCATCGGGCTATGCGGCATCTTGCCGCCCCAAGCCCGCCGAGCAGCCGGCTGCTCCCTGTATTTTCAGCCAACTGCCCTTGGCAGACGGTGTGCCCGGTAAGCTGAAGGGGTTCATGGTTCAGGCCAAGCGAAAACGGGGAAGGCCGGCGGCGGCCGTACTGATCGTGCTCCTTTCCGCCTCGCTGGGCGTGCTGGCGGACTGGCGCGCGCCCGGCATCGGCCGCTATGCCAAGGACTGGCTGATGCGCCGGCGCGGCACGCTGCCGGTCCCCGGCGATCTCGCCATTGTGGCCATCGACGAAAAGAGTATTGCCGCGTTGGGCCGCTTTCCCTGGCCGCGGCAGGTGCTCGCGGACGCCATCGAGACGTTGAAGCGCGACGACCCCAAAGTCATCGCCGTGGACGTGCTGTTTCCCGACCCCACTACCCCGGAGAACGATGCCGGGCTGGCTCGCGCCGTATCCGATGCCGGCAACGTGGTGCTGGCCGCGCAATTGGTGGATTCCCCGGTGCACGGCGGACCGGCAACCTGGCTGGCGCCCCTTCCGGCGCTGGCCCAGGCGGCGCAGAGTGTCGGCCACGTGAACGTGCAGGTGGAAGCGGAAGGGACGGCACGGCAGATCGCCGTGCAGGCGGCCGACGATGCCGGCGAAACGCACTTCGCCATACCCGTGGAGGCCGTGCGGGTGGGCGACCGTACTCCACCGCAGGGCGTCTCCTTCAACGGACGGGCGCTGGTCATGGGAGGCCGCTCGATTCCCCTCGAAGTCTCCCCTGCCCCCGTGCTGCTGGGCCAAAACGGCGCGCGCGCCATCCGGCTCCAGACCGGCCGCATGACCATCGACTACATCGGCCCGGCGGGCTCTTTCGGACCCGTTACCTTCAGCCTGGTGGATGTGCTGCATGGCGCGTTCCACGGCCGGTTCCGCGATAAATACGTGCTGATCGGCGCCACGGCCGCGACCCTGGGCGATCGCATCGCGTCGCCCTTCCAGCACCAGACCGATGCGCACAACGACGAGCACGGTGTCCTGATGCCGGGCGTGGAGGTGCTGGCTAACGCCCTGAATACGGTATTGCGTGCACGCTTTTACACGGAGACAGGCGAAGCCGGCGCTTTCCTTTGGGCTGCCCTGATTGCGTCGCTCACGCTCTTCATCCTGGAACAGGCACAGGGCAGGCTGGAGATGGTGCGCCAGGCGGCGGCGCTGCTGCTGTTGGCCGCGGCAATGATCCTCGGCGCCGAACTGGAATTCGACCGGCTACTGATTATTCCGCCCCTGGTAGCGTGCCTGTTTGCGCTGGCAGCAGCAGGCATGTTGAGCCTTCTGTGGCGCTCGTTTCTGGCCAGTTCCCGCCTGGAAGAAAGCATCGAGCATCTCTCTCAATCCAGCGGAATTCTGCCCGCGCCGTCTGCGCGGCCGCAGACACCCGAGCGCAGCCGGTTTCCCCACGGGCTGGAATGGAAGGCCCAAAAAGTGGGCCAGTTGAATGCCGCCCTGGTGGAACGCGCCCGTTTTGTGGACCAGGCCCTGCGCAGCGTGGAAGACGGCCTGATCATCGCCACACCGCAAGGCGTCATCACCTTTGCCAATCGGAGCGCCGGAGATATTCTGGGCACTCCGCCCCGCGTGCTTGCCGGCCAGGACCTGCTACAGCGCCTGACCCTGACCGACGCCGGTGTGCTGCGCCGCGTGGTAAGCGACCGCGCCCGCGTGGAATGCGAAATCGAAATCCGCGAACCCCGCCCGCGCCGCTATGTGCTGCGGATGGCGGCAGTGGAAGGCGGCGAAAATGGCGGCGGAGTCGTCTCCGGCATTGTTGTCTCGCTTTCCGACGTGACCCGCCAGCACGAATTGCAGCAGACCAAGAACGACGTCATCGCCCTGGTCTCTCACGAAATGCGCACACCGCTCACCGCCATCCAGGGCATGACCGAACTCCTGGCGAACTACGAAATGGACCCGGCACGCCGCAAAGAAATCAGCTCTGCCATCAATGGCGAAGTCAAGCGCCTCACCGGCATGATCACCGGGTACCTGGACATCACCCGCCTGGAATCCGGAGCCACGGCCCTGCGGAAAACTCCGGTGCGCGTGGAGCCGCTGTTGCAGCGCATCGTCCTGCTGCTGGAACCGGTGGCGGCACAGCGCGGCATCCGCCTCACCCTGGCGCTCTCGCCCGGCCTTCCAGTGCTGTTCGCCGATATTGACCTGATGGGACGAGCGGTGGAAAATCTGGTGTCGAACGCCATCAAGTACAGCCCCGATTCCACCGAGGTAACCATCCGCGCCGAGCCCGAACACGGCGGCATCGCCATTTCTGTGAGCGACCAGGGCTACGGCATCCCCGAGCCGGATCTGCCGCGTATCTTCGAAAAGTTCTACCGCGTGGCTCGCGTGGAGGACGCCGGAGTGCCCGGCACCGGCCTGGGGTTGGCGCTGGTACGCGAGATTGCGGAGTTGCACGGCGGCGCCGCCGGCGTGACCAGCAAGGTCAACCAGGGCTCCACCTTCACTCTGCGGATTCCCGCCAGGGAGGCCGGCCATACGGGATAGTACACTGGGAAATTGCCGGCCGCGCCTTCGCCGTTCGAGCGGGGGATTTCTGAAGCATGTCAAACCAGCCGAAAATTCTGATTGCCGACGATGAACGCAACATCCGCCTGATGCTGGAGACCGGGCTCACGCTCAACGGTTTCCGCGTGGCCAGCGCGCGCACCGGGCGCGAAGCTCTGGAAGCCGCATCCAGCGGTGAGTTCGACGCTATCCTGAGCGATGTCTATATGCCCGACGGCGGCGGCCTGGAACTGGTGGATTCCCTGCGCGCCGTGGACTCCAAAATACCCATCGTGCTGATGACCGCCCAGGGTTCCCTGCAAGTTGCCGTGGAAGCCGTGGCCCGCGGCGCGACCGATTTTATTGGCAAGCCCTTCGATATTTCCGCCGTGGTGGCCCTGCTCCGCCGCTACCTGGAGGCGCGCCGCGAAGCCGACTCCGGAACCGCCCCCGAAGAACCGCCGCAGGATTTCAGCAGTTCCGGCCTGGTGGGACGCAGCGCCGCCATGGTGGAGGTCTACAAACTGGTGGCACAGGCCGCCCGCGCCGATGTCAACGTGCTCATCACCGGAGAATCCGGCACCGGCAAAGAACTGGTGGCTCACGCCATCCACGATTTCAGCAAGCGCAAGACGCGGCCCTTCCTTTCCGTCAACTGCTCCGGCCTCACCGACACGCTGCTGGAATCGGAACTGTTCGGACACGTGCGCGGGGCTTTCACGGGAGCCGATCGCGACCGCGCCGGCCTGTTCGAAGCCGCCGAGGGAGGCACGCTCTTTCTGGACGAACTGGCATCCACCAGTCCGGCATTCCAGGCCAGCCTGCTGCGCGTATTGCAGAGTGGTGAAGTGCGCCGCGTAGGTTCCACGCAATCCCGCCGCGTCAACGTACGCGTCACCGGCGCCAGCAACGCACCCCTGCAGCAGCTTGTCGCCGCCGGCAGTTTTCGTGCGGACCTCTACTATCGTCTTAGCGTTCTCAGTCTGGAACTGCCGCCTCTCCGCCGGCGTGCCGGGGATGTGGAACTGTTGAGCGCCCATTTCCTGCGGCTGTTTCAAGCGCTCGGACGAAGCGCCCGTGCGCCTCACTCGCGAAGCCTGCGAGGCGCTTTCCGCGCATGATTTCCCGGGCAACGTGCGGGAACTGGAGAATGCGCTGCGCCGCGCCCTGGCACTCTCCTCCGGAGGGCTCATCACCATCGACTGCCTGCCGCCCGAAATCGCGGCCCTTCGCCGCGACAAAACGTCCACCGCTGCCAGAGAGCAGCAACTGATCGCGGACCGGCCCGATATGGACGAACTCCAGCGCCGCTATCTGCAACTCGTGCTGGAAGAAAACCACTGGAACCGCAGGCGCGCCGCAGCCGTCCTTAAGCTCGACCGCCGGACTATTCAACGTCTGATCGCCCGCTACCAGTTTCAAGGTGCTACCGATCTCGAGGACGACGCGGAGGCCGATACGGGATTTGAATCGGCGGAAAGGCCCCTGGATAGTCAGTGACACCGGTGCGACAAGGAGCGGCGCGGGCGGTACTCGCAGCCGCTGCTATGCTGTGCATCGCTCTGGCCGGCGCCGGCAGGATCGCGGCGCAATCCGGTCCGGTGGTGGCGCGCGCTGCCAGCGTGACCGGCGCCGCCGTGGTGTTCACGGGCAGTTCGGGCAGCTCGTTTGGCCTTTCCCCCGGATTCCTGCTGAATCCCGGTGACCGGGTAGATACCCGAAGCGGCGGCCGCGTAGTAATCGATCTCAGCGACGGAAGCATGGTTGTGGTCGAGCCCCAATCCGTGGTCGTGCTCAAGGATTTCCGCCAGGCGGAATCGCTCCGCGAGCTGTTCGAAATTCTATTGGGTAAGGTGCGCGTCAGCATCAATCACTTCGGCAACCGGCCCAATCCGTATCGCATGAACAGCCCCACCGCCTCCATCGCAGTGCGCGGCACCGAGTTCAGCATCGAAGTCTCCCCTACCGGCGATACACAGGTGATTGTGTACCAGGGCTCCGTGCAGGTGACCAGCCTGACAGACCCCAACCAGTCGGTTCTGGTGGAGGCTGGGCGCGGGGTGCTGGTCCAGGCAGGGCGCGATTTCCACATGCTGGCGGCCCCCGGCATCCCACTTGCCGGGCGTCAGGATCCGGACGATCGAAACCAGCGCGTCGTGGCCAACGCGGTCTACGACCAGTCGCGCGGCGATTCCGATGGCGCTACCCTGCGTGCCGCCGCCAGTGCCTACGATAACTATGTGGCAGGCCTGTCGGATCTCGCGCAGGTGCCGTTCCTTTACCGCTTCAACGCCCTCGCCGAACCCTATCTGGACAGCCTGGAAAATCCGGCGTATGCCACCCAGTTTCACGCGGCGGAAGCGCGCGTCTTCCTGCTACCGACCTACGGCGGCGGAATGGAATGGAACGGCAGCAATGAAGCGTACAGCGCCGCCGGTGCGCAATCGTCCGGCTACGGCCTGTCGCCCCAGGTCACGGCATTCAGCCCGGTTGGCCATACCGGCTTCGTCGCAGGCGGCAGCGCTTCTTTTACGCGCTCCGGCAACAGCGCGCTGACCTCCACGCCGGATGAGGACCCCGTCCCAGCCGGCCAAGGCCCGGCCGTGACGCCGGCCAGCGGCCGCGCTACCAGCAATTTCTATTCCGGTTCGGTAGTGCTGGCGCGCCGCATCGGGTCCGCTACCAGCCTCGGTGTGGAACTGGAATCCCTGCACGGTAACGGTTCCCTGGCCAGCACCACCACGGATAACGACCTCATGCCATCGGCGGAGCGGTTCTCTTCCGCCTCGCGCATCTCGCAGACCACTCTCACCGCCGGCCTGTCCAGAGATCTGAATCCCACCACCACGCTAGGTATTTTTTATCGCTACGGACTCATCTCCGCCACGGATTATGACCTGAGCCACACCATCAACGGCTCTCCCGCGAGCTTGAATTCCACGGACTCGGCCGGCCACTCTTCGGAAATCGGTCTCCGCCTGCGCGGCGCCCTCACGCCGAGACTGTTCTACGGCATCACCGGCAGTTGGTCGGGCGTTGCGCTCGGCGATGCCCTGGTGCGCACCGGCACGGTCAACTCTCACGAACGCGATCGCGCGCAGAACGGATCGGTGGGTTTCGGCCTGAGCTACGCCCTGCGCCGCCGCGCCATCCTGACCTTCGATACCGCCGCCGGCACATCCCGGATCGCGGCCCTGCGCCTGGAAGACGCTACCGGCCTGGCCGTGCAGAACGGAACAGCCAACACGCATTTCCTCTCCACCCATGCCGCCGTGCAGGTGGATTTGACCCGCCGCCTGTTCGTCACCGCGTCGTATCTGAACGTCTGGCACGCGCAGCATCTCAACGTCAACCTGTTCGCGGATTCCACCGGCCTCACGAACATGGTGCAGGACTCCTTCTTCCCCACCATTCCGACCTTGTATCAACTCGCCTCGCACTTTTCCGATTTCGGCGTGGGCTGGCGCTTCTCGCCCAATCTGTTCGTGCAATACCTGCTCTCCACCGATTACGGGGTGACCACTCCCAGCCACGCCCTGATGCTGCGCTACACCTTCCGCTTCCACCGGGCCGAGTAGCGCAGACGCCACACCGCTTGCCAACGCAGCAGCGTTTGTGAAATCATCCGGCTTCCAGGAGTCCTGAGGCACTATGCTATTCCGTAATGCATTTGTCACACTCGTGCTGGCACTGCTGCTGGGCCAATCCTCATTCGCCATGACCGAGGCGGAGCGCCGCCAGTATCTTGAAAAATTGCAGCAGATTCTCCCGGATGTCCCCTCGTTCCGCGAATGGCTGCAAAGTAGCGGCGAGCTGCCGCCCGATTTCGATTCCCTGCCGCGCGTCAACGGCCTGCCCGATCCGCTGCATTTCCTGGATGGCCGGCCCGTGCGCACACCCGCGGAATGGCGCGTGCGCCGTGCCGAGATCCAGCGACTCTACGAAAAGTACGATCTGGGGACGTTTCCGCCCAAGCCCAAACTGGACCGCGCCGTGGTGCTGGACGAAACCCCGGGCAGGGGTTACCTGGTGCGCAACCTCCGGCTGGAATTCGGACCCGGAAGCAAAGGAACCATGCGCGTGCAGGTGATGATTCCCGAAGGCAAAGGGCCGTACCCGGTCTTGATCAGTCCCAACCTGGCCGGCTGGTCGCCCTCGCTACTGCGGCGCGGCTACATCTCCGCGGGGTATGCCGGCAACGATTTCATGGATGACGCGGCGGCCCTGGCGGAACTGTATCCCAAGTATGATTTCGCGCTGCTGCCGCGGCGAGCATGGGCGGCGGGGCTGGTGCTGGATTACCTGGAGACGCTGCCCCAGGTAGATATGAAGCACGTCGGCATGTTCGGCTACTCGCGCGATGGCAAAATGGCCGCCATCGCCGCCGCGCTGGATGAGCGCATCGCCGCCGTGATTGCCGGAAGCACCGGCGTGGGCGGCGTGCTGCCCTGGCGTTCGGCGGGAGAGCGGGGATTCGGCGAGGGTATCGAAAGCACCACCCGCAGCTTCCCTACCTGGTTTGTGCGGCGGCTGCGTTTCTTTGCCGGACGCGAAGACCGCCTGCCCGTGGATGGCAACCTGCTTGTCGCGATGGTGGCTCCGCGGGCCATGCTGATGGAATACGGACTGAATGACGAGGTGTCCAATTCCTGGGGCGATGAGCAAGCCTATTACTCGGCGCTGAAGGTCTACAAGCTGCTGGGACACCCGGACCGTTTGGGAATTCTGCGCGTCCCCGGCTTCCACGGCGCCAACGATCAGGAAGCGTGCCTGGACTGGCTCGACATTCAATTCGGCCGCTCCGCCCGTGCCTGGACTAACCAGCTTCTGTTTCCCTGGGACTTCGACCGGTGGCGCGCCAATTCCAAAGAGACCGTGGACCTGACCCGGTACCCGCGCCGCACCGCCAGCGCGGTTCCCGCGTCCACCTCGGCGTGGGAGGAGAAGGCCGCGGCCATTCGCAAAAGCGTGGAGTGGATGCTGGGCGAGGAGCCGCCGAGAATGCCGCCCGCCGCGGGCCGCGGCGCATTCGGCGGACGTGGAGGACGAGGCGCGCCCGCCGGTCCCCGCAGCAATCCCGGCCAGACTACACCGGACCTGGTGCAGTGGGTGATTCAGCGCGGCGGCAATTCCTTCGGCTGGCTGGAACCGCAGAAGAGCAAGACCGCGTCCCGCCCGGTGAGTTTCGGCTTCAACGTGCGCGCCGACCTGTATTATCCGGCCGGTACGCCGGAGGGCGCCAAACTGCCTACCGTGATCTGGCTCCACGGCTATAGCTATCCGCTGGGCTACATGTGGGTCTATCACAACGATCTGCATCCCATCCTGGCTCTGGTGCGCGCGGGATACGCCGTGCTGGCTTACGACCAGTCCGGCTTCGGCAGCCGCATGAGCGAATCCGGCCCGTTCTACGACCGGTACCCGCACTGGTCGCAAATGGGGCGCATGGTAGAGGACGCGCGCGCCGCCATCGACGCATTGCAGAAAGACAGCCTGGTGGACCCGCAGCGGATCTACCTGTTCGGGTACTCCGTGGGCGGAACGGTGGGCCTCTACACTGCCGCGCTGGATTCGCGCGTGAAGGGCGTGGTTTCGATTTGCGGCTTCACGCCCATGCGCACCGATACCGCGGCGAAAGGCACAGGCGGCATCGCGCGCTACGCGTACGAGCGCGGGCTGATTCCGCGCCTGGGCTTCTTCGTGGGCCACGAGCCGCAGATCCCTTACGATTTCGACGACTTGCTGGGCGCCATTGCGCCCCGTCCGGCCCTGGTGGTGCAGCCGCAACTGGATCGCGATGCCACTCCGGCGGACGTCCGCACCGCCGTGGAGCAGGCGCGCAAGGTGTACGCATTGTACGGAGACGGCAGCCGCCTCGCGCTCGAAGAGCCGTGGGATTACAACCGTCTTCCCGAAAAAACCCAGGACCAGGTTATAAAGTGGATGGGGAGCACCCTGCAATGAGGCACGGATTCATCGCCGCGGTGGTTGCCATACTCGCCGCGGCCGCAGTACCGGCTCAGGATTTCGACCCGAAGACTTTCCAATCGCCCCCCGCGCAATATCGCGGCCATGCCATGTGGAATTTCAATCTGGCCACCCTGAATGAAAAGGACATTATCGCCGGAATCGATGAAATGGCCCGGCTCAATTACGGCGGCTTTTTCATTGAAGCCGGAGGCCGTCCGCAACCCGGCCACGGCGTGACGTTCCTCAGCGACGAATATTTCCGGTACTACAAGCTGGCTATCGAAGAGGCGAAAAAACAGGGCCTGGAAATGATCCTGTACGACGACTACGCCTTTCCCAGCGGAACCGTAGGCGGGCAGATGCTGGCCCAGCATCCCGAGTACGTCGCCAAAAGCCTGGACATGGCCGAAAAGGATGTCGCGGGACCGGCCGCCGTAGACCTGGCGATTCCCCAGGGCATCTATATCGGCGCGGTGAGGATGAATCGCGACACCTTCGAACTGGTGGACATCAGCGACAAGAGAGTGCAGGACTCGGTGAAGTGCCAGGTGCCCAAAGGTAACTGGAAGCTGATGGCGTTTTATCTCGCCGGCGGAAAGGCGCGGGTGGTCGATTACCTGGATGAAAAAGCCATGAGCGCTTTCATCTCCATGACCTACGAAAAGTACCAGCAGAACTTCGGCAGCGAGTTCGGCAAGCTCATCAAGCAGACCTTCTACGACGAGCCATCCATGCATCATGCCGACCGCATGTGGACGCCGGGCTTCAATGCCGGATTCGAGAAGCAGTATGGCTATTCGCCCATGAAGTATTATCCGGCGCTGTGGTACGACATCGGCCCGCAGACTGCCGCGGCGCGCAACGCGCTGTGGGGCTTCCGCGCCCAACTCTTCGCGAAGAATTTCATTCAGCGGCTGGACGATTGGTGCGCCGCCCACCACCTGGAATTCGGAGGGCACCTTGACCAGGAAGAGCCGCTGAACCCTACGCCGCTCAACGGCGACCTCATGAAAGTTTTCGAGCACCAGACGCTGCCGACGGTGGACGATATCTGGTGGTATGGCCGGTCCAACCCGTCGTACAAGATCGTCACGAGCGCCGCCTTCAATTTCGATCATCCCATCTGCCGCGCGGAGACATACGCGGCTTACCGCGGCCTCACCGATAAGATCGCGTTTCAAGTGGCTATGGACCAGTACGCCATGGGAATCAACTTCCAGATTCCGGCGCGCACGGTGCAGCCCAAACGGCCGGAGCTCAACGAATATGTGGGCCGCCTGAGTTACCTGCTGGAGCACGGCAGGCACGTCGCGGATATTGCGGTGCTGTACCCCATCGCGGCGCTGCGCACGCAGTATCGGCAGGTAGGCGGCGTGCAGTTCCCGCTGGCGAACGGGGAGCAACCGCCGCAGATCATGGAGACGGCTTACGCCCGCGAGGGCGGCTTCGCCTACGGCATCGACTATCAGGACATTGGCGAAGCGCTGTTCCGCGGTCTGCGCGTGGATTACACCTATCTGCATCCCGACGTGCTGGTGGACAAATGTACCGTGGACGCGAATCACAAACTGGTCTTGAACAACCGCGAGAATCGCGAGGAGTATCAGGTGCTGATTCTGCCCGCGGGCGATACGCTATCGGCCTCCGCGGCGGCCAAGATCCGCGAGTTTTATGACAAGGGCGGCATGGTGATCGCAACTGGTAAACTGCCCTCGCACAGCGCGGAATTCGGCAAAGACCACGAAGTGCAACAGGCCATGGCGGACGTGTTCGGCGTCTCCCCGGATGCCCCGCTGAAAGCGGACGTGAAGCGCGCGCAGGATCGCCAGAACTTCTATGTGTTCTGGTATTACATCAAAAAGAATCAAGCCGGCGGCCAGGCGATATTTCTGCCGGTAGTGCATCCCTGGCTGCTGGATTATGCGTTGAAGCTGGTGCTGCCCCAGCGCGATGTGGACCTCCAACTGCCCATCGCACCGCTGCGCCGCGGCAACGAGTATGACGGCGCCCTCACTTACATCCACAAAGTGAAGGACGGCCGCGACATTTACTTCTTCGCCAACTCCTCGCCCCAGGCCGTGGATACGAAAGTGGTCCTCCGCGGCGTCAAGTCGCTGCAGATCTGGAATCCGCAGACTGGCCATCAGGAGCCCACCGAGTTCACCTCCGCGGGCGGCGCTACCACAGTGCACCTGGTGCTGCCCTCGGTCGGGTCGCTGTTCTTTGTCGGGCAATAGAGCCGGAAGACCAGCGGTTGGATTACCATGCGCTGCGGCCGGCCCATCTTGGTAACTGCGGTGATCGCCAAACGACGCCCCATGAGTTTGGCGCGACCGGCGACTTGGATCACGTCGCTCAGCCGTTCCTCGACGCGCTCCGGCAATGGCGTTTTGCGATGCCTGCAGCATCTCACAGGGGAAGGTTACTATGACCTGGTAGGCACGCGATGGCAGGTTTGTCACCCAGAAGACCGGGTGCTACGCTCTTGCCCTAACTGACCGTCTTATTTTCTGCGAGCGTCACGCTTCGGCCAACGAATGCGAAGACCAAGAGAATTAGGGCAGTCGACCACCCTCCCAGACTGAAAGTAGACGGTAAGTACATCCCGATTACTAGTCCCCAACCTATCAGCAACGCCGCAAGCACACCGAATTGCCACATTCCATAAAGGAAAATGAACGGCAGGTAGTGCGAGCCGAGGGCGATCATGAACGCGGGATAAAACCAGTTCGGGCGATAGGCAGTCGCCGCGAACACGAGCGGCAAACTCAGCGGCAAAACGAAAGCTACCTGCATGGCCAGTGCATTCATCGGGTGTCCTTTTGGTAGAGATGACGGTCGCCCCATCAGATGCAAAAGTAGCCGGGTCAGGGGAAAGATGAAGATGCCGCCTATAACCAGCGCTTCCATCGCGGTCTTGGGCGACCTCCAGGTCGCTGTGGCTGCGGAGAGAAGCCATACCGCACCGGAAACCAGTTGGCCCGCGAATCCACCCAGGAAAACCGTTCGTACATCCCGCTGTGCATCACTGATGGTCACAATTGTTGCAATGATAGCTCAGATTCCTAGAGGCCGACCTCGCATTTGTTCGAACGTCGTTTCTTCCATTACAGCCGCTGCGTTTGCATTCCTGCTGCCGAAACACGGAAGAGCCCTTCTTAATCTGGTCCCACACAGGCCGCGGAGTGAGTTAAAGTATCAGTCGGTGATTCGTTCGAGGCTCGAACTAAGACCATGACTGGACATCGAATTTGTTTTTTCTCGCTCCTTCTGCTGGCGCCGGGCGCTTCGGCGCAGACGGCTCCCTGGACCGGCCCGCTGCGCGGATCGTGGGTACAGACCGGCGCACCGTCTCAGGGTGATGTGGCCCTCGCGACGCCGGACCGTACCGCGGAAATCGTCGTGGCCGACGATGAGAACAGCGCCGTGCATCAGGCCGCGGAGTTCCTGGCGGGCGATATCGAGAAGATCAGCGGGCACCAGTCCTCCATCGTGAACGCCCCCGGCGCGGACCGCGCCGCCATCCATCTGGTGACCCTGGGACACGGCACAGATTCCTGCCGGCATGAATGCGGGCGCGATGCAGGGGCAGTGGGAGAGCTACCGGATCGCGACCGACGGCGGCAACGTCTGGCTGGTCGGATCCAACCCGCGCGGCACCGCGTTTGCCGCCTATACGCTGTCGGAGCGCCTGGGCATCGACCCGCTCTACATCTGGACCGGCTACCTGCCCGAGCATCACGATCCCGCTGGTGCTGAAGCGCACCACGTTTCGCGCAAGGGCCGCCGGCATTCCGCTATCGCGGCTTCTTCCACGATGACGAGGACCTGCTGCCGCGCCCCTTCGACGCCAACGGATATCCTCTGCAGACCGGCGATGTGCCCGCTGGAGTGGTACAAGCGATTCTTCGAGACCGCGCTGCGCCTGCGCATGAACATGGTGGCGCCCTACACCCGCGTGCACCGCCGCTACGAGGTGCAGAAAACGGCCAGCGATTGGGGCCTCTACTACACCTCGCACCACTACGACATCCTGGTCTCGAACCCGTTCGGCCTGATCACCTATAACCTGGCCGCCGAGCGCGGCGTGAAACCGGATTGGAACTGGTTCACCAACCGCGAAGGCATGCTCAAATTCTGGCGCGCCGGCCTGATGGAGAACAAGGACCTGGACGTGATCTGGCCCGTAGGCATGCGCGGCACCTCCGACCGCCCGTTCACGTTCCCTCCCGGCACCACCGACGATCAGAGCGCCGCCACCTTCCGCGAGGTGATCAACGAGCAGGTCAAGATGGTGCGTGAGGCGCTGCCCAAGGACAAGCCGCCGATCTTCCACTTCACCATGTACTCGGAGATGCTGCCGGCCTACCAGCGCAATCCCGCGGCCTTCGACCTGCCCGAGGACGTGATCATCGTGTGGCCCGACGATAACGACGGCCACATGCGCGGCCTGCCGGCATCGCTGGGCAAGTGGAAGCATGGCGTGTATTATCACCTGGCGTATCTCGGCGGCCGCCTGACCAAGCAGTTGACCCACACGGTGGGGCCGGAAGTGGTGGCTCAGGAGTTCGACAAGATCGTGAAAGCGGGCGCCACCGAGTACATGCTGGTGAACATGTCCGAAGTGCGCGATTACGTGATGGGCGGGCGCATGCTCGCCGACATCACCTGGGACGCGCCTGCCATCTATGCCACTCCCAACGCGGCCGCGCGCTACACGGCCTGGTGGTCGCGCGAATATTTCGGGGCGAAGGCGCAGGCTGCGGATACCGCATACAACAAGTACTTCGCGCTCCTGAATACGCCCGACAAACTCTGGGCCGCGCCCGACGCCATCGAGGAGTTGCTCGACCGGCTCTACAAGAAAGTGGCGGGCCAGACCTATGCGCCCGTGGACCCGGCCATCATCAGCGCAGTTGCGGACGCGCGAACGGCAGCTTGTGGACGCACTGGCGGCGGAGTCCCAGGCGGAGAACGGAATGTCGCTGGCGCAGCAGCAGTTCTTCTCCGTGGATGTGGCTCTGGGCCTGGAAGTCGCCGAGCGGCAGACCCGTGCGGCGCTCAAGCTGGACGAGGCGCTGCGTGCACCCACGGCGGCGCGCATGTGGCAACTGGCTCGCGAAGCGCGCACGTCGCTGGAGCAACTGGAAACGGAACTGGCGCGCGCGGAATACCCGCCCTTCGACCGCTGGTACCACGAGAGCTGGATCCGCACCACGTTCAGCCCCAGCAACCCGCACCGTCCCTACATTCAGGTGCGCGCGTTCCTTTCGAGTGAAGGACGCGGAACCCCGTTAAGGGCGCGGCGGCAGTGACAGGCCGCAGGACCTGCTCTTACGCGATCGATCGCACTACACCGCCGTCCACCCGCAGCGATGCTCCGTTGATGGCCGAGGCAAGCGGGCTGCAGACGAACGTCACCAGAGCCGCAACTTCTTCCGGTGTGGCGAAGCGCTGGATGATCGATGTGGGCCGGCCCTGTTTGAAGAACTCGCGCTCCACGGCGGCGCGATCCACACCCTTCGCCTCGGCGAGTTGATCGACGAATCCACTCACTCCCTCCGAAGCGGTAGGACCCGGCAGCACGGCATTGACCGTGACGGCTGTGCCCGCGGTAGTCTCCGCAAGCCCGCGGGAAATGGCGAGCTGAGCCGTCTTGGTCATGCCGTAATGAATCATCTCGACCGGAATCTGCAGGGCGGACTCACTGGAAATGAACACAATGCGCCCCCAATTTTGTTTTTTCATCCCACCCAGGTAGTGCCGGCTCAGCCGCACCCCGCTCAGCACGTTGACCTCGAAAAAGCGGCGCCAGTCGTCATCGGAGATCTCTTCGAATGGCTTGGGCTCGAAGATGCCCAGGTTGTTCACCAGAATGTCGAGCGCCGGAAAGCGCTCCGTCACTGTGCGCGCGCCGGCCTCCGTGCCGAGATCGGCGGCAATGCCGTGAGCGGCGCCGCTCTGTTTCATGGCGGAATCGACGCGCTTCTGTGTCCGGCCGTTGACGATGACCGAAGCCCCTTCCGCCGCCAGCGCGGTGGCGATGGCCAGGCCAATGCCAGCAGTGGATCCGCTGACGAGCGCGGTTTTCCCTTTGAGTTGCAGATTCATACCGGCTTAGATGCGGCGGCGCACACGCGCGCTTCGTGTTGTAATGCGATCGTGCGGTGGATTGCAAGCGCGGCCCTGCTGGCGATGGTTCCCTTCGCGGCTCTGGCACAGGAAAAAGGCGAGGTAGCCGTTTGGCTGACCAATCCCGATAAATCGGCACTCTTTGAGCGCCAGAAGGGGGCCCTTCGATTCACCAGAGACGCCGCCGGACCTTCCGCCATCGAAGTGGACGACAGGCGTAAATACCAGACGATCGACGGCTTCGGCTATGCCCTCACCGGAGGCAGCGCGCAGCATCTGATCCACATGGAGAGCGCCGCCCGCGCGGGCATCCTGCGCGAACTGTTCGGGACCGAAGGCAACGGCATCGGCGTCAGCTACCTGCGACTGAGCATCGGCGCTTCCGATCTGAACGATCACGTCTTCTCGTATGACGACCTGCCGCCGGGAGAGACCGATCCGCAAATGGCCAGGTTCACCCTGGGACCGGACCTGCGGGACGTGGTCCCGGTGATGAAGGAAATTCTGGCCATCAGCCCCGCCATCCGCGTCCTCGGTTCGCCATGGTCGGCGCCGGCGTGGATGAAGACCAATCAGGCGGTGAAGGGCGGACAACTGAAGCCCGAGTTTTACGATGCGTACGCCCGGTATTTCGTCCGCTACATCACGGCGATGCAGAAGGAAGGAATCCGCATCGATGCCATCACCATTCAGAATGAGCCGCTGAACGAGAAGAACACGCCCAGCATGAAGATGCTGGCGCCGGAACAGGCGGAGTTCATCAAAGATCACCTGGGACCCGCGTTTCACCGCGCCGGCATCGCCACCAAAATCATTCTCTACGACCACAATTGCGACGTGCCCGAATATGCCTTGTCAATCCTTGACGATCCCGCAGCCGCGAAGTATGTCGATGGGTCCGGATTCCATCTGTACGGCGGAAAAATCGAAGCCATGTCGCAGGTGCACCAGGCGTTTCCGGGCAAGAATCTGTACTTCACCGAACAGATGGTGACTGGCTCGAACATCACCAATCCGGTGCAGCGGCTGATCATCGGCGCCACGCGCAACTGGAGCCGCAATGTGCTTCTGTGGAACCTGGCGGCGGACCCGAAGAACCAGCCGCATACCGATAATGGCGGCTGTACCATGTGCCAGGGCGCCATCACCATTGACGGCAACACGGTCACGCGCAATGCCGCTTATTACACGCTGGCGCACGCGTCCAAGCTGGTGCGTCCGGGCTCGGTGCGGATCGAATCCAGCGGTCCGGATGCATTGCCCAACGTGGCATTCCGTGCCCCGGGCGGAAGGAAAGTGCTGATCGTGGTGAATAGGGCGCAATCGGCGCATGAGTTCCAGATCCGGTATCGCGGCAAAGCGGCAGCGGCATCGCTGCAAGCTGGCGCGGTGGCCACCTACACATGGCAGTGAGGCTGGTGTATTCTAGACGCCAGATGGCCATCAACCGGAGAAATTTCCTGTTCCGCACCGCCGGTGCGGCGGCCGCGGCCGGACTTCCCGCCGCTGCGAAGGTCGCACGCGAACCGGGCGTCAAGCTCAAGCTGGGGCTGAACGCCTACTCCTTCGATAAGCCCCTCCGCGATGGCAGTATGACCCTCACCGATGCGGTTCATTTCTGCGCGCAGCACGGCGTGGATGCGCTGGACCCGACCGGATACTACTTTCCCGGCTATCCCGCCGTTCCGGCGGATGAGTATATCTATAACCTGAAGCGAACCGCCTTCGTCAACGGCGTGGGCATTAGCGGCACCGGCGTGCGTAACAACTTCGCCGTGGCCGACGCGGACGCGCGCCGCAAAGATGTGCAGATGGTGAAGGACTGGATCGTGGTGGCGAGCAAGCTGGGCGCGCCGGCGATTCGCGTGTTTTCCGGTCCCACGCGGCCCGCGGGCCACAGCTTCGACGAAATGGTGGCGTGGATGGTGGCGGATTTCAAAGAATGCGCTGCTTTCGGCCGCGAGCACGGCGTGGTGGTGGCGCTGCAGCAGCACAACGACGCTCTCAAGACCGCCGCGGAAACCATTCGCGTCATCGATAGTGTGGGGTCCGACTGGTTCGGCTGCATTCTGGACATCGGCAGCCTGCGCTCCGGAGACCCGTACGCCGAGATCGAAAAGCTAGTGCCCTATGCCGTCTCCTGGCAGATCAAGGAGAATGTAGGCCGCGACGGCCAGGAAGAACCCACCGACCTGGCGAAGATCAAGGCGATTATCGATCGCTCCGGATACCGCGGCTACGTGCCGTTCGAAGCCCTGGGCGGCGGCGACCCGCGCGTGAAGGTGGCGGCGTTCCTGCAGAAGATCCGTAAGGCCTTCGCCCTGTGAACCCCATGAAAAGGATCGCCTGTTTTCTGACACTCGCCGCGGTGTGCGCCGCCCAGGATCACACCGGCTGGCGCGATTACGGCGGCGCCGCCGATTCGGCGCAGTATTCGGCTCTCCGGCAGATCAACCGCGGCAATGTGAGCAAGCTGGAAGTTGCCTGGACCTACTCCACCGGCGACACCGCCAAGTACTCGTTCAATCCCATCATGGTGGATGGCGTGGTCTATGTGCTGGCGAAAAAGAATTCCATTGTGGCGCTGGACGCCCGCACCGGCAAGGAGATCTGGGTCCACACGCCAGACCCGCCCGCCACTATCATCACCGCCCGCGGGATCAACTATTGGGAGAGCAAAGACCGCTCCGACCGGCGCCTTCTGTTTTGCGCCAATCACGCCTTGCAGGCCATCGACGCACGCACCGGCAAGCCGATTCTCGCCTTTGGTACCGCCGGGCGCGTGGATCTGAAAGAGGGGCTGGGCCGCGACCCGAAATCGCTGACGCTGGTGCAATCGACTACGCCCGGGCGGGTGTTCGAGAACCTGCTGATCCTGGGCTCGGCCACCAACCAGGGATACGGCTCGGCGCCCGGCGATATCCGCGCCTTCGACGTGCGCACCGGCAAACTGGTATGGACGTTCCACACGATTCCGCACCCCGGCGAGTTCGGCTACGAGACGTGGCCGCCGGATGCCTGGAAGACCGTGGGCGGCGCTAACGTGTGGAGCGAATTTTCGCTGGACGAGGCCCGCGGTGTGGTCTACGCGCCCACCGCCAGCGCCAAGTACAACTTCTACGGCGCGGATCGCCTGGGCGCCGACCTGTTCGCCGATTGTCTGCTGGCATTGGACGCGCGCACCGGCAAGCGACTGTGGCACTTCCAGATGGTCCACCACGATATTTGGGATTATGACGACGCCACCGCGCCCAAACTGCTCCAGGTGCGGCACGATGGCAAGCCCGTCTCTGCGGTGGCGCAAGTGAGCAAACAGGGATTCGTGTGGGTGTTCGACCGCGTGTCCGGCAAGCCTCTATGGCCCATCGAAGAGCGTCCCGTGCCGAAGAGCGATACGCCGGGCGAGACCGCCTGGCCCACCCAGCCGTTCCCCACCAAACCGCCTCCGTTCGCCCGTCAGAAATTCACGGTGGACGATTTGAATCCGTACATCAGCCAGGCGGACCGCGCCCGCTACCGCGACGAAATCCTGAGCGCCCGCAACGAAGGGCTGTTCACGCCGCCCGGCTTGCGGCCCACCATCGAGATGCCGGGAAACAACGGCGGGGCCAACTGGGGCGGCGCGGCGGTGGACCCGGGCAATGGCATGCTCTTTGTGGTGTCCAAGGATCTTCCGGCCATCCTCAAGCTGGTGCCGGACGCCAATGGCGGGCACTATACCAGCGGCTTCGGCCTGGTCACCGCGTCCAACGGGCTCGCACTGATCGGACCTCCGTGGTCGTCGCTCACGGCTTACGATCTGAATCAGGGAACCATCAAGTGGAAGATCCCGCTGGGCGAAGTTCCGGAACTGGCCGCCAAGGGAATCAAAGACACGGGCGCGCATTACCCCAAGGTGGGTCCGGTGGTCACCGCCGGCGGACTATCTGTTCGCCGGGACGCGCGACCGCACCATCCGCGCTTTCGACGTGGAGACCGGCAAGGCGCTTTGGGAGCACAGCGTGGACGCGGCACTGGAAGGTATCCCCGCCGTCTATGAGATTGGCGGGCGCGAGTTCATCGTGTTCTGCGCCTCGGCACAGGCAGGGCTCACGCCGGCCACCCAAGGACCGATATCCGGAGCCTATATCGCGTTCGCCCTGCCGGCGTCCCGCTGACTGACACTGGCCCTGAGGAGCCAGCTCAGTCGTCGTCTGTCCGGCCGCGGAGTTTCTTGGAGGAGGATCGTTGCGATTTTGCCGTGAGCCGGCGGATCTTGGAGCCGAGCGTGGGCCGGCTGGGGCGGCGGGTTTTCGGCACCACTTGCGCGCGGGCGATCAGTTCGTTCAGTCGCGCCCGGGCTTCGGCTCGATTGGCCTCCTGCGTCCGGTGCACGCGGGCCGTGATGATCAACACGCCGTCTTGCGTAGCGCGATTGCCGGCTAACGCGAGGAGGCGCGCCCGTACGTCGTCAGGAAGCAAGCGAGATTGGCCGGCGTCGAAGCGCAGTTGGACGGCGGTGGAGACTTTGTTGACGTTCTGGCCGCCAGGACCGGAGGCGCGAACAAAGGTCATTGTAAGTTCGGAATCTGGAATGAATATGAGCAATTGCTATTTCCAGAATAGCCTGTAATGGTGTGGCAGCACGCGAAGAGACTAGTGGCCCGAGACGATTCTCAAGGACTCGTCGAAACGTGCCTGCCGCATGTTTTGCGAGAGTTGTTCCCAATGAACCCTGCCGTAGACGGTTTTCCCGTGATTGTCCGCCAGACCGACCTCGCGCGCCCAGAAGCGCCGTTGAAAGTCACTGTATCCGGGTACGGGCTCACTCCGATCGATCGGCGTACCCGAAGATCCCAGCGTAAGGAAAGCCATGGCATAGAACATGTGTGCGAGCTGTCTCATCAAATAGAATCGCGCTCTCTGGTACTCATCCGGCGGTTCGCCGAAATACGCCTGAAGATAGAGCGCTTTCCTCTGATTCATTAGTGACGAGCATGTTCGCAACCACCGCCAGGTCGGCATACCGATCGTTCTGGAAAGCAGCCTCCCAGTCCACCAGCCACAGACGTTTGCCGTCGAAGAGCATATTGTCCGGTTTGAACAGGTCATTATGACCCGGCGCCGGATCCGGATCGAGACGCGAGTAAACCGCGGCCACTTGCTGGTAGCGAGCAAGAAGTTCCCCGGTCTGGTTTTCGGGCAGAATGCTCGACGCCCGGAACTTCTGGAGGTATCCGTCCAGGGCGGGCCCTCTGTTCAGCAGGAACGTGCAGGTGGTATTGAAGGGTGCTCCGGGAAACGGCGGCAGCGCGTGCAGCGTCCGCAGCGCAGCGGGAATCCGAACCAACGCATCCGGCGCCGCTAAAGGTACAGCCTCCACAAAATCGGTGATGGAGATCCGATCCCCAGGGCTGGCGTACCTGACACGCGGCGCCAGGCCGGCACCGGCCGCCGCCTGCATGCAGGTGAAGTGACGGGTCATATCGCCGGGGCGCGTGTTGATGCGCAGCAGGTATGCAGATCCTCGCACGGCGATGCGAAAAGCCCGGTTCGAGCCGGGCCGCTCGGTCAGGTCGCGGATGTCTTCGAATTCGGTGACACCGAAAGTCTCGTTCAGGGCGAGAGCCACGGCCGCGCGCTTTTCTTGCGGGATCATAAGCCTCCTCTGATATACGACCGATGGTACGCGAATTTTGCGGCCGCAGGGGAGTCTTAATTCCTGCCTTGATACAGCTCTATCTTGCCTGTTTTCTGCTGGTTAGATTTCGCGCTCGAGGGCCTGTTATCCTAAAACCAGGAGCGAAACGGAGTACCCGCTAACCCAGTACCGGCGCGTGAAGCGGCTTGACCCAACCTAGATTGAACGGGAGTTCCTTCATGGGACCCTGCCACTGCAGTTCTTTGTCGATATCGGGGTGCATGCGGTAGGCCTTCTTCAGGTCCGCCACCTTGGCGCCGATCACGTCGATTTTGCTTTCGTTGAACTGGCCCAGGTGCATTTGGCCGCAATACTTGACGTAGCCCAGCCACTCCGGATCGATGCTCATGCATTGGGCGGCAATGCGGTCGGTGGCCACGAAGTCCGCCGAGGCGATGGCCAGCCGGGAAGCCACCGGAGTTCCCGAATTGGGACCGTTGCCTTCCATGCCCTCATAGCCATCGATCACCGAAGCGCCCCAACTGGATGCCAGGCGTTGCGCAGTGACCAGCATGTTGTAGTGTGTCTGGCGCAGTCCCACGTGGTATTTGCGCTTCTCGTTCCAGTGCGGCGTTTCGTTGGGGGCGTAATGCAGCGGCGCGCCCAACACCATGTTCTTAATAGATAGCGAAGCGATTACGGTATTGTGCGTCTTCAGCATGGCCGCGGAAATCACGAACGCTTCCGGGTCCATCAGCCGCGCCGCCAGGCGCACCGGGGCGATGTGCAGGTCCTGATCCAGCAGCATGATCTGCTCGAACCGGGCCTCCGCGTTCAGGTCGATCAGCTTCACCTGCTGCTTCTTGTACTCCGCCGGCAGCGCGGTGTACTTGAAGTTCTCGTAGCCCTGCTGGGTATTGCCGGCCGACGATTCGGCGATCACCACCGGCCCGGAGAAGCGTTCGGACAGGTAATCCAGGATGCCGCGCATGGCGTCCACATTGCTCGCCGCAAGCTGGTTCACGGTGTTGACGAAGTTCGGCTTGATGACCACGTATTTGCGGGTCTTCAGCTTGGGCTGAAGGTCCTTATCCACGGCCATCAGGGCGTTGTAAACGTTCTTGCGGCGATCGTTGCCCTGGGTCAGCGCCACAGTGCTTCGCCGGTCCAACTCGGGGACCTGTTCGGGGCGGGTCGTCCGCGGAGCTTGTTGAGCGGACGCGATGCTGCCCCGCAGCAAAGCTGCGGCGCCGGCCATTTGCAGAAGATTTCTGCGCGGAAAGCTTTTTCCCATGACGTAAACCTCCACCGTGTGTTTAAAATAAGATGTTAGCATCGTTTTATCTGTGGAGGCATTCATGAACGCTCCGTCTCGTCGCAATTTTCTGGCGGCCGGTTTAGCCTTACCCGCCGTCGCTTCGGCATCCCGCCCCGCGGGTCCCGGACAATCGCAAGCCCAGGCGCCTGCCAAGCCACTTTCCTCCGGGGGGCTGCAGTACCGGACGCTGGGAAAGACCGGCATGCGCGTCACCACCGTGGGTTATGGCTGCATGATTACGTCGGATCCGACCGTGATCACCCGGGCCGTCGATATGGGGATCAACTTTTTCGATACTTCGCGCAATTACCAGGGCGGGCAGAACGAGCGCATGGTGGGCGCGGCGCTGGGCAGCAAGCGGAAGGATGTCTTCCTGGCCAGCAAGTGCGACACCAAGACAGGGCCGGGCATTCTGGCGGAGTTGGACCGCACCCTCACCGAACTCGGTACCGATCATCTGGACGTCTGGCATCTGCACGGCTTCAGCGATCCCGCACAGATCACCGACGAGCTGATAGAGGCGCAGCGCAAGGCGAAGCAGCAGGGCAAGATCCGGTTCACGGGGTTGAGCACGCACAATCTGCCGGCTATCGTGGATCGCGTGATCGAAGCGAAAATCGAAGTCATCCAGCCGCAGTACAACTTCGCTTCCGCCGCCAGCTACGGTCCGGCGATCGAGAAACTGGCGCAGGCGGGGATCGGCGTGATCGCCATGAAGGTGATGGCGCGGAGCGGCCGCGGACGGGGCGCCAGCCAGCCGCAGCGGCCGGCCATGTTCGCTCCGGCGGCGCTGAAGTGGACCATCAAGAATCCCGCCATCGCCACCACCGTCCCCAGCATGACCGATATCGATCAGCTCGAGCAGAACTTTAAGACCATGTCCGAGCGCTTCACGGACGACGATGCCAAGATTCTAGTGGCTCAATTGCAAGAAATCACGCCCTACTTCTGCCGCATGTGCGGACAGTGCCAGGGCCAGTGCGTGAAGGGGTTGCCGGTGCCCGATATGGTGCGCTTCGTGATGTACGCCGATGGCTACGGCCAGTTCCCGCTGGGCCGGGAGAATTTCCAGCGCATGGCCGTGGAACACCAGAACGCGCGTTGCAGCGATTGCACCACCTGTTCGGTGCATTGCCCCAACGGCGTGGATGTGGCCGCGCGCCTGACCCGGGCGCAGGAGCTCTTTGCATGCTGAAGCTCCTCCTGGGGCTGGGCCTGTGTGCGTTCGGATTGGCGGCCGCCGAAGAGCAGGCGGTCGCCCCCTCGTGCAGCCTGGCGCCCGGGTGGACTCAGGATGGCGAATCGCGTTATTACACCACCGATAATCTGTTCGAGTACATGGACGGGAATTCCGAAGGGTACTTCTCCTACGATTTCCAGAACATGCACGGCGTCACCTGCAAACAGGGGGAGACCACCTTCATCGTCGATATTTCCGATATGGGGTCTCCCGATAATGCTTACGGCTGGTTCAGCTCGACGCGCGATTTGCGGCAGCCGGCGTACCCGGTGGGCATGGGCGGGCAGATTGTGCCGCGCCGCCTGATCTTCGCCAAGGGCAAATACTACGTGGAGATCGCCGCCAATCCGGAAGGCGATTTCACGGCTGCATTGAAGCAGTGGGCGGCGGCATTGGACAAGCTGGTGCCGGGCAGCACTTCTCCGCCCGCCGCGCTAGCCTGGTTTCCCACCGAGAAGCAGCAGACCCTGAAACTGACGCCGCAAAGCGTGCTCGGGCTTCGGATCCTGAAGCGCGGATACGTGGCGCAATACGATTACGGCAAGGCGTTCGTGGTGATCGAGGAGACGCCGCAGTCCGCCGGGGCGACCATGCAGAGCCTGCGCCAGCGCTTCGGCGATACCAGCCCCGTCAAACTGGGGGAAGACGGCTTTCAGGCCACCGACAAATACCTGGGCCGGATGTGCTTCGTCCGCAGCGGGCGGTACATCGCCGGCTATGCGATTTCGGTGGATGGCATAGACCCCGTGGGGCTGACCTCCGCCCTGGTGCAAAAGATCGGCCGCTAACCGAGACCTGCTCTACCGTTGCGCCCAGTATTGGCGCCGGGCCTGCACCATCAGGCCTTTCTGCTTCGCTGTCAGTTGAATCTTGCGGAAGCCGGACAGCGTGACGGGCTTATCGGACACGTAACCAAGGTTGTACTGGTTGCGGAGTTCTTCCTGCAGGATGTCGTATACCTCATCGACCGGATGCTTCTTAGAAACCTCGAAGAAACTGCCGCCGCTTTCTTCGGACAGGCGCTCCAGAATGCCCTTGCCTTCGGTGCCGCCATACAGGATGGAATAGATGAGGGTATCGGCGCGCTGGGCGGTGTCCAGCGCATCCTGCAGGGTGTTTTCACTGCCGTAGTCCACGCCATCGGAGAGCACGATGAGCGCCTTTCGGCCGGTCTGCTTGCGCATGACATCGTAGGCCGCGCGCACGATGGCGTCGTAGAGGAGCGTGCCGCCGCCCTCCCGCGCGCGCACCTGGCTCCTGGTCTCGGTATCCACATACGCCAGGGCATCGTCCAGTTTGCCGACGGAGGAGGTAAGCTCCTGCCGCATCTGCACTACGGTATCGAACTGCATGATGAAGACCTTGTCCACCGGGCGGATGACGCGGTCCAGGAAGTGCAGGCTGGCGCCGCGCTCGGCATCCAACACGTGCCTCTGGCTGCCGCTGGTGTCCACCATCAGGCCGAGGGTCAGCGGCAGGTCGGTCTCGCGCGAGAAATAGCGGATGGTCTGCGGACGCCCTTCCTCAGATAGCAGAAAATCGTCCTTGCCCAGACTGCCTACCAGCGCGCCGGTCTTGTTCCGCACCGTCGCCAGCACGTTGACCACTTTCACGCCGGCGGAAAAGGTGGGCGTGTCCTGGGCGCGGGCGATTCCGCACAGGGCCGCCGCAATCCGCAGGGTATCTCGTCTGGAAAATGGGCCGGGCATGGAAAACAGGTTCGCTACCCATTAGTCTAGCGGCTTGTTACCTTGGAGAGTTATGCGTGTGACGAAGATGCTGTTTCTGCTGGCGGCCGGCGCAGTTCCTGCCCTGTTTGCCGCGAGGCCGGTTCTCATGCCGATGCCGGTCAAGGTACAAGCCGCCAACGGAATGCTGATAGTCGATTCGAATTTTGTGGTGGAGACGGTGGGCGGGGCCAATGCCCAACTGGCGCCGGCGGTGCACGCCTTCCTTGCGCGGGTGTCGCGCCAGACCGGCGTCGTGTATGCGCCGGTGCCTCCGGCTGCCGAAGCGGCACACCGCCTGGTCATCGATTGCACAGGCGGTCCGGAATCTCCCACGCTCGGTGAAGACGAATCATATACCCTGGATGTCACGGGCTCGGAGGGGCGCATCCATGCCGCCACCGCGGAAGGCGCAATCCATGCCCTGGCGACCATGGCCCAACTGATTCAGCCCGGGCCAGATGGCTTCGGAATCGCCGGCATTCACATTGAAGACCACCCGCGCTTCCCCTGGCGAGGACTCATGCTGGACGTCTGCCGCCACTGGATGCCGGTGGATGCGATCAAGCGGAACCTGGACGCCATGGCAGCGGTGAAGCTCAACGTGCTGCACTGGCACCTTTCCGAAGACCAGGGCTTTCGCGTGGAGAGCAAGCGGTTCCCGCGCCTTCATCAACTGGGGTCGAATGGCGACTATTACACGCAGGATCAGGTGCGCGACATCATCGAGTACGCGCGCGACCGCGGCATCCGGGTGATGCCGGAATTCGACGTGCCGGGGCACAGCGGCGCCTGGTTCGCCGGGTATCCCGAACTGGCATCCACGCCCGGACCGTTCCCGCTGGGCGGCCGGGGAGGGTCGGAAATGGACCCGTCGAAGGAGAGCACCTACGCGTTCCTGGACGCTTTCATCGGCGAGATGGCGCAACTGTTCCCGGATCCCTACTTTCACATCGGCGGCGATGAAGTGAATCCCAGGGCGTGGAACCAGTCGCCCACGATTCAGGCTTTCGCCAAAGAGCACGGGTTGAAGGATGCGGCGGCGATCCAGGTGTATTTCAATCAGCGGCTGCTGAAGATTGTGCAGAAGTACGGCAAGACCATGGTGGGCTGGGACGAGATCCTGGTGCCGGGCCTGCCCACCGACGCGGTGATCCAATCGTGGCGCGGGCAAAAATCGCTTTCTGAGGCGGCGGCAAAGGGGTACCGCGGCATTCTTTCGTGGGGATATTATCTGGACCACCTGAGCCCGGCGTCGTTCCACTATGGGGTGGATCCGCTGGGCGGGCCTGACGCGGCGGCGCTCACGGCGGAGCAGGCATCGCGAATCCTGGGCGGAGAGGCCTGCATGTGGGCCGAATTGGTGGGCCAGGAAACGGTGGATTCGCGCGTTTGGCCGCGCACGGCAGCCATTGCGGAACGGTTCTGGTCGCCCGCGGAGGTCAAAGATGTGGACTCCATGTATACGCGTCTGGAAGCCGTGAGCCGCAATCTGGAATTCACCGGCGTGCTGCATCGCGCCAATTACGTTTCGAACCTGGACCGCATCGCCGGCAGCCAGCAGGTGGAACCGGTGCGGGTGCTGGCGGACGCGGTGGAGTCGCTGGGCTTGGGCACGGGGCGCACCGGGCGGCCCACTGGCGTGATGCCGGTAAATCGATTTGTGGACGCATGCCAGCCCGAAAGCGAAGTGGTGCGAAGGACGGAAATTGCGGCTAAGCGGTTTGTGGCCGACCCGGCGAGCGATGCGAACGACCGGGCGATTCTGCGGCGGCAATTTGAAATCTGGGCCGCCAACGATGCGGTGTTCCAGACGATAGCGCAGGACAACATGCTGTTGGCCGAGGCGCTGCCGGTGTCGAAAGACCTTGCCGCGCTGGGAGAGGCCGGACTCAAACTACTGGAGTATCTGACGCCTGCGCCTGCCGCCGCCAAGCCCAAGAAACTCAGCAGTAAGGAGAAGAAGGAGGAAGCGGCGGCATTGGCCGCGAAGCAGGAGTGGCTGGCGCAGGTGAACGCCCAACTCACGCGACTGGCCCAGCCGGCGCGCCGCGGGCAGCCTCTGCCGGCGGATGTACGGCTGGCCGCCTATCGTCCGGTCAAGGTGCTGGCGGATGCGATAAAGTAGTGCCATGAAGTTTCGAATGGTCCTGGCCATGGCAATTGCCAGTTCCATCTGCGGCGCGCAAGACCGTCCGGAACCCGCCGCGTACCAGCAGTTCTTTCGGCAGGTTGCGGAGTTGAAGTCCATGGGCGCCCGCCCCACCGCACGGACGGCGTGGGGCGAGGTCCCCCTCAAGCTGCCCAAACTGCAAGACGCCGTCGGCCTGACCGATGCGGAGGTGGAAACGCTGAACGCCACCGCGGCTGATTGCGTGACCAAAATCGCCGTTTTCGAGAAGGCGATCGGACCATTGATTTTCGAGTCCCGGTTGGAAATTGCCGACACGGGGAAGAACTCGGACGAACTGGCAAGAAAGTTGACGGATCTCGACGAGCTGCGAAATCAGGCGATCCTGGCCCACGTCCAGGAGTTGAAGACTGCCCTCCCGCCTGCCAGCTTTGCAAGGTTGGACGCCTATGTACGTGCTCCGGCAGACGCGAAGAAGGGCCTGGGGCCAACAGTCGATCCCTCTCCTGTTGTCAAGAAGCCGGATGCTTCCTGATCCGCGACCAAACGGACCGTTCGCGCATCAAAGGGTTATGGTGTGCCCGTCCGAGGAAGCCCTTTCCCGAGTATCGCGGGCCATTTCTGAGTACCGCGACCCGCGGGAATTGTTTCGCGTTCTGGCGGGTGAGCTGCGCGGAGCCGTCAAGTTTGATTTTGTTGCCCTTTTTCTTTATGACGAAGCGGCGCACAAACTCCGCAATCCCATCCTGGAAACCGTGAATGGCCCAGGCTTCGCCATCCCGGACGACTTCCCGCCGGAAGACACCATCACCTGGTGGATCCTGCAGCACGGCGAGCCTGTCGTAATCCCGTCACGCGATGACGAAAAACGCTTCCCGCACATGATGGAGGTCTACCGGACCTACGGCGTGCAGTCGGCGTGCATTCTGCCGCTGACTACGGCGCACCGCCGGCTGGGCAGTTTGAGCTTCGGACTGCAGGAGCCCAATGGGTATTCCCCGGAGGATGTCCGCTACCTGACGCTGGTGGCCGACCATGTCGCGCTGGCGGTGGATAACGCCATCCGCGAAGACGAATTGCGCAAGCAGAAAGCCCACTTTGAAAAGCTGTTTGAACTGGCGCCCGAAGCCATTGTCCTGCGCGACATCGACAACCGGGTACTGCGAGCGAATCGGGAATTCACCAGTCTGTTCGGCTATACGCTGGAGGAGTCGCTGGGGAAGAACATCAGCGACCTGATTGTCCCCGACGACGCGCGAGAGGAATCCGAGCGCCTCCGCGAAGCATTGCGGCGCGGCGAGCGCGTGAATGCCGAGGTGATTCGCCGGCGCAAGGACGGCACGCGGCTGACCGTATCTCTAGTGTGCGCTCCTGTCTCGGTGAACGGCGGGGCCCCTGAAATTTACGGTATCTATCGCGACATCACGAAACGCAAGCGCGCCGAAGACGCGCTCCGGCGCAGCGAAGCTTACCTGGCCGAAGGTCAAAGAATCAGCCACACGGGCAGTTGGGCGCGCTGTGTTTCCACGGGCGAAGTCTATATGAGCCAGGAGAGTTTTCGGATCTTCGGCCTGGACCCGCTGACTACCCGGCCCACACTCGATGTGATTCTGAACCGGGTCCATCCCGACGATCGGGATTCCGTGGCCCAGACCGTGCGTGCGGCCATTCCTGCGCGCAGCCACTTCGAGCGGGACTTCCGGATCATCCTGGAAGACGGAACCATTCGACACATCCACGTACTCGGCCATCCGGTGACGGACGCCAGCGGAGAGCTGGTGGAGTTTGTGGGATCCCACATGGACATTACCGAACAGCATCAGTCCCGGGTGGCGCTGGAGCGGGCGTTCGAAGAGATCAAAGCGCTGAAGGACCAACTCTACCAGGAGAATGTAGCGCTGCGACAGGAAATCGACGAGACCGCCATGTTCGAGGAGATCGTCGGCAAGAGCGATGCGCTGCGGAACGTGCTGAAGCAGGTGGAGACGGTGGCGGCCACCGAATCCACGGTGATCATCTACGGCGAGACAGGCACCGGCAAGGAACTGATCGCGCGCGCGATTCACAACCTGAGCCCGCGGCGCAATAACGCCTTCGTCAAATTGAACTGCGCATCCATCCCCACTGGGCTTCTGGAAAGCGAGCTGTTCGGCCACGAAAGGGGCGCATTCACGGGAGCGATTGCGCAGCGCATCGGCCGTTTCGAACTGGCCAGCCGCGGCACCATTTTCCTCGACGAAATCGGCGAAGTGCCCCTGGAATTGCAGCCCAAGCTACTGCGCGTGCTGCAGGAGCGGGAATTCGAGCGGCTGGGCAGTTCGCGCACGCTGCGGACGGATGCGCGGCTGATCGCCGCCACCAATCGCGACCTTTCGAAGATGGTGGAAGAGCAGAAATTCCGCCCCGACCTGTTTTATCGTCTGAACGTGATCCCCATTCTGGTTCCCCCGCTGCGCGAACGGCCGGAAGATGTACCGCTGCTGGTGCGGCATTTCGCCGAACTGTTCAGCCGGCGCATCAGCAAAGCCATCCGGACGATTCCCACCGAGACCATGAGCGCGCTGGTGCACTACTCGTGGCCCGGCAACGTGCGCGAGTTACAGAATGTCATTGAGCGGGCCGTCATTCTTTCCAGCGGCGGAGTGCTCCGAGTGCCGTCATCGGATTTGAAGAACGTTCCTGCAACCCCCGCAGTCGCGCCGCGCCGCACCCGGAGCGAGGCTCCGGCGCCGGATCGCGACCGGGTCATGGAGGCGCTGCACGCCAGCGGCGGGCGGGTGGGCGGAGCAGACGGCGCGGCGGCACGCCTGGGCATGAAACGGACCACGCTGATTGCCCATATGAAGCGCCTGGACATCAATCCCCGCACTGTCATTCATCACTTTTGACACTGTCATGACACTGCCGACAGTGTCACGCACGGACTAAACGCTTTCCCGCCAACAGTTACTCGTGGTGCGACAGATGCACCTGCAAAGGGCAGATGTTGCGAACCATGATCACCGAGGAGCCGTTCGAGCAGCAGTGGACGCTGCAAGGACGGTTGTGCGGCCAGTGGGCCGCCGACCTGAAAGCTATGTGGGAAGAAACGCGGAGCGCCCGGGCCGGGCGCACATGCAGCGTCAATCTGGAGGACGTGACCTGTGTCGATCAGGCCGGTGAGAGCGTCCTGCTCGAAATGGCGACGGAGGGCGCGCGGCTCATCGCCAGCCGGGCCTACATGAAATCCATCCTGGGAGGCTTGAAATGTGGATCATCAAAACTGCCCTGAACCGCCCCTATACATTCATTGTTTTGTCGCTGCTGATTCTGATCATTGCGCCGGTGGTGATTTTCAGGACCCCCACGGACATCTTTCCGAATATCGATATCCCGGTGATCTCAGTCGCATGGACTTACACGGGCCTCAATCCGGAGGAACTGGAAGGGCGCCTGACTACGCCGTACGAGAAGGCGCTCACCACCCTGGTCGATAACATCGAACATCTGGAATCCACCACGTACAACGGAGTGGTCGTGGTGAAACTGTTCCTGCAGCCGAATGCCAGTCTCACCACGGCCAATGCGCAGGTGACGGCGGCCTCGCAATTCCTGCTGCGGCAACTGCCGCCGGGAACACAGCCGCCGCAGATCATCAACTTCAGCGCCTCCAGCGTGCCTATTCTGCAACTGGGAATCTCCGGCAAAGGTCTGGCCGAAGACGCGCTGAACGATCTGAGTCTGAACTTCCTACGGCCGCAACTGGTGACGGTGCCCGGCGCGGTAGTCCCCTATCCATACGGCGGAAAGCAGCGGCAGATCATGATCAACATGAATGCCGGCCTGCTGCAATCGAAGGGCCTGTCACCGCAGGACCTGTTAACCGCGGTGAACCAACAGAGCCTGGTGCTGCCTTCCGGCACGGTCAAGATCGGTCCGGCGGAATACGACGTGCGGCTGAATGACAGTCCGCGGAAAGTTGAAGAGCTGGGCTCTCTGCCGATTAAGAGCGTCAATGGCACTCCCATCTATGTGCGGGATGTGGCGAGCGTGGCGGAGGGGTTTGCGCCTCAGACCAGCATTGTCCGTCAGGATGGCCGGCGCGCCGTCCTATTGTCCATTATCAAGTCCGGTACCGCTTCCACATTGGACGTGGTCAAGGGCATTCGCAATCTGATTCCGCGAGTCGCCACCATCCTGCCGCCGGAACTGAAAATTGAACCGCTCAACGATCAATCCACCTTCGTGAGAGGCGCGGTGAGCGGAGTGATTCGGGAAGCGGTGATTGCCGCCGCGCTCACCGGCCTGATGATTCTCCTGTTTCTGGGAAGCTGGCGCAGCACCTTGATTATCGCCATTTCGATTCCGCTCTCGATCCTGGCGTCGGTGATCACGCTGGGCTTCCTGGGCGAGACGATCAATATTATGACGCTCGGCGGCCTGGCGCTGGCGGTCGGCGTGCTCGTGGACGATGCCACGGTCACCATCGAAAACATCGAGCGGTTTCTTGAAGAAGGCCACGACCTGCACGAGGCGATTCTGGGCGGAGCGGGCCAGATCGCCGTACCCGCGCTGGTTTCCACGCTATGCATCTGCATCGTGTTCCTGCCCATGTTCTTCCTGGGCGGCGTGGCGAAATATCTGTTCGTCCCTCTGGCCGAGGCCGTGGTGTTCGCGATGCTCGCCTCGTATATTCTTTCGCGAACGCTGGTGCCGACGCTGGCGATGTATCTGCTGAAGGCCAAGCATGGGACGGCGCGGTCCCGCAATCCGCTGGTGCTTTTCCAACGCGGCTTCGAGCGGGTGTTCGAATCCATCCGCGAAAGCTATCGCACGGTGCTGGCGTATCTGTTGTCCGCCCGCAAGTTCTTCGTGCCGGCATTTCTGCTGGCCTGCGCCAGCCTGTTCCTGCTGATTCCCTTTTTAGGTCAGGACTTTTTCCCGAATACGGATAGCGGGCAGTTCATTCTGCACGTCCGCGCGAAAAGCGGGACGCGCATCGAAGAAACGGCGCGCCTTTGCGACCTGGTAGAGAATGCGATTCGCCGGACCGTTCCAGCCGCGGAGTTGGGGACCGTGATCGACAACATTGGCATGCCCTACAGTCAGTTGAACACCCAGCACATGACAAACGGCACCATTGGCGCCGGCGATGCCGACGTGATGGTTTCGCTGAAAGAGGATCATCACCCTACCGCGGCCTACGTCCGCCAGTTGCGGGCCACGTTGCCGGGTGAATTTCCGGGCACTACGTTCTCGTTCCTGCCCGCCGACATCGTGACCCAGATTCTGAACTTCGGCATGCCCGCTCCCATCGATGTGCAGGTGGAGGGCTCCGACGGAGTGGGCAACCGCAAAATCGCCGACGTCATGCTCCAGCAATTGCACCAGGTTCCCGGACTGGTGGACCTGCGAATCCAGCAACCGGAAGACTATCCCGTTTTCAACGTGAACGTGGACCGCACCAAGGCCGAGCAAGGCGGATACACCGAGCACGACGTGGCCACCAGCCTGCTGAACACCCTGAGCGGCAGCTTCCAGGTCCAGCCCATGTTCTTTCTGAATTACCAGAACGGCGTGAACTACAACCTGGTGGCGCAGACGCCGCAATACCAGATGCAGACGCTGCAAGACCTGAAGGGAATTCCGATCACCGCCGGCGGCCTCTCGCGCCCGGAGATTCTGGCGGATGTGGCTTCGGTTTCGCGGTCGGACGAGCCGGCCGTGATCTCTCACTACAACATTCGCCGGGTGCTGGATATCTATGGCGCCGTGCAGGGCCGCGACCTGGGGGCCGTGGGCCGGGATGTGCAGAAGATTGTGAGCGCCAACGAACGCTCACTGCCGCGCGGCAGCTTCATCCACGTGCGGGGACAGCTTCAGACCATGCATTCCTCATACGTGGGTCTGGTGGCGGGCCTGGGCTTCGCCATCGTTTTGGTCTACCTGTTGATCGTGGTGAATTTTCAATCGTGGCTGGATCCCTTCATCATCATCACGGCGCTGCCGGCGGCGCTGGGCGGCATCACCCTGTTCCTGTTTATCACCCACACCACATTGAGTGTGCCGGCCCTGATGGGCGCAATCATGTGCATGGGGGTGGCGACGGCGAACAGCATTCTGGTAATCTCCTTCGCCAAAGAGCGCCTGGAAGTGCACCGTGACGCCGTGCAGGCCGCGCTGGAAGCGGGAGCCGCGCGCTTCCGTCCGGTGCTGATGACCGCGCTCGCCATGATCATCGGCATGATTCCGATGGCCCTGGGCGCGGGCGACGGCGGCGAGCAGAACGCGCCGCTGGGCCGGGCTGTCATCGGCGGCCTGATGCTGGCGACGGTGGCGACCCTGGTATTTGTGCCCGCCGTGTTTGCTCTGTTGCATGGCAGCCGCAACGATCCTCCGGCCTACTACGAATATGACGACGAACAGGAACCCGTACATGCCTGACAAGGAAAATCTGATGACCCAAGAAATCGAAACCGCCGATGCCGACCGAGACCGCGAACACCCGCAGCCTGGTGAGGGCCTTAAGCGCGTTGTCCGGAGTTGTTGTTCTGGCGATCGTCACCATGGTAGTTTTCGGCATCCGGGAACGCGCCGCCACCACCGAGGGCCTGGTGCAGTCGGCCCACGCCGCCGCGGCGTCGCGAGTCTCGGTGATCTATCCCAAGCCCGGCGGCACGACCGATGAACTGGTGCTGCCCGCGAACATTCAGGCTTACATCGACTCCCCTATTTATGCGCGCACCCACGGATACCTGAAGCGCTGGTATTTCGACATCGGCGCGCACGTGCAACAGGGGCAGCTTCTGGCGGAGATCGAGACTCCCGAGGTGGATCAGCAACTGGAACAGGCGCGGGCCGACCTGAAGAGCGTGCAAGCTGCCTCCGCCCTGGCTCAGACCACGGCCACCCGCTGGCAGAGCCTGCTGCAGAAGCATGCCGTCTCCAAACAGGAGACCGACCAGGCGGTAAGCGACCTGGCGTCGAAGCAGGCCACGGTGGACGCCAGCTCCGCGAACGTCCGCCGTCTGGAACAGTTGCAGAGTTTCGAAAAAGTATACGCGCCGTTCGACGGAGTGATCACCGCGCGGCAGACCGATGTGGGAGCGCTGATCGACGCGGGCTCTTCACCGAAGGAACTGTTCCACCTGGCGGCCATCGACAAGCTGCGCGTGTTTGTTCCGGTCCCGGAGGTATCCGCCGCAGCCGTGCGCAACGGAGAGCAGGTGGCCATTACGTCCGACCAGTATCCGAACCAGACGTTTCACGGAACGGTAGTGCGCGATTCCAGCGCAATCGATCCGGCGTCGCGAACCCTCAACGTGGAAGTGGACGTGGACAACCCGGCGGGCCAGTTGCTGCCCGGATCCTACGCATTCGTACACATTCGCACTCCGGCGGCCGGCGGGCTGGAGATTCCGGCGAGCACGCTGCTGTTTCGGGCGCAGGGTTTGCAGGTGGGAGTGGTGCGCAACGGACACGCCGAACTGGTTCCCATCGTGATTGGCCGCGACTTTGGCTCGGCCGTAGAAGTGACCGCGGGACTGCGCAGAAGCGATGCGGTGATCCTTTCGCCCTCGGATTCGCTGATTGACGGCACGCCGGTGCAGGTGGAGACGGGAGGTCAAAAATGAAGTTCGCGCGTTTGGCGCTGGTAGGGATTGCGTGCCTGTGGTTGGGAGGTTGTATGGTAGGTCCCAAATACAGCCGCCCGGCAGTGCCGCTCACTCCCGCGTTCAAAGAACCGGGTCCGGCGAGTTTCAAAGAGATGGACGGCTGGAAGACGGCGCAACCCAATGACCAGGCGATCCGCGGCGCGTGGTGGGAACTGTTCGAAGATCCGCAATTGAACGCGCTCGAAACGCAGGTGGACACCGCCAACCAGACATTGAAGCAGGCGGCCGCCAACTTCGCCGCTGCGCGGGCCGCGATTCGCGTGAGCCGCGCGAATCGCGCTCCCACCGTTACGGCGGGCCCTTCGGTGGGAGCGTTACGGGATTCCGCCAACCAGCCCTACTTCAACAAAGCAGCGGCGAGCGGCGGCACCGGAAACTTCGTGCTCCCCTTCGATCTGAATTACGAGGTGGACCTGTGGGGGCGCGTCCGCCGGACTGTCACCGCCGCTATCGAGACGGCGCAGGCGAGCGCGGCGGACATGGAGACGGCTCGTCTGAGCCTGCATGCCGAACTGGCCGTGGATTACTTCAACCTGCGCAGCGCCGATACGCAAGAGTCGCTTTTGGCGCAAACGGTGAAGGCCTATCAGGATGCCCTGCAACTGACCCAGGACCGGTACGAGGGAGGGGCGTCTCCGGAATCCGACGTGACCCAGGCGCGCACGCTGCTGCTCTCCGCGCAGGCAGCCATGACCGACGTAGCGGCGCAGCGCGCGCAATACGAACATGCCATTGCGGTGCTGACGGGCAGGCCGCCCGCGGCCCTGACCCTGCCCGCCATGCCGCTCACGGCGCATCCGCCAACGCTGGCCGCGGTGCCCGGCGTTTTGCCCTCGCAGCTATTGGAGCGAAGGCCCGATATCGCCGCCGGGGAGCGCCGCATGGCCGCGGCCAACGAGCAGATCGGAATTGCGCAGGCCGCGTTTTATCCCACGCTGAGCCTTTCCGCAGCCGCGGGTCTCGCCGGCACCTCGCCGTTGAACTGGCTCACCTGGCCGAGCCGCCTCTGGGCAGTGGGCCCGACGCTGACCCAGACGCTGTTTGACCACGGGCTGAGGCAGGGCAACTCGGAAATCGCCCGGGCGAACTACGAGGCTACCGTGGCCGCATACCGGCAATCCGCGTTGACGGCATTTCAGGAAGTGGAAGACAACCTGGCCATCTTGCGCGAGCTCGAGACGGAAGCGCAGCAACAACGCCAGGCCACCGAGTCCGCCGAGCAGTCGCTGGCCTTATTCCAGACGCGTTATGAAGGCGGCGTGGATACCTACCTCCAGGTGATCACGTGGCAGACTGCCGCACTGCAGAACGAGCGCAACGATATCGACCTGATGCGCCGCCGCCTGGAAGCCGACGTCCTGCTGATTAAAGCGCTGGGTGGAGGCTGGGACGCTTCGAAACTGCCAAGCGTTTAGTCCGACCCTTACTTACCGGCGAGCCAGGGAAATGCCGTGATACGGAGTTTCGCCGCGCCATACGGAATCAGGGTGACCGATTCGTCCGCCTGCTTGCTGGTTACGGGACTGACCGGGAGCGGGCCCGCCGAATCGTCCATGAGTTGCCACGAAGTGAGACGCCGGGCCTTCACGGTGAGTTCCACCGGAGAACCGTCTACGCTGAACGGCTGCTTTCCGACGGGAAGCTCTTTGACCTGGACCGATTTCGCAAGGTTGTTGCGATCCAGGTCCAGCGCATAATTCCAGGGCGTAGTGGGATACACTTCCCAATCCGAGGACGGCCCGGTCTGTTTGAGTTTGTGCCAGCTTTCGCCGATCTTCAGGGCGTAGACCAACGGTCCCCGCTCCACGGCGACCGAGTTGTTGTACCAGGTGGATGTCCGCACGGCCATGGGGAAGCGGATGGCGACGCTGTCGCCGTTCTTCCATTGCCGGTCGATGCGAAAGAACTCGCCGGCCCGGACGCCGCTTTCGGCACTGCCATTCACCGCTACTGTGGCGGCGCCGGCCCATGCGGGGATGCGCAGCATGAGGGGAAACTGCGCCGGCCGCGCGATCTTCACGGCGATGGTGACGGTATCGCGAAACGGATATTCGGTGGTCTCGGCCAGCGTGACCGCGGCCCCACCCTTGACCTGCGTGGTGACTTCGCTGGGACCGTATACCATGGCGGCCAGACCTTCATCGGGCGTAGCCATCCACAGGTTCGCGGCCAGCTTCGGCCACCCCTGATGCATGTTGGCCGTGCAGCATCCAAAGTTGGGTTCCAGCCCGAAGATGTTGGATGCCGGACCGTTGGACGACCACCGCCGGTTGGCGAGCGAACACATCACCTGGTTCGCCTGCTGATCGTATTGATGCGCCCACAGGTCCGGGGACAGCGTGGCGGGCAGCGCGTTGTACGCGATTCGTTCCAGGCGGTCGCCCAGGGACGCATCGCCCAGAATGGCGGCATCCATTTCCAGCGAGAACATGGCTTCCACCACGGTGCACAGTTCGGTGCCCTGTGACGGATCGCGGCCCGCCGTAGTGCTCATCGGAGGCGAAGATGCCTTCCGGCTGTCCATGGTAGCGGTCCAGTTGCTCGATCATCTGCGCCAGCCCGGCGCGGTCGCGCGGATCGCCGCTGACGCAGCCACCACACCGGCGCGGCCTTGAGCGCCATTCCGTTATTGACGCCGTGCGAGGAGAGGTTGGTGTTGCGCCTTATCGACCTTGCCGGGGAAGCGAAAATCGGCGAATTGCGCCTCCCAATCGTGGCCTTGCGAACGCACCTTGCGCGCCAGGTCCAGCAGGCTGCGGTCGCCATCGCGATTGTAGAGCCAGATAATGCTGAGCACCTCGTCCTGCCAGCGGTAGACGGCCCACTCCTTCAACGGGCGCTGGTCGAGTTGCTTTGCCTGGTACGCAAAATACTTCTCCATCAGAGGAATCACGCGCGGGTCGCCGCTGGCCTCCTGATACTGCGTCAGGGCTTTCAGCATGACGAAATTCGGCCACCAGTCCTGCGGGTTCCGCGGATTGTGGGAATTCAGCGGCCCGATCCAGCCATCCGGTTGCGGATGTTCCAGCGTCCAATCCATCCACTTCTTCACTTTGGCGATGAGCGCCGGGTTGCCCGTGAGATAAGCCAGCGGCACCAGGCCATCCAGGAAATAGGGACCGCGCTCCCAGCTTTCGCCGGTGCCGCCCAGCCAGCCGCTGTTGCTACCCAGGTCAGGCCAGAATTCGTCCAGATGCCCGCTCAGTCCGTTGGCCTGGATCTGCAACTGGCGCAGCAGCCAGCCAGTGGGCTTCACCGAGCCCAGGGGCAGAGGATTGAAGGCATTTGCCTGGAGAGGCGCCCTGTTCGGCGCGGCCGCCGCACAGAGCACAAACACAAGGAGCGTACTGGCACACTTCATGGTGGACTCATCTGTAGTCTACCGCCGTCCGGACGATGCGCGAATTTCCATATGGGCGGGCAGGCGCAGCGTTACCGGTTCCGCGTTAGATGGGCCGCCGATGCGATCCAGCAGGATCTGCGCCGCGCGGTAGCCGATATCGTAAGCCGGTTGCACGATGGTGGTAATCGAAGGCGTGAAAATATCGTCCACGGTAAGTTCGTCAAAGGTGGCGAAGGCAATATCCCGCGGCGTGCTCAAGCCACGGTCGCGAAAGGCGCGCAGGGCGCCCAGTGCGGTGGGGCCGTTGGTGCAGAACACGGCATCGGGCAGAGGAATGGCGGATAGCCGCTCGCGGCACATGGCCGCAACATCGGGCGTCCGAATATTCCCCGGCCAGATGAGCGACTCGTCAACGGGGATGCCCGCGCCTTGTAGTGCCTGGCGATAGCCTTGCACGCGGCGCCGTTCGTTCTTCAGCGCCAGAGGTCCGGTGACAATGACGATCCGGCGGTGGCCCATATCGATCAGGTGCTGCACGCCGAGTTGCGCCGCGTCCTGGTCTTCCACCGAGACTGAGTCCACCGGGACGCGGTCGGGAATGCGGTCCAGGCATACGATGGGGATGCCGGCATCGATCATCAGGGAAATCTGGTTCAGCGGCGTCGGAGCCGCCGCGACCACCAACAGGATTCCCTCGACTCGCTGGGAACGCAGGAGAGAGAGCAGGCTCTTCTGGCGTTCGCCGTCGTCATTGGAGTTGACGGCGATCAGCGAATAGTCGCGCGTCCGCGCCGCCGCCTCCGCACCACTGATCACCTGCGGAAAGAAGGAGATGGTCAGGTCGGGTACGATGATCCCCAGGGTCCAGGTCTTACTGGTCTTCAGACTACGGGCAACGTGGTTCGGATGATAATTGAGCTTGCGGATGGCTGCCTGTACTTTGGCGCGCAGCGGCTCACTTACCGGAACCGATCCGGTGATTACGTGGGAGACCGTCCCGACCGATACGCCGGCCACTTCGGCCACCTTCTTGATGCTCGGCATGTTTCCTTAAGGTTACCGAATTGCTACCGGAAGCACGACACCGGAGGGGGCGGCCACGTTATTGTGCGTCATCGTGATGGGCTGGTTGCCGGCCGGCCACGTTGGGAACCGTGACATTCATCTGAAACAGGCCGGGGCCCACGACACCTGAATATGTGACCGTCGCCGGCTGTCCACCGATCGTGATCACCGGATTCACAGCCAGTGCAGCCGCCGGGAAGATCGCCCCCGCCGGTGAAACGGCCAAACCGGTTCCGAAGATCTCCAGTATTTCTCCCGGTACCGCCGGCGTGGTTCCCGGAACCGCGGACGGGTCACCCACGGTTACGCCGTTGAGATGAACCGCGGCGGCGTACGGAATGCCGCTATTCCCATAGGTGAAATATCCCGGGGCGGCCGTCAGCACCTGTGCCTGCACGGAGGCGCTGACGGTTCCATCGCGGATCACCTGCACGGTTGCAGGGCCCGCCGGCAGCGGGTCCGGCGCTTGGACGTTTAGCTGCGTGGGCGAAACGTAATAGACGGGCGCGTTCTGGCCTCCAATGGTCACCAGCACGTGATCGATCTCGGTGGGCAGCAGCGTCTGGTTATTGCTCTGCGTGAATTCCGTCAACCACCAGGTGCGCGTGGCCGTCCCCAGGTTTTGCCCTTTGATGGTCACCCAGGATCCCGGCACGATGCCCGGCTGAAACGTGGCGCCCTGCACCACGCTGGAGATGGCCGGCGTCAGCAGTTTACTGGGGAACTGCGCGTACAGGTCTCCGCTGGCGGGCGCGTTTGCCGGATTCAACGTCTGCTCGATCTTATTCACCAGCGAGGTCATAAAGCCGGGCCCCAGATCTTCGCTTGACGGGTTGGCGCCCCAGTCCGGGTTGGTATTAAAAACCACCGCCCAGCTAAAGCCGCTCGGTGAGTGCACCACGTACGAGGCCGTGGCGCTGAGGGCTCCGTCTTTCGACCACCGGATGCCGCTGGAAATCTTTTCCATGTTGAAGCCCAGCCCGTAATAGGAGGCCGGCGTCAGGTTTTGCGCCGGAGTGTATGTCTGCATCAGTTGAATGGTGGATGGCTTGAGCAGCGGACCGCCGCGGCGTCCGTCGATTCCGTCCAGAAAGCGGACCAGGTCCACGGTATTCGCCACCCACCCGCCGGTGGAATCCAGAGTCTCCACATAGTTCCCGCCGTACGCCGGCGGCACCAGGCCGGTGAGGAACGGAAAGACGCTGGGCACGTTAGGCGCGGTGTCGTAGTAGGTGACCTCGCCGTTCACCGCGTCGGACATCAGGCTGGCGCCCAGTTTCTGGCGTCCGATGCCGAGCGGCGCGAGAATATTCTGCTGCACGTACTGCTCGTATCCCATGCCGGAGACTCTCTCCATCAGGCGGCCCAGAATGCAATATCCGAAATTGGAATACGCGTAGGTGGTGCCGGGCGCATGGTCCGGCGGCACGCTCAGAAACGCGCTGATGACATCGGAGCAGGTACCGGGCAGCGGCTTGCCTTCCTGCGATGCCACGAAGTTGGCGATACCCAGAGGCTCGGTGTAGCGCTGTCCCATGTACTGCTTGGTGAGCCCGCGATCCCACCCGCCGGTATGCTGCAACAGCTCCTGCACGGTGATTTGGGCCACCTGCGGGTCCATCGCCTGGCCGTTGAGAGGCGTGAAATTGGTAAGCCACTTGGTGAAGACAGGGTCGTTCAAGCCGAGTTTGCCGGCTTCATAGAGTTGCAGAATGGAAATGGCGGTAAAGGTCTTGCTCACGCTGGCAACGCGAAACAGGGAGTCCGGCTGCGCGGGTAGATTTTTGCCGGAGTCGGCGCATCCGTACGCGTGGGCCAACACCAGCCTGCCCTGGTAGGTCACGGCGAATGCGCCGCCCTGGACGTTGGCCGTATTCATGGCGTTCTGGATTATCGTATCGAGCGGTTGAAGCGAGGCTCCTACCGGCGGTCCGGTCAGGGAGGAAACGCAGGTCGATTGAGCGAAAGCCGCCGGGAGCATGCCGGCAAACAGGAGAACAGAAAGGTAGCGTGAAGACATGAGATGGATCCGGTTTTTCTTGAGCTGAGGTGCAGTAGAAATTTTAGAACACCTCATTGACACGGCGCACGGTGCTGCTATATAAGCATCCTATGCCTAGGCTTCCTATGCCTTGAGGGGAGGCGGCGATGCGCAAACTGTTCCGGCGAATTCACTATTTGCTCCACCGGCGCCGGTTGGAGCGGCAACTTGAGGACGAAATGGCGGCCCATCGGGAGATGACGGCTCCGGGGCGCCGCGGCGCGTTCGGCAATACTCTGCGATTGCGGGAGGAGATCCGCGACACGTGGGGTTGGCTGTGGTTGGATCATCTGCGTCAGGACTTGTTTTACGCTGCACGCGGATTCATTCGCGAGCCGCCTGCCGACGTGCAGACGCTGGTAGTTGCCGGCGGTGCGCGATGGACGGCCGCCGGCGTGGCGATCGGGCTCGGCGCATCGTTGCTGGTGCTCCGTCTGTTGCAGAGCTTGCTGTACCAGGTTCAGGCGTTCGACCTGCGGGTCCTGGCAGGCGCCGCCGCGCTGCTCACAACCGTGGCGATTCTGGCCGCCTGGATTCCCGCACGCCGCGCTGCGCCACGACTAAGTAACCGTAAGAAAATAAGTGTAGCAATTAAACCATTTCTGGCCTAAAATGTTTTCGTGGCCAGCGAGGGTGAGATCAAGCAGCGTTTCTCTCAGTTGGAGGCGTGGCTAGATGAACGCGCACGACGTTTATGGGCGACTGCGGAAAGCGCGGCCCACGGGCGGGGTGGCATCTCGCTGGTGGCGCGCGCCAGCGGCGTTTCTAGGCGCGCCATCGCAGTGGGTTTGGCGGAATTGCAGAAAAAGCCGGACCGCTCACAGCGGAGGCAGCCGATTCGGCAAAAGGGCGGCGGTCGGAAGAAGGCGTCGGTCAAAGATCCGGATCTGCTGCGCGATCTGGAAAAACTGCTGGAACCAGTGACGCGAGGGGATCCGCAGTCGCCGCTGCGGTGGACGTGCAAAAGCGTGCGCAATCTCGCCGACGAACTGCGAGCCCAAGGACACAAGGTAAGCCACATGTTGGTTGCCGAACTATTGCACAAACAGAAGTACAGCTTGCAGGCGAACCGCAAGACGAAGGAGGGCGCCTCGCATCCGGACCGCAATGCGCAGTTTGAATACATCAATGCGAAGGCCACGGAATTCCTGAACGGTGGCCAGCCAGCCATTTCAGTAGACACGAAGAAAAAGGAACAGATAGGGGAGTATAAGAATGGGGGCCGCGAATGGCGGCCGAAGGGGCAGCCCGAACCAGTCCAGGTGCATGATTTTGGGAAGCAGAAAGATGCCCCCTATGGAGTTTACGATCTGGGGCAGAATGCCGGTTGGGTTAGCGTTGGCACCGATCATGACACGTCAGCGTTCGCCGTCGAGAGCATCCGGCGTTGGTGGAACATGATGGGGCGAGAGACGTACCCCGGCGCCCGTCAGCTATTGATTACTGCGGACAGTGGAGGCAGCAACGGATCGCGCGTGCGGTTGTGGAAACTGGAGTTGCAGAAACTGGCCGACGAAACCGGGTTGGAGATCGCGGTCTGCCACTTCCCGCCGGGAACCAGCAAGTGGAACAAGATCGAGCATCGCCTGTTCTCCTTCATCACGAAGAACTGGCGCGGCAAACCACTGGTGAGCCATGAAGTCATCGTCAATCTGATCGCAGCCACCACCACAAGAACCGGCCTTCGCGTTCAAAGCCAGTTGGACACAGGCAAATACCCGAAAGGGATCAAAGTAGGTAAGCAGGAGTTTGCCGCCATCCAACTGCGCACCGACACCTTCCACGGCGAATGGAACTACGCCATCTTGCCTCGTTCGTAATGCTACAGTTATTTTCTTACAGTTCCTAAGCGGCAACTCCGAAGCGGGCCCGCAATTCCCGCCGGCCGTAACCGGTTACGGAGAGGGCTCTGCTGTCGAGATCCTGCACCACCCATCCTCGTTTCAGCACCGCGTTCAGCACGGCAGCGCCCAGTGCCCCGGCCAGGTGGGGCCGGCGTTCGCTCCAATCCAGACAGGCATAGGCGAACCGGCGGCGCAAGCCGCGCGCGGCTTCCAGGTCAACACCAAGGGCCTGGAACGCCCTGCTTCCATCCACCGTGAGGTCATAGGCGCCGGAGAGCCAATCGAGGGCGCGAAAGCGGTCGTGGAGCGAAACGCCTAACGTGCCCGCCAGGTGATCGTAGCAGGTGCGGGCGGCACGCAGGCGGCTGGGCGTGTTCGGCACAAATTTACTGGCACGCCCGCCGGCCAGGACGCTCAGCCCTTCCAACACACCGGCCACGTTCGGACCATCCAGGCTGTAATAGCGATGCTTGCCCTGCACGACTACTTTTACCAGGTGCTCTTCTTTCAGCCGGGTCAGGTGAACGCTGGCGGTTGAGGGGCTGACGCCGGCTACGATGGCGAGTTCCGTGCTGGTTCGCGCGCGGCCATCCAACAGGCAATAGAGCATGCCGGCCCGGGCCGGTTCACCGATGGCCGAAGCAATCCGGGAAACGCCGGCGTCCGCGCGAAAGTCCGCATCCATACTTTGATGGTAGACGAAGTGTTGATGCCGGACAACTGCCATACTGCCGGACATGCATCGCCGCCAGGCCATTGGCGCTATTGCCGCGACAGGCGCGGCCCTCACCTTGGGCTGCCATGGACGTTCCGAGAGGAAAACACCGATGAAGATCACTTGTATCATTCGTTACCAGATCGATCCCTTCCAGCGCGAGGCGTTTCAACAATACGCCGAGAACTGGAGCCGCATCATTCCGCGATGCGGCGGCCACCTGGTAGGATATTTTCTGCCGTCCGAAGGCACCAACGATATCGGCTGGGGCCTGATTGCATTCGACAGCCTGGCCGCCTACGAGGCGTACAAAGCGCGCTTGAAGGCGGACCCGGAAGCGCGCGAGAATTTCAAGATGGCACAAACTAAACGGATGATTCTCCGCGAGGAGCGGAACTTTGTGGAAATAGTCGAATCCACTTTCGGCAGGTGTCCATGCTGACGCAGGCTGAAAAGGGACGGATTTTTCGATCGCTCCACGAGCGCGACTTCGCCTTCATTATTCCCAACCCCTGGGATGCCGGCAGCGCGCGGTTGCTGGCACACCTGGGGTTTGAAGCACTGGCCACGACCAGCAGGGGCGCGGCATACGCCGCCGGGAAGGCCGACGGCACGATGGAGCGCGACGAAGCGATGACGCACGTCTCCACCATAGTTGCGGCGACGGAGTTGCCGGTCAGCGCCGACCTGGAAAATGGCTTTGGAGATTCGCCGGAGATGGCCGCGGAGACAATTCGCATGGCCGCCGCCACTGGCCTGTCGGGCGGATCCATCGAAGACAGGTCACGCGGCGAGGGCCGTTCGATCTACCCGCGAGAACTGGCGATCGAGCGCATTCGTGCCGCGGCGGAAGCGGCGCATTCCGTGCCCTTCCCGTTCACCCTGACGGCGCGCGCCGAAAACTACCTGGCCGGCAAGCCCGATCTCAAGGACACCATCGAGCGCCTGCAAGCCTACCAGGAAGCCGGCGCAGACGTGCTGTACGCGCCCGGCCTGGCCACTCGGGACGACATCGGCGCAGTGGTGCGATCGGTGGACCGCCCGGTCAACTTCGTGATGGGGCTGGTGGGAGTTACTTTCAGCCTCGATGAACTCTCGGCGCTCGGGGTAAAGCGCGTGAGCGTCGGCGGAACACTGGCCAGCGCGGCTTTCGGCGCATTGCTGCGCGCCGGGCGCGAGATGCGGGAGCACGGCACCTTCGCATTTGCCGGCGATACCGCGAGTTCCCGGGAACTGAACGGCATCTTCCGCGGCCGGTAAAGAAGTTTCTCCTCACTTGTCGATTCCCTGCCCTTCGCTTCGACATACCAGTGAAGGAGAAATTAATCGTGCCAGCGGCGGCGCCGGACGGCCGTGGATTGGTGCAGCAATCCGACCGGTTCCAGTGGATGACGCGGGACGCATTTCAGGTTGGCGGACCGCTTACGCGATGGGCTGACCTCTTCGCCGCCGCCAGCGGACAGTGGGCGTCCCAGACCGAACCGCTTGGCCGCCCGGGGACCATGCAGGGTAGCCGCCTGCTGTTCGCCAACGTCCGCGGACGCGTTCGCGCCGGCGCCCACGATCAGTTCGACGCGTTGTACAGCGGCTCGCGCATCGATCTTTCCGATGGAGGCATCCCCGTCGGTCTGCAGGCGCTGACCGGCAACCGCTTGGCTCCGTCCTTTGTTTTGCCGGGCGGATTTTCGGGCGCCCCGAGACCGATCACTTCGATTTCGTGCAAGTGGGCTGGGCCCACGACGATCTGGAGGTCCGCTACGGCTATTCGACGGCGCACCTGGATACCCCGCACATCGCCTAACGGCCGGACCCAGATCGAATTGGTGGGCGGTGCGATTTCCGGACCGGCGCCACTGGGAAATCTGGCCGTCCGGCCGCGGCATCAATTCGCGGGTGCGTGGCAGCCTGGCACGTGGCGCGCTTTCGGCGTGCGGCAACGGATCACGGCCGGCGGGACATGGGAGATGTCGTCGATTCGCAATCGGTTCAACACTCCCTCCGGTGTTAACTTCGTTACCGCCAATGAAGCGCCGGCCTTTATCACCGAGTGCAACACGCCGCTGGATTCGCGCGAGCGGTTACGATCATCTTCCGCCTCTATCGCGGACAGCATGAGCCTGGCGAACTCGCTCACGCTGAACGTGGGCCTGGTTGCCGATTTTTCGCGCGGGTCGTTGCCGGGGCAAGCGGATCTGATCGTGTGGAACAGCGTCGCGCCGCATGCCGGCGTGGCGTGGCGGGTGCCGCATTCCCACGTGCGCTTGTGCTACGTTTCGGCGGCCCCTACTCTTCCATATCGCCGGCTCTGCGGCGTCCCTACTCGGACGAATTCGATGTAGGCGCCGAGTTCGCCGTGGCACAGCAAAGCACCTTGGGCATCCATTTGTTCCGCCGGGACGATAACGACAGGATCGCGGCGCTCGACACCGGCGTGCCCGCGCAAGCCTTCACGCCGGTCTCGATTCCGGACCCCGGACCCGACGGCATCGCCGGCACCTTCGACGACCAGAGTCTGACGGTATACGCGCAGAACCCCGCCACGCTCGGGCAGGGTCGTTACCTGCTATCGAATCCGGCCGACCTGCGCGAATTGAATACGGGCCTGGGGGCGGAGGCGGGCACGGCGTGGCGGGGCCTGACGCTGCATGCCTCGTTCCTGGCGGAGAAATCGTACGGTCCAACGAACCCGGGCGACTCGGTGTATGAAAACGATCCCGGCGTGCTCGGCGCCTTGTTTCTCGACCCCAATACCGCGATCCACGCGGCCAGCCGCAGCTTCGTGGACCGGGCGTTCGCCGGCAAGATCCAGGCACACTACCAGATGCCGCGTGCCTCGGGGGGAATCGAACTGGCAAGCATAGCGGATTACCTTGATGGGCTGGTGTTCGCCCGGCAGCTATTGGTTACCGGCCTGCCGCAGGGCCCCTTCCTGGTGCCGGCCACGGTGCGGGGCAGTCCCGAAGGCGGCAATCGCGCGCAGTACGTTCTTAACTGGAACCTTCGGGTGAGCCGCCGTTTTGAACTGCCATTCGGAAAGATCACGGCCATTACCGATCTTCTGAATGTCAACAATCCCTCACAACGGGTGCAGGAGAGCGACATCAGCGGGCCGGCTTTCAATCTGCGCCTGCCGGTGGCGATTCAGCCGGAGCGTTTCGTGCGCATCGGTTTTCGCTACGAGTTCTGACAGGGCAGGCGCTCCTGTGCTGTGATGAAAGAATCCCAAATGAACGGCGCTGAGTGTCTCCTGCGAACCCTGCTGGCTAACGATGTGGACCTGTGTCTAATGAATCCCGGCACCTCGGAGATGCAGTTCGTCTCCGCGCTGGACCGCGTGCCCGCCATGCGCGGCGTCCTGTGCCTGTTCGAGGGCGTCTGCTCCGGCGCGGCCGACGGGTACGCCCGCATGACCGGCAAACCGGCCGCCACCCTGCTGCACCTGGGACCGGGTCTGGCCAACGCGCTGGCCAATCTTCACAACGCGCGCAAGGCCCGGTCTCCGGTGGTGAACATCGTAGGCGAGCATTCCACGCAGCATCTGGTCTACGATGCGCCGTTGACGGCCGATATCGAAGCGTTCGCGCGACCGGTTTCCGGGTGGGTCCGCACGGTGGAGCAAGCCGCCGCCATTGGCGGAGCAGCCTCGGCGGCGGTGATGGCCGCGCTGGGGCCGCCGGGAAGGGTGGCGACGTTGATTGTCCCCGCCGATTTTTCCTGGAGCGAGGCGGGAGAAGCCGGTTGTCCCGGGCAGAGGCCTTCGCCCCCGTTGCCCGCTGCGGAGCAAATCCGCGAGGTTGCGCGGGCCTTGCGTTCGGGCCAGACCACGGGCATTCTGCTCGGCGGATCCGCGCTTCACGAGCGCGGCATTCGCGCGGCAGACCGCCTGCGCGCGGCCACGGGCGCGCGCGTTTTCGCCAACCGCAATGGCGCACGACTGGCGCGGGGAGGCGACATTCCCGCCGTCGAGCGCATCCCCTATTTTCCGGAGCCGGCACAGGCGCTACTGGCGCCGATGCAGCGCCTGGTTCTGGTGCAAGCCCGGCCGCCGGTTTCGTTCTTCGGCTACCCCGGATTGCGGGGGACGCTGGCGCCGCCCGATTGCAGGTTCGATGTGCTCGCCTCCGAAGAGCAGGATGGCGCAAGCGCGCTGGAGTGGCTGGCCGACGAACTCGGGGCCCCGGCGCACGCAACGGCACGCGTGGTGCGGCCCGACCTGCCCACCGGCGGTGAACTGACGGCCGCCGCCATCGGCAGAATCGCGAGCGCGCTGGCGCCGGAGGAGACCATTTATTCCGACGAGTCCGTCTCTTCGAACGAAGCTCTCTGGCTGAATTTGACCAGCGCGGCCAAGCACGAGTATCTGCCCGTTACCGGCGGTGCGATTGGCCAGGGTTTGCCGGTAGCGCTGGGCGCCGCGCTGGCCTGTCCACAACGTAAGGTGGTGGCGCTTGAAGCTGATGGCAGCGGACTGTACACCACGCAGTCGCTATGGACCATGGCCCGGGAGCGGTTGGATGTCACCGTCATCATTCTGGCGAACCGCCGCTACCGCATCCTCGATATAGAGATGGCCCGCACGGGCGCCGGTAAGGTAGGACCGCGCGCCGACGGAATGATCGACCTTACTCGCCCGGAGCCGGATTGGGTCAAACTGGGCCAGGGCTTTGGAGTGCAGTCGGCGCGCGCCGCCACCGCAGACGATTTCATCCGCGAATTCTCAGCGGCCATGCGCGAACCCGGCCCGCGATTGATCGAGGCGGTGCTCAGTTGATGCGAGCCACCGTCGCTTCCACCTGAAAGTGGCGTGCGGTAACCGGATCGTCTATTGCCGCGATCACGGTGGGTTTGCCGGCTTCCAAGGCGGTATCCAGATTCAGTTTAGTCTGCACCACGGTGGGATTGGCGGGAGTCGCGGCGCGCGCCGTGGACTCGGCAGGCGCGACGGTGCTCAGGTCCAGATCGCCGTGCAACAGAATCCGGCCGTTCTGGTCGTTGACCGTGCACTCGATGTTCACGCCGATATCGATATAGGTGTACTGCGTGTTCACCAGCGGGCTGACGCCGTTGCTACCCGGCTGGAACGAGCCGGAGGCGACCGGAACTCGATTCCCCACTTTGAAAACGGCCTTGCGACCCGGTTCCACCAGCACGGTGTAGTGCCGCGGTCCTTTAGCGGCGGTATCGCCGCCATCGCGAATGTTGAATTCCACCCTGTAAATGGGCGGGCCTGCTTTCTCCTGGGCACGCACCGGAAGTTGCGGCAGCAGCACGGCTGCCGCAACCAGTGCAACGGAAAGGCGCATCGCTCGTAATCCTCCTGTGTTGTCAGACGCAGAGGATCGCGAAAACGTGGACTTTCCGCTTGTTAGAACACCAACCGGAGCGAGAGCTGCAGATGGCGCTCGGTCCCGGCTACGCTGCTGGTGATGATTCCGAAATTACCGTTTCCGCCGAAAGCCCTGGCATCGCCCAGGTTCGCGTCGGGATTGGTGAAAATGGGGTAGTTGAAGATGTTGATTGCCTCACCCCGGAACTGCGCGCTGAACCGCTCGGTAATCCGGAAGCTCTTGAAGAGCGAGAAGTCCAATGTCTTCGTGGGTGGGCCGGTCATCGTTTGCAGTCCGACGTTGCCGCCGGTCGCGATGTTGGCGGCCTGATTGGAGTAAGCCACGGTGTAATTCGCCGTGTTGAACCACTCGTTGGGAGTGCGTCCGCCGGCGGGGGCTGCGTTGCCGCTGCCGCTGTAACCGGCAACGTAGTCTGGCATGCACTTACTCCAGACGCCGTGGCAACTGGTTCCCGACATGGTGTAAGCATCGCCGGTTCGCATGGTAAGGATGCCATTCATCTGCCAGCCGCCCATCACCACGTCGGCGGCGCGGCTCATGTTGGTGCCGAACTGCTTGCCTTTGCCGAAGGGCAATTCGTAAGTGAAGGCGGTGGTAAAGCTATGCCGGATATCCCAGGATGCGCTGGAGTAAGAGGAACTGAAGTTGGTCTGGTCCAGGATCGCGGAATCGCCGCTCAACGGGGTATTGCCGTCAGCCAGAGCGTGGCTCCAGACATACGATGCCAGGAACTGGAGACCTTTGCTGAATCGCTTTTCCAGTTTCACGGAACCCGCCGCGTAGTTGCCGAAGCCGAATGACGAGGTCATGGAGAGACCATTGCCGACCGACTGGCATGTGGGACATGCCGGCTGTATCTCCTGTAAGTTCGCCGAGCTGATTGCCGTATTGAAAGTACCCAGGTTCGGGTACGGGTCGGAATTCCACAGAATCAACTGGCGCGCCTGATGGTTGCCCTCGTAGCCAACTTCGAGAGCCATGTTACCCGGCAACTCGCGCTGGAGGACGACATTCCATTTATGCACCAGCGGAGTCTGGTAGTCCGGCTGCACGCCGCGCATGGAAACGCCGGCGTTTAGCGTGAACGGACTCAGCGGATAGCCACCGGCGAAGCCACCCGGCATGAAATTGCAGTTGAGGCACTGCGGCTGGCTGATACCGACATAAGGGCTGTTGCCCTGGTAGCGCGACAGGTTGACCGTTTCATTGAACGGCACGCCCTCGCCGCGGTTGGGGCTGCCGCCCTGATTCTCTTCGCCGCCATAGAACATACCGTACCCGAGGCGGAGTACGGTCTTGTCGCCCAACTTATAGGCAAGGCCGAGGCGCGGTCCGAAATCCAGCTTGTCCCACGGGATCAGATAATTCGAAACGTGGCAGCGGTCCACGGTAACGGTTGGGAACAGAGAGCCGAAATTCGGCGGCAGGGGGTCATTGCAGTTGTTGCCCTGCGGGATGAACAGAGTGTTGCTTTGCAGGTCGAAGTTGGCCTGCCGGCCCCATTGCTCGCCGATGGGCGAAAACAACTCATAACGGACTCCGAGGGTCAGGGTCAGTTTCTGGTTTACCTTCCATACGTCCTGAGCGTAACCCGCGAAGGCCACCTTCTGCGAAGATACGAAGTTTGTGGTGGAAATGGCTCCGCTGTCCACGGCGCCGAGTAAGGCCGACGCCATGGAATCGCCGGTGAGACCGCTGATACTCTGCCCATTCGAGGCGGCATTGCCCGAGGGAAACGCCGTCTGGTTATTGCTAAACCCGATATTGCCGTGAGGATCGGGGACCTGGAAGAAGGGGAATTTTACGGAGCGGAATTCAAATCCGAACTTATACGCGTGCGCGCCCTTACTAACTGCGACGTTTTGAATCAAGTCCCAAACGTTGTTGTACTCCTTGGTGGGAACCCAATCCACGGCGCCGACGGTGGGATAGCCGTTTCCAAAGCCGATCTGCGGGAGTCCGCCGTTATTCGTTGTGGCGTTAGTGGGATCGTAACCGCCGATACCGAACTGTTTGAACAGGTCGGTGTTGGGGTTCGCTCCGATGCGTGATGTAACCAGGCGCGTAAATCCAACGCGGCTTTCCGTCACCAGGCTGGGACTCCATACGCGCGTATAGCTCATCTGCCCGTTGCGGCTGAGATCGACTTCACCGGCCCCGTTGAAGCCCGTATCATCCAATGCGCCCGGCAGCGGAGCGCCGTCGGTCTTGGAAGTATCCGACCAGCTCAACGATCCGAAGAGGCTGTCCTTATCGCTGAGGCGATAGTCAACGCGCGCGTCTCCCTGGTCGGTGGTCAGGCCGCCAACCGTGTTGTAGTAAAAATCGTTTGTCGGCTGGTTACCGGTAATGACCGGTTGATTGGGGTTCGGATAGAGCTGAATGATCTTCTGCCACGCGGGATCCATCCGGTTGCCCGGGATGATATTCCCGGGGAATTGAGTCCGCGAGACCGGGATTTGGAAGCCGGCGGCATTCGGCTGGTAAGTGGTGGACAACGGATCGTAGATCGCGCCCTTCTGGACGGTGATCGGCTTACCGTTGACATCGGTGCCGGTATAGCTCGGCCCCAGGAGGCTGGAAAAATCGCCTGCCTTCATGGCCGCGGTGGGCACCGTTGTGTAATTCGAATATCCCAGGCTGGGAACCGAGCCGCCGGAATCGGCGATGCGCGTTCCCTGGTAGTCACCGAAGATGAACAGTCTGTTTTTGATGATAGGCCCGCCAGCGGTTGCGCCGAACTGGTTCTGCCTAAATGGCCCTCGGGGCTGGCCCGCGCGATTGTTGGTCCAGGTGTTGGCATCCAGGTCGCGGTTCTGGAGATATTCGAACAGACTGCCGTGCAGTTGATTGGTGCCGCTCTTGAGCGTCACGTCGATGACGCCGCCGGCCGCGCGGCCATATTCCGCGGTGTAGCCGTTGGTCTGAATGTTGACTTCGCTCACCGCGTCGATAGCGGGCCCCACCGCATACGACGTCTGATTCAGGAAATCGATGGTGTTGATGTTGTTATCGACTCCGTTCAGCAGGAAGTTGTTCTGACCGTTGGAGCGAACACCGTTGGCCGAGAACCCGCCGTTGGCGGAATCGCGTGCGCCCGGTTCCGCGGGTACGACGCCGGTGGAGAGACGCGCGAGATACGTGAGGTTACGGGTTCCGCCCAGCGGGACATCGGTAATCGTCTTGCTATCCAGCGTCGCGCCCACTTGGGTGCTTTCGGACTGGAGCAACGGCGCCGACGCTTCCACTTCGACGGTCTGGTTGACGTCGCCGACCGTGAGGACGATGGTAATGCCGGTGCGCTGGGCAGCGGTCAGGAGTATGTCATTCTGTTGAGCCGTCCGAAAACCGGGAGCGGCCACGCTGACGGAATATATCCCCGGTTTTAGCGCCGGGCGGACAAATTCACCCAGGCTGTTGGTCAGGATGGAATACACCTGATTGGTGGCGTTTTCAGTGATGGTGACTTTGGCATTGGCGACTACGCCACCCGAAGGATCGGTAATCGTCCCTGCCAGTGTGGCAAGATCGCGTTGCGCAAACAGTGCGCACGCAAAAAAAAGAACTGCCGAGGCAACTCGTAGCCCCGCGAGACAACGGTGCATTTCCCCTCCTCCTCCTGCATTCTTGGCAAGACGGAATAGTGGAAAAATACTATCATCATCAAAACGGTGAAATCAATACCTTGTCGTAAAAAAAGTAAACGCTTTCGGCTTCCACTACGTCTGCCGTCCACTTGACGGTCCGCGGCGCGAGCGGCGTAGAATCAAGGTCTGATGGCGTCTCTTCGCCTCTTCGCCGTGGCGGTGTTGCTGGGCATACCCATTTTGCCGGCCCAAGGCGACGGATATGTCGATTCCAGAGTTTGCGCCACGTGCCATCGCGAGATCGCCGCGAACTATGCGCGCACCGGAATGGCCCGGTCATTCTCCCGGCCCGCAAGCGCCGCCTCTATCGAAGATTACCGGAATGCTCCCGAATACTACCACGCGCTTTCCGACAGCCACTATGCCATGACCATCCGCAACGGACAATATTTCCAGCGGCGCTGGCAGTTGGACGGGGGCGGCAAAGAGATCAACGTGGAAGAACTGAGAATCGACTACGTGATGGGTTCGGGAAACCATGCCCGGTCGTATCTGCACCGGACCACACAGGGCATGCTGATTGAACTTCCCCTGGGCTGGTATCCCGACCACGGCGGGGAGTGGCGCATGGCGCCGGGGTCGGACACGCAACATCCGCAGACCCGCAGGTTCATTTCGTACAAATGTATGTTCTGCCACAACGGCTATCCGGACATCCCGGCCGCCAACGTAGAGCCGGGCAGCGATCCGGTGTTCCGCGGAGAACTGCCGCAGGGGATCGACTGCCAGCGGTGCCATGGCCCGGGAGCCGAACATGTCCGCTCCAGTGGACGGGGCGCGATCGTCAATCCAGCCAAACTGAGTCCCGAAAGGCGCATGGAAGTGTGCATGCAGTGCCACCTGGAGACCACCAGCGGGCGCATTCCGGCCGTGCTGCAGAGATTCGACCGCGGTACTTTCTCTTACGTGCCGGGGCAGCCGTTGGAAGAGTTTGCGATCTCCTTCGACCATGCGCGCGGCACCGGGCACGAGGGCAAATTCGAGGCAGTGAGTTCGGTCTACCGCCTCCGGCAATCGCGTTGTTTTCTGGAGAGCGGCGGCAAGCTGGAATGCGCCACATGCCACAATCCGCATCAGATTCCGCGCGGCACAGAGGCGCTCCGCCACTACTCCGGCATCTGCCTTAAATGCCACGATGCATCCACGCATCCCGCCGGTGTGACTGCGACCGCGGCCGATTGCATCACGTGCCACATGCCCAAGCGCCGCGCTGACGACGCCCCGCACGTGATCATGACCGACCACCTGATACAGCGCCGCGCGCCGGCGGACGCGCTCGCCGAATTCGCCGAACGGCCGGCCGAAGAGTATCGCGGAGCCGTGGTGCCTTACTATCCGGATCCCCTGCCCCGCACTCCGCGGAATGCTTTGTACTACGCGGTGGCGCAGGTGGGACTGAACAACAACGTGGCGGCTGGATTGCCGGAACTGGTGGGGCTGATCGACGAACTCAAGCCACGGGATGCCGAGTTTTACATGGTGTTGGGCGACGGCTGGAAGAGCGAAGGCAAGCCGCGGGAGGCCATGGATGCCTATCGACAGGCTTTGCAGATCAAGCCGGATTCTGTGCGGGCCATGCGGGCCTTGGCTTCGGTGGATGCGACACACGCCGGAGAGATTCTGGCCCGCGCCGTTCAGATCGCGCCGGAGGATGCGGAATCGTGGTTCCGCTGGGGCGTGCTGACCGCGTCGGCGGAACGGATTCAAAAGGCGATCGCGTTGAATCCGTGGCTTCCCGATCAATCGCGCAGGCTGGCGGAAGTGACGCATTCGGAGGCGGCTCTGCAGGATGCCCTGCGGACCGATCCGTTCGACGATGCCGCGTGGGATCTGGGAGGCCGCATCCTGGCGGAAAAAGGAAAACTGGCGGACGCATTCTTCGATTTCGAGCGCGCTATCAAGCTTCGCGCCAACGCCCGTTACCGGTACGATTATGCGTTGGCGCTGGCACGCGCCGACCGCTTCGACGATGCGCAGGCGCAGGCCGAACAGGCGTTGCGCGCAGACGCCGGCCTGGTGGATGCGCACGAACTTCTGGGCGGGCTACATGCGCGCAAGAAAGAGTTGCCGGAGGCAGCGCGGGAGTACGCCGCGGCCCTGACGCTGAAGCCTGACCTGGCGCGCGTACACTTTCGCCTGGGGTCAGTGCTGGCAGCCGAAGGGGACAGCGAGGGAGCGGCGCTGCACTTTCGCGAGGCGGCCAAGGGCAACGATGCCGCAGTTGCCCGGCAGGCGGAGCAGGCCCTGAAGGAGATCGGGATCCGATAGCCATGCGGCTCTTCTTTCTGGTGGCAATGCTAGCGGCAGCCGCCGAAGCGCCCACGGTGCGCTTCCTCGATATCGCGGCGCAGGCGGGCCTAACCGTTCCCAACACGTTTGGCGGCAAGGAAAAGAAGGACTCGATTCTGGAGAGCACCGGCACGGGCGCGGCTATTTTCGATTTCGACGGCGACGGCGCCAACGACATCTTCATCGCCAACGGGCCTCCCTCGCGTTCCGAGTTATACAAGAACGATGGCGCGGGACACTTTACCGAGGTGGGTGCACCGGCGGGACTGACGCGCAGCGGCTGGGCGCAGGCAACGTGCGTGGGCGACATCGATAACGACGGCCACCCCGATCTGTTCGTCACCTACTACGGCCACAACAGCCTGTACCGCAACCTGGGAAACGGAAAGTTCCAGGACATCACCGCGCGTGCCGGCTTGCCCGTGACCGGCACGCGCTGGGGGTCCGGCTGCGCGCTGATCGATTACGACCGCGACGGCCGGCTGGATATTTTCGTCGCCAATTATGTGGATCTGGACCTGGCGCACGTCCCGAAGCCGGGCAGTAGCAACAGTTGCGAATGGAAGGGCATGGCGGTCTGGTGCGGGCCGCACGGTCTGCCGGCCGGGCACAACGCGCTGTATCGCAATAACGGCGATGGCACGTTCACAGACGTTTCCGCGAAGGCCGGCATCCTGGCGCCGGAGCGTTGCTACGGCTTGGGTGCGGCGGCCGCGGACTTCGACAACGACGGCTGGCCCGACATCTACGTAGCGTGCGACCAGACTCCCAGCCTGCTGTACCGCAATCGCCGCGATGGCACGTTTGAAGAGCGCGGCGACGCGGCAGGCGTGGCATACAACGCCGACGGGGCGCTGCAGGCAGGGATGGGCATCGCGGTAGCCGATTACGATGGAAACGGCTTTCTGGATATCGCCAAGACGAACTTTTCAGGCGACCGCCCCTCGCTTTTCCGGAACCAGGACGGCAGTTTCTTCGAAGATGTTTCCGAAATGGCGGGTCTAGGCCGCAATCAACTGCTGGGATGGGGCACGGCCTTTCTGGATGTGGACGAAGACGGGTGGCCCGATCTGGTGATGGCCAACGGGCACGTCTATCCTGAGATCGACCGCTCCGCCATCGGCGAAACATACCGGCAGAAGACGCTGTTGTACCGCAATCTGGGCAACGGGCGCTTCGCCGATATCACCGAATCGGCGGGACCGGGATTCGCGCCGCGCCGGCCCGCACGCGGGCTCGCGACGGGCGACCTGGATGGCGATGGCCGGCCGGAGATTGTGATCGTGAACATGAATGAAAGGCCCACGCTGCTAAAAAACGTGGGGCCGCGCCAAAACGCCATTGCGATCACGCTGACGGGGACGAAGTCGAATCGCAGCGCCATCGGCGCGCGCTGCCTAGTGGAGGCGGGAGGACGGAAACAAATTGCCGACGTGGTGAGCGGCGGCAGCTACTTCTCGCAAAATTCACTTACCCTGTACTTCGGGCTGGGAAAATCCGAGAAGGTGGACCGCATCGAAGTGCGCTGGCCGGCGGGCGAGACTCAGGCGTGGTCCCACATTGCGGCGAATCGCACGGTGGGATTAACGGAAGGCAGCGAGAGCGTTGCGGGTCATGCGTGGGGAAGGCGCTGAATGGAACCGATACGAATGGATCCTACGGGCAAAGTCCTCAATATCGATCTACAAACAATGCGGGACCGGCCAGGTATGTTTCTAAATCCGGTTTCCATCCGTGCCCTCCAGCATTTCATTCTTGGTTATGAGTTAGGGCGGGCTTCCAATTCCTGCGGAACAAAAAGCCCGTTCTCATTGCCATCGGATTTTCATGACTGGCTGGCCTATCGCCTCCACTTTTGTGAATCCACCAGCGGTTGGCACAACATGATTGTCGAGCGTCTGGGTGATGGGCCGCACGCTTTTGATCAGTTCTTCAGGCTGCTCGATGAATAGCACGCGCGGGTCCAGAGACTCGTCGCTACCCTCACTGGTTTTGAAAGAACCTATACGGAATTGTTCATGGACAGGCAGAGCACGCGCGCATTTCCTTCAAAGATTTCCCTGTTCTCATACAACCCCGAAGATCCGGGATTGTTCGTCTTTGCCGAAGGGCAGGAAAACTTTCCTGGGAGAGGCTTCTGTCCTTCCTTGGGTTGCTTCGAGACATGGTTCGGACGCCCACCGGATCTGATGATTTTGGACCGGGCAGCTTATGACCGCTGGGCGAACGTAACGGCCCCATAGTGCTCAGCGTTCGCGAATTTTGACGATTCGGTCCGCTGCCAGAGCCGTCTCCACCTGCTTTGCGCCGCCCGGCCAGGCGATCTCGACTTTGTCCACCTGGGCTGCCGGGCCCAGCCCGAAGTGCAGGCGCAGGTCGCTTTGCGAAAGATAGCCGCCTCCGCTGCGCACTTCCGCGGTTTGCGAGAATCCGCCCGCCGTGATTCGCACCCGCGCACCGATCGCGCTGCGGTTGGCTTTCACACCCTCCAGCTTCAGTTCGATCCAGTGGTTCGCCGGCCGGGAGCCCAACCGCAGCAGCGAAGGCGGCTCGTTCTGATTGTTGACCAGCGCTTCTACCGAACCATCATTTTCGTAATCCGCGAAAGCCAGGCCGCGCGAAGAGTGCCTCTCCAGAATGCCCGGCCCGGCGGATTCAGAAATGTCCACGAACTTGCCGTGATCGTTGCGGTACAGGATGGCGCGCTCGCGATAATGAATGTCGATCTTCAGACGGTCCACCTCCGGGAAGGCATGGCCGTTCACCAGCAACAGGTCGGGCCAGCCGTCGTTATCGAAATCGAAGAACCCGCATCCCCAACCTACGAAGCGAGTGTTCTGCCCCATGCCGGATTCCACGCTCACGTCTTGAAATTCGCCTTTCCCCAGGTTGCGGTACAGCGTTTCCAGTTCATCGGAAAAGTTGGTACGGAAGATGGAAGGAATCCCTTCGTGCAGGTAGTCCGCGGCGGCGACCCCCATGCCGGAGAGCGCTTTGCCGTTGTCGTCCAGCGCCGCGCCGCGCATCATCGCCTCATCTACGAACTTCCCGTTCCCTTGGTTGACGTAGAAGAGGGAAGGCGTCTGATCGCTGGCCACGTAGATGTCGGTGAGTCCATCGCCGTTGAAATCGCCCGTGAGGACGCCCAGCGAGTAATGCCCGTCGGGCTTGGAAACGCCGCTTTCCGCGGAGACATCGCGAAAGACGCCGCCTTCATTGTGGTACAGGATGTTGCGATCGAAGGGAAGCCCGCGCGGCCCGCAGTTCACGGCGATGCCGCGATAGAAGCAGTACGGATTGGCGCCGGGCTTAGGAGTCGTATCGAAATCGAACTTCAGATAGTTCGCCACGAAAAGGTCGAGCTTGCCGTCGTTGTCGTAATCCAGGAAGGCGCAGCCGGTGTTGTAGCGGACACGGTCCTGCGTGAGATGCAACCTGGCGGTGACATCTTCGAAACGCTTTCCGCCCACGTTGCGGTAGAGCGCGTTCTGCCCCCAGTAGGTGACGAACAGGTCAGTGAAGCCGTCGTTATCGTAATCGCCGGCGCAGACTCCCTGCGCCCAGCCTTCGCGGGTGAACCCCAACAATTGGGAGACGTCGCGGAACTTGCCGCCGCCTTCATTGTGGTACATGCGGCTGGGAGATCCGGGCCCGGAGGCGACGAAGATGTCGGCCAATCCATCGTTGTCATAGTCAAGGAACGCCACGCCGCTGCCGGTGGTCTCCAGGATGAACTGCTTGGACTCGCTGCCGCCGTTGGGGATGGGCGTAGTCAATCCGGCTTGCGCCGCGACGTTGCGGAAGTCCGGATTCTGCGCGGCCGCGAGCGCCAGGCAGAACAGGGCGATGGCGCGTTTCACTTCTTATCGCCCAGGCGCTTCAGAAACTCGGTGAACTCGCCTTCCGGGGGCTTCTGCAGTTTGTCGAGCTCCGCTTTTTCGCGCTCCGCATCGGCCGCGCGGCCCGCCTTGCGATAGGCCATCATCAGGTTGTAATGCGCGGTTTCATTGCGCGGCTGAAGTTTCACGGCCCGCTCCAGCAGCGCGATGGCGTCCGGATAACGCCTGGCATCCAACCGCAACTTCGCCACGGCAATCAGCGCTTCCGGAAAGTCCGGGCGTAGTTCGCGCGGCTCGTTCAAAGCGCGGCGCGGCTTCCGTTTTCTTCTGCTCGGCCATCAGGATCTGGGCCACCTGATACTCGGCTACGGCGTCGGAAGGGTTCAAGGCCAGTTCCGCTTCAAATTCCTTGCGAGCCTGTTCCAGCACGGCGGGGTCGTGCGATTGTTGCAGCAGCGCGCGCCCCAGGCGATAGTGCAGATTGATCGCCTGGGGATTTTTCTCGATGGCCTTGCGATATTCCGCGACGGCTTCGGTGTACTTGCCCTGCGTCTCGAAGACCTCGGCCGAAAGCTGGTCCACGCGATAGGAGGACGGCGCCTTCTGATACATGCGGTAAATGGCGTCGTTCCAGGCCTTCATGTGATAGTCGGCGGAGACGTAGAGCACATCGGCATCGGCGGGGAATAGCTTTTCCAGTTGCGCGACTACGGCGCCGGCCTCGGCGAAGCGCTTGGCGCCGATCTGACACTGCGCCAGGGCAAGCCCTGCCAGACGCCGGTTCTCGCCCGCCGCAAAGCCTTTGGTCAATTCGGGAACGGCGGCCTCGCAGCCCCCGGTTGCGGCGCGGGTGAGCGCCAGGAAGAGACGCGCTCGCGGATCGTTGGGGGCGCGCTCCAGATCCTTCCGCGCGGCCTGGTAATCTCCGCGATGGAATGCGGCGATTCCGTCGGCGACCGGGTTGGGTTGAGCGAACAGCAGCGCGGCGGCAAAAGGCAGCAGTTTAATGGCCCGCATCGTCGGTCATCAGTCCCAGGTTGCCGAAGCGTCCCCGGTCGGTCGCATCGAAATAGCGGAAACTCAACACAGGCGGGGCTCCGGGGGCAATCAGCGCGGGCGGCGCGAGTCTCTCCGAAGGCGGCTCGCTGATATCCACCACGCGGCCGGATAATGCAATGGCCTGGATCAACAGCGCAATCACTGGAATCATCTTGCCCCCAACTCCGCCAGCGCTTTGGTGGCGGTCACGTTGCCCGGTTTCCGTTCCAGCAAATCGTCCAGCACGGCGCGGGCCTTCTCCCGTTCGCCCATCATAACGTAAATCCGGGCCAGGTTCAGATACAGCTCATCGTCCTCCGGATTCATCTTCATGCCATACCGGAAGGCCGCGATGGCGTCGTCCGGCTGGCCCATTTTGGCGTACAGCACGGCCAGATTGTTAATCGCGCCGGGGTGATCCTGCTGCGCCTCAATGGCCTGCTGAAACCAGCGGCGCGCGCCGGGAAGATCGTTGGCATTGGCCGCCAGTAATCCAAGCTGATTCATGGCGTCGGCGCATTTGGGGTCCAACTGGAGGGCGTGCTCGAAACATCCGCTGCGCGCCGGCTTTGTCGTCACTCCTGGCGTAGGCTTCGCCCGCGCCCACGTAGCCGGGCGGATAATCGCTTTTGCGCTCGATCACCTGCTGGAAAGATGCCAGCGCCTCCTTGTTCCGGCCCAGTTCCAGTTGAATGCGCGCGATGGCGTGGAGCGCTTTCCAATTCTCGGGACGCGTGCGCACGGTCTCGGCCAGATAGGGCAAGGCGCGGTCGGGATAGCCCGCCCAGTAGAAGGCGGCGCCCAGTTTGAAATAATTCCGGCGCGGAGCCAGATAGTATTTGCCCGGGAATGGCAGGGCCAGGGAGTGGTTCTGCTCGATCCGCGCCAGATCGTTGCGCATCTGTGCAGCCGAAGGAATGGCGGCGTACACCTTGCGGGCCCGGCTTTCGCCATCCACCAGCAGGACCAGCGGCACCGAAAGATCCCGGCGATATTCGAACAGATAGCGGCGAAACAGCGAATAGGTGGCCGCCACGTCGGCCTTCTCGCGCTTCAGATCGACCAGCGTTACGGGAATACCGGCGGCCATTTGCGGAGGCTCGCCGCCATGCAGCACGACGAAACCGGCCTTCCGTCGATCGGGCGTGGGTACCGGTTCCAGCAGCCACGTATCGCCGAATTCCGGCTCGTTCCTGCCGTGCAGCACGGACGCAGGCAGCAGTCTTCCGTTCGCGAAAGGGCGTCCGGGAATGGTCGCTCGCGCCTTCCACAATGGTGTAGGCATAGCCCGGTTCCAGGCCGCCGGCCTCTTGCACTGCGCCCGAGGGCCACGTGATTTTGACGTGAGCCGCGCTCTGCCCGGCGAGTCCGAAATGCAGTTTCTTGGAATGCTGCGAGAGGAAGCCGCTGCCCGCGCTGAGGAACTGTACCTGTCCATTCACTTCCACGCGCGCGCCAATCGCATCGCGATTCGATTTGGCGCCGCGCAATACGATGGCGACCGCCTTCCGGCCGGCGATGGAGTCGTTCTGCATGGCGCGGATCTGCGGACCCAGGCGATTCTTCAGCACCAGGTCCGGGACGCCGTCGCCATCGAAATCGGTCACCGCGAAGGTTCGCGTATCGTCCGCGAAATCCAGGCCGCTTACGCCGGAAGCATCCTGATATGCGCCGTTCTGCTTCACGTAAAACACGTTCGGCTCGTGCCCGTTCCAACTATAATCCTCGCGAATCAGTTGATTCAGCGCGTTCCATCCATTTTCGTAATCGGCCGCCGGGCGCTGCTTTTCGGGAGTCTTCGCCACCACCTGCCGCCAGAAAAAGCCGTCGAGATCCTGGCGCGACGGGTTGGTCACCATGCCGGTGCCGATCAGAATTTCGGGCGTGCCGTCCAGGTCCCAATCGAATCCGCCGCTGCTCCACGCCCAGCGGCCCATCTCGACTCCCTGACTCGCCTCCTCGAACGTGCCATCGCCCTTGTTGCGGTACAGGCAGTTGCCCTTAGTGTGGCGGCGGAACGCCTCCGCATCGCGCGCCGCGGGATGGAACGCGGAGTCGCGGACGATGCGCTGCCCGGGCGCGGTCCACATATCCGAGACGTACAGGTCCGGCCGGCCGTCGCCATTGGAATCGAACCACGAGGCGCTCATACCCGGACCGGCGCCGTCCAGCCCGGCCTTATGGGCCTCGTCGCGGAAATGGCCGTTGCGATTGCGATAGAGATTGCCGCGCCCGAAATCATTGGCGACAAAAAGGTCGGGCCAGCCGTCGCCATCGAAATCGCACCAGGCCGGGGCGAAGCTGAAGCGGTCGTTATTCTCGTCGATGCCGGTCTCCCGGGTCACGTCTTCGAACTCGATGGCGGGCCCGCCGCGATTGCGAAAGAGAAAATTCGGCGGCCCGTTGCGCGCGTCCTGGTACGGCGCGGGATATTGATACTGGTCTTCGCTCTGGAAGTAGATATAGCAGCACAGGTAAAGATCCAGGCGGCCATCGCGGTCGAAATCGGCGGCGGCCATTCCGGTGAAGGAGCCCTGCGGCGCAGTCTTGAAGGCGAAGGCGTCGCGCTGCTCCACGAATGTGCCATCGCCCTGATTGACAAAATAGAGCGGCCCGGAGGAGCGCAGGATTACCGCATCCTGCCGTCCCACATTGCGGAAATCGGCGAAGAGGGCGCACGTGGTCTCATCGAGCACGCCCAGACCGGAGCGCTCCGTGATGTCCTGAGCGGAGCCGTCGCCGCCGATTTTGTAGAGGCGGTTCGGGAGTCCGCCCGGCTGGCAGACGTAGATTTCGTCCGCGCCATCGCCATCGATATCGGCCACCGCAATTCCCTGGTTGCCGTACACGTCGATGCCGCACGCCGAATCCAGGCGCGACCGCCAGTATGGGTTTCCCGGAAGCAGTTGTTCGCGGAATGACTCGACGGCTCCGAACACGTGCGCAGTCACGTCGCGGAAATATGGCTTAGGTGAAGTGACAACCTGCTCGCTCACCACCTGCAAGTCCGGCAGCCGCCAGATGCCGGTGCGATACTCGGTGGCCTTCTTGATTTCGAAGCGCACGTGGCCCTCGGGCAGGGCGTAGAACCGGCCAGTGCCTGCGTACTTGGCCGCCAAGCGCGCTTCCAGCGCCACGGCTTCCTTTTCGGCGGCGAACTCGTCACTGCCCGGCTCCACGTAGCGCAGCACCGCGTCATAAGGATTCGGTTTCGCGTACCGAACGGGAAATGGCGTTGCGGCCGAGCCTTTCGAGGGGGTCAACCCGGCCGCGGCCGCCGCTGCGATGAACTCACGCCGCGTCATCGAACCACTTCCTGCGCCTTCACCAGTTGCGCGTGTTTCTCCCGTTCCGCCTGCGCGGCTTCGTGCTTGCCGATGCGGTCGTAATCGCGCGCCAGGCGATAATGCGTGGCCGGGTCGGAAGGCGCCAGTTGCGCCGCGCGTTCAAACTCCGCAGCCGCTTCCGCAAAGCGCCGCAGGCGGTCCAGCACGGTGCCTTTCTCGAAATGAGCCGATGCATCGTCGTCATGGATGGCAAGCGATTTTTCCAGCAGACGCAGCGCCGTCTCCGGCTCCTGCGATTGCGCATCCAGAGCCTTGGCGCGGAGCAGATAGCCCACGGCACTCTCGGGATGCGCAGCCTGGTAGGCCGCGGCCCGTTGAGCCACCTGTGGCAGGCGGCCGGGAATCTGATCCAGAATCTTGCCGAGGAACGTGTAGGGCTGTTCCGTCTCCGGCGCGATTTCGATGGTGCGCAGAAACGCATCCGCGGCTTCCTCGAAGCGGCGCAGTCCATAGCACGCCACTCCCAGCGCCAGTTCCAGTTGCGCGCTGTTGGGCAGCCGCGCCGTGCCTTCTTTGAGAACCGCCTCGGCTTCGGCGAATTTCTGCTGGTCCAGCAGCGGCTGGGCGGCTTGGAAATATAGTTCGATGGCGCGATCGCGAGCCCCGGAATTTCCAGGCGCCTTGCCGGAGTATTTGGCCTGCGCCTGCGCGGCCTTCAGAGTTTGCTGCGTTTCCGAATAATAGATGGCCAGGCTCTGCAGCACCGCGGGGTCTTCGGGCGCGAGCATCGCCGCTTTGCCCGCAGCCTCCTCGGCATCGGCGTTCTTGTGTTGTCTCCAGTATGTCTGCGAGAGCGCGACCCAAACGCGGCCATCGCGCGGCGCCAGCTTACTCGAAGCTTCCAGGCTGGTCTGCGCTGCCGCCAGGTCGCCGCGCTGAAGGGCCAGGAGCCCGGCGCGAAACGAATCGTCAAATGAGCTGGCAGCGGCGAGCAGCAGGAGTAGCACAGCAAGCATCATGCCATCCGCGCAACCAGGCCGGCCAACTCGATGGGCGAGTCGGAACGCTTGCCGCGTTCCATCCCCGGGCCGATGGCTACCGCCTCGCCGCGATCTTCAAACCACGCGAGGAATGTCGATTTATCATCGCTGGAAAGGCGCTGCTGATTGAGCCAGGTATAGTAGGCGCCCATGTCGGCATCGATGAGCGAGCCGTGCGGGTCAAGGTCCGGCTGGCGCTGGCGTTCGGCCAGCAGCTCATTCATCTGCTTGTCGCGCTGTCGCGGGGCGAAACGAACGAACATCGTCAGCGGCTGCGCGCGGCGCAGAGCTTCGCGCGCGGCCCACTGCACGAAGGTGGTCGCGAAGACCTGCGTGCCCGACCCTTCGGTCAGCAGGCTCAACTGGAAGCGCGTGAGCACCGGGTCTTCGCCCGAACGGAAGCCTGCATCTTCGGGCTTCATCTGTGCCAGCATGGTTCGGAACGCTTCGGGGTCGAAGACGGAGGCCTCGTAGGTCTTCTGCATGCGGCTCTGGATGGCGGCGCGCGGCCCGGACAGTGCTCCGTACGAAACCCGCGTGACGCTCTGCGGAGCGGCCAGGGCGGCGCCCCCATCGATATACCAATGGCCGTAGGGAACAGGGTGTGCTTTGGCGCGCGCCGCGGCTGCATCCACCAGCACTTGCACACCGCCCGCGGGTCTCACTTGCGTGAAGTAGACGCCCTGCGGACGGAGCTTGCGAAACAGGCGGTAATCGTCATTGCCGGCGGCACCCTGGCCGATCGCCGCGATGCCGAGCCGGTGCACGGGCACCGCCGGATCGGGAGAAAAAGCCGTGACCGTTCGCATGTACTCCACGGCAGCGGCGCTGAAGGAATCGATCTGGTGCGTGCTCCACAGATGCGCCGAAAGCTGCTCGGAAAAAATGGCCGGCGAGTTCACCCAGTCGGTCTGCTCCAGTTCACGCGCGAGTTGAAGCCGTGCAAAGGCGCTCATGGCCGCCTGGAACGGGCCGGACGACAGGCTCTCCAGGTAGGTGAACTGCCGCGCCAGTTCCGCCCGTTCGGCGGGAAATTTCCAATCGTAAACGATCAGCTCGCGCAGCAGCAGCGGCAGAAAGGCCAGTGGCAGGCGCTGCAGAAGGGCAAGCTGCTTGACCGCGAGCTGGCGCGCTTCCGGAGGGTATCGGGCGAAACTGGCGGCAGAGAGTTGATTCGGGAGCATGGCTCAGACCACCTCCGCGATCGGCTTTCCGGTGGAGAAGCGCGCGTCGAAACCGAAGTAAGCGCCCAGGGTGGGGACCAGGTCGGTGGATTCCACGCGGCGGTCCACCACCACGTTCTGTTTGACGTCCGGTCCCAGGGCAATCATCCACGTCGTGCGGGAAACGGCATCGCCGGTGCGATGATGCTGAAAGCCGTTGCCGCCCGAATCGATATCGGAATCGCGTCCGAAATCCGGCAGGATGAACATGGTGGTTTTGCCCGCGTACTCCGGATCTTTCTGGATGGCCTGCCACAGTTCGGCGCACAGGCGGTCGGAGCGCTTGATACCGTCCAGGTAAAGCGAGAAGGCGCCGGAATGGGCGATGTCGATATCGTGCAGCGTGACCCAGAGCAGGCTGGGCGCAAGCTGGCGCATCAGTTGCTTTGCGATATAGACGGAAAGCTCGTCGGGGCTGACCAGGTTGCGGGCATGGGCGGCGAAATCATCGACGGAGAGCTTGAGGAGCTCGGCCATCTGTTGGAGTTCGATCTGGTGGCCGGTAAGGGAAGGCGCGTAGAGCGGCGTTTCGTAATTGTCGCGCAACAGATGTTGATAGCGGGAGCCATCGGCGCCTGAGGAGAGCGCCGCCGCCAGCAGACGCTTGGGCAGAATCACACCCGCGCCCAAGCCGGGGCCGTAGAGCTTGTGGCCGCTTTCGCCGATGCGCGCAAATCCATTGCTGGGCGCCACCACCCACGCATCCGTAGCGGGACGCTTCAGGTCTTTGCGGAAGTACTCGAAGACGGTGGGATTGTTGGGAGAGACGGCGGCGAAGTTGTTGAACGTCTCGTAGATGCCGGTGACGATGCTGGCGGTGGCCACATAGTGGCCCAGGATGCCGCGGTTCACCACGTTGCTCAGGAAGGTCGCCTGCGGGATGAGTTCGGTGAGCAGGTGCGGGATATTCTCCTGGCCATCCGGCATGAAGGTTTCGTCGTCGCGGGCGCCGCCCCCAAAGGTGACGATCACCGCCTTGCGATTCTTCGGTACGGCCATGGCGCGCAACAGGGACGGGCCAAAGAGCGCGGCAACCGGACCCGCACCGGTCACAGCGCGGAGAAAATCGCGGCGGCTGCGGGAGATTTCCTGTGGATTGCGGCCCTTCAACTCGGCAAGGCGCATACGCTACCAAACACTCAGATTCATGATACTGCGAACGGGCAAGCGGGTTCAGCGGTCGAACATGCCTGGCACAAAAAATAAGGCCGGTTCCGCCCGGGGGAGCAGGACCGGCCTTTCCTGTAAAGGTGAAACCAGGTTAGACAGCCAGGTACATCGTGTTGCCCTGCCGGTTCACCAGCAGAAGATTCGTGTCTTTGGCGTTGCGCATGGCAGACTCGAAATCCGAGGTGTTGCGAACGGGTTTATGATTCACTTCCTGAATCACATCGCCGCGCTTCAAGCCGGAATCCGCAGCCTTGCTGTTCGGATCCACGCCGGTCACCACCACTCCAGCCGCTGTGGTCGGCAAACCAAGCTGCCGCGCCGTGCGAGCGCTTACGTCCTGCACCGTAATGCCCTGGAGAGCGTCTTCGCTCTTGCTGTTATCCGGCTGATCGTTCTTGGCGGTTTCCGTGGGCATCTCGGCCAGGGTTAGCGGAAGGGTCTTCTCCGCGCCATCGCGGAACACCTTCACGTTCACGGTAGTTCCCGGGCTCATCAGCGAAACATTCATGCGTAGTTCCGCACTGCTATCGACAGACTTGCCATTGATCGCCAGGATGATGTCGCCTTTTTCAATACCCGCCTTCTGGGCCGGGCTGTCGGGAGTCACGTCGCCAACCAGAGCGCCGGATACCTGCGGCGCATGGAATGCCTGGGCGATAGCCGGGGTCACTTCCTGAGCCATCACGCCCAGGTAAGCGCGGGTCACCTTGCCATTCTTGATGATCTGATCCATCACATTGCGCGCCACACTAACAGGAACGGCAAAACCGATCCCTTGGTTCCCTTCCGAACCATTTGCCAGAATAGCGGTATTGATACCAATCAGTTCGCCGCGCTCATTCACCAGCGCGCCGCCCGAATTGCCGGGGTTGATGGAAGCGTCCGTCTGGATAAAATCTTCGTAGTCTTCAATGCCCAGGTTGGCGCGCCCTTTGGCACTTACGATGCCCATAGTGACGGTCTTGCCGACACCGAACGGGTTGCCGACGGCGAGCACGTAATCGCCCACCTGCACTTTGTCGGAATCGCCAATGGTGATCGGGTCTAGGTTGCTGGCGTCGATCTTCACGACAGCGACGTCGGTCTTGGCATCGGTGCCCACCACGCGGGCTTTATATTCGCGTTTGTCGGGCATGATCACGGTCACGGTGGAGGCGTGATCCACCACGTGATTGTTGGTCAGAATGTAGCCGTTGGGGCTGACAATCACGCCGGAGCCGAGGCCCTCTTCCTTCTGCTGGCGCGGCATCCTGAACTGCCCGCCGCCGTTCCCGCCGTTGTCGCCAAAGAACTGGCGGAACATAGGAGGAATCGCCTGGTCGCCCTCTCCTCCAAATCCCTGCATGCTGGTCTTGACCATGCGGGACGAGGTGATGGTCACCACCGAGGGCAATACCCTCTTCACTACCGGCGCGAAGCCATCGTGTTGGGCCGGCTCGTTCGCGCTGGCGAACTTGAATGTAGCGGGCGGATTCATCAGGTGATCCGCAGCCGCGACCGCGAGGCCGCCTAGACCGAGCGCGAGCATCATAGTCGCAACCGCGGTCTTGGGACGCCTCAAAATCGATTGAATGTTCATGTATCCTCCAGAATCTCTTCGGATCACCACCGAAATCCTTTCCAGTGGCTCCACCTATACAGATGGGGGAAGGGGGTTTCCGGTTTGTAATGGAAAGTCGGTAAATGTGGTACCGGAGAGTTGGTATGCCGGGCGCGGTTTAGCTGATAATGCCTTTGCGCACGGCATACAGGATGAGCTCCGGCATGCTGCGTAAGTTCAATTTTTGCATGATCTTAGCGCGATGGGTCTCGACTGTGTAGACGCTCAGGTTGAGCAGATTGGCGATTTCTTTGCTGGATTTTCCTTCAGCCACTACCTGAAGGATCTCGCGTTCGCGGGGAGACAGTAGTTCGTAGGAATCTTCAGCACCGGTGCGCTGAAGTTTCCTCATGTAATCCTCTAACAATACCTTGCCAACCGCTGGACTAAAAAAGCTCTTCCCGTCTACTGCGGCACGGATAGCACGGGCCAGATCGGCTTCCGCAGAGTCCTTTAGCAGGTAGGCGCGCGCTCCGGCCTTAAGGGCGCGCAGCACATACGCCTCGTCGGAGTGCATGCTGAGCATCACCACCTGGGTGTCCGGCAGCGTCTCGCGAATCTGGTGGCACGCTTCGATGCCATTGAGGTCGGGCATCTTAATATCCATGACCACGACATCGGGCTTGAGTTGTTCCGCCAGGGCGACCGCCTGGCGGCCGTTTTCGGCCTCTCCGGCTACTTGAAAGTCGGGCTGCTGGGCGACCACCAGCCGGAGACCGGCGCGAATCAGATTGTGATCGTCAGCCAGCAAAACGCGGATGGTCCTCATGCCGATTTCACCTGCGGCTGCGGCGCCGGCAGTTCCGCTGTAAGCGTGGTGCCCTGCCCCGGTTTGGAATCGATGGCAAGACTGCCACCCAATCGCTTGACGCGCTCTTCCATTCCCAAAATGCCCATGCCGCGGACGCGATCCGGGTTGAAGCCGCGGCCATCGTCGGCCACCGTCACGAGGATGCGGTGCCCGTCCTGGTCCACGCGAACGCGAGCGTTGCGCGCGCCGGAATGGCGGACCGCATTGTTGAGCGCCTCCTGCACCAGTCGATAGACGGTGACTTTGGCTTCATCGGGCAGATCGTCGGAAACATTTTCGCTCTGGACGTCAACCTCCATTTCACTGGTGCGAGAGACTTCGCGGCCCTGCCATTCGAGCGCCGCCACCAGGCCAAGATCGTCCAGCATGGAAGGGCGCAGCAGCAGCGCCAGGTTGCGCACGGATTTCACGCTGCGCTCGCAGACGGATTTCATGTGCTCCACCTGTTCGCGCATCTCGGACGGGGCCGCGGCGGCAAGACGTCCGAAATCCACCAGCAGGGCCCCCAGGGTCTGGCCCACTTCGTCGTGGAGTTCGCGGGAGATGTTGCGCCGCTCGGTTTCCTGCGCGTCCACCAGGCGGGCGCTCAGGCGCTCGAGTTCGCCGCGGCTCCGCACCAGTTCGTTGTAACGGTTGCGCGTCTGGCTTTCCAGCCGCAGGATGTACACCAGGCTGGCCAGAATCAACACCAGCGCGCTACCCAGCGCCAGTACGATGGAGCGCGTGAGATTGCCTTGCTGCACGGCGAATTGCGCCAGCAGGGTCTGGTCGGCATCATGCAAGGTTTGGTCGTTAGCGATGCGGAGCTGGTCGGAGCGCTGCAGGATCTCCATCTGGATGGGTTCCACCTCGCGGTCAATGAGCAGCGGCGCGCGCCGCCGCCGTTCGTCGCTAGGCCAGTTGAGCATGTTGTCCACCAGGTCCCGTTGGCGCGCGAAGAGCTGCGCGATGGTGCGCAGGGCAGTCAGTTCCTGCGTGCCGGCCGGATAGCCGCGGAACTCCGCGTCGATATCCCGAGTGAGGCGGCCCAGAATGGCGCGTACCTCGGCATCGTCGCCGGGATCGGTCGAAACCACGTAATGCTGCACAGTCTCGCCGTAGATTTGGATGGACAGGCAAAGGCCGCTCAGCGCCTGGGTCCGCACCAGAAAATCGCGCCGCGCTTCCTGCTCCCCGCGATGCATCTCGTTCAGGTCGTTCAGCGCGGTCATGCTGGCGATCAGCATGATGCCCAGCAATCCAAGAAAGGCGCCCGAGATAATCCAGCGGGGAGTTCCGGGCAGCGGCTGGTTCAAACGTTCCGAAGATGGGCTCATAGTCCCGCTACTTTGATTATGGCAGCGTGTCCGCGAAACGCTCTAATACGGAATACCCCGCGCTACGAATTGTGCATTTTCTTCCAGGCGTCCAGGCAGCGCTGGGCTGTCTCCATGGGCGGGAAACGGCTACCTTCCTGTTCGATCAGGTAATACTCGACGCCGCCCACGCTTTCCGCGGCATCCATCACGCCCTTCCACGGCACGACGCCCTCGCCGAATAGCACGCTGTAGCCCTTGCCTGCGCCCGGCGCCCAGTCCTTCAAATGCAGGCTGTTGATGCGTCCGGGATTGGCTTCGATCCACGCCACCGGGTCGGAACCGACTTCCACGCACGTCCCCACGTCGAGCTGGAGCATGAAATCCTTGGGCGTATTAGCGGCAATCACTTCCATGGGCCGCTTGCCTTCGATCGGGGTGAACTCCAGTTGGTGATTGTGATAACCCGAGCACAGTCCCATCGGCCGGAGCGTCTCCGATGCGTGCGCCAGAGTGCCGGCCAGTTGTTTCCAACCGTCCAGTCCACTGATCCGGCCGGCGCTGGCCATCACGATGAACTTCGCGCCGATAATCCGATTCAGTTCCGCGGCCTTCTTCAAGCCTTCGCTGGTGAACGATGGCGGTCCGTTGTGCGTGGAGTTGCAGCGGATGCCCGCGTCGTCCATGATCTTGCGGACCTGCTTCGCGTAATCGGGCGTCCAATCGAAATACGGCGAGAAGAACTCCACCACCTGGTAACCCATTTTGGCCACCGCCTGCACGGTGCCGGGAAGGTCCTTAGCAAGTTCGTTGCGGACCGAAAACAGTTCCAACCCGATGGGAACCGGCTTTACGGCAGGCGAGGCAAACGCCAGCGGAGCAGCGGCGGATAAGGCCAGGAACGAACGCCTGGAAAACGTGTCTTGCGATGGCATGGCGAAACCATCGTACAACAATGCTTCACCGTTTGAGGGTCTTGTTCAGCCAGGCGATCATCTCCGTCTTCCAGTGCTGCATGTCCGGCGCGCGCCAGCCGCTCATGCCGTGGCCGCCTCCTTCGATGGTGATCAGGTCGCACACCGCGCCCACTTTGTGCATGGCATCGCACATGGCCGGCGATTGCTCGTAGACCACCTGGTCGTCCTTGTTGCCGTGGATGGCCAGGAACGGCGGCATGCCTTTGTGTACCGCGAAGATGCGGAGAGACCTGTGCAGTTTGGCCAGGCCGGCCGCATCCAGGCTCTCCGCTCCGAAAAAGTGAATGCCTCCGCCGTTGGCCGCGTGGCGATTGATGCTATTCATATTGAAGCGCTCCGGATGATCGCGCCGCAATTCGGCCAGCTTGCCGTAATCTACCGGGCCGTAAAAATCCACTACCGCCGCGATTTTGGTATCCGCGGTTTCATGGGTGCCGGCGTAATTCACCAGGAAGCCGCCGGCCGATTCCCCGATCAGCACGATGCGGGAAGGGTCCACGCGATACTCGCCGGCGTGACTGTGGAGCCAGCGAATCGCGGTGGCGACGTCCTCGCTCGCCTGCGGAAAACGAAACTCGGGCGCCATGCGGTAATCGATGCTGAACCAGGCGTATCCGGCATTGGCGAGGATATCGAACAGCGGGCGGACATTGGTGCTGCGGCTGCCTTCGTCGAAGCCGCCGCCGTGAATCAGGATGGCGGCCGGGAACGGTCCCGCGCCATCCGGCACGTGCAGATCGAGCAGCAGCGGCTTGCCGCCGGGCCGGCCGAATTCGACGTCCTTCTGGTCCTTTGCCCAAAGCGCCGCAACAGCCATCGATAAGACGAAAATCAGTTTTCGCATTATTTTGCCGTAAATGAGGTGGATGCTGTGACGTTTTCCCAAGCGAATTCCAACTTGCCTGGACTCAGCGTGATCTTGTAGAGTTCCACCGGAGCGGACGGTTTGCCCATGGTCAGATGGACCCGCCCCACTTCCTGCGCCTTCTCCAAAGTGGTGCTGCCATCACCCTTGATGCCCCACTGCCCGGTCTGCTTGCTGATGACCAGGTCCCACTTCCCGGTATTCAGCGCAACGTACAGCGTGTAATCGCCCTTGGGAACGTGGACGCCGCCGGGAAAGGTCAAGTCGGCATCGGTATGCAGCGAAGTGGCCGAATCGGCGCCCGCGCGCCAGATTGTATTGTCGGGCTGCAACGCACCGGCGCCGCCGAAGATGTGCCGGCCTTTCATGGACGGCGCGCAATAGTCGATGCTGATGGCCTTGCCGCTCATGTCGGCCGCAGCTTTGCCGGGCTGGTTGGCCGGCGTGCAGCGGGCGTGCGCCATCCCCAATCCGGTTGCCAGCAGGAGGACACATTTCAAAACGCGAGTCATGATATCGATTTTTCCCCTTCAGCGAGTATACCGGGCTTGCAATCCCCCGCGCGGCTGCGTCATGTTAAAAATCATGCCGGTATCGTTGGAATTCATGCGCGGGATTCTGGGCTTCATCGGGATCGGCTGCGCCTTTATGCTGGGCCGCTCGCTGGTGGCGGTGCAAAGGGGTTGGCAGAAACAATCGAAGCTGATTGGCTGGGCCATCCGTGTGCTGCTGTGCCTGGGCGCGGTGGCGTTCCGCCATCCGGTAGATGCGGCGGACATCGTGGTCTGGTCGCTTTCGGCCGTCGCTTTCGGTGTGGGCCTGTGGGAATCCTCGCGTCCCCGAAAGGAAGAAAACCTGACCAAGGCGATCTTCCCCGATCAATAGGCAGCGGGCGGCAGGATCCCTTCCGATTTGGTAGCGACCAGTTCGCTCTTGCCGATCGAAATAATAGCGCTCTCCTGGTCGCTCCACGCCACCACTCCCTGTATGCGAAGCACCAGCGGATCTCGCCCGCCCGCCAGCAGCGGCCAGGCGATATCGACTTCGGCAACCTCACCGATGGGAATCGGAGCAGAGCACCGCATGGCTAATCGTTCGAGATCGATGCTGATCGATTCTCCAGTACCTTTCTCGCCGGAATGCAGCTTGTAGTGCAACTGGAGAGCTAACTTGTAAGTGCGGGAGGGCTGCTCGCCACTCTTTGCCATCCGTCGCGTCACGGTAGCCTCCTTGTCGTACGACACCGTCAATGGGTTCATGCCGTAGGTTGCGGTGCGGGTCGTACGCTATCTACCGACGTGGTGCCATGACCAAAATATGTTGACGCTATCTTACCCGAATCGCAGAGTCTTGACCAGTGTCCGGAAGTATCATCAATCACGTGCAGTACTATACAGGTTAGTCTTCGACAAAAGTAGATGCAAAAGTCAGCGGGTGTAGTATCCGCTCTTGGCGCGAACCACCAGCCCCGGTTGCGTGGGCCGGATCCGGATCTTGTGGAATGTACCGTCGTCGGATGGGTCTGTGGAATGATAGGCGAGTTCGTAACTGGACCGCAACTGCTCGCCGATCTGATCGAAGTTGGCCTTCAGCCCCCTTTCGCGAGCGTCGTAGTCGCAGCCGCCGGTCTCGCGCGCGATCCGCTGCATGACGCCCATGCCGTACTTGTTACGCGCGTTCACACGTCCATTTTTCATGTCTGTGTAGCGCACCGCGAATACCAGCACATCGTTCGCCTGAGCGGCTTCGATGGCATCCAACATGTGGTGGGCGCTGGAGTTGTCCTCGCCATCGCTGAAGATAATAAGCGCTTTCCGGCCTCCTTCGCTGTTGGCCAGTAACTGCGTCGCCGAATAGTAAATGGCGTCATAGAAGGCGGTGCCCAGAACGCGACGTTCCGCGGGTCCAATTTCCGGGAATTCGGTCTTACCTTTGTGAAACAGTTCCAACGAATCGGTCAAATATTTCGGGGATTTCGGGGAACCGGTGAAGTCGCTTACCAGCCGAAGCCGATTGCCGAAACACACCATGAAGGCCTGGTCCTTCGGCCCTAACACACTCTCCAGAAACGTATGCAGGTCTTTGTTGTGCGGCTTGACGAAGGAGTCCTGGCTGCCGCTTACATCCATCAGCAGCCCCAATTTTAAAGGGACATCCAAACTCCGGGCAAAAAAGGAAATTTTTTGGGGAGCGCCATCCTCGAATACCTCGAAATCGTCCCGGGTTAAATGAGTCACCAGATTGCCCTGGGAATCGCGCACGGAGAATCCCACGTTCACCAGGTGGACATCCACGCGTATGGCCGGCTGGGCTGCCAGCACGCCGGCGAGCAGACAAAGCGAGACCAACGATCGCGGCAAAGTCATACGTCTTCTATTACGCCGCGCATCGCCCAAAAGATGCGCATTTATACAGGGGAAATCCCCTGGACGAGCTGACGAGCTGAGTGGTACTTGCCACCTGCGCGGACAGGCTGGGAGGCCTATCCTACGATAGACTGTAGATTCATCTATGCAACTGGAAAAGATTCAGCAGGAGATCCGCAACCAGAACCTGGACGGATGGCTGTTCTTCGATCATCACCTTCGCGACCCGCTGGCATACCGGGTGTTGGGACTGACGCCGCCCGCTGCGCCTACCCGCCGCTGGTATTATTTGATTCCCGCCACCGGCGAGCCCCGAGGCCTGGAACATCGCATCGAGCGCGGCATGACCGGCAACCTTCCCGGTGAAAAGATTCCTTATTCCAGTTGGACCGAGCAGACCGCGGCGCTGGCCCGGATCCTGCACGGCATGAAACGCGTGGCCATGCAGTATTCGCCAATGTGCGCCATCCCGTACGTCTCCATGGTGGACGGAGGCACGGTAGAACTGGTGCGCAGCACCGGCGTGGAAGTAGTCAGCTCCGCCGAACTGATTCAGGCCTTCGAAGCGCGCTGGACGCCCGAGGCCCTGGAATCGCACCTGGAGGCCGGCCGCCGTGTAGACAAGGTTCGCGCCGAAGCCTTCGCCCTGATCCACGAGCGCACCCGCAATGGCGCACCGCTTTCCGAGGTCGAGGTGAAGGACCTGGTGCGCCGCAACTTCTCCGCCGCCGGCCTGATCACCGATCACGGCCCCATCGTAGGCTGCAACGCCAATGCCTCCAACCCGCACTACGAGCCCACCGCGGAGCTCAACGCCCCCATCGAACCCGGCGATTGGGTGCTGCTGGATATGTGGGCCAAACTGGATCAGCCCGGCGCGGTGTACTACGACATCACCTGGACCGCCTGGTGCGGCGACACCCCTCCGGACCGCATCCGCAACGTCTTCACCATCGTCACCAGCGCGCGCGATGCCGCTATTCAGCGAGTCATGGAAGCTTCGGCTTCGGGCTATCCGCTGCGCGGCTTTGAAGTGGACGATGCCTGCCGCGCCGTCATTCAAAAGGCCGGATTCGGGGAATATTTCACGCACCGCACCGGCCACTCCATCGGCGAGACCGTGCACGGCAACGGCGCCAACATGGACAACCTGGAGAGCCACGACGAACGCACCGTATCGCCGTGGACCTGCTTCTCGATCGAGCCTGGAATCTATCTGCCGGAGTTCGGCGTGCGCTCCGAAGTCAACATGTTTGTAGGCGAAAAAGAGGCGCGCGTCACCGGCCAGATTCAGCGGGAGATGGCGCTGCTCTAATGCCGTTTCAGGCTCTCGCCGCCGTCGCCACGGTGCTTTCTTTCGCGCCGAACGGCAACCAGGTCGATTTCAAACTGGACCACGGCGCGGCGGAAATTGTCTGGAACAGCCCCGCCACCTTCCGGTTCCGCCGCTCCCTGGAAGGCGCTCTGCCGGTGGTACAGATGGGGCCGCATGACAAGGTCTCGCTGCAACTGGATGAGACGCCGGGCGCCGTGCGGATCCGCTCGGATGCGCTGGATGTCACGGTGCAGAAGCGCGGCCTGCTGGTACGCGTGCGCGCTGCCGATGGCCGCCCGGTGATGGCCGATCTTTCCGAGCCCCGCCGGGAGGGCGACGCCGTCGTCTGGGACCGCGAAATGCCCGCCGGTGCGCGTTTCTACGGGCTGGGTCCGCGCGTTGACGCCATGTTCGATTTACGCGGCAGGAAGGCGGAGACCGATGTGCCGTTCCTGCTTTCCACCGCGGGCTATGGCGAATTTCACGCGGGCGCCGGCCCCTTCCGCTTCGACTTCACAGGCGCGGACCGTTACCGCATCGCCGCGCCGCGCGTGGACTACTCCATCTCTTACGGCCCTCGTCCCAAAGAGATTTTCAAGGAGCACCACGCCGCCAACGCCGGCAACACCATCTGGCAGGTACCGGCCGAAAAGCCCGCCAGTTGGACCACCCTGCGCGATTCCCTGCTGCGCATGGTGCAGGCGGCCATGTCGGGAATGCTGTACCCATCCTTCGACCTCTCCACTTACTTAGGCGCCGACCCCGCCCTGTTGCAGCGCGCGCGGCAGCTCGGTTCCCTGCCCGCCAAGGTCACGCCGGGCGCCGTTCCGCTCAGCAATTTTCGCCGGCAGCTCGACACCTTCTACGGCCCGTACGTGCCGGAGGTGGAGTACAACGGCTATCCCGTGTGGCATCCCCTGCCCTTCCAGTTTCCCGACGATCCGGAGTGCGCCAAACACGTGGATGAGTTTATGCTCGGCGACGAAATGCTGATCGCCCCGATTTACGATGGCACGGGCAAGCGCTCCCTGTATCTGCCGCAGGGAGTCTGGACGAACCTGGAGACCAACGAAGCCGTTACGGGCCGCCGCACCATCCCGGTGAGCACCAGCGCCCTGCCGGTCTTCGCGCGGAACGGCACTATTGTGCCGCTGGATTCCGCCGGCGGGCTGGCCCTGCATTACTTCCCGCAACTGGGCGCGGAGTTCTTCATTTTGGAAGACGATATCAGCGACTATACGGCGGTGCACGCCGCGCCTTCCCTGGACGCCATGCGCCTGGAAATCGAATCGAAGAAAGAACGCGATTACCAGTGGGTGGTGCATCACATCGAGAAGCCTGCCTCGGTGGGCTTCGAAGATCGGAAATACTCCGTGGCCACCGCTCCCACCCAGATGGCCGACCGCACCTGGTTCTACGACCCGGTCCAGAAGAATTTACAAGTGCGGATCCACGCCAGGGCCAAGGAAGACTGCATCGTCGTGATCGAGTTTTGATCGCCGGGCCCACACGAAGCCCCATAGCAATCCGAGTCCGGCAAGCAGGCTGAGCGAATCGCCGGTCCAGCGATCGGCCGTGCGATGAAAACCGACTTCCACCTGGTGCTCGCCCGGCTCGACCCGGAAGCGAATCAGTCCGGTATTCGGCGACCGGTAGACCGGCACATCCCGGTCATCGATCTCGACGCGCCAACCCGGAAATTGAATGGTGGACACCTCTACCAGAGCTCCGCCGCGCGTAGTGACTTTGCCGGACCAAAGCTCGGGATTTCGATCCAACTCCTGAATCTCGGCTTCGCCCTCCACGGCTCGCGCCGAACGGGGATCGTACGCCGGCAGTTGCGCCGCCACACGCGGCAGAAAGTCGTGCGAGGTGGTGGGCTCGTACCCCCAGGCCGCGAGCTGATGGGGAGTCCAGAAGGTCAGGTCGAGCGTGGTGTAACCCGTGGGCCGCAAGTGCGCAAGGCCCGGCACGATCAACAACCCCAGCGCGGCGGCGAGCCCAAGGGCCCGCTTGCCGCTCACGGGATACAAATAGCGCCCCAGCGGCGCCACCAGCATGGCGGTGCACAACGTGACCGGCGCGAGCAGGCGGAACGGAAACTGCACGAAGCGGATCAGCGGCAAGTGGTCCCAGGCCCACACGCTGGCCGGGAACATTAGAACGCAAAAAAAGATGGCGGCGGGCGTGAAGAACCGCAGCCAGTCCCGGTCTTTCGATTCGCTCCGCGTTAAAAGGATCCAGGCGATTGCGGCCAGCGCCAGGTGCCCCCATCCCAGTTCGAAACGCAGGCCCCGCGGGTCCGTTCCCGCATGGAACAGCAGCCCGGGCGCGACGAAATGCTGGGTGTAATGCAGCGTCCCACTCACCGCCTCTTCCAGGCGTACCCATTGCTTTTCGGCGAGGGCCGGCAGCCAGGAACTCGCGCCCAGCGCGATGCCCGCCAGGAAACCCAACGATTGTCGAGCCAGAATGGCCCACGATTTCTCCCGCCACGCGGTGAACGCCAGAAATGCCAGAAGCAGCGGAGTGAACAGCAGCGCCGCCGCGAAATGACAGAAGAAAAGGACGCCATAAGACGCCGCGCCAAGCAACAGGTACTCCGTCCGGCGGCGTCGCGCATACGCTCCGAAGCCATAGCACGTCAGCGCATAGAACGGGAACGCGCTCATCTCCGCCAGCGCCGAGCGCACGTACAGATCCACGCCGAAATAGGGCGCGTACAAATAGGCCGCGGCGGCCAGCCAGCCGCCCGCGGGACCGAAGTACAACGACCCCAGCAAATACGCCGCAACCGCCGCTCCCAGAATCAGCACGATGACCGCGAGATTGACCGACGTCACCGGACTCACGCCCAGCAGGCGCCAGACTTCCGCCAGGTAATAAAACCCGCGCGCGGTAAATACGAAGTTCGGCGACCCGTTGCCGTTGATGAAATCCGGCGCCCACCGCGGACTCAGAATGCCGTGCGAGATATTGCGATCGAATTCCAGCAGCGTCGGAAAGTAAGTCAGGGCGTCGTGGCCCTGGGAAACTCGCGTGGTACAAAACGGAACCAGCACCGGGAGGGCCAGGGCCACCACGAGCGCCAGTTTCGGTATCGCCGGAACGCGCAGCCGCCAGTTCACCGCGGGTAACTTCGCGGGCGCCGCCAGCACCAGGGCGGCGAGCAGAAATCCGAAACAGGCCAGCGCCGTCCGCAGCCCGCTGGACTCGTAGCGGAAGTCGATCTCATGCCTTCCCGAATCCACCGCTACCGCGGCGAAACCCGGGGTAACCATGATGGCCCGGCGCGGTCGCCCGTCCACTGTGACGTGCCAGTTAGGATGATACGTCATGCGGAACAGAACATGACTCGGGCGCGCCACATCCACGGTCGCGCGATATTCCTGTTCGGGCAATTCGCGCTCCGCCACCACCGCCCCCGGGGGAGTCCGCGCGTCGATCCGCGGCATCTGCCAGGTGGGGTAAAAGCGCTGCAGGGCCGGAAAATCCCGGCCGGAATCCAGCGCCAGGTGCTGGCGCTGCTGCACCCAGTCGCTGGCCAGCCACCGGTCGTTCACGTCGTAAAAATCGTCCCGGCTGTTGAGCACGGCATACGGCACGTCGATGACCTCGAAGTAGCCGCGGCCCGGCGCGTCCAGGATGCGGAATCGTCCCGCCTGCGCCACCGGTGTAAGAAACGCCGCCATGGGGTGCGCATCCGCCAGCACGCTGCGGATGTTGAACAGGCGGTACTGCGCCTCGCTCCATTCGTTGAATCGCACCAGGATGTCGCTGGGCAGAGACATGGAGTGATACAGGAACCCGAGATCCGGCAGACCGCGCCGTCCGAGGAAGGCATACACCGGAACCGATCCGACTTTGAATTGCCCGCCCCAACCCGCCGGGAGTCCCGCGAACACGCGCCCGCCGCGCTGCTGCAGCGTGGTCATGGCGAGTTGGAGCTGACCCTGGTCGCGGGCATAATCCGCGAGATTCCGTTCGCCCCAGGTGCGGTCCAGCGAGAGCAGGGCTCCGCGTTCCGCCACCATAGGCCAGAACAGCAGGACGCTGCCGGCGATTACGCCCGCGCATCGCCAGTTCGTCTCCAGCCAGCCCCACAGGGCAGACAGTCCCATGGCCGCCAGAAATATCAGGAACAGGTGCGCCCCCACCACGAAGCGATGGACCTGCACGTCCTCCGATACGCCGAGCAGTGGAAGCAACGGCCCCCATAGCGGACGCCCGCAGAACATCGCCAGCCACAGTAGCGCGCCCGCGCCGAGGAAAATATAGGTGGACCGCAATGCGCGTTCCGCTGGTCTCCAAACGGCCGCCGCCAGTCCCAGCAGCACTAGCAGCGACATCACCGGCAGGCGTCCCTCATCCAGCAGGCTTCCCGTGAACAGCCACTTGGCCACCTCTCCCGCGCCGAACGATTCCCACTTCCACACCGGCTCCCAGCGGCTGTGATTGATGTACGGCGCATCCTGAATCAGCGAGAGTAACTGGAAGGCCGAGAGCACCAGCGCCATTGCCGCGACGAAGGCGCCGCGCCGGAACCGCTCTGCCAGACGCGTTTCCTCGTCCGGCAAACAGACCAGCAGCACCACCGTCAGCGCGCCGATATATCCCAGAATGAAATGCGCCAAAAAGGTCAGACCCAGCAGGATCCCCGCCAGCGCCGCGCGCCGCCCTTCCCGGATTGCCCGGAAGGAAAAACCCATCGCCAGCAGCAGCAGGTGAGTAGCGAAGCTTTGCGTGTATAGGCCCGAGCCGTACCAGAGGTAGCTGCCGTACTCGATTCCGTAAAGGCCGTGAGACGAAATGAGCGGCGTCAGCATGGCCGCCGCCAGCGCCGTCCGCATGGGCAGGCGGAAGAGACGCGCCGCGGCAAAGAAGCTGAGCGGCAGCAGCCCCAGGGCAAGATAGCGGAACCAGGTAAAGAGCGTCATCAGCGAGACGCTCTTGCCCAGCAGGAAGTAAGTCGAAGCTACCGCCAGGTGTGCCAGGGGCTGGTAGGTGCGCGGCACGGCGTAGCCGAATCCGTATTCCGGCACCCAGAAATCCAGCGGGCTGTTGCCGTGTTCTATCGCCTGTGCCATACGCTCAATCAACGTATAGTGCAGGACGCCGTCGTTCAGATCCACCCGCGCCACTTGCAATTCGCAACGCAGCACGAACAGGTTGGCCGCCACAATGCCGGCAAGCAGAAGCCAGGGCAGGCTAGCGCTGTTCCGGATAGATTTCAGCCGGAGTTTTGGCATCGAATCTGGCCCTTTCCCGCATGCGCGCAATATCCCCGTCGCTAAATCGTACGCCGAAATGGCGCGCCATGGGCCCCCACACGGCATCCGGCAACTGCGCATGGTCCACAAACAGCCCGCGGGGATCGTTTCGAAAAGCGCCGGCCGCCTCCAGGAATCCGCCGGTGACGCGGGCGCACCATTGCCGGCGCGAAAACGAAGTCACATCCTCGATACGCAATCCAAACAGGCGCGGATCCAACGCGCCCGGCAGTCCCGGCATGCCCGGCCGCCGAAACTGGGAATCGACGACCTCCTCCGGACAGCGCTGGACGAACACCCACGGCACCGCGGGAAACGCTTCGCAAAACAGGGGCAGGTGATGGATGTGCCAGGCGTCCAGCTTGACGAAATAGAGCGATTCGCCACCGCTGCGCCGCTGCCCCAGCGCCCGAATCACCTGACGCAGCCAGCGTATCTGCTGCGCCCGCGCAAGCTCCGGCAGTGTCAGCGATGCCTGAATCACATCGTCTATGGGTGGAGCTTCGGAGATCACCACGGTGCGATCCAGCGCCGCCAGCATCTGGGCGATGAGCGTAGAACCGCATCGCGACATGTGAAAGAGGAAGCCGGTGGGCGAAAGTGCTTCCATGGAATCCGCCGCGTTCAATGGCATCTCACGGCGAAACAGCGCCGTGAATGGAACGCGCCGTGCCGCCCGAACGCTTTCTTCGAAGAACGGTTCGGTGAGGCGGCAGGCTCCCGGCCAGATCCACTCGGCCACAGCCTGACCGTCTCGAAAATGCAGTTTGACGGGCATCCACCCTTGCGGGTCTTCGGCCGATCTTTCGAGCGATGCGCCCACATCGGCTTCGGTGAACTCGCATCCCACTTCGTGTCCCGCTTCCACCACGCGCGCGGCAAATTCGTGCCGGCCGGAGATGCGGTGCAGTCTCTCCCGCAGTTCGGCCGATTGTATAACGCGAAGGCGGAACTCCTCAAATCCGCGCGGCGGTAGCGGGCAGCGCGGAATGTCGCAGCCGCGCGCAAACAGCTCGCGCACCCACTCGTCCACTTCGGCATCGATCACCAGGTGAATGCGCTCGGCCCCGCCGCGGTTGTTCACGCGATGCGGCAGGTTCACGTTCACGTAATAGCATCCGCCCTCATCCAGCCGGAGACGCTCCCCGCGGACGTAAAACTCTACGTGCGGGTTGGTTTGCACCGGAACGTGGATGCGGACCTCGCCATCCTGGTAGTCCAAGCCGTGGTCCGTGTGCTCGCGGATGAAAGCGCCGGGCGCCAGCGCCAGCAGACGCACGGACTTCAACGGGCAGGGAAAACTTGCCAACACCTGCTGAAAGTAAGGGCAACGCTCCAGCAGCGCGGTACTGGCGAACGGAACACCGTGCGGGGACTGCGCGGCAAGATCGTGCGGGGCGCCGCCCGGTGAACGTAGCGCGGCGCCGCGCCACTGGCCGCCGTAATCGGCGTCATTGTAGTGCGGGAGCCATTCGTCGGCTCGCACTCTTGCCAGGTCCGCACGCAGCAATTCCGGATCGAAGCGAAACGGGAACTGGAGTCCGCTCAGCACGCGTCCCCGGCGGGGTGCTCCATCTGGATATACACCTCGTCGCCCCCTGCCGGTTGGAACCCCAGCCGTTCGTACAGGCGAATGGCGAGCGTGTTCCGCGCGCTTACGCTCAGGCGGACCGGCCGGGCGCCGGCAGACGCAATCAACTGCCGGATCAGTTCGGTTCCCGTGCCGTTGCCACGATGCTCAGGCAGTAGGAGGATCTCTACCAGGCGCACCTCGTCCTGCAACCGCGCCACGAAAACCCAGCCGGCTTCCACGCCGTCGAGGAGCACGATACTGCTATCACCGTTGGGAAACAGATTACGGAGGTGCAGACGGCGCGCGGAATACTGGATCTCCAGAAGCTGGTTGCGCATGGCTTCCGGCCAGGATTCCGCGCCCAATTCCTGACAGATGGCGCCGGTAATGAGGCGCCGCAGAAATGGCTCATCGGCTTCTGCTTCCGGGCGAAGCGAAAGCGTCATGCCGGTTCAGTTGCGGGATGGGAACACACCCTGGAGGGCGATGATGAACGTAACGCACTCATAGGGCTGAACCACCGGAACCGGCAGGTTATTGCCGGCGGGAGCGATCATTCCGGGGTTCATGGTCGCCGAGGGAGGTCCCGCGGAATAGATTTTTTCGGCCGCGCTGGGAGAGACCGATCCCGGATAATTGCCTGTCGGAAGGTTCTTTCCGCCCGCGGCGCCATCGGCATTCACCATATGACTGTGCGCCGGCATCTGGCCGCTGGTCAATGTCACCTGCTCCGACCCGCCTATCTGTCCGATGGTGTACGGCGACAGGCCTGGACCATTCCCTGGCCCCACGGGGATGCGCCCGCGCAGGTCGGGCAATCCGAAGGTCTGAATGCCGTCGCCGCCAAACTGCGTTCCCAGAATCGAAAACAATGCCGTATTCTGAGCGATGGACATCAATTGTCCGTTGCACAATGCCCATCCTCTGGGCGCGAAGTTTCCGCCAAACATCTTGATCTCACCAAGAAATGGATCCATACGAGAGTTCTATCCTTTCACTTTCAGATTCAGCTACATGGCCGTGGCCGGCGAGACCGCCCCGCCGGCACGCAGACAATCTTAGAGAAGGTACCAGTTGTGGTTACCGTCGCTTACCAGCTTTATAGTTGAGTAGGTACCGGCGGTCGTACCGTGAGTGCCCGTATTCGGATCCCAAACCAGGTCACCGGAATGCGTTTGCGCGGTGATTCCGGATGAGGCAAAGCTCTGACTCACGTCAACGAGAATCAGGTTCTGGCCTGCCGTTGTCGCAGCGGGCAGGTTCACCGTGGCCCCATCGGAAACGAAGTAAACTACCGAGGTCCCGGAAACGATGCCACCGTTCCCGAGCGGCGAAGTGTTAGACGCGCCTACGCTATACGCGCCCGTAAACGTCCCGGCAGGACCGCTCGGACCCGCAGGCCCACTCGGGCCGCTCGGCCCGGCAGGACCGGCAGAACCGGTAAAACCCGTCGGGCCCGTCGCGCCTGCGGGACCAATCGGGCCGCTTGGACCGGCAGGACCGGCTACGCCCGTGGCGCCCGTGGGACCGGCAGGGCCGCTTGGACCCGCAGGACCAGCCAGGCCCGTAGCGCCGGTCGGACCCGCAGGACCAGCTACACCAGCGGGACCCGTCGCACCCGGCGGACCGGCAGGACCAGCTACGCCCGTAGCGCCGGTCGGACCCGCGGGACCAGCTACACCAGCGGGACCCGTCGCACCCGTCGGGCCGGCAGGACCGGCTACACCCGTGGCGCCGGTCGGACCCGCAGGCCCGGCGGGACCAGCAGGCCCCGTCGCACCCGTCGGGCCCGTCGGACCGGCTGCACCCGAGGACGTCAGCGTCACCGAAAGGACCGCCGGATGACTGGTGTTGGTGTTTTCCTTGCTGTCAAACTGGGCCGCTCCGCCGCTTGACGTCAGCATGAGTCCGTTGTTCGACAAGGGCGCGGTCAACCAGCTCTGCACGGCGCTGGTGGCGTCGATGGTGACATAGGAATTCGCCGCCGAAGCAGTTATGGTACCCACGAGACCGCCCTGCGCTGGAAATCCCGTCGTCCCGCTGACCGTTGATTCCGCCCAGGCGCCATTGGCCAAGCTTACGTTGATCCCCCCTGACACATTCACCTTATTAATGAACAGCGTGACGGTTGCCTTCTGCACCTGCGCGGCAGTTGTGCCCGGCGGCAGAGCGCCGAGATCGAACTGCACCAGGCCGACGCTCGCGGAGCTGCCTACCGTCACACTGACGGCCGCTCCGAAGTTGGTTGCGTTTCCAGGTACATAGTAGGCATCCTGCGATGGCGTGAGCACCTGTCCCCAGGTGATGGCCGGCAGAGCCGCACAAAACAATACTGCAGCACGAAGCAGTTTTCGCATCCCAATCCCCTCCTGATTGAAAAAATCGAGTCTAGCTGGACTTGAGCCGCAACCGCAGCGCTCCGAGCAGTCCGCACGATAAAAGCGGCCACAAGGTGGCCGGCTCCGGCACGCTGGTCGGCACGACGCTGCTGGCGCCGGCGATATCCAACGCCCAGTTACCGGTTCGAGCTCTGAAGAGCGCATCGGTGACGTCGCAGAATTGGCCGGTCAAGCCACCTTCCGCGCACGTGAACCCCGGGTTCCCGGTTTGCTTGAAGCCGTCCGCCAGGTTCCCCGTAACCGGAACGTTATCCCACACGGAGAGAGCCACGAAATAATTCCCCGGAGCGAGCGTCGTCTGGAGATAGGGATCGTCGCAGTTGCCCGTCTCCGGATCCGTCCCGGTCACCCCGCAGTGACCTCCATTATCCGAGTTCGAAAGGACGTAATCCGCGCCAACCAAGGCGAAAATCGACAACTCCGGCGCAAATCCGCCAGCAGGAATGAGAGTGGCATTATCGGTGCCGCCCGCGTACCCAAAAGATTGTATCGTGATGGTGGTGGCGCTATTGACCGTCAGGTGAAAGTAATCAACCTGATCGTCTGCGCCAAAGGTTCCCTGGAACAGAATTCCGGCCATTCCAACGGCCGCTGTGAAGATAAGCAGGCAGCCTGCTTTTGCTGTGACGGACAATGTACCCCCCTCCGAATCGGCCCGATAACTAACCTTACTTAAATGGTCCAATATAAACTAACAGCAAATTGGTAAGTACGCAACCAGCAATATTCCGTATATTCAGTATTTACACCTAAGGTTAATTCCCTATAATCTCTAAGATTTAGGAAATTGGCGAAATAGAAAATCAAATCCCGGGAGAGTAGTTTTGAAATTGTATTGATCCGCACATTTTCTGGGGTCCGGTCGGGAACGGCATGTGTGTCACCAAGCCGCTCGATTCTGCGTCTATAACAGCAGAATGACCGAATGGTTACCGATTGTGCTGGTCCTGGCAGCCTACGTGGTGCTGATGAAATGGGTGTTGCCGCGCCTCGGCATGCCTACTTGAATGTCCGACACCTGTGGTGCCGCGGCGCGGCCCCGTCCAGCCAAAAATCATCCTTCAAAAACAATTGCCGACGGCGCGAATACTCCCCCCGATTCGCGGGGGTGATTCGGAATTGGCTGCGAAGAGGTGGTGATTCCAAACCGCCTGGAATCGATTCGGAAGCCGGTCCACAAGCTTGGGCCCGTGCCGCATCGATCGAGAGTCATGTCCGTTTCGAGCAACCGGCGCTGGAAGGCCACACTGGCCGATTACCTGGAGAAGTAGATCATGCGTGGCATCGGTTTGTAAAACCGGAGAAGGCGATTGACGAAGCAGTCCGCAAACGCCGCCACAGATACGGGGGTTGATCGAAGCCCTGCAGGCCAGCCTGCGGTGGCGCAAACCACGGCGGGACCACGAAAAACGGGAACCCTCCGAATCTTCGATGTGGTGCGGGGCCGGCCCAGCCGCGCATTTAGTCCGAAGCAGTTCCCGACGGATCATGACCATGCGGTTCCGAGCCGCGACTACCGGTGGGAACACTTAACCTATTGCTGCGCGAAGACAAGAAAGCCGGCTTCCCTCCTGAGGGGGAAAGCCGGCGCTGATTGAAAGAAATCTGTCAGGCTTTCACAGGGCTTGACAGGGGCGCTCCATATTAGAAGATGTACTTCAGGGTGAGTTGCAACCGCCGTGCGTAATTGCTCATGGTGGAAGCGCTAATCTGTCCGAATCCGGTATCCTTCGAGCTTTGTGCCGTGGTAACCGACATACTGGGATTCGGGAAGAGGGGGTGATTGGCGGCGTTCAGAGCCTCGGCACGGAACTCGATGTTCTTGCCCTCGGCGATGCGCGTGCCCTTGATCAGGGCCAAGTCGAGATTGTTCATCCGCGGCCCGCGGATCTGGGAGAACCGCAAGGGCCACGTACGGACCTGGTTGCTCAACAACTGCCGGGCGGAAGCGGTCTCGAAACCGCTCACATTGAACCAGTGTTCGGGGCTCCGCTCGCCGATCGGCATCGTGATATCCGCCGGATTGCCGTAGTAAATGACATTGCCCCACGGCAGGGCGAACCCGCTCTGCAGGCCCCAGATGCCGGAGACCTCCCAACCGCCCACCAGCCGGTCGATGATTCCGTTCTTGTCGTGCAGCAGCGCCTTTCCCCTGCCGAAGGGCAGATCCCAGATGCCGCTGATGTTGAACCGGTGAGGCGCATCCAGGTCCGAGATTTCCCGGACGGGCCTTGGGTCGGAGGGGTTCAGCAGATTCACCGCCTGCTGCGATTTCGCAAACGTGTAGCTGCCAATCAGGGTATAACCCTGGGCGAAGCGCTTCGTAGCGGTGAATTGCAGGCTGTTATACCAGGAGAAGCCACCATTTTCGGTGGTGTTGAGGGCATTGGATCCGAACGCCACGTAGGGCGACAATAGCGTCTGCCGCGAGGTGTTCGTGCTGGTATAAATGCTCTGCGTGTTCCCCGGCAACAGGTTGTACATGGGATTGGAAATGCTGGCGCCGAGATAGTTGTTCCAGGTATCGTCACGCGTTCGGCAGAGTGCTCAAGTACTGTTGGGGCAGGGCGTTGATGTTGCGGGTGAACTCAGTATGGTTGGTTTTGCTCCCGACGTAAGCGCCCTCGAAGACGAAGCCCTGGAACTGGCGCTGCACGCTGGCTTCCCATCGCATGGTTTCCGGTACCTTGGGGTACTGATTGAAGAAGGTGAAACCTTGTCCGAGATACGTTTGCGGACCGGCGGCGGCGCCCACTGGCTCGGTCACGCCGTTCGGAAACGGATTGGCCAGATTGGTGAGGAAATGGAGCCCGCTATCGGTAGTGAGCACCATGTTGGTATTCTGTGTAAATCCGTTCTGCTGAACGTCTCCACGCCGCTGGCCCAGGAAGCCGGCAAACATGCCAAAACCGGTGCGGAAAACGGTCTGGCTGTCGAGCTGGTAGGCCAGTCCGACACGCGGCATGACGACATTTTTGGGTGTGTGATACAGGCTGCCGTCGTTGCCGTTCAGACCCTCAAAGGTCATGGCTCCGCGGAGCGCGAAGGCGCTGGGAGTAAGTTCGGGGAATCCACCCGAAATCTTGGGATAGATCGTCGCGAGGGCCGATTGCGCCGCCGCGGAGATGGGCTGCACATAACTGGTGTCGAAGCCCAGGCTGCTACGGTTGAAGCGCTCGTGCAGAGGCGTCTCGAACTCGTAGCGCACACCCAGATTTACCGTGAGCTTGGGTGTGAGTTTCCAGTCGTCCTGCACAAACATGCCCACGTTCCCGGACTGCTCGATATAATCCGACTGGCGGGTGATGCTGGCCGAATCCGGGAGGCCCAACAGCAATTCCGCCACCGACTGCCCGATGCTTCCAGGGGAGGTGGCCGAGTTATCCAGCGGTCCACGGACCCAGGTAGAACCGAAGGTGAACTGGCCGGACTGCTGATTGCTAAAGAAGCGGTCGGCTTGCTGGTACACGCGGTATTCCACGCCCGTGCGAATGGAATGCGCTCCGGCGGCCTTCGACAGGGTGGAAGAAACCGTGTGATTCACCGTGGGCCGGTTCTCATTGGTCGAGCCGTTGCTGATGTAGCCGGTGAGGTTGATGCGCGGAAAACGGGCCTGGGCTGTTCCCACCTGATTGACGAACTGCTGCGAGAAGCCCAGCGAAGAGAGGTCGAATCCGATAGCGGAAGGAGGCTGATCGCTGCCGCGAATGAACCGGTTGTAGCTGTATCTGGTGTCCAGCACTACGGTCGGCGCCAAAGTAAAGACGTGATCGATCATCGCAGTCTTGGAGTAGAACCAGAACTGAGTGCCCACGAAGGCATTGTCGAAATACTGGTTGTAGTCACTGTTCCGTGTATACGTGCTATAGCGGACGAAGAACCGCTGTTTTTCGCCAATGTTCTGATCGGCGCGAGCGGTAATGTTGTAATATTTGGCTTTCTCCGTCGTGCCGGCGTCGCGGTAGTTGCCTAGGCCGGTAACATCGCCCTGGGTCTTCTCTGTGGCCGGATAATAGCCCAGAATCTTCATGCCTACCGGATCGAACCGGTTCGAAGGAATCTTGTTGCCGGGGAACGGCGTCTGGGTATAACGTCCGTTGACCGGGCCCGTGCGCGTGGCCGGATCGTAAATGGTATAGCTGGAGCCGGCGGCAAGCAGGCCCGAAAAGTCACCGGCACGCTCGGCCGGGGTCGGGACGGTGTTAGTGGTGTCGTCGTGACGGGGGCGGGAATCGTGGATTCCCTCGTAGCCGAACAGGAAGAAGGTCTTGTTCCTTCCGTGATACACGTGCGGGATTTCGACCGGACCGGCGAAAGATCCGCCCCACGTGTTGAACATGAAATCAGGGCGCGGAACGTACGGGATGGCCTTGTTGTTGAAGTAATCGTTGGCCCAGAAACTGGGGCGCTGGAAAGAATAGCTGGCATCGCCGTGGAACTGATTGGTGCCACTCTTGATGCTGATATTGGTCACACCACCCTGCGTCTGTCCGAACTGCGCGTCAAATGTGGCAGTCTGGACCTTGAATTCCTGGACGATATCCGTGGGCGGCACATAGGACGCCGTTACCTGCAGGGCATTGGCACGAGAGGTGGTAGGCGCGCCATCGATCGTGATATCGTTCAACAGGCCACTGATTCCGCCCATGGAGAAATTGACGATGTGGGTCGGCTCGAAGGGCCGATCCAGCCGGATGCTGCCATTATATGTAACACCCGCGGTAAGCCCGATCAGGAGAAACGGATTGCCGTAGGACACCGGCAGGCTCGCCACCCGGCGGGAATCCACCACCGTGCCCATCGAGGCCGACTCTGTATTCATCAGCGGCGCCTCGGCCGTGACGGTCACGCTCTGCTCGGACGCGCCGAGTTCCAGCGCCAGGTTGATCTCCAGGCGGTCGGCGACCCGAACTTCGATGCCCTCCTGAACGCTCCTTTTGAAGCCCGGCGCGCTGACTTCGATCTTGTACTGACCCGGCGTCAGAAACGGTGCGTGGTAATAGCCGTCCGGCCCGGTCTGCTGTTGGACCTTGGTACCCATGGCATCGTTAGTGACGACTACCGTGGCGCCGGGAATGACCGCTCCGGACGGATCTGTGATTCTCCCCGTGAGCGTACCGCGAGAGTCCTGCGCCCAAATGGCCCCGCCGACGAACAAGGCCAGCAGCGCAATAAGCGATAAAATGCGACGTGACATTATTTACTCCTTCACCTGCGGCAGGGGGGCAAATGCACCACCCGAATCCGCAACCACCCCAGTAGAAGCGCGCGACGGCGGTACCAGGAATAAGACTAACCGAGCCTCGGTTCAACCAACCCCGTTACGGCTGTGCGAGGCGCAAGACTTCCATTTTTTTCAACCCCGAAACCCAACCTCATTGAATGATACACCGAGGTCTGGAATTCTGATATATACTAGTGGATAACTCAGCAGTTCAGTATGGTAGGTAACGCGGTGAGTATCCAGGATACCGGGGCCCGGGAGCAGGTTGAACGGCTCGTGAGGAGCAAAACGTTCGAAACGTCGGAGGTACATCGACGGCTGCTTCAGTACCTCGCCGAGAAGACTCTGTCCGGAGAGGCAGATCGCCTGAAAGAGTACGTGATCGGCCTGGAAGCGTTTAGTAAGCCGTCAACTTACGATCCCAAGCGCGATTCCATCGTCCGCCTTCAAGTAGGGCGCCTGCGCCAGAAACTCGCCGCCTACTATCAGACCGAAGCCGCGGACGATCCGGTTCTGGTGAGCGTACCCAAGGGCGCTTTTAAACTGACTTTCGAACCTAACCAGTCCGGGGTGCCAACCCAGACGTCGTGGGATCCCCAGCGCAAGCGCCTGGTTCTGACACTTGCCCTGATCGCGCTTTCGGTGTGGGCGCTGGGCGCCACCGCGTGGCTGGTCCAACTACACGCCCGGGAAGCGGTGATCGCGGAGCGGTGGAATCCCGAACTGGAAATCTTGTGGGACCCATTTTTGCAGAGCAACCGGCCCATGATGGTCAGCCTGGGTACACCACTCTTCATCCGGTTTCCAAATTTCGGCTTCTTCCGCGACCCCAAGGTGAACGATTGGGAGGAGATCGAAAAATCGGAGCGCGTCGCGGGCGTGCGCCGGGCGCTGGGCGATAAAGATATCGTCCCCAATTACCATTTCACCGGATCGGGGGAAGCCGGAGCCGCTTTCCTGATCGCCCAACTGCTCTCCACCCGCAAGCACGAGTTGCTATTAACGCCCGGCAATCTTCTCTCCTGGCAGCAGATCAAGGACGACAACGTGGTATTCCTGGGACCTCCGAAATTCAACCGCCAGTTACAAACTGCCGCCCTGACTCACGACATTATTATTGAGCCCGAAGGCATACGGAACCTGAAGCCGCAACCGGGAGAGCCGGCATTCCTGCCAGATCACATTGTGCCGGGCAAGCCATCCGAAGGAGAGACCCATGCCCTGATCAGCCGGACGCCGGGTCCTTCCGGGAAGGGAGAAATGCTGGTAATCGCCGGCAACGCCTCGCCGGACACTTTTGCAGCCGCGGACTGGCTGACCGATCCCGTCCGGGCCCGCGAACTGGTCCGGCGCCTGCGTACGCCCAAGGGCGAAATGCCCCGCTACTTCCAGGTGGTCCTGACCGTCTCCTTCAAGCAAGGGATTCCGGTACAGAGCTCATACTTATTCCATCATGTGCTGTAGGTATAACTGAGTCAAATCCACCCCGCCCCCCGATTCGTCGATGACCGGGTGTAAGTCACTGCGGCAACCTGTTTGGCCGTTCGGAAAATTAACCGTGCTTTGTCCTGGCGCAGGCCTCCGCAAGCTGCAGGTGTTTCTCGAGCACGGGAATCATCTTGCTGGCAGCAGCCAGCATCGCACGCTTCCGATGGGGGGCCTGCGACACCTTTTACGATCCCGGTGGAATGGAAGGCCAAACTGGACGTTGCAGCTCACCGAACGGCAGGGGCGCCGGGAATGGATGCGCGCCGTGGACCGTTTCACGCTGTTCTGGAGCGCACTGTTGACGCTGGCCCTCCCGCTTTCCTTGGAGCCGAAACTGCCGGGTTCGCGGGCCGTCGCCGAATCCGCCATCTTCACCGCTTTCGGCCTGCTCTGCTACGAATGGGTATTTACGAACTGGCAGAAGCTGCCGTTCACCTGCTCGCTCCTCCCGGGCAAAATACCGGCGTGTATGTACGCTTTGACCTCGGAATCCTTCCCGTGCGCCGCTTCGCGCTTGAACGCGGCGATGGTCTGCCGTTCGGTCGCAATTTCGTCCTTTGTAAACGCCTGGTCAAACCGGTTGCCCGTCAAGTGCACCAACAGCCGGATCGAGGGATTCCGGGAGGCATTGATACCCTTGGGAATGGAGACGCCTTCTTTGGCGGCCAGTTCGCTCAACTGGGTATAGGAATTGGTATGGTCCTGGACCAAGGTTCTAGCGAAGTTTTTTACGTCGTCGCTCCGCCCCTGGGTCTCAGCCATCTGCCCTTCGTGAGCTTTGGTCATATCCGTTTTCGCGGCGGAAATCATAAACAGTTTATCGGTCGGGCTCAACGACGCCGCACTTGCGATGCCGACCGCCGCCAATAGCGTGAGATAAGGAATTTTCGTAATTTGCATAGTAGCTTCAGCTCCTTCATCCGTTGATTTGGATTGTCCGTGCAATATCGCCCCGGTGCTCCGCAGTGAATTTCACCGAGACATTATCGTTCATGTCCTGCCCGAGGTCTTTCAGGGCTACAGTCTGCCCACCGGATTCGATTTTGGTACGCGAGTTGATGTCCATGTCATACGTCACGCCGTCGGAAGTCTTCACGACGACCAGCTTCTTATCGGGAACCACCATGGCGATCTTCCCGGAGATCGTCTCCATTTCTGCCGTATCCTTATTGGCTTTGTTTGCCGTGGAGCTTGCCGCGCTCAGTGGAATAACAGTCAATAGAAGACTTGCCGCGATTGCCAGCACATGTGGTTTCGCTCTACTCATCTGTCCCTCCTCCTGCTTCCAATACACCGCAGACGGGATCTCTTAAAAATCCTGTCGATACTGTATCGCGGCCTGCAATGGTGAAGGCGGACACTTTGCGTGAAAGGATCCTGATAATCTACGTAGCTATGAAGATCCGCGCGATCGGCGCCGGCGCAGTTCTGTGCTCTCTCTGCGCCCCGCGCAAGCCCCAACCTTTGAAGTTGCTTCGGTCAAACATCTGGCCGCGGACAGCGGCCAACCTGGCTCGAACCTCATCCGCGGCGGACCGGGCACTGAGGACCCCGGCCGGATTTTCTTCGCCAGTGCGACTCTGAAGCGACTCCTCATGGCGGCGTATGGTGTGGAGGTGGACCAGATTGCGGGGCCGGGCTGGCTTGATTCCGAACGGTACGCCGTGGATGCGAAACTGCCGCCCGGCACAAGCCGCGAGCAGCTCAGGCAGATGCTGCAGGCCCTCATCATGGAACGCTTCCACGCTGCACTCCATCACGAGACAAGAGTCACAACAGGCTACGAACTGACCGTTTCGCGGCACGGCGCGAAGTTGACGCCCGCGGACCCGAACGCTCCTCCGCAACCGCCGCCGGGCCGCTACACCACGGTCCGCACCGAAACGGGTACCACGCGGCTGACTTTCCATGCCTTTTCGATTGCGAACCTTGCCGCTGTGTTGGGCATGCCACTCGGAGGGTTGGCGGGCAACCGGGTCGCATCGGCTCCAGTGGCTGACCACACCGGCCTTACGGGCAAATGCGATTTCACCCTGGAGTTCGCCGGCTACATGGGACCCGGCGGCGCCTTCCCGTCGTCCGGTCCCGATTCGCCGGCGACCACCGGTCCCAATCTCTTCGACGCCCTGGAGACGCAGTTAGGATTGAGACTGGCGGAGAAGAAAGTTCCCCGCGACGTCATCGTGGTTGACGCTATCGAGAAAACGCCGGCGGCAAATTGACGTTCACCGCTCGCCGGCCGTGGTCCATGCCGATCGCAGCCCGGGTCTCACTCCTGCCAGTTGCCCGGGAAAGCGGAAGATGGCGTCGCGCTCGTCGTTGGGCGGAGGCAGTTCGATGGCTATGCCCCGCTGCCGCAGCATACCGCTGGCAATGCCTTTCAAACCCTCCATGTGCCGGTCCGGCTTCAGATTCAGCGGCACAGTCTCGCCACCGGCCTGCACCGTTTCCCATCGCAGCGCCACGGTGTACTCGCCGGAGGCGAAATGCCCCGCTACTTCCAGGTGGTCCTGACCGTCTCCGTCAAGCAAGGGATTCCGGTACAGAGCTCATACTTATTCCATCATGTGCTGTAGGTATAACTGAGTCAATCCACCCCGGCCCCCCGATTCGTCGATGACCGGGTGTAAGTCACTGCGGCAACCTGTTTGGCCGTTCGGAAAATTAACCGTGCTTTGTCCTGGCGCAGGCCTCGGCAAGCTGCAGATGTTTATCGGGAACGGGAATCATCTTGCGCGCAGCAGCCAGCATCGCACGCTCCTGATTGGGGGCCTGCCCCACCTCTTTACGATCCCGGCGGAATGGAAGGGCAACTGGACGCTGCAGCTCACCGAACGTCAGGGCGCCGGGAATGGATGCGCGCCGTGGACCGTTTCACGCTGTTCTGGGGCGCTCTGTTGACGCTGGCCCTCCCGCTTCCCTTGGAACTGAAACTAAACTGCTAAGCAGCCGCCCAAAAACTACTTCACATTTTGCGGCGAGAAGATCGTGTAGTTCCATTTTGGGAGAACGCGTTTCTGGCGAATGGAGAGTTTACTGAGTTCCGCTTTTGAGGGCTTGATGCCAGTTGCGTAATAAGCGGTATCCAGTTGTGCAGTCACTTTCAATCCGGTAGTGGTTGTGGTGGTGCGGATGAACTTGAGGGCTTTTTCGTAACTGTCCAGGGGTTCGGCTGCCCAGTTCCTGCTGATCTGGCTGAACAGGCGGTGCTCGATGGGGTTCCATTTGGAGGCGCCGGAGGGGTAGTGGGAAACCGTAACGCGTAATCCGGACCCTCGCACAGTTGACGTTGGATCTCTTGCTTCCAGGCGCCCCGCTGTGCCCCATTGCTGCCACCGGTATCTGCCAGGATGAGGATGTGGCTGGATTGCGGGTAGCGCTTGCGGCCTTCCTGCAACCACCATTTGCGGAAGCACGAGACGGCGAAGGCAGATGTTTCGTGGGAAGTTCCAGGAAACCGAGCCGCGATTGGCCTGCGTATCGTAGATGCCATACGGAATGCCGATGCCTTTAGCCGCGGAGCGGAGCGTGGTCATTGACGGCCGTGGAGGTTCGCTCCCATTCGGCGCCGGGTTCTTGAAGTTGCCAATCAACTCCCTCTTTTGGCATCCACGCTCAGAACCGGATCGCCGCGCTTCTCGAACCGATCCCGTTGCCGGCAGAGATAGCCGAACTCGCCGTCGCGGTCGGAAGTGGAACCGGCGGAGATCGTCTTACGGTTGGTGCTAGGGAAAACTTCATCTGCCGCAGAAGTCGTCCTACGGTGTTGCGGCTTCCGTGATCCCCAATCGTTTAAGCTGCCTGGCGATCTTTTCTGTGGTTTTTCTGGTCCACTTCAACCCGCTGATCGGGTCGCCGGCAGTCTCCCTTTCCATCAACTGGTGGATAGCATCGATTACCGCGGGCGTTTTTTTTCCACTGGCTTGCGCCCTCCGCCTATAGCCCGCACCCGATCCGCCTCCACGTCCTGAGCCAGTAACTGCCGTCGTCCTTTCGCCACAGTGTGTGGGTCCAAACCGAGAAGATCCGCGATCTGGCAATCACTCCCCAACTGGAGCGATTCCAGAACGGCGTACAGACGGCGCTGTTGTTCATCGAGCAAGCTCGCAAACAGGACGATCGCCGCCCGAAGTTCGTCGGAAACATTGCCCGGAGGGACGTCGGCAGAGGCTGCGGCGGACTGAATTGGCAGCGCTTGCCGTGCCTGCAACTGCTGCTTCCGCACTGAGGAATCTCCGGCGCAGTATAGATATAGTCGGAGACGGTCTGGCGCACGATCCGGCCTTCGCGACCAACTGCAGCAGGCTCCTTGACTGGCACTGGAGCAGTTCCTCCAGTTCGGAAGCGAAATAGCCGGCCTTGGATTGCGTGACGAAGTCCTTCGCGGTGGCCACCAGATACCGCGAGAGGAGAACCATACCGAGTTGAACGACCACAACCCCTGTTCGTATACGGCATCCTCCACTTGAACCGCGATTAGCTGTGCGATATCAAGCTCCTTCAGCTTGCGAAAACCGTGATGTCGGCCTCCGTGCCCAGCAACTGCTTCAATTGCGGCAAGGTGGCGATGCGTTTCTGCGCAGGAACAGGCGCAGCACTTCAGCGGAAAAGACGGTGGGGCGCATAATGCTGTAATTCCTCCTTGCGAATGATCACGCGAGAGGAACTATAGCATAATTCACGAGGCTCCACGATGTTGCGACGGAGCGGACAGTGTCTATGTTTGCAGGGTCAATGGGGCATTTCGGCAGTCCAGCCCGACAGCCGGATAGAGTCATTTGCCCATATTCTGCCTTGTCACTGTTGTTTTATTTTGGCATCCTGGGCGCGCTCCCGCTAGCCCACCGCTAGTCTAGTGAACGGCCTGATGGCGATCAGCCGGCACCAACCTTTGGTGTACGTTGTGATGTTCGCCATGATCTTCGCCGTCTGGCGAGGCTTGTACTCGGCGCGGAGGCAGGGGTTTGGCGATCTCCGCCTGACTTATGACGAGGTCCCCGAGCCGGTAGTGCACGGGCTGAACCTGTTGCGATAGCGGCAGCCTGACAGCGGATGATTCACGACTAAGAAAGCCGGGAGTTGCGGGCAGCCGCTGTATAATTCCCGCATGAGTGTCCTTCGCGCCCTACCTCTGGCTGTGCTCCTGACCGGGATGGCCGCGGCACAGCAAACCATCTCATTCCCCACTCCGGATGGCGGTCGAATTTACGCCGATCTTTACGGCAAAGGCAACCGCGCCGTGGTGCTGGCGCACGGCGGCAGATTTCACAAGGAGAGCTGGCGGGATCAGGCCCGCGCGTTGACGAATGCCGGGTTCAGGGTCCTGGCCATCGACTTCCGCGGATTCGGCCGCTCCCACGGTCCGGGCCAGGCCGATTTCGATAACGCACCGTTTGAGCTCGATGTAATCTCCGCAGTCCATTATTTAAAAGCGCACGGCGTCAAGACGGTGTCGGTAGTCGGAGGCAGCTTCGGCGGCGGAGCAGCCGGTGACGCGTCCATCCGATCCGCAGCAGGGGAGATTGAACGCATCGTATTTCTGGGTGCGGCGCCGAATCTGCCGGCGGATCAGCTAAAGTCGCGGTGCCTGTTCATCGTCGCCCGGGACGATTCTAACGGCGCCGGGCCGCGGCTCCCGGGCATTCGGGCGCAGTATGAAAAAGCTCCTCGGCCGAAGGAGCTGATCGTTCTGGATGGTTCCGCGCACGCCCAGTTTCTTTTCCAGACCGATCAAGGCGAGCGGGTGATGCGTGAGATCCTGCGATTCCTTTCGATGCCGTGATGGTTCACCGCCAAAAGTCACTGCCCGTTGCCCGGCGCGACAAACAGGCACTGCACCACCGTGTCCGCGACGAGGACGCCGCGCGACAGGAGTCCCGCGGGGAACGGGGCTCCGAGGGGAAGCATGTCGATATGGACCTGAGTTCCGCCATCGATTACCTGGCTCCTGCTGCCGTCCGCGGAATAAGAGACCGCCTGGCATCCGGAGAAAAACAGTTCGACATAGTCGGCCAGGAGGGCCGTGGACAGGTCTTCGCCGACCGCGGGACGCTCCACGACCCATTGGGCGGAATCGCCGAGAAGGGCGATCTGGCTGCCATCGGGAATCTGGCCGGCGTCCAGGATGAACGATGTTCCGAGCCCGCTGGTCAGGTTGGCATAGAAAATGGTCGCTTCGGTCGCACCAGCGCCGGCGGCATCCGGTAATCGCCACGGTATCGCCGAAGGTGACAGGGAAGTTTGGAATCTCCAACTCTGGTCCTGGAAACCATTCGCACCACGCGGAGCAATTGCGCGTGATGTTACTGCCGCTGCGCGTGACGTCCAGATTGATGCCGGCCTGACACAGATCTTGACTGGCTACACTGGTATCACCGTCGATGCCGATCCAAGTGGCGCAGTAGTACGTCTGGCCGTCATCCGGCGAGCTGACATTGGGAACCGTCCACTCGCCCACGATCCAACGGAAAGATTGTCCTGGGGCGGGAAAGGCAAGAGCCCCGACCAGATGGAGCTAAACTCATTCCCGCTTCCAACGACGGGAGGCCCGACGGGGGCCGATCCGGCAAAATGGCGGGCGGCGGCAGTGCCATGCCGCCGGTTCGGATTGACGCGAAACGTAGGTTCGATGTACTGGAACCGGCCCTTGATTTGACTGAAGATCCGGCTGTAGCGCTCCAGATGGCGCGGATGACTTGATCTAATGTAAGTCGCGCCATGCTTACCCCTCCTTTGGGATGTGATCTGTATGCTTGTGTCTGGCGCAGAAACAGAACCTTCTCACTGAACCCGGTAAGCGAGTATCTGGTCGGTGGCGGAGGCCGAGGCAACAAACGTAGTCTTGAGCAGTAGCTCCAGTTGATGCACCGGACCCCGCTCGCCGATCTTCAGCTTGCGCAGCGAATCCGACAGGCGATCCAGATTGCTGACAAACTCGCCCGCCGCCTCGGTACCCTCGGTGCTGGTCCCGGCAATTATGAGCACGGGCGCTTTACCGGAGAGATTTGGAACCATGGTCACAATGGCGTAACCTTCCGAAAACTCCTTGGGCTTCCAGACCGGAACGTAAGTGGCCTGCTCGCCCGGATTGGCGTGCCGGTTGAGACAGATATCGAAGCCGTCTTCGAAACGGTGCACGATCTGAAAATTGACGCGATCATACAGCAACTGCACCCACGGGTTGGAGGTCGGGCTGCCCAGCAGCACCACGGGAGTGTCTCCCTTCAGCTCCGAAAAATCGACGCGACTGCACGCCTTCACCTGCGCCCGGACGCCGGCGCGAGCAGCCAGTTCCGAAATGCGGCCGGCCAGGTTGGCATCGGCCACGGTGGTGAGCGGAATGAAATTGATATAGGCGCTCAGGGCCCCGGTCATATCGCCCGCATACCGGAAACTATGGTCGTTGTATTCCTGAAGCGGCACGTCCTTCTTCGAGCGGACTTTGGCGAAAACCAGGTTGGCATCCGCAGGAACAATATCGATTGCTCCGCCCGCCTTGAGGAACGTGGACCAGGGTGGTGTATCCGCGACCAGCCTCGCGGCGCGCGCGGCCGGACTCCGATATGCCCGGAGCCAGACAAAGGCCAGCAAAACCGCGACCGCGGCAGCCGCCAGATAGGCCCACGGCGGGCGCACGGCACGCGCCGGAGCGGCGGGTTCGGGCAGAGGCGCCGGAATTGAGACGGCACGCACCTGGACTTCCGGAATGTATAGTCCCGAAGGCAATTCGATGCGAACGCGCGAATCCGGGCGCGTACGGTAATACTCTTTCAGACGCTTGCGGACATCGTTGGCCGCCACCCGCACAACCGAATCATGATCGGTATCGAAGCTCGATGTGCGGCCAAAGAGTTCGATGCCGAGTATTCGCTCCTTCAGCGATTCCCACTCGCCGGTGAATGCTTTGTCCACCACGTGGCGCAGGAAGCGGCAGCTCCGGTTGCTGGTTCGGAACTGGTCGCTCTCCAGAATCCGCTGGAGTTCCTGTTCCACAATCTGCCGCTCTCCGGAACGAGAAATGGATCGCAGCTCGGCGCAGAGTTGTTCGACCTGCTCGCCCCTCGATATCACTCTGAAGCGGAGTTTAGCACAGCATCCCCGGATTCACGAAGTTGAAACCAATTCGTTACGCAATTCCGGTTCCATGAAACGGGCCGCCGAGGTAGGCCTATGAAATCAGGCAGATGGCTGCCCGTTACGGAACGCGCGTAACGTTGGCGGCAAGCCCGCGGGACGGCCATACTGAGGGTCCCATGTCTATCAGATTCCTCGCTTGCCTCTCCTTCGGACTGCTTGCCGCATCGCTCTACGGCCAGACGACCGCGGGCCGATTTTCCGGCACTGTGACGGACGCTTCGGGCTCGGCTGTTCCCGGCGTCAAGATCACCGCATCAAACAACGAGACCGCACAAAAGGTAGTGGAAACGAGCAATGGGGAGGGCCATTTCGTTCTCTATCCGCTAACGCCGGGAGAGTACTCGATCACGGCCGAAAAAGCCGGCTTCAGCCCGTTCACCATTTCCGGCGTGAAGGTGGATGTCTCGCAATCCGTAGTCCGCAATATCAGCCTGCAGGTGGGCGACCTGACCCAAACGGTCTCGGTGACCGCCGAATCCGCGGCCATCCTCACCGATTCGCCCGCCATTTCCGCCACCATCGTACGGCGGCAGATCGATGAACTGCCTCTGAACGGCCGCGACTTCAATCAACTGGTGCTGCTCTCCGCCGGCTCGGTGGATAATAATACCGGCGGCAATAACGATTTCGGCTCCGTGGCCCTGAACGGCAATCGAACTTATGGCAACGTCTACCTGGTGGACGGCACACCGAACACCAACTCCTACCAGGGCACGTCGGCGGTGCCGCTCTCGATCGACCTGATCCGCGAATTCAAGGTGTACTCCGGTGTGTCGCCGGCCGAGTTCGGACAGGGCGGATCGCAAGTCACGGTGGTGACGCAAAGCGGCACCAACCAGTATCACGGCAACCTGTTCGAGTACTACCGCGGCACGCAACTGGAAGCCCGCAATCCGTTCAACACCACGAGCCAGGCATCGTTCCTGCGCAACCAGTTTGGCGGGAGCTTCGGCGGCGCCGTTCGCCTGCCGCGCTACAACGGCAAGAACAAAACATTCTTCTTCTTCAACTACGAGGGCAACCGCCAGTATCAACAGGCCACGCGTTTCAGTTCGGTGCCGCTCACCGCAATGTGGCAGGGCGATTTTTCGGCGCTGGTTCCGCTCGGCATCCAGTTGCGCGATCCGCTCATCGCCGGCCGTCCGAACATCCCTGGCGACCGGCTGGATCAATACCTGGGTGGCGCGCGCATCAACAAGCTGGCGCAAGCGCTCCAGCCCTACTTCGGCGGGCCCAACCTGCCCGGTATCGGCAACAACCAGGTCACCAACGTGGATCAGGATACCAATGCCAACCAGTTCACCATCCGCGGCGACCAGGTGCTGCCGCATAACGAAACACTGAGTGTGCGCTACACGCAATCGCGCACCGGCGGCTTCATTCCCAATTTGTTGGGATCTCCCGGGGTGGGGCGCACCGAGCCGCTCGACAACGAGAACGGCACCGCCTCATGGACGGCGATTCTGAGCCCGCGCACGGTGAGCGAGCTTAAAGTGGGCGCCATGAAATTCGGCGACGTCACCAGCTACAGTGCGGGGAGCCTGCCTACCGCCGCGTCGCTGGGCATCACGGGATTCACAGCCGATAATCCCGCCATCCCACTGCTTCCGCAGATGTCGTTTTCGGGTACGGGCGCTCCCACGAATATCAAATTCGGCGACACTCCCAGCTTCGGCGAAGCGGCACTTTCGATGATTCAAAACGTATACACGGTCAACGAGACGGTCTCGCGGATCACCGGCAATCACACGCTCAAATTCGGATACGAACTGCATCGCGAAGATTACAATGCGCTGCAACAGACCAACGCAGGCGGGCAGATATCCTATGCGGCTTCTGCGACATCGGCCAACTCCAGCGGTTATTCGTTCGCCGATTTCCTGATGGGCCTGCCGTCTTCCGCCAGCCAGGTTCCGGTGAAACCCAAAATCCTGCTGCGCCAGACTGAAATGGCGGCGTTCGCCCAGGACGATTGGCGCGTCACCGCGAACCTGACACTCAGCATGGGCTTGCGGTACGAGTTATTCCTGAGCCCGTACGAGGATCGCAACCGGTTGGCAATGTTCGATATCACCAACGGCGCCATCGTGGTGGCGAGCAATAACGGCGCCCTGCCCGTCAGCCTGTACCTCCCGCAAGTGGTGGCCAAGCTGACCGACGCCGGCGGCAACTGGAAATTCCCGCTCATGAGCGATGTGCAGGCCGGCTTCAATCCGCGGCGCCTGCTGGACACGCAGTACAACAACTGGGGTCCGCGATTCGGCTTCGCTTGGCACACCGGTCCGAAGACTGTGGTACGCGGGGGTTACGGCATCTTCTATTCGCGCTACCCCATCCAGTACTTGCTGCAGACGGTGGCGGTGAATCCGCCGTTCGCCGGCACCTTCAGCTACTCACAATCCATTTCGGGCGGAGTTCCCGCGCTCACGCTCAAGTCGCCTTATAGCGCGGGCGGCAACGCTACGGTATCGCCGGCCGGAATCCAGCAGAATTTCTCGCTGCCCAGCAACCAGCAATGGAACCTCACCATCGAACGCGAACTGGGTTGGAACAGTCTCGCCACGCTCTCCTATGTCGGCAACAAAGGCACGCACCTGTTCCGTTCCATCAATGCCAACAGCGCGTATCTCAATCCGGTGACTAACACGCTGGTGCGCAACTACTCCGCGGCATACGGCACCAGCGCCATCAACTTCCGCACGAGCAACGGCGACTCCACCTACCAGGCGATGAACCTGGAAATCCGCCATCGCTTTTACCGGCGCCTGATCTTTCAAGGCAACTGGACATGGGCCAAGGGAATCGATGACGTGGGCCAGAACGTGCAGTCGGCTCTGCTGGACGTGCAGAACCTGGGCCGCGACCGCGCCGATAGCGATTACGTCCGCCGCCACTCGCTCAATGTCAACGGCGTGTATGAGCTTCCTATCGGCCGGGGAGAGCCCTGGCTGAATCACATGGCGCGCCCGCTGGAAGATGCCTTCGGCGGCTGGCAGGCCGGCGCCATCTGGCACTATGCGACCGGCCGCTACCTGACCCCGAGTTGCACCAGCGCCGGCGGTCTGGCCAATACGCGCCCGGACGTGGTTTACGGCGCGCAGGCGAATCTGCCGGCCGGACAGCGCACGGCCGCCGAGTGGTTTAACCCCGCCGCATTCGCCTGCATCCCGGCTACCGACCCGATCTCGGGACTACCCCGTTTCGGCGATGCCGGCAGGAACATTATCATAGGACCGGATACTAACTATATGGACGCCAACCTCGCCAAGGTAATTCCGCTGCGCAACGAGCGCCGCTCCCTCACCTTCCGTATCGAAGCATTTAACATTCTCAATCACCCCAATTACGCCAATCCCAGCTTGAACATTTCCACGACCACTACCGTCGCCACGGTCACCAGCGTCCTGCGAAACATGCGCGAAGTGCAATTCGTGGCGAGGTTCGCATTCTGATGGCGACCCGCCGTCAATTTCTGGCGGGCGGAGCGGGCCTGCTGGCGGGTTTCGCCTCTGCCGCAACCGAGCCGAAGTGGAACCTGCTGATTATCACCAACGATCAGCATCGCGCGGATTGCTTGGGCTGCTTCGGAAACCCGCTGATCCGCACGCCGAATATCGACCGGCTGGCGACGGGCGGAGTGCGGTTCGGCAGCCATTTTGTGCATGCGCCGCAGTGCGTGCCCTCGCGCGTGAGCCTGCACACGGGGCGATACCCCCATGTGCATCGCGTACCGAGTAACTCGTATGTCCTGCCGGACTCTGAGGACACCCTGGCGAAGGTCCTCAATCAGGAGGGCTACCGGACGGCTTGCGTGGGTGAGATGCCTTTCGCGCCACAGGCGTATACCGGCGGATTTCAGCAGGTGCTGGCCAGTAACAAGGAATACGACCGGTTCCTGGCCGGCCACGGCTTGACTTATCCGCCGCCCAGCGGTCCTTTTCAGGCAGCCCCAGTGCCCTGGACAGACGACCTGGACGAAACCGCCTTCTTCGCCGGGCATGCGCGGCAGTTCATCCGCGCCAACCGCGACTCACCGTTCTTCCTGCATGTGAATTTCCGGCGTCCGCACCATCCTTTCAATCCGCCCGCACCATTCGACAAGATGTATCTGGGCGCGCAGTTTCCGGCGTCGTACGTGCGCGCGGGCGAGATGGCGAACAAGCCTCCGCAGCAAAAGGCCGCTTTGGAAAAAACGGTCAACTTCGACCTGCGCACTTTGACAGCCGCCGATCTGGACCGCGTGAAGGCGTATTACTACGGCATGATCAGCGAGAACGATAAGTACATCGGCGCGATCCTTGATGAGTTACATACGGCCGGTATGGAAGACCGCACAGTGGTGGTGTTCAATGCCGATCACGGAGAGATGCTGGGCGATCATGGCCTGCTGTTCAAGGGCTCGTACATGTACGACGGCGTGGTGCAGGCGCCGCTGGTCATTCGCGCGCCGGGCAAACTGGCCGCAGGGCAAGTGGTGAACAACCTGTGCGAGGAAGTGGATGTGATGCCGACCCTGCTGGAACTGCTGGGCATCCGCTCCCCGCTGGGAGTGCAAGGCCAATCGCTGGTCAACAGCAAACCGAAGGCGGCGGTGTTCGCGGAGTTTCCTGCCATCAGGATGGCGCGCACCAGGGAGTGGAAGCTGGTCCACTATCCCAAGGCCAAATATGGCGAGTTGTACCATCTCACCGAAGACCCGCACGAATTTGCGAATCTCTGGCACGACCCCAAATACGCCGGGGCGCGGGCGGACATGGAAGGCGTGCTGTTCGACTGGCTGGCGTCCAGCTTGGACCCGAAACTTGCGCCGGTCAAGGGTCAGTAGCGTCATCCGGGGGACAGCAGCTTGCGCCATCCGGGCAGTGCTCGCTTTCCCTCATCGGAGGAGCTCGAACAGAACCGTCAGGCACATCGAAAAAATGATGATTGGATCACCGGGCATGATGCCTGTATGATCGGCATAATGCCTTCCCGACCTTAGGATTCCTTCAACTTTGGTAAAATATCGGCCAAATGTCCGATTGACATTTAGCTTGACCTGATCTTGCTTTTGCGCAACAATGGCTGCAATTGGCAAAGAGAGGGATTCATCCTGACGACACACACGAATATTCCACGCGACTTTAGGACGTTTTGACACAACTGGTCCCTGGTTCGTACGAGTGCGCAGCAGATGATATTGAAGCGAAATACAAACGTAGTCCCTATTCGCTCTTCCGGGATAGCAGCGGTTACAGACAAGTTAGCGGCGGATTTAGGTTTCGAACTTTGGCTCTCGTCGGGCCTTCGGATGTCGCCGGAGAATGCCCTGCTGGCGTCGCTGCGGATACTTACCGGAAGAACCCCGCCTGGTCTGTTCCTGGTTTCCAAACGCACGCTGGAGCGCCCTACACTCGGCGTGATGAGGCCTTAACCTGGCGAAGGGCTACAGTAAAGACGCAGCCCGGATCTTTCGGCCACACCTGCCAATTACTATTGACAGTTACTAACTTCGAGTATAACCTTTAGATATCCATTTCTCTTCTCGGTCTTTGACCTCGGAATTCCCGCCTGTGACTTCCCGGTCAAGAGGTTGTACCTCTCCGTTGGACCAAACCATTGGCGTCTCCTGAACAGCGTTCGGGCAAGCCCGTCGCCACAAAGGTCTATTCGTCATGAGGAAACAACCTGCACAAGAAACCGTTTCCAATCCATTGATAAGCAGTTGTACCGGAATGCCAGGGGTTCTCCTTGTCGGTCCGGATGAGAAAGACGGCCCTTCCCTGGAGCACATTACCAATTTCGCCTGGACGCTGGTAAGGTGCGCCTCCGCCCACCGGGCGCTGGCCGTGCTGCGGACAATTTCGATTCCTATCTTACTTTGCGATACGGATGTCGGGCCCGGCGGATGGCAAGAGATCCTGGAACGGATTGCGCTTCTTTCCGACCCCCCGCTCCTGATCGTGACATCGCGGGTGGCAGACGATTACCTATGGGCCGAAGCTTTGAATCTGGGCGCCTGGGACGTCTTGGCAAAGCCATTTGACCCTGGGGAGACCAGCCGGGTGCTCGGTTTCGCGTGGCGGCATTGGCAGGATCGCCATGGTATTCATAACGCCAGAACCATGCAGAGGAAAGCCCATACCGGAATGTAAGGCATAGAAGAGTCGGCTAAACTCAGATGTTAAGATGCCGATCCGTCCGGAATTCCGCAAATACTACCGAGCGGAGTGGCACAATACGATCCGGCCCCGCGTTTTGGCGCATGCCGGCAACAAGTGCCAGCAGTGCGGGAAGCCCAATCACTCGTTCGCCTACGTGTACTGCGAGAAAGTGCACGGCCGGACCACGCAGTATTGGGTGGGAGAAGGCCGTTCGGTGTGGAGGGACTCGCGCGGCGTCGAACTCCCGCGTTCGAAGTGGCCCGCGCCCGGTCTGCCGCGTAAGATCCGGGTGATCCTGCAGGTGGCCCATCTGAATCACGTCCCAGGGGACGACAGGGACGAAAACCTGCGCGCCCTATGCGGCTGGTGCCACCTGCATTGGGATGCCGCCGAACACCGCGACACGCGTGCCGGAAGAAAAGATCAAAAGCGTCCCTTGCTGCAGGATCTCTACCTGCGCCCGTAAGCCTTGGTGAATCCGCTGCGGCTGTTGGTCACCGAGAACGTGCCGTCGCTTCGCGCGGTAAGTTTGAGCCAGTGCGCGGCATCGGGACCGTCTGGATTGGCTATGTAATCGGCGGGAGGGTTATGCTCCGGTCCGCCGGGAATCGAATAATGCAACTGCCAGATGTCCTCCAATCCCGGGGCGCCGCGCAGAGTCGCCCACGTCTCGGGCGCTCCGCCTTTGCGGGGACCGTTGGCCATGAGCGCAACACGCGCATGGAGCGCCTGCGCCAGAACCGGGGAAACACCCTTGTCCTGACCGTGAATGCTTACCTGGTAAACATCCACGTTGCCGATAGGATTGTTGGGGCACATCAACTTGTAATCGTATGCCGACTCCAGGTCCGCGAGGTCTAACATGCGAAATTTCCCGAACGTGAACAGAAGGCCGATGGACATATTGTCCTCGACATCGGACATACGCTCGGGCACCGGCGAGTGGACCGCGCAAAGGGGATTCGGCATTCCGGCGCCCGCTAAGGGCTGTTCGATGTGCTTCATGGCCGCGGCTACCACCAGCACGTCGATTCCGCGCATGGGAATGCGGTCGCCGGGTTCCACCGTAAGGTGATCCATGCCGGCGCGCCACGCGGCATACGCCTTGTACTGCGCCGAAGGGGGCTTACCGCTGGCTTCCATGGGGCCATGGTCAACAACGTGCTTGATGGGGATTTGGGATGCCAGCAAAGGCACGTCGCCGAGGTGATCGATATCGTAGTGGGAAATGACCAGGTAGTCGATCTGTCTGATGCCTGCGGCTTTAATCGCCTTCACCAGGCGGACCGAATCCCGGCCGCCGGTTTCGGGCCAACCCACGTCAATGACCATCGATTCACCCGACGGTGAGACGAGCAGCACGCACTTGCCGCCTTCGACATCCACATCGTAAACGTCGAGCGTAGCGGCTGCCTGCGCCGGGGTGACCCAGGCGACGCAAAGAAGGGCCGTTAGGAGTTTCATTCCATCTCCATTGTAAACAGCGTTACGGGTTACAAACTCCGCATTTCCCGTCCGGCCCGGACAGTCAGAATGCAATAGCGCCGATACAGAGGGCGGAAGCAGCCCAATATAGGGAACGTCTATAGTCACCGGCCACGGCGGAACAGATGGCGGCCCCGACATTGCACAGCAGCAAGAGCAGGGGAAATAGTCTGGTCACGAATTTCGACAATTTCGGAAACCTGAAGAGGGGAACGAAACCACATGCTAACTCGCTTCACGGCTACCGGCAACCGGCCCGGGCGCGGAGGATTTGTGCCCCGCCGTACAATGGACCAGGCCCAAACACGTCTCTGCGATCTACCGCGCCTAATCATTTCCGGACGATCTGATAGCATTGCCAGATATGACCGTAGAAAGGATTTCGGAGTCGATACGTGGATGGGCAGCGATCCGCTCAAAATCTTAATCATCGATGACGATCCTCAAGACCGGATGGTATTGAAACGGTCCCTGCACACCGTTCCGGGCTGGGATATCGCGGTCTACGAGGCCGCATCCGGCAGCGAGGGCATGGAGCGATCCGCCGCTCTCCTCCCGGATTGCATTTTGCTTGACTACCGGCTGCCGGACCGCAACGGTCTCGAGGTGGTTCGAGCCTTACAGGGGACGCGGGAGGACTGCGCCATCGTGATGCTCACAGCCCTGGGAAACGAACGGGTGGCTGTAGAGGCGATGAAAGCCGGCGTGCTGGACTATGCCAGCAAGGACTCGGCCACACCGGAAGCGCTGCAACAGATCGTTCGCAGCGCCATCCAGAAATTTCGGATGCGGAGGAAGATCGACGAGCAGCGGGCCGTGCTCGAACAGCGCAACCGGGACCTGGAAGAGGCCATACAACGCGAATCCCTGGCGCGGTTGGAGTATCGCGTCCTGGTGGAGACGGTTCCACAGTTGATCTGGCGGTCGGACCGGAGCGGCGAGATCATTTTCAGCAATCAGCGGTGGCGGAGTTTTGTGGGCGGCGGGACGGGGGAGCCGCGCACCTGGGTGGAGCGGGTGCATCCCGAGGATCGCGGGGCGATTCAGGAGCGCTGGACGGCCGTGGCGAAATCGGGCAGCACGCTGGAGGCAGAGGGCCGTTTCCTGCGCGCCGACGGGCAATATCGCTGGCATTTGATTTCGGCAGTACTGCCCGCCAACCATTCGGGCGCACCGGCGTGGTTGTTCACCGCCACCGACGTGACCGAGCAGAAGGATGCGCAGAATGCGCTGTTTCAAAAGCAGAAGCTGGATAGCATCGGTTTACTTGCCGGCGGCGTGGCGCACGATTTCAACAATCTGCTGGTGGGCATCATGGGCAGCGCCAGCTTCGCGCAGGATACCATCACGGAAACACATCCGGCCTACCCGCTACTACAGAACGTGATGGAGGCAAGCGAACGGGCGGCCCACCTGACGCGGCAACTGCTGGCGTATGCGGGTAACGGCCAGGTGACGTCGGAGCCGGTGGAGTTGTCGCCACTGGTATTGCGCACGGTGGACCTGGTGGCCTCGTTCGTACCGAAAGCGGTGCAGCTTCAATTGGACCTGGATGCGCGGCTGCCCTCATTCACCAGCGACCCCGGCCAGGTGGAACAGGTGGCCATGAACCTGGTGATCAACGCGGCGGAAGCCATCGGTCACGACCGCCACGGCCGGATCGGCATCCGCACCGCGGTGGAGGAAGTCACGGCGCAAAACCCGCTGTCGGACGTATGGGGCACCAGGATTCCGGACGGCCGGTACGTGGTGCTCGAGGTCCGGGACACGGGATGCGGTATCCCCGAAAAAACGCGAGCCAGGATTTTCGACCCGTTCTTCACCACCAAATTCACGGGCCGCGGACTGGGACTGGCCGCGGTGCAGGGAATCGTTCGCAGTAATCGCGGCGCAATTCAGGTGAGCAGCATCCCGGACAAGGGCACCACGTTTCGAGTGCTGTTTCCGGCCGGGGGGAACTTCGCAGCCAACCCCGCCGGCGAGCAAGCCGCGACTCCCGCGGGTGGAGGCACGGTGTTGGTGATTGACGATGAGCGGATTGTCCGCGACGTGGCGAACGTCGCGCTGAGAAATGCCGGGTACCTGGTGCTGGCTGCGGAGAGCGGAGCGCGGGGGATCGAATTGCTGGCGAGCCATCCGGAGATCAGCGCCGTGCTGCTCGATATGAATTTGCCCGAGATGACCGGGCCGGAGGTGCTCTCGCGCATTGTAGAGAGCCGGGGCGACCTGCCGGTGATCTTGTGCAGCGGATTCAGCGAGGCGGATGTCCGGCGCAAGTTCGCGGGTTTCACGCTGGCGGGGGTCATCGAAAAACCCTATACTGCGCAACGGCTCGTCGCCGGGGTAAATGGCTTACTGTCCGTATACCGGGGCGCTCCGGCTTCCCCTGGGGAGCAGTGAGCGATGGCTACGGCGCCCGGCGCTCCCGAACACGGGAACGATGCCACCGCGGAATTGTTTCTGGATTGCACCCACGATCTGGTTGCGCCGCTCAACCAGGTATCCGTGCTGATCGCGCTGCTGGTCCGCAAAAACGAAGAAGCGTTTGCGAAACCGGAATCCCGCGAAATTCTGGAAAACATCGAAGCCAGCGTCAAGCGGATGAAAAACCTGACGGCGGGTATTCAGAAGCTCTCTCGCCTGTTGAGCGAGCCGCTCTTGGCGACGCCGGCGGAAGCGTCGGACCTGCTGGCGGGCGCAGTCCGCAACTGCCGCAGGAAGTTCGAAGCCAGTGATTTTGAAATTGTGGCCGGCCCGTTGCCGGTCCTCCTCGCCGATGGCAGGCGAATGGAGTTCGTGTTCGAAGAGCTACTGGAGAACGCCATCAAGAGCCGCGCGCACGCGCCGGTGCGAATCCAAATTGACGCTTCTCTCGGCCTGAGTAACTGGATCTTTTCAGTTCGCGACAACGGGCGGGGCTTCGACGGCCGATGGTCCGGGGATGTATTCCGCCTCTTCCGGCGCATCGATCCGGGTGCCGTTGAGGGCAGCGGAGTGGGGCTCACGATCTGTAAACGGATTATTGAATTGCATCACGGCAAAATGTGGGCGGAATCCGAGCCGGCGCGGGGAACCACCATCTTCTTCACGCTACCCGCGTGACGGATTACGATAGGAGTGGTGCCAACCATGATGGACGAAAGCATAGGCCGTGACCTGGTGACCATCCGCCAGTTTGGCGATATGTCCGAAGCCCTGCTGGCCAAGGGCTGCCTGGAAGCTGCCGGATTCGATGCGTTCCTGACCGATCTGAATATTGCGCGGCTGGATTGGCCGTGCAGCCGCGGTTTGAGGCTTCAGGTAAGGCCGGAAGACGCCGAAGCGGCGGTGGAAGTGCTGGACGGTTCCGCGCTCGACGAGCCGGAATACCGGTAGTCCGCCCGGCCGGCCTACCGGGCCAGCCACAGCAAGGGCGCGAGACCGGCGGCCGCCAGTGCGGTCAACAGCGAAAGACTCAGCACGCCGGTGCGGCGGTCTGACGCTCCGTAGGCATAGAACCCCTTCACCAGATTGTTGCTGGCAGCCGCGATGAGGATCCCGCAGGCGGCCACGTTCAGAGGCGCGTCCGCGCCGGCGGATTGCGTCATCCCCATGATGAAGGGATCCACGTCGGTGACTCCCATGAGCGCGGCAAGCGAATAGACGCCGGCTTTGCCCAGATATTGCACCACCAGGTGGGTCGCCACCAGTATGGCCACGAAAAGCGCCGCGAAGCCCAGGGCCGCGCCCAGTTCCAGCGGGTTCTTAGGCTCGAACTCGCGCTGGACGTCGCCGCTTTTTTCGTCGGGAATCCGGCTCCACAGCCACCCCAGGCCCAATCCGGCCCCCGCCAGCACCAGGAACGGCGCACCCAGCAGCATGATGAGCCGGCGATTGAATAGCGTCACCAGCGCCGCCAGCCGCAGGTACATCATGCCGGACGCCACCAGGGTAACTCCGGAGAACAGGTGGGGACGCTTTTCACGCGCGGCGCGCTTGGCCAGCACCAGCGTGGTCACGGTGGAAGAGTAGGCGCCCCCCAGCAGGGCCGCCAGCATTACGCCGCCCTGGCCCTTGGTGACATTTTGGATGACATAGCTGCCGTAGGACACGGTGCTGACCGCCACCACAACCAGCCACGCCTTGGCGGGATTGATATCGAACGGGCCGAATCCGCGATTGGGAAGTACCGGCAGGATCACCGCGGTAAGCAGCAGGAACTTGGTGAAAGTCAGGACCTCCTGCGGAGCGATCCGCTTGCTCAAACCCTCCAGCGCGACTTTGAGTTCCAGCAGCAACATACTGGCAACCGTCAGCGTGGTGGCGATCCAGAATTCGCCCCGGTAAACCAGGGCCGCCGCCACGTAAGTGACCAGCGCGGACATTTCGGTGGTGACGCCGGGCAGTCCGGAGGTTTCCAGCTTGTGCCGGTACGACAACATCAGGAAGCCCGCGACCACGGCAAAGCCCGCGATGACCGGAAGCATCTGGCCGCCGGAGAGCAAAGAGACGCCATACGCGACCAGGCCGATCAGAGGGTAGGTGCGCACGCCGCCGAAAGAGTAATGTTCGTTGCCTGCCCGCCGCTCCTCCCGTTCCAGGCCGGTGAGGAAAGACAGAAAGAGGACCAGCAGAATTTTGACGCCCTCCGGCGGGAGCGCACGAAACAGATCGTTGAGCACGGGACAGTCCAAGCATAACTGGTTGCGACGCTTGCGGGGGCGGACGTGCAACAATGCAATCGTGCGTGTTCTTATCGCGGATAAATTCGAAAAGTCCGGCTTGGACAAATTGCAGGCGATCGGCTGCGAAGTGGTCTACAAACCCGGGACGAAAGAGGATGCCCTGGCTCGTGAGATCGGGCGCTTGCAGCCGGATGTGCTGATCGTACGATCGACGAAGGTGACGGAGCCGATTCTGCATGCCGGCGCGTTGAAACTGGTGGTGCGGGCGGGCGCTGGGTACAACACCATCGATGTGGCGGCGGCCTCGCGTCGCGGCATCTACGTTTCCAACTGCCCCGGAAAGAATTCGGTGGCCGTGGCCGAACTGGCTTTCGGGTTGATTCTGGCCCTGGACCGGCGCATTGCCGATAACGTCATTTCGCTGCGGCAGGGACAGTGGGACAAAACGGAATACTCGAAAGCGCGCGGGCTTTTCGGACGGACCCTGGGACTGATCGGGTTGGGGCAGATTGGCCGCGAGATGGTTCCGCGGGCGGCCGCCTTCGGGATGAACGTGATTGCCTGGAGCCGCAGCCTGACGCCGGAAGCCGCCGGTGCCTTGGGCGTTACGTACAAGGAATCTCCGCTGGCAGTCGCGGCCGGCTCCGATATTGTGAGCGTCCATGTGGCGCTGACCCCGTCCACCAGGGGGATGGTGGGCGCCGAGTTCTTCGCGGCCATGCGCAAGGGCGCATACTTCATCAACACGTCGCGCGCGGAGGTGATCGACCAGGAAGCGCTGGGGCGCGCGGTGTGTGAAAAAAGCATCCGAGCCGGACTGGACGTTTTCGACGACGAGCCGGCCACCGGCGCCGGCGAGTTCCAAAGCGCCATCGCGCAGGATGCCGCGGTGTACGGCACGCACCACATCGGGGCATCGACGGAGCAGGCGCAGGAGGCGATTGCTGCCGAATCGGTGCGCATCGTGAGGGTGTTCAAGGAAACGGGGAAGGTGCCCAACGTCGTCAACCTGGCGCGGACCAGCGCCGCCACATGCGCGCTGCTGGTGCGGCACCTGGACCGTCCCGGAGTGCTGGCGGGCGTACTGGACGTGATCAGCGCGGCGCACATCAACGTCCAGGAGATGGAAAATACCATCTTCGAAGGAGCGGAGGCGGCGGTGGCGCGCATTCACCTGGAGACGGCGCCGGGGGAGGACGTGATGGACAAAGTGCGCGGCTCCAGCCCGCACATTCTGGAGGCCAGCCTGATCACGCTACAGTAGTCAGATATGCGATGTCTGCTTTTGCTTGCCGCCGTTCTGGCGCCGGCGCTGGCTGCCCAAACGTTCGATCCGAAACTATACGCGGGCCTGGAGTGGCGCATGATCGGCCCGTACCGCGGGGGCCGCACCGTGGGACTGGCGGGGGTGGCCGATCAGCCCAACGTATTCTACATCGGGGTCAACAACGGCGGCGTCTGGAAGACGGACGATGCCGGCTGGACCTGGCGGCCCATGTTCGATAGCGAGCCAACGGGCTCCATCGGCGCGGTGGCCGTAGCGCCTTCCGACCCGAACGTGGTGTACGTGGGCAGCGGCGAGGGGTTGCAGCGGCCGGACCTTTCCGTGGGCGACGGCATGTACAAAAGCACCGATGCGGGCAAGACGTGGCGGCGTCTGGGGCTGCGCGACGGCCAGCAGATCCCGCAGATCATCGTGGACCCCGGCAATGCGAACCGGCTCTTCGTGGCGGTTCTGGGACATCCTTACGGACCGAACCCCGAGCGCGGCGTGTACCGCTCGACCGACGGCGGCGCCTCGTTTCAACGCGTGCTGTACAAGGACGACCTTACCGGAGCCATCGATCTGGCTTTCGATCCGCGCAATCCGCAGACGGTGTACGCGGTACTGTGGCAGGCGCAGCAGGGACCGTGGGAGAACGGGGCGTTTTCCGGTCCCAACAGCGGGCTGTACAAATCCACCGACGGCGGCACGAACTGGACGCCATTGACCGGTGGGCTGCCGAACTACGCGCAGGGCGGTCTGGGGCGTATCGGCATCGGGGTGGCTCCGGGCGAGCCGAATCGCATGTACGCGCTGGTGGAGGCACGGGGCCAGAATGGCGGGCTGTACCGCTCCGACGATGCCGGTGCGAGTTGGAAGAAGGTGAACGGGGAGCAGCGGATTTACGGGCGCGGATCGGATTTTGCGTGCGTGCGGGCCGATCCGGGGAATAAAGACGTGGTGTATGTGACCAACACCGCGACATACCGTTCCACTAATGGCGGCGAGACATTTACAGCGATCAAGGGCGCGCCCGGTGGGGATGATTATCACACCGTGTGGATCAATCCGAAAAACCCCGACATCATCGCGCTGGTAGCGGACCAGGGTGCCACCATCAGCGTGAATCACGGACGTACGTGGAGTAGCTGGTACAACCAGCCGACGGCCCAGTTCTATCACGTGAGCACAGATAACCAGGTGCCTTACCAGGTGTACGGCGCGCAGCAGGAGAGCGGGTCGGCGGCAGTCGCGAGCCGCGGCAACGATGGCGAAATCACGTTCCGCGACTGGCATCCGGTGGGCGCGGCCGAATACGCGTACGTGGCCCCGGATCCCCTGAATGCCCGGTATGTGTACAGCGGCGATATGCCCGGCGCGGGCGCGGTGGTCCGGTGGGATCGCCTCACCGGCGAGGTGGAGCGTCTCGGCAAAGCCGGGCGGCACCTGCGCACCTATCCGGTCATCTTCTCGTACAGGGATCCGCGCGTACTGTACGCCGGAATGCAGTACGTGATGAAGACCGGCGACGGAGGCAAAAGCTGGCAGACAATCAGTCCGGACCTTTCGCGCGAGACGTATGAGCTGCCGGCCAGCGTCGCGGCATACCCGGCAGCCGCCAAAACGCAGGCTACCCGGCGTGGCGTGGTTTACTCGATTGCGCCTTCGCACCTGGATGTGAATGTGCTTTGGGCGGGCACGGACGATGGCTTGATCCACGTGACGCGCGACGGCGGGAAGACGTGGAAGAACGTGACGCCCCCCGCCATCACGGCGTGGAGCAAGGTGGCGCAACTGGATTCTTCCCACTTCGACGACGCGACGGTGTATGCCGCCATCAACCGGCTGCGCGTGGATGACATGAAACCGCACGCCTGGCGCACGCATGATGGCGGCGCGACGTGGAAGGAGATCGTTCGCGGCCTGCCGGAGGGGCCGGTGAATGCGGTGCGCGAAGATCCGGTGCGCCGCGGCCTGCTGTACGCCGCAACAGAGCTGGCGGTTTATGTTTCGTTCAACGATGGCGACGATTGGGTGCCGCTGCGGCTGAATATGCCGCACACGTCGATCCGCGACCTGGTGGTGAAGGATGACGACCTGGTAGTGGGAACTCACGGGCGGGGCTTCTGGATTCTGGACGATATTTCGCCGCTGCGCCAGATGAACACGGAGATCGCCGCGGCGAGCGCGCACCTGTTTGCGCCGCGCGAGACCATCCGCTGGCCGCGCAATACCAACACCGATACGCCGCTGCCGCCGGAAGAATCGGCGGGCAGGAATCCGCCGGATGGCGCGATCCTTTACTACTACCTGAAGAATGCCGCCGCCGGGCCGGTGACCCTCCAGATCTTCGATAGCGCCGGACGCGCAGTGCGCACGTTCTCCAGCACCGACAAAGCGCCGCCCATTCCCGCCGACCTCAATCTGCCCGCGTATTGGCTGCGGCCGTTCCAACCGGTGGCGACAACAGCCGGAATGCACCGGTTCCTTTGGGACCTGCATGGCCCTCCACCCGTGGGCGGCGGTCGCGAGGAGCCTTCGATCGCAGCCATTTATCGGGATACGCCGCTGACGGAGGGTGAATGGCTCCCCGCGGGGAACTACACAGTAAAGCTCACCGTCGCGGGCCAGACGCAATCCCAGACGCTGGTGGTGAAACCGGATCCGCGGCATTGATCCTCGCGGTACTTCAAGATTGTGTCTAAAGGCCTTCGAGCGATATCCCGATCCTTCCCGCTTCTTGCCTATTCCTCTTGGCCGCCAGCACAGATGGGGACGCCGCGCTATCCTGATGTGGAGCAGAAAGAGGTTCGAACAAGTGAATCCGCACACATCAGATACGCCAACTACTGATTCAGCGGCCAGTCTGCGGATGGAATTGGCGGCCAGAATTGCTCGACTCGTTGGCTCGGCAGAGAAGCGGGCAACGGAGGTGCCCGGCCTCACGCTTCATCGCCGCACCAGCCCTACCGCGCCGTGTTCGATGACGTATCAGCCGAGCGTGACCGTAATGGCGCAAGGCCGGAAGCGAGTGGACCTGGGCTCAACCAGTTTCACTTACGGCCCATCTCAATTCCTGCTGACAGCGGTTGATTTGCCGGTGATCAGCCGGATTGTCGAAGCAAGCAAAGGTACGCCTTGCCTGGCGTTGTCACTCAAAATCGAGATCCCTGTAGTCCGTGAACTTCTCAGCCGCGAAGAGATTCACGTGACCGAACCCGCCGCCGAAAGCCCTGCCATATCCGCCGGCATGGCGAGCGGGGAATTTCTCGATGCATGCTGCCGCCTGCTCCGACTGCTGGAATCGCCCCAAGACGCGCCGTTTCTTGGAGGTCTGATTCAACGCGAGATCATCTACCGTCTGCTTCGAAGCAACGAGGGAGCGCGTCTGCGGTCCATCGCCACCCTTGGAGAGCAGAGCAACCGCACGGCAAAAACAATCGCGTGGATCACGGCGAACTATGCGAAACCGCTTCGTGTGGAATACCTCGCTGAGATTGCCGGGATGGGGGTCTCTACGCTGCATCGTCATTTCCGTGTGCTGACCTCCATGAGTCCTCTGCAATATCAAAAACATATACGATTACAGGCCGCTCGTGCGCGCATGCTCACTGCCGATCTGGACGCCGCGACTGTGGCTTTTGAGGTCGGGTATGAAAGTGCGAGCCAATTCAATCGTGAGTACAGCCGCTTTTTCGGCCAACCGCCGATGCGGGATATTAAGGGCCTTCGTACAGCGGGCGCGCCTCAATTGGAATCGGCCGGTGCTCCCCAAAGTACCGTGTGATGCCCGATCAGGGCGCCAATTGTACGACGAGCAAGCTCGAACCCGGTATCCCGATCCTGCCGATTTCTTGCCTGTTTCTGCCGGCTTCGGGCGCGTTCGTATCCGACGGTACCAGCGGCGTTTCGAATTTGATTGCCCCGGAGCGATTCGCCAAATTTTTCTGGTCTTGCCCCTCCGGCGCGGGTATAATTCTAGCCATTAGCAGCATTGAATGGCATGATAGCTGCCGCCTTGAACTCTGTCGCAAGGCACATACGAAGTTCACCGCTGCCGGCAGCGGAGGGGAGTTGTAAATGGCTACGAAAGATGACTCGTCGGACGGTCTGAAATTTAACCGTCGCAATTTTCTCCGAACTACTGGCGTTGTCGGTCTGGCCGAAACCATTGCCGCGCCCGTGGAAGCTCAGACCCGGAGCACGCCCGCGGCTGTAGGACCCGGCGATGTGCCCGTGCGCCTGAACGTAAATGGCCGGCAAATCGATCTCATGATCGAACCGCGCGTCACGCTTCTGGATGCCTTGCGCACGCGCGCCAATCTTACCGGTAATAAACGCGGCTGCGACCGGGGAGCCTGCGGCGCCTGCACGATGATCGTTGACGGACGCGCGGTTTACTCCTGTTCGACGCTGGCAATTGAGGTTCAAGGCAAGCAGATCCGCAATGTGGATGGTCTTGCCGGCGGCAACCAGTTGCATCCCATCCAGCAGGCTTTCTGCGATAAGGATGCGCTGATGTGCGGGTTCTGCACGCCAGGCTTCGTCATGGCCAGCGTAGCTCTGCTCGAGAAGAATCCGAACCCTACGCCCGAACAGATCAGGAAAGGCCTCGACGGCAACATCTGCCGGTGCGGTACATTCTCCCGGATCTTCGAGGCCGTTTCGAGTGTGAAAGGGGGACAACGTGGCTAACTCAGAGTTCGACTGGCCGAGCAAATCGTCTGTTCTTGGCACGCGGGTCAATCGCGTCGATGGACCGGACAAGGTGACGGGCCGCGCGAAATACACGTTCGACATTAACCGTCCCGGCATGCTGTACGGCCGCATGGTCCGCTCGCCGCATCCCCACGCGCGGGTCGTGTCGGTGGATTTGTCCGCGGCGACCCGAATGCCCGGCGTAAAAGCCGCGCTTCTCGTCCGTGACTTTTCCGATGCGAAGAATAATCGCGTGATGTTCCAGGGCGACGAGGTGGCAGCCGTAGCCGCCGATACGGAGGAACACGCAATCGATGCAGCGCGGGCGGTCAAAGTTGAGTACGAGGTGCTGCCGCACCTGACCGTTGTCGAGAAAGCGCTGAACGGTACGGCGCCGGCGGTATTCACCGGCGGAAACGTGCGCGATGGCCGGCCTGCGCAAGCCGGGGATCTGGCTGCGGGTTTTGCGGCGGCGTCGAAAACGATCGAAGAGACATATTCCACTCAGGTCATCACGCACACCTGCATGGAGTCGCATGGCTCGGTATGCGAATGGGCCGGCGACAAGCTCACGGCATGGATCTCAACCCAGGGAATCAACGGCGCCAAAGAGAATTTCGCGAGCGCGTTGGGCATTCCGCAAGCAAATGTGCGCGTTCTCTGCCAGTACATGGGCGGCGGTTTCGGCAGTAAGGCGCTGAGCGTCGGAGCCGAGGGACTGATGTGCGCCAAACTGGCCAAGGCCGCCAATGCCCCAGTCAAGCTGATGCTCGATCGTAAGGAAGAACATCTGGCGACTGGCAATCGGCCGTCGGCGGCATCGAAAATCAAAGCCGGGGTTTCGGCCGATGGCATCATCACTGCATTGGATGCCCAATCGTGGGGCACCGGGGGGGCAGGCGCCACCGCCGACTTCCCATTGCCGTATATTTATCGGGTTGCCAATCGCAACCGAATCCACAAGAACGTATTCACCAACACCGGTCAGCAGCGCCCCATGCGAGCTCCAGGCCATCCGCAGGGTTCCTTCAACACCGAAATCATGATGGATGAGCTGGCTGACCTGGTGAATCTGGATCCGGTAGAGTTTCGGATCAAGAACCTGCCTCCCCAGGCGCCGAATGCCATGTGGCGCACGTACCTGCAAGAGGGCGCGGCGGAATTCGGCTGGAACAAACGGCATGCGACGGGCGACAAGACTCCGGGACCAATCAAGACCGGCATGGGCGTCTCGATTAACACGTGGGGCGGCGGCGGCCGCGGACCCTCGCCGGCCCATTGTGAAATCAGCTCGGATGGCGCCGTCATCATGCGCCTGGGATCACAGGATCTCGGCACTGGCACACGCACCATGGTGGCTGTCATTACGGCCGAAACGCTGGGACTCGGTCCGTCACAGGTCCGGCCTGAAATTGGAGATACCGCATACGGCGTGAGTGCCTTGTCGGGCGGCAGCACGACCGCCGCGAGCATCAGCCCCGGCATCCGCGTAGCGGCGGTCAAAGCACTCGATGCGCTGAAGGAGAAGGTCGCGCCTTCGCTTGGCGTGGATGCCTCATCGCTGGTCGCCGTGGGCGGCCGCGTTCAGGCCGGCAACGATCCCTCGAAAGGAATGACCTGGGCCGAGGCGTGTAAGCGGATTGGCCCGCAGACGATCGCCACCGACGGCGACTGGATCGCCGGCATGTCGTCATCGACGACTAGCGGGGTTCAGTTTGCCGAGGTCACCGTGGACGTCGAAACCGGTATCGTGAAAGTGACGCGGGTGCTGGTGGTCCAGGATTGCGGCCTGGTGGTCAGCCGGCTTACCGCGGAGAGCCAGTGTTATGGCGGCATCATCGGATCGCTGAATTTCGCCTTGTTCGAGGATCGCATTCTGGATCGAAATACCGGACAGATGGTCAATCCCAACATGGAGTGGTATCTGCTGGCCGGCATGTCCGACATCCCGCATATTGACGTGCGCCTCAAGGACCAGCCGGAGCGCGGCGTCATTGGGATTGGGGAGCCGCCGACGGTATCCACCGCAGCGGCAATTGCGCTGGCCGTTCGGAATGCGACCGGTGTCACGATGCGGAACCTGCCGCTGACACCGGCCAAGGTTCTGGGCGCTATGAGGCAGGCGAAAGCTTGAGTCCGGTGAGGAAGCAGGAGGCTCTGTGAAAGCTTTTACTTACGTCAATCCGACCAATGAAAATGAGGCCATCGCCGCGCTCTCGCCACAGTTTGAACAGGCGATCCCGATCGGTGGCGGCCAGGACCTTCTGGCGCGAATGAAGGATTACGTTACGCAGCCCGATCGGATCGTCAACGTCAAGTCGGCGCTGGAATCGACGGTGACGCCTTCGGGCGGCGGGTTGCGCATCGGCGCGGCGATGAAGATGGTAGATCTTGCGGAGCACCCGGAAGTGCTGCGGATGTATCCGGCGATTGGCGCAGCGGCTATTGAAGTGGGCACCCCGCAGATCCGGAACCAGGGTACGGTGGGCGGCAACCTCAATCAGCGGCCCCGTTGCTGGTACTTCCGCAACGAAGAGTTCGTCTGTTTCAAGAAAGGCGGGAACACGTGCTTCTCGCCGGCTGGCGAAAACCAGTTCCACGCGATCCTGGGAGCCGGGCCGAGCTTCATTGTGCACCCATCGAGTCTCGCGGTTCCGATGGTCGCTTATGGCGCAACGTTCCGTCTGGCCGGTCCCAAGGGTGAGCGGTTGGTGGCCGCGGCGGACTACTTCACGCTGCCGAGGCAGAATGTGCGGGTGGAGAATGTACTTGCCCCGGACGAACTGTTGACCCATGTGATTCTGCCGCCGGCCGGCAACGTGAAGAGCGGACACTATGAGGTCCGCTACAAGGCCTCGCACGATTGGCCGATCGCCTTCGCTACCGTGCTGATTTCGTTCCACGGCGCAACCGTACAGTCGGCCAGGGTGGTGATGGGTGCGGTTGCTCCGATCCCATGGCGTTCGACCGATGCCGAGAAGGCTCTGGTGGGCAAGACGATCACGGAAGAAACTGCATCCGCGGCAGCAGTCGCCGCTCTAAAGGGCGCCATTCCGTTGACCCAAAACGCTTACAAAATCGACATCGCGAAGATCGCCGTCAAACGCGCTATATTGCGCGCCGCCGGCATTCAGACCGCCTGAAAGGAGCCGCTATGCTGAACCTGATTTCACCCAAAATTACCGTAGGCGTACACTGCGCCAAGTTGCGTACCAAAGGCATGTACATGAATGCCGTAGTCGATCCCGACGAGTTGAACTTTTACGACCCGTACGACAACACCGTCTACTGGTGCGTTTCGACCCAGACCGGCTTCGGACCCGACGGCGAGCCCGTTCGGGCCGATCTGTGCAATGGCGAGCGCGGCTGCTGCAGATTCTGAACCTGCGGTGCTGGACTTTATGCTCCAGGCCGCAAAAAAGGCGCCACTTTTACGTTGCCGCCACAGTCGAAAGAGCCCTCCGGATTTATCGCGCTTGCGATGCACCCAAATCAAAATCGCTGATCTGACTCGCCGCTCCGCCTGTAGCTGAGTCACCGCACCGCCACGTCCCAGATCTTCTCCCGGCGCGAGGAGCCTTCCGGACCCTTCACGTTGAGGACCACCGTATAGTCGCCGGGGCTCTTGTACTGGTGGATGGGGTTCTGTTCGCTGGATGTAGTGCCATCTCCGAATTGCCATTCCCAACTGGTGGCCTTGCCGGAAGTTTCGTCCTTGAACGAAACCATGCGGCGATCCATATCGATCACCTGAAAGCTCCAGTTGGCATCGAACTTGCGCAACTCCGGCTCCAGCGGCATGAGCCGGAACGCCACCAGTTCGTCGGCCTTGCCGTACATGGTGTGCTGGCGCGAGAGATTCCAGAAGGAGTGCGCTTCGCTGGCGGGATTGTCGTAATCCATCACGGCCCACGCCATGCCGATCAGCTTGTTTTCCCTCAGCACGGATTCCACCGCGCGCTGCGGCCCTTCGCAGCCGGCATAATCGAACGGCGTGATCCAGAACTCCAGCGTGAGTCGTCCGGCCTCGCCGGGTTTGAAGCTGTAGCCGTAGGCCGCGTTGGCGTAAGGCAGGTTCTTGACGTAGGCGTTGCAGCCCCAGGCCAGGGCCCAGTCCTTGCCCACCGCGGGCGTCATGATGTGGTAATTCTGCGCCTGGACGCCGTGCATGGAAAAGTGCGCGTCGCGCTCGCTGAGTTCTTTCGTAGTCTGGAAGCGCTCGATCAGCGGACCGCCGGACAGATCGCCATCCACCACCAGTTCGAAGGTGTCGTTGTGCAGGCCGGGCTGGGCAAAGTCCCAATAGTTGTCGTATGCCTCGTAGAGGAAGTAGAGGCGGTTGAGGCCCTTGACCCAGCCGACTTTCACTTTGACGTCCAGGTTTCGGGTGTCCGGCTTGCGAGTCTTATCGGTGTCGTCCACAAGCTGATCCATGCCGATGGCGTAGCTTTCGGGAACCATCTTCCAATCGTCGGCATTGCCATCGATGCGCGGAATCATGTTGGGTGGAAACTGGAACACCTTGAAGGTAGTGCCGGGCCGGTCCAGAGCAGCGGCAGGCAGGCATACAAGAGCGGCAAGTATGGCGTACTTCATGGGCAACAGTGTAGCCCGATATAATCGAGGTCGCATCATGGACTCGCTCAATTTCAGCCGCCGGGACGCGCTTCGACTGGCCTCGGCGGGAGCAGTGGCGGCGCGGCTGCGCGCGCAGACGAAGATCTTCGACGTGCGGGATTACGGCGCGAAAGGCGACGGTGCGACCCTGGATACGGCGGCCATCCAGAAGGCCATCGATGCCGCGGCGAATGCCGGCGCCAAGGCGCAGGTGCTGGTACGCGGCGGCAGAAAGTACTTGATCGGCACCCTGGAGTTGAAGGGCGGCATCGATTTCCACCTGGCGGACGATGCGGAGCTGGTGGTGAGCCCCGATCCGTCCCACTACCAGGGCGGCGCGGTCATTGCGGCCCAAGGCGCGGAAGGGCTTCGCATCACCGGTACCGGCAATATCAACGGGCGGGCGAAGGAGTGGATGACGGGATACGACACGCCCAACGAATGGTGGCTCTTTAAAGCCTTCCGCCCGAAAATGTTCGTGCTGACGGCGTGCCGCGACCTGGAAGTGCGCGACATCAGCTTCAGCGAAGCGCCCGAATGGGGACTGCACATGGTGGGCTGCGAGCACGTGCTGGTGGACCGTCTGAAGATCCGCAATCTGCTGGATGTGCCCAATTGCGACGGCATCGATCCGGACCATTGCCGCGACGTGGAGATTCGTAACTGCGACATCGTATGCGGAGACGATGCCATTGTAGTGAAGTCCACGAGGCAGGCGCAGGATTACGGGCCGTGCGCACGGATTCGCGTGCACGATTGCGTAATTCAGACGCAGGATTGCGGTGTGAAGATCGGCACCGAGACCACCGGCGAGATTCACGACGTGGTGTTCGAACGCTGCCAGATCCGCTCCAGTTCGCGCGCCATCGGGATTCAACTGCGCGACGAAGGGTACGTCCACGATATCGAGTTCCGCGATATCCAGTTTGTGTCGAGATACCATTCGGACCCCTGGTGGGGACGTGGGGAGGCCATTTCGCTGACCGCGCTTCCGCGCAATGGCCAGACGCACGCGGGCAGGCTGGAGGATATCCGCATTCGCAATGTGACCGGCCGCGCTGAAAACAGCGTGCGGATTTCAGGCAGTCCGCAGTGTACGATCCGCAACGTACTGCTGGAAAATGTGGCGGTGACGATGGGCCGCTGGACGAAATACAAGGGCGGGCTCTGGGACAATCGCCCCACCACGACGCAGCCGGATATCGAGATTCACGGAAATCCCGGATACAGCATCCGGCACGCGGACGGCGTGAAGCTGGTGAACTGCGCGGTCAAGTGGGAAGCTGCGCCGCCGGAGTATTTCACCGGCGCGTTGGAAGCGGACCACGTGACGGGCCTCGAAATGACGGCCTTCAACGGCACGGCGGCGCACGGTCCGGACATCGTAGTGAAATAGCTACCGGCGCTCTTTCCACCGATAGGCGGCCTGCGAATTCCGGTAGAAATACTTCTCGGCGATGGGACGGCCTTTGGCGAGAAAATACTCACGAACGAGATTCAGCTCCACTTCGTAAGGTTCCCATTGGTCGCTGTTGGGCCAATCGCTGCCGTACAAAACGCGGTCTTCACCAAAGGCATCGAAGAGCTGATCGAGGCGCGGGCGATAGAAGGCGAGGTCGCGGGGAATGCGGCCATCAATGCGGCGCAGCACCTCGGAAATTTTCACGTAGATTTGCGGACGCTGCGCGAGGGCGCGCAAGTCGTACTGCCCCGGATCCAACTGCGGCAGGTGGTCCAGGATCACACGCAGTCCGGGCACCCTGTCGGTGATGCGCAGTACGGTGGCGATCAGTTCCGGGGTGGGGTTGGCGGTATCCAGCGAAAGGCCCGCGCCGGCCAGCAGTTTGAGCCCCGCGAGGAATTCCGGACGTGTGGATTCGGCGGCGAACTCGCGCCCCCAGAGGTTGCCGTAGCGAATGCCCAGGAACAGCGGATTCCGGTGGAAGCGTTCCAGTTGCCGGGCGAATTCGGGCTTGCCCGGCTCCAGATCTCCCACGGTGCCGACCAGGATCTTGTCCCGCGCGGCAATATCCAGCACCCACTGGTTGTCTTCCAGCAGAGGGCTGGCTTCTACTTCGATAGCGCCGTGGATGCCCAGCGGCACGGCGATGGCGCGATACCGCTCCGGCAGAGCCGGCTTGTACAGTACGGCATCGTTCTTCGCAGGCCACGGAACGCCGCCGGGACGATTGGTATCGAACAGGTGAATGTGGGTATCGATAATGGGAATGTCCGCGGTCTGCGCACCGGCGGAGAGCGCGGCTCCGGCGGCGAGGAATGTGCGGCGGTTGACCTGCATGTGTCTGCTACCCACAGTAAGCCCGCTCCACTCGGGTGTGCAAGTGATAGAATTTATGGCACCAGGAGGGAATGGGGATGTTTCGTCTGGATGCGGATCGCCCGGTGCATTTTTGTGACGGGCTCAGGCGGCGCGACTTCCTGCATGCCGGGTCGCTGGCCGCGCTGGGGTTGACGCTGACGGATTGGTTCGGGCTGCGCGCGCTGGGCGCCACCACGAACTCCGACGTGAACTGCATCCTGCTGATGCTGATTGGCGGGCCTTCGCAGCTTGATACGTTCGACATGAAACCGAACGCTCCGGCGGAGATTCGCGGCCCGTACAAGCCCATCAAAACCAACGTGCCGGGAATCGAAATCTCCGAGAATTTCCCGCTCACCGCAAAGCACGCCGACAAGTTCTCCATCATCCGCAGCGCCTATCATACGGCGGCCGCGGTCCACGATACCGGCCATCAGATGATGCAGACCGGCCGCCTGTTTCAGGGCGGGGTGGAGCATCCGCACATGGGATGCGTGCTCAGCAAACTGAAAGGTCCGAAGGGCGATGTGCCCGCCCACGTGCTGCTGCCCCGCCCCATCGGCAATACCGGCGGCAACATGCCCCACGGCCAGAACGCGGGCTACCTGGGCAAGGCGTACGACCCGTTCGTGCTCAACGCCGACCCCTCCGACCCGAATTTCCGCGTGCCGGATATGCTGCCTCCCGACTACCTCAGCGCGCTACGCGTAGACCGCCGGCGCAACTGGCGCGAAATGGTGGATAAGTCGGTCAGCGAATTCGAAACCTCGGCGGACGCGCGGCTGCTCGATTCCACCTTCCAGCAAGCGTACACGCTGATGTCCTCGCAGAAGGCGCGGGCGGCGTTCGAACTGCATCGCGAACCGGAGGCCACGCGCGAAAAATACGGCATGAACCGCTTCGGGCAAAGCTGCCTGCTGGCCCGCCGCCTCATCGAGGCCGGCGTGCGCTTCGTGACGGTCAACATGTTCGAAACCGTCTTCGACGAAATCACCTGGGACATCCACGGCTCCAAGCCGTTCAGCCCCATCAGTTGCTACCGCGACCTGGTGGGGCCCATGTTCGACATGGCCTACTCGTCACTGCTTTCGGAACTGGCCGAGCGCGGCCTGCTGAGCAACACCATGGTGATGGCAACGGGCGAATTCGGCCGCACGCCGAAAATCAATCCCGCCGGCGGACGCGATCACTGGCCGCAATGCTGGAGTCTGCTGATGGGCGGCGGCCCGCTCAAAGGCGGGATCGTAGTAGGGTCGAGCGACGAGATCGGCGCGGCGCCGAAGGACCGGCCGGTGTCGCCGATGCAGATTGCGGCTACCGTGTATCGCGGCTTGGGAATGGACTTGCAAACCGAACTGCCTGGCGGACAGGGCCGCCCGATCCCACTGGTGGATCGCGGGACAGAACCCATCAAGGAGTTATTGTGAAAACTCTCCTGCCGGTTTGTCTCTTTGCCCTGCCCGCCCTGGCGCAAACTCTAGCCGTGCTGCCTCCGGGTGTGGACCTCGCCGGCCCCGAAGCGCGGCAGCAGTTGCTGGTGGAAGGCGCCGTGGGCGAGCACCAGGAAGATTGGACGCGCGTCGCGGAGTGGGTCTCCTCCGACCCGAAGATCGCCACCGTGGATGCGCACGGCGTGGTGCAACCCGCAGGCGACGGTGAGGCGCGCATCACCGCGCGAGTGAAGGGCCAATCGGCTACCGTCACGGTTCATGTGCGAAATTCCCATGCGCCGTTCCAGTGGAGTTTCCGCAATCACGTGATCCCGGTAATGACCAAGATGGGATGCAATCAGGGCGCGTGCCACGGCGCTCTGGCCGGGAAGAACGGCTTCAGGCTGACGCTGCGCGGGTACGATCCGCAGGCGGATTACGACACGCTCACAAGGCAGTCCGTGGGGCGGCGCGTCTCGCTCGCCGAACCGGAAGCCGAGCCTGATCCTGCTGAAGCCAACCTTCACCATTCCCCACGGCGGCGGTATGCGTTTCGCCAAAAATTCGCTGGAATACCGGATCATCAAGGAATGGATCGCCGCGGGCGCGCCTCCGCCCACCGACAAAGATGCCGCGATAACCGGGCTGGAAGCGTTTCCCGCGTCCGCGGTGCTGGCGCCCGAAGCCGAACAGCAGATCGTGGTGCGGGCGCGCTATTCCGACGGCCACACGGACGACGTCACCCGCTGGGTGAAATTCAGCTCCACCAACGAAGGCGTGGCCACCGTGGATGACAACGGCCACGTCAAGATGACCGGCGCGGGCGAAGCCGCCATCACCCTGTATTACTCCAGCCGCGTGCTCTATTCGCGGCTCACCGTGCCGTACCCCAACCCGGTCAGTACCGCGGCATACGAGCAGTTCCCGCGCCGCAACTTCATCGACGACCTGGTGCTCGCCAAGTGGAAGAGCCTGCACCTCGCGCCCTCGAAAGTCGCCGGCGATGCCGAGTTCCTCCGCCGCGCCTACCTGGATGCCGCCGGCATTCTTCCTACGTCCGAAGAGGTGGAGAATTTCCTGGCGGACCAGTCGGCCGACAAGCGCGCGAAAGCTGGTGGACCGCCTGCTCCAGCGCGATGAGTTCGTCGACTACTGGGCCTACAAGTGGAGCGACCTGCTGCTGGTCTCGACGCGCCGCTTGAACGCCACGGCCATGTGGGCCTTCTATGACTGGATCCGCGATTCGGTCAAGCAGAACAAGCCCTGGGACCAGTTCGCCAAAGAGATTTTCAACGGCAGCGGGAGTACGCGGCAGAACGGCGCGCTGAATTATTTCGTACTCCATAAAGACCCCATCGACCTCACCGAGAATGCCACCCTGGCCTTCATCGGCCAGCGCATCATGTGCGCCCGCTGCCACAATCATCCGCTGGAAAAGTGGACGCAGCTTCAGTATTACGAGATGGCCAACCTGTTCGCGCGCGTGGGCGTGAAGAACGGCACCATGGGCGACAACATCGTCTTCGCCAAAGCCACCGGCGACGTCCTCTATCCCGAACTGTCGCGGCCGCTGCCCCCAACGCCGCTGGACGGCAAGAGCATGGCCATCGATTCCACCGCCGACCGCCGCGCGCTGTTCACCCAGTGGCTCACCAATCCCGGGAACACGCTGTTCTCGCGGACCATCGTGAATCGCGTGTGGGCCAACTTCATGGGGCGCGGCCTGGTGGACCCGGTGGACGATGTGCGCTCCGCCAACCCATCGTCAAACGAAGAGCTGTTTTCCGCGCTCACGAAAGACTTCGTGGACCATGGCTACGATGTCCAAAGGCTCATCCGCCTGATCATGAATTCCAGCGTGTATCAGCTTTCGAGCGAGGCCAACGGAACCAACCAGGCCGATAACATGTTCTACTCGAAGCACATTATCCGGCGGCTTCCGGCGGAGGTGATTCTGGATGCCATGTCGCAGGTGACCGGGTCGCCCACGGCGTTCTCCGGATATCCGGCGGGCACGCGGGCGCTGCAATTGCCCGATACCCAGGTGAAATCGGAATTTCTGACCTCGTTCGGCCGGCCGCAGCGCATCACCTGCGACGCCGCCGAGCGCGCCAGCGATTCCACCATCGCGCAGGCCCTGGCGGTGATCAACGGCGACACGCTCAATAAAAAGCTGAGCGCGCCCGACGGGACCATCGCGCTCTTCCTCAAGTTGGGACTGTCCGACCGGCGCATCCTGGAATTCATGTACCTTTCGGCATTCAGCCGGTATCCCAGCGACGCGGAGCGCGCCGCCCTGACCGGCGCCCTGGAGAAAGCCAGACCGGTGACCGGCACCGAAGAGGCGCGCCGCGAGGCCCACCGGCAGGCGCTGGAAGACATGGTGTGGGCACTGCTGACCAGCAAAGAGTTTCTCTTCGACCACTAATGGCACTGGCAATCCATTTCCTGATTTATTCCCTGGCCCTGCAGCCGGGCGGCGGCGCCGTCGCGTTGGGCGGGTACAAAGAAGTGCGCCTGGTGGACTCCGCTTCCAGCAAAGTCCTGGCAACCCTGCCGGACCACGCCGATGCCGTGCGCGCCGTGGCGTTCTCCCGCGACGGCAAGTTGCTCGCGGCGGCCGGCGGACTCCCTGCGCGGCGCGGGGAAGTGAAGATCTGGGACGTGGCGGCGCGCACGGTTTCCGCCACCATCACCGGGCACTCCGATTGCATCTACGCCGCCGCCTTCTCCCCCGATGGCGCGACCCTGGCCACGGCCAGTTACGACAAGCTGATCAAGCTCTGGGACGTCCGCACCGGCAAGGAAATCCGCACCCTGCGCGACCATATCGACGCGGTCTATGCGCTGGCCTTCACGCCCGATGGCGCGCGGCTGGTCTCCGGTTCCGCGGACCGTTCGGTGAAAGTCTGGAACGTGGCCACCGGCGATCGCCTCTATACGCTCTCCGGCCCGACCGACGGTATCAACACCATCGCGTTGTCTCCCGATGGCACGCGCGTAGCCGCAGGAGGCTTCGATAAGACCATCCGGGTCTGGCGCCTCGGCGAAAAAGACGGCACGCTGGAAAACTCGCTCATCGCGCATGAAGACACGATCCTCAAACTGGCCTGGTCGCCCGATGGAACCCTGTTGGCATCCTCCGCGGCCGACCGGAGCATCAAGCTGTTTCGCGCCGCGGACCTGACCGAGGTGCAGACCATTCCGAATCTTTCCGACTGGGCCTTCGGCCTGGAGTTCACGCCGAACGGAAAGCAGGTGATAGCGGGCCTCTTCAACGGCATGTTGGAAACTCACGAGGTGGATCATGCGAAATTGCCGGCTTCGAAATAGCGCCCTGTGCGTCGCGCTCTCGCTCTGCGCGGCACTCGCGGATTCGGGCGAGCGGCACCTTGGAAATCGCACCACGCCGCCCACGCTGGATACCGTGGCGCCCGCCGGCATCGCGCGCGGCACCACGGTGGAACTCACGGTGGAAGGCCTGAACCTGGCCAAGGCGAGCGCCATCTACTTCAGCGACCCGGCCATAAGCGGACGCATTCTGCGCGTGAAGGAATTGCCGGATCTGCCGGACGTCCGGCTGGGTTCGAACGGCACCCCGTCGTCGATTGACCTCGGTCCCCTGCCGCCGCGCAATCAGGTCACCGTGGAGGTGGAAGTCTCGCCGGATGCCGAGATCGGGCCGGTGCGTTTCCGCCTTCTTACGCCTCTGGGAACCAGCCCGGAGGGCCGCTTCCTGGTGGAGCCTTATTATGGCGAAGCGCCCGACCGCGAACCCAACGATACACCCGAGCAGGCCTTCGAAACGTTCCTTCCGGCCATTCTCACCGGCGTCATTTCCAAGCCGGGCGACGTGGATTATTACAAGATCCAGGTGAAGGCCGGGCAGGAGATTTCGTTCTATAACGGCGCCATGCTGCTGGGCTCCTCCCTGCAGCCCGTGGTGACCATTCTGGATGCCGGCCTCAACCCGCTTCGCGAATTCGGCACGAAGGGCGGCGTCGAACAGGTGATGTTCGCGCATCGCTTCGCCACGGCCGGCACCTACTACGTGCGCGTGACGGATTACCAGCACGGCGGGCGCGCCAGCCACACCTATCGCATCATCGCCGGAGAATTTCCGCTGGTCCTCTCGGCCTGGCCGCTGGGCCTGCAAAAGAACACCACCGGCAACCTCACGCTGAACGGCTTCCACCTCACGTCCAGTCTGAAGGTGGATGGCAAGCCCGCGCCTGAATCCGAAGACACCCTGACGCTCCGCCCGGAACATGCGTTCGACCAGGTGAAAGTTGCGCTCGGTTCTGAACCCGAAGTGGAATCGCAAGGCGGGGCGGTCAACTGGCCGGTGACCATCAACGGAAAGATCGCGACGCCGGGCGCCAGCAATCGCTATCGTTTCACGGCGCACAAAGGCGATGAACTGGTGTTTGAAGTGAATGCGCAAAGGCTGGGCAGCAGCCTGGATTCGTTCCTCGAGGTGCTGGACGCCAAAGGCAACTCCATCGAGCGCGCGGTCGCGCGTCCGGTGTGGGAGACTGCCGTCACCCTGCGCGACCACGATTCCGCCGGCCGCGGCATGCGCATTCTGGCGTGGGACAACCTGCACACCGGCGATTATGTCATGGTGGGCGGCGAAGTGATTCGCGTGGATTCCCTGCCCCTTTCGCCCGACAACGATTGCGTGTTTGAAGGCTTCGGCGGCCAGCGTACCACCTTCTTCGACACCACCCCAGAGGCCCATGCCATCGATTCGGCGGTATACAAGGTGCAAATCTATCCGCCTGGCACGAAGCTGTCGCCCAACGGATTGCCGGTGGCGCATCTCTACTATCGCAACGATGACGGCGGCCCGGGCTACGGCAAGGATTCCCTGCTCCACTTCACAGCGCCCGCCGATGGCGAATACACGCTGGCGATTCGCGACGTACAGGGCCTGGGAGGCGACCGGTTCCCGTATCGCCTCACCATCCGCCGCCCGCATCCGGACTACCGCTTGAGCGTGTCGCCGCGCAATCCCAATGTGCCTGTTGGAGGCACTGTGCCAGTGACAGTGACCGCCTTCCGCACCGACGGGTTCGAGGGCCCAATCGACGTGCGCCTGGAAGATCTGCCGCCGGGGTTGCACGCCGCGCCCGCCGTAATCGGTAAAGGGCAGATATCGGCGACCCTGGCACTCTCGGCGGACGCGGAGGCGAAACTGCCCGGCGCCGTGCCTTTGCGGGTAAACGGCAAGGCCACGGTGGGAGCGCAGAGCGCCAATCCCGAAGACTCGCTCAAGCTGATCGCGTTGATGCCGCGGCCCGACCTGGTGATGACCGCCGAAACCAAAGATGTCACCATCGCGCCCGGCGGCACTGCCGAGATTATCGTCTCCATTGCTCGCGAAGGCGAATTTCGCGGGCGCGTGCCGGTGGAAGTGCGCAACCTGCCGCCGCGCGTGCGCGTGCTCGACGTGGGACTGAACGGCGTGCTCATCGGCGAGGCCGAATCCCGCCGTAGTTTTACCCTGGAAGCGCTGCCTTCGGCCGAACCCGTGGACCAGTTGATCTACGTTGCAGGCGCCGTGGAAACGCGCTCCGGTCAGCAGGCTTCCTACGCTTCGCCGCAACCCATCCGTCTACACGTCAAGGCGAAGTGACTCTGCACAATTGGCGGGCTTGGACATTCCTTCACGTTTGATTCGCTGTAATCGCGACGATACCGATTCGTGTCTTGACAGGAGCGCGATGCGGGTTGAAAACGAAAGAAGGGCTATGGAAACTTTCACGATTAAGCATGAACCTCTCATGACCACGGCGGCAGTCTCGAAGTGGCTCGGCATCTCTACCAGAACTCTCTGCCTGTGGGCGGAATGTAAGGAAATTCCAGCCATTAAGGTGGGCCGTCAGTGGCGCTTCCGCGAAAGCGAACTGGCAAACTGGCTGAAAAGTCCGGACGCATCCAAAGTAAAGAACCTTACCCTGATTCATGCCTCAGCAGGCCATGGATGAACGGGTTAGACGGATTTGCCGCAGTAGCGGTAACTGCGGCAGGAAGAGCATACCTCGAGCGGAATCGTGTGGCAATATTGGGCCTGTGGACACCGCTAAAAGCGGCGCCAATTTCCAAAAGAAAGCGACTTAGCGAGGAACCCAACTATGATGAACCACGATCCGTTTCAGAGCTATCAATCGGGCGCGTACCCCGTCGGAACGACGCCTTACGGTTTGCCTTACACGGCACTGCAACAGTTCATGAATTCGGGAGCGTTCGGCGGCTACGGGATGAATCCGCAACACCAGCAGGGCGGATTTGGCATCGGACAGAATCCGCAGCAGTTCCAGAATCCGCAGCAGTTCCAGAATCCGCAGCAGTTCCAGAATCCGCTGCTGCAGAATCCGCTATTGCAAAACCCACTGGTGCAGCAGGCGATTCTGCAAAGCCAACTGCAACAACTCGCGTGGCAGAATCAGATGCTCAACCCCGCGCAGGCGACTCCCGGTTGGCCGCAACAACAGCAGCAGTTCGGCGGATATCCATTAGCCCCGCAGGGCCAGATCGGCGGCGGCGGAATCGGCCAGATCGGCGGAATCGGGCAACTCCACCCGCTGGCCCACCTGGCCCTGCGCCAGGCCGGCGGTTACGGCTTCTCGCCGTATGGCGGCGGCTCGTTCTAGTTTGGCGCGCCCATGCCGAAAGGTAAGCAACGTCCTCCGCGCCGGCGGCCTCCCGCCGGCGCGGTGCCGGAAAAGATCGAAAAAGAGGACAAGAAAATGATGGCAGCATACGGGAATCGAATCCAGGCCCAACCGATGGAAGGCGTGGCGGTAGTAGGCGAAGCCGTGCGCCGGAGCGCGCCGGAAAGCGCGGAGTTCCTGATCGAAATCACCACGGGCGGTCAATCCGCGGCGCACGCCGTGAAAGACCACCAGGCGAGAACCACGCAGATCGCGCAGGCGGTTTCGCAGTTGGGAGTCCAGCGCGGCGATCTGCAAGTCGTCTCCATGAACGTCAATAATATTTATGCGACGCCCATGCAAGCGCTGCCGCCCTACGGGGCTCCGCAAATCGCGCCCGGGGGCTACGCAAATTTTCTGGCGTCAGGCGCGGTTCAATCCGATATACAGTTCGGAAGCTATCAGGCGAAAAGCCTGGTGCGCGTGGCGGTCCGGGAAGCGCTTCGCGCCGGAGAGGTCGCCGACGCGCTGGTAAAGGCTGGAGCCACGCTGGCAGGGGGATTGTCTTATCGCGCCGCGGATGAAGCAGGCGCCCGGAAAAGCGCTCTGGAAGCCGCCGGCAAAGATGCCCGCGCGAAAGCCGAGACTCTGGCAACCGCGGCCGGCAAAAAATTGGGCGAGCCCGTGGCGATTTGCGAAGAGATCGTAGCGTCCAATGGAGTCTATTCGGCCATGCGCGCCCAGATACCATGGGCCTTCGGGCCCGACACTCCCACTTCCGCCGGTGAACTGGAATATTATGCGCGCGTGACGGCTAGCTTCCGCTTTCAGTAACTTCGGCCGGCGCCAGGGGGCTCAGAAACCCGATGGCATTGCGCGGGCCCACCGGTTGCGGCTCGAAGAACTTCGCAATAAAGCCCAGCAGGGATAGAATCCGCTCCCCCTGTTCCTGCTGGCGCGCCTCCAGTACATCCAGTTTGCGTGTCACTTCGGCAGCCGAAACCGGAAAGCGGGCGCTCATCAAATCGCAACATAGAGCGCGCCGTTGCGCGGGCTGGGAATACGGCATGGGCAGCACAGAAACCAGCAGATCGCTCCGCCCGAGGTTCGACGCCACCTCGCGGATATCAGCGAAAGACAGAGGTTGCAGGGGCTTGGGACCCCACTGCGGATTCCTCGCCAGGATGACCGCGATTCCCGCGCAATCGGGCGCATGCCAGCCGGCCAAAGGCACAGGCTCGGAGAATAAATAATCCTTAAAACGAATCCCGGCAGGAAACCAATACAGTGGCATAAGTGAAACCTGAAGCGACGCCCCTGATTGAATTGTAACCCGGATTTCAGGGCTGAAATTCGATGGCCTGCACTTTCAGCACGTCGCCCTCCAGCGTTCCCGATACCTTGGCCTTCAGGTCCTTATCCTTGGACAGTTTCTTCAGAGAGGCCAGCGCCCGGGCATTCCCCGCCTCGTCGAATTTCAGAAACTTGCCGTCCGGCGTCACCAGTCCATACCCGCTCTTCGAACAAGTCAAAGCGCATTCCCGCGTGTGTCCGGCCAGGTCTTTGCCGCGGCACATCACATCGACCACTGTTCCGGTAAAATCGGCAGCCGCCAAGGTTCCCAGCGTCAAAAGCGTCAGTAAGGCGATTCTCATTCGCCACCCCCCAGGCTTCTATTATGCACCGGGACATTAGCATACTCTACGGAATTCCCGGTTCCTCCACCTTCAACTTGTTGAGCGTTCCGGTGACGCGCACCTCCCGGGTGCCGTTCGTCAACAAAATGATCATCTTGCCGTCTGACTGGGTGGCCCCGCTGCCAGTGTATGTCTCATCGGCATTGCGCAGGCTCAGGCTGGTCAGATGCAGACGCGGCGCCGCCGGCGACCACGTCAAATTATAATTTCCCGACACCGCCCGCCACGGACCCGGCGCGCCAAAATCCAGCGCGGTTCCCACGAAAAAGCCCTGCGACGAAAGATTCGCCAGCAACTGGTCCCCTGTGCCCGAACTGTCCAGCGTGCCTTCCGCGTCCAGCCTTCCGGATTCCCATCGCAGGCCCTGGATCTTCAGAGCCGCGTGATAGGCGGGCCGCACGCCGCGCAGATTTGCCGTCACCCGGCCGGTCACCGCGGCGTCCTCCATCCGCGCCTGAAAACCATCCATTTCCACGCGGGCAGCGTCCCACAACAGCCGCGTGCGAACGTTCTCCAGATGCACGCCGCCAACCAGCAGATTGTCAATCTGCAGATTCCCGTCCACCCGCCGATCCTTCAGCCAGTCAGGCAGAGCGGTACGGCCCAGCGCGCGCGCAATCAATCCGGAATTGTGCCGCAGTGCCGGAAGCAGCTCGTCTTCCAGATCGGCCGCGGCCACTTCTCCAGCATGCACGCGAAGACGGTGCGGGCGCGCCAGCCCGGGCTCGTAGCTGTATTGTCCGGTGAACGCAACCTTCCCCGCCCGCGCCTTCACGCGATCCAGAGACACCCGCGCGCCATTGATTTGCGCGTGCGCTGACGCCAGTTCCAGGGGATCCGCCAGCCCGGGTACGGATACCTGCGCGTCGTGCACGTCCAACACGCCGCTCCATCCCGCCTTGGATATGTCCCGGCGGTAATGCAATTCCCCTTGCCATTCGCCGGATTGCACCTGCTCCAGCCACGGCACCGCCGCCAGCGCCACCTGCGCCCGCAGCGAAGCCACTTTCATCGACCCGGTGGAAATGGTCAGGTCCAGCGCATCGGTATCCATCGAGTAACTGGCTTCGATCTGGGCTTCGTCCCGGTCTCCCGTGCGCACCACGGCGGGCGAAAGATATATGTTCCCGTGGCCCACCACAATGTGCGCCTGCTCGAAGCGCACCGGCGGCGAATCCGGAATCGTCAGCACCGTATCGTGAAAGGCCAACTCGCCCTGAAAGCTTCCCCGCCCCGAATATCCGATGGCCCCGTCGATCGTCCCGCCCAGTTGCAGCTTCGGCGGAATTTGCGCGCCCATGTGCTGCGCCAGTTCCATCAAAGGTCCCACGGGAAACTGGTTCCAGTTGACGGCCACGGCCCAGTGCGGCCGGGAAAGATAATCGCTGGCGCGGAAACGCACCGTCAGCGGCAGAGCCATGTTCCGCGGAGAGGTGGTCTGCAGCTCCACTTGCTGTCCGATCAGGTCCAACCGGCCCAGGATATCCAGCGGCCAGTCCTGTTCCTTGTTGGGCGGCAGCAAATCCCAGCGGTGTACGTCTTGAATATGAAGGCGTCCGGCGATTCCAATGTTGTTCAACGGTCCGCCCAAATGAAGACGCGACGTCAGGCTGCCGTGCACGCTGCCGGTCTGGCCGCGCATCAGGGCCGTCAGTTCGCCCAGGCCCGTCCGGTCCAGTTCCAAGTCCAGGTCCACGCGCGCCGGATCCACAAACCAACGCCCCTTCAATCGGAATGAACCCAGGCCCTGCGCGGTGTGGTCCGTGCGCGAAGGCTGCGCCGAACAATCCACGCTCCAGGCGCGTCCGATCGAACCGGGCGGCGAAATGTCCAGATCCGTCTGCTGCAGGTAGAACACGCTCTTCTGGTCGCCGAATTTGAAGTTGATCCGCCCGTTCCGCACGTGGATCGCCGGAATCCGGGTCATCACCGAAGGGTTCACCAGCGAGGAAAAGTTCCAGCGGCCCCACTCGGACGCCGGCCCGCTCTTGGTCAGATTGATGCTGGCCGCATCCAGAGTGATGGAAGCAATCACAAATCGCCCGCCCAGCAACGACCAGAAGCTCGGCCGGACCGTCAGGCCACCGCCCACGCCCTCGTTAATATAAACGATGGGCTCGATGCCGATCGCCGGGTCTTCGTGAATGGTCACGCTCTCCACGGAAAATCCCGGGCCGGAAAACAGGCTGAAATGCACTCCGCCGATTTCGACCTTACGGCCCAGCGCCCGCTCCAGCGACTTCTGCAGCCGTTTGCCGTACTGATCGGCGGCGATATACGGAGCGGCCAGCCCGATCGCCAGCAGCACCGCCAGCAGCAGTCCCGCCACCTTGCACGCCCGCTTCATACCGTCTCCACCAGCATGCGGTACGCTTCCGGATCGTCCACGTCGGTCACAATGCCCGGATCGTCCAGGTCCAGAAAAGCGGTCTCGTGCGCATGCCCGTGCACCACGTCACGGGCCGCACCGGTGGGCGGCAGGGCCAGAAACTCCCCGATCAGATCGCGTGAAAAGCGGATCGGGTGGCCGCGTTTCCCCTGGTATCGCGGCACGCAGACGGGCGCGGCCGGAGCCGCCAGAACGGCGTCGATCGTCTCCGCCGCCACCGCCGGATGATCGGCCAGCGTGAACAGCACGTAGTCGCATCCCGGCGGCACGGCGCGCAGGCCGCACTGCATCGAACTGGTCTGACCCAGGGAGTAATCGCCATTCACCACGAAGGTGGCCGGCCGCACTGTCCCGGCCCGAATCTGTTCCGCCGCCGCGCCCAGCACCACAATCACCGGCGAACAGCGCGCCCCCCACAGACCGATCAGGCGATCCAGGAAAGTCTCCCCCCGATATGCCAGCAATGGCTTGGGCGCTCCCATGCGCCGCGACTCGCCGGCCGCAAGAATCAGCCCCGCGGAACTCACTTGTTTAAAGCGGCCCACGTTTCGGTGCCGACTACCGACATCGAAAGCGAGCGCCAGGAGGATGCCGCATTCCGGCGCACCGCAATCATCTCCGCGACGACCGACACGGCGATCTCTTCCGGAGAAATAGCGCCGATGTCCAGCCCCATGGGTGCGTGCAGCCGCTCGAATGCCGGCCGGGGGACGCCTTCGTTTTCCAGTTCGCGAAACACGTTCAGCACTTTGCGCTTGCTGCCGATCATGGCGATATACCGCGCCGGCGTGCCGATGGCCAGTTTCAGAACCCGCATGTCGTCGCGATGTCCTCGCGTGACGATAATCAGGTAGCTGGTTTCGTTGATGTTCAGCCGCGGAAACACGTCCTCATATTCCTCGGCATGAATCGTGGCCGCCTCCGGAAAGCGTTCCACGTTAGCGAAGCTCTCCCGATTGTCCACCACCACAGTGGCAAAACCGGCCATGGTCGCCACCTTCGAGAGGCTCTTGGAAATATGCCCCGCACCGAAAATATATGCGTGCGGAATGGGCAGAACCGGCTCGACGAACACATCCAGTTGCCCTCCGCAAATCAGACCGTTATCGTACGCCGCATCCTGTCCCAGGTTGAAGCTGAGGTGCTTGGGCTTTTCCGTTTCGAGTACCTCCCGGGCGGCGTTCCACACTTCGGCTTCCACACATCCGCCGCCAATGGTGCCCGCCATGGAACCGTCTTCGCGCACCAGGAGTTTGGCGCTTTCGTAGCTCGGGATGGAGCCGCGCACCTCCACAATCGTGGCGAGCGCGCATTTCTGCCCCAGGTTGCGCAGACGCACTAACTCCTCAAAAACGTCCATTCCGTACCGATTATAACGTGATTGCCAGTCTGAAACCCGCGCTTGCAACTACCGGTTCCCGCGTCCTCCCGGCGTATCCTGAAAGAGGAGACGCTATGTACCCACTCAAAAAAGGGAAATTCGCCAAACAGGCCCACGTTGGAATCCCTGAGGGGACCTTTGAAGAGGAACACGGACGCAAAGGATTCTACGGCAAGAGTTCTCATCTCTATCACGCGCATCCGCCCACCGGCTGGATCCGCTTCGAAGGCAAACTCCGGCCCCACCTGTTCGATTTGAATAAGCTCGCACCCTCGGACATGACCGATCCTTGCGGCATGCCCGTGGCCTTCCTGGGCAATAACGACGTGACCCTCTACGTCTCGCGGCGGTCCCAGGCCATGCCGTTCTATTACCGCAATGCCGATGGCGACGAACTGCTCTTCGTGCATCGCGGGCGCGGCGCCATCGAGACGGATTTCGGGCCAATGACCTTCGAGCCGGGCGATTATATCGTGCTGCCCCGCGCGGTCACCTATCGCGTGCTGCCCAAGACGGACGAGAATTTCTTCCTCATCGTCCAGTCGCGCACCGAGTTCGAACAGCCGGACAAGGGCCTGTTGGGCCATCATGCGCTCTACGACCCCGGGTCCATCACCGTGCCCGAGCCCGCTCCGCATTTAGGCGGCCCCGACCGCGAATGGGAAGTCCGCATCAAAGTGGACGACGAAATCTCCAAAGTGTTCTACCCGTTCAACCCCATCGACGTAGTGGGCTGGAAGGGCGACCTCACCGCGTGGAAAATCAACATGCGCGATATCCGTCCGGTGATGAGCCATCGCGCCCACCTGCCCCCGAGCGCGCACACTTCGTTTGTCACCGAAGGCGCGGTGGTGTGCAGCTTTCTGCCGCGTCCCCTCGAGCAGGATCCCGAGGCGCTGCGCGTTCCTTTCTTCCATCGCAACACCGACTACGACGAGTTCCTCTTCTATCACGATGGCGATTTTTTCAGCAAAGACAATATCAAGCCGGGCTACGCCACACTGCACCCGCGCGGCATTCATCACGGACCGCATCCCAAAGCGCTCGCCAATCAGCACAAGAAGACCCAGACCGACGAATACGCCGTAATGCTGGACGGCTTGAACCCCATCCATGTGCTCCCCGCCGGCGAGCAGGTGGAATGGCCGGAGTATTGGGCAAGCTGGAAGTAGCCTTACGGTTGTCTCATGACGCATTCGGGAGCGCATGCTCGCGTCCCGCATCCCCTCACGCCCGGACATTTTGCGTACATCGCTCGACACTGACTGTCCGCTGCTCCCGACATGCGCCCTTAAAAGCTCTTGATTCTATTACGCTCCATGTCGGTCTTTCGACTGCCTTACTGACCGCATGCGACATGAAGAAACCGTAAAGCTGTTCGAGTTTGTGGAAGCCGCGAAATCCAAGGGGGCCTCGGATGAATTCCTGGCCTCGTTACTTGCGCGACAGGGCTGGCCGCAGGACGACGTTCACGCAGCTCTTTGCAGGTATTGGGAGGGCCAAACGGGTCTCGCCGTTCCGCAACGCACCGGCGGCGGCGAATCCTCTCGCGATGCATTCCTTTATCTGCTGTCGTTCTCGACGCTGGCCACTTGGACGAGCGCTCTCGGATCCATGCTGTTTCAGTTCATCGATCGCTGGATTCCCGACCCCGTCACCAGGGACCAGGTCTATGCTGTCCGGACCGCGGTAACCTGGCAGATGGCCAGCCTGGCCGTAGCATTCCCCATTTTTCTGCTGGTCATGCGGACCATTCTGCGCGAGGCCCGGGACCGTCCCGAGCGGCTCCAGTCCGGCGTCCGTAAATGGCTCACCTACCTTGCTCTGCTTCTCACCGCCGGCGCCATGATCTGTGACCTGATCTGGTTTCTCGATTATTTCCTGACCGGCGAACTGACCTCGCGCTTCGTGCTGAAAGCTCTCACCGTCATGCTCCTGTGCGGCGCCGTGTTTGTCTACTACCTGGGCTCGCTGCATTGGGATCGCGACACCGGCGTTTCGTACGCCGCCAAACGCAGTGCCACATTTGGGATCGGCGCCGCCGCTGTGGTAGTGGCCGCGTTCTCGCTCGGTTTGGGAATCGCCGGCACCCCGGCCGTACAGCGCGGCATGGAAGCGGATCATCGCCGGGTCCAGGATCTCCGCGCCATTACCTGGGCCGTACGCTCCTGGCACATACGCCCCGGCAAATCCGCCGAACCTCTGCCGGGCGCTCTGCCGGAGCTGATAGGCAAAGGGATCACGCGCTCCCAGACCGCCGATCCGGAGACCGGCCGGCTCTACGAATATCGCGTCAAGGCTGGGACTGTTTACGAACTCTGCGCGGTCTTTTCCGGCCGCCAGGAAGAGGACCAGATCCGCCAAACCCAGTTCTGGTATCACGCGAAAGGCCGCGCGTGCTTTACCCTGGACGCTGCAACCCAGCCAGTCTGGTAACCCGGCCGTCGTTTCCTGCGCGAGTGCGTTGCGGTAAAACAAGGGTACGGCAATGCACACGCGCATTCAATCGAATCTGCTGCTCGTCGTTCTGTTGCACGGTATCGCCTCTGCTGCGTTCGCGGCATCGGCGATCGGCACGCGCCTGAATGACCCCAAAGCGGTTTATCTGGATGCTCCCGAATTCGGCGCTCGCGCCGACGGTAAGAGCGACGACAGCGCTGCACTCCAGGCTGCCATCGATAAGGCTGAAAACAACGTTCGCGAGGGAATTGTCTTCGTACCGTCAGGCCAGTACCGGGTGACGCGCACCCTTTACGTATGGCCGGGGGTCCGCGTCATCGGCTACGGCGTCACGCAGGCCCGTGTTCGTGCTCGCGGCCAACACGCCGGGTTTTCAGAAAGGTATCGGCGTGATGGTCATGTTCACCGGCGCGCGTGCGGGCCGTGGATTGGCAGCGCGCTTCCGCGTGCCGTTTTCCCCACCCGGCAGCGTGCCGCCGAATAGCCAGATCGCCGACGCCAATCCCGGTACCTTCTATTCGGCCATGAGCAACATCGATTTCGAGATCGGCGACGGCAACCCCGCCGCGGTCGCGATCCGCTTCCACGCCGCGCAGCACGCTTTTCTCAGCCACATGGACTTCCATACCGGCTCCGGTCTCGCCGCGCTGAACCAGGTCGGCAATGAGGCCGAGGATCTCCACTTCTATGGTGGACGTTACGGCATTCTGGCCGAAAAGACTTCGCCCGCCTGGCAGTTCACCTTGATCGATTCCGTGTTCCAGGGTCAACGCGAGGCCGCCATCCGCGAGCACGAGGCAGGGCTCACCCTCATTCGCGATACCTTCCGCGATGTGCCTGAGCGCTATCGATATCGATCCGCAGTATTACGACCAGTTGTGGGTCAAGGACGGCCGTTTCGAGAATATCTCCGGCGCGGTGGTGATCATCGGCAATGAGAAGAGTCCGCTGAACGAAATCGGTTTCGAAAACGCCGTATTGAAGAATGTGCCGGTCTTTGCGCGCGTTCCACGACAGCGGCAGGAAGGTCGCCGGCAAGGGCCCCATATACCGCGTCGGACGTTTCAACTATGGACTCATCCTGCCGGGAGAAGGGTGACCGGCGCCCTCGGCATGGTGTATGACGCCACGCCCTGACCGCGATGCCCGCGCCATTGCCTCCCGCGATTCCGCGCCTGCCGCCCACCCAAGATTGGGTCAATGTTCACTCGCTGGGCGTCACCGGAGACGGCAACACCGACGATACCGCTGCGATCCGGAAAGCCATCGATCACCATCGCGTGCTCTATTTTCCCAGCGGCCACTACATCGTCAGCGACACGCTCCTGTTGAAACCGGACACGGTGCTCATCGGGCTGCACCCGACGCTGACGCAGTTCGACCTTCCGGACGGCACGCCCGCCTTTCAGGGCGTGGGCGCGCCCGCGAGCCGTGATTTCCGCGCCCCCGGGCGGCTCCAACATCCTGAGCGGCTTCGGAGTTCTGACCGGCGGGATCAATCCCCGGGCCGTGGGCGTGCTGTGGTGTGCCGGGCGCCGCTTCGCTGATTGACGATGTGCGCTTCCTGGGCGGTCACGGCAGCGGAACGAATCCCTACAACAACGACCACACTGCCGATCCCGACCTGCGCAAGCGCTGGGACGCGCAGTATCCCAGTCTCTGGGTGACACAGCGGCGGCGGCGGAACCTTCGCCGATATCTGGACGCCCAACACCTTCGCGCAGGCGGGATTCTATGTCTCCGACACCAAGACCCCGGGCCATGTCTACGAGCTTTCCGTCGAACATCACGTGCGCACTGAAATCAAGTTCGACCACGTGGAAAACTGGGACCTCAATGCGCCGCAGACCGAAGAAGAGGCCGGCGAGAGTCCCGAAGCCTTATCGCTGGAATTAGACTGGTCGAAGAACATCACCATCGCGAATTATCACGCGTATCGCGTCACCCGTTCCCGCGCGCCGTTTGCCGCCGCGGTTCGTTTGTATCACTCCTCGGACATCCACTTCCGCAATGTCCACGTCAATGCCGAAAGCGGATATGCCACGTGCGACCAGAACGGCTGCGGTACGTTTCTGCGTGCCAGCAAATTCCCCTACGAGAATTCCATTGAGGACGTGACTCATCATCTGAAGACGCGGGAACGGGAGTTTGCTGTGCTCGATATTCCCGCCGAACCGCCCGTTCCCGCACCCGCCGATGCATCCGCGGTACTCGAGCCGGGTTCGCAAGTCCGGAAGCTCGAAGACGGGTTCTACTCGATTTCCGGCGCCGCGGTAGACGCTTCCGGCAAGCTCTATTTCGTCGATCGCCACGAGCAGCGCATCTACGGCTGGTCGGCCGCCGGGGGACTCACCATCGAACGCGATGATCCGCTCGATCCCGTGAACCTGGCCTTCGACAAAGCGGGCAACCTGCTGGTGCTCTCATCGTCCGGACCCGAGGGAACGGTGTATTCGTTCCATCCCGGATCGCCACAGGATTCCATCACCGTGCTGGCTCCTCAGACAGACCAGTCCTCATCCGGGCGCCCGCGCCGTTCTTCCGGTCAATTACTGGAACAACGGCGAATTCAAGGACCAACTGAACTTCGATACATTCGCCTATGTGACGCTGGCCCAGATGTTCCAGCAGGATGTGTCCACTCCCAAAGCCAGGGAATACGTGTCGCCGGACGGCAGTGTGTTCCTGCCCGCGGGCCGCGTTTTCCAGCAGGGACCGGCGGACTCCACCGCCGGCTGGCGTTTCTCAGATAACCTCGATGCTTACGGTTTCCTCACCGCCAATCCGGGGGACCGCATCTATGTCAGCAGCGAATCGGAGGACGTCACTTACCGTGCGTTAGTGGCCGCCGATGGTACGCTGAGCGATTTGGAACGCTTTGCCCCGCGCGGCGGTGAAAGCGTTGCTGTCGATCGGAAGGGCAACGTATACGTCGCGAACGGCGAAATCTTCGTATATGACCGCGGGGGCAAGCAGATCGGCCGGATCGATGTGCCGGAACGTCCCCTCCAACTCGTTTTCGGAGGCGCCGGCGGCCAGACCCTGTTCATTCTGGCGCACCACGCCCTGTTCGCGGTAAGGGTGCGCAACTGAGCCGTTTCCGCGGGATCGTTAGAAGCGGCAACCCACCGCCACACCGCCAAAACCGCCGTATTCGGATGAAGACAGCCCGATGATCCTCCCGAGCGGGCGCACATACCAGTGTTCCGTAATCGAAATCGCAGCCCCGAAACCGAGCAAGCCCCCCACAACGCCTTGATGTGTCTTGTTAAACGGCAGGATCGGCCGGTCCTTTTCCTCCGTCCCGGCTGTAAATCCAAGGTCAAAGAACGGCCTTACGCGCGCGCCCTTGCCTTGGATTCTCAGACCGCCGGCGCCCAGGTTCAGGGAGACGGGCTGGTCAGTCCCCATCCCGGTCTTCTGCCAGTGGTGGAATTCCAGGAACAACCCGCGCCGGCCACCGCAAAACACACAACCCTCAACGCCGGCGACAACGTGATACGCGGAATTCTCGAAAAGCTGCGCGACGCCGCCGCGCCCGATCAACCCGCCGATCTGGGTGCTTTGACCCGAAGCCTGGGGAGCGAGAAACAGCAGAGCGAAGAGGCCGCTCAGCGTGGGACCAGTCAGCATAGATGCGTACATGACTCTTTCTCCAGCTCCAGTCTGCACTTACCGGCGCCGGCGATATGCAGCCTGCCTGCAATGAATCTGCAATATATTTGTGACGTGGGGCGGTCCTGGTGAAACCGGCGGGCCGCTACGAGAGCAGCAGCTCCAGGTCTTCCTTCTTCAAATCGCGGATGAGGCTGTTGTCTTCGCCCAGGATCGCGTCGGCGAGTTCGCGCTTGGTCTTCTGCAATTCCAGGACTTTCTCTTCCACGGTGTCGCGGGCGATCAGGCGGTAGGCGAAGACCGGCTTGGTCTGCCCGATGCGATGCGCGCGATCGACGGCCTGCGCCTCCACCGCCGGGTTCCACCAGGGGTCCAGCAGGAACACGTATTCGGCGGCGGTCAGGTTCAGCCCCAGGCCGCCGGCTTTCAGGCTGATCAGGAACAGGCTGCATGCCGGGGTCGTTCTGAAACGCCTCCACGCATGCGCCTGGCGGTCGCGCGTCGCGCCGTCCAGGTATTCGTAGCGCACGCCGGCCTCATCCAGGCGCCGGCGCACGATCGCCAGCAGGCTGGTGAACTGCGAGAAGACCAGCGCCTTGTGGCCCTCCTCGCGCAGTTCGTCGCAACTGATCGAGCAGCGTTTCCAGCTTGGCGCTGGGTTCATCCACCTGCTTGGGATCGAGCAGCCCGGGATGGCAGGCCGCCTGCCGCAGGCGCAACAGCGCTTCCAGCACGTGCATCTTGCTCTTGGCCGAGGCCCTGCGTCTCCACCCGGTGCAGCAGCGTGTCGCGATAGTGCTCGCGCAGTTCGTCGTAGTGTCTGCCGCTGCGGCCCTTCCAGTTCGCAGTAGATGGTCTGCTCGGTCTTCTCCGGCAGTTCACGAGCCACCTGCTGCTTGGTGCGCCGCAGGATGAATGGCCGCAGGGCCTGGGCCAGAAGCTGCCGCGCTTCCTCGCTGGGATTCCGCCCCAGGCCGCCGGCCATCTTGAGCACCTTGGCCTCGCCCAGCATGCCTGGATTGAGGAACTCGAACAGGCTCCACAATTCGCCCAGGTGGTTTTCGACCGGCGTGCCGCTGAGCGCCAGGCGATGCGCGCCGCGCAGCAGCCGGACCGCCTTGGCGGAAGCGGTAGAGGCATTCTTGACGGCCTGCGCTTCGTCCAGCACCACGTAATCGAATTGAATCTCGGACAGGCTGGCGGCATCGCGCAGCAGCGTGCCATAGGTGGTCAGCACCAGGTCGTGCTCCGCAATCAGGGCCAGGTCGCGCGCCGTGCCGGTATGTTCCAGCACGCGCAACTGCGGGGTGAAGCGGGCGGATTCCTCGCGCCAGTTGAACATCAGGGATTTAGGCGCGACCACCAGCGAAGGTCCATGCTCGCCCCGTCGGCCTTCCACCACGGCCAGCACCTGGGCGGTCTTGCCGACACCCATATCGTCAGCCAGACAGCCGCCGAAGCCGAACTCGCGCAGAAACTCCATCCAGCCCAGGCCTTCGCGCTGATAGTCGCGAAGCTGCCCCTGAAAACCCTCCGGCTGCGGAACCGCTTTGACGCCGTGGAACCGGGTCACGCGTTCGCGCATCCGCTGGAACATCTCATCGACGTGCACTTCGGGCTGTGCCGCCAGCAGCGCATCCAGCAGCCCCGCCTGGTTCTGGCGGAAACGCAGGTGATCCTTCTCCTTCGAGCCCAGACCGGCCAGCGGCGCGAAGCGGGCCAGCCACTCTTCGGGAAGCAGGCCGAAGGTGCCGTCGCCCAGCGGCACCATGGTGTCGCCGCGCCTCAGCGCCGCCAGCAATTGCGGCAAGGTGGCCGTCGCGCCGCCGTAATCCACTTCGGCATGGAGTTCGAACCAGTCGATGCCGCTGCGCACGTCAACATGAGCCTCGCCCGGGCGGCGGAAAGCTTTGCCTTCGGCTTCCACATGCCAGCCGCTCTGCACCAGTTCGCGAACCGAGCGAGGCATCGCCTTTATGCCCAGTCGCCAGGCGCCTTCCGTGCCGGGCTTCAGCCCCAGGTCCTTCAGCGCTTCCCGCGCGGCGGCCTCGGCAGCGGGGTCGCGGACCACGTACACCCGCTCCTCCGGAACCCAGATGCCACCGCCGCCTTTATCCAGCATCCATCCGCGGCCGTAGTCCAGCAGCAGGCGGGCCTCAAAATAATCGCCGTTCCAATCCCGCTTGTTCACGATTCGCAAACCCAGACTGGGCGGCTGCCGGCGCTCTTCGAATTGCAGAGGCGCGTCCATTTCCATGGGGGGAATGCGCGGGCAATCCAGTAGATTGGCCAACACCGTATCGCGGTCGCGATCCGGGAACGGGATTCGCTTCAGCTTCCTAAGCTGCTCAACCCAGGCATACGCGCCCGCCGCGTCGAAGCGCGCCACGGAATGCCCGGTCACTACGAAGCCGCCTTCCAGCAACAGCAGGGGTTCGGTGAGCGGCATGTTCTGGCTGCCCCGCCGGAGCGAACCGGTGATATTCCACTGGTCGCGATCGTCCTGCCGGACTTCGAGCCAGAGCTTCCACGGGTCGCCTTCGTCCCAGGCAGCCCCGACAAGATTGTTCGCGCCGGCTTCGGGGAGCACCATCAGGCGTCCGGCCGCCGACGCCATAGGGATCAGCTTCGCGGCCAGCAGGTACGGAAGCGCTTTGCGCGGGATTGCCGACGACGAGGAGCTGTAGCGCGAATTGTAGGTATACGAAAACGAATAGGTATCGGTGCCCCCCAGCATGAGGCTGATCATCTCGGCGTCTACCGCGTCCGGAAGCGAATCGATCCGCGCCGGCGCCACTCGGAACTCTTTGTACGCAGTAACCTCGCCGTTCTTCTTGTGGGAACGCGCGAACAACTCCACCACAATGGCGCCGGCCGTTCTTGACGCGGGCACATCCACGGCATACACGATCTCCAGCCCAGGCGGCCAGGAATACGGTTCCCGGTGTGACTCTTCCAGACCGCGCCGTACGGCCGACAGATGGTCCTGCCAGGGCGGAGGCTGCGGAGGAGGAGGGATGGGAGCAGCGCGCCGGCCGAAGTCGTAGATGGGCCGCACGTCGAGCGGGGCCGCGCCGTCCCGCGCCACTTTCAGAGACCGTTCGGCAGCGGCGGCTGATAACGCCCCCTCCCGGTCCGCCTGCAGGATCACGGCCCAGACGTGCATACAACTGTGGTATGCGCGGAACTGGGGACAGTTACACAGGGTGCCGAGCCGGCCGTTTCCGGCTAGCGTCAGCGTGACTTCGTACAGCCGTCCATCCGCAACATGGCCCCGGGCGTGATCGTCGCCTTTGCCGGTGAGCCGCACGGAGCGCGCATCGAACAGCCGCTGCCCCCGGTATTGCGTTTTCCGGTCGAATTGAAATGCAAGTTTCGATACAAGCCCCATTAGCGTGGATTATCCATTGTAACGGCTGGGCACGGTCCCGCATGAGAATGTTGCACTCGCGGTACCATCGCGATATGGCCGTGGAACCGTCGGTCACCATCCTGCTCCAGGCCTGGAGGGATGGCGACCGCACCGCATTGGATCGCGTCGTACCGCTCCTATATGCGGAACTGCGCCGGATCGCGGCTGCGTATTTGCAGCGGGAACCTGACGGTCATACCCTGGTGCCGACAGCTCTGGTGCACGAAGCGTACATCCGGATGGCGGCGGACAGCGACCCGAATTTCGAGAATCGCGCGCATTTCCTGGGTGTGGCGGCGCGAGTGATGCGGCACATCCTGGTGGATCACGCACGCCGGCGGCTGGCGAATAAGCGCACCGGCGGCTCCCGCGTGCCGCTGACCGACGATCTGACATTCACCGAACCGCGGGCCGCGTTGCTGGTGTCTTTAGACGAGGCGTTGGCCGATCTGGAACGTCAGGATCCGGAGAAGGCCAAAATTCTCGAGCTCAAATTCTTCGCTGGAATGACCGCGGAGGACAGCGCCATCTCACTGGGCGTTTCGGTACACAAGGTCAACCGGCAAATGCGGCTGGCTCAGGCATGGCTGCGGCGGCACTTGCACGATGCGGAAGCGCTGGGATAGCGCTCCGCGGCCCTCATCCATCCGTGCGCGTCAGCCAGTGCATGATGTTCAGCATCAACTGCCGGTTGTCCGCCCCCCGCCCGCCGGTTCCCGCCAGTTGCGCCGTCAGCATCACCACCCTGCCGCGCCCAAACGCCAAAGCCACGCCTTGCGACTGCAAAAATGCCACGCTGCCCGGCGGGCCGGTCACCGCGCCACCGCCGAAGCTCACCGCGAAACTGACGTCATCGCCCATCGGACCTGCCACGTCGAAGCGGGCCGCGCCGGCGGTCGTATCCATCAGCCTCGCGCCGAACACGCTCGCCAGCCGCTGCGACGCTTCCCCCGCCGGAGTCCGGTCGGCAATCAACAGCAGCGCGCCGCCCCGGTTCACCCAATCGCTGACCGCCGCCACCTCCGCCGGAGTCAACGCGTCCGGGTGCAGGCGCAGCCCCAGAGGCCGCAACGCGCCCTTCCATCCCATGGCATCCGCTACCACCAGCACCCAGATGCCGCGAAACAACTCCGGCACGAACTCCTGCCGGTTGCGCGACACCTGGTAGCCGTCCCACGCCAGCAATTGCACCAGGCCGTCGAGCCGCGGGTCGGCACTCGACCGGTTCCAGTGGCCGCGATCCACCAGCACCGCCGGACCGTGCCGGTAGGTCGCATGGTGGATCCGGCGCGGCGAACTGTACACCGCGCCGCTCTCCGGCCACACCGCCCACACCACCCCCACTATCGCCACCGCCACGCCCGCCTGGAACAATCGGTCCAGATTCATAGTCAAAGGTCTTGGGGGGTATACTAGCACGCCATGCTGCAAGTGCGGAATCTGGTGAAACGGTATAACCGCGTCCGGGTGGTGGACGATGTCAGCTTCGAAATCCGTCCCGGGGAAATCCTCGGCTACCTGGGCCCCAACGGTGCCGGCAAGAGCACCACCGTCAAAGTCCTTACCGGCCTCATCGAACCGACCGACGGGCAAATCCTCTTCAACGGCGTGGACGTCCGGAAAGACTTCGTCTCGTTTCAGCGCCGCCTCGGCTATGTGCCCGAAGAGGCGCATCTCTATCCCCACCTGACCGGTCGCGAATACCTGCAACTGATCGGCCGCCTGCGCAGCCTTCCGCGCCGCGTGCTGGAGCCGCGCATGGATGAACTGTTGCGCATTTTCGGACTGTGGGAAGACCGGCACTCGCCGCTGTCTTCCTATTCCAAAGGAATGCGCCAGAAGGTTCTGCTTTCCGCCGCCCTGATTCACAATCCCGAGCTCATGATCTTCGATGAGCCGTTTTCCGGCCTCGACGTCACCACTGCCCTGGTTTTTCGTACGCTGCTTCACGAGCTGGCATGCCAGGGCAAGATCATCTTTTACAGTTCGCACGTTCTCGAAGTGGTGGAGAAGGTGTGCCACCGCGTGCTGATTCTGCGCAAGGGCAAAGTAGTGGCGCACGATGCCGTGGAGCGCCTGCGCGACCTGATGCACCTGCCGTCGCTGGAAGGCATCTTCGCGCAACTCACCGAGCAGGAGGATCCCGCCGATAAGGTCCACGGGATTCTGGCGGCCATTCAGTCATGAAGAAGCTTGCGGCGAAACTCCGCGACTGGATGGAGGAAACCCACGGCACGGCTTTCGAACTGCGCCGCCATTTTTTCCGCCGCTTCTTCGATAGCGACCTGGTCTCTTCGGCGGGCCAATGGCAGGTGGTCGCCATCGGCGTGTTCGCCATCGTGGTCTCCCTCAGCATCCCCATGATTCAGGCGTACTACCACAAGTACCGCGTCCTGCAAGAGCTGGATTCGCCCATGCCGTACCACATGGCCGCCCTCGCCGACCACCTGTTCCTGATTACCCTTTCGATGACCCTGACCGGCCTGGTGACGGCCATGCAGTGGCCCTCTCTCTTCCCGGGATTGCGCGATTACCTGGTGCTGGCGGGCCTGCCGGTCCGCACGCGCGACGTGTTCGTGGCCAAGTTCACGGCGCTATTGACCTACATCGGCATCTTCATCGTGGCGCTCAACGGCCCTCCTTCCAGCGCGCTGCCCGTGGTCATGAACGGCCGCTACTACACTCCCGGCATGAAGAACGGACTGGCGCTTTTCGCCGCCATGACGCTGGCCGCTTTTTTCGTCTTCTTTGCCCTGGTGGCCTTGCAGGGACTGCTGCTGAATGTGGTCTCGCCGCGGCTGTTTCCGGGCGTCTCGCTCCTGGTGCAATGCACCCTGTTCACACTCCTGATCTGCTTGCTGCCCTTTGTGCTCTCTATACCCGGGCTGGATCGCTACATGCACCTGCGGCCGGAGTTCGCGCACTGGATTCCGCCGGCCTGGTTCCTGGGACTGGATCAGAAGATGCTCGGCAACCCCGAGCCCTACGTGCACGATCTGGCCGCAATCGCCAGGATCGCCGCGGCGGCGGCGGCTTTGTGTGCTCTCGCGGCGTATCTGTGGAGCTACCGGCGGCAAAAGGTGCGCATGATCGAAACGCCCATTCAGACACGCCATGAGTTCGCGGCGCTGCGCCGCTGGCGCGACAAATGGAGCGACCGCTTCCTGCCCCAGCAGCCCGAGCATGCCGTCTTCAGCTTCACCATGGCCACGCTGGCGCGCAGCCGCCTGCATCGCCTCGTGCTCACCGGGTTTGTCGCCGTGGCTTTCGCCCTGATTGTCGAAAGTTTCGTATCGCTGATTCTGGGCGGCGGCTTCAAGGGGTTCGCCGTCCGAACCTTCGCCCTGGAACAGGCCGCCGTTTCTGCCCCCCTGGCCCTTTCCCTGTTCGTGTTGGCGGGCTACCGGTACCTGTTCCGGCTGCCCGTGGAAGTGCGCGCCAACTGGCTGTTCCGCGTCCACGAAGGCGGCAACCGCGAACTGCTGCTGCGCGGCATGGAGCGCTTTGTTTTTTGCCTGGGCGTGCTCCCCATCGCACTGCTGACGCTGCCATTGGAGATCCAGATCTTCGGCCCTCTCACCGGTGTGGCCGTCAGCCTGCTTGCCTTTCTCCCTTCGCTGGTGATGGAAGAGGTGCTGCTGGCCGGATTCGAAAAAATCCCCTTCACCTCGGCCTACCTTCCCGGCAAGCGCCCGCTCATCGAAACGGTCTGCATGTACGGCATCGCCTTTGGCGCCTATGTCGGGATTCTGAGCGGCCTCATTGTGACCTGCCTGCGCGAAACGCCGTACTTTCTGATCGTGCTCGGCTCGTTTGTGGCCGTCTGGGCTCGCGTCCGCAAGGGCCGGTTGGAATACTGGCACGTCGGGGAACTGGAGTTTGAAGAGGTGGCCGAGCCCGCCGTTCAAACCCTCGCCATTTTCCGCGACTAGCTCACGGTCACGCACTAAATCGGTATCCGCGTTGAAATATGTTACATGTAGAACAATACCTCCGGGGGGGATCGCACACTGCTGTCGAAACCCACGGAGCATTGAACTGAACTGCACCGAACACGGACTGGCGGGGAACTACCGTCTGGGCCAGTGGGCCAACGGCTGGGTAGGCCTGAAAACGAGGTCCCGGTCGTTTGCACTTTTCGGACACTGCATCCAAACCGCTCCGGTACGGCACCGCGATTCTGTTTGTGGTCGCTGCGCTGACTCTGCGGCTGGCGCTTGACTCCGTGCTGGGACGGAGCGAGGAATTCCTGGTACTGACTCTGGGAATTCTCGCCGCCGCCCATTTCGGCGGCCGGGGACCAGGTCTGCTCGCGTGCCTTCTGAGTGTGGCGCTCGCCTGGTTCTTCTTTGTCGATCCGCGTTACTCGTTCACCATTGCGAATTCCCGCGATGCCGCCAGCCTGCTCGTCCTGCTGATCGCCGGCGTGATCATTGCACTGTCCCTGGGGCGCCCCCGGCGCCCGGATACTCCCGCCCGCAAACCCCCCTTCGGAATGCTCCACGCCGCCAACCTCCGGCGATCGGCGTTGCTCGCGGTCACCTTCGTTCTGCTGGTCGCCCTGACTCGTCTGTTGTACGTAGATTTCCAGGCCGCGAGAGATCGCCAGCATTGGGTGGAACATACTTACCAGGTCCTCACCGGGATCGAAGTCCTCTTCGCCGACCTGGAACAGGCGGAAAGCGCGGAGCGCGGGTATCTGCTCACGGGCGACACGAATTATCTCAACCCCTTGCAGGCCGCCCTCGGCCGCGAGACAACCGACCGCCTTTCTCTGCACCGGCTCACCGCCGGCAACCCCGGACTACAGCCGCGCCTGGATACCGTAGACCGGCTCGTGGCGCTCAGATCCTCGCAATTCCTGGACGCGATTCGAACCCGCCAGAGACAGGGAGCCGAAGCCGCGGCCGCCCACATCAGCACTTACAAGGGCGATCACATCATGCAGGAATTCCGGGCGGCCCTGCGTTCCGTAGAAGAGGAGGAACGCGGGTTGCTCGCCAAACGCTCCGCGGCAGCCGAGGAACTGGCGCGCCGGACGCGCTGGGTCTTGGGCCTGGGCAGTGGCTCCCTGCTCCTTCTGCTGGTGATTGCCGCGGCCGTCATCGAGCGCGACATTCAGGAACGCGATGGAGCCCGCCTGGTTTTGAAAGCCAGCGAGGAGCGCCTCCGCCTGGCCCTCGGTTCCGCCGACACCGGCATCTGGGAATGGGACCTTCAGACGAATCAAAATATATGGTCCGAGGAATTGTGGAAACTGTATGGCCTGGATCCGCATAGTTGCGTCCCGTCGTATGAGGCGTGGCAACAGATCATGCATCCCGACGATCGCCAAAGGGCCCACCTGGTAGCGAGTCAAGCCGCCCGCACGGGCGTGGAGCTGAATGTGGAATTCCGCGTGCCCCGAGGGAACGGCGGCGCGCGCTGGCTGATGTCGCGCGGGAGTCCCTTGCGCGATGCCGGCGGCCGCGTCACTCGCTTCGTCGGAATCGCCGTCGATATCACCGAACGCAGACTGGCCGAAGAGATCCTGCGCGAAAGCGAGCAGAACCTGAAGCGGTTCGCCGAGACTGCCCCGGTAGCCATCGCCATGTTCGACCGCGACATGCGGTATCTCGCCGCCAGCCGGCGATTCCGGGACGACTACCAACTGGGCCCGCAGGAACTCGTGGGACGAAGCCTACTACGAAGTTTTCCCGGAAGTCTCCACGGAATGGCGGGAGATTCATCGCCGCTGCCTGGCCGGCGCCACCGACTGCCATCCCGGAGAAAAGTTCGTTCGCCAGAATGGCGACGAACAGTGGATCCGCTGGGAAATCCAACCCTGGCGTCACGCCGGCGGCGAGATCGGCGGCATCGTCCTGTTCTCAGAAGACATCAGCGAACAGAAGCGCTCCGCACAGGCCTTGATCGAAAGCGAAGAGCGTCTGCGGCTGGCTCAGCAGGCTGCCCGGGTGGGAACCTTCGAATGGAACATGCAGACCGGCGTCACCACGTGGACGCCCGAGTTGGAAGCCATGTACGGACTGTCCCCCGGCCAATTCCCCGGTAAGTTCGAGTTCTGGGAGAAACTGGTTCACCCCGAGGACTTGCCGGAGGCCTTGCGCCGCCTCGAGCAGGCCCTCGAAACCGGCGTCTTCGAAGCCGAGTGGCGCGCCATCTGGCACAACGGTTCCGAGCGCCGCCTCGCCGCCCGAGCCTCGGTCTTCAAGGATGACGATGGAAAACCTTACCGCGTCATCGGCGTCAACATCGATATCACCGAACTTCGCGCCGCGGAGACCGCGGCCCGTCAGTGGCAGCGGGCCTTTGAACAGGCCGAACTGGCAATCGCGCTGGACGACTCGGCCACCGGCACCTTCCGCGCGGTCAATGCAACATTTGTCCGCCAGCACGGCTATACCGCCGCGGAGCTCGTGGGCCGTCCCATTACAGACATCTTCCCTCCGGCTGCCCGGGAGGCGCTCCGCCAAGTGGAGGCCACGGCCGACCGGGCAGGGCATGTCACCTTCGAGTCCGAACATCAACGCAAAGACGGTAGCTGCTACCCGGTGCGCGTGGATCTCACCGTAATCCGCAATCCCTCCGGAGAATCCGTATCGCGCGTGGCTTTCGTGCAGGATCTCACCGCGCAGAGGCAGGCCGAACAGGAGATCCGGCAGCTCAACAGCGACCTCGAAGATCGCGTCCGCGAACGCACCGCTCAGCTCGAAGCCGCCAACCACGAGCTGGAAGCATTTTCTTACTCCGTCTCACACGATCTGCGCGCTCCCCTGCGCGGCATCGATGGCTGGAGCCTGGCGCTCGCCGAAGACTATGCCGGGCAGCTCGATGAACGCGCGCAGCGGTATCTGGACCGCGTCCGCGGCGAAACCCAGCGCATGGGCCTGCTGATCGACGATATGTTGAAGCTCTCGCGCGTCTCCCGGTCTGCGCTTGAATTCGTTCCGGTGGATCTCTCCGCCATTGCCGGAGAGATCGCCGCCTCATTGCGCGAAGAGCATCCCAAGCGCGACCTGCAATTCGACATCGAGCCGGGGCTTACCGCGCGCGGCGATTCGCGATTCCTGGAAATCGCGCTGGCCAACCTCCTCCGCAACGCGGCGAAGTTCACCGCGCCGCGCCCTCAGGCCCGAATCGAATTCCGCCTCACCCATCAGGACGGCCTGACGGCCTACTGCGTACGGGATAACGGCGTGGGCTTCGACATGGACTACGCCGGCCTGCTGTTCGGAGCGTTTCAACGCCTCCACAAGGCTTCCGAGTTTCCCGGCACCGGCATTGGCCTGGCCATCGTGCAGCGTGTGATTCACCGCCACGGCGGCCGCGTGTGGGCCGAGGCGCGCCCCGGAGCGGGCGCGAGTTTCTATTTCACTCTTGGAGCGACCGAATGAGTACCGTCAGGATCATTCTCTTGATTGAAGACAATCTCAGCGATATCGATCTCACCAGGCGCGCCCTGGACCAAGCCCGCATCGCCAATGAACTGGTGGTGGCTGAGGATGGCGAAGAAGCCCTGGCTTACCTTTGGGGCTCCGGCGCGCATGCCGGCCGCGATACTTCCCAATTGCCCGCCCTGACCCTGCTCGATCTCAAGCTGCCTCGCATTCCGGGGCTCGAGGTTCTCCGCCGTTTGCGCGCGGACCCGCGCACCAGGCGGATGCCGGTTGTCATCCTCACCTCCTCGAAAGAGGAAGAGGACATCGCCGCCGGATACGAACTGGGCGTCAACAGCTACATCCGCAAGCCCGTGGACTTCAAGCAGTTTGCCCAATGCATCGACCAGCTCGGCTTGTACTGGCTGGTCCTGAACGAGCAGCCGCCGAACGTGAGATGAAGGGGAAAATGGCCGAGACTTTACGCCTGCTGCAAGTCGAAGACTCCGAAAGCGATGCCGCCCTGGTAGTGCGCCTCCTCAGCCGGGCCGGCTATGACGTCTATTCCAAACGCGTCGATGGACCCGCGGATATGCGCGCCGCGCTGGTCGATGAGGACTGGGACGTCATCATCGCGGACCATCGCATGGGTCAGTTCGACGCCCCCGGAGCCCTGAAGATTCTGCACGAGACCGGCCGGGACATTCCCTTCATCGTCGCCTCCGGCAGCATCGGGGAAGAGCTGGCCGTCACCATGATGAAGTCCGGCGCCCACGACTACGTCCTCAAGAACAACCTGGCGCGCCTGGCCCCCGCGGTGGACCGCGAAATCCGCGAAGCACGCACCCGGCGCGAACGCAATGAGGCCGAAAAAAATCTGCGCGACAGCGAAGAGCGGCTGGCGCTGGCCATCCAGGCTACGCAACTGGGAACCTTCGATTATTCGCCGCAAAGCGGAAAGATGATCTGGTCGGATTTGACCCGGCGTCACTTCGGATTGTCCCCCGAAGCCCCCATCTCGTTCGATATCGCCCTGCGCGCCGTCCATCCCGAAGACCGCGAGTCCGCCGCCAGAAAGGTGCTGGAGTTGCTCCGCCCCGGCAGCGATGGACAGTGGGCCGCCGAGTTTCGAACCATCGGCATTGAAGACCGCTGTGCGCGCTGGCTGTCCTCGTGGGGCCGGGCCTTCTTCGATGCGCAGGGCCGCCCCGTCCGCTTCGTCGGAGTCACGCTCGATGTCACCGGACGCCGCAGACTGGAGGAGCAGTTCAAGCGGACCCAACAACGCCTCCGCCACGTGGTCGCTTCCAGCCCGGCGGTTCTGTTCACCCTGGGAATTAACGGCAACAACATCGAGGGCGTGAGCTGGATCAGCGACAACGTCAGGGAGGTGCTCGGATACCCGCCGGAAGCAACCATTGGCGCTGGCTGGTGGATGAACGGCACCCACCCCGACGACCTGGCCATGGTCAGGGCGCACGCCGCCGGAGACTTGCTGGCGCGCGGCTACATGGAGTGCGAGTTCCGCTTTCGCCATGCCGATGGCGACTACCGCTGGACGCGCTGCGAGATCCGCCGCATCCACGATGAGACCGGCCTGCGATCCGAAGGTGTGGGCGCATGGAGCGACATCACCGGCCGCAAGTTGGCCGAGAACGAACAGGCCCGGCTTCGCGAACAACTGCAGCAGGCTCAAAAACTGGAAAGCGTGGGACGCCTGGCCGGAGGCATCGCTCACGATTTCAACAACCTGCTTACCGTCATCAACGGCTACAGTTCCATGCTGCTGAAGCAAATGCCGCCGGGCGACTGGATCCACGAGGGGCTGGCGGAAATCCAACTGGCCGGCGAACGCGCCGCCGCTCTCAGCCGGCAGTTGCTCATGCTCAGCCGCAAGAGCGTGGTCCAGACCAGGAATGTGAACCTGAACGATATCGTGGCCGAAGTGGAAAAGATGCTGGAACGTGTGATCGGCGAAGACATCCGTGTGGAATCCCTTCTCGATCCTGCGCTCGGATACGTACTGGCCGATCCCGGGCGCTGGAACCAGGTCCTGATGAATCTCGCGGTAAATGCGCGCGACGCCATGCCGCGCGGAGGCACGCTGCGCATCCAAACCGCCAATCTGGACCCGGCCGGCAGCGATGGCCAACAGCAGGTCCAGCTCCAGGTCAGCGATACCGGCGTGGGCATGAGCCAGGAGATCCTCTCGCATCTCTTCGAGCCTTTTTTCACTACCAAGAAACCAGGCGAAGGCACCGGCCTCGGCCTGGCCACCGTGTACGGTATCGTGCAACAGTGCGGCGGCTCAATTCAGGTCCACAGTGAACCCGGCAGCGGAACCACCTTCACCATCAGCCTTCCCAGAATCGACGCTCCGGGCGCCGGCGAGGCACACACCATCGGGCTCTCCATCGCGCGCGGCGCCGAAACCATCCTGGTTGTGGAAGACCAGGATCAACTCCGCAAACTGGCCGTGCGCGTCCTGCGGAAGTACGGCTATCAGGTACTGGAAGCCGCCGGTCCGGCGCAGGCCCTGGCTTGTTCCCATGACTGCGAGGGCGAGATTCACCTGGTGCTGACCGATATTGTGATGCCCGAAATGAGCGGCATCGATCTGGCCGGCCAACTCCTGCAAACGCGCCCGGCCCTGAAGATCGCCTTCATGTCCGGCTACAGTGAAAAGGTGAACCAGGAATCCCGCAGGCTGCTCCTGGCCGACGCCTACCTGGCCAAGCCGTTCTCTCCGGAGACCCTTGCCGCCACTGTCCGCGAGGTCCTCGACAAGCCCGCGCAAGCCTGAATTGCAGGGCACTTGGTAAAATTCGTTATGCACATCCTGCTTGTCTACTGCACCGTGAAACCTGACCGGATTGAGCCATTCATCGCCGCGACTATCGAAAACGCCCGTAACAGCCGCAAAGAGCCCGGCGTGGTGCGGTTCGACTTCGTCCAGCAGGCCGACGATCCCGCCAGGTTCAGCCTGATCGAAGTCTACCGCTCGCCCGAAGCGCTGGCCGCCCATCGCCTTGCGCCGCACTACCTGGCCTGGGCCGAAAAGGTGCCGGACATGTTGGCCGAACCCCGCACACGCAACTTCTACACCAACATCGATCCTTCCGACGACGCCTGGTAACCCATGCAATTTGCATTCGCCACCGCCACCCGGATTCTGTTCGGCGAGGGCAAGCTGGCCGAGGCTGCTCCAGCCGCCCGCGCCATGGGCCGCCGGGCGCTGGTCGTAACCGGCTCCTCCCGGCGTCACACCATCGACGTAGACTCGGTGCCGTTCGCCATCGCGGGCGAACCCTCCCTCGCGTGCGTTCGCGAAGGCGCGGCGTTAGCGCGCGACGCCGGCTGCGACGTGGTCATCGCCATCGGCGGCGGCAGCGCCATCGACGGCGGCAAAGCAATCGCGGCGCTGCTCACCAATCCCGGCGATCCGCTCGATTACCTCGAGGTGATCGGCCGCGGCCAGCCCCTGGAACATCCCGCCGCGCCCTTCATTGCCATCCCTACCACGGCCGGAACCGGGTCGGAAGTCACCATGAATGCCGTGCTGGCGTCTGCCGAACATCGCGTCAAGGCCAGCCTGCGCAGTCCCCTGATGCTGCCGCGCCTGGCCATTGTCGATCCCGAATTGACGCTCGATCTGCCGCCCGCCGTCACCGCCTCCACGGGATTGGACGCGCTCACCCAGCTCATCGAGCCCTACGTTTCCGTCCGCGCCAACGCCATGACGGACCTCTACTGCGTGGAAGGCATCCGGCGGGTAGCGGCGGCGCTGGCGCGCGCGTGGGACAACGGGCACGACCGCGACGCGCGCCGCGATATGGCGTTCGCCAGCCTGCTGGGCGGGCTTTCCCTGGCCAATGCCGGGCTGGGCGCGGTCCACGGATTCGCCGCCCCGCTGGGCGGGATGTTCCCTGCCCCGCACGGCGCGGCCTGCGCCGCGGTGCTGCCCCATGCCATGCAGATCAACGTCCGTGCCCTGCGCCAAAGAGCGCCCGAAAGCCAGGCCCTGGCGCGCTACGGCGAGATCGGCCGGCTGCTCACCGGCAGCCCGCAAGCCGCCGCCGAGGATGGCGTCGCGTGGGTGCGCGGCCTCTGCCGCAAGCTCGAAATCCCGCCGCTGCGCGCGTGGGGTGTGAGCCAGGCGGACATCCCCGTGCTGGTGGAGAAGGCGGCCAAGGCCAGCAGTATGAAAGCCAACCCGCTGCCGTTGACGCCGGAAGAACTGCGCGAGATGATCAGTCAGGCAGTCTGACGATGCGGGTGCTGTTTGCGATTCTGTTTTTCGCCGCGGCGATGCCGGCGCAAGATGCCGGTGTCATCGCCGGAGTGGTCCGCAGCAGCGCCACCCACGCGCCCCTGGAAGACGCCCAGGTCAGCCTGATCGGCGCCGATAGCACGGGCGCGCAGACCGACGCACGAGGCAATTTCCGCTTCGCCGGCTTGCCCGCCGGCCAGTACACCCTCAGGATCGAGAAGCCCGGCTATGAGGGTCCCGAACCGCTCAAAGTCGAACCGGGCGCGCAGCCCGTCACCGTGGAGTTGGACCCGCTGGCGCAGATCGAAGGCCGCATCCTCGATGACGACGGCAATCCTGCGCCCGGAGTGACCGCGGATTTTTTGACGTTTCCGCATTTCACCCGATTTCCTCTGGAGACCGGTTCTCCAACCGCGAAAGACGGGCGATTCCTACTTTCCAATCTGAAAGCCGGCGATTATTGGGTTCTCCTCCGCATTCCCGCCGCCCTGCGCGCCCACGGCTATCCGGCCACCGAGTTTTACCCGGGCGTGGCCGATGCCGCACAGGCTGCCGCCATCCATCTGGCCGCCGCCCAGCAGATCGCCGGGCTCACCATCCGCCTGCGGCGCGTGCCGCTGGTTTCCTTCCGCGGCCATGTAGTGGACCTCGGCAAGGACGAAGCCGCGCGCCCCGTGGAGGTGGCGCTCGATTGCGAGCCCAGCGAAATCGACGGAGCCTTCGGACGCCATGAAGTGGATGCCGAAGGCCATTTCCATTTCGAAAACGTGCCCCCCGGCCGGCACCAGTTGCTGGTCTATCGCGGCACGGACGCGAATGACTTGCCGTACGCCGCCACCGTCGATGTGGGCCAGGACGAAGTCACTGTGACCGTGCCGCCGTTCACCAGCCTGTCGGGAGTCGTCAAGTCCGCCGATGGCGCGCCGTGGGAGGGAGTCATCGGCATCGGCTTGAGCCGGGAGGGAGCCTGGCGGCACCGTGTGACTCCCGGCGATGACGGCGCCTTCACACTGCCCGATATTCCGCCGGGAGAGTGGACCCTGGATGTCGAACCGAACGGCCTGGAATCTGCCGGCCGCCCCCTCCAGGTGGCCTCCGTGAATTTCGGCGAGGCGAGCGTCACCCGCCGGCCCATCGCCGTTGGGGAAGGCGGCAATCCGCCCATCGTAATCACGTTGTCCGGTGAGAGCGGCAGCATCGCCGGAACCGTCGAGCCAGGCGATCCGGCGGATCCGGCGCTGGTTGTGGCCCGGCCGCTGGAGGGCTCTCCCCTGAAACCGTTGACCACTGCCACCACCCGGCAGGACGGCTCCTTCGCCATCGCCGGCCTGCTTCCGGGCGACTACCAGGTCAGCGCCTGGGGACGCGCCTTTCTCCGCAAAGTGGGATACAGCGGCGCCGATTGCACCGACCATGCACGCAAGGTCACGGTAACCAACGGCCAGACCGCGACGTTAAAACTCCAGAGGTGCGATCGGTGAAACCCGCCGTATTGCTGGCCGTGGCGTCCTGCGCGTTCGGACAGCTTGCGGGCACAGTGCGCGATTCCGTCAGTAAACTGCCGGTAGCCGGCGTCCGCATCCATGCAACCCAAACCATCGTGGAATCCAGCGCCACCGGCGAGTTCGTGCTCGATGACCTGAAGCCCGGCAAGTACCTCGTCTTCTTTAATAGAGATGGGTATGAAGACGGCCGCGCCGCGGTGGAAATCACGCCGGACGGCGGCCCGGTCACGCTCGAAATCAAGCCTCGGGCGGAGTTGGCCGGCGTGATTCGCGGCGAGGACGGCAACCCGCTGGAGGGAGTCGCCCTGTACGTGGCCGGCAATCGCTACACCACAGACAAAAGCGGCCGCTACGACGCGCCCGATATTCCCGGCGGCACGTATGCCCTCACCATCCGCGTGCCCTATGAATTGCGCCGCAAGACCATGCTCCGTGACGAAAAGCGCGGCGAGACCTTCGGCTATCCCAACACGCTCTTCTATCCCGGCGAACTCGATCGAAAGCTGGCCGCCCCCGTGACCCTCGCGCCCGGCGTCCACATGACCAATTTCGATATCGATCTGCGCCGCGGCCGGCTGGTGCAGATGAAAGGTAAGCTCGCCGGCGCCCCGGCCAACGCTCAGGTGGAACTCGATTCGCCGAACGGACTGCCGGAAGGCGCATACGGCAAACAGGCGCTGGACCAACACGCCGGCTTCCACTTCGACCTGCTGGAGCCCGGCGATTACACCCTGGTGGTCCACCGCAACCGGCCCGGCGACGACCTGCCGTACTTCGCTCCGGTCCACCTGGGCGAGGCCGGTCTGCGGGATCTCGACGTGATCCTGCCGCCGTTTGCGCGCATCGAGGGTATGGTGCGGACGCCGCGCACGGATCTGCACTGGCAGGGGACCGTGCGCGTGACGCTGGGCCGCCAGGGGTACGATACCGAAGTGCGCGCCGGTCCCGAAGGACGCTTCGCGCTGAACGCCATACCGCCCGGCGAGTGGAATCTGAACATCGATACCAGCCTGGCGTATCGCGCGGACGACCCCAAGCAGCGGCTGTACCTGAATGCCGCGCCCGCCCGCACGCTGCGCGTGACCGAGGGCGGCAACCTGCCGCTCGAGCTTACCCTCACCGATGAAGCGGCGCACATCGCCGGAACGGTGGACGAGCCCGGCATGGTCACCGTGACTCACCTCGGCGATGGCCCTTCCTCTTCGCGCGTCGCCGTGCCCCGGCCCGATGGTTCGTTCGACCTGACCGTGGAACCGGGCGACTATCGCGTATCGCTTTCCGGCAGTGCCAACTGCGCCAGAATGGGCCAGGATGTCACGGTCCAGAGCGGCGGCAGCGCCAAAGTACACCTGAAAGCGTGCGGCGCGGACGGCAATTAGCGGCCGCCCGGCGCCAGCAGATTGAATCCCCCGCACGCCGGACACCGGTACCTGCGCCCGCGCACCGCATCCGCCGCGCGCAGATACTCCACCGGACTGCCCGCGCCGCAACGCACACACACATTGGGCCACGGCCTCGCCCCGTGCTGGAAGGTCCGCCTTCCCGAAATAGAACGACCAGCCATACACGCTCAGCCTCGTGCCCAACACCCGGTCCGCACACCGCAGCAAATGTAGGAACGCCGCCAGGAAATATTCGTTGCCGAAGCCGAACAGCGCGATCTTGCGCGGCGGCCGGCTGGTGAAATTGTGCGCGTTCAGAAACGAAAGCGAACTATACAACAGCGTCGTACCGCGTAGCGGAAGATGCGTGCCCCTTTCGATCAGTGCCGCAACCTCTTCCGGCGACCGGAACCCGTTGACGTGCCCTCCCCCTTTTCCCAGCCACCGGTAAATCCGGTCGGTAAGTGTCGTGGCATCCGGTACGGCCACGTACAAAATGCCGCTCCGCCTGGTTACTCGTCCGATCTCGCACACCGTCCGCGCCAGTTCGCAAAAATGCTCCAGGCTGTGATTGCTGATGACCACGTCGAACACTGCATCGGCAAACGGCATAAGTGCTGCGTCGCCGCTTACGTATGAGCCCGGCCGGCGCGCCGCGGGAATCTCCAGGTCCAGCCGCACGATCGCTATATCCGTGCGCGCGCTGGAGAAACTCCCGCTGCGCGCGCCTAAGTCCAGCACCCGCGCGCCGGGCGGCAAGTTATCGATTAAGTCGAGCATGGAACTTTAAAGGTACCGGCGGGTTACACTGAGTGAAGGCTTACCCTTCGTCTTATGATTCGTATCCTCGCCTTGATTCTATCCCTCAGTCTCTTATTTGCCCAAACCGAATCCCAAACCCCGCCCGAAACCGTAATCCGCATCAATGTCAACCTCGTGCAGGTAGATGCCAATGTTACCGATAGCCATGGCAAATCCGTCACGGACCTGAAAGCCGCGGATTTCGAGATCCTCCAGGACGGCAAGCCGCAGGTCATCACCAACTTCTCGTACATTAACATCCAGCCGGACGCCGTTGCCGCCGCGCCCCCACGGGTCGCCGCGGCCAAGGGCGGTGCGCCCGCGCCCCCGCCGCCCGCCACGCTGAAACTGGACCACGTCCGCCGCACCATCGCCCTCGTGGTCGATGACCTGGGCCTGTCCTTCGCCAGCACCGCCTACGTGCGCGGCGCCCTCAAGAAATTTGTCGACCGGGAAATGCAACCGGGCGACCTGGTGGCCATCCTCCGCACCGGCGCCGGAATCGGCGCGCTCCAATCCTTCACCGCCGATAAGCGCCAACTCTACGCCGCCATCGACCGCGTGAAGTATAACGCCTTCGGCCGCGTGGGAATAAGCAGCTTCCAGCCTTTGGGCAGCGGCCCGCACCTGGACCCGGAGGAGGCGTCCATCATGTCCGCCGGAACTCTGGGCGCCATCCGTTACGTAGTGGGCGGATTGCGCGAAGTGCCCGGCCGCAAAAGCGTCGTGCTCTTCTCCGAAAACCTCCAACTGTTCATCGGCAGGGATACCGATCCGCGCGTCATGGATGAAGTGCGCCGCCTCACCGACGCCGCCAACCGCTCCTCGGTGGTGATCTACAGCATCGACCCGCGCGGCCTGCAAACCGATCAGCTCTCGGCGGCCGACGACACCGCCGGCATGAGCCCGCGCCAGATTGCGCGCGTTCCCATGCAGCGCGCCGCCCAGGTATTCCGCTCGCAGGACGGCCTGGTGCAACTCGCCGATCAGACCGGCGGGCTCTTCCTCCACGACACCAACGATCTCTCCGGCGCCCTCCACAAAGTCATGGTCGATTCCGAAGGCTACTACCTGATCGGCTATCATCCCGCCGCCAGCACCTTCGACGTCAAAACCGGCCAGCCCAAATACCACCGGATCCAGGTGAAGGTGAAACGGCCCGGCCTGCACGTGCGCAGCCGCAACGGATTCCTGGGCACCTCGGACCGCGAGGTCATGCCCGTGGCGCGCACGCCCCAACAGCAGATTCTGCACGCCCTGACTTCGCCGTTTAACTCCGGCGCCATTCCCGTGCGGCTCACCGGCCTGTTCTCTTACGCGGGCAAAACCGGCTCCTACCTGAATTCCATGCTGTACATCGATGCCAAGGCCTTGAAATTCGAGGACGAGCCCGGCGACTGGCACAAGGCCGTCCTGGAAATTGTCGCCGTCACCTTCGGCGACAACGGCCAGGCGGTGGACGAAACTGCCAGGACCTACACCCTGCGCCTCCCCGGCAAGGTGTATAAACAGGCCCTGCGCACCGGATTCGTCTACACCATGCACCATGTGGTAAAAAAGCCGGGAGCCTACCAGTTGCGCGTCGCCCTGCGCGATAACATGTCGCAGCAATTGGGCTCCGCCAGCCAGTTTGTCGAGGTGCCGGACGTGCACAAAGGGCATCTCACGCTTTCTTCCCTGGTGGTCAGCGAAGACGACGACACCGTCCCCGCCAAGCCGCCGGCGCAGGGCCAATCCCCGGCGGTCGCCGAAGGGCACAGCACCGATAATCCCGACGGCAGCCCCGCGGTCCGCATCTTCCGCCGTGGTACCGGCCTCATGTACGGCTGCCAGGTGTTGAATGCGCAGACCCGCCAGGGCAACCGGACAGACCTGGAACTGCACACGCGATTGTTCCACGACGGCAACCAGATTTACGAAGGCATGCCCATGCCGCTGGACACCAAATCGCAGCCGGACCCCAAGAGCCTGATCGCCGGCGGAGCCCTGAAATTAGGCCCGGGCATGATGCCGGGAGATTACGTGCTGCAAGTGATTGTCACCGACAAGCTGGCCAAAGATAAGTACGCCACTACGGCCCAGTCCATGGATTTCGAAATTAAGTGACGCGCCGGACGCTGCCTTCACTCGTGCCGTAAAGCCACCATCGGGTCCACCTGCGTAGCCCTTCGCGCCGCCAGAAGCGAGGCCGTCACCGAGACCGCTGCCAGCAGACCCGCCGAAAGCGCCAGGGTAGCGGAATCGTGCGGCCGCAATCCAAACAGCAGCGTCCCCAGCGCTCGCGTCGCGGCCAGCGAAAGCCCAATACCTACCGCGATTCCAACCGCCAGCAGCACCGCTACATCGCGCATCACCAGCCCCAGAATGGTCCGCGACTGCGCCCCCAGCGCCATCCGGATGCCGAACTCCACGCGCCGCCGCGCCCCCAGGTAGCTGAGCGTCCCGTAAAGGCCGATCATCGCCAGCAGCAGCGCCAGGACGCCGAAGAATCCCGCGAGCGAAGCCAGCACGCGTTCGCTCCGCATGGAATCGTCCACCTGCGCGGCCAGTGAGTGAATCTCCAGCGGAATGTCTTTGTTCACGCTGGCCACGGCTCTTTGAATGGTCTGCGTCATGGCACTCTCCGGAACGGCCGTGCGAATTTCGAAGTTCTGCACCTCACCCGCGGGCGCCTGCGAAAGCGGTCCGAAAACCGTCGGTATCGGCTCCTCGCGAATACTCAGATATTTGGCGTCTTTCACCACCCCGACTACTTGTACCGGCGGCTCCAGTTTACGCGCTTCGCCTTCCACGCGGAAGGTGCGGCCGATGGGATTCAGGCCAGGAAAAAATCGCCGCGCCATGGCTTGGTTGATTACCGCCACCGGCGTCGATTTGCTCGTGTCGGCCGCGCTCAAATTGCGCCCGGCCAACAGCGGAGTATGCATCGTCTCGAAGTAGCCGGGACTGACAAAATTGAACCAGGTGAGAGCATCGTCACCGGTAGGCCGGTTCGGCGCATCGCTTTGCACATTGGTATTCCATTGCCCGTTGCTCAGCGGAGTCATCATGGAGCCCGCTGCCGCCACTACCGCCGGTTGGGCGCGCAAGGCACGCTTCGATGGCTTCGTAAGTAGCGCGATACTGTTCCTGGGGAATTTTTGCGGGACTCAGCGCTGCGCTCATCAGCAGCACGTGATTGCGATCGAACCCGATATCCAGCCCGGCCAGGTTCCAGAAACTGCGTAACAGCAGCCCCGCCGTCACCAGCAGAACCAGCGAGAGCGCCACTTGTGACGCCACAAGCCACAATCGGAATCCGCCGCGGACCCCCCGATCCGGGGACTGACCTCCTTTAATCACCGCCCCCACTGAAACACGCGTGCCGCGAAACGCGGGCGTCACACCGCAAAGCAGTCCTGTGAAAAGGGCAATTCCGGTGGTAAACGCAATAACGCGCGTATCCGGGGAGAAATTCAGGAACACCTGGTTGTGTACCGTGGAAAGATAGCCCAGCAACACGGTGTTGCCCCAACGCGCGAATCCCAGCCCGAGCAGTGCGCCCAAAACCGAAACCAGCACGGACTCGATGATCAGTTGGCGCATCAGGCGCCAGCGGGACGCGCCCAAAGCCTGCCGCATCGCCATCTCCTTCCCTCGCGAGGCCGCGCGCGCCAGCATCAGGCTGGCGATATTGGCACAGGCAATCAGCAGCACCAGCCCGGCCACCGCCATCAGAATATGGAGGGGCTCCTGGTACTGCCGCCGCAGGCCGGATAGTCCCGTCGCCATCGGTTCCGGACGAAGCACACGCTTGCGGAACCTGGCCTGCGATTCGCTGTCATAGTTTTGCGGTACCACAGCGCCGTAAATTTGCGGCGAAAGCTGCGCCAGCCGCGTCTCGAGTTGGGCCGTACCGGTACCCGGTTTCGGCCTCCCGCCGACACGCAGCCACCACCAGCTTCGTTGATTGAGGGTCAATCGTCCCCCCATCAGGTCGGCCGAGCAGATCGGAATTCCCACTTCGAACCGGGAGCCCACTTCCATGCCGAAGAAGCCCGCCGGCGTCACGCCGATCACCTCGAACGGAACGCCGTTCAGTGTGATCTCGCTGCCGATGGCACTGGCCGCCCCGCCGTAGCGGCTCTCCCAGAATCCATGACTGATGACGGCGCGCGCCGCGCAGCCGCGTTGGTCGTCGGCGGTCGCAAGCAGGCGGCCGGCAGCCGGGTTGATCCCGAGCGTCCGGAAAAAATCGCCACTCACCCAGATGCCCTTCACCATGCGCGCCACCCCGGAGCGCGCCAGGTTGAAGCCGCTTGTACTCCAGGCAAACACGCCGGAAAACACGTCCTGCCGGTCGCGCACCTGCTCCCACAGAGGATTGGTGAAGTAGTCGTCAGAAACTTCGACCAATTCCTCCGGGTGCTGCACAGGCAAAGATCGTAACAGAATCGAATCGATCAGGCTGAAGATAGCGGTGTTGGCGCCGATTCCCAGGGCCAGAGTCAATACCACCACTGCCGTGAACCCGGGCGCGCCGGCCAGCACCCGGACGGCGTAGCGAACGTCGCGGGCGAACGAGTCCACCGCGGTCTCCCATCCCGCGCTGCGAATTCCCTCTTTCACCCGTTCCATGCTGCCCATCTCCACCCGCGCCGCGCGCTGCGCCTCGGCCGGGCTCATGCCGCCGCGCACCTTCTGTTCCACCGCGGCCTCCAGGTACCCGCGCAATTCCTCGTCCATCTCCCTTTCCGATTCCCGCCGGTGAAACAGCGCGCGCAGACCTCCGCTCAAATTCGTCCATAGCGACATCGCATCACCCCCTAGCAGGATTCCAGAATCCGGCTGATGGCCGCGCTCTGGCGCGTCCACTCCTCGGCTTCGCTCTTCAACTGTTTGCGGCCGCGCTCGGTCAGGCTGTAATACTTCGCCCGCCGGTTATTTTCGGAAGTCTTCCACAGCGGCTTGATCCACCCGGCCCGCTCCAGCCTGCGGAATGCCGGAAACAGCGAGCCCGGGTTCACCTGAAACACCCCGTGGCTGATCTGCTCGATGCGTTGCGCAATGCCATACCCGTGCATCGGTTCCAGCGCCAGCGTTTTCAAAACCAGCATGTCCAGCGTGCCCTGTACCATGCGTCTCTCCTCTCGACAAACTAGATATACGCCGCACTCCTCTCGATTGTCAAGTGGTAGACCTCTTGCCTTTTTTGGAGAACCGCTGCATACTCGTATGGGTTGCCAATATGGGAATGCTGCGACGGATCCTCGCGCGCCTCGCCGGACACTTCCGCAAATCGCGCCGCGAACGCGACATGGCCGACGAACTCGCCGGCCATTTTCAAATGCATATTCAGGACAACCTCCGCGCCGGCATGACCCCGGAAGAGGCCCGCAGGCAGGCCAACCTGAAATTTGGAAGCGTGGAAGCCGCCAGGGAGGAACTGCGCGAGATGTCTACGACTTTGTGGGTAGAAACTACGCTCCGGGACGTCCAGTACGCCGTGCGGGGCATCCGCCGGAACCCCGTCTTCGCCGCCACCGCCATTCTTTCGCTCGCGCTCGGAATCGGCGCCAGCCTTTCCATCTTCGCCGTCGCCGATGGCCTGCTGCTGCGCCCTCTTCCCTTCCGCGACCCCGGCCGCATCGTCATGGTCTGGGAGCGGAACACGAGGCTGTCCGGCTCGGAACATAACGTCATCTCGCCCGCCAACTACTTCGATTGGAAAAAGCAGAACACCTGTTTCGAAAGTATGGCCGCATTCGGCGACAGGCCCAGGGTACTGAGCGATGGCAGCCGCGTGGAAGAACTCCCCGGCCGCATGGCCACGGCCGGTCTTCTGCCCATGCTGGGCGTGAAGCCTTACCGCGGGCGCTTCTTTACCGCTGAAGAGGATACACCCGCCGGCCCCGGCGTTCTGGTGATCAGCTACCGCTTGTGGCAAAGCTGGTTTGCCGGTGATGACCGCGTCATCGGTCGATCCGTGCAACTGCGCTCCCGGCCGGCCACCATCATCGGCGTGCTCCCGCCCGATTTTTATTTCCGCGATCGCAATGTCGATCTCTGGGAACCCCTCGGGTTCGACCCCGCCCGCGACTATCGCGCCACGTCGGGCCGCTACGCCATGGCCGTGGCGCGCCTCAAACCGGGTGTCAGCCTGCGCCGCGCACAGGCCGAAATGACGGGGATCGCCGGCCGCCTGGCAGCCGCCTATCCGGCATTCGACCGCTACTGGACCGCCGACCTGGAACCCCTGCGCGACTCCATGGTCCGCGAAGTCAAAACTTCGCTTCTGGTTCTGCTCGGCGCCGTCGGCCTGCTGCTCGCCGTGGCCTGCGCCAACGTCGCGAACCTGCTGCTGGCCCGCTACACCGCGCGTAAACACGAAATTGCCGTGCGTCTGGCCATCGGTGCCGGCCGCGGCCGCGTGGTCCGCCAGTTCCTCACCGAGAGTCTCGTCCTGTCGGCCGCCGGAGCGGCTCTCGGGCTGGCACTCTCGCGATTCGCGGTGGCCGGCCTGCTCGCCCTGGCGCCGCGAGACATGGCCGCTACCGCCGTGGTTTCCGTGGATCTGCGTGTCGCCGCGCTTGCCTTGGCGCTTTCCCTCCTCACCGGCATCCTGTTCGGCCTCGCGCCCTCGCTCGCGGCCGCCCGCGATACCGTAGCGCACGGCCTGCGCCAGGCGGCCCGCTCCCATATCGGCGCAGGCCGCCGCATGCGCTCCCTGCTGGTGGCTGCCGAAGTTGCCCTCTCGCTCATTCTGCTCGCCGGCGCCGGCCTGCTGTTCCGAACCATGCTCGGCCTCCAGGCAGCCGACCCCGGACTGGACCCCGCCGGCCTGTTCACCTTCCGCCTCTCGCTGCCGGATGCCCGCTATCCCGAGGCCCCGGACCGAACCCGCTTCTTCGCGCGCGCACTGGACGAAATCCGCAGCTTGCCCGGGGTCCGCTCCGCCAGCGCTGTGAGTTTCCTCCCCTTCTCAGGCATGTCCGCGGGCACCAGACTCAAAATCGCCGGACACCCCAAGCCTCCCGCCGGCGAGGAGCCCGCCGCCACTGTCGATACCGTGATGCCCGATTATTTCCGGACCATGCGCATTCCCATCCGCAGCGGACGCGCGTTCACCGCCGGAGATAACATCCCGGATTCGCCCTACCGTTTCGTGGTTAATGAAACTTTCGTGCGACGCTATCTGCATGGTGAGAATCCGTTGGGCCGGCAGATCAGCGTCGCCATGGACCGGCAGAATCCTTTCGGTGAGATTGTCGGCGTCTCCGGCGATGTCAAAGAAGACGCTCTGGACAAGGCGCCCACACCCACCGTCTACTACATCCACGCGCACTTGTCCTATCCCGGAATGGCGTTCGTGGTGCGGACCTCGATTGACCCTCTCGCGCTGGCTGAACCGGTGCGCCGCGTAGTCCGCTCGCTCGATTCCGGTCTGCCCGTCGCCGATGCCCGTGCCATGAAGTCCGTAGTGGACGAGACCTTCTCCCGCCAGCGCTTCAGCGCGCTCCTGCTGGGCGCGTTCTCCGCTGTCTCGCTGCTACTCGCCGCTGTGGGCATCTATGGCGTGCTGGCCTATTCGGTGACGGAACGAACGCGGGAAATCGGAGTCCGCATGGCTCTCGGCGCGGAGCCTCGCCGCATTGCCGCCCTGGTCATCGCCGGCGCGGCATCGGTCGTGCTGCCCGGAGTTGCCGCAGGCATTGCCGGAACGCTAGCCCTTTCGAGCCTTTTGCGCAGCATGCTGTTCGGGGTCGGTCCGCACGATGCCGTCACGCTCGCCGCGGCGTCGGTGCTGCTCACCGCAGTCGCCCTTGCCGCGGCATATCTCCCCGCCCGCCGCGCCTCCCATCTCCTCCCGCTGGAAGCGCTCCGCGTCGAATAAATAAGCCAAAATGCACGAGTACAGCTAGTACGAACGCCGCTTTTTGGTCCAATCGGAGCTTTTATACTCCGCAAAATGACTCCCTGTAAGGAAACCATCGTAGTCCACGCCGCTCTTTAATCGTTTACAGTTTTTGTATCCCGATAGCCTTTATATGCGTCTACACCATGGAAGCAGTATTCCAGACCTGAATCGGCTGTCTGAGGCTGTCACCGCAATTAAGTGCGGAAAATAATACGCTTGCACACAGGTACGGAACATTTTAAGATAACGGAGTAACGTTACTCCGATTCTAGCGGGGGAGTTCAGGATGATTTATTCTCGTTCGGCCGAGTACGCCATTCGCGCATTCGTCCACCTGGCACAGGTGCCCGAAGGCAAGTACGCCATGGTCAAGAACATCGCGGAGCAGGAAGATATTCCCGCTCACTTCCTGGCGAAGATCCTGCAGCAGCTTGCCCGCAAGGGTCTGCTGCGCTCCAGCAAAGGCCCCACCGGCGGTTTCGCCCTGCGGGTCGAGCCCAGCGAAATCCGCTTGCTGGACATCGTCGAAGCCCTGGACGGCCTGGCGCCCTACCAACAGTGCGCCAGCGGCCTGTCGGAGTGCTCCGACGACATGCCCTGCTCCATGCACGATAGCTGGATGGCCCTCCGTTCGCGTATCATGGATTATTTAGGGAAGAATACGATCGCCGACCTGGCCAAGGCGCTGGAGCAGAAGAAGAAGTCGCTGGCCCAGACGAAGCAGCGCAAACCCAGGCGCGCGGTCGCGCAAGCGGGCCTAGAGCTGGCAGTTCAGTCCCGGCACATCATCTGAAACGGAGGCGGCAATGGGGCAATCTGTCCTTGTCCCCATGGTGGTCGAACAGACCTCCAGAGGGGAACGCGCGTACGACATCTATTCCCGGCTGTTAAAAGAGAACATCATCTTTCTGGGCACTCCGATTGACGACCAGGTCGCCAATCTGATCATCGCCCAACTGCTTTTCCTGGAAGCGGAAGATCCGGAAAAGGATATCTCGATCTACATCAACTCGCCGGGCGGCTCGATCACCGCCGGGCTGGCGATTCTGGACACCATGGCCTTCATCCGGCCCGATATCGTGACCATTTGCGTGGGCCAGGCGGCATCCATGGCGGCCGTGCTGCTGGCCAAGGGCACCAAAGGCAAGCGCTTCAGCCTCCCGAATTCGCGCATCATGATCCACCAGCCCTCCATGCAGGGTCTGGCCGGACAGGCCGCCGATATCGATATCTACGCCCGCGAAATCCTGCGCATGCGTGAGATTCTGAACGCCATGCTGGCGCACGCCACCGGACAGCCAGTCGAGCGGGTCGCCAAGGATGTGGACCGCGACTACATCATGGAGCCCGACGCCGCGGTTACTTACGGCATGATCGACCGCGTCATCTCCAGCCGCGACCTGGCTCCCGTCGCCATCAAGGGATAACAGCCATGTGGAGCCGGTTGGCGCTGGTTGTTCTTACTCTGGCGCCAGCCGCTCTGGCACAGGCTCCCCTTACCCTCTGGTACAAACAGCCCGCTAACCTCTGGGTGGAAGCATTACCCATTGGTAATGGCCATTTAGGCGCCATGATCTTCGGGCGCACCGCCCACGAACGCATCCAGTTTAACGAGCAGACCGTCTGGAACGGCGAGCCCCACGATTACGCGCATCACGGCGCTTCCCGATATCTGGGCCAGATCCGCGACTTGCTGTTCGCCGGAAAACAGAAGGAAGCCGAAGATCTGGCGATGCAGGAATTCATGAGCCAGCCCCTCCATCAGCGCGCCTACCAGGCTTTTGGCGACCTGCTGCTGGACTTCCCCGGCATCGCTGAGATTCCGCCACCGGATATCGCCGCGACCTCAATCTGGATACCGCCATCTCCTCCGTCGAGTTCGTCTCTGGCGGCGTCACGTATCGCCGCGAACTGTTTGCCAGCTATCCGGCCAATGTAATTGTGGTGCGGCTCACCGCCAGTAAGCCCTCCGCCCTTGCCTTCACAGCCGCGCTGAAAAGCGCGCATCGGTCTTCGCAAATCGCCGTCCTGCCGGATGGCACGCTCACCATGACCGGCGCGGTCGAAGATTCCGCGATCCGCTTCCAGGCCTCCCTCGCAGTGAAGATCCAGGGCGGCAAGCGCGCCGCGCACAACGGCACGGTCGCCATCGAAGGCGCCGATTCCGCCACCCTCATCCTCACCGGCGCTACCAATTTCGTTAACTACAAAGACGTCTCCGCCGACCCGGCAAAACGTACCGCCGCCGTGCTCGCAGCCGTCCACGGCAAGAGCTTCGACGCCCTCCGCGCGCAGCACATCGCCGATTACCAAAAGCTGTTCCGGCGGGTCTCCATCGATTTCGGCGCCACCCCCGCCGCCGAACTTCCCACCGATGAGCGCATCGGAGCCTTCGCCAAGTCCGGCGACCCGGCTTTGGTAGCCCTGCTGTTTCAGTACGGCCGGTACCTCATGATCGGCTCGAGCCGCCCCGGCGGCCAGCCCGCCAATCTCCAGGGACTCTGGAACGAGTCCAACAATCCGCCGTGGGACAGCAAGTATACCGACAACATCAATACCGAAATGAACTACTGGCCGGTGGAAGAAACCAACCTCTCCGAATGCCAGTTGCCCCTGTTCGACGCCCTCAAGGATCTCGCTGTCAGCGGCGCTATCACCGCCAAAGAGCAGTACGGCGCGCGCGGCTGGGTTCTGCATCACAACTTCGATCTGTGGCGCGGCACCGCACCCATCAACGCCTCCAACCACGGCATCTGGCAAACCGGCGGCGCCTGGCTGTCCACGCACCTGTGGGAGCACTACCTGTTCACCGGCGATAAGCAGTTTCTACGCGACACCGCCTATCCGCTCATGAAAGGCGCGGCGCTGTTCTTCGTGGACGCCATGGTCAAGGATCCCCAGACCGGATACCTGATCACCGGCCCCAGCAACTCGCCCGAGCAGGGCGGCCTGGTGATGGGCCCCACCATGGACCGCCAGATCGTCCGCACCCTCTTCGGCGAAACCATTGCCGCCGCCCGGACGCTCGGCATCGATTCCGCCCTGCGCGACCAGTTGACCCAAATGCGCGCGCAGATCGCCCCCAACCAGATCGGCAAGTACGGCCAGTTGCAGGAGTGGATGGAAGACCTCGACGATCCCAAGGACACCCACCGCCACGTTTCGCACCTGTGGGGCGTCTATCCCGGCTCCGAGATCACACCCTATGGCACGCCCGACCTGGACAAGGCCGCCCGCCAGTCGCTGATTTTCCGCGGCGATGACGCCACCGGATGGTCCCTCGCCTGGAAGCTCAACCTGTGGGCCCGCTTCCTCGATGGAGACCACGCCTACCGCATTCTCCAGAACCTGATCTATCCCGCCACGGACAGAACCAAAACAACCCCCGCGCACGCGGGCCTGTTTCCCAACATGTTCGACGCCCACCCGCCCTTCCAGATCGACGGCAACTTCGGCGCCACCGCGGGAATCACGGAAATGCTGCTGCAAAGCGACGATCCCTACGGCACGCCCACCAGCCTCACCCCGGTCGAGGCGGGCGACGCGGCCTTCGTGAACCTGCTCCCTGCCCTGCCCTCGGCCCTGCCCAACGGAAGCGTCAGCGGCTTGCGAGCCCGCGGCGGTCTCACCATCGCCATCGCCTGGCAAAACGGCAAGCTGGTCAAAGCCACGCTCACGGCGTCGGAAACCAAGCCGGTGAAGGTGCGCTACGCCGGCAAGGAAATCGAACTGCAAGCCAGGGCCGGCCAGACTTATTCGTTCGGCCCGGAATTGCGGTAGCTCACTCGGCTTCGCCGTCCTTCACCGGTTCGCCGGTGATCAAGCGCGCACCGCGACTGAATGTGAGGTACTCCATGCCCCACTGCACGAACACCAGAATGCGGCTCTGAAACTGCACCAGGTACATCAGGTGCACGAACAGCCACACCAGCCAGGCGAACAACCCCGAAAGGTGCCAGCCGAAAATGTTCGCCACGGCGCGTCCCCGGCCGATCACCGCCAGGTCGCCCTTATCGAAGTAGTGGAACGGCTCCAGTTCCTGCGGCCCGTTCAGGCGCGCCACAATGGCCTTGGCCGCATAAGCGCCGCCTTGCATCGCCACCTGAGCCACGCCGGGCAGCGTCTTGCCTTCGCGATTTTTCGCCAGGGCCAGGTCCCCCACCACATAGATATTCGGGAAACCCGGCACCGTCAGGTCCGGATTCACTTCGATGTGCCCGGCGCGCGCCGTGGCAGCGCCCGTGCGCTCCGCCAGTTTCCGGCCGAATGTCGTCACCGTGACGCCGCCGGCCCATAGCACCGTCTTCGCTTCCACGCGGTGCTGCGCGCCATCCGGCGCTTCGTAAGTAACGCCGCCCGCATCCACGGCGATCACCTTGACGCCGCTCTTTACCCTGACGCCCAGATCGCGCAGAGAGTCTTCGGCGTGCGTGGAAAGGTCCTGTGGATAGCTCGGCAGAACGCGCGGCGACCCGTCCAGAATCAGGATGCGGGCATCCGGCGGATGGATCGAGCGGAAGTCGTTGCGTAGCGTGTGGCGCGCAATCTCTCCCAGTGCGCCACCCAGTTCCACACCCGTAGCGCCTGCACCCACAATCACAAACGTGAGCCACGCCGTCCGCTTCGCCGGGTCCGTTTCGCGCTCGGCCGCTTCAAACGCGAACAGAATCTTGTGCCGGATGGCAGTCGCCTCTTCCACCGTCTTCAGGCTCGGCGCGGACGTGCGCCAGCCATCCTGTCCGTAGTAGGAGGTCTTCGATCCGGTAGACACGATCAGCGAATCGTATTCGAATTGGCCGCCGTCCTTCAGCGTAAGCAGACGCGCCGCAGGATCGATATCGATCGCTTCGCCCAACAGCACCCGGGTATTTTTTTGCCGGCTGAGAATCGAACGCAAAGGCGCGCAGATCTCGCCCGGCGAAAGCGATCCCGTAGCCACCTGATAAAGCAGGGGCTGGAACAAATGGAAGTTGCGGCGGTCGATCAGCGTGACCTCCACCGGAGCGCGCCCCAGCGCCCGCGCCGCATAGAGCCCGCCGAAGCCCCCTCCGAGAATGATCACCCGGTGTCCGATACCTTCAGTGTAGGACAGACGATCGCGAAGCGTCGTCCGTCAACATTGCCAGAGAAATCCGGCCGCGACGTGCCACTACAGACAGTGAGCTACTCTCGCCGCGTCGCCAACCGGATCCTTGGCCGAACCGGGATGCCATTCTGGCAGGATGAGTCCTTCGATCACTGGATCCGCACCTTCGGCGAGGTTCCGGACCTGATTGCCTACATAGAAAACAACCCGGTCAAGGCCGGCTTCGTGGATAATCACCGAAAACCGATCGTCTGTCCCAGCTTACGCCTTGACCAACCCCAGGCCCGGCCGGTTGGGCAAAATCAGCTTGCCCTTCTCCACCGTCACCCCGTGAAAAGGATCGTTGGCGATCAGCAGATTGCCGTCCAGGTCCGCATAGTCCACCAGCGGGGAAAGCTGCGCCGCGGCCGTCACCGAGACCGAACTCGATATCATGCAGCCCAGCATCGTCTTCATCCCCAGCGATTTTGCAATCGAAATCATGCGGTACGCTTCCAGCATGCCGCCGCTTTTATCCAGCTTCACGTTCACGCCGTCGAACGCGTCCCTTAGCTTGGGAATGTCGCTGGCCCGCTGGCACGCCTCGTCGGCGATGATTGGAATGTGAACCCGGCTGCGGATCCACCGCGTCTCCTCGATCATCTCCGCCGGCAGCGGCTGCTCGATGAACTCGACGCCCTGCTTTTCCAGCCAGTTGATTTTGCGGACGGCTTCTTCCTTGTCCTTCCAGCCCTCGTTGGCGTCCACCCGCAGCGGCTTTTTGGTCACGCTGCGCACCGCCTCGATGGTCGGCTCGTCCGTGGCCAGCCCCACCTTCACCTTCAGAATCGGAAACGCTTCGGCTTCCCTGGTCTTCTGCCGGGTGATCTCGGGCGTATCGATGCCGATGGAAAACGTGGTGAGCGGCGCGTCCTTGGGGTCCAGTCCGAAATAGCTGTACAGCGGAATCCCCAGCTTCTGCCCCACCCAGTCCATCAGCGCGATATCCACCGCCGCCTTCCCCGCCCACTCCCCTTTCACCCGCTCGAAAACTTCCGCCATTACCTTGGAGAACTGCATCGGGTTGCACGAGAGCAGCAGGTCGCGCACCGAATCGGCGGCCTTCTGCGCCCCCTGCGCGTCTTCGTGATAGCGCACGATGGGCGCGCCTTCTCCGTGTCCCGTGATGCCGTCGCGCGTGTACGCAGCGTGCAGCGTATCGCGATAGGCGCTGGACGACATGGTGGTGGTCCAGGTGTGCCGCAGGTTCAGGCGCACGATTTTGGTTTCGAACTTCGCCCCGGCGGGCGCTGCGGCCAAGGCGCCGGCGGCAACGGGCGCGGCGGCCGCGGTCTTCACAAAATTGCGGCGGTTCACTTCACTCTCCTCATGGCCACCAGCAGGCGCGTCCAGTGCTCCTCGTTCAAATCGTCGATGCGCACCATCGGGGTGAGATAGGTGGTGGCGTTGATGAACTTGCCCTCGCCCAGGTACATGCCGGTGTGGGTGATGCGCTTGGGAGAGCTGCCGAAATACAGCAGGTCGCCGGGCTCCAGGTTCTTGCGATCCACCGGCTCCACGCCGCTCCAGTCGGCCTGTGGTTGCGCATCGCGCGGCATGTTGACCCCGCGGCGCCGCTCCAGCATCTGCATGAAACCGGAACAGTCGTAACCAAAACTGGACGTGCCGCCCCAGGTGTAGGGCAGCCCCAGAAACTTCTTGCTGAGCGCCAGCATATCCGCGGTGCTCAACATACTGGCATTCAACGCTACGTCGCCCGCCTGCACGAACGCCGTCCGCCCATCCGCCAGCCGGATTTCCAGCCACCGCTCCTGCGGCATGGCCGTCACTTCCAGCTTCGTCTCAAACGGGACGGTAAGCATAGGCGCGTGCTTCGTGACGCTCTGCTCGCGATACAGATGCGCGAACAGGCTCTGCACCTGCGCCACTTTGCCGCTCGCGGCGTAAGGCCCCGCGGTCTTCAGCGCAGTCATTGGCGCCCAGCCGGTGTACTCGTCCGGCGTGCGGATGTTGGCCCATCCGTCCTTCTGTTCCAGAATCGCAACGTTGGTGCCGTAGATAGCCTGCGACACCACGTCCGCGTCTCCGGTGGGCTTCGAGTACATGTTCGCCACCGGTTGCAGCACAACGGCGTTCGGCAGCGCGGCTGCAAAGAAAGCCACAGCGAATCCAAGCATGTCAGTCAGCCTTCAGGGTAACATCCCCCAGGGCTTACTTTGCCAGGCGCAGAATGGTGGCCGCGATGGTCTCGAAGGCGTTGTGCAGCGCCACTTCGTCGGTGGCCGGATAATACTTTCCCGCCGGCGTGGACGTGTCGTAAGCGCTCGATAGCGACGCATCGTTGGCAATGCGCGCCAGCAGTCCCTGATCGCATCCGCCGTCTCCCAGGAAACCGATGGTGTAAATGTAAATGGGCATCTTCGTATCGCCCGCCCGGTTCATCAGATTCGCATCGCTGCGGATTCTCTGGCCCGCGCTATCGGTGGCATTCCACTGCGACTGCACCCAGTCGATGCCCGAATAGACCTTGCTCTGGTCCAGGAGATGGTTGTTAGCCAGGATAGGGTTGGCAGAGGTTACACTTCCCGTGCCGTCCACATATTGCGAATTCAGATACGCGGAACCGGACATGGTATTGCCATAAGCGTCCACGCTGGGAATCTGGCTGAGGTCTTTGCCGTTACTGCCAAACAGGTGGGTGCAGCCCACCGCGTTTTGCGGATTCATGGCCAGATTCTGTCCCGCCCCAGAGCCGACCCACCAGCTTGCGGTATGGCTGGACGTGCTGTCCGTGCTCGCCCGCTGATACACCGAAATCGTAGTAGAACCGCCGGGAACGCTACTGCCGCTGGTGAACTCATTGGTGCCGGTGCCGCTGGCGGGAATGGTCATGTACCCGATGATGGGGTTCGGATTATGGTTGCTTGCCGAGTACAGATTGGTGCAACTGCTGCCGGAACTGGCCATGAAGTAGTTCGAAGGGTAACTGCTCACGTTATTCGGATAGATGGTGACCGATTGCGGAACGCCGTCGGTCATCAGCACGATGGCGTTAATCCGCGTATCGGTGGTACCCCCGGCGATGTCCCGCAAATGGGCCTTCTGCAGTTCCACGTAGGCCAGCCATAGGGCCTCGGACGTATTGGTCGAACCATTGTTCGCGGCCGTATTTTGCAGCAGGGTGACCATGGGCCCGACTGTTGCCGGAGATACCACGGTATTGAAGTCTTTGTCCGGCCCTCCAGAAGCGGAAGGCGTGGTACTGTAGGTGCCCGGCGTATAAGTCGGATAGGCTACATAAGCGCTGCCGTCGAAAACGATGAGCCCGACCTCATCCTGGCCGGCATTGAAGCTGTTAGTGAATTCCACCGCGTCGTTGACGGCGTCGGTGATGGGATAGTTGCCGTCCGCCAGCTTCGTCCGCTTCATCGACCCGGAGCGGTCGATCACCAGCATGATACGCGAATCGGTCCGGGTGGCCGTGGCCGCGGCGGATACCGTGGCCTTGGTTTGCCCGAAGATGCGAATGAACAACAGCGGAACATCCGCGCTGGCATTCACCAGGATGGTCTTGGTGATGCCCGGTGTATAGGTGGTGCTGACCTGCAGATTGTTGGCGCCCCAGAACCCCACGGCGCCCGCCTGAAAATTCGCGTTGACGAACTCGCTGGCCATGGATTGGGGATTGGCGCTGGTCCCCAGCAGACGGCCGGCGCCCAGTGCCGCGCCATCCACGGCGGCGGAAAGGCGGGCCTGCACGATGCGCAGCATGGTGGCATCGATCGCCAGTCCGACCATCGGAATCAATACCAGCGGAATGCACAGCATGCACAGGATCATGATGGATCCCCGCTGTCGCGAACGAGTACGTCTATTCAGGCGCATATTGACTCTCTGGCCTCTCAAAACATGGTGTACGAATACATCACGCCGCCCTTGGCGTATGGCGGCATGACAAACGCCTTGGCGGCGGCTTCGCCCACATAGAGCATCTGCCCCGAGGGCAACTGGTCCAGGTTCCCGGCCACCACGAACGGGTTCAGCCCGGTGAACACGGCCACGTCGCCGGCATTGGTGGCTTCCTGGCTGGCCGGGCTGACCGTGCCGCTCGAATCCAGGGTGACCGGCGTTTTGCCCGTGGTAATCGGAGCGCCCAGACTGCTGGCGTACAGGTTCTGGTTGCCGATCATAAGGCGCTGCACAAACACCCACTGCTGATAGTTGGTGCAATTCGAAGGATTGCCCTTGCTGTCCACCAGCCCGAAGCCGGCGCAAACGCCCTTATCGACGTATTTGACCGAAGAGAGCACCACCACCGCGTTGCCGGTACCCGGCGTGGCGCTCAGCCCCAGTCCCGAGCCAAGGGACGCCAGCAGGCTCTTGTTGCCGGGCTGCGAAAAATCGAACGCTTTGGCGAACATGTGGCCGGCGTCGCGCGCCAGTTGCACCGTTTGCAGACTCAGGATCATGTTCAGGCCGAAGGCGGTAACGCCCAAAATCAGCGGTACCAGCACCAGAAGAGCGAAGGTAAACTCGATCAGCGAAGCCCCGGAAGTCTGTTTGCGTTTCATGGTGAACTCCTTAAGGCGCCGTGCCGATGGGCGGAAGGTCGTTCGAGGGCTCGATCAGGTCCGCCGCAATGGCCGTGAGCGGAGTCGCGGACTTGTCCGGCAACTGGTTCCAGGTGAAAATGCGCGGCGCCAGCGGCGCCAGCGTGAAACCCTGGATCGACACCTGGATGACGTTGCCCGGGCTGTTCCCATAAGCCTGGGTGGAAACATCCGTGGGCGCCGAACCCGAACCGGTGGCGGGTGGCTGGAGATAATTGACTTTGATTTTCGCCAGGCCGCTGGAACCCGCCAGCAATCCCATGGCGTTACTCTGCACCACGCTCTTGACCATGGTGGTGAGGTCGCTTTTGGCGGCTGTGGCCTGTGTCCCCGTGACCGTGATGCCATAGCGCACACCGGCGCGCACGGCATACTCCAGGGAGCTTTTGGCGTAGATCGCCCAGGTGACATTCAACAGGTAAAACACCATCACCAGCATCGGCAAAAAGGTGATGGTGAATTCCAGCATCTCAGCGCCGCTGCATCGCACGGCGCGCGGCGAGCGGAGGCGTCGCCTCCTCAAATTCCCCTCTCGTGAATGCTTCATTCCCCCCAATTCCTACTCGACCCTGCAGACGAGCCGTGATCTTTCTTTCTTTAATTACTTTGGGGGGTTCGGACCGTAATAAATGCAGTTGAATATAGTTAGCGGAGTACCAGCAACGTAAGGCGATACCGGAACTCCTACAACGGTACTATGAGGTTACCGGGCCAGGCGCAGAATCGTGGCGGTGATGGTCTCGAAAGCGTTGCGCAGCGCCGCTTCGTCGGAAGCAGGATAGTATTTTCCGGGCGCTGAACTCGTATCGTAGACATTGGACAAGATGGGGTCGTTGGCGATGCGCGCCAGAAGGCCCTGGTCGCAGCCCCCGTTGCCGAGGTAGCCAATGGCGTAGATGTAGATGGGCAGTTTGGTGTCGCCGGGCCGGTTCGGAAGGTTCCAGTCGGTGCGGACTCTGGACCCGGCGCTGTCGGCGGCATTCCACTGGGCCTCCGCCCAGTAGAGGCCCGAATAGTAGCTGGTTCCCGGTATCTGGCCATAGACAACGCTCTGAGTAAGGTCGGGGGCGCCGGGCCCCAGGTAGGGATTATTAGCGTTGCTGACCGGGCCGCTGGCATTCACGAATTTTGACGCCTTATATGCAGTCCCGGACATAGTGCTGCCATAAGCGTCATAATCGGGTATCTCGCGGAGGTCCTTGCCACTGCTGTTGAACAGCTTCGTGCATGCCGAGTCGTTCAGAGTTTCCAGGCGCATGGTAGAACCTGCGCCGGCATCCGTGGATACATTTGACGGCAAAGCGAGCCAGTCGGAGGTCAAAAACTTCTTGTCCGTGCTATACGTCTGGTACAGGTAATCGTCCGGCTGGCTGCCACTGCCGGTGAACATGGTTTTGCCAATCGTGCCGCGGGAAATTGACATGAAACCGAGGATGGGATTCGGGGTCGGGTTCGTGGTTGCGTTGTAGAGATTCTTGCAATTGCTACCCGATGTCACCATGGAGTAGTACGTGTTGTAACTCGTGGCATTGTTCGGCCAAATGGTGACGGCTTGCGGAAGGCCGTCGGTCAGGAGCACAATGGCATTGATCCGGGTGTCGGTAGTGCCGCCCGCGATGTCCCTTAAGTGGGCCTTCTGCAATTCCACGTACGCCAGCCACAACGCCTCGGAGGTATTGGTCGAACCGGTACTGGCGCTCACCTTGGCGGCGTTCAGCTGGCTGACTACGGGGCCGACAGTTGCCGGACCCACGATGGTATTGAAGTCCGAATCCGGCCCTCCGGCGGCTGCCGGCGTGGTGCTATAGGTCCCCTTGGCGTAGACGGGATAGGCCACGACAGCAGTGCCATCGAAGAGGATCAAGCCTACCTCGTCGGTGCCCGAGTTCCAACTGTCGACGAAGGCGATGGCTTGGGCTATCGCGTCTTCGAACGCTGTGTTCCCATCGGGCTGAACCTGGGTCATGGAGGTGGAGCGATCGATCACCAGCATGATGCGCGAATCGGTGCGGGTGGCCGTGGCGGAAGCGGATACGGTGGCCTTTCTCTGGCCGAAAATCTGCATGAACAGCAGGGGAACGTCCGCAGTCGCATTCACCACGATCGTCTTGGTGATGCCGGGTGTGTAAGTGGTATCGATCTGAAGATTGCCCGATCCCCAGAACCCCGCGGTACCCACCTGGAAATTGGCTTTGACAAACTCTTAAGCCGTCGCATGACGGGCTGGCGCTGGTTCCCAGCAGGCGGCCCACTCCTAGTGCCGCGCCATCCACCGCCGCGGAAAGGCGCGCTTGCACAATGCGCAGGATGGTGGCGTCGATGGCCAGCCCCGCCATCGGAATCAATACCAGCGGTATGCATAGCATGCAGAGGATCATGATGGATCCCCGCTGTCGCGATCTGGAACGGGCATTCAGGCGCATAATCACTCTCTGCAGTTTCTTAGAACATGGTGTAGGCATACATCACTCCGCCCTTGCCGAACGGCGGCATCACAAACGCCTTGGCGGCGGCTTCTCCGACATACAGCATCTGCCCCGATGGCAACTGGTCCAGGTTCCCGGCCACGACAAATGGGTTCAGCCCGCTGAAGACCGCCACATCCCCGGGATTGGTGGCCTGCTGTTTGGCCGGATTCACCATACCCGTTCCGGGATCCAGCGTCACCGGGGAAGTGCCGGTAGTAATAGGAGCGCCCAGACTGCTGGCATACAGGTTCTGGTTCCCCACCATCAACCGCTGCACAAACACCCAATGCTGGTAATTGGTACAGCCCTGCGGGCTGTTGGTCGTGTTGTTCCAAAGTTTAAAGCTGGAACAAATGCCTTTATCGACATACGTGACCGAAGACAGGACCACTACAGCGTTGCCGGTGCCGGCGGTGGCTTTGAGCCCCACCCCCGAGCCGAGCTGCGCCAGCAGACTCTTGTTGCCGGCCAATGAAAAATCAAACGCTTTGGCGAACATGTGGCCGGCATCACGCGCCAGTTGGACGGTCTCAAGGCTGATGATCATGTTCAGTCCGTACGCGGTAATGCCGAGCAGCATGGGGACGAGCACGAGAAGAGCGAAACTGAATTCGATCAGCGATGCACCGGACGATTTTCTGCGTCTCATCATCCACTCCTAAGGGGCCGAGCCCATCGGCGGCATATCGTTCGACGGCTCGATCAGGTCGGCGGCAATGGCGGTGAGAGGCGTCGCCGACTTATCAGGCTTAATGCTCAAAGTGAAGATGCGCGGAGCCAGGGGCACCAGGGTGAAGCCCACGATCGACACCTGCATCACGTTTCCTGGATTGTTCCCGTAAGCCTGGCCGGAAACGTCCACCGGAGCGGCACTCGAGCCCGGGTCGGGTGGCTCCAGGTAGTGAACCTCGATCTTACTGGTATCCCTAAGCAATCCCAGAGACTGCGCCTTCACCATGGCCTTCACCATTGAGGTGAGATCGCTTTTGGCGAGCGCAGCCTGCTTTCCCGTAACCGTGATGCCGTAGCGCACGCCGACCCGGACCGCATAGTCCAGAGTGCTTTTGGCAAAGATCGCCCACGAAACATTCAAGAGGTAGAACACCATCACCAGCATTGGCAGGAAGGTGACCGTGAACTCCAGCATCTCAGCGCCGCTACAGCGCCGCGCGCGCGATGATCGGAGCCGTTGCCTCCGCGTTTCGCCTTGCAAGGAACAATTCATCAGCCCGCAATCTCCCGTTATTTCTGCTCACCCTACTGACGACCCGGGGAGTTTTGTTCTTTAATAACCTTCGGAGTTTCGGGTCTTAATATGAAGCTGAATATAGTTAGCGGCCGGGAAACAACGAAAGGAGATACCGGCACTCCTAGTGCCGCAAAACGCCACGGACCAGGGCCCGCGCCGCGCTACGGCTTGGGCGCGCCGGGATGTATTTCCACGTAGTTGTTCACCGGCTTAACCGTGCGCAGCCAGGCATATAGGGCGCTCAGGTCTTCGGGCGGCAATTGTGAAAAACCCAGCCACGGCATTAGGGTGAAAGCCTGGGGACCGGGAAGCGGCGGCGGACCGGAAACGGCATACTCCCGGTACTCGTAGAACTTCTTTCGGAAGAATTCCTCCGACCATTTCCCGATCCCGGTCTCCAGGTCGGGCGTGATGTTACCGCTGACCACGGTGCCGTACCGGGTTTCGAACACGCGACCCCCGGCCAGCGTTTTTGCCATCACCGGCTGGCCCCTTTCAATGGGCGTATGGCAATCGCCGCAACCGCCCAGGGAGGCCAGGTAGGCGCCGTACTTCGTGGGGTCCGAGCGATCCGGCGGCGCGACGCCGGCGACCGGAGCCGGCACGAACTTGATGAACAGCCCGACCGGAAAATTCAATTTCGTGGCCGGCAGCGGATTCCTGACCGGAGGCAGGGAGTTCATGTACGCCACCACCGACTGAACGTCGTCATCGCTCATATTCCGGTAGCCGGGATACGGCATCATGGGAAAGAGGGCGCGGCCGGTGTTGTCCACCCCTTCGCGGATGGCGCGAATTTTTTCACCGTCGGTCCATTTGCCCAGCCCGGTCTCCGGATCCGGCGTCAGATTGGGAGCCACCACCGTGCCCGGCAGACCGTGGAGCAGCGCCGAGAGTTCATTGCCCTGCCCGCGGCCAGACGGCACGACGGGGGCGCCGACACGGGAGAAATCGCGCTGCGAATGGCAGCCGTCGCAATCGCTGAGGTTTTGGAAGATGTACTTCCCGCGGGCAATGCGTTCCGGCGTCATGGCTACGCGGATGCTGGATGCCGGCGCCTGTGCCGGGGAGTGCAGGGACAGGAACGCGAACCCGCCCCCGGCGAGAACAATCAAAACCACGAAAATCCACAGAAGTACCTTTTTCCACATGACTTAAGCAGTATACGCGATGGCATCGGATTTGATCCGCGCATGCAGTCTGTAGTACACTCAGAGTTTACTCCAGTGGTTCCGACGCACTCCGTGTGTACCGGCTCCCAAACAAGAGGATTTGTCATGCACGCGATTATTGAAACAGGCGGAAAGCAATACCGGGTGACGCCGGGTGATGTTGTCCGCGTCGAAAAGCTGGCCGGCGATGTCGGCTCGGAAGTAGAACTCCCTGTCAAAACCGCTTTCAAAGACGGCGGCGAACTGGCCGCGGGCGCCACGGTCAAAGGCACCATCGTCAACGCCGGCCGGGGCGACAAGATCATCGTCTTCAAGTTCAAGCGGAAGAAACAGTACAAGAAAACCATTGGACATCGCCAGTCCTTCACGGATGTGAAGGTGGGCGACATTCTGCTGTAGGTGACGTATGGCTCATAAAAAAGGCTTAGGCAGTTCCAAAAACGGGCGCGATTCGAACGCCCAACGGCTCGGCGTAAAGGTCTTCGGCGGCCAACTGGTACCGGGCGGCTCCATCATTGTGCGGCAGCGCGGCACGAAGTTGAAGCCGGGCCTGAATGTAGGCTGGGCGAAAGACGACTCTCTGTTTGCCAAAGTGACAGGCGTGGTGGAATTCAAAGACCGCGGCCGCATGGGCAAGTACGTTAGCGTGCAAGCCGTAGAGTAGGATAGGCCTCTGGCCTGTCCCGCGCCCCGGGCGCAGTCAGGTTCCCAATCAGCCGCCGGCGTCTCCGCCGGCGGCTTTTTCTATGCAGTTTCTAGACGAAGTCAAAATCCTGGTCAAGGCCGGCGACGGCGGCAACGGTTGCCTGGCGTTCCGTAGGGAGAAGTTTGTCCCGCGCGGAGGGCCAAGCGGCGGTGATGGCGGACGCGGCGGCGATGTGACGCTGGTTTCCACGTCGCAGCACAACACCCTGCTACAGTTCCGCTTCAATCCCGAGCATCGCGCCGAACGGGGGCGGCACGGCGAAGGCAGCAATCGCAGCGGCGCGGAGGGTGCTTCCCTGGAATTGCAGGTCCCGGTTGGAACTACCGTTTTCGACGAAGAAACCGGCGAGCGGCTGTTCGATTTCACCGAACCCAGCCAGCGCTTCGTAGCGGCGCGCGGCGGCAAGGGCGGACGCGGCAACCAGCACTTCGCCACACCCACGCACCAGGCTCCCACCGAACACGAACCCGGACGCCCGGGCGAAGAGAAACGCCTGCGCCTGGAACTGAAGTTGCTGGCGGATGTCGGCCTGGTAGGCTTCCCCAACGCCGGCAAGTCCACGCTGATCTCGCGTATCTCGGCCGCCCGTCCCAAGATCGCCGATTATCCGTTTACCACGCTCGAACCGAATCTGGGGGTGGTCCAACTCCCGGAGTGGAAGAGTTTCGTAGTGGCCGATATTCCCGGGCCTGATCGAAGGCGCCCACGAAGGCCACGGTCTGGGCATTCAGTTTCTGCGGCACATTGAGCGGACGCGTCTGCTGGTCCACCTGGTGGACGTATCCGAAGCCAGTGGGCGGGAACCGGCGCAGGACTTCGAAATCGTCTTGCAGGAACTGGCCAGTTTCAGCGAAGACCTGGCGGCTAAACCCATGCTGGTGGCGGCCACCAAAATGGATGCGGCCCAGGATCTGGAGCGGGTGGCATCGCTGCGCAGCGTGGCAGAGGCGCGGGGGCTGCCTTTTTTTGAGATTTCCAGCGCCACCGGCCAGGGTATTGAGGCGCTCAAGTTCGCCATGGCCGAACGGCTGGGTTAGCGCGCTTCGCGGACCACGCCGCCCTCCAAAGCACCGGGGCCCATCTCAAAGTTGCGGCCGGAGGAGTTCAAATCGCCTCTCCCGGCCGGGTCCATAAAATCTCTCTCGAGTCAAAATGCAAAACGGGCAACCGGATTCTCGATGCTGTCCGGTTGCCCGTGTTTGCGTGGTCCTGTCCTGTTACCACTCCAGGCGCATGTGCAGCCACATGGAACGGCTGCCTGCCATGTCGCCCGGGTTGCTGGCGTTCGGCCCTCCGGTGCTGGAGATGGTCCCGGCATTTACACCCGATGAGAGGTTCATGTTCGGGTTGCCGAAGTTGGTGTGATTGAAAGCGTTCGTCGCGACCATACCCACGCGGAGCATCGGAGAAGTTTCCGAAGAGGTAAGCGCGAACGATTTGAACATAGACGCATGCATCACACTCAGACCGGGTCCGGTGACGATGCCGCGGCCGGACGTTCCGAACCTGCCGCCCGATGGGGCGCCAAACGCGCCCAGGTTAAACCAGCGGCCGGGTCCGGGATTCTGCAGCGCTGGGTCGCCGGTTAGATCGGGGCGGATACTCACCTGGGGCAGCGAGGTCGATGTAGTGAAGTACGTGTTGGTAGGATCCGGGATACTGATCGAAGGCGTCAGGTGCTGACCCGTCTGTTGCATGGAAATGATCGAAGCGTCCCATCCGCCGAATACCGCGTTCACGAGGCGGGATTGGGTATTTAGGAAGTGTTTTCCTCTGCCCAGGGGAAGCGAATACACCACCGTGGCGACGAAACGCTGGTTGGGAAGCCCGGCGTCCGGTCCACGCTCGCGGGCGCGATTGAACGAGTCTTCGATCCCGGCATCGTCGCCGAGGTCGCGCGCCCAGGTGTAGCCCGCCTGTAGCATCACGCCGCTGCGCATACTTCGTGTAACCTGCGCGGTCATGCCGTTGTAAGTGTGGCTGGCGCCGTTGTCCTGGTAACTGATGCCGGAATATGCCGGATACGGACGTGCCTTGTTGATATAGAGCGTGCTATTGACCGCCGGCTGGTTGATATTCAGCGTATATACCATCTGGCGGGTGGCGCTGCCTACGTAAGACAGGCTGAAGCCGGTATTCCAGTGCTGGTGCTCCACGGTCAAGGTCCAGCGTTCGCTGTAGGGGAGTTGCATGTCGTAGCGCGCGCCGGAGGGAAGCGAAATGCTGGTGAGTCTGCCGGAGCCATCGCTGGGAAAAACCTGCGGCAATACGACGGAAGGCACCAGGCTATTCGTAAAGTCCGGCTCCTGCGCGACGAAGGGGGTGCTCTGGCCGAGTTGCACCGGAGTCACATCGTAGAAGATGCCGATACCGCCTCGGATCACAGTGTTGTTGTTGTCGAAGGGACGATAGGCGAGAGAGAGACGGGGGGCAAAGTTGTTCTTGTCAGCCTTCACAATTGAGTTGCCGGGCAAGCCGAGAGAACTGGCCGTTACGATATTGACGTAATTCGTGGGGAGGAACGGATACAGGGCCTTAGTGCCGGCATCGGCAATCACGATCTGGGCGGTTTTCGGGTCGAACGCCGCCAGCATGCCGCTGGCATCGGTCCACGGCATATGCAACTGGTAGCGAACGCCGAAGGACATCGTCAAACGGCTGGTGGCTTTCCAATCGTCCTGAACATAGAAGTCGGTGTAGCTCCATCCTCGGTCGATCAGATTCGCCGGGAAATTGCGGCGCAGCGTGGTGGCGGAACCCATCAGGAAATCGGCGTACGGCTGTCCGGTGTACTTGTTCGAGAAATTGGCGTAACCGAACAGGTAGCTTCCGGCCGCGAAGGACTGGTTGTTGATGAAACCAACCTGGGCGCCGGCCTTGAACGAGTGGCGGCCGTGATACCAACTGAGGTCGTCGTGAAGGTTGTACACCTTGTTCAGGAAGCCAGGCCGGCTGTAATTGGTCTGCGAAAGCCCCTGGATCCCGAGGCCGCTGAATGCCACCTGGAACACGCCCGAGACATCGGGAAGACCCGGAGCAAGGCCCTGGAGTCCGAGGTAGCGGACGACTTCATTGCCGTTCAAAGGACCTTCGACGGGGTTGTTGCCGAATGTGTAGCCCACGCGCAGTTCATTGACCATTGTCGGACTGAAAGTGTGGGTGTAGGCGAATGACGCGGACTTGCTCTGACGTTTTTGCAGACGCGGCCCGAAGGCCGGAAGGCTGCCTTCCCAACTGTTCACCTGGATCTGGTGCGCGTTGAAAGAGCCATAGAAGTAATCGCGGTCGCTGATCCTCTGATCGAGGCGCGCCTGGCCGTGCCACACGCGAGACGACGGCGGACCCGTGAATTCCTTATAGAAATTCCGGGAGGTCAGAACGCTGGTGTCGCCAACATTCGGGAGCGGATAGAAGCGGTCCTGTATTTTCTGAGAGACGGGATTCAGCCGGTTCGCCGGAATCTGCGCCCCGGGAAACGGCGCTCCTCCGTTGAACGGGTCTTTGATCGTCGTGCCAAGCTTCGAGAAATCGCCGGTGCGCCATGCCTGCAGCGGTACAGTCGGGTTCAGCACCACCAGCGTATTGTTCAGGCGGTAGTTGTCGCCGGTGACGTACCAGAAGGTTTTGTTCTTGCCGTTGTACACTTTGGGGAGGATGATCGGGCCGCCGGTGGAGAAGCCGATCGAGTGAATGATGCCGGGGTCCCGGCTCGTAGAGAAGAAATCGCGGGCGCGGAACATCGGCGTCTGGTACTTGTCGAATGCCGAACCATGAAACTGGTTCTCACCCGACTTAGTGATCAGGATGACGTTGCCAAGCGTAGACATTTCGGCCGCATTGCTGACCATCTCCACGCGCATTTCCTTGTAGTTTTCGTTATTGCCGTAGAGATTCGAGAGCATGCCGCCCGCGCCGGAGGATGCGCTGTTGCCGTCGATCGTTACATTGAACTGGTCGTTGCGGCTACCCGCAAAAGAGGGCGAACTGCCGCGCGGCACAGTCATGGGGAAGGTCATAAAAAAATAAGAAAACCCCGAAGAGGTGACCGGAAGTGTGTTCAGTTCATGCTGGGTCTTCTCGGTGAAGATGTTCGAGTTCTCCGTCTGGATCAGGCCCGGCTGCGCCGAAACCTCGACGGTCTGAGCGAGTGCTCCTACCTGGAGAATGATGTCTACACGGCGCTGATCGCGAGACTGGAGGACCACATGGTCCGCTTTAAAAGTCCCGAAACCGGACTTTACGGCCAGGATCGAATAGGTTCCTTCGCGGACTTCGGAAATCGTGTAGATACCCGCTTCATTTGTTTTGGCGTTGTAAGTGAGCCCAAGAGCATCGTGTCTTGCGGTAACAGTAACGTCCGGAACGGCGGCGCCACTGGCATCGGCGATGCTCCCGGTAATTGACGCAAATGTGGATTGCGCGAAAGAGACTCCCGGCAACAAGCTCAGTAGAATAACCAGCAAGCAGGTTGCGTATGTGATGGATCTTGACAGATCGCGATGTCGCCGTCCCAGCGATGCAGCGGATTCGAATGTTTTCTTCACTTTAGTCGAGCCTTCGTTTCAATGTTTGCGGACCGGTCGAGTTTGAGACTCGTCACCGCGGCGATTCACGTTTTTCCCGCTTTTGGAGAGTAAACGGCCTCGTTCCCGGTTCTATTCAGGACCCTTGATGTCCCAAATGGTATACCGGGTCCGAAATAGAAACAATCCCCGCTAATGAGTCGCATCCAATAGGCTGAACACGCTGCAATCCGTGGAGTAAAACGGCCTCCATCCGATTAGGTGGATCGGCTATTCCGTTTCCAGTGCTCTACGGAACGGCGACGCCTTATACTTTCAGTCAATGATCGGCCGATCGCTGGTCATCTGGATCGGGCATTCGATATCTACCCCTCCCGTCCAGCTAACCGGATTATGAAACTCTGCATACTGTTTCTGCTCGCATCGGCGGTGCCGCTGCCCGCGCAATCGGGTAGGCCGTCCTTGTTTTTGCGGGAAGACTTCCGCGAGACGCCCGCCGCTACACCCATCACCCAGGATCACCTCAATAGCCCCAATCTGGTGCTGACCCTGTATGGTCCGGGCAGAGCCGGCATGAAGAAGAGCCACCACGACAAGCCCGCCGACGATCCTTACTACATCTGGGACGGAACCTGCACGGGCAACTGCGCAGCCACTTTGCGCGATAAACGATCATATGTCGATCTCACGGGGCTGGCCAAGATTCGCTGGCGGACGATGCAGTCGGGATTTCGCCGCCTTCACCTCATCGTGAAACTCGCCGCGGGCGCCTGGCTGGTCAGCGATGTTGGGGAAGACGCCTCGTCGGACTGGCGCGAGACGGAACTGCCGATTGCCGGCGTGCGCTGGCGGCAGCTCGACATTCGTACACTCGTGGAAGGCGCTCCGGTCGAGCATCCCGATTTGAGCCGCGTGGATGAGATCGGCTGGACGACCTTGATGACGGGCGGAAGCAGCGCGGCATGTTCACGGCTGGATTGGATCGCGGTATACGGCCGGTCAGTTGGAAGACCATGAACCGCCCGGTAACCCTGTTCTTCGAATTGGAGCCGCGGCGCGGTTTCCGGCGCCCTCGGCCCACTCCGGCTTACAGGCGCCACTTCACCGGGGAGCGCCGCCCACAGGAACGCATGAGAATCCGAAGTGAACGGCAGCACCTGGTCTTCCAGCCTCCGCCCGCCGCGTTCACGGTCCACTGAAAGAGCTTATGTTTAACCTTTCGTTCCCTGCTATAAGATTCACCGGGTTGCCCGTCCTGTATTTCGCGTTACTGACACCGCTGTTTGCCGGGCCTCGCCCCGGCGATGTATATCGCGAATTCACCTACCAGAAGCGGTTCAGCGAACTCGATCCGGGATCCAAGCGGCAGGGCATCGACGACCTCCGGGAGAACATGATGGGCGCGCGCATACTGGATCTGCCATCCATGAATGGCGTGGTGCGCGCGGAGATGTCGGTGGAGTACTGGGGCGGCCATGTCGGCACCAGCGAACAAAAATTCCGCGTGAACGGGGCCGGCTGGCTTTACATCCAGAAGATTCAAAACGCGAAGCAACAGCCGGAATGCTACCACCGGACGCTCCTCGGAAGGGCCGACACGGAGATTCCCGTGTCTCAACTGAAAATGGGGCTGAACGAATTCCGCTTTACGGCCGGACCGCAGCTCTGCAACAGCTTCGACTGGGGATTCTATTGGGTTTACTCGTTCACCGTGCGGCTGTATTACAAGAGTACGGCCGCACACGCTACCGCTGAACTGTTGCTGCCCGAGGGCGCGGAGATTGGCGAAAACCCGGTGATCGCAGCGAATGTGCGGGAAGACGGGTCCACCATCACGGCGGTTGACTTCATCGGCAACTACCGCGACTTTAACTGGGAGGGCGACGGCGTCTACCGGCAGTGGCATTACATCACCGAACGCGGCGCCATTACCCACCACATCGGTACGGCCACGCGTGCGCCATTTGCCGTCAAATGGGACACCACCTGGATCCCCGACCAGGACGAGCCCGTGGAACTGGCGGCTCGCATCACCGATTCCCTCGGCCGCATTTCCATTACCCCGGCGGTGAAGGTGAACTTCCGAAGGCGAGGCCGGTCGGTCAAGATGTACACTTCTCCGGACGTTCCGATCTCGTTTGCCGTCCGATTAGGAAGACGCAAGGAATGCAGTTTCGCAGTGGATGGCGATATTTCGAAGGCGCGCGCCGCGCGTCTGGTGCTGTCCACCTGGTCGGCTGCGCACGATGGCGAGATGGGGTTGAATGGCAGTAAGCTGGTCGATCGCATAGGGTTCGTTCACAACTACAGCTTCGACGCGATCCCTGTGCCGCCGCGGCTGGTGAAAGCCGGAGAGAACAAATTCTACGTGACGTCGAAGACCACGGAGCATGCGCCGGAGATCAACTGGCCCGGCCCCGTCCTACTGGTGGAATACGCCTCCGAGACAGTTGCCGGCGCGGATGTCGGGCGCGTCAGCCTGGAGGACGTGGCGGATTTCGAAGGCCAGCCGGGTTTTCGGATCCGCACGCCTTCCGCCACGTACGTCTACCACAAGGAAGGCGCCGCGTTCGCCAGCATCCTGGATAATGCCGGGACCGAATGGATCGGGTATCATCCCGGAAACCGTGCAGCCGGTGAGTTCCGCGGATTTCCCAATCTGGGCGATAGCTTCGGGCATCCCGGGCTACGCGGTGACGCCGCAGCGATAAGCCGCGCCGTCACCCTCGCGCCCGATCATATACGGATTTTCTCCGAACGGAAGGACGGCACGTGGGCCAGCCGCTGGGATATCTACCCGACGCACGCCACCATGACGCTACTGAAGAGCAGCCAGCCCTACTGGGTGCTTTATGAGGGAACACCGGCCGGCCATCTGGATCTCGAGGGCGGCTATTTCGTTCTGTCGAACGGCCAACGCCATTCCCTGGCGTCAAGGTGGAGCGACGCAGGCACGGCGGCGGAATGGCTCTATTTTGCAGACCCGGGTTCTCGTAACGTGCTCTTTCTGGTGGATCGGCAGAAACAGGCCATGCCCTGGCAATACTGGCCCATGGACGGAAACATGACGGTCTTCGGCTTCGGCCGGGAACTCTCCTGTTGCGGGAAATATCTCACCGGGACCCCGGCGCAATACACCATCGGCATTACGGAAAACCGCGGCTTCGATGCGATCGCGCGAGTAGTGGAAGCGGCACGATAACGCTGCAAGATCCGCGTCCCTGGCCGGCTTCGTAGTGACGGAGCGCGCCGTGACCCTACTGATCGCGCTCGCCGGGCAGACGTTCCGGCTTTCACTTCCCGTTTCGGGACGTAACTGACGCCGGCCAGAAACACACCATTCGAAATCGTGTTGCCGTCGAGGCGTTTGAAGCCGGACGTGCCCTTCAGACGAATTTCGCGGATCACCTTTCCGAGGCGCGGATTCGTCCATTCCCAGGCGTAGAAGATAACGGGGTGCTCCGCCGACAAGCCCAGGTCCACGGCAGTCGTCTGGTACGCGTATGCTGTCGAATTCTTGCGCTGGGCGGCGTCCCAATCGAGAATGTTGATCTCGCTACGCACCGGAAGTGTAATCACGAATCCGTCTTCGTACACGACTTCGTACCAGCCCAGCAGGTCGGCGGTGTCGTCGAAATTGTGCGGCAATCCGTATGCCATGCGCGATACCCCTCGATTCGCGGAAGCGTGCAGAAACACAAGGCTGCCCGCATCCTGGTTGATGGCCACGGCAGGCGCGCCGTCCGGGGGGCCTTGCTTTCGCGTGGCGGCGTACAACAGCGGTCCCACGTTGAACACGAACTTGCCGGCTACCACCTTCCCTTGCCGGACTTGCGGCTGACGGGCCATCGCGACATGCATCGCCGACGGCAGCACGACCGGGACCACGGGCTCTCGCAGAGAGCTCCAGCGAACGGCGTCCCGGAAGCTGTCGTCCATGCCCGCTCCTTCGCGTTCCAGTATCGAGAGCAACGCCGGTGCGGACAGACTCTCGCGCGCCCAGAGCATCGACGCGCAGCCCAGAAACTGATCCAACAGGTCCTTTCCGAAATTCAGAGGCGTGGTGGCGGCCCATGACGATGCTGCCCCACCGATCACTCCTTTCCGTTCGCTGCGCGGCCCGTAGTTGGGGATGCCGGGGGTCATATTGCCGTACACCTGCTGGAAGCCCCAGTCGGAGAGTTGTCGATCGTTGACTTCGCCCTGGCCCTCCTGCTTGTCGTCCCAGAACCAGTTGAAGATCAGGATGTCTTTCGGGATCTGCGCCAGCACCTGTTGTGGAGAAAGCGCACCGGGAACCTGGTACGGCAGACCGGCCTTGGTGGTACGGTCCTTGACGCGGACGCCGCGCAGGGGCTCGATCAAGTGATCGCCCCACATCGCGACGCGTACGCCTTTGCTCGTCAGGTGCGCATAGATCTTGTTCACGTCGTCCGCGAATAGTTGCCGCGGATCCTTGTCCTTACACCGCGGGCATGTGCCCCACGGGATCCGCCATTCATCGTGGCCGATGTGAACCATCGCCGGCTTCAGCACCTCGATGTATTCATCCAGCACATCGAACACAAGGCTGTAGCTGGCAGCCAGCGAAGGGCAGTACGTGTCCGGCCATTCGGCTTGGGGAATCTCCGCGAGTTCGCGATGGCGCGCCAGCAGATAGTAACTGTGGGTGAGGGAGGGAATCTCGGGGATGACTTCGATGTGATGCTGCCGCGCCCACGCGGCCAGGTCGGCGACTTCGGCTTTCTCCAGGATTCCGCCGTCGGCCGTGTCGTGATGGACCGAGTCCTGCGCCTCGCCTCTCGGGCCACTGGTGCGTTCACGGCGCGTGGCGAATAGGTCGCGGCCAAGTTCCAGCCAACCGGCGTTTACTTCGGGGTGGCGGTCGAGCCGCATCCCGGCATTCAGTTCCAGGATGAGACGGTTGAATTTGTACTGCGCCATGAAATCGCGTACGAATCGCTTGAAGAAGCTAATGTTCTCGCGTCCCGGCAGGTACATTTTGATGCCGCGAAACGGGGAGGCGGGCCAGTCTCGTACACGCTGGCCGGCGATGCGCCCGACCGGATGGAACCAGGAGTTGACGAAGCGATTGGAGCCCATAAAACGCGCCGGCGTCGTCATGCCCGGCAACCAGAATGCGGCTATTGCCGATCTCGAGAACGTAGCCTTCCTCGCCGGTGACCTGGAGTTTGCTCTGCGCCGCGGCATTTCGTATCCAGGGATTGGCGACCGATCCCATGACGATGCACCGCTGTCCGGCAGCGATAGACGCGATCGGGACAGTCTTCAACGCAAGCTGAAAACGGTCGGCCAGTTCGCCGCTGAGGAATGCCGCCAGTTCGCGGTCGGACCTGGACGCTCCGGACGGCAGCGCGATCGCTACCGATGAATCCAGCAGAAAGCCGCCGGGGACGGCCTCGATCTGCCGCGGTCTGGGAAAGATCTGTGGCGCGGCCAATGCCGCTGCCCCCATCGCCAGGGTGCAGAACAGCAGCTTCACTCGCATCGTTACACCGACTTGGGGACTATGTAAGGCGCGCGATAGTTGCGAGTGAACATCGCGTTGGCTTCGGAGTCGCCGGTGCACGTCATCGTCTTTGAATCGAAGTGCAGGCTGCGGCCCAGGCGGTAGGAGATGTTGGCCAGGTGAATCAGCGTGCAGGTGATGGCGCCTTCTTCAATCTCCGCGGTCAGTTCCGCCGTTCGCCGGTTCCGCATTACTTCGATAAAGTTCTCGAAGTGATTCTCCGTCGAAGTGGCCTGCGGGCCCGGGGCGTGTTCCTTCCCCAGAAAGGTCTTGTAACCGAAGCGCTCGCGCACCATGTAACCTTTGGGCCCGTAGAACATGTTGCCAATCGCCGAGACGCCGGCAGCGCCGCCCATCCCGGCTTCGACACTGGTGATTCCGCCGCGCACTTCGAAGGTCATCACTTTCTTCCTGCCGCCTTCGTTGAATTCAAACTGCGCGTTCACGGTGTTGGGCGTCTCCTGGTCGTCGTCGAACATAAAGTGGCCGCCCATGGCGCTGATTTTCGTGGGGTACTTGACGCCCAGACCCCAGCGCGCGACGTCCATTTCGTGCACGCCCTGGTTGCCGATATCGCCGTTGCCGTAATCCCACTGCCAGTGCCAGTTGTAGTGGAAACGATTCTTCGTGAAGGGCTTCACGGGGGCGGGACCGATCCATTGATCGTAATGCACTCCCGCGGGTACCGGCTCCGGCTGTGCGCGGCCGATGGTGTCGCGGAAGTTGAAGCACAGGCCGCGCGCCATGTACACGTCTCCGATCAGGCCGTTGCGCAGGTGGTCCATGCCTTCGCGTACTGCAGCCGCGGAGCGTGTCTGCGTACCGTGCTGCACCACCCGATTGTATTTCCGCGTCGCGGCGACGATTTGCCTGGTCTCGAAAATATTGTGCGAGCAGGGCTTCTCGACATAGACATCTTTGCCCGCCTGCAGCGCCCAGATGGTCTGCACCGTGTGCTGGTGATTCTGCGTGCCGATGACCACGGCATCGATGGTCTTGTCTTCGAGCAGCTTGCGATACTCGAATTCACCCCGGGGACGCTTGCCGGTCAGCTTCTCGATATCGCTGAGGCGGGTTTGGAGCAAGCCTTCATCGATATCGCAGGCGACGGCGATCTCGACGTTGGGAAGCGGTCCGAAGCCTTTGATGTGATCGCGGCCGCGGCCGCGCAGGCCTACCAGAGCCAGCCGGACGCGGTCGTTAGCTCCGGCAAAGGTGGTTGCGGCAGTGGCCGCGGCGGTTGCGAGAAAATAGCGGCGTTGCATGGTGGTATGACTTGATTATCCCCTGATTGCAGCTACGGTCAATGCTTCCAGATGCGGTGAACGTCGAGCGTCCATTACACGGAACGGTCGATACGCGGGTCGCTACTATTTGATTCTGCGCGGTCAGCTCCCGCCGCCGCATTCGGCGCGTCAGTCACCAGTTATTGAGCTGAGTAGCGGCGGAAGAGTTCGGGGACGTCGATGGCCCCCGAGTGGATGGCCACGCGATAGCGAAAGCGGGCCTCCTTTCCGGGTTCGAGGATGAAGTCGCCGCTCGGCGGTTCGGTGGTGGGCTGGTCCCATCCCTTCTTCACTCGCTCGGTGTAAAACCCCTGCACGCCGAAGGGATTCGCAGCCAGCAAACCGTACGCGCGGACATGCCACCACGTTGGAAAACGCAGGCTGGACGGGTGCTGCATCACCGCGATCCCCAGGGTCTGGCCCTCGTGAACTCCTGAGAAATCCACCCAGGGGGCGCGGCGGCCCCAGCAGTTCGCCTCCGATTCACCGCTGGGACAAGTGAGTTTGCCGCCATGGTCCTGCTCTAGCCAAGTGGCAGTCCGGATGGCGAAAATTCCTTCCTTGGTGTCGCGGAAGGTCGATTTTTTGATGCCCGTCAGGACAGCGTCGAAATCCAGATAGCGTATCCTGGCGTCGCTCGATACGGCAACGGTGAGGGATTGATGCACGATCGGGTGTCCGGCCGGATCGAGCCATTCCAGATCCGCTTTGAAACCGGAGCGGGTCTCAACCACGCTCTTCACCACAATACTGCCGGTGATCGCGACTACCTGGCTGGGTTCGGTCGCCCAGTAGTTGTACCCATCCACATCCCCATGGGCGAACCAGAGGCCGTTCTGGTGAATGTGATCGGTGCTGTCGCCGGCCTTTTCATCGATCGGAACATGACGGGTGACGAGCACGCCGGACATCGACCGGAGCGCGGTGAAGTACGGTTTGCGGACGTTCGGACCATACACGAACGAGGTGAACGGCTTCCCGTCCACGTCGATGCGCACGGAATTTGTAGCGCGCGAAACCCTGACCTGCGCGGACAACATCGGTGAAAGTGCAAGGAAGCAAAAGACTGTAACGAGATTTCTCATGGCTGAAGGCGCTCCGCCAATGCTTTGCCGGTGGCCAGAATCTCGCGGCCGCCGCCGGTTACCACAAAGAGATATCCGGTGAAACTGCGCTGCGTGCGGCGAGGCTGGTAATGCGGAAACATTTCGAATCCCCGGGAGAAAAGCAGCTTGATCACATCCACATCCGCCACTGGCATCACGCGCCCATAACCGCGGCCTGACGCGGCATCGTACGCGCCCAGAATGAAACATCCATGATATTCCAGAGGACCGGGCACGGTCCATTCCCGGCGATAGTAACTCTCCGGGTAGGCGGGATACGGCGCCGGCCAGTTGCGGCCCGAGGCCCACTCGGCGGCGCCGAAAATCTCGTATTCCAGCTTGGGTCCGGCGGTATCGAAGATGTTGACGTCGTGGTGATGGTAGGTGATTTCGAGCCACGGCGAATCGGGAAAAATCGAGACATCCTGCACGGCACTGCCGTCTCCGTAGTCCAGGTGAACCGATTTGCGATCGCTGCCATCGTGCAGGATGGAAACACCGGTAAGCCGGTTGGATTTTCCTTTGGAGCCATTCGCCGAGCGCGAGTCGATGCGTCCGGCCAGGTTTTCCGAGCCGGGCTTCACAGTGAGTTCCACCATCGCCTCTTTGGGCCCCACATCGCCTGCCAGGTACTTGCCGTACCGAACCCGCAGCCGCGCATTCTCGAGTGTGGCGCCGCGGTCGCCCGCGTTCACAATCGAAACGCTACCCCAGTCGGACGCGACCGCACCGGTTGCACCAAGCAGACATATCGCCAGTCGGACAAGCATTCTGAGTCCATTGTAAGTTGACAGGCGCGCAATCCAGCCGGCTGAATGATAGAATGGGGGCCGGTTATCCAAATAGCAGGATGCAGCCTACTTCACCGGTCCCCCTGAAAACGCGATCCGTCCCGGCGCTTGACCGGGCCCTGAGCGCCCTCGAGCTGCTCGCTGCCTCGAAATACGGCTTGTCCCTGCCGGAACTCAGCCTCGAGTTGAAACTGCCTAAGAGCTCCACGCATTCGCTGCTGTTGACCCTGGAGCGCCGCGGTTACCTGCACCGGAATGTCCGCACCAATCGGTATCTGTTCGGTTTGCAGCTCTTCACTTTGGCGAACATGGCGCTGGCCGGAATCGACTTGCGGGAGAAAGCGGCGCCTTTCCTGCGCGCGCTGATGGCCCGCTGCCGCCTGACGGTCCACCTCGCCGTCCTCGATCACAATGAAGCTGTGCTGATCGATAAGGCCGAGCCGCCCGGGGTGTACAAACTGGCCACCTGGCTGGGCAAGAGGATGGAATTGCACTGCACTGCCGTCGGCAAAGCTATGCTGGCATGGCTGGCCGACGAAGAACTGGAAGAGATTATCCGGCAGCGCGGGCTGCCGCGGCACAATGACAATACGCTCGCCACGCCGAAACGCCTCCGCGATGAACTCGCCAAGGTGCGGCGGAACGGGTATGCGGTGGACGATGAAGAAGACGAAATCGGCTACCGCTGCGTAGGCGCGCCGATCTTCGACAGCTCCGGGAGGGTCGTGGGCGGTGTGAGCGTCTCCGGTGATTTCGAACAGGTGGTATCGGACAAGCTCCCCCTGATCGCCGAGCAGGTGAAGCAATGCGCCGGGTCGGTATCGGCAATTATGGGTTTCCAACCGCCGCAGCCGTAAGTCTCATCCGATACGTCGGATGGCGTTTCCACCTGTACCTCCGCCGGGCGGCTGCCACGGCATACGATTAAAGCTGATGATCACGGGTAACATCCAAAATCTTGCGGACCTCGAGCGGGAGTTGTCCCGTCCGAGTGAGGCGGACGCCGCCTTCATGCGAAGGTTGGAAGGCGACATCCTGATTCTAGGAGCCGGCGGTAAGATGGGTCCCTCGCTGGCGCGGCTGTGCCGGAATGCCGCCGGTGCGTCGGGGAATCCGCGGCGGATTGTGGCCGTCTCGCGCAATGTGGCGCCCGAGCCTGGCATCGACGCGATTTCCTGCGACCTGCTGGAGCGCGACGCCGTCGCGCAATTGCCCGAGTGTCCCAACGTGCTCTATCTGGCAGGCCGCAAGTTCGGTTCCACCGGCAGTCCCGAACTGACCTGGGCCATGAATACCGTGGTTCCGTCGATCGTTGCCGAGCGATTTGCGCGCAGCCGCATGGTCGTCTTCTCCACCGGGAATGTCTATCCTTTCCGGGAATTGGCGCGAGGCGGCTCGGTGGAATCCGATACGCCCGCTCCCGTCGGCGAGTATGCCCAGTCGTGCCTGGGGCGCGAGCGCGTGTTCGAATACTACGCCCGGCGGCGCGGATTGCAGTGCCTGTTTTTCCGCCTCAACTACGCGGTGGATCTGCGGTACGGAGTCCTGGTAGATATCGCGCGCAAGGTGCACGCCGGCATCCCGGTGGAACTCGGGGTGCCCGCGTTCAATGCGATCTGGCAGCGGGACGCCAACTCGTATGCGCTGCGGTCACTTGAGTATTGCGCTTCCCCGCCCCGTATTCTGAACGTCACCGGTACGGAGACTCTGCTGGTGCGCGATACGGCAAACTGGTTCGCCGGGCGCTTCGGACGCGCGTGCAAATTCGAAGGCAGTGAAGGAGCGACGGCGCTGTTGAGCGATTCATCCGCCTGCCGCGACTTGATGGGACCGCCGGGAGTGGACGCATCGATGCTGTTGGAAATGGCCGCGGCCTGGATCGAGGGCGGCGGCGCAACCATCGACAAACCCACCCACTTTGAAGTATCGGACGGGAGGTTCTAACCGCCATGGATGCAGCGGTCCGGCAAGAGCTAAGTAGGGGAGTCGTAATTCCAGCTCACCCACTGGCGTTGAATGCGCAGCGGAAACTGGACGAGCGGCGTCAGGTCGCGCTCACCCGCTATTACTGCGATGCCGGCGCCGGCGGGATTGCCGTGGGGGTTCACACGACTCAGTTCGCGATCCGGAATCCGCGGGTCGGGCTGTATCGGCCGGTACTCCGCCTGGCAGCCCAAGCCGCCTCAGAGTTCGAACGCCGCTCCGGAAAACGCCTGGTGAAAGTGGCTGGAATCTGCGGGCCGACTGCCCAAGCCGTCGCCGAAGCGGAGTTTGCGAGCAGCGCCGGATACGACGTGGGACTGCTCAGCCTGGCTGCCCTGCCCTCCGCCTCCGACGCCGAATTGATCGAGCACTGCCGGGCCGTCGCATGCGAAATTCCGGTGTGCGGGTTTTACTTGCAGCCCTCTGTGGGCGGCCGGCTGCTGTCATACGAGTTCTGGCGTGGATTCGCCGCGATCGATGGCGTCGTCGCCGTCAAGGTGGCGCCGTTCAATCGATATCAGACGCTCGACGTCTTACGGGGAGTGGCCGATAGCGGCCGCGCCGCGGAAATCGCACTGTATACGGGCAACGACGACAATATCATCCCCGATTTGCTAACCAACTTCCGCGGCGGACTTCTCGGACAGTGGGCCGTATGGACGCGCCGCGCCGTGGAGCTGCTCGATCGAATTCACCAGTGCCGCGCGGAGAACGGCTCGGCCGCCGCCGAAATTCTGGCGCAGTCCACCGCGCTCACCGATGCCAACGCGGCGCTGTTCGACGTGCGCCATGGATTCGCCGGGTGCATCGCGGGGTTGCACGAGATTCTCCGCCGGCAGGGATTGCTGGAGGGCCGTTGGTGCCTCGATCCCCGGGAAGATCTCTCGCCCGGACAGATGGAAGAGATCGACCGCGTGACCGCGGCTTACCCGCATCTGAACGACGACGCTTTTGTGAGCAGCCATCTCCATGAGTGGCTGGACTAACTTATGCTTATTCGATCCTCTCAGTTGGAAGTGAAGATTTATTCCGACCGCGACAGCGCAGGCGCGGCCGGAGCTGCAATCGCCGCCGCGACGATTGGCGGGCAGATTCACCGCACGGGCAAAGCCGCTGTGGTTTTCGCCTCCGCCGTTTCCCAGGATCCATTCCTGGCCGCCTTGCGGACGCACAACATCGATTGGCCGCGAGTCACCGCTTTCCATATGGACGAGTACGCCGGAATGAGCGCCACGCACCCGGCGTCCTTCCGGCGGTTCCTTCAGGACCGGCTCTTTAGTCACGTGCCGGTCGCGGCATTCCACGGGCTGAACGCCGAGGCGGCCGACCTGAATGCCGAATGCGATCGCTACGCCGGCCTCCTGAACGCGGCGGAACCATGTCTGGTGATCATGGGGATCGGGGAGAATGGCCATCTGGCCTTCATCGATCCCCCGGTTTGCCGGTTTGACGAGCCGCGCGACGTGCGGCCCGTGGAACTCGACGACGTCTGCCGCTTGCAGCAGGTCCACGACGGCGCATTCGCATCCCTCGCAGACGTTCCGAAACAGGCGCTGTCTCTCACCGTTCCGTTCTTCCTGCGTCTGCCGCGGGCGCTCGTATTCGTGAATGGCGAGCGCAAGTCTCTGGCGGTGCGCGAGGCGCTGGAAGGGCGGCTAACGGAACGCTGTCCGGCTTCGGCGCTGCGGCGGCACCCGGCTGCGACTCTCTTTCTGGACCCGGGCGCTGCGTCTCTACTGGGCTAATCGATGCGGCATCCACTCGCTGACTCTATCGATCTGCCTCGCGCTGGCGCTGCCGGCTCGTGCTGCCGATGAGTTCCTCGGCCGCTGGGACCTGACCGTCCACGGCAAAACGGAAGAAACTGGCGGATGGCTGGAGTTGACCCGCACCGGCGACGTGCCCCAATTGCGAATTGTCCCGCGGGTCGGCGGTGTCCGGGCCGTGCCGCTGTTCCAAATCCGGGACGGGCGACTGACGTTCTCCAACCAGGAGTGGGTGGGCAAGTGGGAACAGATCCGCTATGAGTTCACCGCGCGCGACGGCAGATTGGCGGGCGCCGCGCGTCGTGAATCGGGAGAGTCGATGGCAGTGGAGGGCGTTCGCGCGCCTGCGCTCGATCGAAAGGCCGGCAGGATGGGACGGCCGTTCGCACTTCTCAGCGGACCCGGTCTGGCCGGGTGGAAGGTCCTCAGCCCGGCCAAGCCCGGCAACTGGTCGTTAGATGACGGGACGCTGACGAATGCGCGGAGCGGGCCCAATCTTCGCACCGTGGAAGAATTCCAGGATTTCCAACTTGACGTGGAATTCAACTGCCCGGCGGGGTCTAACAGCGGCATCTTCCTGCGCGGCCGGTATGAAGTTCAGATCGAAGAGGAAGCCAATAACGACGAGCCTGCGGGACGTACTGGCGCCGTCTACCAATTCCTGGCCCCGCGCGTAACCGTGCCGCGGCGGCCCGGCGAGTGGCGGAGACTATCGATCACCTTAGTTGGACGCACCGTATCCGTTACACTGGACGGCGTACTTCTTATCGACCGGCAGGAAATTCCAGGTCCGACCAGCGGCGGCTTCAATTCACGGGAACAACTGCCGGGACCGCTTATCTTGCAGGGCGACCATGGGTCGATTTCCTATCGAAATCTCGTTCTCACTCCCATAGAGGTACTCGCCAAATGAAGACAAGCGGCGGTGTGGAACCGGTCGGACTGGTCGGACTGGGTCTGATGGGACGCGGCATCGCGTCATGCCTGTTGGGCAACGGCCTGAAGGTCATTGCCTACAATCGGACTGCGCGGCGCGCCAGTGCCGGCGTTGTGCATATCGGGAAAGCACTCGAAGAGATGGTTCGCCGGAAAGTAATCGAACCGTCGGCTATTCGAAACTGGCGCGGCCGTTTCCGCCTCGTTCGATCTTTGGCGGAACTTGCTCCCTGCCGGTTGGTGATCGAATCGGTGAAAGAAGACCTGACGCTGAAACGGCAGATTTTCGCGGAATTGGAAGCCTCCCTCGCGGACGACGCGGTGATCGCGTCCAACACGTCGAGCCTGCCGATATCCGTTTTGCAGGACGGGCGCAAGAATCCGGAGCGTTTTATCGGCATGCACTGGGGCGAACCGGCGCAGATCATGCGCTACCTGGAAGTGATTCCGGGCGAAACCACCAATAGCCGCACTGTCGAAACCACCCTGCGTTTGGGCGAGCTCTGCGGAAAAGAGCCGGCGAAACTGAATCGCGACATCCAGGGATTCATCTCGAACCGCATGATGTACGCCATGATCCGCGAAGCCTTCCATCTGGTGGAATCGGGCATCGCCGATATCGAGACGGTCGATCGCTCCTTCCGCAACGATATCGGCTACTGGGCCACGATCGCCGGTCCATTCCGCTGGATGGATCTCACCGGAATTCCGGCGTACGCAGCCGTCATGGAAGGCTTGCTGCCCGAACTGAGCAATACGCAGGACGTGCCGAAACTGATGCGCGACACCGTCGCAAGCGGTGCGCTCGGCATCGCCAATGCCAAGGGATTCTATCGATATACCAAGGCCAGTGCGCGCGACTGGGAAAAGGCGTGGGTCAATTTCACCTACGAGATCCGCAAGCTCTCCCAGCGATACTCCGGAGGAAAACCGTAGATGCGGTCCTGGCTGCTGCTGTTCGCGCTGCAACCTGATGTGGGCCCTTCAGTTCACCTGCATCAAACTGGTGCAGGATCAGGTCGGCCCCATGTTCACGGTATGGGGACCGATGACCCTGGCCATGCTGATGCTCGCCCCCATCGTGCTGCGGCAGCGTGAACAGAAGCCGCGCGAAAGCCCCCGGAAAATCGCCGGAACGTACGTGCTGCTCGCCGGGTTGGGCGTGGTTCCGGCGCAGGTGCTGATGACGTGGGGCACGCGATTGTCCCTGGCCAGCAACGCGGCGGTAATCAATCTGACGCTGCCCGTGGCGACGGCGCTTTTTGCCGTGCTCTTTCTGCGCGAACAGATGACCGCCGTCCGGTGGATGAGCTTCGGAGTGGCGGTGGCCGGTGTTCTGCTCTGCTCCATGAGCGATCTGCGAGGGCTGAGTTTTGGCGGCCGGTATCTGGCCGGCAACGCACTGATTTTCGTGGCCACGCTCGGCAGCGCGTTCTACAATTCCTATGGCAAGACGGCGCTGGAATGGCATTCTCCCATGCGCATGCTGTTCTGGACTTACGTAGCGGTCTGCCTGATGATGGCGCCGTTTGTATTGACTGAAGAGCACTCGGTATTCGCGAGAATCCCGCATTTCACGGCGCAGACGTGGGCCGGAATGGCGCTGCTGACGTTCTTTCACAATTTCCTGTCGATGATTTTGTTCCTGAAAGCGCTAAGAATCTCGACGCCATCCAGGCGGCGCTGTCCAATTACCTGATTACGTTTTTCGGCGTGCCGGTTGCCGCCATCTGGCTGGGCGAGAAAATCACGACATCGGCCATGGCCGGCGGGGTGCTGGTGTTGGCGGGCACGCTGCTGATTACCGTCTGGGAAGAAATGCGGCCGAAAAGGGTACCTGCTTAGGTTAGAAATTCGCCGGCGCGCAGCACCTGTCTGATGCCTTCCGGCGCGCGCTCCGGATTCTCATACGTGGCGGGACTGCCAACCGCGTTCGCATCGAAGATGACAATGTCGGCGGCCCTCCCGGCTTTCAGCACGCCGCGATCGCCGAGCTGAAAGCGCTCGGCGGGACGGCCAGTGATCTTGTGGACCGCCTCCGGCAATTCCATCCACCGCTTCTCCCGGCAGATGCTTCCGAGGAGGTGCGGAAACGTGCCGTGCAGGCGCGGATGGGGCCGCCCGTTCACGTAAAACCCGTCGCTGATGATGTTGCAAAGCGGGTGCGTCAGCGTCTCGCGCAGATTGGCCTCACTCTGATTGAACTCCAGCATGTTTACCGCGCCGCGCTCTTCCAGCAGGAGACTGAAGACGGCGTCGATCGGGTCGCAGCCGCGCGATTCCGCGATGCTCTCCAGGTTCTGACCGATCACGTGGCGATTGCGTTCGGAACCCGTGGCGGAAATAAACAGGTCTGTCCAGCGGTGAGCCATTCCGGCAATTGTTTCGCGCGCCAGTTGCTTACGCTCCGCGGGATCTTCAAGACGCTCCAGGAGCCCCGGAATGCCACCGGCCAAGGCGCGCTGTGGCAGAAGTTGTGTCAGCACGGTGCTGCCGGCAACGTAGGGATAGCAATCGAAGGCCACATCGATTCCGCCGGCGCGCGCCTGTTCGATCAGATCGAGCGCGGGCCTCTGGCGGTGCCAGTTGGCTTCACCGACGGCCTGAAAATGCGAAATCTGCAGCCGGCACCCCGTGCGCCGCGCAAGCTCAATCTGCTCCGCGACGGCGGACTCCAGATAGAAGCCGTAGTCCCGCATGTGCGTGGCGTATACCCGGTCACGGGCGGCGACAACGCGGCAGAGCTGTTCCAATTCCGCCGGGGGCGCGCTCTCGCCGGGGGAATACATGAGTCCGGTCGAAAAGCCGCACGCGCCTTCGGCGAGGCAGTCGTCCAAGATACCGGACATCGCATCCACCGTGGGCTCCGGCAAAGCGCCGGCTTGGTTTCCCGCCGCCGCGATGCGCAAGGTTCCGTGGCCCACCAGAGAAGCGACACCGCAGCGCCCCTGGGAATGCACCGCCTCCAGATACTCTCGCGCCGATCGCCAGCCCCAGTAGTCGCCGCCCCGGAAGATGCCGTTCGCGAACTCGTGCAACTCGCGCAAATCGCCGGTCGCGGGATACGCGGAGAATCCGCAATTGCCAACCACTTCCGCAGTGACGCCCTGCAGCACTTTTTCCGGACGGTTCTCGATCACCTGCAAATCCGAATGGCTGTGCGCGTCGATAAATCCCGGTGCGATGGTCAGCCCGGCACAATCCATCGACGGCGCATCGATATCCGCGAGTTTCCCTATGGCGGCGATCCGGTCGCCGTCGATCAGCAGATCGGCCGCGACTGCTGCCGCGCCCATCCCGTCCAGCAACGTCCCGCCGCGCAGCAGCAGTCTCACCGGCCGGCCTTCTGGTTCAGCCAGACGTCGATTCGCGGCGCGTCCCACGCGTAGGGTTTGTTAAGGATGTCCAACCGGCCGTCGCCGTTTAGATCCCCGAGTTTGCCCTCGTGCCAGCCGTCGCCGGTAGAAAATACGGTCGTCGTGAAGTTGCCGCGACCGTCGCCGTACAGGATCCAGGCGGTCGCTTTGGGATTATCGGCGACAGCCGGAGTCCCAGTCCACTTCGCCATCTCACCAGTGAAGATATCAAGGTTGCCATCGCCATCGATGTCGCCCAAATCGAGCGTGTGGCCGTGGACCATGTCGCGGTCGAGCAGATCGCGTCCCACCCAGGAAGCTGTGTTTGTGGGGTCGCCCTTCGCCTCGTAAATCCGCAGGGGACCGCTACCGTCGCCGGGGGCGATCACAACCTGCGCATACTTGCCGGGCTTGAATCGACCGGCGCGAATGCGGCCGCCTATAGGCGCGATGCGAGTCCGCTGAAACCTCCCGTCACCCAGATACTTGAACCAGTAGTTGCCCGCCAGCAGGTCTACGCGCCCGTCGCCGTCGATGTCCACCGCATCCAGGCCTTCGGCGTAAGCCGCGGCGCCCTCCACCGCCTCGCCGGCCTTGCCCGAGAAAATCACTTCCAGCGGCCAGCTCTCCGCAGTGCGAGGGCTTTTGGGAATGTCGGCGAGAAAGAGCGCCTTGGCGGCCTGATTCCAAAAAATGAGCTGTGGCCTGCCGGTGCCTTTCAAATCCGCAAAAATCTGGTCGTGGTGCTGTTTGGCGCCGCCCCTCTTGATCACGTGCCGCTTCCACGATACGTTGGCGTCGAAATCGGGCGCCGGATTCTCCCACCACCATAACTCATCGCTCTGATAATCGCCGCCGAAGACCACGTCCAGATCGCCGTCGCCATCGATGTCGAAAGCGGCGCCCCCGGCTTCCACCGTCAGGAAGTCCTTCTCGACAACGTACCGGCTCCAGCCGTTTCCCTGACGCCGGTACCAGACCAGCGCCGGTGCGACTTTCCGAAAGCTGAGCATAAAATCGGTACTGCCGCGCGGATCGAATTTCGCAATCACCGATCCGGTCTGCTGATGCGATGCTCCGGGCGTCGGAAGATCTCCCGTGCGGCTGGAAAGATGCGTCCAGTGGATCGCCGGGGCCTGGGTTTGCGCCAAAGCCCATGCGGCCACCATCGAAACTGCGACCGTTGCGGCGGAGAGCCTCACCGGGGAATCCTCGCCATCGCATCGATCTCCACCAGGATGCCGGAGAGTCCCGACTGCACGGTGGTGCGCGCCGGCCGAATGCCCGGAAAATAGGCGGCGTACACCCGATCGAAGCCGTCAAAGTCGTCGATATTCGCCAGGTGGCAACTGCACTTCACGACATCGTCGAACGTCGCCCCCGCCTCCGCCAACAACTTGCCGATGTGGTCCATCGTGATGCGCGTCTGTTCCGCGATGTCGCTACCCACGATCGCGCCGGTCGCCATATCCAGCGGACCCTGGCCGCTGATAAACAGCCAGCCGTCCATCGCCACGGCGGCCGAGTACGATCCTGTATGCGCGCGTTTATCCGGATGCCGGATTTCCTGTTTCATTACCGTATCACCTTCAGTGGAAAACTCTGCACGTGCGTCCTGCCTTTGATTTCCACGCGCAGATTGATCTGATATTCGCCAATATCGGTTTCGGACGGCGTTCCGTTGAGCGCTCCTGTTTTCGGATCGAGGCGCAGCCATTTGGCGTCGAAGTTCCCACAGCGGGGCATCTCGGTGTCGATCGAAAAGACCGGCTGGTCGGCGTCCCAGAATGCGGATTGGTATTGCTCGCCGGGCACGGTGTGGCGGTACGTGAGGTCGCCGATGGAGCGGACGGTGCGTGGCTCGTACTGATAGGGCGCGCCGATTTTCGCGGTGCGCGAAGGCTCGGTATAAATCCACGGACGAGGCGCTTCGGCGTAGTCGGACGATCCGCTGCGATTGCCGCTCCCGTCGATTGCCACCACTCTATAGAACGCATGCGTGGGAGTCATCTTCAGGAACGGTTCGGCGGTCTCTGCCAGGAAGTTTGCGTCCCACGCAACTTTTGTCTTGCCGGGGAACAATCCACGCGCCTTCTGGTTGCCCACTTCGATTTCATAAGCCTTGTCATGCGCGGTGAAGCCCTTCTCGTCGCTCGCATAAACGCGATACTGTACGGCCGCACGGCCGGCGGGATTCGGATCCCATACGAGTGTCCAACCATCGGGATCGCGTTCTTCGAAGCGCGCGCGGAGCGGCGCGGATGGGCCCGCGGGCACAAAACTCCAGGTGTGGCTCCAGGGCCCCCAGATTCCCGACTTCGATTTCGCCCGCACGTGCCAGTAGTATCGCCGGCCGGGATTCAGCAACCCGGCGGTCGGAGTAGTCCAGGCGGCGCCGGGCTGCACCACGCTGAAAGCCGGAGACAGCGCCCAGCGCATCTCCGGTTCGTCGGCCAATTCGAAACGATACGCCGCGGAGCCAGCGACCTCGCTCCACGAAAAGCGCAGAAACGTCCCTTCCACGCCGGCATCGTCCGAGGGAGTGAACGCACGCGCGGGCGCTCCGGGCGGTGGACCGGCATCGCGCTCCGACCATTCGAACGTCGTCTTCACCAACCGGCTGCCGTTCGATTCGTCGGTGTACTGAACCTGGTTCTGCCCGATCTCGAGCGACGGCATCGCTAAGGGAGCCATCTGCAAATCGGCCTCCATGGAGATCGACGACAGCCTCACAGAGGAAGGCGTCCGCGGCGTTTGTAGTTCCAGGCGAATGAAATACTCGTAGTGCGGGTCGCCGGGACTGGGGAACAGAAAATCGAGGCTCGCATGAATATCGGCACCGGCCGCCGCGATCGGCGTCCAATGCTGACCGTCGGTGGAGGCGGAGAATGCGTACCGGTCGCCGCGTCCCGCCACAACATGGGCGCGAAGCGTACCGCCCACTATCACGTAGGGCGTTTTCACTTTCCACACCATCGGGCCGGCTGCTCCCGCCGCAATGCTCGCCACCGGGGGACTGTAGATCCATTTGCCATTGCGCAGCGTCGCCCAGGCGTTCGGACCCCACTGATGCAGGTTGTCCGATTCCAGCAGAAACAGCGCGGGGGTCGGCGCATAGTGGAGTTTCTCGCCCTGCCCCCAGCGCCACTCGATCGATTCTCCGGGACGGAGCGTAAAATTCATCCGGTGCTCCCCGTGCGCCGGGAAATCGCCGCTGTGCGTGCCGTCGTAGTTGTACAACGCCGGCAGATATTCGCTGGAATAGGCCCGTTTCGCCAGATCGTGATCGCGCGCCACGGCCTGCTCCGGCAAGATGGTATGGTTGTCGCGGTCCAGAAACAGTACGGACTCATCGCCGTCCATCATGTGCCAGCCACCCTCGTACCAGGCCTCCGCCACGCAATGGCCAACGGGATATCCCCGCCGCGTCTTCAGGCCGGCCGACTGCCACAGCTCCATCAGCACCGGCGCGTTGTCGCCGCACAATGAGAATCCGTAGACGTTGAACATCTTGACCGGGTCGCGGACTTCGAGATCGCCTGTGGTGGCGTGGAATCGATTTCTCCGCAGGAATTCCCAGATGGCGCGCGCCTTGTCGCGATCGCTCATGGAAGCCGGATCGCCGAACCGCCGTAGCGCTTCCTGCGCGATCTTCGCGGTAGTCCGCCAGTCGCCCTTGCCGTTCACGGTCAGCCATGGGTTGACCACGTCAGTCTCGCCGGCATTTTCCAGTTTCACCGCGCGCATGGGTTCGTAGCCCGGCTTCCACGCAGCGTACACGATAGGGTCGCGCGTGTTTGCGGCGTCCGCCGTTCCACCCATCTGCCAGGGTGTAGTCGAGACGCGGCGCAGTGATGATGCGAATGTCCTGGCGGGGCCGGTCGGACGCCTGAGGCTGCGCGAAAAGGCAGCAGGCGAATGCCACGGCAAGAAGTGCGGACGTACGGGTGTTCCTCATCCCACTGCCTGCATTTGTACCATCTGGCGCGTCAGCCCGGCGCGATTTCCAGCGGACCCGTCCGACTAAATGGACGAGCTCGTTCCGAACTGCGCCGCCGGCGATGGTTTGTGTTACCTTGGGCCGCAAGGACTAGGAAAATGCAGCGAAGACACTTCCTCATGGGTACCCTGGCAGCGGGGGTTGCGACGCGATCCGTACTGCGGGCCAGCGCTAACGATACTGTGCGTGTGGCGTGCGTCGGCGTCCACGGACAGGGCAAAGTACACGTCGCGCGGTATGGAGCCATGCCGAATGTGGAGGTCGCGGCCATCTGCGACATCGACGAAACTGTCGCGAACGCCTGCGTCGCCGATATGGAGAAGTCGGGCAGGAAGCGCCCCGCGGTGTACTCCGATATTCGCAAGTTGCTGGAAGACAAGTCCATCGACGCGGTCTCGATCGCCACTCCGAACCATCACCACACTCTCCAGACGGTCTGGGCCTGCCAGGCGGGAAAGGACGTCTACGTCGAGAAGCCTTGCGCCCACGATATGTTCGAGGCTCGTCAGATTGTCGCCGCGGCGCACAAATACAATCGTCTGGTCCAGCATGGCACCAACAGCCGGTCCAGTATCGCCCGCGAGGCTATCGGGCACGTGCGTGGCGGACTGATCGGCGACGTCTATATGGCGCGAGGGCTCTGCTTCAAATGGCGCGATACCATCGGCCGTAAGCCCGTGGAACCAGTCCCCGCCGGAGTCAATTACGACCTGTGGACGGGCCCTGCTCCCGTTCACGCATTCACCCGGAATCGCTTCCACTACAACTGGCACTGGTTCTGGGAATACGGCAACGGCGATCTCGGCAACCAGGGCATTCATCAGATCGACGTCTGCCGCTGGGGCCTGGGCGTGAAGTACCCCACCAAAGTAACTGCGATCGGCGGGCACTTCATGTTCGACGATGACCAGGAGACGCCGAACTCCCTGGCAGCCGCTTTCGAGTTCGAGGTCAACGGTCAGAAAAAGATGATGACCTTCGAGGTGCGCCACTGGATGAGTAATCACGAGTCCGGCATCGGCGAGGGCGGCAGCGGTACCGTGGGCGCGGTGCTCTATGGCTCCAAGGGGCGTGTCGCGATCTGGGACGAAGACCACGGCCGGTACGATACTTTCCTGGGCCGCCAGTCCGAGCCAGGCCCTTCCGGCAGTGACATCGGCAACAACTGGGCGAACTTCATCGCTGCGTTGCGCACGCGCAAGCAGGAAGACCTCAACGCGCCCATCGAGGAAGGCGCCATCTCGACCACGCTGGTTCACCTCGCGAATATCTCCTACCGCGTGGGCAGAACGCTGCATTTCGATCCGGCCACCTACAGCATCCCGGGCGATGCGGAGGCCACGCGGATGTTCCGGCGCGAGTATCGCAAGCCATTCGTGGTGCCGGATAAAGTCTGAATGACCCCCGCTCCGCTGCGCCTTTCGCAATTGCAGGCGTTGCGCTGTCGGGCGCCTGGGCCCTGAATTTCGTTGCCGCCTTCGCGCTTGGGCGTGGCAGGTTGGCATGTCCGGCTGGATGGCGATCATTCGGTTTGCAGTCGTTGGCAGGTTCCCAAAACCGGTGCGGGGAGAGGTCATACCCCACCAGCCGCCCTCACGTCCGGCAAACCCGCCAAGAGTGTAAACCCTTTCAGTTGTCCCTCGTTCCATGCAGAAATATTTCCTGCGTCTGCCTCGGCATCACCCGGCCATATGTGCCAAATTCCGCCCTGTTCCGTTTGCATGTCTTGCAGCAAGCGATTACAATGCCTTCACAGTGACCCAGGCACCCATCCCTGGAACCGTGATACTCGCAGACGCCGGAATCGACCGGCAGGGCAGATAGGAGCAACATGAGAACGAGAATCAATCTTGTGCGAATGCCGGCAGTGGCCCTCACCCTGACTGGCGCCGCGTTGATTATGGCCACCCCAGCCGGGGAGGCTCCGCTCCGGCCGAAAGGCCCATGCGATATCTATGCCGACGCCGGCGACCCCTGCGTCGCTGCCCACAGCACCACGCGCGCGCTCTATGCCGCTTACAACGGCCCGCTGTACCAGGTGCTGCGCCAGTCGGACGGCAAGACCTTGAACATCGGCATCGTCCAGCCCGTCGCGTCGCCGGCCCCGGATGCCGGCGGATATGCCGACGCGGCCGCGCAGGACGCCTTCTGCGCCAACACCTACTGCTGGATCGCCACCATCTACGACCAGTCCCCCAAGCACAACGACCTCACCCAGGCCCCCCGCGGCGGATTCAGCGGCCCGGCCATGGGCGGGTTTAACAACCTTCCGGTCGCCGACATGGCGCCGGTTACGATCCTGGGCCACAAAGCCTATGGCGTCTTCATCGTGCCCGGCATGGGCCTCCGCCACGACGACGCCAAGGGCACCGCGGTCGATGACCAGGCGGAGGGGCAGTATTGGGTCATCAACGGCCACCACTACAACTCCGGCTGTTGCTTCGACTACGGCAACGCCGAGATCGACAGCCGTGACGACGACAACGGCACCATGGAAACCACCTACTACGGCAACGCCACCGCTTGGTATCACGGGAACCCTCCCGGCCCCTGGATCATGACCGACCAGGAGAACAACCTCGTGGGTTGCGTCAACCAGGATGGCTCCAAACTCTGCCCGAACCTGCCCAATATCACCTGGCGATTCGTCACCGCCATGGCCAAGGGCGAACCGCACCACTGGACCTCCCTGGGCGGCGACGCGCAGCGCGGCGCCCTCTCGGTCATGTTTGACGGTCCGCGCGTCGATTCCACCTATGACCCGATGCGTAAGCAGGGCGCCATCCTCCTGGGCAACGGCGGCGACAACAGCGTCGGCTCCCAGGGCACCTTCTATGAAGGCGCCATGACGGCCGCCGGCACCTTCCCAACCGACGCCACCGACCAGTTGGTGCAGGCCAACGTCGTGGCCGCCAGATACGACGTGCCCCTGCTGAGCCTGGCCCCTTCGTCGGCCACTGCCACTCCGCCGGGACTCCAGACCTTCTCACCAGGGTCCTCGCAGGAAACTACCGTGACGTTCACGAATACCACCGGCGCCCCCGCGGTGGGCGTCCAGTTGAGCATTTCCGTGCCCAACAAGCAGTGGACCTCCTTCGTGCAAGGCGCCGCCAGGACGTCCGCGACCATCGCTGACCCGGTCGCGCCGGGCGCCACCGTCAGCGCCACCTTCAAGGTCACCTCTGGGCCGGCGGCCTTCAACGGCGACCTGACCGCCCACGCCCGGTGGACGAACCCGGCGCGCGGCGGGACACAATCCGAAACCACTGCCGCAAAGGTCCGGAATGTCAGCCCGGTCAAGATCAACGAGTTCCGCGTTAGCGCTCCCTCGGACTTGACCGACTCGTTCATCGAACTCTACAATGCCGGCGCCCACGAAGTTGACATCGCCGGCTGGAGCCTAACCGCGCATCAGGCCCAGCAAGCCATCTTCTCGACCGTGAAGATCCCTGCCGGCACGAAACTCGCGGCTCGCCGCTTCTACCTGCTCGGCCTCTCTGACTCCGGGCTGGCGGCTCCCACGCACAAGGGCGACACCACCATCCACGTCAGGAGCACCACCGGCATGTCGGCCGGCGATACCATCAGCATCGATACCGGCTCCAACGTGGAGACCCGCAAGATCGTCAGCGTCGGAACAGCCGCCAGCAACAATACCACCCTGTGGCAACCCCTACCCGACGGTCCGGTGGTCACGATCCCCGCCGGCTCCACCGCGGTACCGGTCACCAGCGCGGCCGGGTTCGTGGCCGGCGAGAAGATCGCCCTGGGCTACGGCGCCGCCTACCCCGCCGTCGGCAACGCCATCGAGCACTATGAGGTGGCCACGCTCACCTCGGTCGGCAAGCCTGGCACGCAAGCCTTCCTGGGGGCGGACGCGTCCGCCGGCGCGACCAACATCAAGGTGACGTCCGTCACCAACATCTCTGCCGGGGACAAAATCAGATTGGACATCGACAGCGTCGGCCATGGCATCGAGACCGTCACCGTCGCGCGCGTCGGCACGCAGTCCAGCCGCACAGCCCTGACGGCTGCCGCCAGCGCCGGCGCGACCAATATCAAGGTCCGCAGCGTGAACGGTTTCGCTGTGGGCGACAAGCTGACCGTGGGCACCCCCGCGAACAAGGAAGTGGTAACCGTCACCGCCCTCGGCGCATCGAGTCCCGCCGGCGCCGGTATCGACTTTACCCCAGCCCTCGCCCAGGCGCATTCCATCCGCGAGGCGGTGGTAGATCCCGGCACGGGCCTCGACCTGGCCGCCCCGCTGCGGTTCAAGCATGCGGCCAACCTCCCCTTCAGCGCCAGGGGAACCGGCATCGGCTTCTCGCCGGAGACCGCCTTTGCCCACTCCAGCAATGAGCCCGTCCAGCCGCTCGGCACCGGCATCGCGCTCGATAGCCCTCTGGTCAAGGACCACGCCATCGACGCGGTTGTGCGTGACCCCAGGGTCACGACCGCGGGCTACCAGGGGACTCCGGCGCCCAACCAGTGGTTCGGGGGCCCCGCCTTCTCCCCCACCGCCGGCAGTATGGTGCTTCGCGACGCCGCCGGACTCGTCGTCGACAGCCTCAACTACGGTGGCCTCGTCGATCCATGGGCCGCCGAGGGTTACCAGGCCGCCTCCGGATCCGGGCAGAGTGGCTGTCGCGTGCCTGCGCCTGGCCCGGCCGGCCGCTTCGGGCCGTTCGCTCCGCCCGCCGCCGAGATCGATCGCAGCGCGGGCCGCTTCCCGGACGGCCTCGACACCGATAGCAACTGCACCGATTTCCTGTTGCAGCCCGCCACCACCCTGCCGGCCGCATCGTCCGCCGGCGCGACCAATATCAAAGTCGCCAGCGTTGCCGAGTTTGCCCCCGGCCAGACCATTATGATCGATACCGGCGCGAACCTCGAGACCGCCGTCATCGCGACGGTAGGCACGGCAGGCGCCACTTCCCTGGGCCTCGCCACTAACGCCGGCGCGACCGTTCTCCCTGTCGCCAGCGCCATGGGCTTTACCGCCGGCCAGACCATCGCTATCGATAGTGGTGTCAACCATGAAACGGCGGTTGTCGCATCCACTGCCGGCGGCAGAGGCGGCAGAGGCGGCCGCGGCGGCGCCACAATCACCGTCACCGCCCCGCTCACTTTGCCGCACCCTGCCGGTCCGCAGGTCACCGGCACGGGAATCACCCTCACCGCTCCCTTGACCAAGCCGCATCCCACCGGGGCGCAGGTCGCCGCCAGCATTCCCACACCCGGCTCCCCCAATCAATATTTCAGGTCCGGTAGCAAGCGATAGACGCAATGGAGATTCAGGCTCTAATGGGTGAAATTACGTTGCTCCTGCGGCAGTGGAACGGCGGGACGACGCCACGCTCCGCCTCGCCCGCGCCTATCGCGAAGTCGCCGATACGCGCCGCATCACCGCATCCAGTACCTCCGAGAAGGTCTGAAAGACGCCATGCTCCACCAGGTAGTTGATTACCTGCTCGTTGATTCCTCCCCGCGTGGCATGGTCCGCCGCCAGCGAGTGGAAACTGCGCTCCGGTGCTTCCACCGCCGTCTCTGCCAGCCCTGCATACATCTCCGCAATGTATTCCCGCGCCTTCGCCGGCGCGATCCCGTTTCGTCCCAGCCAACTCGCGGCCGTTTCCGCGTACGCAAAGTACGCAGCCATCGTCGCAGTCGCCGTACACAACGCGTCGAACTCACTTTCGGTATCCACCGCGAACGCCGTGCCCAACAAAGCGAACAGTTCCTCCGCCGCCTCGTCCCGCGGATACATGGCCGTCGGGCTGCGTCGCCGCTCCGCCGATAGCAGTGGTACCGCCCGCGTCACTCCGCCCGCCGGAACCACCAGGCCAGCCACCCTCCGCAGCGAATATCCCGACACCAGGCTGATCGCCTTCTGTCCCTCGCGGAATCGCAACTCCGAAAGCACGTGTTCGGCGATCTGCGGCCGCACCGCAATCACCACCATTTCGCTCTCGTCCACCACCGCCTGGTTCGACGCCGCCACCGAAACCTCCGCGTAGCGGCCCGCCAGCAGCGCCGCCGTTTCCGCATTGCGCGGCGAGAGCCGGATCGCGTATCGCCCCCCGCCCCCGGAGCACAGCCCCGTCACCATTGCCGAAGTAATCGCACCCGTTCCAAGGAATCCCAGTTTCAAAGGCATCTCCCCAATTCTGCCAGATGCCCTCTCCCTAAAACGTGATCCCCACCAGAAATTCCACCTCGTTCCGATGCGTCAGATTCGCTCCCCGAAGAGCGAAGTCCCCCGTCCAATGCGTATACCGGACCTCCGGCGCGAGCCGCAGCCATCCCACCTTCGCCTCCACGCCGCCCCCAGCCACATACCCGGTCGTCGCCCCTACCGGACCCACCTGGTTGGCGCGAAGAAGTTCGTTGCGCTCGAACGAACCCCCGCCAACCGCAAATGGCGCAATCCGCCCGCGCACCGGCAGCCGGTATTTCGCTAGAATCGGGAACTCCCAACTGCCGCCCGCCGGATTCGTCACGCTGCGGTACAGGGCGTCCACTTCCACCCCCAACCCCAAAGGAAGCCGCAGTTCCACCGTCGGGCCAATCACCAGCCGGCCGCCCCTGGAAGGAAAAGCGCCGCTATCGTTATCCGACGACATCACCAGTCCCGTAGCAGGAACTCCCACCTTGAAACCGGCGCCCAAAGGACCGCCCAGGGCCACCCCGCCGGCCAGGTACAGAATCAGAATGTGCCGCATCGCTCATCTCAAAGACCCGCGGGCACCCCCTTTCCCCTACACCCGCTCTACCGGCGTCAAGCTACCATGGAACTTCATGCCCGTCGATCCCTCCGCCATCGTGGCGCCCACCGCCCGCATTCACCCCGACGCCGTCATCGGCCCCGGCGTCCGCGTCGGCGAGTTCTGCGTCATCGAAACCGATGTCTCCATCGGCGCCGCCTGCCTGCTCGAACCTTACGTCTACGTCAAGCGCTGGACCACCCTCGGTGAGCGTAACGAAATTTCCGCCGGCACCGTCCTCGGTACGGACCCGCTGGACAAGAACTTCAGCGGCGAGCGCAGCTACCTGCGCATCGGAAACGGCAACAAAATCCGCGAGCACTACACCATCTCGCGCGGCACCGCGCCCGAGTCCGTAACCGAAATCGGCGACGACAACTACATCATGACCAGCGGCCACATCGCCCATAACTGCAAAATCGGCAGTAACACCGTGATTGCCAGTTGCGCCCTCGTCGCCGGCTATGTCGAAGTCGAAGACCAGGCCTTCATCTCCGGCGGCGTCGTGGTCCACCAGTTCTCCAAAATCGGCCGCCTCGCCATGATCGGAGGCAACACCCGAATCAATAGCGATGTCCCCCCGTTCTTCCTGTACGCCGGCCACGATGTCGTCGCCAAAGGCATCAACATCGTGGGACTCAAGCGCGCCGGCTACAAAGCCTCCGACGTGGCCATTCTCAAGAAGGCTTACCAGATCCTCTACCGCTCCGGCCTCAAGCTCCAGGAAGCCCTGGCAAAAATCGAAGCCGAAATCCCTACCCCCGAAACTCTCCACCTGGTCGCCTTCATCCGCCGCAGCGAACGGGGCATCTGCCGCGAATAGATGGTTTTCATTTTCCCGCCGGTCCCAAAAACGCCCAGTGCACCTGGAATATCGCCGGGCCGCTCGCCAGTCTGACCGGCTCTTCCATTTCGCCGCCCCGGATCCCGGCCCGGAAAAGCTCATCGTTCACGCGATAGTAGACAGCTTCGTCAGTTGCCAGCACGATTTCACTGTCCGCTTGTCCGGTCGACCACTGAAACAGGGCGCCGGAAATGCCGTTCAGCAGCAGCAGTTTTCCGGGAAATACCGAATCCTGCCCATCGAAGAACCGGTCCACGGTCACGCCTGGCTCCTGCCTTCCCCGGTATTCGATAATCACTTCGGATTCGCGTTTTTCGCCGCCGCGGTTTCGCTCTTTGAACTTCGCGCGTTCCTCATCGGTTAACGGATGCGCCTCGGACTCCGCACTGAGCCATCCTGGCTCCTCTGCCATCGTCGCGATCCACGGCCCAAACGCCCGAACCCGCTTCGCCGGGAACGGCAGGGCCACTCGGTGCCACGCCTTCGTCTTCTTGTTGAAAATATCCAGCACGAGCGGCTCCCCGGCGATGACAGCCACGGAGTCGTTATTGGCGCGCAGCCAGAATCCTTTCACCGCGTCCGCGGGTTGGATATAAGGAGGTCGAGGCAAGTCCGTGCGCCATTCTCTTGGACCATTCGAACCACCCAGCTTGATACTAGTGGATCGCTACCGCTCGTTCACGGAATCTGTTGCAGACCAGGGAGACCTCCGCCGACCGCGCCCCCCACTCGAATATATTTCACGTCATCCAACGGCAGTTCGGCCACCGGACCGGAACCATCCAGGGGTGCCGCCGTGAAGTGTGTTGGAGCAAACACCGACAGGCCGGACAATCTGTGAAGCGCAAGAGCAACAACTTCGCCCTTGTTAGGAAGGTCCAAAAGGAATATATCCCCGCCAGGCAGCAACGTGCTTGAGTCATAAGGAATTCTCATTTTTCGGATGAGAGATGGCGAGTCCATATTGATAACAGAGAATTCAGTAGGTACTTCTGTTGGATATCCAACCACGAGGCGCCTTCTGTCATAGTCTGCCAGCACGCAGCCGATGTCATCAGCCACCCGTGCCACTACCGAAGGACTGTCTGGCAAAACGTCACTCACCTGATAGAGTTTCGCTGGCATCTGTATCTGGAAACCAAAAGTGCCTGAGAGCAAGTAAAGGCGCTCACCCTGAGCGCCCCACTGACTCTCAATGATCAGAGCGGCGCCGCTAAGCGCCAACACCGAAACCGCCAGCCCTAATCTCATAGAAACGTCCGCCCCACACTATGCCAAGGCGCCTTCCGGCGACTCATACTTCCCGGCCGGACCCAAAAACGCCCAGTGCACCTGGAATATCGCCGGGCCGCTCGCCAGTCTGACCGGCTCTTCCATTTGCCCGCCCCGGATCCCGGCCCGGAAAAGCTCATCGTTCACACGATAGTAGACAGCATCGTCAGTTGCCAGCATGATTTCACTGTCCGCTTGCCCAGTCGACCACTCAGACATGGCGCCGGAGATGCCGTTCAGCAGGAGCAGTTTTCCGGGAAACACCGAATCCTGTCCATCGAAGAATCGGTCCACGTTCATCCTGACAGTCTG
>CAWIGC010000032.1:0-20606 GCA_963835555.1 uncultured Solibacteraceae bacterium | reverse complement strand
CGACCTCTTCAGAAGCTGAAGCGGGCGCTGATCTGGAGGCGCCGGGCCTGCGTTCCGTCCGGGAAGCCTCCGTCGGCGGAACCGATTCCGAACGCCGTCGGAGTCAGCGTCAGCACTCCCTTTGTAGATTCCAGGTACTCCTGGCTGGTCATGCTCGTGGGGGACCAGAGTTGCTGACGTTAAATGCTTCGAAGTTGAGCGTCAGGCTGGTAGCCCGGTCTTTGATCATGATTGGAATCAGCTTGGTTATCCGGGCGTCGGTACGATAGCTGCCGGTGTATAGATGCTGCTGACCGGGAGCCACGGCACCCGGAAATTGCCCCAAAGCCATTGATGCTTCCGGTGGACAGCAGCCCGCTGGGACCCGCGGAAACCCGGATAGTCGGACTGCCGGAAGCTCGGCCCGCCGCCAGCGTTGTGATCGCCGAGAGTTGCCAGTTATTCAGCAGATACCTCGCGAACGCGCTGCTGGAATGTGTGACCGTAGGCGTCCACACAAAGGACAGTACCACGCGATGCCGCTGGTCTAACAACGCCGCTGCCTCTTTCGAAAGCATTGTTGCCGTTAAAGGTATCGGAGGTCGCGCTGCTGAAGAATATCGCGCTGGATCCGCCGCCTTGTCCGTCGTCGATCTCATGGGACCAGGTGTATGAGGCGAGCGCCTGCAGCCCGTGCGAAAACCTCTTATTCAGCGTGATGGCGAGCGCATCGTAGTAGCTGTCGATGCCATTCACATTTTCGATCACCGCGCCGTACCTGGTGCTGGGACGAGGAGTCAGATAGAGCGGTGTAGCGAAAGATCCGGTAGGATTGCCGGTGGCATCGGCGATGGTATAGGTGTAGGACCCGGTGGGCTGCGGCGCGTTCAGATCCACCGTGCTCATCAGGTGGACGCCGCGGCTCCAGATGCCCGATACGCTGAGTAGCATGTCAGCCGTGAGTTGGCGCTCCAGCGAAATGTTGGCCTGCTGCGTATAGGGCGTCTTGTAGTGAGGGTCGGCGAACTGGATGGTGGCCGCTCCCACGGTGGCGCCGGCAGGCGGCGCAGCCAGCGCGTTGGGAAATACCGGCCCGGCGGCAAACTGCGTGGGATTGGTGGCGGTAAGTGAATCGGCAACCTGATAGATGCCGTTGGTGGTCCAGAGATTGTCGATCAATCCACCCAGCAGGCGCGCATAGAACATGCCATAACCCGCGCGCAGCACGGTCTTGTCCGTTAGCCGGTAAGACAGGCCGATGCGCGGCGCGAAGTTCTTGCTCGGAGTATGGATGTAGCCGGTCTGCGGCCAGTCCGGATTGGTCACCGGGAAATTCATGCTCATCGACTTATCCCAACGCAAGCCCAGGTTGAGGGTCAGCCGTGAGGTTGCCTTCCACTGGTCCAGGACATACCATGCCATCTCGTTAATCCGGTAATCGGCAATGGGATTGCCAAAGGTCTGGGAGTAGGAAGTCCAGTTCTTGCCGCCGTTGGTATTGCCGGAGTAGTCTTGCGCGAATGCCGTCGGATTGAGATAGCTGTAGGAACCGAAGACATTGCTCATGTAAGAGTTGTAATCTTCGGTGGTGAAGAAGTTGAAGCCGAACTTGATAGTGTGGCTGCCCTTCACCAGGCTGGCATCGTCGGAGAGTTCGTAGCGGGTTTCGGAAGGCTCCACGCGCGGCAGGTAATTGGCGGGTCCAAGCTGCACGCCGCCCACCGAAACATCCAGGTAGCCCAGGCCGCCGCCCAGTTGCCGCCTGATTGAACGAATCCGCCTGGCGGTCGGTATCCCAACCGAAACGGAAGGTATTCACGAAATTGCTGGTGGGCACGAAAGTCCAGCCCAGCTTGCCATTGCGCACGCGCACCGAATCGTCGCCGTTGCCGTTGATGGCCGAGCCGAATGTGGAACTGAGACCGGTCTGAATGCCATTGGGCGATAGCCAGCGCAGGTAATTGAATTCCGCCGTGAAGGTGTTCTTATCGGAGAGATGATAATCCAGCCGGCCGAAGCCCAGGTCGTTATCGTCGGTGCGGGGAACCTGCCCGTAAAAGCGCGGCAGCAGGCCATTGATGGCGCTGCATTGCGCGGGCGTAGCGGGTGCGCCGCAGCCGATGAAACTCTGGGTGGTGGGGTTCAGCACGGTAGCCGAAACATAACTGTCCACCATCGGAAAATCGCGATGGGTCAGGTCGAAATTGAGGAAGAAAAACAGCTTGTCCTTGATGATCTTGCCGCCGAAGCTGGCGCCGCCTTCCACGCGCTTTTCCGACGGATTGAATGCCGCAAAGGCATCGCGCGCGTCGAATCCGGTGCTGCGAAAGTAGTAAAATCCGCTGCCGTGATAATCGTTGCCGCCGCTCTTGGTGACGGTGTTGACCACGCCGCCCATGGCGCGCCCGTATTCGGCGGAATAATCGCTCGACACCACCTGAAACTCCTGCACGGCATCCTGCGAAATCTGCGACTGGATGCGCGTGCGGCCGGCGTTCTCGTCGTAGAACTGCTCGGTGTTATCGTTGCCGTCGAGCAGAAACGAGTTGTTGCCGGCCACCCCGCGAAAGCTCAGCAGCCCGAACGTGGCGTCGTTGGTCACGCCCGGCGTCAGCAGTACGAACGAATCCACCCGGCGTCCGTTCACCGGCAGTTCCTGGATCTGCCGGTTGTCCACCACCGTGGAGACGTCGCTTTTGGTGTCGTCCACCATGGCCGCGGTGGCGGTCACGTCCACCGCCGTAGTGCTGGCGCCCACCGCCAGCGCGACATTCAGATTCAGGTTCTGCCCCACCGCCAGAGTCAGATTATCGGCTTCGTAGACATTGAAGCCGGAAGCCGTCACCGTGACTTTGTAGCCCGCGCCGGGAATCAAAGCCGGCGCCGAGAACACGCCCGAATCATTGGTAGTAAGTGAGCGCACCTGTCCCTGGCTCGCACTGGAGATGACGACTTTGGCGTTCGGCACGCTCGCGCCGCTCGCATCTTTCACAACGCCCGAAATACCGGCCACGCCGGCGGCGGATTGCGCGAAGATGGGGGCGCAGGCAAACAGAGATAGCGCCACGAAATACGTGAACTTCATGTAACCCCTCCAAAAAAATTGCTACAAAAACAAGACCCGGAGTGAACGGTCAGCGAAACCGTTTATGCATGCGATTTCTCGAGTATACGATAGTTTTGTAACAATTCAATTGCGATTGAGGTACTTTTTGCCTGTTAGTGGAGGCCGGCGGAACCTTTAATCGAATCAAGGAGTTTGGAGGGATCGTAGCCGGCGCCGTCCTTGAAAACCAGGCGCACGCGGCGAATGTCGGCGATGCGCGCCGCGGGGTTGCCGTCCATCACCACCAGGTCGGCCTGCTTGCCCGTTTCGACGGTGCCGAAATGGTTCGACTCCCCCAGGAATTGCGCGCCGTTCGAGGTGGCGATCCGGATCGCCTCCACGGGCGTGAATCCGCCTTCCACCAGCAGTTCGATATTGCGCTGATCGGCGAATCCGGCCAGCGCGCCGCCGTTGCCGGTAGGGTCGGCGCCGGCCATCAGCAGGCCGCCGGCCTTCACGAAGGCGTACTCGAATTGCAGTTCTTTCCTGAGGCCCTGGGCGGAAACCGCATCCTCCCCGCCGGGCGCGCGGGCGCGGGAACTCAGATAGCTGATGGCCGATTCGGGCGACAGCGCGTCCAGAAAGCGCTGCTCCAGCGGCGGCCGGCTGCCGTCAAACGCTTCGAAGACGGCCAGCGTACTGGTGATGGCCACGTGGTGCGCCACCAGGTCGGCGATCATGTCGCGCATGGGCGCGCCGCCGATCTCGAGCTGCCCATTTCGCCGCGCGTGACGCCTTGCGAGGGGCACACGTCGGGCTGCTTGCCGGGGTGGAATTCCGTATCCACCAGCAGGCCGTGCTCCAGGTTGTCGATGCCGATGGCGGCGGCTTCGCGGAAGCCGATGGAGCAGAGATGGCCCGTGACCTTGATGCCGTGCTTGTGCGCCGCATCCACCGCGGCCTTCAGCTCGGCGCGCGTGATGTTCATGTAGGCCTTGAAGGAAGTCACGCCCTCGGCGGCCCAATAGTCCACCGTGCGCACGGCGTCGTCCGGTCCGGTGAGTTCGTGCATCTGCGGCCCGGCGATGCTGCCCGTGCCTTCCAGGTAGGGTCCGGTGATCAACAGGCTGCGGGCCGGGCATGCGGCCGGCGTCGATCAGCCGCTTCATGTTGAGGTCGGTGTACGGCTCCAGGCTGCCGCCGGTGCGCGCGGTGGTGACGCCGCCGCCAGGTAGAGGCGCGGGAAGCTGAAGGCCTGCTCGTTGTAGATGGGGATGCCGCCGCCCGAGGGATAGAAGAGGTGCTCGTGCATGCCCACGAGGCCGGGAATCACGGTGCTGCCGGTGAGGTCCATCGCCTGCGCTCCCGCGGGAATGGACGTGGAGGCCGCGGGCCCCACCGCGGCGATCTTACCGTGGTCGATGATCACCGTCTGGTCTTCCGCGGGCGCGGCCCCGGTGCCGTCGATGACGCGCACATGCTGCAGCGCGATCACCGGAGCGTTCACGGTTACGAACGGCTGCGTGCCGGGCGCAAAGCGGCCCTGTGCGGCCGCAACGCCGGAGAGCAGCAGCAGCCCAAGAAAAGGTCGGAAGTAGGTCACAGGGATCAATTATAGAAGTTGCGGTCCCAGGCGTGGCGTTTCAGGATGGCCAGGGTGTCCGCCGGCAGAGGGCCCAGGTCCGGGAGGCGGCTGTTACTTTCCGCGTGCTTCACCGTGCGCATGCCGGGAATGACGCTGGAGACTGCCGGATGCGCGAGGCAGAATCGCAGGGCCAACGCGGGCAGTGGTTCGCCGTTCGGTCCCAGATCCCGGAGCAGCGCGTCCACGTGTTCCACCACCTGCTTCTTGCGGTCGCCGCGGAAATAATATTCCCGAAAATCGCCCGCCGGGAACTTCGTCTCCACGGTCATAGTGCCGCTGAGGGAGCCTTCATCCAGAGGGACGCGCGCCAGCACGCCTACATTCTTTTCCAGACAAAGCGGCAGCAACTCCTTTTCCGGCGCCTGATCGAAGATGTTGTAGATCACCTGTACGGCGTCGATCAGGTCCGTGCGGATGGCGTCGAGCACCGAGCCGGGATCGTGCTCGGTCACCGAAATGCCGAAACGCCGCACCTTCCCGGAGCGCTTGAGATCTTCGCAGGCGCGGCGCCAGTCATCGGCGGCCAGGAACTCCGGCTGCCAGACGTGAAGCTGAAGCAGGTCGATGGTCTCGAGTCCCAGGTTGCGCAGGCTCTCTTCGGCGGACTGCACGATGTAGGCGTACGGGAAGACCTCGCTGATGGGAGTGCCCGCGCGCGCCGGCCAGATGCGATTCTTCGGCGGCACCTTGGTGGCTACATAGATCTTTTGGGATGACTCGCGGACTACCCGCCCCACCAGTTGTTCGCTGTGGCCGTCTCCGTATGCCAGAGCGGTATCGATCAGGTTGACACCCAGGTCGATGGCCCGCTTCAGTGCAGCTTCCGATTCATCGTCGGTGCCGCCGAGCCATTGCTTGCCGCCAATGCCCCACGCGCCGTATCCAATTTCACTGACTTCGAAGCCAGTCTTGCCGAGATTGCGGTATTTCATAAGCGTCGTAATCCATTATGCCGGGTTGCCCCGGACGACGGCGGAGGCCCGGTAGGCCTTGCCACCACTACGCCAAAGCGCACGATCGGCCCCAACGTAGCGCCTGGCTCCTTGATTTTGAGAGAATAACTCACCTGGACGCTGCAATCCGGGTTCATCGAGTACTTCATCCCCACGAACTGGGCGTTCAGTTGGCTGCCGCCGATGTTTACCGAGATCGCTGTACGCTCCCCTCCACGGACACCCGCGTTATCAGGCTCTGTTGCGGAAGATGAACGTGGGGGACTGAGCCAGGCGCGTGATCCTCACGCCCCCATTCCCCAGTACGCCGCGATTGCAAACGGCAACCGGCGCGCCACTTCGCGCTTCCATCGCTCGAAGGGCTGGTCGGTGGTCAGGTACGTCCACACGGCGCCCCGATCGGCGACCTCCGCGCCGTCAGATTCCACGCGGCGCGCGATCTCTTCCGGCAGTGCCGCCTCCATTTCGCGGAACCACTGGTGGATTTTCAGCAGGTACTCGCGATGCGGATCGCGCCCGCTCCAGGAAACCCAGTGCACCCCAGCCCGGTACTCGGAGACGCGCGCCAGGTGGTCCGCCCAAACATCGTCGATCGTCCGCAGCGTGATGTGCTTCTGACGCTCCGGCCCATCGCTCTCCAGAATCTCCTGCCGCCACCTGTGGATCCTGTTGCGCTGCCCCTCAAAGGGGACATCGTAGCCGTGCAGAAAGATGCGCGTGTCCAGATGCTGCCCCTCGATCAGGCGCTGTAGCGTGTCCGGATCCTCGCGGTAACGCGCGTCCAGCTCTCCGTAGCGCACCATCAGGTCGTCCTGGGTGGAGATGAAGAAGCGCGAGCATCCGGGGTCGCCCTGGCGTCCGGCGCGGCCGCGAAGTTGGTTGTCGATGCGCCGGCTCTCGTGCTTGTTTGTTCCGATCACGTACAGGCCGCCCAGTTCCACCACGCCGTCGCCCAGCCGGATGTCGGTTCCGCGGCCCGCCATGTTCGTCGAAACCGTCACCGCGCCGCGTTCCCCCGCACGCGCGACAATCGCCGCTTCCCGCTCGTCGTGGCGGGCGTTGAGAATCTCGTGCGGCAGTTCTGCCAGCAGCGCGCTCAACCGTTCGGAATCGGCCACGCTCGCCGTGCCCACCAGCACCGGTTGGCCGGTCGCGTGCACCCGGCGGATCTCCGCCGCCACGGCCTGTTCTTTCTCGGCCTTCGCCGGGAAGATCACGTCCGGATGATCCACCCGGATCATCGGGCGGTTGGTCGGGATGGTCTCCACCTGAAAGCCGTACACCCGCAGGAACTCCAGCGATTGCGTAGCCGCGGTGCCCGTCATCCCGCACGCCATCGGGTACAACGCCACCAGGTGCTGCAGCGTGATCTGTCCCAGGATAGTGCCCTGCGATTTGGCCGCCACGCCTTCCTTGGCTTCAATGGCGGTGTGCAGGCCGGCCGGCCACCGGCGGTCCAGCGCGATCCGGCCCTTGAACTCGTCCACCATCTCGATGGCGCCGTTCTTGACGATGTAGTCGATGTCGCGATGCAGCAGGGCGTGCGCGTGCAGCGCCTCCTCCACCGCCCCGTGGATCGCCAGGTTGACGGGGTCGAACAGATTCCCACATCCCAGGGCTCTCTCCACGGCGTGGATTCCCGCGTCGGTCAGGGCGACGTTGTGCCTTCCGGGATCCACCATGAAATGCTCGCCGGCGCGTAGGCTGCGCACGATCTGATCGGCCACGTAAGCCATGCCGCGATCGCCCGATTCGCCGCCCGCGATCACCAGTGGAACGCGCGCTTCATCGATCAGGATCGAGTCGGCTTCATCGATCACGGCGGCGTGAAACTCCCGGTGCACCTGCTCCCCGGTTTGCATGGCGATCCGGTCGCGCAGGTAGTCGAAGCCGATCTCGTTCTGCGTGGCGTAGGTAATATCGGACGCATAAGCGGCCCGTCGCTGGGAGGCCGTCATCCCCTGCTGCACATGCGCCACCGAAAGGCCCAGCAGGCGGAAGATGCCGCCCATCCACGCGGCGTCCCGGCGAGCCAGATAGTCATTGACCGTCATGACGTGGACGCCGCGATGCTCGCGCGCGAACCAACAGATCGCCGGCACGGCCGCCAGCGTCTTGCCCTCGCCTGTCTGCATCTCGGCAATCGAGCCGCGCGCCAGGGCGAGCGCCCCGCGCAGTTGTACGTCGTACATGTCTTGACCCAGGACGCGGGATGCCGCGGTCGCGGCCAGGGCGAACCAGCGGGGCTGATCGTCGGTTTCGAATGCGGCGGCGCGCAATTCGGCATCGCTCAGGCGCGCGAACGTGCCCCGCAGCGCCTGGATCTGCTCGACGGTCGGCCGGTCGCGGTCGAACAGCGAGCGCAAATACTGCATCGTAGGAATACACTTCATCGCACAAATCTCCTTGGGCAAACCAAAAATGAAAAGTAGGATTCGGTTCTACGCCAGGGGAGGGGCGCGAGAGATGTGGATGCTCAGGAACGAAAGCGTCTGAACGCTGCACTCGCCACCAGAAACGCGAATCAGCGACAGCGCCAGTACCACCAGGAAACAGAAAATCAGAACGGGGATTGCGAGTTGGAGTTCCGCCGCGGACGAGCCCATCGCAATGCACGAAAGCAGCAGTGCAATGCAGACTAAGGCGACGAACGCGCGCGCGATCCGGAGTTCCCGCACGATTCGATCCTACCAGAAAATTCCGACTCCTTGCTGGTGGCGCAACCCGGGAAATCAGCGCTCGTACGTTGCTTCACGCTGATGTGCCCGCCTGCTACCCGCGAACAGAATCGTAACCGCAAATTCATCGGGCTGAAAACACCACTCTGTAAAATTCCTAGGCTGCACGAGTTTAGCCCCCAGGACAGCCGTTATTCTGATTGGGCTGGCTTTGACCCTCGGACTACCTGTCTCGAATGCTCAGAGCAAAGGCAACGGTGGACACGAAGATGATGGAAATGGAAATGCCCCCTACGCAATCGGGCTATGGGGCGACTTGCCCTATTCCACCCTCCAGGCTCAGGTAGGCGTACCGAATCTCATCGCCGACATGAACTCCCAGCATCTCGCCTTCACGGCCCACGACGGCGATCTCAAAAGCGGCTCCAGTGAATGCACGGACAGCGTATACACTCAGGCCCTGGGGTTCTTCAAATCGTTGCGCGCGCCGGCCATATTCACTCCTGGCGACAACGACTGGGTAGACTGCGATCGGACACCGGGGTACAACTCACTGGTTCAACTCGACAAGGAGCGCGCCCTCTTCTTCAGCACGCACTCCACGCTCGGCCAAAACACTTTTGTACAGGAGGTGCAATCCAGCCCCCTGTGTCTCGGCGTCAGCGGTATGGTGCCTTGCGTCGAGAACCGCCGGTGGACCGTCAACCGCGTCACCTACGCCACGCTGAACATTCAGGGTTCCTGCAACAACCGGTGCAGCACCGCACCCGATGAGAACGAATATCACTACCGCGACCTCGCCGACATCGCCTGGATGCAGCAGACCTTTGCGGAAGCCAGGACGAGGGGTTCCGCTGCCGTGATGTTCATCTCGCAAGCCGACCCCGGATTCAACCAGGACTCGTCGCAGGGCCGGCGCCTTGAGAATTTCACGCGGGTCGAAACTTTTGGCGACAACCAGCAGAACGGTACGAACGACGTGAACTGGCTGAAAGTTCTCGTAGACCCAAACAGCCGTGAGGTGTTCGCTTATCAGCCTCAGATTGTCCCCGCGAACCGGGTCGCAGTGCCTTTGCCGTAATCCGCGGCGGGCGGCAAAATTGGATTGTCCGCCCGCCTATTTCGCGCGGGTCACGTCGATTTTGGCTTTCGCCGTTTGACCGTCGCGAGAAATGTTCGCTTCGCCGGTGATGCGATTGTCAGCCATGACAAGATCGAGTTTAATGATCTGCCCGTCATGATCGACCTCCAGCGTAATCTTGCCGCCCTCGATCATGCCCTTGCGGATCTCGAACTGCTGCTCCTCGTTGGGGCCAGCCGTTCCGGTAATCGCTGCGCCACTCTGTTTGAGCAGAAATACCGCAGTGGATGCGTTGGTTTCGCCGTCCGGATTGGTGATGGCGAAGCTCCCGGACCATTTCCCGCTGACGTCAACATCAGCGATGGCGAGCCCTGCAAGAGCAGCCACGATAAACAGGCAAATCAGTGTTCTCATGTTTCTCCTCGTCAAGCAGAGACGGAAACGGAACGCAAAAGTTCCCGCCCTCACCGTCTTACTTTCACCAGGCCGGAATCACACCGATTCAGCAGCCGTCGCGGCGGTCGGTGTCCTTTTGCCAGCCGTCTTCTTGCCGGCCGCCTTCTTGGCAGCCGCCGGCTTGGCCTTCGCCGGCGCCTTTTTCGCCGCCCACCTCTTCTTCAAAGCCGCTACGATGTTTGCCCGGCCGGCCTCGCTGAGCCTGCGTTTGGGCTTTGACGGTTCCGGCGCAGCGGCCGCCGGCTCGGCCTCGCCCCGGATCCTGGCCCATCTGGCCTGCTGTCCCAGAGCCATCCTCCGCCTTGCAGCAGCGGACACGGAGCGCTTGCCTGCCGCTGCCCCCGGAGCGGTGCCGCTTGCGGCGGGTCCGCCGGACAGGGTGGACCGAAGCTCCGCAATCTGTTCGTCAATGTGCCGCTTCTGTTCCTCGAATCCGCGGATGGCGGCTGTGATGATTTCGTCTGTGAGTCTCGTCGGCATGCGTATAAACGCTCCTCTCGGACACGGTACTCTGCTTAAATTGTGAAATCGAAACTTCGCGCCGAACTTCCCCTTCGGTGCTCCCCCATCCTAACACGTTGATTCAGATGGCTGAAAGGTTCGGCCCCGGAACTCCGCAATTGAGTCTGCCTCCAAATCGGCACAACGCAAAATCAAAATTTGACGCTTTTCTCCGCGCCAGGGTCTCCGTGCTTTCTTCGAGTTCTCCGTGGCTTTGTGGTGAATCCACCCTCCAAACCCCGCTAAAATTAGAGTTCAGCGTGCGCATCACAATTTCCAAAGAGAACTACATCAAAGCGATTGCCGAGGCGGAATCGGAGGGAGAGACCGTGAAGGCCGTCACCCTCACGCGGTGGCTGCATGTTTCCGCGCCGGCGGTGACCATGGCCATCAAGCGGCTGAAACGCGATGGGCTGATTCTGGTGGCGCCCGAGGGCCAGATTACGCTCAGCGTGGCGGGACGGGAAATTGCCGCGCGATTGCTTAACCGCCATCACCTGATCGAGCGCATGCTCACCGAGATATTCGGCCTGGAGTGGTACAAAGTCCATGACGAAGCCGAACAGATGGAGCATGCCGTGTCCGCCGATTTCGAACGGAAGCTGGCGGAAAAACTCGGCACCGGCGGCGTGTGCCCCCACGGAAACATGGTGGGAATGGATTCGCCGGGCAATCGGCGGCGCCGGGGATTGAAGCCGCTCGAGGAGGCGCGAAGGAGCGAACGCCTCACCGTATCCAGCGTATTTGAGCGCGACCGGCATCTCCTGGAGTTCCTGGATGGCCAAGGCATCCGGCCGGGTGTCACGGTGGAAGTACTTTCCACGGGCGACGATCTGGAACTGTCCGCTGCCGGAAAACCAGTCCGCCTGGAGCGTGGAATCGCCGCCAAAGTCTGGGTGAAGTAAACCGCCTCTATTCCGATTTCGAATAGTAGTAGGTGTACTTGCTGTATAGCTCCGACGCGCGAGCCCCGTTGGCTACGATGCCAAGCACATTGTTTTCACACAGGGACTGCATGGCGCGGGTCACGTTATCGAACGTGGTAGACCCGATCTTGATCACCAGCACCGTGCCGTCGGCCATGGTGGAAAGCAGGTTGGCGTCCGCCGAGAAAAGCAGCGGCGGCGTATCGAAGATGATCCAGTTGAAAATGCGCGGTAACTCGTCGAACAGGGCCTTGGCGGTGCGCATGTTCAACAACTCCAGCGGATTCTTTACCGGCGAACCGGCCGGCAGCAGGTACAGATTCATGCCCTCCACGTGGCGCAATGCCTGTGGAAAGGTGCACTGGCCCGTCAGGTAATCGGAAAGTCCCGGGGCGCGGTCCACTTGAAAGAGATTGTGAATCACAGGCCTGCGTAAATCGAAATCGGCCAGCAATACGGAACTTTCCGCCAGGTGCGCCTCGGCCAGCGCCAGGTTCACCGCGGTGAAGGTCTTGCCTTCCGCCGGAGAAGGGCTGGTGACTACTATGGTGTGCAGAGGTTGCAGGGTCTGCAGGTGATTCAACCGCGTGCGGAGCGTGCGGAACTCCTCCGCGGGTGTCTCGTGGGAGTTGCTGAGGTCCAGCAGATGCGATTCGGGCGCCGGTTGGAAGGGCACGCCGGCGACCTCGGTCAAAGCGCCGGGATGGAGATTCAGCCGGACCGGGGGGCTGGAAAGAGTCGAAACGGGAGAAACCGGCAGGAACTCGGGCCGGCGCGGCAGAGCACCGTTCCCGTTCGCTTCTACCAGAGGCGCTCCCGCGGGGACATCCTCTACGGGTACGCCTTGTTCTGCGCGGCGTAAAGCATCATGTACTCGACTCATTTCGTCTCCAATGGCACGCGGTTGGTCATCCTGCTTCCTTGCACAGTCTAGTTCTTGACGCCGAAAAAGTGGTAGTACATCGCTCCGCTCATGGCGATGGATCCAATTACGAATGCGCTGGACCAAGCCAGCCAGAACAGGCGGCGCTTGCGGCGAACCAGCAGGGCATTCTCCAGAAGCGGAATGCTGCTGAGCACCGGCAGATTGGTATAGGTTCGCACATCCTTCAGGTTCTTCAACGACGTATCTTTCACTTCCCGGGCCCCGGCCAGCATTACCCCGGCCATCATACCCAGAGCGGTGCCGATGCCCACCCACATCGCGCGATTGGGTTCGAACGAGTTCTCGGGAAGCGATGCCGGGTCGAGCAGTTCCAGGCTTTCGCCCACCTGCTGCTCGTTCATGTTCTCCTGCGTTTCCGATTGTTCCTTACGATGCGTGACTAAGTCGTACTGCTGTTTCGCGAGCGAGTAATCGTTCATCAATTGGGCATACTGTTGTTCATTCAGAGGCGCCGCTTCAATCCGCGCCTGAAAATCGCCGATCCGCTTATTCAGTTCGACGATGTGAGCCTGGCGGGTCTTAATGTCGTTATTGATCATGGTGATCGAGGTGTTCACCGTGTTGATCTGGTTCTTCAACTCCTCCAGCCTCTGTTGAACCTGTGGATTGGCCACTTTGACCGCCGTAAGAGGCGTGGCACCCGGGTTCGCGTTCGTGGCGGCCGCGCCATCCGACCTTTCCACGGTGTCGATCTGCCTTTGTAAGTTGTCGATCTTGGCAATCAGGCTCTTGATCGGCGGGTAATCGTCGCGGTACATTTTGCGGGCTTCCGAGAGCGTCGTCTGAAACTCCGACATCTTCTGCTGCAGGTCCACCAACCGCTGATTCTTCACGCTCATCTGACCGGGTCCGCCGCCCGTCATGATGGTGTCTTCGGTGCGCTGGGAATAGAATGCGAAGCTGTTCTGCAGTTCGCTCAAACGGCTCTCCTGCATCAACTTCTCGTTGGAGGCGCGGTTAAGCGCTTCGTTGTCCGTGGCAACCGCCTGCTGCAGACTGTTGACCATGGTCACATTGGCCTCCGTCTGCTCGGGCAGTTTCCCCTGGTTCTGCATTTTGAACTTAGTGATCTTCTGGCTCAGGTCGTTCAATCGGTCCGACGCACTCTTCAGCTCGTCATCCAGGAATTGCGTGGTGAGCTTGGTATTTTGCTTGAGAACGATAGTGTTCTGGTCCATGAACTTGGTCACAAGCTGTTCCACCACCTGCTTGGCTTTATAACGATCCGCATAATCGAAACTGATGGAGAAAGCCGAAGACCCTTTGCCTGTGCCGATGTCGGAACCCGGCACGCTGAGCATGCGAATCTGAATAAATTTGTTGCGCATCTCCTGCACGATATCTTCGACCGGCTTCTGCAATTTCTCCTTGGGATACAGGTTCAAAGCCGGCTGGTTGATCATAGCCGCCAGCGTGCTCCGGCTCAGAATCTCCGTTTCCATGGCGCTCAGCCGCTCGCTCATACGCTGCGTCAGTTCGCTCGGCACCAGGCGTTCGGAAACCTTCTGAGGCGTAATCCGCATCACGGCAGTCGACCGGTACGTGTCGGGCCATAGAAACGCCGCCACCACGGCGATCACCAGGCCCGCAAAAGTAGGCCCGATGATCCAGGACCGGTAGCGGCGGAGCATGTCGATGTAATCTTCGACATCGGGGGGACGCCGAGACACGCTCACATAATTCGTTGCGCCAGCCATAACTCTTTGAACTCCTCCGAAAGGTGGATCACCCGCTGCCGTCCTTAGTGGACGAATATGTTATCGTCGGGCTGCAGAAGAATATTCTGCTCCAGGTGTTTTCCTTTACTTGCTTCCACGTAATTGAACTTGAAAATCTTATTCCCGCGCTGGATTTTGATATCTTTTTTGTTGGCAAAGTCGCGGAAACCGCCGGCATTCACCAGCGCCTGCATGATGGTTGTGGGAACCACCAGCGGATACTTACCGGGCTTGTTAACCTCTCCCTGAAGATAAAAGTTCTTGCTCCGCACGTCAACGACGATCACCTGCACGTGGGGCGGTTCTTTCATATACCGCTCCACCAATATCTTCTTAATCTCATCGGCCAGTTCCTCGGGAGTCTTATCGGCCGCGGTGATCTCGCCGAGCAGGGGCATCGTGATTTTGCCATCCGGACGAACCGCCTGCGGCTGAACTGAAAACCCCGGGTTCTCGAAGACACTTACTGCGATCACATCTTCCGCGCCGATGATAAATGTGCGGGTGTTCACGGGTGCAGCAACTGCCGGCTTTGTGCCCGGGGCTCCCGGCGTGCCCCCAGCCATGACCGCCGTGCCGGGCGACCCTGGCGCCAGTTCGGGATTCGCCGGCAAATCTCCGGCGGGCGGGGCTGCAACCACCGGGATCATCGGGGAAATGGAAACCGGGGCGCCGGAAGCCGGCGGCTGCGACGCCTTCTTCTGCGCCTGGTCGGCCGATTGGGCCGGTTTCTGTTCGGGCTGCGACGATTGGCCGGCCAAACAAAACAGCGGAACTGACACTAAAAAGGCGGTTAAGGGTAGCGCTCTCATGATCTTCCTCGGATGCTCCACGAGCCCGGCGCGCGGGCGCGTGGAACCATGCGCATCGTGCTTATTGTACAGCATTCCAACCGCTCTCCAGACAGTGCCCAAACGTAAGCATTGGTGAGATTACAGCCGTTAGCTCGCATCGGAAGCCATAGACTTTACGAGTCTAGGTTACTTTGCAAGATAAAGTCAACGGGAAAGCGTACTATATGAAACCCGCAGGACCGCTGTCCCGGCCGCACGCTGTGACTGGAACCGATACACTTCCGCGTAGTGGCTTTCTCCCAAAATCCGGATCGCAGCTCCCGGCTCAATTGTAAACAATAGATAAATCAGGGTATTCTGAATTTAGATTCCAATATTTAGCACGGCAATAAACGTGCTACTGCGGGCAGAGGAGTATTGTCCCACTAGACGGTAACGGCGGCATTCATGTTCCAGGAACTCAAGTTCCAGTTGTCCACCGCGATATTGACCATCCTGACACTGGCAGCAGGTGTGGTCGCCGTCATCAATTTCCAACAGAACCATACGTTCCGCCTGCACGACGATGGGGTGATCTGGGGCGACCGCGCCGCACAAGTGCAGGCTCTGCGAGTGCCGCGAGATAGCGCCGGTTACCGGGCCGGGGTGCGGCAGGGCGATGTGCTGATCAGCATCTCCCGCGAGCAGAACGTAGGTCCGGACGGCGGGGAACCCGTCGATCAGCATGCCAGCCATGGGGTGCCGGTGGGCGCGGCGCTGGACGTCGCCAAGATCCTGGCCAGCCTGCCGGCATGGCTCCCTGCCTCGTACCACGTCAAGCGCGGCAACCTGGAATTCGACATCCGCAAAGTAGTGGTGAGCGAGGTTCCGCTGGACCGCGCGGTCGTGTACGAGTACCTGGTGGGCGCGGCGTACCTCGTCATCGGGCTGTTCGTCTATTTCCGGCGGGGGAGCGCTCAGAAGGCACTGCACTTTTATATCTTCTGCCTGTCTTCGTTCGTGTTCTTCTGCTTTCATTACACCGGGCAGCTCAACACTCTCGACAAGATCGTCTACTTCGGAAACCTCACCGCCGGGCTGCTGGCTCCAGCCCTGTTCCTGCACTTCTGCCTGACGTTTCCCGAGCCGTTCGCCTGGTTCCGGACTCGCACCCGGCTGGCATTGTTGTATATTCCCGGCGCGCTGCTCCTGCTGGGCTACCTGGGTTTCGCTTCGGGCGCTCTGAAGATCAACGTGCCGCTGATGGAACTGCGCTGGACCCTGGACCGCGTCTGGGTGCCGCTATCCACCCTGCCCTACCTGGTCGGCGCGGTAGCGCTGGCGGTGGGATACCGCCGCGCCGAAGATCCCATCGTGCGGCAGCAGCTCAAATGGCTGCGCAACGGAACCCTTTTCGGCATTGCGCCCTTTTCCGCCCTTTACGTGCTGCCGTACATGCTCGGCGCGATTCCTGGCGAGTATCTGAAGCTGTCGGTGCTCTCGGTGGTCCTGATCCCTCTGACCCTCGCCTACGCGATCGTGCGTTACCGGCTGATGGATGTGGACATTATCTTCCGGCGGGGGTATGCGTACACCCTGGCCACGCTGTGCGTATTGGGGGCCTTTTATGGGATCGTGTTTTCGCTGGGCAGCGTGGTGCACCTCTACTTCAAGGATCTGGGCAATCTGGAACTGATCAGCGTGATGCTGATCGCCAGCTTCCTGTTCCAGCCCATCCGTACCTGGATTCAGGAAAGGCTGGATAAATACTTCTACCGCGACAGTTACGACTACCGCCGGACCCTGATTGAGTTCGCGCGCGAACTGAGCGCCGAAACCGACCTCGACACCATGTTGAATTCGGTGGGGGAACGGCTGCTGCAGACCCTGAACATCAAACACCTGGTGTTCTTCCTGGCGGACGAACGGACCGAAGGCGAGGCCCCCGCATTCCTGCTCAAGAAGGCGATGGGGACGAATCCGCGGCTGGCCAGTTTGAATTATGCCGACCTGGACCTGAGTTTCCTGAACTGGGAACTGCCGGAGGGCTACCTGTTTTTCGAACGGACCCGCCACCAGTTAGACGCGGTATCGCGATCCTGGCCGGCCCCCGTTCGCCGCACCATTGCAGACCTGGACCTGAACTACTATCTGCCCTGCCAGGTGCGCGGCCGGACCATCGCCTACATGGGTGTCAGCCGGACCATGTTCGGCGATTACCTTTCCAGCGTGGACATAGAACTGTTGGTGACGCTGGCCGGCTACGTGGGAATTGCCATCGAAAACGCCGGGCTTTACCGTTCGCTCCAGCGCAAGGTGGAAGAGTACGAGCGGCTCAAGGAGTTCAGCGAAAACATCGTGGAATCGATCAACGTGGGAATCCTGGCGGCGGACCTGGAAGACCGCGTGGAGAGTTGGAACACGCAGATCGAACAGCTTAGCGGCGTTCCCCGCGACCGCGCACTGGGACGTACCCTGCGGGAGCTCTTCCCGGCCGATCTGGGGGATCAGTTCGACAAGGTCCGCGGTGAGACGGGCATTCATCACATCTATAAGTTCGTGCTGAAGCCGGCGGGCGCGGCGGCAGCCAATGGAAACGGCAACGGCCATAGCAACGGCACGCTGCCCGGCCGTTTTCGCGAGGCCACCCTGAATATCGCCATTGCGCCGCTGGTGTCCAAAGACCAGGAGCAGATTGGCCGCCTGATCATCTTCGACGACGTGACCGACCGGGCCGAACTGGAACAGCGCCTGGTACAGGCCGATAAGTTGAGCAGCATCGGGCTGCTGGCGGCGGGCGTGGCGCACGAAGTGAACACCCCACTGGCGGTGATTTCCACCTACGCCCAGATGCTGGCCAAGCAGGTCGCCGAAGACTCGCAAAAATCCATCATCCTGGATAAGATCGCCAAGCAGACCTTCCGCGCCAGCGAGATCGTCAACTCGCTTTTGAATTTCTCCCGGACCTCCACCACCAGCTTCGGCGATATCGGTCTGAATAAAGTGATTCAGGAAACGGTGTCGCTGCTGGACCATCAGCTCCAGAAAGCCGGCATTCAGGCGAAGTTGGAGCTGGACACCGAACTTCCGCCCGTGCACGGCAACGCCGGCAAGTTACAGCAGGTATTCCTGAATCTGTTTCTCAACGCGCGCGACGCCATGCAGGGGGGCGGCACCCTGGAAGTTCGTTCCTGGCGCGATGGGCAGAGCGTACGGGTAGAGGTCGGCGATACCGGCACCGGCATCGCCGCGGAACATTTGCAGCGCATCTACGATCCCTTCTTCACAACCAAAGCGGCGCGCAAGGGCACCGGTCTCGGCCTTTCGGTGACGTACGGTATCATTCAAGAGCATGGTGGTTCCATCGAAGTCTCCAACCGGCCGGCCGGCGGCGCGCGTTTCCGCATCGACTTGCCGGTATCGAAGAACGCTCAGCCTGCGCGCCCCGCGCGGATGCCGGTGAGTGCCGCCTAAAATGACCGCAACCAAAGCAGGCATCACCGATACCAGGGGCCGCATCCTGGTGATCGACGACGAAGCCGATATCCGCGAAGGGCTGGAATTGCTCCTCACCATGGAAGGCTATACCGTGGAACTGGCGCAAAACGGAACCGAAGGGCTGCAGAAGATGGAGGCCCACGGATACGACATGGTGCTGCTCGATCTGATGATGCCCGACAAGAGCGGCATGGAAGTAATCGAAGAGGTGCGGCAGCGCGATCGCGAGACTCCCATCTTCATGATCACGGCGTACGGCTCAGTGGATGCCGCCGTGCACGCGCTGAAACTCGGGGCCAACGACTATTTTTCCAAGCCGTGGGATAACGACAAGCTGATTATCGAGATCGACCGCATGATTGCGCGGCGGCGGCTCGAGTACGAAAACACGCATCTGAAGCGCGCGCTGAAGCAGCGCTACAGCTTCCCCAACATCATCGGTAAGAGCGAGCGCATGGTGCGTATGCTGGATCTGGTGGCGCAGGTGGCGCCCAGCCGCTCCACCATCCTCATCACCGGCGAAACCGGCACGGGCAAGGAACTGGTGGCCAAGGCCATCCATGCCAATTCCCCCCGCGCGGACCAGATGTTCGTGGCGGTGAACAGCGGGTCGCTGCCGCCGGACCTGCTGGAATCCACCCTGTTCGGCCACGTCAAGGGGGCATTCACCAGCGCGATTCAGACGAAGAAGGGCTACTTTGAAATTGCCGACCGCGGCACTATCTTTTTCGACGAGATCGGCACCATCGGTCCGGAGACGCAAATCAAGCTGCTGCGCGTGATTCAGGAAAAGGAATTCACCGCCCTGGGCGCTACCGACCCGGTGAAAGTGGACGTGCGGATTCTGGCCGCCACCAATGCCGACCTGCACCAACTGGTGAAGGAAGGCAAATTCCGCGAGGATCTGTATTACCGGCTGAATGTCATCAACATCGCGCTGCCCCCCCTGCGCGAGCGCCGGGAAGACATCCCCCTGCTGGCCGAGCAGTTTTTTACTTTCTATTGCCGGGAGAACAATAAGTTCCTCGATGCCGACGGCAAAAGCGTACTGCGCTTCCAGCCCGAAGCCATGCAGGTGCTGATGGAGCACAACTGGCCCGGAAACGTTCGCGAACTGGAAAACGTGGTAGAGCGCGCGGTGGTTTTGGCCTCGGATGACACGGTCTCCATGGAGGTACTGCCGGACGGCGTGTTGCAGGCCAATGGAGTCCGCCTGAACCGCGGAGACGGCGCGCCCTTGCCGCTGGACGCTTCGCTGTTCGAAATCGTAAACGACTACGAACGCAAGGTCATCGTCGAGCGGCTCGAGCAGTGCAGTTGGAGCCAGACTGAAGCCGCCGAAAGCCTGCACGTGCCGCTCTCCACGCTGAATCAGAAAATCAAGCGCCTGGACATCAAGATCCGTAAGAAATCCGAAAGCTAGGTTCTGCGACCATAGGACTTGTCTTCATTCACCACGGAGCATTGAACGGGGCAGACCCGGTTTGGTGGAGGAAGAGACAGGTGCGGTCGCTGGCCGATTCGCTCGCGGGTCGCCTGTCAGCATTTGCTCGCTGGCGCGGCGGGAATCGATATCAGTCCGGAAGTAATCCGTGTGGCGGTGGATCCGCGCGAAGGCGCCGAGCCGGTCCGCCATTATGGGAGCGTCACCGCCGAGTTGCACCGTATTGCCGACTGGCGTGCCTGGAAGATCGACCCATACTGGAAGGGAATGCAGCAGATATTGATATCGGTCCGAGGGAAGTCTTTGTAGCCGTGCCACCGGACCGGGACGAGCAACCGGTAGCGGCTGCAGTTTCTGCGTTCGGTGGGACTGCTGCGCGCGGCATTCCGGCCGGAGGGCGACGAGTGCGCCGTACGATCGATGATGCGGCACCGCACCGGGTTAGTGGAAATGACCAGCGAGCACATCCAGCACATGCACAACGCTGACGTCGCCGGCCAGCGCGATCCTGTGGAATTGGGCAAATGGCGAGCCCCGCACATCAAAGCCAGCGAGGAGACGATTCGCAAATCGCTAAGGGGCAACCGGCGAGCGGAGCATCTGTTCACGCTCGAACAATCGCGCCAGAGTTGCCAACACTACCAGGAGCAGATTATCGCTTGCGATGAAAAGATCGAAAAGCTGGTGATGGCGTTCGTGGCGCGGGTAGACCCGGCAGAGAAGCCTCTGCCCCCGGGGCCGAAAGTGCAAGGGGGGACTATCTTCGGCGACGCGACCCTTTGGGCCCAGCGGGACGCGCCGACAGAGAGAAACGGTTCGAAGCAAACTCAAACCGCAAGTTCAACAACGCGGCCACAAACTAGACCCTTTTGATTCAGGTCGGGGAGACAGTTCCTCAAAAGGCACGAAGAACACGGAGAACTCAAAAATAATCCCGATTTCTCCGTGTTTGCTCCGTGTCC
>CAWIGC010000031.1:0-35728 GCA_963835555.1 uncultured Solibacteraceae bacterium | reverse complement strand
CAGTGCCGGTCGAGCGGATGTTGGACGTGCTGCGTTTCCTCCGGCAGGACGCACACTGCCGGTTCGAGCAGCTCGCCGACCTCACCTGCGTCGACTACCTGAACTACCCGCAGGCGCGACGGACCGCTTCGGCGTGACTTACTGGCTGTTGAGTCCTCGCTCAACCACCATCGTCTGTCGGTCAACGTGTTCCGTCGACGACCGGACCCGACGGTGCCCTCGGTCACCGGCATCTGGAAGGGCGCCGAATGGCCCGAACGCGAGGTCTTCGACATGTTCGGCGTGAAATTTCGCCGGCCACCCGGACCTGCGGCGGATCCTGATGCCATAGAATCTCAAGGATTATCCGTTGGGAAAAACTACCCGTTCGCGGCAAGGGCGAACGCGAGGACTTCGAGGTGGTGACGCGGGAGACGGCCTGAGCAGAATTAATTATAGAGTCACAGAGATTACGGAGTACACAGAGTTGACGCTGTTTTCTGCGCCAATGACCCGCCTGACAACTTACGGATTCTGATCTGGTTCTCGGTGCCGCACTGCACTCTCGTTCGTTGGGGGAGCGTGACGATGCCGTTTCGTACGACATCGTGCAGCCCAGCGACCATCGAAGCACAATGGAGGCGTAACTGAGGACCGCTGGACGCTCAATTTCGGCCCGCAGCACCCGGCCACGCACACCACGCTGCGCCTGGTGCTGGAACTCGACGGCGAACGCGTCGTCCGCTGCACGCCGCACATCGGCTACCTGCACAGCGGCTTCGAGAAACTCGGCGAGCACCTCAACTACAACCAGTACGTCACCATCGTCGACCGGATGGACTACTCCGCCCGATCGCCAACGACATCGCCTGGCACAGGGCCGTGCGAGAAGCTGTTGGGCATCGAGCTCACGCCGCGCTGCAAGGCGATCCGCACGATCGCCGGCGAGCTGGGCCGCATCCAGGCCCACCTGCTGTGCGTCGGGGCGGCGGCGCTGGACCTGGGCGGCGTTCACCGCGTTCCTCTACGGCTTCAACGACGCGAGAGTGATCTACGACATCTGTTCGAGTACGATCTCCGGCGCGCGCTTCCACACGAGCTAGACGCGCGTGGGCGGGCTGACCATGGACACTCTGCCCGAGATGGCCGGTCCGCAGATGGTCCAGGACTTCATCGACGACGCGTGCCCAAGGCCGTCGACGACGTGGAGAAGCTGCTCAATAAGCAACCGCATCTTCGTCGACCGCACCAAGGGCATCGGCGTATCTCAGCTGCGAAGAGGCGATCGCCTGGAGCTGCACCGGCCCGATGGCGCGGGCCAGCGGCGTGATGCGCGACCTCCGCAAGGATGAGCCGTACCTGTGCTTCGCCGACAACTGGGACGGGCAGGGGCGCACGGCCGTGGAGTTCAAGGTGCCGATCATCGACGGCGGCGATGTGCTACGCCCGCTACCTGGTGCGGCTGGAGGAGATGCGGCAGTCGCTGCACATCATCCGCCAGCTCATCGACAACATCTCCGGCCGGGCCGGTGGACGTCAGCCCCGAAGGCAAGGCCGTGCTGCCGGCCAAGAACCAGGTCTATTCACAGCATCGAGGGGCTGATCCAGCATTTCGAGCTGATCATGACCAACCGCGGCTTCGAGCCGCCCCTGCGGCGAGGTCTACGGCGCGATCGAGACCGCCAACGGCGAGCTGGGCTACTACATCGTCAGCGACGGCGACAGCGTCCCCGTACCGCGCCCGCGCCGGCCGCCGTAGCTTCATCAACTACCAGTGTTTCCCAAGATGATCGATGGGCCACATGATCAGCGACGTGGTGGCGGTGCTGGGCAGCCTGAACATCATCGCGGCGGAGTTGGATCGGTAGGAATGAACGCAGTGGTGCAAGCGCGTCCAAATTTCGAATGGCAGGTGGAAGCCGTGAATCGGGTTGAACGGCTCTTGAAGACCGTGACCGCGGCGCTGGATGGCGCGGGCGTTCCGTATGCGGTCATTGGCGGAAACGCCGTCGCCACGTGGGTAGCGACGCCAGACGTGGGTGCGGTTCGGGCCACGAAGGACGTGGATCTGCTGATGCGTCGTTCCGACGTTGCCCGCACGGCGGCCGCGTTGGAACCATTCGGGTTCGAACAAATCGAAGTGCTGGATCTGCCGGGTTTTGTCGAGCGGGACAATCCGCTGCCGAGCCAGGGAGTGCATATTGTCCTCGCAAATGAACCGGTCCGAACTAACGATCAGCGAACGGCTCCGGAACGTCACAGACGTTCAACGTACCGAAAGCGGGTTCCTGGTCTTGGGACTCCTGCCGCTGCTCACGATGAAACTGAGCGAGTACCGGCACGTGGACCAAGTCCATCTGGAGGATATGTTGCGGCTCGGGCTGGCCGGCGGACGTCGCCAGCCGATTGCCCGAAGATTTGCGGGCAGCACTTGCGGGAAATTCGCGACACGATGGAGTGGTTCGCCGAGCCACCGAAGATTAGCGATCGGCGTCAGGCCATGGAGTGGAGATCAGCAATTGAGTTTGGCGAACAATGATCGTAAGACCATCGCGGAAGAAGACCTCGGACCGGGTTTGGACGGCGCGACCAAGGCCAAAATCCGCACGTTCTTTCCGCGTTATCCCACGAAGCGGGCGGTGCTGCTGCCAGCGGGCACTGCGCATCACGGTGCGCTGGGTTACGTGTCGCTGAAGGCCATGCGGGACATCGCGGAGTTGCTCGAACTCGCGCAGTCCGCGGTGATGGATGTCGTCACGTTCTACACGCACTTTTGGACGCACCCGAAAGGCCGCAAGACGATCGTGCTGTGCCGGTCGCTGACGTGCGAGCTGATGGGCGGCCGAGCCGTGCTCGATGCGATTGAGCAGAAACTCGGCATCCAGGAGACGAAACGACCCCCGACGGCGAATATTCCCTGATGACCGAGGAATGCCTGGCCGCCTGCGCCGGAGCACTCCAAGCTGTTTACCGTGGAAGTACGGGTGGGCCGGGAGTGGAGCGGTCAGGCGGACGGCCGCACTAAGAAAATCGCCGCCCAGCGCGCGGCGCGTGGCGTATACGAACGTTTGCGGCACTCAGGCGAAAAGGGCGAAGAGGAGGAGACGAATCCGGCGGCCGTCGAATAGCATGCACGGCATGAATCCGGCGGAGTTCGCCAACATCGCCAGGTGCGAACGGGATTTCTGGTGGTACCGCGGCGTGCGGGCCATCCTGTACCGCATCCTGCATCCCTACCTGGAGGCCGCACCCTCACCCGCGTTCTGGAAGCGGGATGCGGCACCGGCTATTTTTCCTATCTGCTCCAGACCGGGCGGCGTTGGCCCGTGGTTCCCATGGACCTGAGCGCCGACGGCCTCCGCTACGCCCGCCGCATGGGCGTGGAACGGCCCGTGCAGGGCGATACCTGCCAACCTGCCCTTCGCCGCCGGAGCTTTCGACCTGGTGCTTTCCATGGACGTGCTGCCGCACCTTCCGGCGGGCTCGGAACACCAGGCGGCGAAGGAACTGGCGCGCGTGCTGGCGCCGGGCGGCATCCTGGCCATCCGGGCCGCGGCTCTCGATATCCTGCGCAGCCGCCATTCCGCCTTCGCCTTCGAACGGCAGCGATTCACACGCCGCCGCCTCGACCTCGCTGGCCGAAGAGGCGGGCCTTCGCGTGGTGCGCTGTACGTATACGCAATTCGCTGCTGCTGCCGGTCGCCCTGGTGAAATTCCGCGTGTGGGAGCCGCTGCTGCGCCGTCCGCCCGCCAGCGGAGTCGAGCCGGTGCCCCCCTGGCTGGATCGCTTCCTGTATTCGGCCCTGGCGCTCGAGGCCCGCTTTCTGGGCGCCGGCGGCAGTTTCCCGGTGGGCCAGTCGCTGGTGCTGATCGGGGAGAAAGCCGCGGTGGATGGTTCCCTTCCCTAAGTGTCTTCTTCCCGGCCTACAACGACGCTCCCTCACTGCCCGGATTGTTCGCAGAAGACCTTCGCCACGCTGGGCAGAACGTCGCCGATTATGAAGTCATCGTGGTGAACGATGGCAGCCAGGATCAGACCGCGCAGGTACTGGAGGAATTGTGCCGGCGCATATACGCCTCATCTCCGCGTGGTGACGCACCCGCAGAATCGCGGTTATGGAGGCGCGCTGCGCAGCGGATTCGCCGCCGCCCACAAGGAGTTCGTCTTCTACACCGATGGCGACAGCCAGTACGACGTCACCGAACTGCCCCTCCTGCTCGAACGTATGACCCGGACACCGGCCTGGTGAACGGCTACAAACTGGAACGGCACGATCCGGCTCACCGCGTCTGGATCGGCAGCGTCTACAACTTCTGCGCCCGCCTCCTGTTCCGCATCCGCATTCGCGATATCGATTGCGACTACCGCCTGATCCGGCGATCCCTGTTGGATAAGATCCACCTCACTTCCACCAGCGGCACCATCTGCGTCGAACTGGTCCGTAAACTGGAACTCAGCGGATGCCGGGTGGCTGAAATCGGCGTACACCATTACGAGCGCCTCTACGGCAGAAGCCAGTTCTTCCGCATCCGCTCGCTCGCCGTGACGTTTATCCAACTGCTGCGCCTTTGGCTGCGTTTGGTGATTTTGAAATAAGACGGCCAGTAAGGAGAATGTACTTGGACAATATTGTGCTGGTGGGGTCTTCGGGCGCCCAGGCTGCGGCAAAAATCGCCGGTCTTTGCCCCGGACTCGCCTTCGTCAGCGCGGTGCACCCGGCGGCCAGTCTGGGAAGAGAGACAACCATCGGCCCGGGCACGGATCGTCATGGCCGGAGCCGTGGTGAACCCGTGCTGCCGGATCGGTTCATCGGGCTAGCCTCCTATCCTAGCGTATTACATACGCTAGGATTCTGGGGCGCAGAAAAAGAAACCAGCCATTTCAGTACTTTCAAGTCGCGCACCCGGCGGCCGGTATCTGTGATTCGTCTCCGCGCCCGGGTGATATAATAGTTATTTCGGCGCCCAAACTCTCAAAATGTCACCCCATCCCAAAGGCACCCAGGCTCGCATTCTGCTCAGCTCCGTATTCGGCCCCTACGCCCAGGACGACGAATTCGGCAGCCGCAAAATCAACCCCATGGAGCTGTATCACAACCAGGTGACGCGCGAGCAGGGTCCCTTCTCGCTGCGTATGTTCCACCGTTCGTGGGGCATCCTGATGATCCAGCAGAACATTTCCTCACCCACCACGGTGCTGGACTTTCCCACTCGGGAGGCTTTTGAAGCCGAGCTCACCGCCAACCGGTACGACATCGTCGGCATCTCCTCCATCATCGTGAACGTGGGTAAGGTGCGCGAGATGTGCCGCATGGTGCGCCAACTGTCACCCCAGTCGATGATCGTCATCGGCGGCCACGTTGCGGCCATCCCCGGGGTGGAACTGATGGTAGACGCCGACCACATCGTCCGTGGCGACGGTATTTCCTGGATGCGCCGCTTCCTGGGAGAAGATCCCGCCGCGCCCATCCGCCATCCGGAAATCGTCTCCGGTTTCGACGCGCGCACCTTGGGTCTGAAACTGCCGCAGCGCAGAGGCGCCACCGCAGCCACCATAATTCCCTCCGTGGGCTGTCCGCTGGGCTGCAACTTCTGCACCACGTCCGCCTTCTTCGGCGGCAAGGGCCGCTACCTGAACTTTTACGATTCCGGCGACGAACTGTATTCGGTGATGTCGCACATGGAAGCCAGCCTCGGCGTCAAATCGTTCTTCATGATGGACGAGAATTTCCTGCTCCACAAACGGCGCGCCCTGGAATTGCTGGAACGGATGAAGGAGCACCAGAAGCCCTGGGCCCTGTACGTGTTTTCGTCCGCCAACGCGATCAATCAGTACACCATTCGCGAACTGGTGGAGTTGGGCGTCTCCTGGATCTGGATGGGGCTCGAATCGCCGCACTCCGGCTACGCCAAGCTCAAGGGCCAGGACACTCTCTCCCTCGCCGCCGAACTTCGCCAGCACGGCATCAAACTGCTGGGCTCCACCATCGTCGGGCTGGAGCACCACACCCCGCAGAACATCGAAGAAGAGCTCGAGCACGCCGTGGCGCACAACACGGACTTCCACCAGTTCATGCTGTATACGCCCGTCCCCGGAACCCCCCTGCACCACCAGATGACCGAAGAAGGCCGCATGATTCCAGGCGTGGACCTCGCCGATATTCACGGCCAGCACCAGTTCAACTTCACGCACGCGGCCATCTCCCGGGAAGATTCCAAGCGCTGGCTGGATTGGGCCTTCCGCCGCGATTTCGAACGCAACGGCCCCAGCATCTACCGCATCTGCCGCACCACCCTGGAAGGTTGGAAGCGCTATAAGAACGACCCCGACCCGCGCGTCCGCGCACGCTTCACCTGGGAAGCCCGCGCTTTGTCCGACGGCTACGCGGCGGCCCTGTGGGCTATGGAAAAGCACCTGCGGCGCACCAATCAGGCCGTCAGCCAGAAGGTGCGGGCGCTGCGCCAGGAAGTGGGCCGTGAATTCGGCCTGATGAGCCGTTTGGCAACCCGCGCACTCGGCCCCGTGCTGCTATGGTCCACCCGCCGGGAAGAAAAGCGGCTGGCCGAAGGGCGCACCTACGAGCCCACCACCATCATCGAACGCCGCAACTGGCCCGGCCCGGTAACCGAGGCAAGCGCTTCCGCCGGCCCAATTACTGTCCCAGTAAAATCCGCAGCGTCTTGATCTCGCCGTTGCGAATATCGATCTGGTCGGACCCCTGCTTCCCGTCCTTTTCCACCGTGATTTTGTAGCTTCCCGGCGCCAGTTGCAGCATCGCATTGGTCACTTTGTCGATGCGCTTGCCGTTCACCAGGATGCTGGCTCCCGTGGGCGAACTGCTCAGCATCAGCGTTCCGGCGATCACGTGCAGGGTGACGGCCGGAAGCTCGGGCGCTTCGTGTCCCACCTCGAATTCCCTACGTTCCACCTGATACCCATCCATGGCCACGATCAGGGTATGCCTGCCCGGCGCGACATCGAGAGTACAGGGCGTCCTGCAACTGGCGTCCGCCCGCCCATCGATAGTAGCGCTGGCGCCCCCCGGACTGCTGATGATCGATACCGGCTGGGACGTTAGCGCGGTCCGCGCGGCCGGCGCAGGCGGTTTGGTCTCCGCCGGCTTACTTTCCGGCGGAGGCGCCGCCGGTGTCTGCTGCTGCTGCGCAGTCTCGGTGGGCGCTGCCGGCATGGGGCTCGGCTTGGTGTCCGCGGCATTGCCGCCCGGGCCCGATTGTGCTGGCGTCTGTGCCGGCGCCTGCGCCTGCGATGGCGTTTTGGTATCCGCCGGATTGTCGGCCGTCGCCGGAGCCTGCGGCTGGTGTTTGATGTTCAACCACGGAATGGCCTGCCAGCCAATCAGCATCAGCAGCGCCGCCGCCATCAGGATAGCCAGCAGGAACGGTACAAATCCGCTCTTCTCTTTACCGCCCCGCTCGGTGGTCGTAGTGGCTTCCCCGCTGCGAACCGGCTTATGCGCCGGCGGCAGCGCGATCACCCGGGGCGCCCCGGCATCGGCAATCGTGGGTTCACTCAGGCTTCCCCCGCGCGGCATCGATTTCCAGTTCTTGGTAGCTCCGCAGGCTTTTTCCAGGGCTTCCACGAATTCCTGGCAGGTTAGATAGCGCTGGTCGGCTTTTTTGGCAAGGCCCTTACGGAGCACATTCTCGATGGCCGCGCTCAGGCTCGGGTTCACGCGGTGCGGCGCCACCGGCTCCTCCGCCACGATCTTATAAACCACCGTGGTCAGGTGCTCGCCGGTGTACGGCTTCTCGCCGGTCAGCATCTCGTAGGCGATCACCGCCAGCGAAAACTGGTCGCTCCGCCCGTCCACCGGCTGCCCCTGCACCTGTTCGGGCGACATGTAGTGCGGCGTCCCCACAATCGAGCCGGTCATGGTGAACTGCTCCGACGTGGTGATCTTGGCGATCCCGAAATCCGCAATCTTGGCGGTGCCATCGCCCGCGATCATGATGTTCGCCGGCTTGATGTCGCGATGCACGATGCTCTTGCCGTGGGCGTAATCCAGAGCCACGGCCGTCTGCGCCAGAATGCTGAACATCCCTTCCGGGGTAATCGGCGTGGCGGCCGGAAAGCAACTGGTCCAGCGTGGGCCCATCCACGTATTCCATCGCGATATAGGCCACGCCGTCCTGCTCTTCCACGTCGTAGATGGTGACGATCCCCGGGTGCGAGAGCATTCCCGCCGAACGCGCCTCCCGGAACAGACGCTCCCGCAGGCGCTTCTGCTCTTCGCCGTTGGCTACGTCCGCCAGGCGAATGGTCTTGATTGCCACAGGACGGCCGATATTCGGGTCGATGGCGTGGTATACCACACCCATAGCCCCGCGCCCCAGTTCCCTGACGATCTTATATCGCCCGATGCGATCCATCCAGTTCTAGTCATAACACACGTGACGCGCCCGCCTCGGGTTCCCTCGCTTCGGGCCCACTTGACATCCGGGGTGAATTCCGGATAACACAGTGTTGGGCTAAATCATGCAAGTATCGCGACGCTATTTCTTTTTCGGCAGCCTTTTGGCGGGCGCCGTGCCGCAAGGCGGCTTCGGCAGCGTGCCTTCGCTCCGGGCGCTTGGGCTACAAGCCCTTCTACGACAAGCTCAACGTCGCCGCCATCGGCTGCGGCGGCCAGGGCGGAGCGGACCTCAACGATGCCGCGCAAAACCGAGAACATCGTGGCGCTGTGCGACGTGGATTTCAACCGCGGCGCGGCCAACCTCAAGAAGTTCGACAAGCCGCCCAAGTACAAAGATTTCCGCGTGATGCTGGATAAGGAAGGCAAGAACATCGACGCCGTCACCATCGGCATTCCCGATTTCATGCACGCCACCGTGGCCCTGGCCTGCATGCAGCGCGGCAAGCACGTCTATTGCGAGAAGCCGCTGACGCGAACTCCCTGGGAGGCGCGCCTGCTGCAGGAAGCCGCGGCGAAATACAAGGTAGCCACCCAGATGGGCAACCAGGGATTCTCGCACGAGTGCAATCGCGTGGCCGCGGAGATCGTCTGGTCGCGGCGCCATCGGCGATGTCACCGAAGCGCACGTCTCCACCACGCCCGGCACGCATCCCGACGGGCCTGCAGGAATTGCCTCCCGAAGAGCCGGTGCCCGCGCACGCTGGATTGGGACCTGTGGCTGGGCGGCGCCGCGCCACGCGTCCCTTCAGCAGCTATTACGTGCCCTACAACTGGCGCGGGTTCCTCGATTTCGGCACCGGGCAGATCGGCAATTGGGCCACCCACACCGCCGGTCCCGTGCATACCGCGCTGCAACTGGGCGCGCCCACCAGCGTGGAGTGCGTCAGCCGTGAAGGGCCGCAGCAAGATCACCTATCCCGATCGCGCCATCGTGCGGCTCGAATTTCCCGGCCCGCGGCGAGATGCCGGCCGTCAACGGTCTACTATCACGATGGCCGCGCGCGCCGGCGATCCCGACGCGTATCACGTGCCCGGCATGGAGAACGAAACCATCCTGCCGCCGCGCCAACAATCTGACCGATAAGGGCCGGCCCATGGGCGTCGCGGCGCAGTCGGCGGCCGGACGCGGCGCCGACTGGCGGCCGCCGCCGCGGCAGCGACGGGGCGCGCCTGCCGCCAACGCTGCCGCGAAGGCGCGGGCGGCCCCGGCGTGCGCGGTGTTCGGCGAGCCGCGGCGGGCCATCGCAAGCCCGGCATCCTCACCGGCAACGGCGCGGTGTTCATCGGCACCAAGGGCATCATGGCCACCTGCAATCGCGGCGAAGGCGTCTGGCTGCTGCCGGCCTCGCGCTGGAAGGATTACGTGCTGCCGCCGCAGTTGCTGACCCGCTCGCCCGGCCACATGCTGGATTGGGTGCGCGCCTGCAAGGGCGGCGACCCGTCCTGCTCCGATTTCAGCATCACCGCCCCTTACGCCGAGTGGCTGGCGCTCGCCGCCATCGCCCTGCACGTCCCCGGCAAGCTCGAATGGGACGACAAGAACCTGCGCTTCACCAATAGCCCCGAAGCCAATCGCTTCGTGAAGCCGGTCTTCCGCAAAGGTTGGGAACTGAAGCTGTGAGCCGGATAGGCCACCTGGCCTGTTCGGTATTTCTGGTCCTTCCCGCGTGCCTGTATGCGGCCGTCGATAACGATTTCGTCCATGTGATCCAAGCCGGAGTCCAGCCTCACGCGAAGGGCGCCTTGCATCGCCACGAATTCAATCGCGTGATCGTCGCTTTGGACGCCGGCGAGCTCACCACCGTCTACCAGGACGGGCGCAAAGACACACAGCACTGGAAGGCCGGCGACGCTTCCTGGGCTCCGGCCGCAGGTATGCACACCAGCGAGAACACCGGCGCGCGCCCCTTGCGCCTGGTGGAAGTGGAACTCAAAAAGCCCGGGCCTGCCGCACCATCCGGGCGCGACCCTGCGCTGGATCCGGTGGCCCTCGACCCGCGCCATAACATCGTCCTCTTTGAAAATTCGCAGGTGCGCGTCTTCCGCAGTTGGCGCGAACCCGGCGGCACGGAGAAGATGCACCGGCACACCGGCGCCGGCCGACTCTCTATCCTGCTCACCGATGCGGATGCCGAGGTCCGCTCTCCCGACGGCTCCGTGACGCCCTTACATGCCGCCGCGGGCGAGGCCCTGTGGAGCGGTCCGGTCACTCACGCGACCAAAAATATCGGACCGCAGCGGCTGGAGATGATCGTCATCGAGGTCAAATAACGTACTTTCCGGACCCTGTAGTCCGTTGTATCCTGCAAGTAGATGCATAAATTGCGGATAACTTTCCGGGCCGCCGTTGCCCTGGCCGGTTGCGGCGCGCTGTTCCTGGCAGTCGTGCCCGCTCCCGCTGACGAGGGCATGTGGACATTTGACAATGTCCCGCCAAGCTCCTCGAAGAGAAGTATCACTTCACACCGAGCCAGCAGTGGCTGGACCACATCCGGCTTTCCTGTGTGCGGCTGAACGACGGTGGATCCGGATCCTTTGTGAGTCCCAGCGGGCTGCTGCTCACCAACCATCACGTAGCGCTCGGACAACTGCAAAAGATTTCCACTCGCGAGCATGACTATATCCACGACGGATTTTACGCCGCAGGCGGATCGGGAATTGAAATCGCCGGACCTCGAACTCAACGTGCTGGTCTCCCTGGAAGATGTCACCGCGCGCGTGCAGGCCGCGGTGAAAAACGCCCAGGACGCCGGGGCCGAATTTGCCGCCCGCAAGACCGCCATCGCCGCCATCGAGCGCGAAAGCGCAAAAGGCCACCGGCCTCCGCAGCGATGTCGTTACCCTTTACCAGGGCGGCGAATACTGGCTCTATCGCTACAAAAAATACACCGACGTGCGCCTGGTATTCGCACCCGAAGAACAGACCGCATTTTTCGGCGGCGATCCCGACAACTTCACCTATCCGCGCTATGATCTGGATATGGCCCTCTTCCGCGTCTATGAAAACGGCAAGCCGCTCCAGACAAAGATTATCTGAAATGGAACCCTCAGGGCGCCGCGGATGACGAGCTGGTTTTTGTCGTGGGACATCCGGGCTCCACCGCCCGCATGGATACGATGGCGCAGCTTGAATACCAGCGCGACGGGAGTCTGCCGGCCAGCCTGCGCATTCTGCGCGATCGCATCGCGCGCCTCCAGGCCTACTCCGCTCAAGGGCCCGACCAGGCTCGCGAAGCGGGCACCATGATCTTCGGCTTGCAGAACAGCGTCAAAGCCCTCGATGGCCGGCTGCAAGGTCTCCTGGATCCCGCCCTCATGGCCAAGAAGCAAAAAGAGGAGCAGGAGTTCCGCGCCCGCGTCTCGGCCAACAAAGAGTGGAACGCCGCGTATGGCCCGGCATGGGCCGGCATTGCCGAGGCCGAAAAGAAGGCCGCGGCGGACGAGAAGGTGCAGCGCTACCGCACCCTGAATTCACAGTTCGCCTCGCTCGCCACCACCGTGGTGCAGTACGTCGCCGAAATTAAGAAGCCGGATGGCGAGCGTCTTGCGGGCTATCACGATGCCCAACTCGAGTCCCTTCGCTTCCGCCTGTTTTCTCCGGCGCCGGTTTATCCCGGGCTGGAATTAGTGCGCATGACCGGCTCTTTGCAGACGGCTCTCGCCGAACTGGGGCCCAACGATGCGTTCGTCAAACTGGTGCTCCGCGGGCGCACTCCGGAGCAGGCGGCCAAAGACCTGATCGGCGGCACCAAACTGGCCGATCCGGCATTGCGGCGCAGCCTCGTGGAAGGAGGGCAAGCCGCCGTGGACGCCTCTACCGATCCATCGATCGTGGTCACCCGCGAACTCGATCCCATGCGGCGCGCGGCATTGAAATGGTACGAGGATAACGTGCAAAGCATCGAGCAGCGCGCCGGCGAACAGATCGGCAAAGCCCGCTTCGCGGTCTACGGCAAGAGTACTTATCCCGACGCCACCTTCACCCTGAGACTCTCGTACGGACAGGTGCAAGGCTATCCCATGAACGGCACCGTGGCCCCCGCGAAGACCACATTTTTCGGCCTCTATGACCGCGCCGCCGGCTTCAACTACGAAGGGCCGTTCTACCTGCCCGCCCGTTTCAAGGAGGGCCGCGACAAACTGAATCTGGCAACCCCGCTGGATTTCGTCACCACCAACGACATCATCGGCGGCAATTCCGGGTCCCCGGTGATCAATCGCAAAGGCGAAATCGTCGGCCTCATCTTCGATGGCAATATCGAATCGCTGGCCGGAGAGTACGTCTACGACGCCGCCCGAAATCGCGCGGTCGCCGTCCATACCGGCGGAATGACCGAAGCGTTGCGCAAACTCTACAACGCTCCGGCCCTGGTCACTGAACTGATGGCGGGCAAGTAAGCCTCGATAACGCCGTTGTCCGGCCAGTCTCACCGTAGGGGACGATACGGCCAAGCGGACCGCCACCGGTTGTACGTCACCCGATCCGGCGCGGGTTTCCGCGGTATAGTAGTGAATGTCACTACATGTGGAGGGCACTATGAACAAAGCGGTCTCGGCCGCGGACGCCAATCGTCGGTTCTCGGAACTCCTGCGGACTGTGAAGACAGGCCGGAGCGTCGTCGTTACTAGCCATGGCAAGCCCGTGGCAAAAATCTCGCCCGTTATCGAGGATGAGCGGGCCGCGGAAGGTGCGCGCTCCGCTCTTTTCGCCCGGCTCCGTAAAGAACGAGTTGTGACCGCTGGCCGCTGGACGCGTGACGAGTTGTACGACGATGTCCCATGAGAATAGCGTTGGACACCAACGTCCTGGCATACGCCGAGGGCGTAAACGGAGCGATCATGCGAGACAGGTCGCTGGCGCTGTTACAGCGGTTGCCGGCGGGGGCTGTTGTGCTACCGGCTCAGACGTTGGGCGAGTTGTTCAATGTGTTGGTTCGAAAGGTTAAGCGGCGCCCGGCTCGCGCGCGGGAAGCCGTGCTGAACTGGCGCGACGCGTATGCGGTGGCCGAGACGTCCTCAGCCGTAATCGTCAATGCAACGGATTTGGCCACCGATCATGGCCTCACGATCTGGGATTCGGTTGTGCTGGCCGCGGCGGCGGAGGCCGAATGTCGTCTCCTCCTGTCGGAAGATCTCCAGGAGGGGTTTACGTGGCGTGGAGTAACCGTGACCAACCCGTTCGCGGCCAACCTCCACCCCATGCTATCGGCGTTGCTTATACCGTTCGAGGAGTAAGCCCACTGGCGTGTAGCTCAGGCCGGTGTGGCAGATGGCCCCGGATCCCTGAAGGGACCCGCCAAATGACGCCTTTTCTGACCGCCGATGGTCCACAAACTGACATGAGGACTACACGCTCATGCGCCGCCGTTCCCAGCAACGGCGCGTTCAGTCGGGGACTTCGGAATGCGCCCTATGGTCACGGACGGCCTTGCTCTTCGACCCAGGCGAGGGACTTCAGCACTTTATCCGCAGTAGATCTGCCCACCCATTTCGCCGGTTTCAGGCGGCCGAGGACAGGGACAACAGCGGGCACGAACACGCCGTACGAAACCAGTAGCCTTAGCATGTTGCTGCCGGCAGGACTCAATCGGATCGGAACGTCTGATGGAAACACAAACCACTCGTCGAGTCGACGCCGGTATCGCTCCTCACCCAGTGTCTTCAGGCGCCGTGCCGCTTCCATCACCCACGCCTTTCCCCGACCGCGATTCAGCCCGTGAGTTGTGTGCCGTAACATCCATTGCCAACCGAATGTTTCGGCGGGCTCCATTCGAGCAAGGGACAGTTGGAGCGTGCGAGTCCAGCAACGTCGCTCAGTCCGACGTGGATCGTGCCACAAGATCCAATCGAGTTCCTGTTTCGCGAGTTTGGCCTGGATGGCGGTCAGTCCATGCAGTGTCGCACGGTAAGCGAGCGCCGCGTCAAAGAGCGCTGGGCTGTACGGCCTTTTCGCGAACGCCTTCTCAGCGAGACGAATCGGCGCAACTCCGTCGCCGCCGTGCCCGCAAAAATGAACGGCCGCATGGAGAATGGCACAGACATCTTCTTCGCTGGCGTCGAGCGGTGACGAGAGGATCCGGCTTATCAAAATGCTATGAGCTGACGACTCGAAGTAGTGTTGGAAACAGAATTCCTCTGGTGCTGGCCCCAGTTCTCGATACCGTCGATAAGCTGCCAATAAGAGCGGAATGCGCTACTGCCCTGTCAACGATTGGACGAAGTTGCCGATTGTTGGATCGCCAAGAAATGTCAGAGTGCCAGCCTCGTGGTGTCTTCGCAGACTGCTCAACACCGCTGGCCAATCAGATGACATCATGACCGTTCACGTTAGGCCCAACCCGCGGATCTACAGAGACTCTGGCGCTCTCGACAGATCAAGACCGGGAAATCCGCTTGCAGCCGATAACTGAACACTATTGCAGCCCGCTACTTCACATCTCCCGAAGGCCGGGCGAACTTCGCGTCGTCGATCGGCACGTTCGTCTGGGCCTCGGAGATTTGAATCGTGAACCGCCCGTTGGGCCGCGCCAGCGTCCACCGGAAGGGAATCTTCGCTCCGCCCGAGTTCCGGTAATCGGCGTAGTCGATCTGGGTAGGCAGGCGCCCCATCGGGGTATCGGTGTACCGCACCATGCGCAGTAGCAGCCCGGATTCCCTCTCGAAGTACAACCGCACCGCCGGCTTGCCCGGAGCCTGCCCGTTGACCATGTCGCAGAGCACGCCGTTGACCGTCTCCGGCCGCCCCCGGCGCATCTGCGGATACATTTCCTTTAAGTGCAGCGCCAGCGAGAACTCCGCGTCCAGACTCGAAGCAGCCGATGACGATGCGTTCATCTCGCGTGCTGGCCGCCCCGTGCTTCCCATCCATCCGGTTTTGCCGTCGAACGCCGTATAGCTGTCGCCTTGGGAGTTGTGGGTGATGGTCACCCGCATGTCCGGCGCCTTGGTGTAGACCTCGATCGGAGTGCCGGAGCCGGCCACCAGAATCTGCCCCTTCATCACGCGGCTGGTGACTTTTCCGATGGCATCGGCGCCGCCCAGCGCGGTCACGTATTTCGTCAGGATCTCATCCACGGTCGGCGGTGTTCCGCCGGCGGGCGCACCCATTGCCGCGGGGTGCGCGGGCGTGTCCGATTCCTGCACCGCGGGGATTCCGGCCGGCCGTGTGGAGCCGTTATGGCAGGAATTGCACGTAATCTGCTGCCGGCCTCCGAAGCTGGTCTTGTTGATCATGGCAGTCATGACCATCATCTGCCGCGCCGTCTTCTTGGCGCCCTTGTCATCGGCCTCGAACTTGCCCGGCACGTGGCAAAACTGGCAGTTCACGCCCAGTGACGCGGCGATGAATTGCATCGCGGGGTCCACCTGGTCGGCAGGCGTCCCCTTCAATTCCACAATGTTCTTGTATACCTCTTCGGCGGGCTTGCTCGCCGGAGCCTGGGCACACACCGGCAGCGGCGCCAAGGCCGCACTGAAAATAGTTCCCCACAGCAGCACTCTCTGGATCATCCGTTAACTCCTCGTTCTCTGGATTGTATCCGATTCGCGCCCGGCGTATCCTATCGGCATGGCTAAAGCTGCTTCTCCCATTCCTCCCGGATTTCATACCGTGACGCCGCACCTCAGCATCAAAGGCGGCGCCGCGGCCTACATTGATTTCCTCAAGAAGGCGTTCAACGCCGTCGAGATCGCCCGCTCTCCCGGACCTGGCGGCAAGTTGATGCACGCCCAGGTGAAGATCGGCGATTCCAACTTGATGTTCGCCGACGATTTCAGCGCCGAGTTCCACCTGCCGCCGCTCGCCGAGGGCCGCCTGCCTTTTCACCTGCACGTCTACGTTCCCGACGCCGACGCCTTGTTCAATCAGGCCGTGGCCGCCGGCGCCACGGTCACTATGCCCATCGCCGACCAGTTCTGGGGCGACCGCTACGGCCAGCTTCGCGATCCCTTCGGCATCGATTGGGCCATCGGTTCCCGCCAGGAAGACCTGACCCCCGCCGAGATGCAGGAACGCCAGGCCAAACTGTTCGGCGGAGGCCAATAGTGGCCACTCTCGGACTCATCGAATACGCCGACGCCGGCCCCGAAGTGCGCGCCGTCTACGACGACATCATGGCCACGCGCCGCACCGATTGGATCAACAATTTCTGGAAGGCGCTGGCGCACGACCCGCCCACCTTGCGCCGCACCTGGGAAAGCATCAAACAGATCATGGCCCCCGGCGCGCTCGACGCGCTCACCAAAGAGATGATCTATCTTGCCGTCAGCGCCAGTAATCAGTGCCCCTACTGCATCGCATCCCACACCGCTTCCGCGCGCAAGGCCGGCATGACCGGTCCCATGTTCGCCGAACTGATGGCGGTGGTCGGCATGGCCAACGAAACCAATCGCCTGGTTTCCGGATACCAGGTGGAGATCGACGACCGTTTCAAGCAGGTTCCGTAACGCACGGCGATCTGGAGACTGGCCGCAGATGAACGCGGATGAACGCCGATACGCAGGCCAAGGTCCTGTTGCCTGAGTGCGCAGGGCCGTCGCATAAATATGGGACCCTGAAGACAGCATGAAAACCACTCTCGAAATTCCCGACGCGCTCCTTCGGCGGGCCAAGTCGGCCGCAGCGGGTCGGGGTATTCCATTTCGCAAATTGGTTTCGGAAGCGCTGGCTGAAAAATTACGCCTCGGGGATCGCGGCGATAAACCGTGGATGCAATCGTTCGGCAAACTGCGCGGTTTGCGCGGCGAGACCGCGCGCATCAACCGGCTCATCGAAGAGGCATTCGAACGGATCGAGCCCGAGGACCTAAAGTGATCCTGGACACGAACGGTCTGTTCGCTTGGGCTGAAGGCGACGAAACCCTGAAACCGGTGCTCCAGCAGGTGGAGGAAATCGCTCTTCCGGTGATCGTATTAGATTAGGCGAATACCTGAGTCGCGACCGGCACTTCGATTTCGTTGACGGAGTCAAACGGGTCGCCTGGTAAACCGCCTCGTCAGGAACTACTCCCGTTTGGTCAGTTTGTCTTTGTAGAGCGCGAATACGCGCTTGAAGTCCAACTCCATGGCTACTGTGACCGCCGTGGCGTCCGGAGCCACCCGGCGGTCACGATCCAGCGGAACCGTGGCCCCGTAATATTTGTTCCATACGGTGGTCACATCCAGGTAATGCGATTCGCTGCGCGTGACGAATCCCGGATCCAGCAAATACGCCGCTGCCAGCGAATCCCACAGATACCCGGTGGCGTTCGGATGGGCCAGAAATCCCGGATACCGGCCGCCCATATCCTGCTTGTACAGTTCCGTGATGGGAGTCTTCACTCCCACGATCTGGTCGAATTCCGCCTTGTGGATGGGCGCGGTATTGCAGATGTCCAACCCGAACATCACCTTCTGCGGGATGCGCGACCGCAGCACGATGCGTGCCGCCTCGGGGTCAAACCAGAAATTGAACTCCGCCGAGGTGGAAGCGTTCCCGCCCACCGTCAGGTTCCCGCCCATGAAGACGATGCGCTTGATCTTGGTCTCGATTTCCGGCTTCAGCCGCAGCGCCAGCGCGATGTTAGTCATCGGCCCCAGTGCCAGAATCGTGATTTCGCCAGGGTGGCGCTCGACTTCCCCGATGAGGAATTCCACTGCTTGTTCGTGATGCGGCGCCCGCCGCGTCAAACGCGCTCCCGGAGCCGGCTTCACCTCCGCCGGGTTCAATGCAAACGCGCCCGAATACTCCACTCCGGGCCACCGTCGCGCGAATTCCTTCGCCATCGCCGCCGTGTTGATCAGCGGCTCCTGCGCACCGGTGTACACCGGAATCTGCGGACGCCTCAGCAGATCGAGTATGTGGAACATGTACTCCGCGCCCTGCGCCGGCCACACATTACCCGGAACCACCGTGATTCCCGACACCAGTACCTGCTCCGGACTGCGCAACAGCATCACCAGCGCCGCGCCATCGTCGCAGAACAAACAGGAATCCGTATCGAAGACCACCAGGTCCCGCCCGGCCGCCAAAATCGAGGGCATTAACAGGAAGCCCGCGAGCAAACGGAGCATGTAGCTTTACTATAACAGTGGGGGTTCCGTCCGGTGCCGCATCGTTCGTCGCTTTGTCTGATGGCCTCGCTGGTCCGCGAGTCCGCGCTCTCGCCCGTCGAACTGGTAGAGGCGCACCTCAGGCAGATCGCCGCCGTCAATCCCGCCATCAACGCGTTCGTCACCGTGTGCGCCGATGAGGCGCGGGCCGGGGCGCTCCGTGCCGAGTCCGCCGTCAAACACGGCCAGCCGCTCGGACTCCTGCACGGCGTTCCCGTCACCGTGAAAGACAGTTTCGATGTCGCGGGCCTGCCCACCCGGGCCGGCAGCCGTCTGCGTCCCGGCACCCCGGCTGCCGCCGACGCTCCTGTGGTGGCCCGCCTGCGCGCCGCGGGAGCCATCGTGCTCGGCAAAACCAATACGCCCGAAATGCTGGCCAACTTCGAAACCGATAATTTCCTAACCGGCCGCACCAACAACCCATGGAACCTGGAGCGCACGCCCGGTGGATCCAGCGGCGGGGAAGCGGCGGCCATCGCAGCCTTCTGCTCCGCCGGCGGCATCGCCACCGATGGCGGCGGCTCGGTGCGCGTACCCGCCCATTTCTGCGGCATCGCAGCCCTCAAGCCCACTCCCGGACGCATTTCCGCCGCCGGCCACTTCCCCGCCCTCGGATACCCCGCCGGACTCCTCACCGTTGCCGGACCCATGGCCCGCGACGCCCGCGACCTGCGCCTCCTCTTCAGCGCCCTGGCCGGATACGAAGAGTCCGACCCGTTCTCCGTTCCCGTGCCTCCGCGCGAACCCTCCGCCGCCGGCGCCTGCCTCGGCGTATGGGAGCAGTTCGGCGCCGTTCCGGTCGCGCCGGAAATCCGCGCCGCCGTTCTTCAGGCGGCGTCCTGGTTCCAAGCCCTGGGTTTTCCCGTGGATTCCTTCGCACCCACCGGCCTCGACCGCGCGCCCAATACCTGGGCCTTCCTGTTCAAATGGCCCCTCACCGCCTTGCGCCAGCTTGCCCAAGGCCGCGAAGCCGAACTGCACTGGACCCTCCAGGAGGCCCTCGACCCGTTAGATCCCACAGCCTCGCAGATCCTGCTGAATCTGGCCACTCGCGACCGCCTCCGGGCCGCCTTTCTGCGCCAACTCGAGACTCGCACCGCCGTCATTATGCCTGTCTGCGGAATCACCGCCTTCGCTCACCGCAGCCGCAAGTTCGCCGCCGGCGAAGCCGAAATCGGCCTGTTCCAGGCCATGATGCCGGCCGTCGTGGCTAACGTTCTCGGGCTGCCCGCCGTCACCGTGCCGGTGGCGCTCTCGCCCGAAGGCCTGCCCATCGGCATTCAACTTATGGGCCGGCCTTACGATGATGAGTTGTTGTTGGAACTGGCCGTCCGGCTGGAAGAGGCCCGCGGCGCCTGGACCGCCGCGCCTGTGTCACTATTGTGATTTATGGAACTGAAGACCGTGCCGCTGGAAATTCCCGAGGGCGGGAACGTCATCCTGGGCCAAAGCCACTTCATCAAGACCGTCGAGGATATTTACGAGGCCATCGTGAATACCGTGCCGCAGATGAAATTCGGCGTCGCATTCAACGAGGCGTCGGGCCCGTGCCTTACCCGCGTCGAAGGCAACGATGAAGCCCTCCAGGCCATGGCTGCGCGTAATGCCGTCGCCGTCGCCGCCGGCCATACGTTCGTCGTGGTGATGCGCGAAGGCTACCCCATCAACGTGCTGGGCCGCATCAAAGACGTCCCCGAAGTCTGTTCCATTTTCTGCGCCTCGGCCAACCCGGTGCAGGTGGTGATCGCCGAAACGGACCAGGGCCGCGGCATCATTGGTGTCATCGATGGGGAGCCGCCCAAAGGTGTGGAAACCGCTGAAGACGTCGAAAAGCGCAAAGCCTTCCTCCGCATGATCGGCTATAAACGGTAGCTACTTCGCCAGGTCGATGCCGAGCTTTTTCAGCTCTTCGGCGTAGTAGCGGCGGTGCAGAATATCCCATTCTTCGCTGCCTTCGGGAATGTCGCGCTTCTGCGACCGGACCTTCTGCCGCGACGCCCGGTCCACTTTGTCTTCGGCCAGCAGCAGGTCTGTCATCACCTTCAAAATTTCCAGCCGGACGGCGTTCGAATCTTTGTTCTTCAGGCGCAGTTCCCGGTTCTTTCGCAGCATCTCCACAATCTTGTGGGAAATGTCCGTGACCTTGTCCCGGGAAAGCTTCATGGAATCGCCGGAATCGCGCCCCGACGCCCGAATCACTTTGCGCTGCGAGATCAACTGATTCTTGATGCGGCGAAACATGTCCTGGTAACTGACGCTTTCGCGCCGCATATATTCGCTGTACTGACTCAGAATGTCGCGTACTTCGTCGTTCAGGCGGTCTTCGGCGGACAGTTCTTCGGAGATGATTTCGTTGATCTTCTCGGCTACCAGATCGGGATTCGGCGTCTCCATGATGCCGGGCGAAAGCCTCTTCACGAGTTGTCGGGAGATGTATGCGACGAATTCTCTAGCGAGCAGCATTCTGTAAGTGTGAAAGCGTAGTTTAGCACGTATGGGAAGCTGCTAAACTGAATGTTCCGACTATGGCGATCAGCAAAGAACTGCTGGAGATCCTGGTGTGCCCCGTCTGCAAGGCGACGGTCGAACTGAAAGCCGACCAAAGCGGCTTGAAGTGCGTGCAATGTCATCGCGTTTACCCGGTTCGCGACGACATTCCCGTAATGCTGGTAGATGAGGCCAAAATCGAAGAATAGACTGCCGTGGCAAGCGTCTTGGAAGATCTTCCGCGGGGGAGCCGGGCTGCGATCCTCCGGCTGCGGTCGCTGGGCGATTGCGTACTCACCACACCCGCGCTCCATCTTCTGAAACGCGCCCGCCCCGACCTGGAAATTGCGGTGATGGTGGAAGACCGGTTCCGGGCTGTCTTCGAAGATAATCCCGATCTTGCAGCCATTCTCCCTCCGGCTCTGCGTCCCCTGCGCTCCTGGCGCCCGAGCCTGTGTCTCAATCTGCACGGCGGCACCCGCAGCGCGTGGCTGACGGCGCTTTCCGGCGCGCGCTGGCGGGCGGGGTACGGCCATTTCCGCCATGCTTTTGTCTATAACGCGCACATTCCGCGGGCCCAACAGATCCTCGGCGTGGAACGTACGGTCCACACGGCGGAACACGCGGCCAGCGCCATGTTCTGGCTGGGAGTGCCTGTCTCGGAGATTCCCCGGGCAAAGTTGTTTGCCAAAAAACGGACGGGCGAAGGTGCGCGGCCTGCCGCGGTCATCCATCCGGTGGCGGCGACTCCCGGAAAAACCTGGCGCGCCGATGGGTTTCTGGCGGTGGCCGGGCACCTGAAGCACGCCGGACTCGACCCCATATTTATCGGCGCCGGCGGCGATGACCTCTCCGCCTTTGCCGCATTCCGAACCTTGCGCGGGGCCCCGCTTTCCGAAATCAAGAGCCTGCTCAGCGGCGCTGCCTTGTTCGTGGGCAACGATTCCGGACCGGCGCACATGGCGGCCGCGTTCGGGGTGCCGGTGGTGGTGCTGTTCGGTGAATCCAATCCGGCAATCTGGGGACCGTGGAGAACAGCCGCGGAAATCGTGCCGATGGACGCGCAGCCCGCCCGGGTGCTCGAAGCCGTCGCCCGCCTCGGAGTCCACGCATGAACAACATCCTGCGCCTCCTCAGCTATGGAAAACGCTATTGGCCTCACTTGCTCGGGTCGATGGCGCTGATGGCTATCGCGGGCGCGGCCCAGGGGTTGATCACGCTGCTGATCAAGCCGATTTTCAACAAGGTCCTGACCACCGTCCCGTCAGGCGGGCTGACCCCGCTCCTTCCCCAGCCGTTTCTGGGCCACCAGCTTTATCTCGAACACCTGGTTCCTCTCCAGAAGAGCACCTGGTTTCTGGTGGCGACGGCGATCGTCGGGTCGTTCATCGTCAAGGGGCTGTGCGATTACCTGGGCAATTATCTGATCAGCTATGCCGGTTTTTCGTCGGTGACGGACCTTCGCAACGCGGTGTTTCAGAAAGTGGTACGCCAGGGCGCGCAGTTTTTCGAGGCCCGGTCCACCGGACAGCTCATGTCGTCCATCATGAACGATGTGGATAAAGTGCAGGTGGCCACCAGCCAGATCATGGCGGATTTCCTGCGGCAGGTTTTCAGCGCCATCTTTCTTCTGTTCGTGCTGTTCACCAACGATTGGCTGCTGGCGCTCATCAGCCTCACGGTGCTGCCGGGGATCATGCTGCCCACCACCCGAATCGGCAAACGGATCCGGCGGATCAGTCGCGGGACGCAGGACCGGCAGGCGGAGTTGAACCAGATTCTGCAGGAGACGTTGAGCGGCCACATGGTGGTGAAGGCGTTCGGCGCCGAGGGGTACGAAATCCAGCGCTTCCGCGAAGCCGCGCGGCGCCTGCTCAAGACCAACGTGCGCTACGTGCTGCAGCAGGCGCTGTCTTCCCCGCTGATCGACATGATGGCGGCAGTGGTGATCGTGATTCTGTTGACGTACGCGCGCACGCAGGTTAAAGCCGAAGCGATGACGGCGGGCGATTTCGCGACCTTCGTGATTGCGCTGCTGATGTTGCTGGAGCCGGTCAAGCGGCTCGTGGGCATCAATAATATTTTCCAGCAGGCGCTCGGCGCATCGCACAAAGTCTTCGAGTACCTCGACCATCACGAAGAGATCGTCGAAAAGCCCGGCGCGCCCAGCCTCCCAGGCTTCGAGCGCGAAATCGCCTTCGAAAACGTCGCCTTCCATTACCCCGCCGCTCCCTCCGGCTTCCGCATGGAGGCGTTGAATCTCACCGTAAAAGCCGGCGAAGTGGTAGCCCTGGTCGGCCCCAGCGGCGGCGGCAAGACCACCCTCGCCAACCTGCTGCCGCGCTTTTACGACGTGACCGCCGGCGCGGTCAAAATCGATGGCCAGGACGTCCGCGACGTCAACCTGGCTTCGCTCCGCGCCCTCATCGGCATCGTCGCCCAGGATACGTTCCTGTTCAACGACACTGTCGCCAGCAACATCGCCTACGGCCAGACCGGAGTTTCGCGCGAAGCCATCCGCCATGCCGCTGAAACCGCCCTCGCGCACGAATTTATCGAACGGCTCCCCGGCGGATACGACGCCATTGTCGGAGACCGCGGCGCGCGCCTCTCCGGCGGCCAGCGCCAGCGTCTCGCCATCGCCCGCGCCCTGCTCAAAAATGCGCCCGTTCTGATTCTCGACGAAGCCACCAGCCACCTGGATACCGAGAGCGAAATGCTGGTACAAAAGGCATTGGCCAATCTCATGGAACATCGCACCGTGATCGTCATCGCCCACCGCCTTTCCACCATCCGGCGCGCCGACAAAATCGTCGTGCTGTCCAAAGGACGAATTCGCGAGGAAGGGGCGCACCAAGAACTCGTGAACCAGGGCGGCATTTATCAGAGGCTCCACGAACTCCAGTTCGAGGATGCCGGATCGGTGGTGGATCTGTGAGCCTGCGCAGCATGACCGGCTTCGCCCGGGTGAGAAAGACCACCGGCGAAGGTGAACTCGTTCTCAGCCTGAAGAGCGTCAACCACCGCGGGCTCGATATGCATTTCCACATGCCGTCGGAGTTCGACCCTTTGGAGAGCCCTCTGCGCGCGGTCGTCAAGGAGGGCATTGCGCGCGGCCACGTGCAGATTCAGGTCTCGTTCACGCGCCTGGCGGCTCCCCAGGCGGCCCCCGTTAACTGGGGACTGCTCGATACCTACATGCGCGCCTTCACTGAAGCGTCCGCGCATTATCATCTGGAAGGCAAACCCGACCTCAACTCTGCCCTGCGCATCCCCGGCATGTTCGGCGCCACCGGGAACGATGAACTCAGCGAAGAGCTAAACCAGGCCGTGCTCGCCGCGGCCGCCGAAGCCGTCCAGGATCTCAACGTGGCTCGCGAGCGCGAAGGCGAAGCCACCGCTGCCGAACTCCGCCGGCGCTGCGCCAACGTCGGCGCCCTGGTGAACCGCATGGAGGAGATCCGCGGCGGCGCCGTCCCGGCCTTCCAAAGGCGACTGAACGAACGCCTGGCCGATCTCCTGAACGGAGCCGGACTCGATCCCCAACGTCTCGCCCAGGAAGCCGCCATCCTGGCCGACCGCAGCGATATCGCCGAAGAACTGGTCCGCCTGCGAACCCACGCCGCCCAACTCGAAGCCATGATCGCCGCCGAAGGCGAAGCCGGCAAACGCCTGGACTTCCTCCTTCAGGAAATGAATCGCGAAGCCAACACCGTCCTCTCCAAAACCGGAGGACTCGGAGACCTCGGCCTCACCATGACCGAACTGGCCCTGAATACCAAGTCCGAAATCGACAAAATCCGCGAGCAGTCGCTGAATCTGGAATAGACATGACACGGAAATCACGATTCATCGCGGAGTCGCGGAGTCGCGGAGAAAAACGCGGAGGAAGGGAGGAACGAAAGAAGTATCAGCCCGCAGGGCTGCCCCTCACCACGGAGTCACGAAGAACACGGAGAACGCCGAAGATATTCTCGTTTTCCTCCGCGTCTTTCTCCGCGACTCCGCGACTCCGCGATGAGTTCACTTCAGCCCCCGCCCTATGACAACAGTCTTCATCATCTCCGCCCCCTCCGGATCCGGGAAATCCACCCTGGTCTCACGCCTGCTCGCCCAGGATCCCGGCCTCATGTTCTCCATTTCCTATACCACTCGCAAGCCCCGGGGCGCCGAGGTGGATGGCACGAACTACCGTTTCGTCACCCGCGAGGCTTTCGAAGCCATGATCGCCAATAACGAATTTCTCGAATGGGCTCAAGTATTTGGAAACTATTACGGTACCCACAGCAGCATCCTGGAAGACGCCCGGCGGCAGAACCGCGACCTGGTACTCGACATTGATGTACAAGGTGCGAGACAATTGAAGTGTCAGATTCCTGAAGCGGTTACCATCTTTATTCTGGCCCCCTCGCGCCAAATACTCGAAGAACGGCTTCGTGCGCGGGATGAGGACCGGGAAGAAGTGATCCAAAGACGGCTCAGGGATGCGGCCGAAGAGATCCGCAATTACGAAGCATACGATTATGTGTTGATCAATCGCGACCTGGACCGGTCCGACGCGGTTATGAGCGCCATCGTCAGCGCCGAACGCGTACGGCGGACCAGGATCGAAGATCAGATCCGGCCGATTCTGGAAACATTTGAGAAGAAGAGGTAAACGACATCATGGGTGACAAAGCTCCGCGCAACAATGCACACTGCACCATCCCGGACGATCCGGAACAGAGCACCTACCGGTTCATCATCGTCGCCGCCAAGCGCGCGCGCCAGTTGCAGGGTGGTGCCCGCCCGGTTCTGCCCACCTCTTCGAAGAAGCCCACCATCATCGCGGTGGAAGAAGTGCGCCGCGGGCTCGTCAAGTACAGCCTCACCGGCCCCCTTTCCGAAGTGCCGCCCATCGAACCGGCCCTCTAAAGAGCCCGGCTTCGACTCTCTGCCTGCCATGAAAATCATCCTCGGCATCGGAGGCGGAATAGCCGCGTACAAGGCGGCCGAACTCGCCCGCTTGCTGATGCAGCAGGATCATCAGGTGCAGGCGGTGATGACTGGCGCCGCTCAGGAATTCATTCAGCCCCTCACCTTCGCGGCGCTCACCGGGCGCAAGGTCCTCACGGACCTCTTCGCCATCGAAAGCGCTATCGAACACATTGCCATCGCCCAGGAACACGAACTGCTGGCGATCGCGCCCGCTACCGCCGACCTGATGGGCAAGTTGGCAAACGGCCTTGCCGGTGATTTTCTCACCACGCTCTACCTGGCCTTCACCGGTCCCGTGGTCATCGCCCCGGCGATGAACGTCAACATGTGGCAGCACGCCGCTACCCAGGCCAATCTGGAGACCCTCCGCAAACGCGGCCATCGCATCGTTGAACCCGATAGCGGATACCTGGCCTGCGGTATGACCGGCCCGGGCAGACTGGCCGACCCCGAAACCATCCTTGAAGCCATCCTGCTGGAGACCCGCAAACGGCGCGACCTGGAAGGCGAAGTGGTGCTGCTGACCGCCGGCCCCACCCAGGAACCGCTCGATCCGGTTCGCTACATCTCCAACCGCTCCAGCGGCAAAATGGGATATGCCCTGGCGGAAGCTGCCGCCGCCCGCGGAGCCCGAGTCACCCTCATTTCCGGACCGGTCCACCTGCCGCCCCCGCACGGCATAGAACTGATTCCCGTGCGCACGGCAGCCGAAATGCGCGAGAAAGTCTTCGCCCACCTCGCCCCGGCCACTATCGTCATTAAGGCCGCCGCGGTCGCCGATTTCCACCTCAGCAAGGTTCCCGACCAGAAGGTCAAAAAGACCGCCGCCCGCATCTCCATGGAACTCGACCCCACGCCGGATATCCTGGCCGAACTCGGCCGCAAAAAAGGCGACCGCCTGCTCATCGGCTTCGCCGCCGAAACCCAGAACCTGGTGCAGGAAGCCCGCCGCAAACTGGAATCCAAGAACTGCGATATGGTGGTGGGCAACCTCGTCGGCGGCGCCGACGTGGGCTTCGAATCGGACCAGAACGAAGTAGTGCTGGCGCTGCGCACAGGGGAAACCATCCCCTTGTCGCGCGCCTCGAAACGCGAAATTGCCGATCGCATTTTCGACCAGGTGTTGAAGCTGCGGCTGGCCCTCCACGCCGCCAATGGACACTGATCAGCTCCGCCGCTATCTCGAGTTCTACCAGGATCTGGGAATCAAAACCCTGTACAAAGCAGTGCCGCCTGCCTCGCAGGCAGCGCCGGCTGCACCCAAAACCATGGAACTGCCTTCACTCGCCCCCTCGGGCGATTCCCTGCTGAAAATCATTGATGACATTGGCGAGTGCCGCCGCTGCCGCCTCCACGAAGGGCGCAACAAGATCGTCTTCGGCGTGGGCGACGAACATGCGCCGCTCGTCTTTGTCGGCGAAGGCCCCGGCGCGGACGAAGATGCCCAGGGTATCCCGTTCGTCGGAAAAGCCGGCCAACTCCTCACCCAGATGATCGAAGGCACGGCCAAAAAGGAAGGCATTCCCCTGCTTCGCAACCAGGTCTACATCTGCAACGTGGTGAAGTGCCGTCCGCCGGGCAATCGCACCCCCGAGCCCGACGAAATGGAAATCTGCGGGCAGTTCCTCTACCGCCAGCTCTCGGTGATTCGCCCCAAAGCCATCTGCGCGCTAGGCGGCACCGCCGCCCGCGCCATGACCGGACACAAAGAAGGCGTCACCAAAATGCGCGGCAAGTGGTTCAAGTGGCGGGATATCCCGGTCATGGTCACCTACCACCCCTCGTACCTGCTTCGCCCCTATAACGGTGACGCCAAGCGCGAAGCCTGGGAAGACCTCAAGAAAGTCCTCCACTTCGTCTACGATTAATCGCGTTTTACACCGCGTACCGGTCCGAAGCATGCATCGCCATCGGACTGTACGGCCTCTGTATCCCCTCCTGCCGCAACAGCTCCTGCAACGCCTGCGGAGACACATCGATGTACTTGCGGGTGTAGCGCAGCACCCCGAGGCGGCGCAACCGGTTCATCTGGAAAGTCACGATTTCCCGCGAGGTGCCCACATACTCGGAGAGAATGTTGTGCGTCAGGGAAGCAATGCGAATGCTCCCGTCCGCCGTCGGGCTTCCCAGGTCTTCGCTCAACTGCACCAGCGCCAGCAGCACGCGGACCGGAGTCTTGTACACCGCCATGCTCTCGATGCGCTCCTGCAACTCCATGCATTGCCGCACCAGAAATTGCGAGAGCGCCAGGCCCAGACGCGGCTCCCTTTCGATCTGCTGCTCGATTTCCGCCCGGCTCCAGGCCATCAACGTCGCATTGTCCAGAGCGACGGCGGATTCTGAGCGGGGCTTCGAACCCACCAGGCAGGATTCGCCGAATAATCCGTCGGGACAGACGATCCGGCCCACCGTCTGGCCCCCATCGTCGCTGGTAGTAATCACCTTCACGCGGCCCAGAATCACCACATAAAGATAATGGTTAGGTTGTTGATGATCGTAGATCACCCGGCCCTTACCGAATTCCTGAAGAGGCTTCCGGGGTAGATAGGTTAGTGGATCGTCCTGAGTGGGTCGGCTAAGGAAAGATCGGGTCATGCAGATCCTCCACTGTGACAATAGCAATTTGTAGAAAAAATGGGCATCCGTTATTTGTACGGTACGGCGAATAACTGTATGAAATTTCACAAATCAAGCGCCCAATAGCATCAATAACTTACGGTCTCTCCGGTCTTCTCCCGCGAGGTGACTAATCTCTTTGATAGATCCGCACATAATCGACCTCCAGCCGCGCCGGGAAGACCGTCACTGACGGATCGCCACCGGCATCTCCTCCAATCGCCAGATTCAGAAGAATCGAGTGGGCTTGCCGGAAGCCATTCTTACCGTCGGGATTGGCCGCCTGGTTCAGATCCGAATCGTTCATCACCTCGCCATCCACCCGGATCGCAATACGGTTTTCGTCCCAATCCATCTGCCAGATGTGGAATTTCTGTCCCCATTCCGGATCGCCGAACGATTCGATCGGCCTGCGTTTCACGAAGGAGTTGGTCCGCTGCGGCCCTGCCCAGATCAGGTTGGCCAGCAGCGTATCGCGATAATATTCCATCACGTCGATCTCGCCATTGTTCGGCCATCGCCCCTCCACGCCCAGCGACCAGAACGCGGGCCACAGCCCCGGACGCGTGTCGATCCGGCCGCGCATCTCAAAACGCCCGTAGCGCCAGCTCGCCAGTCCCTTCGTGGTCAGGCTCGCCGACGTGTACTCGGCATACTCCCGGCTGGTGGTCCAGTTCTGGCTGCCTGCCACGAAATTCGGATTCTTCCTGCGCTCCCGCCGCCCTTCGATAATCAGCAGCCCCTTCTCGCACCAGGCATTCCCGGGCTGGTACCACTGCAATTCGTGGTTGCGCACGAAGCCGTTTTCATAACCCCACTTCGCCCCATCGGGCCGTCCGTCGCGGTCGAATTCGTCCGACCACACCAGCTTCCAGGGGTCCGCGCTCTGCGCTACAGATGCCGCGGCCATCGCGAGCAGTACCAATAGACGTCTCATGACTCACCATTCGTGCAGCAAAATAGTAGCATCCTGCAAACGGCAGAGCCGAGCCGTGCGATTCACTCGATCGGAACGTAACAGCGGTAGAGCCCCAGGAGTGTAAATGCCAGCGCCGCCAGCGCGAACCATGCGAACCAATCGCCCAGCAGAGCGTAGAGCGTGGCATCGTGCGCCGCCGGAACCTCCGCCACCAGGCTGGCAAACGGCGCCGAGTCGCTGCGGATTTCCGCCAGAATGCGGCCGCGATTGTCACTGACGGTGAGATTGCCGTCCCTTGCCGCGCGCACCACGCTGAAACCGTCTTCCACGCCGCGCATCACGGCAATGTGGCCGTGCCACCACCGGTCTGCTCGAAAATCCCAGCCGGGCACGAGCATCAATCCCACGCCCGCCTGTCCGTAGCTGCGGGAGAGAGGCGTGAAATCCATGTCCTTACAGATGGCCACACCCCACGTTTCCGCTCCTTCCGGCAGGAACGTCAGGCTGGCGCCCGGTTTCAGGTTGGATTCGAACGGCGGCAGCATGTGGTGTTTGTCGTAGGTACGCACGAAAGCGGCAGGCTCGTAAATGCGGGCCTGGTTGTATTTCGCACCCTGAGCGACGCGAATCTCACCTACGACGATGGTGGCCCGGACCTCGCCGGCCAACTGCTGAAAGAGTTCGTCAGTCCGCCCGGCATCGGGCTCGACGACGACGCCGGTTTTCTCCGGCAGCACGATGACGCGGACTCCCTGGCCGGCCAGCCTGCGGACCGCGCCCGCGTACGCGCGAAACAGGCGCTCCGTCTCCGCGCCTTCAGACGCCACTGGATCGGCGGCAGGTTCGTCGGATGCGATCAGCCCCACCTTGATTGTCCGCAGGGACGGCGGGAGCGCCAGGCGAATCGCGCCGAACATCAGCACCAGCACAATTACACCCATGGATCCGGCCAGAATGCGCATCGCCTGTTTCGGCTCGGAACGACGCAGATGCAGGCCCAACGCGAGCGCGGCGGGAAACAGCAGCATCACGAAACTCATACCCCACGGACCCGTGATGGAGGCCAATTGCAGAAACGGCAAGAATTCCAGTTGGGTATAGGCGAAACTCCCCGCGGTGCCGTGCGGCGTGGTCAGGTTGCGCACGTATTCGTAGGACACCAAGGCTGCCGGAAACGCCGCCAGCGCGCTCCACGGGGCGCCATGCAGCGCCAGTGCGCGGAACAGCAGTACGGCGGCCGCAAAAACCAGCGCGCCGGTGGCGAAGACGGCCAGCCATACCACGAACGGCGTCTGCAACAGCCGGAAGTAATGCCAGAAATCGAAGCAGCCGCCCAGCCACGCCAGGAACGCTATCAGCGCCGCGCTCCACCAGGAACTGCGCAGCGCGAACAGCAGCACCGGCAGCGGGGCGAACCAGAGCAGCGGCCAATGCGGGTCCAAGCCGTACCCGAACCAGACCAGTACGAAAGTGGACAGAGCCGCCGCGAGGGCCGCGAGCGCGCCGCGGCGATCAATTGCGAATGCCATTGAGATACCTCCGTAGGGACCTGTGGCACAGCGCGCGAAAGCGGGCTTCGGACATGGCAAGGCGTCCGCCCAGGTAGAGCATGATGAGCCCTTGCAGCAGGGCGCCCATGGCAAAGGAGATCTCCCAGGGGTCGTCCTCGCGAAAATAGCCGCTCTCCATGCCTTCCTGGATCAGTTCCACGGCCGGATTGGCAGTGGGTGAACGGCGCGCCTTGAAGTCCCGCGGATAACGGCGGGCGCCCTCACGCGGCTTGAGAAACATCAACTCGAACAGCCGCGGATTTTCGAGCGCATGCTTCAGGAAGACGTTCAGGATCCTGGCGAGCCGCGCCTCGATGTCGCCGGCGGTGGGAGTGCGCGCCAGCCGGGAAGCCAGCTCCTCGAAACCGTCGTCCGCCAGCGCGTTCAAAAGACTGTCGCGGCCGGCATAGTGACGGTACACCGCCATTGGCGTAACGCCTACGGCCTTGGCAACCCGGCGCATGGTAACCGCGTCCGCGCCTTCCTCGTGCAGAAACCCGCGGGCGGCTTCGATGATCTTGCGGGCGGTGGGGCTCGCGGCCATGTATACAGTGTATACCAAAGGCCGGAGGGAGCCCCGCGGACTCAAAACCGGACAACTTGACTTGTTACCGACAGAACTAATTCCAGCGTGTCTGTTTATTGGTTTCACTTATGGTGGCGTTCACGCCCGGTGGCCGCTCGCGTGTAGCGTGCACAATGGAATTGTATGCGATACCTCGCTTTAGCCACGGACTACGATGGCACCATCGCCCATGACGGCCGGGTCGATACAGCGACTCTTGAAGCGCTTGAACGCTTTCGTCAATCGGGCCGGAAATTAATACTGGTGACCGGCCGGGAACTGCCCGACCTGGAAAGCGTTTTCGCGCGCCTGGATATTTTCGACCGTGTGGTGGCGGAAAACGGAGCCGTGCTTTTCAATCCATCCACCAGGGAAAAGCGCGTACTGGCGGAGCGGCCGCCGGAACGATTTCTGGCCAGCCTGAAAGCGCGGAACGTAACCGGCATCAGCCAGGGCGATGTGATTGTGGCCACCTGGCATCCGCATGAGACCGCGGTACTGGAGAGCATTCGCGACCTGGGACTCGAGTTGCAAGTCATTTTCAATAAGGACGCGGTCATGGTGCTGCCCACCGGGGTGAACAAGATGACCGGCCTGAACCATGCGCTGGCCGAGTTGAAGCTTTCGCGCCATAACATCGCGGGAGCGGGCGATGCCGAAAACGATCACGCCTTTCTCCGCTGTTGCGAATGTTCCGCCGCTGTAGCCAACGCCATACCAGCGCTCAAGGAAACTGTCGATCTGGTGACCGAGGGGCGTCACGGCGCGGGTGTGGCGCAATTGATTGCACGCATCCTGGAAGACGATCTGCGCTCCCTGCCGCGGAGCACCGAAAAACGCGCGGTGTTGTTCGGACGCGCGGACGGACGCGATATCTATATCGACGCCGAAGGCCAGACGGTGCTCCTGTGCGGCCAGTCCGGTGGAGGGAAATCCACATTTGTGGCCGGACTGATCGAACGGCTGACGGCGCGCGATTATCAGGCCTGCCTGATCGACCCGGAAGGCGGCTACGAACATTTGGACGGATTCCTTTCCATCGGGAACAAGGAGAATCCGCCTTCTTACGAGCAGGTGTTTCAGCTTCTGGAGAATCCCGGGTCCAACCTGGTCGTCAACCTGTCCGGCGTCAAGATGCAGGACCGGCCTGGCTTTTTTGCCTCCCTGCTGGCCAAACTCCAGGAGAAAAAACTGCGCGAGGGGCGGCCGCATTGGATCCTGGTTGACGAAGCGCATCACCTGCTGCCCAGCGCATGGGCTCCGGCCTCGGCGGAAGTGGGTGCGGCTTCGGGTCTCCTGCTGGTGACCGTGCATCCGGAGCACGTGTCTCCGGCGGCTCTCAAGCTGGTAAACGTGCTGGCGGTGATCGGCAAGGAACCGCGCAAGGCGGCGGAAGAGTTCGCCAAAGCCGCAGGCGTGGCAGTCCCGCCCTTTGATTCCGCGGATCTCAACCCGGGCGAAGCGGCGGTCTGGTTCCGCGATTCGAACGAAGTCATCCCACGGATGGAATCCGTGCCGGGCAAAGCCGGGCGAAGCCCGTGCGGCTTGAGCGGGCGTTAGTGCGTCGCGGCCCAATAGCCCGGGCGGACCTTGATGCCGTTTTTGCCGATGTAGGGGTGGCCGGTCACGGAGACCTGAATCCGGTGGAAGCCGCCCTCTTCCTTGTTATTGGGGCTATAGCTGAGGGTGTACTCGCTGTGCAGTTCCTCGCCGATCTTCTGGATAGCCTGTTCCAGTCCGTGGCCGCCATAAAATGGATACTCTTCTCCACCGGTGCCCTTGGTATAGACCTGCACCGGAGTGGTCTTGAAGATGGCCTTGGCGTCGCGGTAGATCTCCATGAGGAGAGGAATAAAAGTGGCGCTGTTGCCCTGCGTGCCATACGTCTGCATCACGGTAGTTGGCGTGGCAGCCACACCGGCAGGCATCGGAACAGAGGCGGGCGGCGCAGTATCGTATTTCACGTCCGGGGCCGCCGTGAGCTTGCCAACTAGCCGGGACATGGTTACCTGGTAGACCTGGACGCTGCCCCATTCAGTTCGATCAGGGTTTCGCGAGCGGTGGCAGCGCTGCCCTGGTCGCGGGTTTCGCTGATCAGCAACAGGATCAGCCGCCGGTTTCCGCCCCGGACGCTTCCCCGCGACCGCAACATGCGAATGCTTTCGTCTACCGCATCGTTGAGGTGGGCGAACATGCCGCCGGCGTAGATCTTGCGCACAGAGGCAGTAATCTTGTCCGGGTCGGAAGTGAAGTCCTGCATCACCCTGACGCGCGAATCGAAGGAAATGACGGCCGCTTCGCCGAGATCGCCGAGGAGCAGCGGTTTGACCAGATTACCGATCTTGTTTATTCTTGCGGCAGGATCTTCTCGACCTCGGCGTTGCTCTGAATGGCGATCACCATGGAGATCGGCACAAAGGTTCATCCACGCTGATGTTCTGCTCTTTATCGTTGTCGAACAGGTGAAACTCATCTGCGCGGATGCCGGAAACGGTGTTGCCACGCTGATCGAAGATGATGACTGGTTGCGCACCGACTCTGCTCGGTGCTCACGACAATCCTCTGCATGGGTAAATCCTGCGGGGCCTGTCTGAGCGGGGGCCGTTTGCGCGGGAGGGGTCTGCTGCTGGGCTATGATTAATCCGGTGGCTAGTGTCAGTAAGAGGATTCTGAACATACCTACTCCTGGGTGGCGGCGGCGTGGCTGGTCCGCCCTCTGAGAAGATCGAGCACGTGTGGCACCAACTCCACAATAGCATCGAGGGATTGGACGGCACCTTTCGGCGAGCCCGGCAGATTGACGATCAGAACCTCGCCGCGCGTTCCGGCCAGGGAGCGGGACACCGAAGCAAGGGGCGTAAAGGTGCGTCCGCTGGAGCGCATGAGTTCGCCGAAGCCGGGAATCTCGCGGTGCAGGATGGCGCGCGTGGCTTCGGGGGTCACGTCGCGGGGGCCCAAGTCCGGTGCCGCCGTGGTGAAGATAGCCGCCACCAGTCCGCTCTCGGCCAGAGTGGCGAGGCGCCCCGCTGATCAGCGGCGCTTCGTCGGGAAGCGTCTCCACCACTGAGACGCTCCAGCCCAGTTGTTCCAGCCGTTCCTGCATAGCTGGGCCCGTGGATTTGTCGGGGCGTTTGCCCGCGCTGGAGAGAATCGCTGATGGTTAAAACGGCGGCGTTAGTCATGTTTGCCTTTTCGTCGATAATCGCCACTTTTCCCGCCCGCTTGGCGAGCAGATACACGGATCCTTAATTTCGATCTTGGACTTATCCAGCGCCTTGGTCATGTCGTAGACAGTGAGCGCCGCTACGGAGGCGGCGGTGGCTTACTCTCGATTTCAACGCCGGTCTGACCCGTAGCGGTCGCGCTGGCGACGATGAGGACTCCGTCTTTGCGCAGGGAGACGTCTACGTCCGCATGGGTCAGCATGAGCGGGTGACAGAGGGGGATCAGGTCGCTGGTGCGCTTGGCGGCGGCGATACCCGCGATACGCGCGATCTCCAGCGGATTGCCCTTGGGATTGTGCGGCAGCTTCTTCAAGACTGCGGGCGACATGCGCACGAAGGCGGGGGCACGGGCGGTGCGGAAGGCTGTCGCTCTTGGCGGAGACGTCCACCATGCGAGCGGCAGCCGTGCGAATCGTAATGGGAGAGTTTCTTCATTTCGAGAGCACCCGGATCAGATCGCCGGCGGGATACTCGGGCCGGTCCGGGTCGGTGACCAGGTAAGCGTTGGCGCGCGTGAGAGCGGGGATATCGGCGGAGCCGTGCCATTCCACCGGGGTGATTTCGTCGGCGCCATCGGCGCTGAGGCGCGCGGGCAGAAAGCGGGTGAGCCCTGGGGTCTGGCGGAAGTCGCGGGTGAGCCGTGCGAACGGCATGTGCAGCGTCATCCCCCGCCGCCCGCCAAGCAGTTCCAGAGCACGCGCAAAAATCTCAAAGGTCACCATGGTGGAGGAGGGGTTGCCCGGCAGGCCGAAGAAGAACTTGCCCGCGGCGCGTCCGAAGACCAGCGGCTGGCCGGGCTGAATGAGCACGCGATCGAAAAAGAATTCGGCGCCCAGGCCGGCGAGTACCTCTTCCACTACGTCGTACTTGCCGGCGGAAACACCGCC
>CAWIGC010000030.1:0-18685 GCA_963835555.1 uncultured Solibacteraceae bacterium | reverse complement strand
TTCGTGCCTCCGTGGTGAGCCCGGCAATTAAAACTGGAAGCGCAGGCCTGCTTGCATGCGGCGGGCCTGGGTTCCATCGGGGAATCCGCCGTCCGCCGACGGTATGAACAGCTTGGACGGCGTCGGCGTGAGGATCCCTTTCGACTCGGTAAACGCCTGGCTGCTGGTGTAGCCGGTCGCCGACCAGGTGTTGGCCAGGTTGAACACGTCGAACGTGAGACTCACGGTGTACCGCTCCTTGATTGCCAGCATCTTGCTCAACCGGGCATCGGCGCGGTAGGACGCCGGCAGGTAGTAGCCGTTGTAGACCATCCAGGGCACCCGGTAGCTAAAGCCCGAACCGGTAATGCTGTAGTTGCTGAACATGCCGGGAACCGGTGTATCGGTCACGTTGATGGTCTGGCTGCCGTAGGGGTGGCCGCTCGACAGGGTGGTGATGGAACTGAGCTGCCAGCCATTCAGCAGGTACCGCGACAATGCGTCCGTGCGGTGCGTGAAGGTAGGCTGCCAGACCCAGTTCAGTACGAACCGGTGGCGCTGGTCCAGGGTTCCGTTGCCCTTATCGGCTTTGTAATTTCCGTTGTACAGCCAATAGTTGGGGTTGCTCAGGTACAGGTTGTTGGTGCTTCCGCCGTAGCTCTGGCCATCGTCGATTTCGTGCGACCAGGTGTAGGCCACATGCGCCTGCAGGCCGCGCGCAAACCGCTTGTTGACCTGCACGGCCAGGCCGTTGTAGTAGCTGTTCACGCCGTTTTCGTCGTAGTAGATGCCGCCGTAGCGCGTGTCGGGCCGCGTGCCCACGTAGACCGGCGTGGTGTACTTGAAGGCCGGGCTGCCACTTACGTCGTTCACCGTGTAAGTGAAGTTGGTGGTGGTGGAGGGCAGGTTCAAATCGCGAACGCCATAAAGCTGAATGCCGCGGCTCCAGATGTAGGAAACGTTGATGGAGACGTCGCTGCTGAGCTGTCGCTGAATGCCGATGTTGCCCTGTTCCGAATAGGGCGTTTTGAGGTCTGGCGCCAGGAACTGCAGGCTGGCTGCCGCTATGCTTGCACCGGCGGGCTGAGCTGCCAGCGCGTTGGGAAATGCCGGACCGGCGGCGAGTTGCGGGGCGGTAGTAGCGTTCAGCGTGACGGCCGTCTGGTACAGGCCGTTGCCGGTGGTGAACAGGTTGCTGATGGTGCCGCCCTGGAAGCGGGCGTAGAACATGCCGAAACCGCCCTGCAGGACCGTCTTATCGTTCAGCCGGTACGCCATGCCGAGCCGCGGCGCCAGGTTGGTAGTCGGCGAAGGCACATGGCAGGTTTGGGTGTAGTTCGGATTGCAAACCGAGGGCTGCGGCATGCTGGCGTATTCGTAGCGCGCGCCGTAAGTAGCAGTCAGCCGGTCATTGATGCGCCACTGGTCCTGCAGGTAGAAGCCATTATCGCCGATCCGAAAATTGACCGCGCCATTCCCGAAGGTCTGGACGTACCGCTGCCAGTTCTTGGCGCCGGTGGTGTTGCCGCTGAAGTCCAGCGCGAATGCGTTCACGGTCTGATAGGTGTAGCTGCCAAACGCGTTGCTGATGGAATAAACAAAATCGCGAGTGGTGGCGATATCGACTCCGAACTTGATGGTGTGCGCGCCCTTGGTCCACGTAGCGTTGTCCTGGAACTGGTAGCGGGTCTCCATGGGCTGAATGCGCGGCAGGTAACTGGCAGGTCCGATCGTGGTGCCGTTCACCGAGACCTGCAGGTAGCCGAGCCCCTGGCCCAGTTGCGCCTGGTCAAAGCCGTCCCACTGCCGGTCCGTCGCCAGGCCGAAGCGAAACTCATTCACGAAAGTCGATGTAGGAATAAAGGTCCACGCGGCGTGGCCGTTCCGGACGGTCACGGCGTCATCTCCATTGCCGTTCAGCGCAGAACCGGTGGTGGAGGTCGCCGCGGTCTGGATACCGTTGGGAGACATGTGGTGCAGGAAGTTAAAGCTGGCGGTCAGGCTGTTGCGATCGTTCAAACGATAGTCCAGCTTGGCCAGGTATAGTTCCTGGTTCAAGCTTCGCGGAACCGATCCGAAGAAGCGCGGCAGCAGGGCGTTGATGGCGTTGCACTGCGCCGGCGTGGCGGCCGCCTGCGTGGAGGTCCCGGTGCCGCAGCCGATCCAGGTTTGCGTGGTGGGGTTCACGGCGACCGTGTTGAGGCTGTCCACCATGGGGAAGTTCCGCCGTGTGAGTTCGGTGCTCAGGAAGAAGAACAGCTTGTCCTTCTTGATGGGTCCGCCTAGGGTGGCGCCAGCCTGATTGCGCTTTTCCGACGGCACGAATGCCGCGAACGGATCCCGCGCATTGAAGCCGGTGCTGCGATAGAACCAGAAGCCCCCGCCGTGGAATACATTGCCACCGCTCTTGGTCACCGTGTTGACGATGCCGCCCATGGCCCGGCCGTACTCGGCGGAGTAATTCGAGGAAACTACTTGAAATTCCTGCACCGCATCCTGCGAGATCTGGGCGGCGATGCGGGTACGCCCGGCGTTCTCACCGTAGAACTGCTCGGTGGTATCGGTGCCGTCTACCAGGAAGGCATTCTGTCCCGCCACGCCGCGGAAACTGAGGAGGCCGAAGGTGCCATCGTTGCTGACGCCCGGCGTCAGCAGCGCAAAGGAGTCCACGCGCCGGCCATTGATCGGCAGATCCTGAATCTGGCGGCTGTCCACCACATCCGATAACTCGGTTTTATTGTCTTCCACCAGGGGAGCCGTGGAGTTGACCTCGACCTGCGTAGACGTCTGTCCCACCGCCAGGTTCACGTGCAAATCCAGATCCTGGCCCACCTGAAGGACCAGATCTTTGGCCAGGTAATCGGAGAAACCGGTAGCGCTCACCTTCACCTGGTACCCCGGTCCCGGTGTGAGCACCGGAGCCGCAAAAATGCCTTCCGAATTGGTGGTGAGGGTGCGAATCTGCCCCTGGGATTCGCTGGAAATCACCACTCTGGCATTCGGCACGTTGGCGCCGCTTTGATCCTTGACTACGCCCGAAATTCCGGCAACTCCGGCGGATTGCGCGACCAACGGCGCGGACGCCAGCAGCAGGAGCGCTGCGACATACTTCACCTTCGTCATCGAGAAAACCTCCATCATTTTCGGTAATACAAGACCTTTTTAGGTGATTATAGCGTAGAGTCAGGCAGCAATATACAGTTTAGGGTACTTTTATACTTTTTTTAAATTATGCTGTAACTTAATTGAAATGAACGATTTCGGGGAGGCCGGCGGGGCCGATAGCGCGGCCTTCATGCGGTGCTCGTGCCGGCCAAAGCGTTCCAGTAGGCAAGCGCGCGCCGCCACTTACCGGCTCGAGCCGCCAGTCGTCTGGAGCTTGCTCTTGCTCACATAGAATCGCTTGCCGCAGGCCCTGCAGTGGCGCGGCACGCGATGCAAGCGCCGCATGGCTTTATCCAGCAAACTGCGCGGCAGAGACTGTACGATATCTTTGCCGAAGCATCGCGGGCAGCGCAGTTCGCCGGGTTTGATCTCGATCTGTTGATTGACCCTCAATCTGGCAGTCTATCAAGTATTCCACCCGCCGGATTCAGGGTGTTAGGCTGGAGTTCGTGCGTAGCTTCTTCCTGTTTCTCTCCCGGCTCAAGGCTTTGCGAAGATGGATGGAAACCTCTTCGCTGGCGCGGCGTCTCTCCACCCGGTTCGTGGCTGGAGAAACTCTCGAAGACGCCTTGGCCGTTTGCCGCCGCCTGAATGCCGAAGGCATCGCCGTCACGCTGGATCATTTGGGCGAAAGCGTCACCTCCCTCGCCGAAGCGGCCGAAGCCCGCGATGTTTATCTGCGCACACAGGCCGCTATTCAGGAAAATGGAATTCAGGGCAACGTCTCCCTGAAACTGTCGCAGTTCGGGCTGGACCTTTCCGAGGCGGAATGCCGCGCGAATGTGGCGCAACTGGTACGTCGCGCGGCCGAAACAGGCAGTTTCGTCCGGGTGGATATGGAATCCAGCGAGTACGTGGACCGCACGCTCAACCTGGTCCGCGACCTGCACGAGCGGTACGCGTCGGTGGGTGTCGTGATCCAGGCGTATCTGTATCGCAGCAAGGCGGATATCGAGGAGTTGTGCACCCGGAAAGTCCGCATTCGCCTGTGCAAGGGCGCGTACCTGGAACCGGCCGGCGCGGCCTACCCTAAAAAGACCGACGTGGATCGCAATTTCGTGGAACTGGCGCACATTTTGCTGGATCGCGGCGACTATCCGGCCATCGCCACGCATGACGAAAAGATGATTGAGGCCGCCAGACTCTTCGCCAACAAACGCCAACTTCCCCGCGACGCCTTCGAATTCCAGATGCTGTACGGAATCCGCCGCGACCTGCAGCGCAAACTCGTGGCGGAAGGTTACCGCCTGCGCCTTTACGTGCCCTTCGGCAAGGCCTGGTATCCCTACTACATGCGTCGGCTTGCCGAACGTCCCGCCAATGTGTTCTTTATTTTGCGAAATGTTTTCCGGCAATAATCACGAAACAGTTGCACCCGGCGCAGGTAACTTAGAAACTAATAACAGGGATCGAGAGTCTAACAGATATGCGCTATTGGGCCTACTTCACCGCCAAATTGATTGTCGCCGGTGGAGTGCTGTATGGCCTGCTGCTGCTGTTGAGCCGGCTTCTTCCCGAAGAAACCAGTCTCAACGAATACGACGCCTTCCGTAACGGCCCGCTCCGCCTGATTTACAACCTTGCGTTCATGGGTTGGTTCCTGTTGTGCGCCGGAGTCCTTTACCTGATTATTCGCGATCAACGCTACCGCTGCCGGGTCTGCCTGCGGCGGCTGCGTATGCCTATCGAAACCGGGTCCTGGGGTCAGATGCTGCAACTCGGCCGTCCGCGCATCGAATATATTTGCCCCTACGGCCACGGCACATTAAAGGCGGACGAATTGCAAATATCGGGGCTGGCGAATCCGGAATGGACACCGCATTCCGATGATATGTGGGACGAGTTGTACGCCGCCAGCAAAGAACCCGGCGATCAGCCGTGACGCCGGTACCGCGCTGGCGCATCGCGGCAGGGATCGCGGTACTGGTGGCGATGGCCGGACTTCTGGCCGTTTTCACGCCCATCTACATCCACAATCTGCAATTACAGAATTTCGTGGGCAGTCTGACACAGGCTGTGGACAGCCAGAACAGCCCCGACCCCCAACTACGCGCTGAAATCCTCCAGAAGGCACATTCGCTTGGACTTCCGGTGACGGAAGACAACGTGCAAATTGCCCGTTCGCCGGGCACTCTGCGCATCGACGTGCGGTATATGGTCCCGGTGCAACTGCCGGGTTACGCCGTCAATCTCCACTTCTACCCGGGCGCCGGCAGCCGTCCGTAGGCTCGAGCCGGGCGGCGGACGTGGGAAGCAGTCCAATCCATGCGAGAATTGAATTTAGTGCCCAAGACCGCCACCAAGAGGGAAATGAGGGTTCGTATCCCGCGGAATGCGCGCCTGGCGCGCTTCTTCATGGGCCGGGCCGGCAGGATTGTGGTCTTCTCTTCGGCGCTGCTGTTGATCGCGGGCATTATCGTTTTCCTGTATTTTTACAACAAGTACGCCTCGGTCATCGACGAGAGACTCAAAGCCGGTGTCTTTGCCAATACCGCTAAGATCTATGCCGCGGCGGAATCGGTAGCGGTGGGCGATGCGGGCAGCCCCGAACAGATTGCCAGCGAACTGCGCCGCAGCGGGTACAGCGAATCTCGCGACAACCCGATTGGCTTCTACCAGATCCATCTGAATGCCATCGAGATTTTCCCGGGCAAGGAATCCTACTTCGACCAGGAAGCCGGGCTGATCAAGTTTACCGACGGCAAGATCTCGCAGATTGTGTCTCTGCAGGACAATACCGTTCGCGGATTCTATCAGCTCGAACCCAAGCTGATTACCAATGTTTCCGGTAGCAGCCGGGAGAAACGGCGGCTGGTGAAGTTCCAGGACATTCCGCTGGTTCTGGTGCAGGCGGTCACCTCGGCGGAAGATAAGCGATTCTTCCAGCACGCCGGGTTCGACCCCATCCGCATTGTGAAAGCAGTCTACGTGGACCTCAAGGAGGGGCGCAAGGACCAGGGCGCCTCGACCCTCAGCATGCAGCTTGCCAGGAATATCTGGTTGGATCAGGGCAAGCGCTGGACGCGTAAATTCTCCGAAGTGATCATCACCCTGCAACTGGAGCAGAAGCTCAGCAAAGAGCAGATCTTCGAAGATTATGCCAACATGATCTACCTGGGTTCGCGCGGTTCGTTCCGGATCCACGGTTTCGGCGAGGCCGCCGAAGCCTTCCTGGGCAAGGACCTCAGTCAGGTCACTCTGCCCGAGGCGGCAGAGTTGGCCGGCATGATCCAGAATCCGGCGCACTACGATCCATACCGCCACCCGGACCGCACCAGGGAGCGCCGCAATGTGGTTCTGGGACTGATGCGCCAGAACGGCTTCGTCAACGATCGCGATTACGCGCTCGCCGTTGACGCGCCCATGACGGTGCCGCGGGGCGCCGCCCAATCGGCGGAGGCGCCTTACTTCGCGGATCTGGTGAATGACTCACTGCAAAGCAAATTCCAGGACGAGGACTTTGCCAATAATGCCAGCCGCATCTACACGACTCTGGATCTTCGCCTGCAGCGCGCGGCCAGCGACGCCGTGCAAAAGGGCATGGTGCTGGTGGATGACCAGATCAAAAAACAGCGTCGTTTCCGCGGCATGAAGAAGGTGCCCGAGCCGCAGGTGGCGCTGGTGGCTATCGATCCCCACACCGGGGCCGTGAAAGCTCTGGTGGGCGGCCGCAGCTACGGCATGAGCCAGCTCGATCACGTTCTGCGACGGCGGCAGCCGGGCTCCATTTTCAAGCCGTTCGTGTATGCCGCGGCGATGGATACCGGCGTAGAGGGGAGTCCGCATGTGCTGACCGCCAGCACCATTGTGAATGACGAACCCACTACATTTTATTTCCAGGATACGGCTCCGTATTCGCCCTCCAATTTCGAAAAGAAGTTTTATGGTCCGGTGACACTGCGCGAGGCCTTGGCGCATTCCCTGAACGTGGCCACGGTGAAAGTGGCCGAGATGGTGGGATATCAGGCGGTGGTGGACATGGCCAACCGGGCCGGCATGAACTATCACATCAAACCCACGCCCTCCGTGGCCCTGGGGTCTTATGACATCACGCCGATGGAAGCTGTGGGCGCTTACACCATGTTTGCCAATGAAGGCCGCTATGTCCACCCGGAATTCCTCACTCTGGTGCGCGACCACGACGGCCGCACCATGTATAAGGAGAAGCCGCAGGACAAACAGGTGCTGGACCCGCGCGTGGCTTACCTGGTGACCAGCCTGATGCAGGAAGTGATGCGCAGCGGCACGGCCAGCGGAACGCGCGCGAAGTACGGATTCAATGTGCCCGCCGCCGGCAAGACGGGAACGTCGCGCGACGGCTGGTTCGCCGGTTATACCTCGGAACTGTTGTGCGTGGTGTGGGTGGGGTTCGACGATAACAGCGATCTGGATCTGCAGGGCGCCTATTCGGCCGCGCCTATCTGGATGGAGTTCATGAAGAAGGCGCTGGATTATCGCGAGTATCGCGATACCAGGGAATTCCGCGTTCCCGATGGTATCGTCACCATCGATATCGATCCGCTGTCCGGCATGCCGGCCACGCCCGCCTGTCCGAAAACGCGGCCCGAGGTATATATCGCCGGCACCGAACCGCAGGGTGTCTGCCCGCTGCACGGCGGCCGGCCCGGAGTGACTAACGTCGCCGGCTGGGACACCGAGCCGCCGGCCGCCGCGCCCGCCAGTCCCGCCGCGGCGCCCGCCGATACTGCCCCGCGCGTGACCGGCGCGACGGGCGATGGACAGGTGCAGCCCGGCGCCGTGGCGCGCCGCGCCGCCCGCCAGATTCCGCCGGAAACGGCCCAAAATACCAAGACCGATCCCACCAAAACCGATACCACAAAGAAAGAGCAAAAACCGGGAATTCTCCACCGCCTCCTGAAAGTGTTTAAATAGGGTAGATAGGGGGCAGATATGGTTCACCGACCTGTTGCCGTCATATTCCTGGCGGGCGTGAGTTCCGCATGGGCTCTGGCCCAGACCGCCAATCCACCCAAAACCAACGCGATGCTGGAAGGGACCCGATCTTCCCCGCCGGCGGCTGCCTTGCCTCAGACGGAAGTGACAACACCTTTGTCCGTCGAGCAGCGCGGCGATATTCTGATGGCGCGGAAAGAGTATCGCGAAGCCATCGACATGTTCCGCTCCGGCTCGCCTAAAGACCCCGTGCTGTGGAACAAGCAGGGCATCGCCTACCATCAACTCGCACAGCTCGGCAACGCGCGCAAGATGTACGAGCGGGCGCTCAAGCTGAAGCCCGATTACGTGGAAGCGATGAACAATCTCGGCACCATCTATTACGCGCAGCGGAGCTTTCGCCGGGCCATCAGTTGGTACAGCAAGGCGCTCAAGCTGTCTGCGGGCCAACCCAAGTCCGCATCCATTTATATGAACCTGGGCACCGCGGAATTTGGGCGCAAGAAATACGATCGGGCCACAACCGCCTACCAGTTGGCGCTGCAGATCGATCCGGAAGTCTTTGAGCATCACGGGAATTTCGGCGTCATGCTGGAAGAGCACAGCGTCCAGGAGCGCGCCAAGTATCATTACTATCTGGCCAAGCTCTATGCGAAAGGCGGGCGCAACGAACTGGCGATGCAGTATCTGCGCAAGGCCCTGGAAGAGGGCTTCAAAGAGAGAGACAAGCTGAACAAGGACCCGGAATTCGCCGGCATCCGCGATCTGCCGGAATTCAAGCAATTGCTGGTCTCGGAACCGCGTGTATTGTAAGGTTTCGCGGACGCGGGCGATTGCCCCTCTGGTCTTTTTGACACTGTGCGCGGCCTGCGATAAGCCGGCCGCGAGAACTCCGATTACACGGATCGCAGTCCTGCGCTTCGAAGATTTAACGGGTGACCGTTCCAGCGCCTGGATGGGACGGGCGTTTTCGGAAATCATTACCAGCGAACTCGCTGCCGCGCCGGGCATCTACGCCATCTCCTCCGCCCAGATGCACGCCTTGGAACGGCAGACGGGAGTGCGGCCGGTCGCGGCGCCGGGCATCTCCTCGGAGCGCACGCTGGCACTCCTATCCGGCGCGAACGAATTAGGCTACGGCGATTACTACATTCGCGGCGGCAAATTGCGAGCCGGGCTCACTTTGCGCGATCCGGCCACCGGCCATACCATGGCGGTGCTGCACGCCGAGGCAGCGGCCGGCGATATCGATGGCGCGGCTTCGCGCCTGGCGCACCAGATCTCCGCCGCGGCCGGAAAGTACGGTACCGCCAGCCCGGTTGCCATAGAAGCATACATCGGCGGAATGGAACAGTCCGATCCCGGCGCCAGCGGCGAAGCAGCAGCCCGGGCCATTGCGGCCGATCCGAATTTCGGTCCGGCTTACCGTATGCTCGCTTCCGCCAAAGCCCGCGGGCAGGACCGCGAGGGCGCCCTGGCGGTGCTCGGGGAGGCTGCCGGACGTGGCGACGCTATCCCGCCGGCCGAACGTGCCCGTATCGCGCTGGAAGCCGCCGGGCTGGAAAACAATATGGCCGCGCGCCTCCACGCGCTTGCCGCGCTGGTGAAGGAAGTGCCCGGCGATCTGGAAGCGTTGCGGGCTCTGGCCGGGCTCGCCTATGCCGCCCGCGATTATCCCCTGGCCGTCTCCGCTTTCCAGAAGCTGGCGGTGGTGCAGCCCGACAATCCCGACGACCTGAATCAGCTTGGCTATGCGTATGCATACTCCGGCAAGCAGGCGGAGGCGCTGGCGGCGTTGCGCCACTATCAGGCACTGCGCCCCAGCGATCTGAATGCGCTGGATTCGATGGGCGACGTCTACCTGGTTTCCGGCAATCCCCAGGAAGCCGCCAGGCTGTATTTGCAGGTGGCGCAAAAGGACCCGCATTTCCAGGGCGGGGGAGACCTGTTTAAAGCCGCCATGGCCCGCCTGATGAGCGGCGACCTGGCCGGCGCCGATGTCCTTCAGAAGCAGTCTGACGCGGAGCACGCGGCCGCTCACGATCCGGCTATTCCCTATCATCAGGCAGAATGGGCCTGGCTCTCCGGCCGGCGCAAAGAGGCGTACGGGCAACTCCTGGAATTCGCGCGGCAATCGGAAAGCGGTCCGCTCCGGGAACTGGCGTCGAACGCATATTCCGAACTGGCGCTGTGGAGCCTGATGTTGGGCGACCGTGCCGGCGCCGGCGAAATGGTGCGCAAGGCAGGGGACCTGGCCGGCCCGAAGTCCGCGTCAACCGCGGCGCTGGTACGATTTCTAGCGCAGCCGCCGGCCACAGAGGCGGAGTGGAACGCGCGCGCCGCCCAGCTATTCCGCAATGCGGCATCCGCGCCGGCGAAAGACCTTTGGCTGGCGTACGCCTTTCTGGTGAATAAGAATTTCAATGAGGCCTCCGCGCTGCTTGCCAAATCCGCTGAGACCGGAGTGAATACGGACGATTCGCTTCCCGTTCTGCAAGCGTGGGCGCTGATCGAAACCGGCAAGGAGAACCAAGCCGCTCCGCTCTTGCGCTTCAATCCCGCGCCCCCCATGACTGGCCCCGCTCTGGTTACCTCGCTGTATTTCCCACGCCTCTACTATCTCCGCGGAGTGGTCGCGGATAAGCAGGGCAGGCGCGAAGAAGCACGCGCCGACTACCAACTCTTCCTCAAGCTCTCCGGGAATGCGCCGTTCGCATGGGGCGAAGAAGAGAAAGCACAGAAAGCGCTGCGGTAAAACAACCGGGCATTAGTAGAGCCGCATCTGCGCGCCGGCTTCAAACTGGGATAATAAAAGGGTGCCCGCACTCTCATTTCCGGAAGCGCGCGATGTGGTTCTGACTCAAGTGCGCGCGCAGCACCCCGCGCCGCCGACCGAAGAACTGGAACTCTGCGCCGCTGCCGGACGCGTGCTGGCCCAGGATGTCGCTGCCGATCGCGATTCCCCCGCGGTTGCCCGCTCGGTGCGCGATGGCTATGCCGTGCGGGCCGCCGACCTGCCGGGCGAACTCCGGGTGATCGGCGAAGTCCGCGCGGGCGGCCGGTTCGCCGGCGAACTGCGCCCCGGCGAAGCGGTCGAAATCATGACCGGCGCTCCCATTCCCGCCGGCGCCGACGCCGTCATTATGGTCGAGCATACCCGCCGCGAAGGCGATCGCGTGCATTACGAAAAGGCCGTCCAGCCCGGTCAGTTCATCAATCCGCAGGGCTGCGAAGCCGCCGCCGGTGAGAAAGTGCTGCATTCCGGCAAGCGTCTGGACTATACCGATATCGCCATGCTGGCGGCCTTCGGCTTCACTCGCGTCGCGGCGTTTCGTAGACCCGTGGCGGCCATCGTCGCTACCGGCGATGAGATCGTGGAAGCCGGCCAGCGCCCCGAGGATTTTCAAATTCGCAATTCCAACGCGCATTCGCTCGCTGCGCAAGTGGCCCGCGCCGGCGGCGTGCCGCGCATCCTGCCCGTTGCGCGCGACACTGTAGACCACACGCGCGCCGCGATAGCCCGGGGGCTCGAGGCCGACCTGCTCCTGCTCTCAGGCGGTGTTTCCGCCGGCAAGTACGACGTAGTGGAAGAGGTGCTCGCCGGCCTGGGCGCCGAATTCTTTTTCGATCGCGTGCTCATTCAGCCCGGCCAGCCGCTGGTCTTCGGACGCGCCGCGGGCAAGTTCTTCTTCGGCCTGCCGGGCAACCCCTCCTCCACCATGGTGACCTTTGAGATTTTTGCGCGTGCCGCCCTGGAACTGCTTGGCGGGCAGCAGGAGGTTACGCTGCACATGCCGTTCGCACGGCTCACCCGCGACTTCCGCCACCGCCCCGGGCTCACCCGCTTTCTGCCCGCGCGCCTCAGCGCCGATGGCGCCGAAATCACCCCGGTGGAATGGCACGGCTCCGCCGATATCCCCGCTCTCACGCGCGCCAACGCTTACCTGGTCACCGACCCGGACCGGCCCGAGTATCCCGCCGGCGATCTGATCCGGGTGCTCTCGAAATGAAGAAACTCTCCCATTACGATTCGCACGGCACCGCTCGCATGGTGGACGTCTCCGCCAAGAGCGACACCCTGCGCACCGCCCGGGCCCGCGCCTTCGTGCGCATGTCGCCCGCAGTCTTGAAGAAGCTGCCGCACAATCCCAAGGGCAATCCGCTGGAGATCGCGCGTATCGCAGGTATCGCCGCCGCCAAGCGCACCAGCGACCTGATCCCCCTCTGTCACCCGCTCATGCTGACCCATGCGGACGTAGACGTCTCCCTGCGCAAAGACGGTGTCCTCATCGTCGCCAGCGCGACCGCTACGGGTCAGACCGGCGTTGAAATGGAGGCGCTCACCGCCGCCTCCGTAGCGGCGCTCACTGTCTACGACATGACCAAGGCGCTGGATAAGTCCATCGAGATTCGATCCGTGTATCTGCTCGCCAAGACGGGCGGGAAAAGTGGCGATTATCGACGAAAAGGCAAACATGACTAACGCCGCCGTTTTAACCATCAGCGATTCTTCCAGCGCGGGCAAACGCCCCGACAAATCCGGTCCGGCTGTGCGGGAACGGCTGGAACAACTGGGCTGGAGCGTCTCAGTGGTGGAGACGCTTCCCGACGAAGCGCCGCTGATCAGCCGGCGCCTCGCCACGCTGGCCGACAGCGGACTGGTGGCGGCTATCTTCACTACCGGCGGCACCGGCCTGGCGCCCCGTGACGTGACCCCCGAAGCCACGCGCGCCATCCTGCACCGCGAGATTCCCGGCTTCGGCGAACTCATGCGCTCCAGCGGACGCACCTTTACGCCACTCGCTTCGGTGTCCCGCTCCCTGGCCGGAACGCGCGGCGAGGTTCTGATCGTCAATCTGCCAGGCTCGCCGAAAGGTGCCGTCCAATCCCTCGATGCTATTGTGGAGTTGGTGCCACACGTGCTCGATCTTCTCAGAGGGCGGACCAGCCACGCGGCCGCCACCCAGGAGTAGGTATGTTCAGAATCCTCTTACTGACGCTCGCCACCGGATTAATCATCGCCCAGCAGCAAACCCCTCCCGCGCAAACGGCCCCCGCTGCAGACGGCCCCGCAGGATATGCCCATGCAGAGGATTGTCGTGAGCGCCGAACGCGTGGTCGCGCCAGTCGTCGTCTTCGATCAGCGTGGCAACACCGTTTCCGGCATCCGCGCCGATGAGTTTCACCTGTACGACAACGATAAAGAGCAGAATATCAGCGTGGATGAAACCTTTGTGCCGATCTCCATGGTGATCGCCATTCAGAGTAATGCCGAGGTGGAGAAGATCCTGCCGCAGGTGAACAAGATCGGCAATCTGGTCAAACCGCTGCTCCTCGGCGACCTCGGCGAGGCGGCCGTCATTTCCTTCGATTCGCGCGTCAGGGTGATGCAGGACTTCACTTCCGACCCCGACAAGATTACTGCTTCTGTGCGCAAGATCTACGCCGGCGGCATGTTCGCCCACCTCAACGATGCGGTAGACGAAAGCATCCGCATGTTGCGGTCGCGGGGAAGCGCCCGGGGCGGAAACCGGCGGCTCATCCTGTTGCTGATCAGCGAAACCCGCGACCAGGGCAGCGCTGCCACCGCCCGCGAAACCCTGATCGAACTGCAATTGCGCAGCGTCCAGGTTTACCAGGTCACCATGTCCCGGCTCCTCGGCAAGCTCACGGCGGCTCCGGACGTGAAATACGATACTGCGCCGCCCGCCTCTGTTCCGATGCCTGCCGGTGTGGCTGCCACGCCCACCACCGTGATGCAGACGTATGGCACGCAGGGCAACAGCGCCACTTTTATTCCTCTCCTCATGGAGATCTACCGCGACGCCAAGGCCATCTTCAAGACCACTCCGGTGCAGGTCTATACCAAGGGCACCGGTGGCGAAGAGTATCCATTTTACGGCGGCCACGGACTGGAACAGGCCATCCAGAAGATCGGCGAGGAACTGCACAGCGAGTACACCCTCAGCTATAGCCCCAATAACAAGGAAGAGGGCGGCTTCCACCGGATTCAGGTCTCCGTGACCGGCCACCCCTACATCGGCAAAAACGGCATCAAGGTCCGCCCGGGCTATTGGGCCGCGACGCACTAACGCCCGCTCAAGCCGCACGGGCTTCGCCCGGCTTTGCCCGGCACGGATTCCATCCGTTGGATGACTTCGTTCGAATCGCGGAACCAGACCGCCGCTTCGCCCGGGTTGAGATCCGCGGAATCAAAGGGCGGGACTGCCACGCCTGCGGCTTTGGCGAACTCTTCCGCCGCCTTGCGCGGTTCCTTGCCGATCACCGCCAGCACGTTTACCAGCTTGAGAGCCGCCGGAGACACGTGCTCCGGATGCACGGTCACCAGCAGGAGACCGGAAGCCGCACCCACTTCCGCCGAGGCCGGAGCCCAGGCGCTGGGCAGCAGGCGATGCGCTTCGTCAACCAGGATCCAATGCGGCCGCCCCTCGCGCAGTTTCTTCTCCTGGAGTTTGGCCAGCAGGGAGGCAAAAAAGCCAGGCCGGTCCTGCATCTTGACGCCGGTCAGGTTCACGATCAGGTCGGACCCGGGGTTCTCCAGAAGCTGAAACACCTGCTCGTAGGAAGGCGGATTTTCCTTGTTCCCGATGGAAAGGAATCCGTCCAAATGTTCGTAGCCGCCTTCCGGGTCGATCAGGCAGGCCTGATAATCGCGCGCCGTCAGCCGTTCGATCAGTCCGGCCACAAATGTGGATTTGCCTCCACCGGACTGGCCGCACAGGAGCACCGTCTGGCCTTCGGCGTCGATATAGATATCGCGGCCGTCCGCGCGTCCGAATAACACCCCTCGTTTTTCGGTGCTCCGCGGCAGGGAGCGCAGATCGTCTTCCAGGATGCGTGCAATCAATTGCGCCACACCCGCGCCGTGACGCCCCTCGGTCACCAGATCGACAGTTTCCTTGAGCGCTGGTATGGCGTTGGCTACAGCGGCGGAACATTCGCAGCAGCGGAGAAAGGCGTGATCGTTTTCGGCATCGCCTGCGCCCGCGATGTTATGGCGCGAAAGCTTCAACTCGGCCAGCGCATGGTTCAGACCGGTCAGCTTGTTTACCCCGGTGGGCAGCACCATGACCGCGTCCTTGTTGAAAATGACTTGCAACTCGAGTCCCAGGTCGCGAATGGTTTCCAGTACCGCGGTTTCATGCGGATGCCAGGTGGCCACAATCACATCGCCCTGGCTGATGCCGGTCACGTTCCGCGCTTTCAGGCTCGCCAGAAATCGTTCCGGCGGCCGCTCCGCCAGTACGCGCTTTTCCCTGGTGGATGGATTGAAAAGCACGGCTCCGTTTTCCGCGACTACGCGGTCGAAAATATCCAGGCGCGCGAAGACGCTTTCCAGGTCGGGCAGTTCCCGGCCGGTCACCAGTATTAATTTCCGGCCCGATTGACGAAAGCGTTCAAGCGCTTCAAGAGTCGCTGTATCGACCCGGCCGTCATGGGCGATGGTGCCATCGTAGTCCGTGGCTAAAGCGAGGTATCGCATACAATTCCATTGTGCACGCTACACGCGAGCGGCCACCGGGCGTGAACGCCACCATAAGTGAAACCAATAAACAGACACGCTGGAATTAGTTCTGTCGGTAACAAGTCAAGTTGTCCGGTTTTGAGTCCGCGGGGCTCCCTCCGGCCTTTGGTATACACTGTATACATGGCCGCGAGCCCCACTGCCCGCAAGATCATCGAAGCCGCCCGCGGGTTTCTGCACGAGGAAGGCGCGGACGCGGTTACCATGCGCCGGGTGGCCAGGGCCGTAGGCGTTACGCCAATGGCGGTGTACCGTCACTATGCCGGCCGCGACAGTCTTTTGAACGCGCTGGCGGATGACGGCTTCGAGGAGTTGGCCTCCCGGCTGGCGCGCACTCCCACCGCCGGCGATATCGAGGCGCGGCTCGCCAGGATCCTGAACGTCTTCCTGAGGCATGCGCTCGAAAACCCGCGGCTGTTCGAGTTGATGTTTCTCAAGCCGCGTGAGGGCGCCCGCCGTTATCCGCGGGACTTCAAGGCGCGCCGTTCACCCACTGCCAATCCGGCCGTGGAACTGATCCAGGAAGGCATGGAGAGCGGCTATTTTCGCGAGGACGACCCCTGGGAGATCTCCTTTGCCATGGGCGCCCTGCTGCAAGGGCTCATCATGCTCTACCTGGGCGGACGCCTTGCCATGCCCGAAGCCCGCTTTCGCGCGCTGTGCCACAGGTCCCTACGGAGGTATCTCAATGGCATTCGCAATTGATCGCCGCGGCGCGCTCGCGGCCCTCGCGGCGGCTCTGTCCACTTTCGTACTGGTCTGGTTCGGGTACGGCTTGGACCCGCATTGGCCGCTGCTCTGGTTCGCCCCGCTGCCGGTGCTGCTGTTCGCGCTGCGCAGTTCCTGGTGGAGCGCGGCGCTGGTAGCGTTCCTGGCGTGGCTGGGCGGCTGCTTCGATTTCTGGCATTACTTCCGGCTGTTGCAGACGCCGTTCGTGGTATGGCTGGCCGTCTTCGCCACCGGCGCGCTGGTTTTTGCGGCCGCCGTACTGCTGTTCCGCGCACTGGCGCTGCATGGCGCCCCGTGGAGCGCGCTGGCGGCGTTTCCGGCAGCCTTGGTGTCCTACGAATACGTGCGCAACCTGACCACGCCGCACGGCACCGCGGGGAGTTTCGCCTATACCCAACTGGAATTCTTGCCGTTTCTGCAATTGGCCTCCATCACGGGTCCGTGGGGTATGAGTTTCGTGATGCTGCTGTTTCCCGCCGCGCTCGCGTTGGGCCTGCATCTGCGTCGTTCCGAGCCGAAACAGGCGATGCGCATTCTGGCCGGATCCATGGGTGTAATTGTGCTGGTGCTGATGTTCGGCGCGATTCGCCTGGCGCTCCCGCCGTCCCTGCGGACAATCAAGGTGGGGCTGATCGCATCCGACGAACCTGCCGCCGATCCAGTGGCGTCTGAAGGCGCGGAGACGGAGCGCCTGTTTCGCGCGTACGCGGGCGCGGTCCGCAGGCTGGCCGGCCAGGGAGTCCGCGTCATCGTGCTGCCGGAGAAAACCGGCGTCGTCGTCGAGCCCGATGCCGGCGGACTGACGAACTCTTTCAGCAGTTGGCCGGCGAGGTCGGGGCCACCATCGTCGTAGGTGAAGTATCCGCGTAGCCCAGGGTGCGAAATACAACCAGGCCCGCATTTACGAGCCTGCCGCTTTCGTGCGTACCTACGACAAACACCACATGCTGCCGCCGTTCGAATCCAACCTGAAACCGGTACGGCGAGCTGACCTACGTTCCTGCCGGAAGGAGCGGAAACGTGGGGTGTGGCCATCTGTAAGGACATGGATTTCACGCCTCTCTCCGCAGCTACGGACAGGCGGGCGTGGGATTGATGCTCGTGCCCGGCTGGGATTTTCGAGCAGACCGGTGGTGGCACGGCCACATTGCCCCCATGCGCGGCGTGGAAGACGGTTTCAGCGTGGTGCGCGCGGCAAGGGACGGCAATCTTACCGTCAGTGACAATCGCGGCCGCATTCTGGCGGAAATCCGCAGCGACTCAGCGCCGTTTGCCAGCCTGGTGGCGGAGGTTCCGGCGGCGCACGATGCCACGCTCTACGCTCTGCTGGGCGATTGGTTCGCATGGTTCGCGCTGGCGGCGCTGGCATTTACACTCCTGGGGCTCTACCGCTGTTACGTTCCGATCGAGTGAATCGCACGGCTCGGCTCTGCCGTTTGCAGGATGCTACTATTTTGCTGCACGAATGGTGAGTCATGAGACGTCTATTGGTACTGCTCGCGATGGCCGCGGCATCTGTAGCGCAGAGCGCGGACCCCTGGAAGCTGGTGTGGTCGGACGAATTCGACCGCGACGGACGGCCCGATGGGGCGAAGTGGGGTTATGAAAACGGCTTCGTGCGCAACCACGAATTGCAGTGGTACCAGCCCGGGAATGCCTGGTGCGAGAAGGGGCTGCTGATTATCGAAGGGCGGCGGGAGCGCAGGAAGAATCCGAATTTCGTGGCAGGCAGCCAGAACTGGACCACCAGCCGGGAGTATGCCGAGTACACGTCGGCGAGCCTGACCACGAAGGGACTGGCGAGCTGGCGCTACGGGCGTTTTGAGATGCGCGGCCGGATCGACACGCGTCCGGGGCTGTGGCCCGCGTTCTGGTCGCTGGGCGTGGAGGGGCGATGGCCGAACAATGGCGAGATCGACGTGATGGAATATTATCGCGATACGCTGCTGGCCAACCTGATCTGGGCCGGGCCGCAGCGGACCAACTCCTTCGTGAAACGCAGGCCGATCGAATCGTTCGGCGATCCGGAATGGGGACAGAAATTCCACATCTGGCAGATGGATTGGGACGAAAACCGTATTGCGATCCGGGTGGATGGCGAGGTGATGAACGATTCGGATCTGAACCAGGCGGCCAATCCCGACGGTAAGAATGGCTTCCGGCAAGCCCACTCGATTCTTCTGAATCTGGCGATTGGAGGAGATGCCGGTGGCGATCCGTCAGTGACGGTCTTCCCGGCGCGGCTGGAGGTCGATTATGTGCGGATCTATCAAAGAGATTAGTCACCTCGCGGGAGAAGACCGGAGAGACCGTAAGTTATTGATGCTATTGGGCGCTTGATTTGTGAAATTT
>CAWIGC010000029.1:0-10977 GCA_963835555.1 uncultured Solibacteraceae bacterium | reverse complement strand
AGTAACCGTAAGAAAATAAGTGTAGCAATTAAACCATTCTGGCCTAAAATGTTTTCGTGGCCAGCGAGGGTGAGATCAAGCAGCGTTTCTCTCAGTTGGAGGCGTGGCTAAATGACGCGCACGACGTTTATGGGCGGCTGCGGAAAGCGCGGCCCACGGGCGGGGTGGCATCTCGCTGGTGGCGCGCGCCAGCGGCGTTTCTAGGCGCGCCATCGCAGTGGGTTTGGCGGAATTGCAGAAAAAGCCGGACCGCTCACAGCGGAGGCAGCCGATTCGGCAAAAGGGCGGCGGTCGGAAGAAGGCGTCGGTCAAAGATCCGGATCTGCTGCGCGATCTGGAAAAACTGCTGGAACCAGTGACGCGAGGGGATCCGCAGTCGCCGCTGCGGGGGACGTGCAAAAGCGTGCGCAATCTCGCCGACGAACTGCGAGCCCAAGGACACGAAGGTAAGCCACATGTTGGTTGCCGAACTATTGCACGAACAGAAGTACAGCTTGCAGGCGAACCGCAAGACGAAGGAGGGCGCCTCGCATCCGGACCGCAATGCGCAGTTTGAATACATCAATGCGAAGGCCACGGAATTCCTGAACGGTGGCCAGCCAGCCATTTCAGTAGACACGAAGAAAAAGGAACAGATAGGGGAGTATAAGAATGGGGGCCGCGAATGGCGGCCGAAGGGGCAGCCCGAACCAGTCCAGGTGCATGATTTTGGGAAGCAGAAAGATGCCCCCTATGGAGTTTACGATCTGGGGCAGAATGCCGGTTGGGTTAGCGTTGGCACCGATCATGACACGTCAGCGTTCGCCGTCGAGAGCATCCGGCGTTGGTGGAACATGATGGGGCGAGAGACGTACCCCGGCGCCCGTCAGCTATTGATTACTGCGGACAGTGGAGGCAGCAACGGATCGCGCGTGCGGTTGTGGAAACTGGAGTTGCAGAAACTGGCCGACGAAACCGGGTTGGAGATCGCGGTCTGCCACTTCCCGCCGGGAACCAGCAAGTGGAACAAGATCGAGCATCGCCTGTTCTCCTTCATCACGAAGAACTGGCGCGGCAAACCACTGGTGAGCCATGAAGTCATCGTCAATCTGATCGCAGCCACCACCACAAGAACCGGCCTTCGCGTTCAAAGCCAGTTGGACACAGGCAAATACCCGAAAGGGATCAAAGTAGGTAAGCAGGAGTTTGCCGCCATCCAACTGCGCACCGACACCTTCCACGGCGAATGGAACTACGCCATCTTGCCTCGTTCGTAATGCTACAGTTATTTTCTTACAGTTCCTAACGGTCCGAAAGCGTCGCAGGGGATCGCAGAAAGAGGAGGCCTCTGGATGTGCTGACGAAACTCCTGGCAACGGCGCCAAGTTTCGCTACCGATATCCGGTCTGATGCCACCACTTGGGATGCCCGACGCAGTCCGTGCAATTCGCCATATAATGGCGTGCATGATCCAACGCGTTCTGGTTACTTTGTTCGTCGGCACGGCTCTCCTGCTGGCTGCCGATCCCACGGGCACCTGGACCGGCGACCAACCCGGTCCGAACGGCAATACGTACAGCATCACTTTCAAGTTGAAATCGGACGGAGGAAAGCTCACTGGCACGATGGGCGGCGATCAATTCGAGCAGCCGATCCAGAACGGGGAGATCCACGGCGACGACATTTCTTTTAACGTTCACCTGGAGTTCGGGAACGGTATCGATTTGAAGTACACCGGGAAGGTGTCGGCGGACAAGATCGACTTCAAAGTACAACGAGGCGGTGACGATCAGGCTCAGCCCTTTGTTGCCAAGAAAACGCCATAGGATTTTTCAGCTAGTGTTCAAGTGTTCAGTCTATTGGCCCGCTGACGCGGCAAGTGGCTAGAAAATCCCGCAAAGCCCTCTGGTACTCGGGAAGATCTCGCAAAGCGGGTATGATCATGCCCTCTGCCCAATCGAAGAATTGCCGGACCTCCAGGAACTCGACGGACCCGGCATCGTCAGCCAGTTGGGACAGCAGTTTGCGGTATCGGCCCGACACCTCTGATAACTGCAGCCCATACAACACTTCGAGAGCCTGAATCAAGTTGCCGAGTTCACTGAGGTGAGCAATGGTGAAGTCGCATTCCTGCCTCGTCATCATGGGGAAATCACTCTCCACTCGTCCAGGCACGGGCGGTGCTTTAGCCGTTCGCATCACGTCCTGGCAGACAATTGAGGCGGCTCGTGACAGGCTATCCTCCGCCTTCTTATGTGGTTAACTGTTCCCAGAGGGCCTTGTAGTAGTGCAGGAAGCGCTCGGGCTCCTTGCTCTCGGCAACTTCTGCCAGAGTGTACCGGGCATAGCCCGCCTCGCGCATGAGCTGAAACAACTCGCGCCACGGATAGGAGCTGTAAAGCTCGTTGATGTGTGCGTTGCGTAGATACGGCCTGAGTAACGCGAAACTCTGCTTCACGCTGCCGTCCTTGACATCGGTGGGATTCGAATTCCAGCAAGCGCCCACATTCTTGTGTCCGGCGGTGCTCAGGATCTCGGCAGCCACTGCCGGCTCCTGAGTGCCTTGGCCGTGTACCTCCATCCAGATCTCGATGCCTTTTTCCTGACCGTAATCGCCCACTTCGCGTAGTCCCGCTCCGATGGTTTTGATGGTTGTGGACTGCGGCACGTCCTTGGGGAATCCGTTGGGCCGCACCTTAACCGCGATGGCGCCAGTGTCACGCGCCAGGTCGACGAACTTCTTAGCGAGGTCGATCTGCTTTTGCCGCGCCACCGGGTCGGGCGATTGAAATTCACACGTCGAGCCGTAGCTGAGGAGACGCACCTTGGATCGCTGGAACCGCTCTTTGACCGCATTACGCCCGGCCGCGGAGATTGATGGCTCCACGCCGTGTTTGTGGCCGGTGCGGAGTTCGACCGCAGAATAGCCGGCGCCCTCCAGCGCGCGGATTAGCGTCTCCAGGTCCATGCCTTGCAGCAGATTATAGGTGACACAGCCGAGCTGAAACTGGCCTGGCGACGCGGGCGCCGCTGGAGCTTGAGACAAGCCGACCAACGTGGCGGAGCCGGCTAGGAATGATCGTCGATCCATAGATCCGATTGGCCCTTTATATCGCAGAGCGGGCCGACGTTCCCTGTTGGGTTCAGCGCCCCGCCAGCCAGGACCGCTTCCCAGCGGTACGCCTTGCAAACCCTGCGACGGTATTTTACCATCGATCCCAGAAACCATTGGCCCGATATTGCCCGACGGGCGCTTAGTTTGCGGTATCTGGATCTGACAAGCGGGCGCCGCCGGATGGCGCGAGGTCACAGTGTGCGTAGCGTGCTACTGATTTTCGCGATCGCTCTGGTGGGGCGGACGCAGGTGCAATTCTCCGGCACTGTGAAGAATTCCATCACGGGACTCCCCGTAGCGAAGGCAACGGTGCGGCTGGTCCCGGTGGCCGGCCGGATCGGGTACGTGCGCACCTCGGGCGCTTCCGGTGAGTTCAGCTTCGAGGGAATCTCCCCCGGTGATTACCGTCTCGGGGTAGAGCGGCGGGGCTTTTCGCCGGTGGTCCATGGTGCCTTGAAGGGCGTTCCCGGCGGTCCGGTGATTCACGTGACGGCGGGGCAGAATCTGGCCGATCTCGACCTTCTGGCTGTGCCCTTGCCGATTGTGACCGGCATAGTCATCGAAGGCCCGGGGGACGGCGAACGGGTGCCCCGGGCAATCGTGGAAATCCTGGCGCGACGTTGGTCGGTTGCCGGCCCCTGGTACGAAGAAATCGATACCGTGGCGGCCAACGATGAGGGCGAATTCCGGGCGCCCGACCTGGAGCCCGGACGGTATTATTTCTACGCCAGGCGCCCCGAGGAAGGTCCGTTGACCGAGGTGGTGAAGGACGCTTCCGGGAAGGGCGAACTGTGTCTGGCGGGTGTTTATTATCCCAATGCGTCTTCCATCGAAGGCGCCTCGGCGGTGGAAGTCCACGCCGGCCAGGAGGTGACGGGAATCGACTTGCGCCTGACTTGGGCGCCCTGTTTTCACGTGCGCGGGCGGCGGGCCGGTCCGGATGTGAACGAAGTGCAGGTGATGCGGCGGTACAACGATGGGACACTTTTGTGGGAAACCCAAGGTGCAGACATCGGTAAAGACGGGACGTTCGATGTGGCCGGGGTGGTCGCGGGCGATTACCTGGTCAGCGCGATCGGACACCGCGGGCCCAAAGGATCCGGTCAAGCCGTGACGGTAGAGTCGCACGACCTGGAGGGGCTGGGGGTTTCCGGACAGAATATGCAATTCCACGCCCACGTTCAGGTGGAAGGGGATAGCGCTCCGCCGCTGGCGTCGCTGTTTCTGCGCCTGGAAAGGGTGACAGGACCCGGGAATTCCCGCGTCACCCCGGTCCCGGTGCAAGCGGATGGCACGGCGCACCTCGATAGGGTTGCTCCCGAGCGGTACACCTTGACGGCCGGATCGAGCCAGGGCGGAGTTTACATCAAATCGGTGAAAGTCGGACCCGAGGAATTGCGGTCTCCAGTGTTGGATTTCGCAGCGGCTCACCCGTCGGGCTGGAGATCCTTTTGGGCGTCGGGACGGGACGGGTCCAGGGCGTCGTGCAGTGGCCCGATTCCTCGCAAGGGGGCGTACCGTGGCGGCAGGGGACGCGATGCGGGCGGTCCTGGTGCCGCAGGAGTCCCGGGCCGGCGTTCCGGGCGCATGGTTCGGCGACCTGGACCAGAACGGCGCCTTCACGTTTTCGGAGATTCCTCCGGGTAAATACTTCGCGTTTGTCGCGGCGAATCTGGAGGAAGGGCTGTGGATGAATCGCGAGTTCGTCGGGTTGGTGCAAGGCAGCGGCGCATCGGTGGAACTTCCGGAAAAGGGAAGCGTGCAGGTGCAGGCTCCGGTTTTGCCGGCGGCGGTGGCGCAGCGTGCCATGGAGAGCATCCGATGAGATGGGCGGCGTGGGTCCTGCTGGCAGGATCGGCTGCCTGGGCGCAATCGGATTGCGCAGTGCGCGGCGTGGTGGCGGACCAATCCACGGGCAAGCCCATCGCCGGCGTGAAGCTCTTACTGGTGCGGCAATCTTCGCGGGAGATCCCTTCGCTGCTGCAACGCTCCGCGGAACAGGGCGGGTTTTGCTTCGAGACGGCGGAGCCGGGCGATTATCTGCTGGAGACCCAACGGGCCGGATATCTGGACGGTACGTACGGCGGCGGCATGATACTCGCGGTGCGGTCCGGAGTGCAGATCCCGCCCGTTTCCGTCAGCCTGGTGCGCCGCACCGTTCTTTCCGGCACGGTGGTGGATGGGGATGGCGAACCGTTCGTCAAAGCGGAGGTCCATGTCTACCGGCGCCTGCGTTCACGGGAGGATTCCGGCCAGGACGAAGTGGAGAGCCAGGAGACGGACGATCGCGGAGTCTTCCGCTTCGGCGATCTGCCGCCCGGCACGTATTATCTGGGCGTGACCGCGAAAGCCCGTAATCCCAGCATGCCCTTCATGGATACCGGCGGAAAGCCGCGGCAGGAGGGATACCTGGAAAGCTTCTATTCCGCCGCCGCCCGTTTCGAGGATGCCAGGCCCATCGTGCTCCAGGCAGGAAAGGACGTTACCGGCATTCTGCTCACTCTGCGCAAAACGCAGTTTCGCCACATTGGCGGCAGGGTGGTGGGGCCGCCGGAGGGCGCCTATCTCCGGCTCCGTCATCCCGAATCCACGAAAGAAATTCCGATCGCCGCCGACGGCAGTTTCTACCGAGGAGGGCTGGAACCAGGACCCTACACCATAGAATTGCGCACCGGCAACCTGTTGCGCGGCAGGAAGGATGTGGACCTCTCCGGCGGCGATGCCGATGGAGTGACGATCGTGGCGGACCGAAGCCCGGCGCCAGATTTCACACTGGCGGTCCAATTCCGGACGGACAAGCAGGGAGAGCCGTACCGTCCGTCTGCAAATGCCTTCCTGGTCCTCCAAAAGCTGGGCACGAACGAAGTCAGGGTCGCGCAGATGAGTGCGGACGGCACGTTCCAGTTCACTAACCTCACGCCGGATATATACCGCCTGGAAACGGTCTGGACGTTGGATGACTTTTACGTGAAGAGCATTCTGCTGGGCGGACAGGCGGTAACCGGCCGTACTCTGGATCTGCGCAGCGGAAGCCCGGGAGGGATTCAAATTGTGATGGCGCGCAAATCGGCCGGCCTTACAGGGCAACTTGCCGGCGACGCACCGCTGTCGCAGGCCGTCACGATTCTGCTGGTCAATGACCGCGAGCGGATCGAGGAGCGCACCCATACCGACCAGAACGGGCAGTTCCGAATGGAACATGCGGCGCCGGGTACGTATCGCCTGTTTGCCATAGAACAGTTCGACGTAAGCGATTGGAACCCCGATCTCGCCGCCGCGCTGGCAGCCAAATCGCTGGCGGTGGAACTGGGCGACGGTGAAACTAAGAAGGTTACGCTGCCGTTGATCACTTCGCAGGAACTGGCGGCTGCGGTTAAGTAGCCCGCGATATCTTACATGTGCGAATGATCTTTTTGACTTGGGGCCCAACGCCAGCATGGCGAAGTATGCCTTGAACCGGCCGCAAAGGAACGGCTCCAATCCGGTCCGGGAGCACGACAAAGCGGCGGTGGCTAAATGGTGTCGCGCAGTTCGGAAGCGCCGAACACGGGGTATGGGTGTGGTGCAGGTCGCTTGTTGCCGGCCGCCGGTGTCCTGGCCTTTTTAACACACCTTTCGCTTCTACTTATGCTATAGGTAGAAGTGCATAGTATGGCTGAAAAATCGGATCTTCCGCAGGGTACGCTCGACCTTCTCATTCTGAAAATCGTGGCGCTCGGTCCGGTCCACGGCTACGCCATTGCGCAACGCCTGCAGCAGGTGTCGCGCGATGTGGTGCAGGTGCCGCAGGGCTCGCTGTATCCGGCGCTGCACCGGATGGAAAACCGCGGCCTGCTGGCGGCCGACTGGAAAGAGACCGAAACCGGACGCGAGGCCAAATTCTATCGGCTGACGCGCAAAGGCCGTGCGCAGCTCGACTCCGAAACAGCCAGTTGGCAACGGCTGGCGGAGGCGGTCGGCCTGATCCTGAGGCTCTCGGAAGGAGGCGCGGAATGAACTGGTGGTCCCGCTTGTGGCGGCGCGGCCAGATGGAAGCGCAACTGGAGAAGGAACTGCGTTTCCACATGGAACAACATGCCGCCGACCTCATGGCCCAGGGGCGCGACTCTAAGGAAGCCATGCGTCTCGCGCGCCTTTCGCTCGGCGGCCCCGAGCAGGTAAAAGAGGATTGCCGCGACGCCCGCGGCACACGCTGGCTGGAGGATCTATGGCAGGATTTGCACTACGCCCTGCGCACCCTGCGCCAGAAGCCGGGATTCGCGGCTGTCGCCCTGCTCACCCTGGCCCTGGGCACCGGCGCCACCACGGTGATGTTCACGGTGATCAACGGCGTGCTGCTCACGCCCCTGCCATATCGCGATCCCGGCCGCCTGGTGCTGGTGCAGGAGCAGACGGACTACAGCACCATCCTGGGCAATCTGTGGGCATTCACCTATCCGAATTTTGCCGATTGCCGGCGGGAGAGCCGGGCTCTGGAGATGACGGCCTGGCGCTTCAGCAACGGAACTCTCAGCTCTCCCGGTCCGGCCGAGAATGTGAACGGGCGGCAGATCTCCGCCAATCTGTTTGGGGTGCTCGGCATTGCGCTGTTCCGCGGGCGCACGTTTCTCCCCGAAGAAGACCGGCCGGGCGGAGTGCCGGCGGCGATCGTCAGCTATGCCCTGTGGCAGCGCCGCTATGGCGGAAGCGCCGGCGCCCTCGGTCAGCCCCTCCTGTACGACGGAAAATCGTATACCGTAGTCGGCATCGCGCCGCCCGGATTTCAACTGGAGCAGGGGGACGCGGATGTGTTCACGCCGCTCTCTCAGGATGCCGCGCCGTATCTGCAAAATCGCGAGGTGCACCGGTTCGCAGTGTGGGCGCGCCTGCGACCGGGCGCGACCCTGGCGCAGGCGCAGGCGGAACTCGCCCTGGTGGGCCGCCGCCTGGCCGCGCAGTACCCGAAATCGAACAAAGGCCGCGGCTTTCTGGCCGAACCGCTGCGGCCGGACGTGGGGAATGTGCGATCCACGCTCTGGCTGCTGCTGGGCGCCGTCAGCCTGGTGCTGCTGATCGCCTGTGCCAATATCGCGAGCCTGCTGCTGGCGCGCGCCGTGTCTCGCGAGCGCGAATTGGCCATGCGAGCGGCCCTGGGCGCGTCGCGCGGCCGGCTGGCGCGTCAGTGCCTGACCGAGAGCGCCGTGCTGGGGCTGGCGGGCGGCCTGCTCGGAATCGTCCTGGCGCTGGCAGGCACCCGCCCGTTCGTGGCCTTCTGGCCGGGGAGTCTGCCGCGCGCCGAACAGGTCCGCATGGACTGGCGCGTGCTGCTGTTTGCGCTAGCTGCCTCGCTGTTCTGCGGTTTTCTGTTTGGCCTGGCGCCGGCCCTCCGCGTCCCCACCCGGGGGCTGGAACGGACGCTGCGCGCCGGGGCGCGCTCGGTGGCTGGACATTCGCGCGGGCTGCACGGAAGTTTTGTGGCCACTGAGATTGCCCTGGCGGTGGTGCTGCTGGCCTGTGCCGGATTGCTGGGACGCACCCTGCTCCGGCTCTCGAACCTGGACCCCGGGTTGAATGTCCGCAACGTGCTGACGGCCCGGATGGCGCTTTCTCCGGCCACCCTTCCCTACCCCGCGCAAATCCGGGCGGCCTGGGATGACGTGCTGGAGCGCGCGCGCCGGGTCCCCGGCGTTGAGGCCGTCGCCATGGTCGATACCGTTCCCATGCGCGAAGGCAACAATCAGATCGGCTACCGCACCTCGGCCGCCGAAGTGCCGGACAACCAGCAACCGGCGGCGCTGGCCACCAGCGTATCGCCGGACTACCTGAAGGTGATGGGCATCCGGCTGCTCGCAGGCCGCTTCTTCGATGGACGCGACCGTATCGGCCACGAATCGGTCGTGGCGATCGATGACGTGATGGCGCAGCAGGCATTCGGCGGCGAGGACGCGCTCGGCAAGCACCTGTGGATCGATTTGGGCAGCGACGCTGTCCGCGTGATCGGCATTGTGGGCCATGTGCGCTATTGGGGGCCGGCGGGCGACGATCAGGCCAAGGTGCGCGCGCAACTTTATTATCCGTTCGCCCAGGTGCCCGACCGCCTTCTGCGCCGCTGGTCGGACCTGATGTCGATTGCGGTTCGCACCGAAGTAGCGCCGTTGAGCGTAGTGAAGCCGCTGCAGCAGGCCGTGCGCGGCGCGACCGGGGACCAGGTGCTGTATGAAGTCCGGACCCTGGACCAACTGGCCGGCGATTCGCTCGGACGCCAGCGTTTCCTGCTGCTGTTGTTTTCCCTGTTCGCCGGTCTGGCGATGCTGCTGGCATGCATCGGCATCTACGGCGTGCTGGCTTACCTGACCGGCCGGCGGGCGCCCGAAATTGGAGTGCGCATGGCGCTCGGCGCTACCAAGGGCGAGGTGGTGTGGCTGGTGCTCCGCCAGAGCCTGGGCATGATTCTGGCGGGCGCCGGTCTGGGCGCCGGGGCAGCATTGGCGGCGGGGCGGGTATTGCTGCGCCTTGTGGAAGGAATGCGCGCGGTGGAACTTTCGACACTCTTCGTCGCAATTCCGGTCCTGCTAGTGGCCGCGTTGGGCGCCAGCCTCATCCCGGCGCACCGCGCCAGCAGGCTGGATCCCCTGATCGCGTTGCGGCAGGAGTAGGGCCAATTAAAGTACAAAGGCGCTCCCCCATTCCCGGAGAAGCGCCCGTAATTCGTTAAAACCGCTCCTAGACCTGGAAGGAACTGCCGCAGCCGCAGGTGGATTTGACCTGGGGGTTGTTGAATTTAAAACCGGCCCCCTCCAGCGTCTCCACGTAGTCCACTTCGGCGCCATCCAGATACAACAGGCTGGCCTGATCGACGAAAATCTTTAAACCATTGTAGGTATAGGTTTTATCCAGCATGTTGGGCTGGTTTTCGAATGCCATCGAATAGCTGAAACCAGAGCAGCCGCCGCCCACCACGGCGATCCGCAGCCCGGCCGGGGAAGGCTCCTGGGAGGACATGATCTCTTTGACCTTGCCTACCGCTCGTTCCGTTATTTGCACCATGCGTTATTCACTCCTCGATTGAAGCTCTATGCCGGCGCCGATTCTTCAATCAGGACCGGATTGCTCCCTGCTTCAGTACTTTAGATGTATCACAAGATGGCAACGTCGCGCAAAATCGCGACAGAAATCATCCTGGCGGCGCGACTGCGGCCCCGGTCCCGGGTTCGAGAGGTACGTGCCGGTTGCCGTCTGTGCTATGGTGCAAATGTGTTTGAGCATCAAGTGCTTGTAACCCTGAACGAAGCGAATGCGTCGGACAGGATGTATGGGAACACTGACTGGTGCTCTTACATTTCCCGCGTTCGGCAGCAGGATTGCGGCTAGATCTAGAGTGGATTACGAAAACACGCCGGAAGGTGCCCTGGTGCGCAGGGCACAGAATGACGATGAGGCGGCTTTCCGCGAGATCGTCGAACGGTACCAGTCCAAAGTGTTTTCCATCATCCACGGCATCGTGCGGCAGCGCAACGACGTGGAAGACATAGCCCAGCAAGTGTTCGCCAAGGTTTATCTCTCGCTTAAGAACTTCGATTTCCGCAGTTCGCTGATCACCTGGATCTACAAGATCACCGTTAACGAGTGTTTCGATTACCTCCGGAAGCGAAAGGTGCGCAAACTGGTTTACGAGAGCGACTTGAGCGAAGACGAGGTGCGGCGTGTCGAAAACACCGAACCCAGTGTCAATCGAACCCTCCCTGCCGATGCTTCCTTGGCGCAGAGGGATTACGTTTTGAAACTTCTCAGCCGCGTTTCCGAAGAGGAACGCATGCTGCTAATGATGAAAGAAGTTGAGGGCTATTCCGTAGAAGAGTTGGCGGCACAGACCGGCATGAATGAGAACACCATTAAGGTGAAAC